>NZ_LT732536.1 GCF_900155635.1 Olsenella urininfantis
CGTGCGGGCCTGCGCGGGCGTGATCGCGGGGGTCAAGCCCGCCGCCATCTTCTCGTTTCGCTGTCCCGACTCGGACGGCCGCGAGCGCGGACGCCTGTGCGAGCTGCTGCGCGCCCTGTCGCCCGCCCTGGGCGAGAGGGGCATCCGCCTTGTGGCCGTTGCGCGCAGGCGTGACCGCCTGCAGCTTCTTGCCTGGCGCCCCGAGCTGGTGGAACAGCGCCTCTCTGATGCCCCCACCGCCAGCTTCCTGGCGTCTCTCGGCCATCCCACCTCGTCCGCGCGCCTCCTGATGGGCTCGTTGCGACAGGCCCTCTGCCGCTACCACCAGGGGAGTCGGTCTGGCTTTCCCCATGAGGTGGGGCTCGTCCTGGGCTATCCGCTGGAAGACGTCCAGGGCTACATGCGCGGCGCTACCGAGACCTGTCGCGGGCCTTGGCGCAGCTATGGTGACGCCACCCAGGCTCGTCAGCGCTTCCGCCGCCTGGCGGAGGGCGAGAGGAGCTGCCGCGTGCGCTACGCCCAGGGCATGAGCCTTGGCGCCCTTCTGGAGCGAACGCCCCTCTAGGCACTGCCTTCGGGGAAGGTCCCCGAAGTTCTGATAGGTTCTCAAGGAGGAACTCATGAGCAAGCTGGCCGTTGTGTACTGGTCCCAGACGGGCAACACCGAGGTCATGGCAAACGCCCTGGCAGATGCCGCCGCCGCGGATGCCATCGAGGTCTCGTCGTTCTCCGCCGCGCGCGTGGCGGACTACGACGCCCTTGCCTTCGGCTGCCCGGCGATGGGCGACGAGGAGCTCGACCCTGACTTCGAGGAGGTCTGGAGCGATTGCGTCCCCGTGCTGGGCGACAAGCCCGTGGCACTCTTCGGCAGCTACGACTGGGGCACGGGGGAGTGGATGGAGAGCTGGAAGGACAGCGCGCAGGCAGCTGGCGTCAACGTGGTGGGCAGCGTCATCGCCAACCTGGAGCCGAATGACGAGGCGCTGGAACAGCTGAGGGAGCTGGCGGGCAAGCTGGCCTAGCCTCTGGGGCCACCCTGGGATGGCCCCTCTTCCTGTGGCGGGGCATGCTCTGCGGAAGACG
>NZ_LT732537.1 GCF_900155635.1 Olsenella urininfantis
ATGTCAGACAAAGACACGGCCGCTGACGCCGGCGGGATGAAGAAGGAGCTGACGCTCTTCAACTTCTTCACCATCGGCTTCGGCGCCATCATCGGCACCGGGTGGGTGCTCCTCGTGGGCAACTGGATGGTGATGGGCGGGGGTCCCTTCCCCGCCATGATCGCCTTCGCCCTCGGCGCGGTGTTCCTGGTCCCCATCGGCATGGTGTTCGGCGAGCTCACCGCGGCCATCCCCATCTCGGGCGGCATCATCGAGTACGTCGACCGCACCTACGGCCGCCAGCTCGGCTTCCTGACCGGCTGGATGCTCCTGCTGGGCAACGCGCCCCTCTGCCCCTGGGAGGCCATCGCGATCTCGACCCTGCTCACCGACCGCTTCGCCAAGTTCCCCGTCCTGAACTGGCTCACCTCGGTCAAGCTCTACACCATCCTCGGCGCGGACGTCTACCTGTGGCCCACGGCCATCGCCCTGTGCGCCGCCGTGCTGGTCATCTTCCTGAACTTCAAGGGCGCCGGCGCAGCCGCGAAGCTCTCCAGCTTCCTCACCAAGGCCCTCCTCACGGGCATGGTGCTCGCCATGGTCATCTCCTTCATGACCGGCTCGCCCAGCAACGCCCTGCCCGTCTTCTCCCAGGTGTTCGACACCGCCGCGGGCGACACCAAGGCGACCAGCCTCGTGGGCGGCATCATGGCGGTCCTCGTCATGACCCCGTTCTTCTACGCCGGCTTCGACACCATCCCCCAGCAGGCCGAGGAGGCCTCCGAGGACCTCGACTGGAAGAAGTTCGGCATCATCCCGGCGCTCGCGCTCCTCGCGTCCGGCGGCTTCTACCTGGTCTGCATCTACGCCTTCGGCTCCATCATCGACTGGCACGAGTTCGTCGTACCCGCCGTCCCCGCCCTGGCGGTCCTCGAGCGCATCAACCTGTTCTTCTACATCGCGATGCTCGTCATCGCCACGCTCGGCCCCCTCGGCCCCATGAACGCGTTCTTCGGCGCCTCGACCCGCCTGATGCTGGCCCTCGGCCGCAAGAGGATGCTCCCCGAGGTCTTCGCCGAGATCGACCCCGTCTCCGGCGCCCCCAAGACCGCCAACGTCGTCCTCGGCGCCCTGACGCTCGTCGGCCCCTTCCTGGGCCGCAACATGCTGGTCCCCCTGACCAACGTCGCCTCCCTCGGCTTCATCTTCGCCTGCACCATGGCCGCCCTGGCCTGCCTCAGGCTCCGCAAGACCGAGCCCGACCTGCCCAGGCCCTACGAGGTCAACGGCGGCGTGGCCGGCATCGGCGCCGCCATCCTCGCCGGCCTGATCATCATCGGCCTCATGGTCCTGCCCTTCAGCCCCGCCTCCCTCAACATGATCGAGTGGACCATCACCCTGGCCTGGATCGCCATCGGCTTCGCGATCTTCTTCGCCTGCGGCGGCGCGAGGGCCAAGGCGTAGGGGCGCGGCGT
>NZ_LT732539.1 GCF_900155635.1 Olsenella urininfantis
GCCCCGGAGAGAGAACGCCCCTAGTTGGTCAGCGGCCATGGCAGGGGAGGCACACCCGGTCCCATTCCGAACCCGGAAGTTAAGCCCCCGAGCGCCGATGGTACTGCGGAGTAGTCCGTGGGAGAGCAGGACGCCGCTGACCAACCAGGGGCGTTTTCCGTTTCGGGACCCGGTTGTGTCGAGATGGTGGAGGCGCGGATCCCCGCGCCCGCCCGCCGCCCGGGCGCGTATAGTTGTTTCCCGCGCCGCGACGGGCCGGACGGCCCCGGGCGCAGGCGAACCTTGAGAACCGGATACTGCGATCGAAAGATCGACGAAAGACAGCAGATAAGCGATGTTCGAATTTTCGAGAACACGTCAATTCGACCAAGCGAATCCAGATCAGCGGGATCCGGGCTTCGGACGACCACTCATGTCAACGGGGACCGCGGGGGAGACCCCGCGTCGCTTTTGAACGGAGAGTTCGATCCTGGCTCAGGATGAACGCTGGCGGCGCGCCTAACACATGCAAGTCGAACGGTTAAGGCGCCTTCGGGCGCGAATAAAGTGGCGAACGGCTGAGTAACACGTGGGCAACCTGCCCCTCGCACCGGGACAGCCTCGGGAAACCGTGGTTAATACCGGATACTCCGCACCCACCGCATGGTGGGGGCGGGAAAGCCCAGACGGCGAGGGATGGGCCCGCGGCCTGTTAGCTAGTTGGTGGGGCAACGGCCCACCAAGGCAATGATGGGTAGCCGGGTTGAGAGACCGACCGGCCAGATTGGGACTGAGACACGGCCCAGACTCCTACGGGAGGCAGCAGTGGGGAATCTTGCACAATGGGCGGAAGCCTGATGCAGCGACGCCGCGTGCGGGACGAAGGCCTTCGGGTCGTAAACCGCTTTCAGCAGGGACGAGGCCGCGAGGTGACGGTACCTGCAGAAGAAGCCCCGGCTAACTACGTGCCAGCAGCCGCGGTAATACGTAGGGGGCGAGCGTTATCCGGATTCATTGGGCGTAAAGCGCGCGTAGGCGGCCAGTTTGGTCGGGAGTCAAATCCGGGGGCTCAACCCCCGCCCGCTCCCGATACCGGCTGGCTTGAGTCTGGTAGGGGAAGGCGGAATTCCCAGTGTAGCGGTGGAATGCGCAGATATTGGGAAGAACACCGGTGGCGAAGGCGGCCTTCTGGGCCACGACTGACGCTGAGGCGCGAAAGCTGGGGGAGCGAACAGGATTAGATACCCTGGTAGTCCCAGCCGTAAACGATGGACACTAGGTGTGGGGGGACGATCCCTCCGTGCCGCAGCCAACGCATTAAGTGTCCCGCCTGGGGAGTACGGCCGCAAGGCTAAAACTCAAAGGAATTGACGGGGGCCCGCACAAGCAGCGGAGCATGTGGCTTAATTCGAAGCAACGCGAAGAACCTTACCAGGGCTTGACATCTAGGTGAAGCGGCGGAGACGCCGTGGCCGAGAGGAGCCTAGACAGGTGGTGCATGGCTGTCGTCAGCTCGTGTCGTGAGATGTTGGGTTAAGTCCCGCAACGAGCGCAACCCTCGTCGCATGTTGCCAGCGGTCCGGCCGGGCACCCATGCGAGACCGCCGGCGTCAAGCCGGAGGAAGGTGGGGACGACGTCAAGTCATCATGCCCCTTATGTCCTGGGCTGCACACGTGCTACAATGGCCGGCACAGTGGGCTGCCACCGCGCGAGCGGGAGCGAATCCCCAAAGCCGGCCCCAGTTCGGACTGGAGGCTGCAACCCGCCTCCACGAAGTCGGAGTTGCTAGTAATCGCGGATCAGCACGCCGCGGTGAATGCGTTCCCGGGCCTTGTACACACCGCCCGTCACACCACCCGAGTCGTCTGCACCCGAAGTCGTCGGCCCAACCCGAGAGGGGGGGAGGCGCCGAAGGTGTGGAGGGTAAGGGGGGTGAAGTCGTAACAAGGTAGCCGTACCGGAAGGTGCGGCTGGATCACCTCCTTTCTAGGGAGACCACAGTGGTCGCTCAGAGAGACACACCACAGACGGTCGGTCCGAACCCCGTCCAATCCCGCTATCCAC
>NZ_LT732540.1:0-27362 GCF_900155635.1 Olsenella urininfantis
GCCCCGGAGAGAGAACGCCCCTAGTTGGTCAGCGGCCATGGCAGGGGAGGCACACCCGGTCCCATTCCGAACCCGGAAGTTAAGCCCCCGAGCGCCGATGGTACTGCGGAGTAGTCCGTGGGAGAGCAGGACGCCGCTGACCAACCAGGGGCGTTTTCCGTTTCGGGATTGCTATTTGGCGGCATCTGGCCGCCAAGTTTCATTCCCCTATCTTTTCACAAGTGTCTTTCAGTTTTTTTCATCTAAAAACCTCCTAATTTTAGGAGGTTTTTCTTGCTGGCGTCTAACTTGCGATTAGCACAGTATTATTCAGCAACCGTTCATAGAAATATATCAAATGAGGCTCATTTTTTATTGAGCTTAGCTTATAAGTGTGCACAGGGTGGCCAGCCTAAGGACCTGCTGGGTGCATCTGCATACGGATGCCTGTTTTTGGAGACATGCGAATGGAAGCTGACACTTGTGCTCGATTCGATGGCCCTTGGTATTGCTCTTCTCCCACAATCGATGATGCCCGCAGCTCCATCGCTGCCATGCGCAAGCAGGGCAACGTGGGACAGATCGTGCTTTTATATGCGGAGTCTGGCCTTGGCAAAACCTGTCTCATGGACAGGCTGCTTCTCTCGGAAGCCCAGGCAGAGGCGGAGGTACGCAGGATAACTCTGAGCGACTCAGCTTCAGAGCCGCCTACGGGGAAGCTCTCTAGGCTCGCGCGCGAGGTCTTGTCCCTGGCCCGTCGCGACTCCCGCGTTGCCGTCGGCATTGATGACGTGCCCGCGGGGTCGGAGGATGTCGTCGAGCGGGAGGCTCGCTACATCCGCCGCATGGCTGCGGCCGGTGCCCTGGTGATCGTCTGCCTACTCCCCGAATCCGAGGGGCTTGTCGAGCTGCTGGGCGAGGCTATGGTCATTCGCAGCGAGGACTTCCTGCTGGGCGAGTCTTGCCCAGAAGATCCTCAAGGAGCGTGCGGGATTGTCAGCGCTTTCTCGCACGGTATTCCTGAGCTTGCGCTCTCCTCGTCGCGAGAGGAATCTCTTGGTGACATTGAGCTTCTTGATGACTCTGAGGCCCTCAGATATTCGATGGGCCTCTCGCGTGCGGTGCGTGGGCACCTTCGTGAGAGCCTGAGCGACGAGGAGCTGGCCCTCCGGCTTTCCATGGTGCTGCTAGGCTCTGGGGGAATTGACGATCTTGCCAAGGTCGCCCCGCGCGTAGATGATGATCTGCTGCATTGGCTTGAGGGGAGGGCGCCGTTCTTCGGCATTCGACTGAGCGATGACTCCTTTGAAGTGGCGGGCGTATGCCACGACATTCTCTTGAGGCGTTGCCTGGCTTCCGTGCGTGAGGCTGCTGCAAGGCACCAGAGCCTCGCCATCAGAGCCATGAGGGTGCTCTGCAAAAGGGCGAGCTTTGTGCGTGCTAGCTATGTCGCATCGCTGGTCTCCGGAGAGGGTGAGGCCGTTATGCATGAGCTGGTTTTGAGCAACGGCATCCACTTTCTCATGGCGGGAAAGGTTTCGCTGGTTGGCGAGGCCCTGAGACATATGCGGGAGCTGGGCATGGGCGATTGCGCCATGTCGGGCATTCTGAGACAGATGCTCAGGGAGTTCTCCGGACGCAGGGCTGAGCTGGAAGGGGGAAGGCGGGCGTGCGAGGGCCTGCGGGCGCTCCTGCCCGAGGAGCGAGAGGCGATATCGTTCCTTGGGGTGCAGGTGAGGCAGAGGGACCTCCTGTCTAAAGGCTCTTCGGGTGAGCCTGCGGGGGCGGGGACTCTGTCCGTGGAGCTGGCGCGAAATCCCTCCCTGCGACGCCTGCAGAAGCATCATCACGTGACCGAGCTGCTTGTGCAGGGGAAGTTTGCCAATGCGTTCGACCTGCTGCTCAATGACCCCGACCGCCTTTCCCCTCACGACCTGGGCTCAGCCTTCCTGTGCCTGGACTTTGTCTTCGTGGAGGCGATGATCTTGGAGAAGGGGGTCGCGGCGGAGAAGGGTGACGTTGCGCTTGCCCGAAGGCTGCTCGTCGAGTTTGGACCCGGCAGGCTGGGCCAATACTTCTGTGCCCTCGAGTCCATGGCGACCGTTTTGGCGGACGGCTCTTCCGTTATGGAGGATGCCGAGCAGATCGTGTCTCGAGCCTCCAGCTTTGGTGACACTACCCTGGAGGCGGCGCTGCTCCTGACGGCCGCCATCGCCGACCTTCGCTCCGATGCCCTCACGCGGGCACATGTCCGTGCGGGGCTCGCCCACGAACTCGCGGACGGTGCGGGCCTTGGATACCTCGCGTCTGCGGCGCTGTTCGTGGATGGGATGGCCCGTCATCGTCTGGGCGAGAGAATCAAGCTGCCCGAGAGGCAGGACATGCCTTCGGGAGCCCTCAGGGACCTCATGCGAATCCTCAGCGATGCCAGCGGTGGGAGGTTGGTGGCAAAGGCAGACCCAGAGGTCCTCTCCCGGCTGAACTTCCCGAGGGAGTATCTGTGGGCCCTGAGACTGCTCGTGGAGGACACGGGCGAGCTGGTGGGGACGATAAGGTCGTCTGTTCCCAGCGCGTGGCTGCAGCTGTTGCCGCGCTTCGCGGAGCTTGGCCCGCTGCCGCAGAAGGACCAGGACGTCTCGTGTGAGACGGGTCAGAAGAAGGCTGCGGGTGGTCGCATTCGCATTACTCTGTTGGGCGGCTTTGAGGTGGAGGTTGACGGCGAGGCGATCGATCCCGAAAAGCTCTTCTCGCGTCATGCCCGGGAGCTATTGGCCCTTCTGAGCCTCGTCCGGGGGCATAAGATGCTAAAGAGGGACGCGCTCCTTGCCATATGGGGAGACGTGGACTATCTGAGGGGCGTTCAGAGGCTCTACGAGTGCATCGCGGTCATTCGCAGGGTCCTAGATGTGAAGGCACACGGGATCGAGGTGATCAGAAGCAGCCGTCCTGAGGGCACCATCGAGCTGGATTCGCGCTACGTGAGCTGTGACGTGGATGCCTTTGAGGCCGAGGCGCTGGAGGCGCTTGGCCGCGAGAAGAGCGACCTAAGATCCATGGGGCACGCCTGCACGGCGCGCAAGCTCTATGGGACGGGGCCGGCCATCGTACTTGACGACATAACCGGCATTTCGCAGTCACGGGCCATCAGGCTCAGAGAGATCTACGTCACCGCGCTGGTGGCGGGAGCCTCGGCCGCCCTAAGGGAGGGAAAGCCGCACCTGTGTGCCCAGCTTTCCCAAGACGCCCTGCAGGAGGAGCCCAGAAGAGAAGATGCCATCATGTGCCTGGCGGAGGCCATGGGGCAGATGGGCAGAACCTCGGAGGTGCTTGCACTTCGCGAGCAGTATCGCCGGCGCACGTCCCGGACGGGTCGGGCGCGGTCTCAGAGCCTGGAGGAGGCGTTTGAGGATGCGCTCAGGAAATGTCAGGTTGATCTTGACTCCTAGCGCCTTGAAAAGCGCATGAGCTGCGGCGGGTGCGCTTTTCATGTTTGAGCATGTGGCCGTGTGGGCTGGCGGATGGCAATTGATAAAGTGAGGGATGTTAAATTCCCACGGGATAACTCTGCCGTGGTCAGCTACCAGAAGGAATGCCATGCCAAACCTCTTCTCGCGTCTCCTTTCCAGGGGCGCAGACAAGCAGCTCAAGGAATTCGAGAAGATCGTTCAGTCAATTAACGAGCTCTCGGATCAGTTCCAGCGGATGAGCGACGAGGAGCTTAGGTCTCAGACGCGAATCTTCAGGAGACGCCTTGAGCAGGGGGAGACCCTCGACGATCTCCTTCCCGAGGCCTTCGCCGCGGTTCGCGAGGCATCTAGTCGCGCGCTGGGCATGCGCCACTTCGACGTGCAGCTCATAGGAGGCATTGCGCTTCATAGGGGCATGATCGCCGAGATGAAGACCGGCGAGGGCAAGACGCTGGTCTCCACCCTTGCGGGCTACCTCAACGCACTTCCCGGCGAGGGAGTCCACATCGTCACGGTCAACGATTACCTTGCCAAGCGAGACAGCGAGTGGATGGGTGAGATCTACCGCCACCTGGGGCTGAGCGTGGGGCTGCTCCAGAACGGCATGAGGCCATCCCTCAAGAAGCCTGCCTATGCGGCAGACGTCACCTATGGCACCAACTCGGAGTTTGGCTTCGACTACCTGAGGGACAACATGGTGACGCGCGCGGACATGCGCGTCCAGCGTGGGCATCACTTTGCCATCGTCGATGAGGTTGACTCCATCCTCATCGACGAGGCGAGGACACCGCTCATCATCTCCGGCGCGGGCACCAAGTCTGCCAGCACCTACAAGGACTTCGCGCGCGCCGTTCGCGGCCTCACCCCCGAGGTTGACTTCGAGATGGACGAGGCGAAGCACACCATTGCCGCCACCGAGGCGGGCCTGCGCAAGATCGAGGCCGCGCTGGGCATGGAGGACCTCTATGCGGACCCATCCGGCCAGCTGGTGAACCACCTGCAGCAGGCCCTGAAGGCCCAGTACATGTTCCATCGCGACCAGCAGTACATGGTCATTGATGGCGAGGTCAAGATCGTCGATGAGTTCACGGGACGCGCCATGGAGGGCAGACGCTATTCCGAGGGCCTCCATCAGGCCATCGAGGCCAAAGAGGGCGTTCTCGTGCGCGAGGAGAACCAAACTCTGGCAACCATCACCCTGCAGAACTACTTCCGTCTCTATGACAAGCTCTCTGGCATGACGGGCACCGCCATGACCGAGGATGCCGAGTTCAGGGAGATCTACCACCTTCCCGTCCAGGCGATTCCCTCCAACAGGCCTGTCGCTCGCGTTGATCACGACGACCTCGTCTACCAGTCCATCGATGCCAAGTTCGCAGCTGTCGCGGCAGACGTTGCCACGCGCCACGCGCAGGGTCAGCCCATCTTGGTGGGCACCGTCTCCATCGAGAGCTCGGAGCGCCTGTCCAGGATTCTCAACAAGAGGGGCATCGCGCATAGCGTGCTGA
Source organism: Olsenella urininfantis (assembly GCF_900155635.1). Classification (GTDB taxonomy): domain Bacteria; phylum Actinomycetota; class Coriobacteriia; order Coriobacteriales; family Atopobiaceae; genus Olsenella_G; species Olsenella_G urininfantis. The sequence continues at coordinate 4,955 of NZ_LT732540.1, forward strand.
ACGCCAAGTTCCACGAGCGCGAGGCGCAGATCGTCGCACAGGCAGGGCGTGAGGGCGCCGTCACCATTGCAACCAACATGGCCGGACGAGGCACGGACATTCTCCTGGGAGGAAATCCCAAGGAGCTTGCCCGCGAGCTCATGGCCGAGCGCGGCATAGACCCCGATGAGGCAACGCAGGAGCAGCGCGCGGAGGCCCTTGCGCAGGCAGAGAAGACCTGCGCAACCGAGAAGGAGCATGTCCTTGCCGCTGGAGGACTCTGTGTGATCGGCACGGAGCGTCATGAGAGCCGACGCATCGACAACCAGCTGCGTGGCCGCTCTGGCCGTCAGGGCGACCCTGGAGAGACCCAGTTCTACCTCTCGCTGGACGATGACCTCATGAGGCTCTTTGGCGGAGACCGCATGGACCGCATCGCCTCCATGATGGCGAAGTACGACATGCCGGCAGACGTGCCCATCCAGGCGAAGATGGTCACCAAGGCGGTGGAGAGCGCGCAGCGCAAGGTCGAGGAGATCAACTTCTCCATGCGCAAGAACGTCCTCGACTACGACGATGTCATGAACAAGCAGCGCCAGGTCATCTACGAGGAGCGCAACAAGATTCTGGATGGCAAGGACCTGGTTGAGCACGTCAGCGAGGTCACGTTCGACACCGTTCAGCGCAGGGTTGCCGAGTTCTGCCCCGAAGGCGTCAGCTTCTCGAACTGGGACGTCGACGGCCTGCGCAAGTGGGTTGGCGAGCTCTCTGGGCGCGATGACCTCCCCGAGGTCAAGGACGACAGCGACCAGGGCGACGTCACCGACCTGGTGAATAATTTTGTGGACGCCTGCTACGCCCAGAAGTCCGAGCGTCTCTCGGACGAGATCATGCACGCTCTCTCCGCCCAGGTCATGCTGCGCGTCATAGACACGCGCTGGATGGCATACCTGCAGGAGATGGACTATCTCAAGACGGGCATCGGTTTGCGTGGTTTTGGCCAGCGCGACCCCCTGGTGGAGTACAAGACCGAGGCATATTCCGCCTTTACCGAGCTTGTGAACACCATGTACGAGGACTTCCTGCGCACCATCCTGCGTATCGAGCTTGCCCCGCAGGCTCAGGCGCGCGCGGTTGCCGAGGAGCCCGAGGAGCTTCGGGGAGCCAAGTTCTCTGGCCCGGCCGAGGTGGACGGCGACCGAGGCGCGCACATGAACCCCATGCGCTCTGCCGCCGCGGGGTCTGGCAAGGCCCCTGCGCCTTCGAAGCCCATCACCTACACCAAGTCGGATGACCCCGATCCCTATGTGGGTGTGGGCCGCAACTACCCCTGCCCCTGTGGCAGCGGGAAGAAATTCAAGAACTGCCACGGCAGGAATCGATAGGCATGGCAGACATAAGCCGCTCCGACATCGAGGCGCTCGCCGAGCGCCTCGATGAGGTTGAGAGCTACCTGCACATTTCTGACAGGCGCGCCGAGGTGGAAGAGCTGGAGCGGGCAGGAGCGCGCCCGGGCTTCTGGGATGATGCCGAGGCCGCAAGCAAGACCATGGCACGTCTCACCCGTGCCAAGGAGGACGTTGCCGGCATGGAGGCCGCCCGCTCCGACCTGGGGGACGTGGAGGCAGCGTTCGAGCTGGCCGAGGAGCTGGAGGACGATCAGCTCTACGGGGAGGCCCTTGAGCTCTTTCATGCGCTAGAGGAGCGCCTCTCGGAGCTTGAGCTTGCCAGCTGGTTCACGGAAGATCTTGATCACGGAGACGCAATAGTCACCATAACGCCGGGTCAGGGTGGCCTTGAGGCGCAGGACTGGTGCGGCATGCTCTTTCGCATGTACCTCTCGTACTGCGAGCGCCGCGGCTGGAAGGCAACGATAAACGACGCCCCTCCCGCCGAGGTGATCGGTCTGGACCGGGCGACCTTCACCGTGTCAGGGAAGAACGCATACGGCATGCTTCGCGCGGAGCAGGGCGTGCATCGCCTGGTGCGCATTTCCCCGACGGATGCCAAGAAGCGCCGCCAGACCACCTTTGCGGGGGTGGAGGTGCTCCCCGTCCTGCCGGATGACGTCGAGGTGGACATTGACCCCAATGACCTGCGCATAGACGTGTATCACGCGTCGGGCCACGGTGGGCAGGGCGTGAACACCACGGATTCTGCGGTACGCATTACCCACCTGCCGACGGGCACGGTTGTCACCTGCCAGAACGAGCGCAGCCAGCTGCAGAACAAGGCCTTCGCCATGAACATCCTGCGCAGCCGCCTGTACGAGAGGGAGCTTGCCCGCCGGGCGGCGGAGCTGGACGAGCTCAGGGGGCCCAAGCACGAGATCGGCTTTGGCAACCAGATCAGGAGCTATGTGCTCTACCCATACCAGATGGTGAAGGACCTCAGGACGGGCATGGAGACCGGCAACGTGGACTCGGTCCTCTCGGATGGCGACCTGGACAAGTTCGTGGTGGGCTACCACCGCTGGATGTTGGGGGAGGAAGGGTAGGGATGGCGCATCGCAAGCACTGGCGCGAGCTTCTGCGCGAGGGATTCCTCATTCTCTCCGGGTCGCTCATCTACGCGATTGGCATCGACTGCTTCGAGCTTCCCAACGGCCTCGCCGCAGGTGGTCTGACCGGTCTGGCGACCATCGTCGAGGCGCTTGCGCGCGAGATGGGCATCGCTGCGCCCGTTGGCGCCCAGACGATCATCATGAACGGCGCCCTGCTTCTGTACGTCTACCTCACCACCAAGGACAGGGGCTATGTCGCCCAGAGCATAGTGGGCATTCTGGCCTCGGGCTTCTTCGTGGATGCCCTTGCGCCCGTGCTGCCGGTGCCTGCCCAGGGGGAGCTGCTGCTCTCTGCCATCTGGGGCGGTGTGCTGGTTGGCGTTGGCATTGGCGTGGTGTTCCTCTCGGGCGGGAACACCGGAGGCACAGACATCGTGGGGCAGCTGCTGGCCCGGCGAACGGGCCTTCCTGTGGGGCTGCTCTGCGTGCTCGCGGACGGTGCCATAGTGCTTCTCTCCATACCGGTGTTCTCCCTGCGCAATGCCCTCTACGCGGGAATTGCCATGTATGTGAGCGGCGTGGTCATAGACATGGTGCTGGACGGTCCGCGCACGGCCCGCATCGTCTACGTCATATCGCAGAAGCACGAGGAGATTGCCGACAAGGTCCTGTATGACCTTGGCCGCGGCTGCACCGAGCTGCAGGCACGTGGCGTATGGAGCGGAAACAGCCGTCCCGTGCTCATGTGTGTCCTCGGCCGCTCCGAGACCATGCGCCTCAAGGGGATTGTGGCTCAGATGGATCCAGACGCCATCGTCATAGTCTCGGAGGCGCACGAGGCCTTTGGAGAGGGATTCATGCAGATAGACCCCTCCTAGCTGGGTTTCGGCGTCCATCGCAATGCTTTCTCTGTGCGAGGGGCCACGCTCGTCGGCACCTCGTCCCAACGTTGGTAAAATGACCCGATGTATCTGTCCGTTTCGCGATGCAGCAAAGGAGCTCTTGTGGCCAACCACTTCCGCAAAAGCGAGCGACAGGGGGATGAGGAGCACGCCTCCCAGGAGGCGGCCCCTCAGGAAATCTCTCAGAACGATTCAGGCGGCGTCTCTGAGGCCGAGCTGGAGGAGGCCATGCAGGCCATCTCCTTCTCTGCCGCTCAGCGCGCGCCGGAAGCGACCGTTGAGAAGGCGAGGGACCTTGCCTCGGCAGAGCCTGCGCTCAAGGAGGTGCTCCCTGGCGTTGATCCTGCCGCTGTCCAGGCCTTCCAGCCAGACCAGCCCCTCATGGGGGAGCAGCACCGGGACATGGCTCCCGCGGCGATTGCGGCGAGCGAGGACAAGGGCCTGGACGTGACCTCGCAGCCGGGCTTCACCAGCGTGTTCGCGCCGCTCGAGAGTGGCAACGGCCCCGTGGTCCCACACACGGGCACCCCGACCATCTCGCTCAAGAACGCCACCCTGGTCTATCCGGCGCAGCCCAACAAGCCCGCCCTGGAGGACGTGAGCCTGGACATCTATCCCGGCGAGTTCGTCTTTGTCGTGGGACACTCCGGCTCTGGCAAGTCAACCTTCCTCAAGCTTCTCACGCGCGAGCTTCGGGCCACCAGTGGCAAGGTCATGGTGGCCGGCCAGGAGCTCACCCGCCTCAAGAACCGCAAGGTACCCTACCTGCGAAGGCAGATAGGAACCGTCTACCAGGACTTCAAGCTTCTGCCCGACAAGACGGTCTATGAGAACGTGGCCTTCGCGCTCGAGTGCATCGGCAAGCCCCGCTCCGTCATCAAGGCCCAGGTGCCCGAGGTCCTGCGTCTGGTTGGCCTGGCGGAGAAGATGGACAACTACCCCGACCAGCTCTCTGGCGGCGAGCAGCAGCGCGTCTCGGTGGCGCGCGCCATGGTCAACCGCCCGCCCCTTCTGGTGTGCGACGAGCCTACGGGCAACCTCGACCCCGCCATCTCGCTGGGCATCATGAAGCTGCTTGACCGAATCAACCGTACCGGTACCACGGTGGTCATGGCCACCCACGACCGCGAGATGGTCGACTCCATGCGCAAGCGCGTCGTCGCCCTCGAGGCCGGTCATATCGTGCGTGATCAGGAGAGGGGAGGGTACGGTTTCTATGGGGCTCTCTAATCTCGGCTACTCGCTTCGCGAGGCAATCAGACACTTCAGGCGCAACTGGTCTACCGTCCTCGGCGCCATCGTCACCATCTTTCTGTCGCTCTTCGTGATAGGTCTCTTCGTCTTGGGGTCCGTGCTGCTGGGCAACCTCGTTGGCAGCGTGGAGGACCAGGTCACCATCCAGGCATTCCTTTCGGACAACGCCAGCAAGGACGATGCCATGGCGCTCGCCTCGCAGGTCAAGGGCTGGGAGTATGTCCAGGACGTGACCTACAAGAGCAAGGATCAGGCCCTTGAGGAGTACCGCCAGACCATGAGCAACCGCAATGCGTCCGACGCCGTGGCTGCCCTCGACGGCGAGAACCCCCTGCCCGCCTCCCTGGTGATCAGCCTCTCGGACCCCAAGCAGGTCGAGTCCGTGGCAAACAAGCTGGTGGACAACGCCAGCTTCAAAGGCATCGCGGACGATTCCGGAGACGCGTCCTCATCGGTCCAGTATGGGCGCGAGACGGTCCAGCGCCTGTTCAGCGTCACCTATTACCTGCGTGTGGGCACCGTCGTGCTGGTGGTCCTGCTTGCGTTCATCGCCTTCGTGTTCATCAACAACACCATCAGGCTGGCCATCTCGGCTCGTCGCCGCGAGATTGCGATCATGCGCCTGGTTGGCGCCTCCAACGGCTTCATCCGCGGGCCTTTCCTGACCGAGGGCATGCTCGAGGCGCTTATCGGCTCGCTGTTCTCCATTGCCGTCCTGCACGCGGGCATCAGCGTCGTGCTTCCGCGCCTGCAGAACAGCCTGCAGTTCCTCTCGTTCGACATCCCCTTGCCAACGCTGGGGATCACCTACCTCTCCCTGGTGGTCATTGGCTGCCTGCTGGGCCTCTTCGGCTCCGCCATCGCCATGCGCCGTTACCTGAGGGTGTAGCCGCGAGGGCGGGCTGATCAAGATCAGGTGGGGCGGCGCGGCCACGTAAGGCTGCGCCGCCCTTTTTCTCAGGCACGTACGAGAGGGGCGGCAGATGGGAAGGACGCGCAGGGGCAGCTACGGGCGGGGTCCGAGGGGACGCCGCGGCGGCGTGCAGGTTCACGTGGGGGTGCTGCGCGTGATCAGGCCTGGGAATGCCGTTGTGGAGACCGACGAGGGCAGCTTCCCCGTGGCGAAGGGTGGCATACGTGAGGCCATGAGCGGCGACGAGGTGCGCGTGAGCCTGGTGAGGCGCGGCGGGCAGGATAAGCTCGCCGTTGTTCAGGGCGTCATCCAGCGGGCGAGCGTCGACTTCCTGGGCGTCTATCATGTGCTGGATCCACTGGGCGTTGTAGTTCCCCTGGACGAGAGGGTCAAACGGGACTTCTTCGTTCTCCCGGAGGACAAAAGCCCACAAATGCTGGGCGTGCGGGACGGTGACGTGGTCCTTGCCCGCATAGTGGAGTATCCGCAGCGCCACAGCGCCGGCGTGGTGACTCTGGACAGGCGAGTCGGTGGCAAGGACAAGATCGACGTGAACATCGAGTCCGTCCTTGCGTCGTGGGGCCTTGCGGGAGGATTCTCGCCCGCGGCGCTTGCGGAGGCTGGCCGCATAAGGGTGGACGTCGATGCCGCCCTCACGGCTGGTTCGAGTCGCAAGGACCTCCGTGACCGCTGCTGCCTCACCATAGACCCCGCCGACGCAAGGGACTTCGACGACGCGGTGTTTGCCCGCGTCACGCCGGGGGGCTACGAGCTGGAGGTCCACATCGCGGACGTCTCCCACTACCTGCCATGGGACTCCTCGCTCGACCTGGAGGCACGAGCTCGCGGCTGCTCCGCCTATCTGGTGGACCGCGTTGTGCCCATGCTGCCCGACCAGCTCTGCAACGACGCCTGCTCCCTGCGTCCCGGCGAGGACAGGCTGGCCATGAGCGTGCTGGCGAGGCTTGACCGGAGAGGTCGGGTGAGGAGCTGCAGCGTCGTGCGCTCAGCCATTCGGTCTCGCGCCCGCCTCAGCTACGACGAGGTGGAGGCACTCATCCAGGGCGAGAGGCCTGCGGGGGAGCTGGGCGTGGCGGAAGGTTCCTCCGACGAGATCGCCGACGCCATACGCTCGCTCGACGCCCTTGCGTCCCTTCGAAGGACGCTTCGCGCCCAACGCGGCTCCATAGACTTCGAGACCAAGGAGGCTCGCGTTCGCCTGGACGAGAGGGGGCGGCCCACGGGCGTTGAGATTCGCGAGCGAACGAGGGCAACCTCGCTGGTGGAGGAGGCCATGCTCGTGGCAAACGAGTGCGTCGCGCGGCTGCTTGCCGAGGAGGACGTGCCCTGCGCATATCGCGTGCACGAAAGCCCCTTTCCGGACAGCCTGAGAAAGACCCTTCCGCTCCTACGTGAGCTCGAGCTGGTTGGGGGGCCGGAGGCGGAGGAGCTTGCCCTGGGCGATCCCAAGGCAACCCAGGCGCTGCTTGCGCGCGCGAGGGGCACCCGCAACGAGGCCCTGGTGAGCTCGCTTTTGCTCAGGGCGCAGAAGAGGGCGGTATACCTGCCGCAAAATCAGGGCCACTACGCGTTGGGCGCGAAGGCATACTGTCACTTCACCTCTCCCATCCGCAGGTATCCGGATGTGCTGGTGCATCGTGCGCTCAAGGCCAGGCTCGACGGCAAGCTGGATGGCAGGGAGCAGAGGGCAATACGCCGCCAGCTCCCCCAGCTTTGCCGCAGCTGCTCGGAGCGCGAGCGCGCGGCAGAGGGCGCGGCTCGTGCCAGCCAGAGGGTGAAGATGGCAGAGCTCTATCTGGGACGCGTCGGCGAGAGGTTCTCGGGGGTTGTGGTGGGGTGCGAGCGCTACGGGCTCTTCGTGATGCTGGACGAGAGCTGTGCGGAGGGGCTCCTGCCAACGCGTGCCATCGACGAAGGGTGGATGTCCTTCGACGAGGAGCGCCAGTGCCTTACGGGGGAGTCCGGCAGGGTATGGCAACTTGGTCAGCGCGTGGTTGTTGTGGTGACGGGGGCGAACCCTCCCCAGGGTCAGATAGACCTTGGCCTTCCTAAGCCAGGCCCGGCCACATAAGAATCGCTGTCGCGGGGTAGGCTAGACTGCATCTGAGAAAACGGCGCCTGGTGCGCCTCGAGAGGAGTCCTGTTGGACGCAACGAGCATGACTGACGAGCTGACGAGGGCGGAGGGCTATATGGTGCAGGGGCAGGACGAGGCTGCCCGGGACCTGCTCTCTCGCCTGGCGGAGGACGCAGAGGAGTATGTGGACAGGAATTGCCCCGTCACGGACGAGCTGCAGTGGTTCAGCTTCCCCACGCTCTTCGACCGCCTGGCCTACCGACGCGTGGAGAACGACCCGCGCGAGCTGCGCGATGTGGGGGAGCCTCTGGACAGGCTCTACGCGGACCTCGCCCTTGCCTGCGTGCACACGGGAGATTACGAGATGGCCGCCGCCTCCCTGAGGCAGGCGGTCCGCTGGAACCCCATGGCATGCGAGCACCGACTCAACCTAGCGGACCTCTGCCGCATTGCGGGAGACATGAACGAGTGCCTGGCCCTGACCTACTCGGTGTTCGAGCGCGCGAGTCAGCCAGGGCACCTTGCCCGTGCCTACGTGACCTTCTCGCAGTACTTCCAGGTCTCGAAGAAGCCCAAGGCGGCCGCAGCCGCCTTGCGTGCGGCGAGGCGGCTGGACGTAAATGAGTCCGCCCTGGCAGTTGCCCTTGATCAGGCGGCGGGCGGCGAGTGCGACCCGGACGGAGTGGGCGATGACGAGGTGGAGGGGCTGCTTGCCGCAGAGGGCCTTCCCGAGGGTGCGAACGCAGACCTTGCCATCTGCATGCTCATGTGCGCCGTGGACTACGCCCGGATGGGGCAGGGCGACGAGGCGACCAGGCTGACCCTGCGCGCGCGTGACCTTGTGGGCGAGCAGGCCGCCATGGCCCTCATGCAGCTTATCCGTTCGGACGAGGACGAGGTGGACGATGCCAACGCAAGCTAAGAAAGGAAAGAAGAGCATCTCGAAGAACCGCAGCGCCCATCACGACTATGAGATAGGCGAGACCTGGGAGGCGGGCATCGAGCTCACCGGCACCGAGGTGAAGAGCATCCGAGAGAGAGCGTGCCAGATCAGCGACTCGTTCTGCATCGTGAGGGGAGGGCAGCTCTTTCTGGTGGGAGTGCACATCCCCCCGTACTCCAACGGAGGCGTGTGGAACGTGGACCCGGACAGGAGGCGCCGCCTTTTGATGCACAGGCGCCAGATTCAGTTCATTGACCAGAGGCTGCATGTGAAGGGCAATGCCTTGGTGCCGCTCGAGCTCTACTTCGACGAGCACAACCGCGTGAAGCTTCGCGTTGGGCTGGGCAAGGGCAAGAAGCTCTACGACAAGAGGCATGACCTGGCCAAGCGCGACAGCGACCGAGAGATCCAGCGCGCGCTCAAGGAGCGGAGTCGCCTCTAGGAAAAAATGCCCTCGCGCTTCTGGCAAATCTCGTTGATGGGCCTGCTCATCTTGGGTACGCTAGCCTTGCCCGTGGGACACGTCCTGCCGCACGGGCCTCGCAAGGGGCGAATGTCAATAGAGAGAGGAACTCACATGGCTGACGAGAAGACCTACACGTTCAGGTGCACCGTTTGCGGCTACGAGGTTGAGGTTGAGACCCCCGAGCTGCCCGAGGACTTTGAGTGCCCCGTTTGTGGCGTTGGCGCCGACATGTTCGAGCTCGTGGAGGAGTAGCGCTCCAGACCACAGCTCGAGAGCTCTTGGGCGGCCGGGGTAACCCGGCCGCCTTTTGTGTGGGAGAGAAGGCTGCCGCCCGTTGGGCGTAGAATCGTCCATGCAGGGCAGGGCGCATCAGATTGGGGCATTCGCATGGCTCGAGCAAGGCAGACGTCGGAGTCTCTCGAGGTCGCTTTCGTGCTCGCGCTCTCAGGCGGGCTCATGGATGCCTACTCGTACCTCGCGCGTGGCAAGGTGTTCGCGAACGCGCAGACGGGCAACATGCTCCTCTTGGGAATTGCGCTGGCAGACGGAAGGCTCGACCAGGCGCTGCGCTACCTGCTGCCGGTCTTGTCCTTCGCGCTGGGGATCTCCGTGACGCAGGTTCTAAGCATGCGCCTCAAGGAGAGGCGGCTTCCGCTCATGTCCCATTGGCGTCAGATCGCCCTTCTGCTGGAGATCGTTCTCCTTGGTGTGGTCGCCTTCGTTCCCGAGGAGTCAAACGCACTGGCAAACACCCTTACCTCCCTCGCCTGCGGCATTCAGGTGCAAGCCTTCAGAAAGATTCACGGCAGGCCCTTTGCCACCACCATGTGTATCGGCAACCTGCGCAGCGGGACGCATGCCTTGATTGCCTACCTGCACGCGGGTCGGCTCGAGCAGCTAAGGTCGGCGGGCCTCTACTACGCAACCATAGGCAGCTTTGTGGTGGGCGCGATCGTTGGTGGGCGTCTGATAGAAAAAAGCGGCCTGTTGGCGATTCTGGGCTGCCCCGTGCTTCTGCTTGTTGCTCTTGGGCTTATGGGCATAGACCGAGAGAGGCGCGAGCGCCGTGGGCAGGCGATGGGCGAAGCCCAAAAGAGGGTATACTAGGCCTCAGCCAATCCGCTTGGCACGCAGCTTGACAGATCGCATGGTGGCCCACGGCCCCGCATCTCATGGGGGTGACTGGTTTCGACAGGGTGGGCCTGAGGTGGGCAGCAAGCCGTGGTCTCCTCGCCACGTTAAACAGGGGTACCGTCAAATTTAATTGACGACAACTCTTATCAGGGCTCTTACGCCCTCGCCGCTTAATTTAAAAGCAGCCGTCTAACCAGGGTTCTCTCCTGATCCTGGGGTGACGTCATCTTAGGGAGATGCTCCTTGGGACGTAGTTGGTATGCCTGAGGCCAAGCCTGAACCAACTGGGACGCAGATCGCGGGTCACGGGGTGTGACGCGTCTAAGACCTAACCGGTGACTGAGCTTGGAGACACCTGCCAGGGGTTTGCTTTGGACCGGAGTTCGATTCTCCGCACCTCCACCATAGGCGAACTAGGCGAACACCTCCGCGTGGTCGCTGTCAGACGAGCGTTCTTCCTGCTCGTCGGATAAGAGAGGGGGCCGTCCCGACCTGGGCGGCCCCCTCTTCCCTTTCCGCTATGCCTGCGGCATGATCTTCTGCCGGCCGCCTGCCTGTCGTACCACTCGGCCGCAAGGGAGGCGGCGGCGTCGTCGTAGCGCTGGATGACGCCTGACATGACGCCCCTCGCGTACTCGCGGCACTCGGCCACGCTCGCGGCGCGGCTCGTGGCCTTGGCGCGGTCGGAGCGCAGCCGCTGTATCTGGTCGTCGGAGAAGCCCAGCTCCTCCAGGGCCACGTCGGACTCGGCGAGCCAGGGCAGCGCCGAGATCATCTTGACCATCGCGTCTGACTGGCTTACGACGCTCGGCATTGCCGGGTTCCTGAACTTGGCCTGCACGGCCAGCTGCTCGCCCTCGACCGCCGCGTAGTCGGTTCCGCGCGAGGCCGCGAGGGCCATGAGGGCGACGTCGCGCAGAGCCTCGCCGTTGTCGGCGTTGAGGTTCTGCGCGTCGATGACGAGCGCCTCCTTGGCCGCGTAGATGGCTTCGGCGCTGGACGGGTTGTCGACCACCACCATCCCCTCCGCGACACGGTGCATGTGGTCGTCCCAGACGGCGGCGGCCGCGGTCGCCGGGTGCGCCGACACGATCACGGGCGGCTCGCCCTCCTCGCCCGCCGTGACGGTCAGGAAGGCGCAGCAGCACGTAAGCTCGCTCTTCACGGACTGGCGGCACAGGCGCTTCATCGAGTCCGCCGAGACGATGCGCGCGAGCTCGTCGGTCGCGCCCTCGTCGGCGGTCACGAAGCCGTCGAACTGCGAGCGGTTGGCCGGGGCACGCTGAGCGCCTTGGGGGGTGCTCTGTCGCTGCCTCCTTGCGAGCGGCGTGTGCAACCAGGCCGAGAGGCGCTGGCTTTGCCTCCAGACGATGATTCATGACATGTGGGATGGCTCGGCCCTGGGCGTGGATGCCACCGACGACGTGTTCGACCCGCTTACCATCATCAGCGGCACCATGCGGATGGAGGCGGGGCGCTTCGTCCAGACGATGGACGCCCGCTATCCCAAGTCCACGACGCCCGACCGGCTTGGCGAGCGCCTGCGCGCGATCTGCGAGGAGCATGGCGCGTGCTTCGTGGAGACGCACCGTGGAGGCTGCCTGTACGTGGACCCCTCCCGCCCCGAGCTCAGGGCGCTGCTCGAGAGCTATGCGGAGTGGACGGGCCAGGAGCCACATGCGGTTACCATGGGCGGCGGCACGTATGCGAAGCGCTTCCCCCTCGCGGTGGCGTTCGGCCCGGAGAACGGTCCGGATGACGTGGGCCTTCCGGATTGGGTCGGACCCATACACGGACCCAACGAGGCGGTGCGCGAGACCTCCCTCAGGCGGGCGCTTGCCATATACACCAGCGCGTTGGGGCGCCTGCTGGGCTAGCCGCCGGCCACCGGCCACGCCGGCGGCCCGACTCCGCTTGCCCTAGACTCGTTCTCGAGCGGGTCGGCAAGGGACGAAAGGCTGGGCCATGGCGCAGGGAAACGCGCTCGTGCTCGAGGGCGGGGGCTTCAGGGGCATGTTCACTTCGGGCGTGCTGGATGTCCTGCAGGAACACGGGCTCTATGACTTCGAGAGCGTCTGGGGGGTCTCTGCCGGGGCCCTGAACGCGGCATGCTTCAAGTCTCGCCAGATCGGCAGGGCGATGCGCATCATGCTGGCATACCGAGATGACCGACGATTCATGTCGTTCTGGTCCCTTGCCACCACGGGCGACCTTGCGGGCGGGGAGTTCATGTACGAGGAGATCCAGAACCATCTGGACCCCGGAGACAACCTGGCCTTCAACGAGAGTGACCTGCGCATGTTCGTCGTGGCCTCGGACGTGGTCTTTGGAACGCCGGCATACCTTGAGTGCAAGACCTTCCCCGAGGACGTCCGCAAGCTTCGCGCATCGGCGTCGCTGCCCCTGGTCTCGCAGATGGTGAACATCGAGGGGCATCGCTACCTGGACGGCGGCACCACAGATTCCATTCCTTTCGAGATGGCCTTGGGGACCAGTCCAACGCAGCTTCCCGGGGGGTACGTTCCTGCCAGACGCGCCCTGGTGGTCATCACGCAAGACCGAGCCTACGAGAAGGACGGATTCAACGAGAGGCTCTCCATCCGCTCCCATCGCTACGACGGGTATCCCTACTACCTCGACGCTCTGAAGACAAGGGCCGATCGCTACAACGCCCAGCGCGCACGCCTCTTCGACCTCGAGGGGCAGGCGGACAGCCCCGTTCTGGTCATCGCCCCCGAGAGGCCCGTGGAGGTTGCCACCAACGAGGGGCATGGTGGGAAGCTGCTGGACCTCTACCTGCAGGGCCGCAGGCAGGTGGAGGCACGTTTGGCGGAGATCGACGCCTTCCTTGCACAAGGTGGGGAAGGCTCCCTCTAGCGGCTCATCCATGAAGAATCGACGAATCCTGCCCCGAGGCAAAGAAGACGGCCATCGGAGCCACTTCTGCTGTATACTTTTAAGGCTTTTCCACTGAGCCCCGTAATCTCACAGGAAAAAGCGTTCCGTTTTAGAAGCATGTGGAGGAGTCAAGTGACTAAGTCGACTCATTACGCCAAGCCAGGCGAGGTTGAGCGCAACTGGGTGCTCATCGACGCCGATGGCGCCACCCTTGGTCGCCTTGCGACCAAGGCTGCCATGATCCTTCGTGGCAAGAACAAGCCCCAGTACACCCCTCACACTGACACCGGTGACTTCGTGGTAGTCATCAACGCCGACAAGGTCCAGCTTACCGGCGTTAAGGCTGACCACAAGTTCTACTGGCGTCACTCCGGCTACCTGGGCGGGCTCAAGATCGAGTCCTACAAGGAGGCCATGGCCAAGCACCCCGAGCGCGTTGTCGAGCACGCCATCAAGGGCATGCTCCCCAAGACCACCCTTGGTCGCAAGCAGGGCATGAAGCTCAAGGTGTACGCAGGTTCCGAGCACCCGCACGCCGCTCAGAACCCCACGCAGATCGATTGGAGGGCCTAACCGATGGCTGACAACACCGCTGTCTACACCGGCACCGGCCGTCGCAAGGAGGCCACCGCTCGCGTGCGCCTCGTTCCCGGCACCGGCAAGGTTACCGTCAACGGCCGTGACGCCGCCAACTACTTTGGCCGTCAGCAGCTCGTGGACAACGCAATCGCCCCCTTCCGCGTCACCGACACCGAGGGCCGCTTTGACGTCTTCGCCAACTGTGCCGGCGGCGGCATTAACGGCCAGTCCGGCGCCCTGCGCCTGGGCATCGCCCGCGCCCTCCTCGAGGCTGGCGAGTACCGCGCCGACCTCAAGAAGGCTGGCTTCCTGACCCGCGACGCCCGCGCCGTCGAGCGCAAGAAGTATGGCCTGAAGAAGGCCCGCAAGCGCCCACAGTTCTCCAAGCGCTAGTCTGCTTGCAGCTCCCTGCAACCTCAGGGGCCCGCTTCGGCGGGCCCTTTTTTTACTTACGCATGTATCCGGCCCCTACCGCTCAAGAAAAAAGTAAGGCGCTAAAACAATTCGGCAAGTCAGGCCCGCTTGCACCCGTCGGCGGTTCGCTATAGTCAATTGACTACAGCGATGCAGGGGAGGGGGGCGGACCGCATGGAGGATGTCTCCTGTGGCCACGGCGCAGAAGCCAGGGGGAGGCGGTATTCCCGGACCCTCCTGGTACTGGGCATGGGCGTTGCGGCCGTGGCAGTCCTCTCCCTGATGCTGGGGCGCTATCCCATGGGCGTGACCGACGTATTGGGCATGCTGGCCAGCCGCGTAGTGCCCGTGCAGGGTGGCTGGTCCGCCCAGCAGGAGTCCCTCTTCTTCAACGTGCGCCTGCCGCGCGTGGTCCTGGCGCTGATGGTGGGCTGCTCGCTCTCTGCTGCCGGCGCCGCCTTTCAGGGCGTCTTCCAGAACCCGTTGGTATCGCCTGACTTCCTGGGCGCCTCGCAGGGGGCGGCCCTGGGTGCCTGCGTGGCCATTCTCTTCTCCCTGGGGAGCCTGGCCACCTCGCTTGCCTCATTTGCGGTATCCATGGCATCGGTGGCCATAGTCCTTGCGGTGAGCACGCGTGCCAAGGGAAACAGGATACTCGCCACGGTTCTGGCGGGCGTCATGGTGAGCTCGCTCTTCCAGGCGGGCGTCTCGTACACCAAGCTGGTGGCAGACCCCAACGCACAGCTGCAGGCGATCACCTTCTGGCTCATGGGCTCATTGACCAGCGCGCGCTTCCGGGACATCGCCCTCATGGGCGTTCCGGCGGTCGTGGGAAACGTGGGGCTCTTCGTGCTGCGCTGGCACATCAACGTTCTCACCATGGGCGACGACGAGGCGTTGAGCCTGGGTGTTGACGCGCAGCGCGTCCGCGTGGCATGCATCTTCTGCGCCACCTTGGTGACTGCCGCCTGCGTTTCTGTCACGGGTATCATCGGCTGGGTGGGCCTTGTGGTGCCGCACCTCGCGCGCGGCCTGGTGGGCGTCGACTATCGTCGCCTGATCCCGGCGAGCATGGTCTTGGGCGCGGGCTTCCTCCTGGCGGTGGACGACGTGGCGCGCCTGGCGACCACCGCAGAGATTCCCATTGGCATCCTCACCGCCTTCGTGGGAGCGCCCTTCTTCGTGCGCCTGATCACCCGGGGGAGGCGTAGATGAGCATCGAGCTGCGCGACCTCTCCTTCTCCTTCGGGAACCGAAGGGTCCTCGACGGCCTCAGCTTCGAGGTGCCCGACGGCGGCATGGCCTGCGTCCTGGGGCCCAATGGCGTGGGCAAGACCACGCTCTTCCGCTGCATGCTTGGCCTCGCGCCCGGCTATCGGGGAGAGGTGCGCGTGAACGGGCATGACCTGAGGGACCTTTCGGTGCGCCGCCGTGCTCGGGAGATGGCCTACATTCCCCAGGCCCACGTCAACGTGTTCGACTACGAGGCAGTGGACATGGTGCTGATGGCTTGCGGAACGGGCCTTGGCATGCTCAGGTCTCCCGCCCGCCGTCACGAGGAGAGGGCGCTGGCGGCCCTCGAGCGCGTGGGCATCGCGGACCTGGCGCATCGCAGCGTGAACCGGCTCTCTGGTGGGCAGCTCCAGCTGGTGCTGGTGGCTCGGGCCATAGCGCAGAACTCTCGCGCCCTGGTGATGGACGAGCCAACCAGCGCGCTGGACTTCGCCAATGCCGACAGGGTCCTCGCCCTGGCGCGTGAGCTCGCCCGGGAGGGAAGGTCGGTCATCGTCTCCACGCACCGCCCCGAGCAGGCGTATCTCTACTTCGACCAGGTCATTGCCCTGGGTGAGAAGGGGGTCCTGGGATGCGGGACCCCCCAGGAGGTCATTACCGGCGAGTGCATGAGCAGGCTGTACGGCACGGATGTGACCGTGAGCCCGCTCTTCGACGATCGGGCGCGTTCCTGCGTGCCCAGCGCTCGTTTGGTCTAGCAAGGCAACAACGCATCACGCACCCATTCGCGGGTGGGCCGCGTTGCGCGATGCGAGAGGGGAGTTTGGGTCGATGAGGGCAACGTTGACGAGAAGGGCGTTCTCCGCCCTGTTGGCAGGCGTCCTGGGACTGACGCTGACGTACGGGCTTTCCGCCTGCACGGCCACCCAGCCTGGTGCCGACGCGGGCGACCAGGCCCAGGAGCAGCAGGCAGGCACGAGGACCTTCACGGACTCATGCGGCCGTGAGGTCGAGCTGCCGGCAAAGGTCACCAAGGTCGCGGTGGGCGGGCCCCTGGCGCAGCAGGTCCTCCTGACCATCGCGCCCGACGAGATAGTGGGCCTTGCCACCAAGGTGGGCTCGGGGCAGACTGCCTACCTGGGCGAGGGGGTGTCCGAGCTGCCGGTGTTCGGCCAGATCTACGGAGGCAAGGGGGACTTCAACAAGGAGGCGGTCGCCGCGGCGGCCCCAGACGTCATCATCGACCTGGGGGAGGCCAAGGAAAGCATCAAGGAGGACATGGACCAGCTTCAGGAGCAGCTGGGCATTCCCTGCGTGCACATAGAGACCTCGCTTGCTGGCTATGACCAGGCCTACACCATGCTGGGCAAGCTGCTGGGCAAGCAGGACCGCGCAGCCGAGCTCTCCTCCTATTGCAAGAAGGCATACGAAGAGGTGAATGGTGTCGTCTCGTCCCTCTCCGAGGGAGAGCGCGCGCAGGTCGCCTACCTCATGGGAGACTCCGGCCTCAACGCGATCGCCAAGGGCAGCTTCCAGGGCGCTGTGGTGGACTTCGTTGCCACCAATGTCATAGAGGTGGAGAAGGCCTCTGGCTCGGGCAAGGGCCAGGAGATCGGGCTGGAGCAGATCGCTACCGTTGACCCACAGCTCATCGTCTTTGGGCCGGGCAGCATCTACGACTCCGTGGGGGACGACCCCGCGTGGGCGGATGTCTCCGCCATCAGGAGCGGGAGCTACTATCAGGTTCCCGGCAGCCCCTACAACTGGCTCTCCAGCCCCCCTTCGGTCAACCAGGTGCTGGGCATGCAGTGGCTTGCGCGCGTCTGCTACCCCCAGAAGTTCAAGAGCGGCATCCAGGACGTGGCCAAGAGCTACTACAAGACCTTCTACAACCATGACCTGACCGACGCCGAGATGGGAGAGCTGCTCGCGGGCTCCCTGCCCAAGGACGGCGCAGTCAGCTAGCTCGCGAGGAGGCCAAGGACGCGAAGGCGCGCGCCTTCGCTGGGCTCGAGAGGTTCCGGGTCTCCCCAGGAGGTCCGGAACCTCTCATTCGCCTCTTTGAGAAGGGCGGGGCGCACCACCACGACCGCGTGGGGCCAGCCTGGCCGGGGCCCCGCCTCCAACAGGTCAAGTGCCCGATGGAGCCCTCCGCCGCACCTGAGCTCAAGCGGGCCCAGCTCGTCCACGACCAGCAGCCCCGAGTTCCGTTCGCCATGCTGCTCCGCCAGCCGCGCAAGGTGGGCGTTGACCTCCTCCAGCGCCGCGTCCGAGATGTCCCAGCCAAGCCCTGCGGCGCGGGACTGCGCGCACCTCCCGTCAGCCTGGCCCCTTGCGCCTTCCGCAAAGGGCAGGAGCCTGTGGTCCGGCAGCAGCAGGTTGTCAATGCCGGCCTTCTCGAGTCCCCGGGGGCCTTGGTGCCAGCGCCCGGGGGCAAGCACGCCCAGGCAGGGCACGCCCTCCTCCTCAAGCTCCTCCACCAGCGCCTGAAGCCAGCGGGTCTTTCCGCTTTGCTGCGCGCCGCTCAGCAAAAACAGCATCGGCCCTCCCGTGTGGTCGCGCTCTTCTTGCCCCACATTGTGCCGCTGTGTGGTTTGCTTTGCCCGTGGCGTCTGGGGTCCCAAGGGATGTGCGCAACCCCTATGCTGCTAACATTCGAAAAGTACCTTCCGCAATGGGCGTACCGTGGGTTCGCTCGTCCGAGAGCTGGGGAGAGGGTCTATGAAGTACTTTGGGACCGATGGCTTCCGTGGCCGCGCCAACGAGGGCCTTGACGTTGAGCACGCGTTCAAGATCGGCCGCTTCGTGGGCTGGTACTACGGTGCCCGTCAGGAGCGCAAGGCCCGCATCGTCATTGGCAAGGACACCCGCCGCTCGAGCTACATGTTCGAGTCCGCGCTGGTCTCGGGCCTGGTCGCCTCGGGAGCGGACGCGTACATGCTGCACGTCATCCCCACGCCGGGCGTGAGCTACGAGACCGTGGACGGCTGCTTCGACTGCGGCATCATGATCACCGCCTCCCACAACCCCTACACCGACAACGGCATCAAGCTGGTGAACGGCGAGGGCTTCAAGATGGAGGAGGAGGTCCTCGGGCAGGTGGAGGACTACATTGACGGCAAGGTCGAGCTGCCGCTTGCCACCGGCGAGGCCATCGGCCAGACCGTGGATTACATGCAGGGCCGCAACCGCTACATCGCCCACCTCATCTCGAGCGCGAACTTCTCGCTTCAGGGCGTGAAGGTTGGTCTCGACTGCGCCAACGGCGCCGCCTCCAGCGTTGCCAAGCCTGTGTTCGACGCCCTGGGAGCCGACGTGCGCGTGATCAACAACGCCCCCAACGGCTTCAACATCAACGTCAACTGCGGAAGCACCCACTTGGAGGCCCTGCAGCGCCATGTCGTGGAGCAGGGTCTGGACGTGGGGTTTGCCTATGACGGCGACGCCGACCGCTGCCTGGCGGTGGACGAGCGCGGACGCGTGGTAGACGGGGACCTCATCCTCTATGTCTGCGGCAA
Source organism: Olsenella urininfantis (assembly GCF_900155635.1). Taxonomy (GTDB): domain Bacteria; phylum Actinomycetota; class Coriobacteriia; order Coriobacteriales; family Atopobiaceae; genus Olsenella_G; species Olsenella_G urininfantis. The sequence continues at coordinate 23,788 of NZ_LT732540.1, forward strand.
GTACCTCTCGAAGCACGGCAGGCTTGCCGGGGGCACCGTGGTGCCCACCGTCATGTCCAACTTTGGCCTGTTCCGCGCCCTGGACGAGGCGAGCCTCTCGTACGAGACCACCGCGGTGGGCGACAAGAACGTATACGCCTGCATGAGGGAGAACGGCTACTCCCTGGGCGGCGAGCAGTCCGGCCACATCATCTTCGGCGACATCGAGCGCACGGGCGACGGCATCATGACCAGCCTGCGCATGATGGAGGTCATCCGCGCGGAGCGAGAGACCCTCTCGCAGCTCACCTGTCCCGTGAGGCTGTACCCGCAGCTCCTCGTGAACGTGCGCGTCAGGGACAAGGAGGAGGCCATGGAGGCCCCCGAGGTCAAGGCCGCCGTCGTCGAGGCGGAGCGCTTCCTGGGAGGCAACGGCCGCGTACTGGTGCGTGCCAGCGGAACCGAGCCCCTGGTGCGTGTGCTGGCCGAGGCGCCGGAAGACGAGCTCTGCCGCAGGGCGGACGGCATGGTCCTGGCCGCGCTCGAACCCTACAAGGCATAGTGGAGGTCGCCTATGTGCGGAATCGTCGGATACACGGGCAGAAGGCAGGCGGCGGAGTTTCTGCTCTCGGGGCTTGCCGCCCTGGAGTACCGCGGCTATGACTCGGCGGGCATCGAGGTGGTCTCCCCCTCGGGCAACCTGCATGGCGTCAAGTGCGCGGGCAGGGTCTCGGTGCTGGCCGAGCGCTGTCGCACCGCCAACCCCGTGGGCACCACGGGCATAGCCCACACGCGCTGGGCCACGCATGGGGCCCCCACGGACCGCAACGCCCACCCGCACCTGGACTGCTCGGGGCGCATCGCGATCGTGCACAACGGAATCATCGAGAACTTCCAGGAGCTGCGCGCCTACCTGTCCCGCGCGGGGCACAAGATCGCATCCGACACGGACTCCGAGGTCATCGCGCACCTGGTGGAGGATGCCTGGGAGGGGCCTGCGCGCGGGAGCCTGGTTGACGCGCTGCGCAATGCCTGCCAGCGCCTGGAGGGCTCCTACGCCATCGCCCTCGAGTGCGCGGACGCCCCTGGGCAGATTGCCGTCGCAAGGAGGGGCTCGCCCCTGGTGCTGGCCTCCACCGAGGACGGCGCCTACGCCGCCTCGGACGTCACGCCCCTTGCCGCCGTCTCGTCTCACGTGATCCAGCTCGAGGACGACCAGTTCGCCCTGCTTCGCGAGGACGGGAGCATCAGCGTCTTTGACTCCGAGGGCCTTCTCGTGGAGAGCCCCACCCGCCTGGACATCGACTGGGACGCCTCCGCGGCCACCCTGGGCGGGTACGCCGACTTCATGGCCAAGGAGATGGCCGAGCAGCCCGAGGCCATAGAGCGGCTGCTCAAGGACCGTCTGGACGAGCATGGCATTCGCCTGGACGAGCTGAGCATGACGGGAGAGGAGCTCGCTGGCATAGACCGCGTGTACCTGGTTGCCTGCGGCACCTCCTACCACGTGGGGCTCATCGCGCGAGAGCTCATAGAGCAGTGGGCGGGGATACCGGTCTTCTGCGAGTACGCCTCGGAGCTCAACTACAAGGAGCCCCTGGTTACCGAGCACACGCTCTGTGTGGTCATCACGCAGTCCGGCGAGACGGCGGACACCCTGACCGCGGCTCGGAGGATGAGGGCCCTGGGATGCAGGGTCTTTGCCGTGACCAACGTGCTGGGGTCAACCGCCGCGCGCGAGAGCGACGGTACCCTCTACGTCCAGGCGGGACCCGAGATCTGCGTGTGCTCCACGAAGGCGTACACGGCGCAGATGGTGGCGTGCGCGCTGCTTGCCCTGCGCCTTGCCTTCAGCGCGGGCAAGATGGGCCACGCCGAGGTGGAGAGGCACTTCCGCAACCTCGAGGCCCTGCCTGACCTCATCCGTGAGGTGCTGAGGCGCTCCTGGCAGGGCAAGCGTGCCGCAGCGCTCTTCCGCAGGGCCTCTTCCGCCCTCTTCCTGGGTCGCGGGGTGAACTCGACGACGGCCTACGAGGGCGCGCTCAAGCTCAAGGAGGTCAGCTACCTTCATGCGGAGGCCTACCCCGCCGGGGAGATGAAGCACGGGCCCATCGCCCTGCTCGAGCCGGGATTTCCCGTGGTGGCGATCGTCCCCGCAGACCACGTGCACGAGAAGACCCTCTCTAACATCCAGGAGGTCATCGCCCGCGGCGCCAGCTGCGTTGCGGTGGCAACGGATGGGGACGAGGCGGTGGCGTCCCTCTGCGAGCACACGCTCTGGATTCCTCCCGTGCCCGAGGAGATGCTGGTGCCCATCGTGGCCATAGTCCACCTCCAGCTTCTGGCCCGCTACGTGGCGAGGGCACGCGGCTGCGACGTGGACAAGCCGCGCAACCTGGCCAAGTCCGTGACCGTGGAGTAGCTCATGGCCCTGGCTGGTGTTGGCGTGGACATGCTCGAGATCTCGCGCATGGCGGCCGCCATGCGCAGGCACCCCAACTTTCTGAGGCGCCTCTTCACGGACGAGGAGCGCGCCTACTGCGAGGCGAGCGTGCGGCCGGCGGAGCACTACGCCGCCCGCTTCGCCGCGCGCGAGGCGGTGCTCAAGGCCCTGGGGACGGGCTTCTCCCAGGGAGTTGGCCTCAAGGACGTCTCGGTGGGGCGCACGGAGGCGGGCCGCCCCGTCTGCTTGCTCTCGGGCCGCGCCAAGGAGATCGCCGACGCCCAGGGTGTGCAGGAGGTGGCCCTCTCGCTCTCTTTCACGCATGAGCTGGCAGTGGCGAATGCCGTTGCCATGACCGAGGCGGTGCGCCCCAAGCTGGATGAGGCCCCCGACCCGGCGGAGGAGCTCAGGGCCTCCTTCAAGAAGGCCCGCTCGCTCATCGACGAGCTGGAGCGACTGCAGGACGGAATTAGGGATACCCTTGAGGGTGGCGCAGCTGTGCGGGATGTGCGGAGCCAGTCCCCCAAAGACGAATAGGAGCGTGACAGCATGCAGCCGGTTCTGAACGTCGAGGACGTCAGGAGGGTGGAGGAGGGCCTCACGGAGGTGGGGGTCAGCATCTCCGAGCTCATGCACCGTGCGGGCACTGCCGCTGCAGACGAGGTTGCCAACCTGGGCGAGGTGGACGACGTTGTGGTCCTGGCCGGCTTGGGCAACAACGGCGGAGACGGCTGGGTTGCCGCCGAGAGCCTCCTCAGGCGCGGCCTGCATGTGACCGTCGTCACGCCCGTTGCCCCCGATGACCTGCGTAGCGACATCGCCCGCGTGGTCGCCAACAGTGCGCAGTCCGTTGGCGTGGACATCGTGGTGGCACCCCCGCGCCCCGACTTGGAGGGCCTGCTCCTCCGGGCGGACGTGGTCTTGGACGCCATGCTGGGCACGGGCTTCCACGGAGAGCCGCGCGCGCCCTTCGACATTTGGATAGAGGCGCTCAACGAGTCGGGTGCGCGCGTGGTGTCCGTGGACGTCCCCAGCGGGCTCTCCGCCCAGACCGGCCTTGAGGCCGGCGCCTGCGTCGCGGCAGACCTCACGGTGACCATGCTGGTGCTGAAGCCCGGCCTGCTTTCGGACCGTGGCCGCGACGCCTGCGGTG
>NZ_LT732540.1:27558-604961 GCF_900155635.1 Olsenella urininfantis
CCCTCGCGGCGGCGCGGGCGGGCGCCGGCTACGTGACGCTGGCCGTCCCTGCGCCTGTGGCCCCCATCGCCCAGGCGCACCTGCTCGAGATACCCGTGCTGGCGCTTCCCGCCGAGGAGAACGGGACCTTCTCGTCTTCGGCCATCGAGAAGGTGGCAGAGCTTGCCGAGAGGCGCTCGGCCACGCTGGTGGGGCCAGGCATGCGCGTGACCACCGGCACCACGGGCATCGTCTCCAGGCTGCTCGCGGCCAGCGTGCCCCTGGTGGTCGATGCCGACGGCCTCAACTGCATATCTCGCCTGACCTCGAACGGCCTGGACGAGTTCCCCGAGATCCTGCGTCGCGACGCCCCGCTGGTCCTCACCCCCCATCGCGCGGAGCTGGGTCGTCTGGTGGGGCTGCAGGACACGCCGCCGGCGTCTCTCACCTCCGCCATGGAGGCCGCGCGTCGCATCGTGTGGTCGGACGGCGGGAGCGAGATCTGCGTGGTTGCCAAGGGCTCCGCCACTGCCTGCGTGAGCGTGGACGTGGCCCTGCTGCCCAAGCCCGGCCCCGCCTCCCTCGCAACCGCCGGCTCTGGGGACGTCCTGGGCGGCGTGATGGCAGCGCAGCTCTCGCGCTTCAGGGGCGAGCTGGAGGAGCTGCCGGCCCTGGCCGCCCTGGCCTGCGAGACCCACGGGTATGCGGGGGCGCTCGCCGCCAAGCGCCTGGGCGCGCGCGCCGTGATGGCGTCGGACCTGATCGCCGAGCTGGGGCTTGCCGCAGACGAGCTCGAGGGTGACGTCTCGCTTGCGTTTGCCGAGGAGGGGTAGGCCATGGCGTCTGCGAAGCTTCCCGAGAACCGCTGGGCATGGGTCGAGGTTGACCTGGGCGCGGTGCGCCGCAACACACGCGCCTTCAAGGCGCTGCTGCGGCCGCGGGCCCAGCTCATGTGTGCCGTGAAGGCCGATGCCTATGGCCATGGCGCCGTGGAGTGCGCCCGCGCCATGCTCTCTGCCGGCGCGAGCCAGCTGGCCGTGGCGACGGTGGACGAGGGCGTGGAGCTGCGTCGGGCCGGACTGGGCTGTCCCATCCTCATGCTGAACGAGTCTCCGCTCGAGAGCGTGGGGACCCTTCTGGAATATCAGGTCATGCCCTCGGTGTACACCACCGACTTCGCCTTCGCCTACGCTGAAAAGGCAGTTGGCATGGGCCTTGTAGGCAAGTACCACCTGGCCGTGGACACGGGCATGACGCGCATCGGCGTGCTGCCCGAGGACGTCGTCGAGTTCCGCCGCATGATCGACTTCCACCGTGGCATAGAGTGCGCGGGCACCTTCACGCACTTTGCCACGGCCGACGTCATCGGCGACTGGGACTTCAGGCAGCAGGGCTCGCGCTTCTCGGAGGCCGTTGCTGCCCTGCAGGGCGCGGGTCTGGAGACTGGCCTGGTGCACTGCGACAACACTCCTGGAACGGTGCTGCATCCCGAGTTCCATTTCGACATGTGCCGTGCGGGCATTGGCCTCTACGGCCTCCAGCCCTCAGAGACCTGCGCCCCGCGCATCTCTCTCGAGCCCGCAATGAGCGTGCGCGGGCGCGTCACCCGCGTGGTGACCCCTGCGGTGGGGGAGGGAGTCGGATATGGCCTTACCTACCGGGTGGTCAAGCCCAACACGCAGATCGCCACGGTGCCCATGGGGTACGCGGACGGCCTGGCGCGCTCCCTCTCCAACCACATGGACGTCTTGGTGAACGGCGCGCGTGCCCGCCAGGTGGGGCGCATCTGCATGGACCAGTTCATGTTCGCGCAGGACCTCAGCGGCCTGCGCGGCTATCGCAGCGTCTCTCCGGTGCAGCACGGAGACGTGGTCACCGTCATGGGCCGAGACGGTGACGAGTTCATTGGCGCGGACGAGATCGCCCGCCTGCGCGGCACCATCAACTACGAGGTCACCTGCAACTTCGGCATACGCCTCGACAAGGTCTACGTCTAAGGCAAGGGGGCCACGTTGGCACTTCGCATTCCCGGTCACGAGCATCAGGCGCCACGGGAGGTGGGCCTGGAGGAGATACGAGACCTCATGGGCAACTGCCAGCTGTGCGAGCTGGGGCAGACCCGCAACAACCTCGTCTTTGGCGTTGGCAACCCGCGAGCGCGCGTGATGTTCATAGGGGAGGGGCCGGGCAGGAACGAGGACCTGCAGGGCGAGCCCTTCGTGGGCGCCGCAGGCAAGAAGCTCGACTCCCTGCTCTGCGTGGCGGGGCTCACGCGAGACGAGATCTACATCGCCAACGTGGTGAAGTGCCGCCCGCCCTCGAACCGCAACCCCAGGCCCGCCGAGATCGAGGCCTGCTCGCCCTTCCTGCGCGAGCAGGTGCGCTCCATCTGGCCCGACGTCATCGTCTGCCTGGGGAACTTTGCCTCGCAGTGGGTGCTCAAGACCCAGGCTGGCGTGACCTCGCTGCGCGGGCAGCTGCACCAGGTGGGCCATTTCTTGGTGTGCCCCACCTTCCATCCTGCGGCCTGCATCTACCACCCCGACTGGCTGCCGCTCCTGGAGAGCGACCTGGCCATGGTTGGGCAGTGGCTGCGGGAGCATCCGAAGGAGGAGGTCTAGCGTGGCTGGGATCGCGAGGCGCGAGGGCGTGGGAACGTACCTCTCTGCGGGGCAGGACGAGACCATCGCCCTGGGGCGTGCATTGGGCAGGGTCCTGCGCGCCGGAGACGTGCTGGTGCTGACGGGAGACCTGGGCGCCGGGAAGACGCAGCTCACCAAGGGCGTTGCCGCCGGGCTGGGCGTTGCGGACGACGTGACCAGCCCCACCTTTACCATCGAGATGGTCTACCAGGGGACGGAGCTGCCGCTCTACCACTTCGACCTGTATCGCCTGGAGGATGCGGGGCAGCTGGAGGACGTTGGCCTCTACGACGTGCTGGGCGCGGATGGGCCATGCCTCATCGAGTGGGGCGAGCAGTTCTCAGACGAGATTGGTGCGGAGCGCGTGGACGTGTTCCTCTCGCGCCTTGACGGCGAGGTGCCGGCGGGCGAGGAGCCTCCGCGCCGCATAGAGTTCGTGGCGCATGACGCGCGCGGGCAGGAGCTGGTTGCCGCCCTGGACGCCGCCGCTGAGGCCGTCGCGGCGGTTGATGCCTAAACTACAACAACCCGTGTGCCGCGTTGCGCCAACTGGGCAGACGCGGCGCGCAATCCGTTTTGTTGTCGTGTGTGGGCCGTATTTGACAACAAAATACCCCACGGCCTGCGCTGCCAGGCGTTTCTCGGTGAGAGGCACGTTTTGTTGTACCGGAGTCCCGGTGGCGTGATGTCGCCCCCACGCGCCCCAGAGGTCTACACTAGCCTGGTTGTACCAATCCCCAGCCGACCGCGGCGTGCGCGGCCGACAGATTGCCAGGTGATTCCCATGACCGAGGCGGACTCGCGCCCCTCCCAGCTCGTTCTCTCCCTTGACACCTCCACCGACATGCTCGCCTGCGCGCTCCAGCGCGTGACGTCTGCCCCCAGCCCAGGATGGCTCCCCAGTGTGGAGCAGCTCGCCTGCGCAGACCACCTCTGCCGCCGCCAGGCAAACGTGGAACTCACCACCACCGCGCTCGGCGTCCTTTCCGAGGCTGGCCTCTCCATGTCAGACCTCGATCTGGTGCTGGTGGGCCGTGGGCCCGGATCCTTCACGGGCGTGCGCATCGGCATCGCCACGGCAAAGGGCCTTGCCTGCGGTCTGGGCGTTCCCCTGCGTGGCGGCTCCACGCTCGACGCAGTTGCCTGGGGCCTCTGGGAGTCTGGATATCGCGGGCCAGCTGCCGTCATTGGTGACGCCATGCGCGGCGAGGTCTACCCTGGCGTGTACGAGCTGGACGGGACGGGCGCGCACCGCCAGTTCGCGGCCGAGCGCGTGGCGAAGGCGGATGCGGCGGTGGCGGAACTCGCCGCCGCCACCGGCTCAGCCCAGCTCCTGCTTTTGGGCGACGGCCTCAAGAAGTACCGCGCCCAGGTCGAGGAGGCGGGTCTCACGTCCATCGCGGACGAGAGCCTCTGGCATCCCACGGGGCGTGGCCTCGCGCTGGCAAGCTTCGCTCCCGAGTGGGTGCCTGCCGCCGGCGACGGAGACCCGGCCCTGGTGCTCCCGGTGTACACGCGCCTCTCGGACGCAGAGGAGACGGAGCGCAAGAGGCTGGGCCTCAAGCAGCCCGTTGGCGTCAAGCTCACCGGCGTGGACGACGCCCTGGNACGGCCTCAAGAAGTACCGCGCCAAGTTCGAGGAGGCGGGTCTCACGTCCATCGCGGACGAGAGCCTCTGGCATCCCACGGGGCGTGGCCTCGCGCTGGCAAGCTTCGCTCCCGAGTGGGTGCCTGCCGCCGGCGACGGAGACCCGGCCCTGGTGCTCCCGGTGTACACGCGCCTCTCGGACGCAGAGGAGACGGAGCGCAAGAGGCTGGGCCTCAAGCAGCCCGTTGGCGTCAAGCTCACCGGCGTGGACGACGCCCTGGCGGGCCGTCACCTGCAGCTGCGTCCCATGACCATCAATGATGTGGACGGCGTGGTGGAGCTGGAGTCTCGGGCCTTCATGGGCGCCCACCACACCCCCTGGACCGCCCGGCAGTTTGCCGAGGAGCTCGAGCTTCCCCAGCGCAGCTGGTGGGTTGCCCATGACCAGGGCAAGGTGGTGGGGTATGCCGGCGGCCGTCTCGCGGGCGCTGACTTCGAGGTGGAGGATGTGGCCGTGAGCCCCGACCGCCGCAGGGAGAAGATCGCCTCCCGCCTGCTGGCACGCGTCGCCTACGACGGCCAGACCTTCGGCGCAAGCAGGCTTGCCCTTGAGGTGGAGGAGGGCAACGTGGCGGCCCGCGCGCTCTACGGGCGGATGGGCCTCTCGGAGGTTGTCACGCGCCCAAACTACTACGCCCCGGGCGTCGCGGCTGTGCTCATGGCGGCCGACCTGCCCTTGGGCGCGGATTCTGCCCTCGTCGCAGACCTGCCCGAGCCCAGCGCCTCCCTGCGCCCCTGGCCCATCAGGCCCGAGGGCCGCAGCGCGGAGGCACAAGAGGCCCTCGCTGCGGCGGGAGACCTGGTCCTTGCCATCGAGTCATCCTGCGACGAGACGGCCATGGCAATCATCGACTCCCAGGGCAACGTCTGTGCCAACGTGGTGGCCACCTCCGTGGACTTTCATGCGCGCTTTGGAGGCGTGGTACCCGAGATCGCCAGCCGCAAGCACGTCGAGGCTATCGTGGGCGTGTTCGAGGAGGTCATGGAGCAGGCCGGGGCACACTTCGGCTGCGACACGCTGCTGTCCGCAGACCTCTCCTGCGTGGGCGTGACCGCAGGACCCGGCCTCGTGGGCGCGCTGGTGGTGGGCGTGGCCTTCGCCAAGGGCCTCTGCGCGGCGACGGGCCTTCCCCTGACGGCGGCAAACCACCTCGAGGGTCACCTCCTGGCAAACCTCTTCGAGACGCCGGACCTGCGGCCGCCTTTCGTGGCGAGCCTCGTCTCCGGTGGCAACACCATGCTCGTGCACGTGCGCGACTGGGGCGACTACCAGGTGTTGGGCGCCACCATCGATGACGCGGTGGGCGAGGCCTTCGACAAGGTCGCCAAGGCCCTGGGCCTGGGATATCCCGGCGGCCCCGTGATCTCGCGCCTGGCGGCCCAGGGCAACAAGAGGGCCATCCACTTCCCACGCGCCATGATGCACAGCCATGACTACCGCTTCTCGCTCTCGGGCCTGAAGACCGCCGTGATCACCTACATAGAGGGTGAGAACAAGGCCGGACGAGCCATCAACCTCCCCGACCTCGCGGCGTCCTTCGAGGCCGCGGTCATAGACGTGCAGGTCTCCAAAGCCATGTCGGCGGTCGAGGAGACGGGTGTGCAGGATTTCTGCGTGGGTGGCGGCGTTGCCGCAAACCCGCAGCTCAGGGCTGAGTATCGCAAGAAGTTCGGCAGGCGCGGGGTGCGCGTCACGGTGCCGCCCATGGTCGTGTGCGGCGACAACGGCGCCATGATTGCCCTGGCGGCGCTGCGCAACTGGAGGTCTGGCGTGCTGGTGCCGCTCACCCTGGACGCCAACCCCAACGCGAGGCTGGGGGACTGGTCGTCCTCGGAGGTGCCCGTGGTGGGGCCCGGCTGGCCAGCACGTCCCTAGCCGACTGTCACGTCCTGCGTTACGCAGCTGTTTCCTTTCCACCGCCCTCTTGCGCACTGCCCGTGCGAGGGGGTAGCCTTCGCTTCAGCGCACGTAACTTTCTCGCATTAGGTTGCAAGGGGGAGGGGAATGGGTCCCCTCCGGTTGCGGGGCGCGGAAGGGGTCTTAACAGACAGTTTGTCGGAAAGAGGAACAGCCATGACACAGCACAGCCATACCCAGAGGCCATCAGAGACACGGGGCGCAGAACCAAAGACCAAGCGCCTCTCTCGTCGTGACTTCCTCAAGCTCTCCGGCATCTCCGCCGCCAGCGTGGCGGGCATGACCCTTCTGGCGGCCTGCGGGCCGTCTACCGAGCAGACCTCCAGTCCTGATGCGCAGCCGGTCGCGGCAGCGGCCTTTGGCTCGGGCGGCAAGCTTCGCGTGGGCATGGAGGTTGCCTACCCACCCTTCAACTGGCAGGTCTCTGAGGCCGGCGAGCACGCCATCCCCGTGGAAGGCCAGCAAGGCGCCTATGCCGATGGCTATGACGTGGTGTTTGCCCAGAAGATTGCCGCCGCCATGGGCCTTGAGGCCGTCGCGGTGAAGATGGAGTTCTCGGGCCTTGTGGAGGCGTTGACCAGCGGGCAGATCGACCTCATCTGCGGTGGCATGACCGCCACGGACGAGAGGCGCCAGTCCATCGACTTCTCCGACGCCTATTGGACCGGTCACTATGGCCTCCTGGTCAAGAGGGACTCCCCCCTTGCCGGAGCCACCAGCCTGGCCGACTTCAGGGGTGCGGCCGTCCTGGGCCAGCGCGACACCCTGCTGGACGACGTGATTGACGAGATCGACGGCGTCAACCACCTGATCCCGGTGGACTCCGTGCCCGCCCAGCTCTCCAACCTCAACCAGGGAACCTGTGACGCCATCACCTTTGACGTCGAGAACGAGAAGGGCCTGCTTGCGGCAAACCCCGAGCTTGTCGCCATCGAGGTCGGGGGAAGCAAGGTCCTCTTCAAGCAGGACGCCCCCATCAACGCGGGCATCGCGAAGGGCCACGGTGACGTCCTGGCAAAGATCAACGAGGTCATTGGCTCCGTAAGCCAGGACGAGCGCCAGAGGTCCTGGGACCAGGTGCAGGAGCGCCTGCCCGAGTAAGGCGCGCATTCCCGCAAGTAGGCCATCGGAGCCTGCCCTGCCGGGCGGCGGGCTCCTTATGCCATGACACAAGGAGAGACGCATGAATGGCAAGACGAGGGGGCCATGCGCCTTCGCTCGCTCCGAGCATCGCTACGTGTTCTTGGGCACGAGCGCCATCGCCCTCGTGGGCATCTGGCTGGGGCGGCGCCCGCATCCCAAGGGCAGCTTCCTGGCCGGTTCGTATGCGCTCGAGTTCGCCCTCTACTACCTGCTGGTGGCGTGGCTGCTGGTCTCGCTTCTGGCGTTGGCGAGCAAGCTGAGGCGTTGGCAGGGAGATGGCTATGCGAGCGGCTCCCCATTCGCCACGCCCCGCGCACGCAGCCTGGCGCGCTGGGGCTCCTGGGCCATCTGCGCGATCACGTCCGTCTTCGTGCTGGACCGCGTGGTGGTGGGTGCCGCTGACCTGGTGGCCAGCAGCACCTCGCAGACCAGCAACCCCACGGGCTTCCTGGAGTCCATGGTCTACATGCTCTACAACATGGGGGGCACCTTTGTGCAGGGCATCGCGAACACGGTGGTCATTGCCGTGGTGGGTACCGCCGTCGCCTTCTTCCTGGCCCTGTTGCTGGTGTTCTTGCGCCTGCAGGAGCCCGACCGCTTCGACAACGACCTCGTCCGCTTCCTCAAGCTTCTGGGCAGCGGGTTTGCCCGCCTCTACTCGACCGTAGTCCGCGGCACGCCCATGATGATCCAGGGCCTCATCATCTACTATGCCGGCACCGGGCTGCTCTCCGGGCAGGGCTTCAACCCCACGCAGATCCTTGCCGTGTGGCCACCCTTCAACGCCGCCTTGGTTACGGTGTCGCTCAACTCCACCGCCTACATGATGGAGGTGCTGCGCTCGGGCATCGGCGCCGTGGACGCGGGGCAGGCCGAGGCCGCGCGGTCGCTGGGCCTCTCGCCGTGGCAGGCCATGCTCAAGGTGGTCATCCCGCAGGGCGTGAAGAACGCCATACCCGCCCTTTCCAACGAGCTGGTCATCAACATCAAGGACTCCTCGGTCCTCATGGCCATCGGCGTTCTTGAGCTCACCTTCGCCACCAGGACCATTGTGGGCGTCTACTACAAGCAGATGGAGGTTTACGTGGCGGCTGCCCTGGTCTACCTGGTGCTCACCATGTGTGCGTCCTGGCTGCTCGATCGCTTTGGCAGGGCGTTCGACCACCATGGGGAGCGTGTGGTGCTGGGCACCTCCGACGTGGCCGCACCGGCCGCGAGCAAGGGAAGTGAGGCATAGATGATCGAGAAGGTGCAGCCTGCCGGCCCGCTGGTGCGCGTGGAGGGCCTGAGCAAGTCCTTTGGCAGCCATGAGGTCCTAAAGGGGATAGACCTCGAGGTCATGCCCGGCGAGGTTGCCACCATCATCGGCGCCTCTGGCTCGGGCAAGTCAACGCTTCTGCGCTGCATGAACCTTTTGGAGGTGCCTGACGCGGGCCACGTGTGGTTCCACGGGCAAGACCTGGCATCGAGCAGGGTGAACGTGAACCGCCTGCGCGAGAAGATCGGCATGTGCTTCCAGGGCTTCAACCTCTTCAACAACAGGGACGTGCTGGACAACTGCACGCTCGCGCCGGTGACGCTGAAGAAGATGGGCAGGGAGCAGGCGGAGGAGCTGGCCCTCTCCCGCCTGGGCGAGGTAGGCATGGAGGAGTTCGCGCACGCGCGGCCGGCGACCCTCTCGGGCGGGCAGAAGCAGCGCGTGGCCATCGCGCGCGCCCTCTGCATGCAGCCCGACCTCATGCTCTTCGACGAGCCTACGTCCGCCCTTGACCCGGAGATCGTGGGGGAGGTGCTGGCCGTCATGCGCCAGCTGGCGCAGGGCGGCATGACCATGGTGGTGGTCACGCACGAGATGTCCTTCGCGCGCAACGTGAGCGACCGCGTGGTCTTCATGGACCAGGGCGTGATCGCCGAGCAAGGCAGCCCCGAGAAGATCTTTGGCAGCCCCGAGCAGCCGCGCACGCGCGAGTTCCTCTCGCGCTACCTGGAGCGGCCGTCCGCGTAAGAGGTGCCGCGCCGCGGGCGCTCCGTGGGATAATCCATCCGCCTTGCGACGAAGCCCGTGGGAGGAAGCCCCATGTTTGCCATCTGCTCCAAGCACGTCTTTCTTGATCAGCGCCATCCGGATGTGGCGGCGGCGCTTCTGGTGGAGGGGGACCGCATCAGGGCCGTCTGTGCCCCGGGCGAGCTGGATGCCCTGGCGCCGGGCGTGGACGTGCGCGACTACGGCGAGGCGTTCGTCTGCCCGGGCTTTCATGACGCGCACCAGCACGTCTTCCATGCGGCGCTCTTTCCCTCTTCCGCCGCCTGCGAGTATCGCGGAACCAGCGAGCGGGACATGGTGGGGCACATGCTCGAGTTTGCGAAGACGCGCCCAGGTCATGGCTGGCTTCTGGGACACGGCTGGCGCGAGAGCCTCTGGATCCCGGCGGTGGCGCCCACGCGCCAGTCGCTGGACGTGGCGTTTCCCCAGAGGCCCGTGGCCCTTTATTCCGGGGACGCCCACACGCTGTGGGTGAACAGCGCGGGCCTGCGAGAGCTGGGCATAGACGAGCGCACGGAGCCCCCGGCGGGCGGCAGCTTCGACAGGGACGAGAGCGGCAGCCTGACGGGTGTCCTGCGCGAGGCGGCCGGGATGTTCTACGTGGCACGCGTCCTTAGGAGCTTTCCCGCGGACGAGATGCGCTCCATCTACCGCAGCTACTTCTCGCGCCTGAACGCCATGGGCGTCACGGGCGTGTGCGACATGGCCCTCTCGCTGGTTACGGGCGCAGACGGCATCAACCCCGAGGTCTACGAGGGCCTGCTCGAGGCGGGAGAGCTCAGCGTGCGCGCCCACCTCTTCCCCACGCTCTCGGAGGACGAGTCGATGCTGGAGGGCCTGCAAGGTCGGCTGACGGGCCCGCTTCTTCGCGCGCCCGGCTTCAAGCAGTTCTTCGACGGGGTGAGTAGCCAGCACACGGCCTGGGTGACGGACGAGTACGAGAACCCCCGCTTTCCCGGCGATTGCGGGCGCGCCACGGTCGACCCCCGGCGCATGCGCTCCCTGGTGCTCGAGGCCGCGTCGCGCGGGCATGCGGTGCGCATCCACACCATAGGCGACGAGGCCGTCCACCAGGCGCTGGACATCTTCGAGGAGGCCGACGCCCGCTATGGCCGGCCTAGCCAGGGAGCCAACACGCTGGAGCACGTGGAGGACATCCACCCGGATGATGTCGCGCGACTTGCCACGGCCCACGTGGTGGCATCCGTGCAGCCGCCGCACGTGACCATCGATGCCAGCCAGCCCGCACGCGACCTGGGGGAGTGGCGCGCCCGGCGCATGTGGCCCTTTGACCAGATGCTCGGCCAGGGCGTGACGCTTGCCTTTGGCACTGACGCCCCCGTTGTTGCGCCTACGAGCCTGGACGTGCTCTGGTGCGCCATCGAGCGCAGCACGCCCGATGCGCACGAGCCCGCCGCGGGCTGGTATCCCGAGCATCGCATTTCTCGGGCTCAGGCGATTGCCGCCTATACTCAGGGCTCCGCTGCCGCCGTGGGGCGAGAGCACGAGCTGGGACGCCTTGCGCCTGGCATGCTGGCCGACGTATGCGTGTGGGACCAGAACCTCATGACCGTGGAGTCCGAGCGCCTCCAGCGGAGCCAGGCCCTGGCCACCTACGTAGGCGGATCTCTCGTCTGGGAGGCCTAGCCTGGGCGGGGCGCCGCCCCCGGTCTCCGTGCCGGCTCTCTCTGCGGTGACGCGCTGCGGCCCCGGCGTTCCTCCCGCATCCTGTTGCCGTAAGAAGCGCGATCTGTGTAGCAAGAGCGCCGTCAGAACAGGGTTCTGAGTAGTTTCTCGCCAAAACAGGACCAAAAACTACTCAGAACTCGCCTCTGGTGTCCATGGCAGCAGAACGCAGGCGGGCACGCCCCGCCCGTGCACGGCCGAGAACCATGCTGGTCTATCATGGCAGCACGGCCCGGTTGCGCTTTTCCCAAGGAGGACGGCATGCAGGACGGATTTGTGAAGGTGGCGGCCCGCTCGCCGCAGTTGCGCGTGGCTGACGTCGACTTCAACGTCGCCGCCTGCGCGGACGAGGTCCTGGACGCGGTCCGCACGGACGGCGCCAAGGTCGTGGTGCTCCCGGAGCTCTGCGTGACGGGCTACACCTGCGAGGACCTCTTCTGGCAGGAAACCCTCCTGAGCTGGGCCGAGAGGGGCGTCGCCCGCCTTGCCCGGAAATGCGCGGACCTGGACGTGCTGGTGCTGGCCGGATGTCCCGCGCTCGTGGCCGGCAAGCTTTACAACTGCGCCGTCGCGCTCTTCGGTGGCCGCGTGCTGGGCGTGGTGCCCAAGCTCAACGTCCCCAACTACAACGAGTTCTACGAGAGCCGCCACTTTGCGGCGGGCCCAGAGGATTGCGCGCTGGTGGACTTTGCGGGCTTCTCGGACGTGCCTTTCGGCGCCAACCAGCTCTTCCGCTGCGAGAGCGTGCCGGGCCTCATGGTTGCCGTCGAGGTCTGCGAGGACCTCTGGGTGGCAAGCCCGCCCTCCGTCCGCCACGCCTGCGCCGGCGCGACCGTGATCTGCAACCTCTCGGCCTCCGATGCCGTGGTGGGCAAGACGGACTACCGCCGCTCGCTGGTGGTGGGCCAGAGCGCACGCCTGGCCTGCGCCTACGTCTACTGCAGCGCCGGTTGGGACGAGTCTACCCAAGACCTGGTCTTCTCGGCGCATGACCTGGTGGCGGAGAACGGCAGCCTGCTGGCGGAGGGGCGCCCCTTCGGCGAGCGCCGTGCCACCAGCGAGGTGGACGTGCAGCTGCTTCAGGCCGAGAGGAGGCGTCTCTCCACCTTCCGGGTGGCGGTCACCCCCGAGTCAGTCGGCTACGTGACCAGCAGCTTCTCGCTCAAGCCGGCGGAGACATCTCTCACGCGCCGCATCGACCCGCATCCCTTTGTGCCCTCGAGCCGCAGCCGTCGCAACGAGCGCTGCGAGGACGTCCTCTCCATCCAGGCCCATGGCCTCTCCAAGCGCCTCATGCACACGCGCTCCGAGCATGCCGTGGTGGGGGTCTCCGGTGGCCTCGACTCGACCCTGGCGCTGTTGGTGACGGCCCGCTCGTTTGACCTGTTGGAGCTTGACCGTGCCGGCATTGTCGCGGTGACCATGCCGGGCTTTGGCACCACGGACCGCACCTACGACAACGCCCTGCGCCTCGCGCGCGCCCTGGGCGCGACCCTGCGGGAGGTGCCCATCTCCGCCTCGGTCCGGCAGCACTTCGCCGACATCGGTCACGACGAGAACGACCGCTCCGTCACCTACGAGAACGCCCAGGCCCGCGAGCGCACCCAGATCCTGATGGACGTCGCCAACCAGGAGGGCGGCCTGGTGGTGGGTACCGGCGACCTCTCCGAGCTGGCGCTGGGCTGGGCAACCTACAACGCGGACCACATGTCCATGTACGGCGTGAACGCTGGCGTGCCCAAGACCCTGGTGCGCCATCTGGTCCGCTACGTGGCTGACGTCACGGAGGACGACGAGCTCAGCGCCACGCTCCTTGACGTGCTGGACACGCCTGTCTCGCCGGAGCTTCTGCCCGCCGAGGAGGACGGCAGCATCGCCCAGCGCACCGAGGACTTGGTTGGCCCCTACGAGCTGCACGACTTCTTCCTCTACCAGGTCCTGCGGCGTGGCTTTGGCCCGCGTAAGGTGCTCAGGCTGGCACGTGCGGCGCTGGGGGAGAGCTACGATGACGAGACGCTGGTCAAGTGGCTGCGCAACTTCTATCGCCGCTTCTTCTCGCAGCAGTTCAAGCGCAGCTGCCTGCCCGACGGCCCCAAGGTGGGCTCGGTCGCGGTGTCGCCGCGCGGGGACCTGCGCATGCCGTCCGACGCCTGTGCCAACCTCTGGCTCAAGGAGCTCGTGGGACTGTAGGACCCCATCGCCGCAGGAAGCGAGTTTTGAGTAGCTTTGAGGCCCCTTTTTTGGCGGAAAAGTACTCAGAACCCTGCTCTGACGGCGCTTTTGCTACACACATCTAACTTCTTGCGGCGGGGGTGGGTCCCGTCACGTCGCGCTAGCGCCCGGACAGGACCTGCTCCAGAGCCACGAGCCCCGCGTCCACGTCCTGCGCGTCGTTTGCCCAGCCAAACGAGAAGCGTATGGTCCCGGTGGGGAAGGTCTTCAGCGTGCGGTGTGCCGATGGCGCGCAGTGCAGACCGACGCGCGTCATGACCTGGTGCTCCTGGTCAAGGAGGAAGGCCACCTCAGCCTCGTCGGCGCCGGGGGTCTGCAGGGAGACCACGCCCGTGCGCCCCTCGACACCCCTGAGGCCCACCACACGCACCAGGCCCCTGGCCTCGAGCTCGGCGAGGCCGTCCAGGAAGCGGCCGGCAAGCGCCAGCTCGTGCTGGCGGACGCCCTGAGAGCCCCTCTCTTCCAGCCAGCCGAGCGAGGCGTGCAGGCCGGCGATGCCTGGGAGGTTCTGCGTCCCCGCCTCGAGGTGGTCGGGCATGAACTCGGGCATGACCTCCTTGTCGCTGGCGCTGCCTGTGCCCCCGTCTATCAGGGGAGATATCTTCTCGGCCAGCCCCTTCCTCAGCACAAGGCCACCCACGCCCTGAGGTCCCAGCAGGCCCTTGTGGCCCGTGAAGGCAAGCGCGTCCGCATGCAGGCCCTTCATGTCCAGGTCCAGGACGCCCGCGGTCTGCGCACTGTCCACGAAGAAGAGGAGGCCCCTCTCGTGACAGAGGTGGCCCACCTCCTCAAGGGGAAGGACGGTGCCACAGACGTTGCTGGCGTGCGTCATCACCACGGCGCGCGTCCGAGGTGTGAGGAGGGGGGCCAGGTCGTTGGGGTCAAGCCGGCCCCTCTCGTCGCATTGCGCGCGAGAGAAGCTCACCCCCCGCTCCTGCTGCAGGCGCACCAGGGGGCGCATGACGGCATTGTGCTCCATGCTGCTCACGACCACGTGATCGCCGGGTTCGAGGATGCCCTTGAGCAGGACGTTCAGTGCCTCGGTGATGTTCTTCGCAAAGGCCACGGCCTCGGGTCCGTCTGCCCCAAAGAGCTTCGAGACCTGCTCTCGCGTCTCGAAGACCATCTGTTCCGCGTCGTAGGCCTTTGCGTACCCACCCCGGCCGATGTTCGCTCCGCCCTGGATCATGTACGCAAGCACCGCGTCCGTCACGCAGGGGGGCTTGGGAAAGGTGGTGCTTGCGTTATCCAGATAGACGCCCATGCCAATCACCTACAGAAAAATTTGACCATCTAAAAAATTGTCAGTATCTAGTCCATGAAAATACTATATATCCTTATGTATGCCAAGCTACAACGCTCAGCTAGATGGGCATTTTCGCCCGTCCTGTGGAAAGGAGAGTTGCATGGAAGACGAGAAGAGGGAGAGGCTGCTCGTCGTGGGCGGAGGTGTTGTCATCGGCGTCATCGCGGCGCTGCTGGTGTATCTCGGCAACCCCGGCAACATGGGCTTCTGCATCGCCTGCTTCATGCGCGACACCGCGGGAGCGCTTGGCCTGCACTCCGCGAAGGCCGTCCAGTACGTCCGCCCCGAGGTCATTGGCCTCATTCTGGGCGGCATGGCCATGGCGCTCTACCGCAAGGAGTTCTCGCCCAAGGGTGGCAGCGCCCCCGTCACCCGCTTCGCGCTGGGCTTCTTCGCCATGATCGGCGCTCTCATGTTCCTGGGTTGCCCCTTCCGCATGATTCTGCGCCTCGCCGGCGGGGATCTCAACGCCATCTTCGGCATCGTGGGCTTCGTGGCGGGCATCCTCTGCGGCGTGTTCTTCCTGAACCGCGGCTACTCGCTTGCCCGCACCCACAAGTTGGGCGGGGCCGAGGGCTACGTCATGCCCGCCATCGTCGTCACGCTGCTCGTCCTGCTCGTCGCCGCACCCGAGTTCATCCACTTCACCGAGGCGGGCGAGGGCCCTGGCGCCAAGCATGCGGTCATCGCCGTCAGCCTTGCCGCCGGCCTCGTCGTGGGCGCCATCGCCCAGCGCACCCGCCTGTGCATGGTGGGTGGCATCCGCGACATGGTGCTCTTCCGTCAGAGTAGGCTGCTCGAAGGCTTCGTCGCCGTCTTCGCCGCAGCGCTCGTCACCAACCTCGTGCTCAACGCCGTCATGGGTGGCGGCTACTTCAAGCTCGGCTTCGCCGAGCAGCCCGTCGCCCACACCGATGGTCTCTGGAACGCCCTGGGCACCTTCCTACTGGGCTATGCCTGCGTCCTTTTGGGCGGCTGCCCCCTGCGCCAGACCATCCTTTCGGGCGAGGGCAACTCCGACAGCGCCATAACCATCCTCGGCCTGGCTGCGGGTGCCGCGTTCGCGCACAACTTCGGCCTTGCCTCCAGTGGCAAGGGCCCCACCGCCGCAGGCATGGTCGCGGTGGTCGTGGGCATTCTCGTCGTCACGCTCATAGCCGTAGTCAACTCTTCGTCCGCCAAGTCAGGCAAATAGGAGGCAGCCATGATGACCGTTGACGCGAGGGGGCTCTCCTGTCCCGAGCCCGTGGTGCTCACCCGTGACGCCCTGCACGCTTCTCCCGAGGGCTGCGAGGTCCTGGTGGACTCGCCTGCCCCACGAGAGAACGTCCTGCGCTTTGCCGCAAGCCAGGGCTGTCAGGTCAGCAGCGAGGAGCTCGAGGACGGCAGCTGGCGCCTCGTCCTGAGCAGGTAGCCGTGGGTCTTGCGACCTATGTCGCCACCTTCTTCTCGCACTTCGGCGCCATCAAGACCAGGGGCCTGCTGAGGGAGGCCGGCATCGACGCCACGCTCATGCCGGTGCCGCGCGCGCTGAGCAGCAGCTGTGGCACCTGCCTGCGCTATCAGGCCCGCTCTGCCGCACCGCTCGGGCAGGACCAGATGGGAGAGGTTGAGCAGATCGCCGAGGAGCGAGACGGGGCATATGCGATCGTCTGGGGTGCCGAGGAGTAGTCCTCGGCACCCTTTTTGCTGCGTCTTTGCCGCTTGTCCTTCCTACGTAGCCACAGAACAGAAAATCTAAGTCAAGGATGTAAGATTTTTTCTCTCCCGTTGTATAAGCCCCATGCGGTGGGTAATATTCTCAATGTTGGCGAAAGCGGCGGGAGATTCCCTCCCGCACGCAGGTACGGCGCCTTCAGGGCGCCCTAGAAGGAGGATTCAGCTATGACTCTCAAGCCTTTGGGCGATCGCGTCCTCGTCAAGCCTGCTCCCAAGGAGGAGAAGACGGCATCCGGCCTCTACATCTCCTCGGGCGCGCAGGAGAAGCCCCAGCGCGGCGAGGTCATCGCCGTTGGCGCTGGCAAGGTCAACGACAAGGGCGAGCGCATCGCCCTGGACGTCCAGGTTGGCGACCAGGTCTACTACGGCAAGTTCGGCGGCAGCGACATCAAGATCGACGGCGAGAACTACCTGCTCATGCGCGCCGATGACATCTACGCCGTCATCACCGAGTAAGCATTCCACAGGCTGCACTCTCACCCTAATTGGAGGAAGAAATGGCTAAGGACATTGATTTTGGCACTGACGCACGTGCCAAGCTCGCCAAGGGCGTGAACACCCTGGCTGACGCCGTCACCACCACCCTTGGGCCCAAGGGCCGCTACGTTGCCCTTCAGCGCTCCTACGGCGCCCCCACCATCACCAACGATGGCGTCTCCGTCGCCAAGGAGATCGAGCTGAAGGACCCCGTCGAGAACATGGGCGCCCAGCTGGTGAAGGAGGTCGCCACCAAGACCAACGACACCGTGGGTGACGGCACCACCACCGCAACCCTGCTCGCCCAGGTCATCGTCAACGAGGGCCTGCGCAACGTCGCCGCCGGCGCCAACCCCATCGCCATCCGTCGCGGCATCGACAAGGCCGTCGCCGCCGCCGTCGAGCAGATGAAGGGCGCCTCCCAGGACGTCTCCACCTCCGAGCAGATCGCCTCCGTCGGCACCATCTCCGCCGGCGACCCCGAGATCGGCAAGAAGATCTCCGAGGCCATGGACGTCGTGGGTAAGGATGGGGTCATCACCGTCGAGGACTCCCAGACCTTTGGCATCGACATCGACACCGTCGAGGGCATGCAGTTCGACAAGGGCTACATCTCCCCGTACTTCGCCACCGAGAACGACACCATGACGGCCGAGTACAAGAACCCCTACATCCTGATGACCGATCAGAAGATCTCCAGCATCCAGGACATCCTGCCCGTGCTCGAGGCCATTCAGAAGAGCGGCTCCCCGCTGCTCCTCATCGCCGAGGACGTGGACGGCGAGGCTCTGGCGACCCTGATCCTCAACAAGCTGCGTGGCACCCTCAACGTCTGCGCCGTGAAGGCCCCCGGATACGGTGACCGCCGCAAGCGCATGCTCGAGGACATCGCCGTCGTCACCGGTGGCACCCCTGCCATGAAGGAGCTCGGCGTCGAGCTGCACGACATCACTGCCGACATGCTCGGCCGCGCCAAGTCCGTGAAGGTCACCAAGGAGACCACCACCATCGTCGATGGCGCCGGCTCCAAGGAGGCCATCGAGGAGCGCGTGCACCAGCTCAAGAGCGAGATCGAGCACACCGACTCCGACTTCGACCGCGAGAAGCTCCAGGAGCGCATGGCCAAGCTCTCTGGCGGCGTTGCCGTCATCAAGGTCGGCGCTGCCACCGAGGTCGAGCTCAAGGAGATCAAGCACCGCATCGAGGACGCCCTGCAGGCTACCCGTGCTGCCGTCGAGGAGGGCATCGTCGCCGGTGGCGGCGTGGCCTTCCTGCAGGCCTCCGCTGCCCTCGACACCGTCGAGGCAAGCGACGCAGACGAGAAGATCGGCGTGGAGATCATCCGCAAGGCCCTCTCCGCTCCCGTGAAGACCATCGCCGCCAACGCTGGCTTCGAGGGCTCCGTCGTGGTCGAGAAGATCAAGGACCTGCCCGCTGGCCAGGGTCTCAACTCCGCCAACGGCGAGTGGGGCGACATGATCGAGATGGGCGTCCTTGACCCCGTCAAGGTCACCCGCACCACCCTGCAGAACGCCGCCTCCGTGGGCGCCCTCATCCTCATCACCGAGGCGACCGTCTCCGAGGAGCCCAAGAACACCACCATCGAGGAGGCCATCACCCAGGCCGCTTCCGCCGGTGGCCCTGGCATGTACTAAGATCTGCCGTCAGCCTTCGGCTCTCGTGCGTTTTACGGAGCGCCCCGCCCTCGGGTGGGGCGCTCTTCTTGCGTGGGGGCAGGGCATGTGGCGCCTTGGGTATGCTTGCCCCAAGGGAAAGGCCGTGACCGCTCTCAGAGAGAAGGAAATCATGCTGGAAATTGGCACGCAGGCACCGGACTTCGAGCTCCTGGACCAGGATGGCGTGGCGCGCAGGCTGAGTGACTACCGCGGCACGAGGGTGGTCCTCTACTTCTATCCCAAGGACAACACGGCGGGCTGCACCAGGCAGGCCTGCGGCTTTGCCGAGCTGCATCCCCAGTTCACGCAGAAGGGTGCTGTCGTGCTGGGGGTCTCCAAAGACAGCGTCGCCTCGCACAAGAGGTTCCAGGAGAAGCTCGGCCTGCCCTTCACGCTGCTCTCGGACCCCGATCACGAGGTGATCGAGGCATATGGGGCATGGCAGGAGAAAAAGAACTACGGCAAGACCTACATGGGCATCGTCAGGTCAACCTTCCTCATAGACGAGAACGGCATGGTCTTGCGTGCCAGCGAGAGGGTCAAGGCGCAGGACAACCCGCAGGACGAGCTTGACGCGCTGGGCGCGCTATAGTTGATGGGAATCTGCCATAAGGCGCCGCGATGCCGAGGCCGTTGGCCAGGCCTCTCGCGGCATGAAAGAGGAGGATCGCATGGAGCTCAACGCACGCATCGACCATACCAACCTCAAGCAGGACGCCACCGAGGCAGACCTTGCCAAGCTCTGCGACGAGGCCGCCGAGCACGGCTTTGCCACCGTGTCCATCAACGGCTGCTGGACGGCATTTGCGGTTGAGCGTCTCGAGGGCACGGGCGTGGGCGTGACCACCTGCATCGGCTTCCCCCTGGGTGCCGGCGCCACCGCTGGCAAAGCTGGGGAGGCGAGGCAGGCGGTTCTCGATGGCACCACCGAGATCGACATGGTCATAAACGTGGGAAAGCTCATCGATGGTGACGACGATTACGTCATCAACGACATCTCCGAGGTGGTCAAGGCCGCAGAGGGGCATCCCGTGAAGGTCATCCTGGAGTGCTGCCTGCTGGACGACGAGCAGATCGTGCGCGCGTGTCAGGACTGCCTGAAGGCCGGCGCGGCCTTCGTCAAGACCAGCACGGGCTTCAGCACCGGTGGCGCCACCCTGCACGACGTCGCGCTGATGCGCCAGACCGTGGGCGATGCCTGCAAGATCAAGGCGGCGGGTGGCATCCACAACAAGCAGGAGGCCCTGGCCATGGTTGAGGCTGGCGCCGACCGCCTGGGCACCAGCGCGAGCATCGCCATCGTCGAGGGGTAGGGGGCGAAGTCCCTCCGCTCGGCTTGGTGGAGCATCACGCCGCCAGCCTGCGCGCCTGCCTGCCGGAACCCGCTCCGGTGGGTGGGCGCGCTCTCCCCGGGCTGATTTTGCACGATAGTCAGCCGTTTTTGGCACATCTCGGAAAAACGCTCGACTATCGTGCGTCCTCCCCCTGGGAGACGTGCGGTCCGCGAGGAGCGCGGGGCGCAGCGAGAGATGCGGGACGCACGACCGCTCGCGATGGCAGGGGACCCATTGGCAACCAGCGCCGCCCCCTCTCGCGTCACGGGGGGCTGGTTGTGGCACAAAGTCTACAACGGCCATCCAACGTGAGGTGAAACATGGGAAAGCGTGTGTTCCTGCTTGTCCTGGACAGCTTCGGCATCGGAGAGGCGCCTGATGCGGCCAGGTACGGTGACGAGGGAAGCAACACCCTCTGCGCCTGTGCCACAAGTCCCTCCTTCTCCATGGATAACATGCGCGAGCTGGGCCTTTTCAATATCGACGGCGCCCTGGACTCGGCATACGAGACAGACCTGACCCCCGCTCCCTCCCCAAGGGGCGCCTTCGCCCGCCTCCAGGAGGCGTCTGTGGGCAAGGACACCACCGCTGGGCACTGGGAGATGGCAGGCGTCATATCCCCGGAAGGATTTCCCACCTATCCCGACGGCTTTCCTAGCGAGGTCATCGAGGAGTTTGAGCTCAAGACTGGTCGCAGGGTCCTCTGCAACAGGCCCTACTCCGGCACGGACGCCATCCGCGACTTCGGCGACGAGATGGTCGAGACGGGCGCGCTCATCGTCTACACCTCGGCGGACAGCGTGTTCCAGATTGCCGCGCATGAGGACGTCGTCCCCTGTGAGCAGCTCTATGAGTACTGCCGCATCGCGCGATCAATCCTGACGGGCGAGCATGGCGTGGGCCGCGTCATTGCGCGTCCCTTCGTGGGGGAGAGCGGCAGCTACGCACGCACCTCCCACCGCCACGACTTCTCGCTCGAGCCAACGGGCACCACCATGCTCGACCGCCTGAGCGAGGAGGGCAAGGACGTTGTCTCCGTGGGCAAGGTCTATGACATCTTCGCCCACCGCGGCATCGGCGAGTCCATTCCCACCTCCTGCAACGCCGAGGGAATCGATCGCACCATCGAGCTTCTCGACCGTGACTTCGAGGGACTGTGCTTCACCAACCTCGTCGACACGGACATGATCTACGGCCACCGCAACGATGTGGACGGATATGCGGCCGCGCTGTCCTATTTTGACGGCCACGTTCCCGCCATCCTCTCCAGGCTGCGGGACGAAGACCTGTTCATGGTGGTGGCGGACCACGGCTGCGACCCTGTGACGCCGTCCACCGACCACTCCCGCGAGTACGTGCCCTGGGTCATCGCCGGTCCGCGCGTGAGGCCCGGCGTGAACCTGGGAACGCGCCCCACCTTCGCTGACGTCTCGGCAACCATTCTCGAGTACCTTGGCGCCAGCCCGCTCGGGGTGGGCGTCTCACATGCGGGTGAGATCCTTGAGGAGGAAACCCATGCCTAAGCTACCCACGCCTCACAACGCCGCCGTCGAGGGGCAGATTGCCGAGCTCGTGCTCATGCCCGGTGACCCCCTGCGTGCCCAGCACATCGCCGAGAACTACCTTCAGGACGTCGAGCGCTTCAGTGCCGTACGCAACATGTTCGGCTTCACGGGAAGCTACCAGGGGCATCGCGTCTCGGTCATGGGCAGCGGGATGGGCATGCCTTCCATGGGCATCTACTCCTACGAGCTCTTCAACCTCTATGGGGTGGAGTCCATCGTCCGCATTGGCAGTGCCGGCGGAATCGGCGAGGGCCTCAAGCTGCACGACCTGGTCGTCGCGCAGGGCGCCTGCACCGACTCCAACTACGCCAGCCAGTTCGGGCTGCCGGGGACCTTCGCCCCCATCGCGGACTTCGGCCTGCTGACGCGTGCGGTGAGCGCCGCCGAGCGTCTGGGCGTCCCCGTGCGCGTGGGCAACGTCCTCTCGTCCGACGTCTTCTACAACGCGGACGAGTCGGCGGCCCAGCGCTGGGCAAGCATGGGCGTCCTTGCGCTTGAGATGGAGTCCGCGGCCCTCTACATGAACGCCGCGCGTGCGCACAAGAAGGCCCTGGCGCTCCTCTCCATTTCCGACCTGGTGTTCACGGGCGAGGAGATCTCGGCGGAAGACCGCCAGACGAGCTTCACCCAGATGATGGAGGTTGCCCTCTCGCTTGCCCTGGACGAGGGCTAGACCACGAGGGTTGACGAGAAGGCCTCGGGCAGGAGGTATGGCATGACCGACATTGACCTGGTGGGGGAGGCCATCGCCGCCCGCGAGGGAGCCTACGCCCCCTACTCCCGCTTCGCCGTCGGGGCCGCGCTGCTCGACTCCACGGGCAAGGTCTGGCATGGCTGCAACATAGAGAACGCGGCCTACACACCCGGAAACTGCGCGGAGCGCACGGCCTTCTTCAAGGCGGTGAGCGAGGGGGTGTTCAGCTTCGAGGCCATCGCCGTGGTGGGAGGTCCGGTTGGCGAGCCCATAGGTGACTGGTGCGCCCCCTGCGGCGTGTGCCGGCAGGTGATGCGCGAGTTCTGCGACCCCAGGCGCTTCCGCGTCGTGCTCGCCAACAGCCCCACGGTCACGAGGGGCTTTCTGCTGGAGGACCTTCTGCCGATGAGCTTCGGGCCCGAGGACCTCTCCTCGCCGGCGCAGTCCGCGGAGGCGGGTGCCTGATGAGGATGTACGACATCATCGAGCGCAAGCGCAATGGCGGCGAGCTGACCGACGAGGAGATTGGCTTCTTCGTTGACGGGTACGTCTCGGGGGAGATTCCCGACTATCAGGCCTCCGCCCTCTGCATGGCCATCTACTACCAGGGCATGAGCGCGCGAGAGACCGCCAGCCTCACCATGGACATGGTCCGCTCGGGAGACGTGGTGGACCTCTCGGCCATTTCCGGCGTAAAGGTGGACAAGCACTCGACGGGAGGGGTGGGAGACAAGACCTCGCTGGTGGTTGCTCCAATCGTCGCTTCCTGCGGCGTGCGCATGGCCAAGATGAGCGGCCGCGGCCTGGGGCACACCGGGGGCACGCTGGACAAGCTCGAGTCCGTTCCCGGTCTTAGTACCGCCATCGACCGCGAACGCTTCGAGCGGATCGTGAGCACGGTGGGCGTGGCCATCGTCGGGCAGACAGGAAACCTCGTGCCCGCGGACAAGAAGCTCTACGCCCTGCGCGACGTCACCGCGACCGTGGACAGCCTTCCCCTCATCGCCTCCAGCATCATGAGCAAGAAGATTGCCGCAGGGTCGGACAAGATCCTGCTGGACGTGAAGTGCGGCAGCGGCGCCTTCATGAAGACGGTGGACGACGCGGTGGCTCTTGCCCAGTCCATGGTATCCATCGGAGAGCACGTGGGCAGGACCACCGTTGCCCTCATCACCGACATGGACCGCCCCCTAGGCAGGTGCATCGGAAACGCCCTCGAGCTGGCCGAGGCGGTGGCGACCCTTCGGGGGGAAGGGCCACGGGACCTCGCGGACATCTGCGTGGAGCTGGCAGGCAACCTGCTCTGCCTGGCAGGAAAGGGTGGGCTGGACGCCTGCCGCGGCATGGCGCACGAGCAGATGGTCAACGGCGAGGCCCTCGCCAAGCTCAAGGAGATGCTTGTGGCGCAGGGCGGAGACGTCTCAGTTCTGGAGGGCGGCTGCGAGCGGCTCGTTGAGCCGCGCCTCTCACGGCAGGTGCGTGCCACCTCGGACGGATTCGTCTTTGCCATGGACACCGAGCGTTGCGGCATCGCATCAGTGGCGCTGGGGGCGGGACGTGCCACCAAGGACGACCTCATCGACTACTCCGCCGGCATGGTCCTTGCCAGGAAGACGGGTGACAGCCTGCACGAGGGGGACCTTCTCGCCACGCTCTACGCCGCCGACGAGGCCCTGTTGGACGAGGGCGAGCGCATCTTCCGTGACGCCCTGGACATCAGGGGTGAGCGTCCTGCGGGCGCGCCCCTCTTCCACGCGAGGGTGTCCCGCGACGGCGTGGAGCGGACGGACAAGTAGGAAGCCCTTGGGCGCGGCGGCACACCTGTCGTGCCCTCTTGCGGCTCTTGGGGAGGATCATACGCTGGCGCTGGCTATCTCCCTGCCTTGCCCACCTGCGGCCGGGTTCTAGGTGGGTAGAAGCGACGATTTTGCTGGCTGTGAGGAAAACCATGCGCGTTCGCCCACCAATGCCGGGTCTGGGGGTGGGCAAACGCGCAGATCGGCAAGCCGAGAAGCCCAAGCGGGCATGTCTGCCCACCTGGCACGCTGTTTGCGATGGGCAGACATGCCCCCTCGTGCGCCAATGGTGTCGAGGCGGTCGTATGCACCCGCCCCTGGCGAGCCTGCGCCACCGCCCGCGAACATCCGGAGATTCATGCGTCCTGCGTGCTAGAATGTCTGTTCGCCTGATGCGTGCCCACGCGTTTGCAGGGGGAGGAAGCCGTGGCCGAGAAGCGCGATTTCATAGATGACCTCATCGACATCCAGCAGGACTGGGCCAAGGTCTCGAATCCTCTGGGCAACCTGACCAGCACGCTTGCTGCCGACCCTGGCAGCATCAAGGCCTTCGACCCCTCCGAGTACAAGGAGAGGCCGCGGGCAAACTCCATATTCTGCCTGCGCGTTGCCTCCAACGGCAACTCGGACAGGGCGGAGCGGACCTGCAGCCGCTGCCTGGACATCTGTCCCGTGGACGCCATAGAGATCCACGGCTCAAGCGTCAAGATATCGGACGATTGCCGCAAGTGCGGCCTCTGCACCATGGTCTGCCCCACCGAGGTCTTCGTGGCTCAGAAGCTCATGGCAAAGAGCCTCTACGACAAGATCGTCCGCGTGGCCAGCTCCCACGAGCAGTGCTATGTCACCTGCACCAGGGCGTTGGGGCGCGTTCCCAGGGACAACGAGGTGGTCCTGCCCTGCGTGGGAACCATGCCCAAGGAGCTGTGGTTCTCCCTCATCGCCGACTATGACAACATCAGCGTCTACCTGCCGCTGGGCATCTGCGACCGTTGCCGCACCACCACCGGCGAGGAGGCCTACGCGGAGCAGATCTCCTGCGCGGAGGAGTGGTCCCAGCGGTCCGTGGGCCTTGAGGTGGACGAGAGGGACCTCAACCACGAGCAGTCGCGCGCATACAAGCGTGGCCAGTTCATGGGCAACATGGCCCGCGCGGGACAAGCCGCCTTCGCGGCGACAAACCCTGCGCTTGCGGGGGCCCAGGCCATAGCCAAGAAGATCCAGGCCCACTCGACGCAGGTCTACGAGATGCAGCGGGCCCTGGAGCGCGCCGTGGGCGACAAGACCTCCGGCAACCACAGGCGCATCCTCACCCAGAAGCGCAAGTCCGTGCTGACCATGCTCCAGGGCCATCCCGCCCTGGCCGGTCGCATGCGCCTGGAGACGCCCGTCTGCGACCTGACACGCTGCACCATGTGCGGTGACTGCGTCAAGGCCTGCCCCGTGCATGCCTGCGAGCTTGACCCCCATGGTCACTTCCAGGTTGAGCCTGCGTACTGTCTCAACTGCGGCGCCTGTGTGACCATCTGCCCCGAGGACGCCTTGCGCATGAGGCTCTGCGATCCCAGCGAGCTGGTGGTGCGCGATGAGGAGGCCGAGAGGCGCAAGCGCGAGGTGGAGAGGCAGCGCGCCCAGGTAAGGAGGGCAAAGGAAGCCGGCAAGAAGCAGCTGGGCCGAGCGCTGGACGCCATCGAGCGTCTGGGAGAAGACTAAGCTACACCCTAGGAGATGAGAACGTGGCACTTTCCATTGGCATCGTAGGCCTGCCCAACGTGGGCAAGTCCACCCTGTTCACCGCCCTCACCAAGAAGGGCGGCCTGGCGGCAAACTACCCCTTCGCCACCATCGACCCCAACGTGGGTATCGTGGACGTGCCAGACCAGCGCCTGCAAAGGCTGGCAGACCTGGTGCACCCGGCACGCGTGGTGCCGGCCACGGTCGAGTTCGTGGACATTGCCGGCCTGGTCAAGGGCGCGAATGCGGGAGAGGGCCTGGGCAACCAGTTCCTGGCCAACATCCGAAACTGCGATGCCATCTGCGAGGTGGTGCGCTTCTTCTCGGACCCAGACGTGGTCCACGTGGACGGCCGCGTTGACCCGGCCGCGGACGCCGACACCATCCAGACGGAGCTCATCCTGGCAGACCTCGGCTCCCTTGAGAGGTCGATTCCCAAGCTGGAGAAGGAGGCCAGGCGCGACAAGGAGATGCAGCCTCGCCTGAACGTGGCAAGGCGCCTGCAGGAGTGGCTGAACGAGGGGCATCGCGCGGCGGAGCTCGATATGGACGAGGACGAGCGCAGGGCCGCCCACGACCTCTTCCTGCTCACCATGAAGCCCATGCTCTACGTTGCCAACGTGGACGAGGACGAGGTGGGCGACACCCCCCAGGACATCAACGGCGTGACGCCCATCCCCATCTGTGCCGAGGTCGAGGCGGAGCTTGCCGAGCTGGACGCGGGCGAGGCCTCGGAGTACCTGGAGTCCCTGGGCCTCGAGCGCAGCGGCCTGGAGGCTCTCGCCCAGGCGGCCTACCACCTGCTCGGCCTGCAGAGCTACTTCACGGCGGGCGAGAAGGAGGTCAAGGCCTGGACGGTGCGCATCGGCGCAAAGGCTCCGGAGGCCGCCGGCGTGATCCACTCCGACTTCGAGCGCGGCTTCATCAAGGCCAAGACCATCAGCTTCGACGACTACGTGAGCCTGGGCGGCGAGGCAGGGGCGCGCGAGGCGGGCAGGCTGCGCATGGAGGGCAAGGACTACGTGGTGCAAGACGGTGACGTGATGGAGTTCATGTTCAACGTGTAGCCCACCGTACGGACATCGCACAAGAGGGGCGGCCCCGGTTGCAACCGGGGCCGCCCCTCTTGTGGAATCCTCGTCAGCCAGGGTGGCTACTTGGCCCAGCTCGACCCAATGACCACCACAACGTCCACGCCGGTGCTCCAGCTGCCGTCGTTGGCAACAGGCTCGGAGCTCAGCCCCAGGTCCTCTATCACGCCCGCGGCCTTCCCCCGAGCGCCCTCGTTGTAGACCACCAGGGTGTCAGTCCGTGCGTCGGCATTGTCCGCCATGGCCGAGAAGCCTGCCTTCTCGAGCCTGTTGGAGACCTGGGAGGCAATGCCCTGGATGCCGGCTCCGTTGAGCACCAGCACCGACCCGCTGTGCTCGGCCTTGACCTCGCCAGACCCATCGGTGCCGTTCGTCGCGCTGTCGCCCGTGCTCTGTCCCACGGAGCCGGCGACTCCGGAGGTGAAGTCCTGGTCGGTGTCGGTGTAGGGCGGCAGGCCCTTGTCCACGCGGCCCATGATCTCCTTCC
The DNA here is from genome assembly GCF_900155635.1 of Olsenella urininfantis. Classification (GTDB taxonomy): domain Bacteria; phylum Actinomycetota; class Coriobacteriia; order Coriobacteriales; family Atopobiaceae; genus Olsenella_G; species Olsenella_G urininfantis. The sequence continues at coordinate 54,730 of NZ_LT732540.1, forward strand.
AGCGAGCGGTGTCGCAGAACTCGTACCAGACCTCGTCTCTCAGCTGCGAGATGGTGGGGCACTGGCCGGAGTAGATGTCCTTGTCCACGTCCATGCCCAGGAAGCGCGTGGCAAGCCCGGCAATGCTGGAGACGTCCATGTCCGTGGTCACGTAACCTGCCAGGGTGGACACGGTGCCCGCCAGCGTGAGGGGGTTGCTCGACATGATCTTCTTGATCACCGCCCCAATGAGCATGCGCTGGTTGGCGGCCCGGTAGAAGTCGCCGCCGCCGTAGTTGTCATAGGCGTGGCGAGAGCGGCCCAGCAGGGCGGCCGTCTGGCCGTCCAGGGTCTGCTCGCCCGCGGGGAGGTCGAGGCCCGTGTAGTAGGGGTCCTTCACCTCGACGGGGAGGTTCACGGTCACGCCTCCCAGCTGGTCAACGATGGCCGCGAAGCCGTCCATGTCCACCTCGGCGTAGTGCGAGATGGGCACGCCCGCAAACTTGGATACCACCTGCGTGGCGTAGGCGGCGCCACCGAACGAGTAGGCAGAGTTGATCTTGGCGGAGCCGTTCTCGCCCATGTCCACGTAGGTGTCGCGGGGGATGGAGATGAGGGTGACCTTCTTTTTGCCCGGGTCAACGCGTGCAAGGATGATGGTGTCGGTGCGGTAGGCGCTGAAGTCGCTGCCGTAATCCGCGCTCTCCGTGCGCTCGCCGTCCTTGTCCGTGCCCAGAAGCAGCATGTAGAACGGGTCGTTGTCCTGGGTGTCCGTGAGCACGTTGAGCAGGCTCTGGTCAACGTGCTTGGTGATCTTGCCGTTGATGTGGGCAATGTAGGCCACTGCGGCAACCGCACAGGAGACCAGCAGGAGCAGGAAGGTGACCAGAAGGCCCTTGAGCACGCGCTTGCGGCGCTTCTTCTTGCGCAGGCTCGAATAGTGCGCGCCTGCGTTCTTGCGCGAGAGCTCCTGCGCCTCGGGGGTGGTCACGCCAGACCATGACCGTCCTCCCGCATCATAGCGGCTGCTCTTGTGATATGCGCTTTGGGACCGCAGGGCGAACTCCTCCTGGCTCATAGCGTCGTGCCTGCTATGGGTTGTCATAAAGCTTCCCCAATCACGTCAAGTGCCGACCGTGCGCTCCGGCCGCGCGCGTACTGCGCCTGATGGCTTGTCCTCGCCGGTCTCTCGGCTCGCGCGTCCCCGTGAGGGGGGGTGCGCGAGCTGAGAGGCCGGCCACTTAACCCTCTCATAATAAACGCAGGTACAGACGGACGCCATAAGTACATAAACCCCTGGCTGACGCCCGTCTGCCGGCCGCTGTGTGCGGCTCTTGTTCCATGCCTCCTGCCCTGCAGCAATACGCTCAACATGGCATTATGTAGGATGAAAATCGGCTTTCCATATGCCCCCAGGAAAGGGATGTACTTATGCAGAACCCAAGGCCCCAGCAGCTCGTTGCCGTTCTCGACTTTGGTGCGCAGTACGGCCAGCTCATCGCCCGTCGCGTGCGCGACCTCAACGTGTACTCGGAGCTCGTGCCCTGCGACATCACGGTGGACGAGCTCAAGGAGCTGGCTCCGGCGGCCGTGATCCTCTCGGGCGGTCCCGCCTCCGTGTACGCGGAGGACGCGCCGGGCATCGACGCGGGCATCCTGGAGATGGGCGTTCCCGTGCTGGGCTTCTGCTACGGGCAGCAGATCATGGCGGTCACCCTTGGTGGCGAGGTGGGCCACACCGAGAAGGGCGAGTACGGCCCTGCGACCCTCGTGCGCGAGGGCGACTCCCGCATCCTGGGCAAGACGCCCGTGGAGGGGCAGACCGTGTGGATGAGCCACCGCGACGCTGTCTCGCGCGTGCCGGAGGGCTTCAGGGTCACCGCGCACACCGAGACCTGTCCCGTCGCGGCCATGGAGTGCGCCGAGAGGAACCTCTACGCCACGCAGTTCCACCCCGAGGTGCGCCACAGCGAGTATGGCAAGACCATGCTGGAGAGCTTCCTCTTCGACGTGTGCGGCCTGGAGCGCAACTGGACGATGGACAACATCGTCGAGCAGAAGGTGGCGGAGATCCGCGAGACGGTGGGGGAGCGCAAGGTGATCCTGGCGCTTTCCGGCGGCGTTGACTCCTCCGTGGTGGCGGCGCTGGTGCACCGTGCCATCGGTGACCAGCTGACCTGCGTCTTCGTGAACCATGGCCTGCTGCGCAAGGGCGAGCCCGAGATGGTGGAGCAGGTGTTCCGCACGCAGTTCAACGTGCCGCTGGTGCACGTGCACGCCGAGGAGCGCTACGCCAGGCTGCTGGCCGGCGTCACCGAGCCCGAGCAGAAGAGGCGCCTCATCGGCACCGAGTTCTGGAAGGTCTTCTTCGAGGAGGCCCAGAAGATCGGTGACGTTGAGATGCTGGCGCAGGGCACCATCTACCCGGACATCATCGAGAGCGGCGCGCGCAAGACGGGCGGCAAGGCCAGCACCATCAAGAGCCACCACAACCTGATCCCCTTCCCCGAGGGCGTGCACTTCGACCTGATCGAGCCCCTGGACCACTTCTTCAAGGACGAGGTGCGCGAGCTGGGCGTGAGCCTGGGGCTTCCCTCTAGCATGGTGTACAGGCAGCCGTTTCCCGGCCCTGGCCTGGCCATCCGCATCATCGGCGACGTGACGCCGGAGAAGCTGGACATCCTGCGCGAGGCGGACGCCATCGTGCGCGAGGAGCTGGACGCCTATAACGCAAGGCTCTTCGAGGAGACGGGCGAGAGGAATGGCGAGCACAGCTGCTGGCAGTATTTTGCCGTGCTGCCCGACATAAAGAGCGTGGGCGTGATGGGCGACGAGAGGACGTATGCGCGCCCGGTGATCGTGCGCGCCGTGGAGAGCAGCGACGCCATGACCGCGGACTGGGCGAAGCTGCCCTACGAGGTGCTGGGCAAGATCAGCAGCCGCATCGTGGGCGAGGTGGCTGGCGTGAACCGCGTGGTGTACGACGTTACGCCCAAGCCGCCTGCGACGATTGAGTGGGAGTAGGCCGATAGGGTTCTGACCTGCGATTTTGAGTGCCGCACTGTGCCGCTGAGTTTCGTTTCGTACGAGAGTCATGACAAAGCCACCAGCGACGGAGATGAGTAAAAGCGATTAAAGAGCCTCCGTTCCCTGCGTTGGGACGGAGGCTCTTTCTTTGCCGTTTTACTCCCTTGTCTCCGTTCGGGGATTATTTCTTGCTCATTTAGGGCTATTCGCGCTGAAAGATTTTGACTAGCTTGGTGTCCTTTATTTCGTAGACAATGTCTGCGACGTTCTCGACCAGCCTCTTATCGTGGGAGACGAACACTATCGTTCCGGCATAGGCGCTCATCATCTGCTCGAGGGCTTCGGCGCTCTTGATGTCCAGGTAATTTCCAGGCTCGTCCATGAGCAAGATGTTGTATCTGCCCAGCAGCATCTTCGCGAGTAGCAGCTTGATGACTTCGCCTCCCGAGAGAACGCCAACGTCCTTTGTCAGGTCGCGCGGTCCGATTCCCATAGAGGCGAGGATGCCTCGAATTTCGGTCATGCTGTACTCGCAACCATCCTGCATGAACGAGATCGCAGACTGACGGGCGTCGAACTTGTAGCCTGTTTGCTCGAAGTAACCGATCTCTGCCTTGGGAGAGATGTTGATACCGTCGGCGCGTCGAGCGATTGCCTTCAGCAGGCTGGTCTTTCCTGTACCGTTGCCACCGGTGATGGCCACTTTGGCACCGAGCGGTATCTCGAATTTCGCGTGGTCATAGAGCATGCAGTTGCCGAAGCTCAAGCTGAAATCGTCTGCCGAGATGGGAAATTTACTATGCAGTTCCAGGGCCTTGCTCTGGCGGAACCGCACGGCGCGAATGCTATCTGGGGCCTCAATCCCTTCGAGCGCTTCGAGGCGCTTCTCCATGTCCTTAGCCGCCTGGTACATCCTCTTCTGTTTGGTGCCGGTTGCTTTCTGATGCCCCAATCGACCTGCATACTCGTTGCTTTTTTTCGCAGCCTTCCGCTTGGCGTCGACCTGCCGTGCTTTTTTCCGTTGTTTTTCGATGGCGGCTTCGAGGCGATCGCGCTCGCGCATCGCCTCTTCGTATCGAGTCGCCTGAGCTTTGCGCTCTTCTTCTTTCTGTCGCAGATAGTCGGAGTAGTCACCCCAGAATTCGGAAATACCGCCGTCTTTGAGCTCCCAGATCTTGTCTACCACCTGGTCGAGAAAATGACGGTCATGGCTCACGATGAGCAGAGCCCCATCAAATGCCTTGAGTTGTCCGACGAGAAGGCGGATGCCGTCTTGGTCGAGGTGGCTCGTAGGCTCGTCGGCGAAGATCGCGCTTGCATGCTGGGAGAGTGCAGAGGCAATCTTGGCGCGTGTTTCCTCCCCGCCGCTCATCGTCTCCTGCGCCACTCCGGCGACGTTGAGACGGGAGAGCATCTCACCACTGTCCTGAGCCGCATCAAGGTCGAGTTCATCGAGTTGGCCGATGAGGGCAATGCTGCCGAAGCGCCTGACGTCGGCGTCCGCAATGGTAAGATTGCCGCTCAGAATTTTAAGCAGGCTGGTTTTGCCTGCGCCATTGTCTCCCACCAAGCCGATGCGATCGTAGGAGTAGATTTCCAACTCTTCGATATCTAGGATATCGCGGCCGGCATATTCCAAAAAGATGTCTTTAGCTTTGACTATGAGTTCCATAGGTTGAACCGCCTTTTGTGTATTAGCGTTTTACTGGAAGCGCAGCCATGCCAAAAAAGATTGCTCACGTCGATTTTTCGCCTTTGCCCAATTGCCGGCGCGAGCGTTTTGACCTTGCGCAAGCCGGCAAATCCGAAAATGATAGTTGGCGACGAATAAGGAGCGCGATGCGGAATGTCGGTGCAATACCTCGTCGTCGCAAGGGCTTGAAGGCTGACGCTTGAACCGATGGCTGCTGCCTCTTTTTTTCGAATACTTGGGCTATTGAATCTGCCCGGTATCTCTTTTCCCCGCGTTTCGGACGCTCGGAGCAAGCAGCATAGCCATCGCAAGCAGTACCATGGTCGCTCCAGAGCCGACGAACCATAACGGAGCTCCAAGCAGATCCGCAAAAACGGAGGGGGCTGCGAGGCCCATGGGCATGGCCCACGCCATGATGGTTCCGTAGAGGCCGAAAACGCGGCCTAGGTACTCAGGAGGTATCTGCTCCTGCATAAGGGCAGTCTGGGTTCCCGCGTACAACGGGGAGCATGCGCCCATAAGAAAGCTCACCGGCAGGAAAGCAGCGAACAATGACGGGCCGAGCGATCCGGATACGATTGCGGCAATGCCGAAGCCGGCAATCGCGGCGACCATGGTGAACGACCTATTGCGGAACCCTCCCGTGGCCGCCAAAATGCCGGACCCAGCCAGCATGCCTGCAGAAAAAAGGATTTCCACCAAAGCGGCATCCCCCGTGCTACCGCCAAAATGCCCCAAGGTCATTATTGGGAACAATGCCGCGAGCGGAGAGAACGCGAAAGCGAAGACGAACCCGCACCAAAGAAGGGCGAACAGCCCCCTGTACTCCCTAATCAGCTTGTAGCCGTCCGAAATCTCAGAGAAGAGCTCTCGAACCTTATTGGAAAAGGACAAGCTGCGGTCGGCTTCATCGAGGCCCCCTGCGTCTATCTGTGCGGCGAGGACGGCTAAAGAAGCGAAAAGCGCTCCCAGCACGTCGAGGACAATCATAGCGGTAATGCCCGCCACGGGATAAATCACTGCTGCAAGCGCGGCGCCAAGAATGTATCCGCCGGACTGAATCGCCTGAGTCACCCCCGATAGGCGAACGAGATGCTCTGGCGGGGCGAGATGGGGCGTGAGAGATTGGGAGGCTGGCGTGTAGAACGAAGTACCAACTGCACGGAGAAACAGGGCGATGAGAATTAGCCATGCAGGTAAGCTGCCGGCCAACGAGGCAATCGCCAAGGCGGCACCCACCGCGGCAATGAAGAGGTCGGCGCCGATGAGGACACGTTTCAAAGGCAGTCTGTCGACAACGGCGCCCGCAAGGATTCCGAACAAAGCAATCGGCAGAAAGCCTGCCAGCGATGCTAAGGAGAGGAGAGAAGACGACCCTGTCGTGAGGGCGAGATGCCAAATAAGACCCATTTGGAGAATCGAACTCGTCAATGTCGAAACGAGCTCCCCGCCCCATACGAAACAAAGCTTGAATTGCCATGAATGGCACAGCAGAACAGACCTGCCCCGAGAGGTTTCAAATATCATGGTTATGTCCAATCGTGAAATGGCGTGCAGAAAAACAGCGCGACGCCACAACAGCGCCGCTTTCTAGGCGCTCATCCACGTGCGGAAAAGACCAACCACGACACCCCTCCTTTGTTAATTCGGTCTGGCAAACCATGTAATATTAACGAGGCTTGAGTTTGCCTGTCAAGAATCGAGCATCGGTAAGGGCAATCCTCTCTGGCCATTCGATTCCTTTTGTATCTTTGGTTGCATAGGTGACCCGCCAGGGCTATTACGCGTGGAAGAGGCGCCTGCCGAGCTGGCCGATGAGGCGCTGAAGATGGCCCTGGTCAGGCGAAACGATCCCAAGGGATGCGTACATCATTCGGATAGTAAGAATGTTGCCAGCAGGTTTTGCGGCAACCGCAAAGGAGCCGTATCCTGCAGCTGGAATCACGTTGCAGCATCCTGACCCGCATTCCGATTGGCGGACGGCCCGCTTCGGCATCCTGACCAGCACAGCGATCGAGCCTTGTCATTCCTTGGATATGCCGGTTGCTCGGGGCGGTCCCGACGGAGGCCCTCGCCTCCCCGGTCCGTGACCCAAGAAGGGCAAGCATGCTGATCTGCATGGCTGGTTCCTCCTTTATGTAGACGACCATGCAAAGAAGGGACAACCGAGGAGGCAGGTTACTGATGCGGGCTCCCGCACGCCCATGACTACCCGACGGGCTGTTTTTCATCTCCGATGCCCGCATTGCAGCATGAACGAATGTGCCTCGACATCTCTGCTGGCATGGTACGACTGGGATCGCACCTCGACGCATCCTTGCGCATACTGCCTTCCAAGTTTCGAAACCGGGAAGGAAAGTGTATGTGAGCGACGATATCGGCGCCGATTCGACGCTCGAGAGGGAGATTGCGCCGATTCTATCCATCGGGGATGCATTCCCGAAGATTCTCATCACTCGCACGAGGCATGAGCCCCATACCCGGGAGGGCGTGCTCGTGCTGAATTTCGCGAGGTGGCTGCTTGGCGGGTAGGGTTCTGAACGTCGCATTGGGATATCGCGCGACAGGGCACGCAGGGCTGTTTGTGCCCGCACGGGAAACGCCGTCGCCATGCGGGCGGCCTGTCGTGTCCGATTAGCCTTTTGCTAAACAGGCTTACGCCAACTCATGGGCAAGCCACCTGAGACTATTCACTTTGCTTATCGTTGACAAAGACCTGTGGCCTGCGGTTTTGTGAACGGCTCGTAAGCCACCCGCGTCGACTCACTTACTGTTGAAGCTGGTGGTTTGCAGGCTCAAAGGCGGTTGAGTTTCAAAACGGGCGTTTTTCGGCGATATCGAGCCTCCAAAGGCGGCTCTCCGTGCCCCTTGGGACAAAAATAAAAACTCAATACTCTGAGTTTGAAAATGGTTTTTGAAGTTGTCCCAGCTTTTGTCCCCGAAGCCGATGAAACGCGACGTCGCGTCATTCAGCGGCACTCACTTCGAGATGCCGCCGAAAACTGGGTGCAACTGGAGTGACGAGACGGCAAAACTATAACCACCGAGTGGGAGTAGGCTGACAGGGTTCTGACCTGCATCTTTGAGTGCCGCACTGTGCTGCTGAGTTTCGTTTCGTACGAGAGCCACGGCAAAGCCGCCAGCGACATTGGTGAGTAAAACCGATTATCGAGCCTCCGTTTCCATGTTGGGACGGAGGCTTTTTCTTTGCCTTTTTACTCCCTTTCACCTGCGATTTCGCCATTTACTCCCCGTATTTCAAGACGGCAAGGCACGGGGCGGTATTCGGAGGAATGGGAGTAAGGATTCATCCCGAGTGAGTAGACGCGCGCTTTTTGTCCCCGAGGGCAAAACGGGACCGTCTCGTGGCCTGTGAAACTCAAATCGAACTCAATGGGCGTTTTTGCGGTCTCCGTACGGCGTTACCCCAGGTGGCTAATGGGGAGTAAAGAATCTTTCCGTCTCAATGAAAACGGGAGTAATCAGGGGAAATGCCGCGGCGTACTACCGCGTGCCGCCGTGTAAGCCACTGCGTCATTTACTCCCCGGGTGCGTCGAAAATGCCTTTGCATGCAATGGGGAGTAAAAACTCAGCATACGCAGGTGCGAGCGGAGCTCACCGCCTAGCCTGGCGTCCTGATTCGGTTGCGATAATCACCAAAAATGGAGGGTGTTCCAGTGAATGCCCTCCAGTTTTATTTGGGGAATCGGGTAAAATAATTTCTTGTTTTTTAGAGCGCACTATGATATACTGTTATTATCCTGATTTGAGGAGTCTACCAAATATGCGGCAAGGTATTCTTAAATAAAATTTGATAATGGGCGCAAAAATGCTTGCCCCTTGCAGGGGCTTGGTTTTTGTACCCAATTTAAGAATACTTTTGCCTTTTAAGCAAATATCGTGACGGACAGCGGCTCATGTAAGCCGTCATACTTCTGTGTGTCCGAAGTCATGATCCCCAGCGGTAAAAGTATTAGCCGCTGGGGATTTTTGCGCCCATTTGGGCCTTGTATGGAGGATAGACATGAATATAATCAATATCGGGATTCTTGCCCATGTAGACGCCGGCAAGACGACACTGACTGAAAGCCTGCTGTATGCCAGCGGAGCCATTTCAGAACCGGGGAGCGTCGAAAAAGGGACAACGAGGACGGACACCATGCTGTTGGAGCGGCAGCGTGGGATTACCATTCAAGCGGCAGTCACTTCCTTCCTGTGGCGCAGATGTAAAGTCAACATAGTGGATACGCCCGGCCACATGGATTTTTTGGCGGAGGTGTACCGCTCTTTGGCCGTTTTAGATGGGGCTATCTTGGTGATCTCCGCTAAAGATGGTGTGCAGGCCCAGACCCGTATTCTGTTCTATGCCCTGCGGAAAATGGACATTCCCACCGTTATCTTTATCAATAAGATCGACCAGGCTGGCGTTGATTTGCAGGGTGTGTATCAGTCTGTTCGGGATAAGCTCTCCGCCGATATTATCATCAAGCAGACGGTGTCGCTGTCCCCGGAAATAGTCCTGGATGAAAATACCGACATAGAAGCATGGGATGCGGTCATCGAAAATAACGATGAATTATTGGAAAAATATATCGCAGGAGAACCAATCAGCCGGGAAGAACTTGCGCAGGAGGAACAGCGGCGGGTTCAAGACGCCTCCCTGTTCCCGGTCTATCACGGCAGCGCCAAAAAGGGCCTTGGCATTCAACCGTTGATGGATGCGGTGACAGGGCTGTTCCAACCGATTGGGGAACAGGGGAGCGCCGCCCTATGCGGCAACGTTTTCAAGGTGGAGTATACAGATTGTGACCAGCGGCTTATCTATCTGCGGCTATACAGCGGAACGCTGCGCCTGCGGGATACGGTGGCCCTGGCCGGGAGAGAAAAGCTGAAAATCACAGAGATGCGTATTCCATCCAAAGGGGAGATTGTTCGGACAGACACCGCCCACAAGGGCGAAATTGTCATCCTTCCCAGCGACAGCGTGGGATTAAACGACGTATTAGGGGACAACACCCGGCTTCCTCGTGAAAGGTGGTGCGATGCCCCCCTCCCCATGCTGCGGACGGCGATCACGCCGAAAACGGCAGCGCAAAGAGAACGGCTGCTGGACGCTCTTACGCAAATTGCGGATACTGACCCGCTTTTGCGCTACGAGGTGGATTCCATCACCCATGAGATCATTCTTTCTTTTTTGGGCCGGGTGCAGTTGGAGGTTGTTTCCGCTTTGCTGGCAGAAAAGTACAAGATTGAAACAGCGGTGAAGGAACCCACCGTCATTTATATGGAGCGGCCGCTCAAAGCAGCCAGCCACACTATCCATATTGAGGTGCCGCCCAACCCGTTTTGGGCATCCATCGGACTGTCTGTTACGCCGCTCCCGCTTGGCTCCGGTGTACAATACGAGAGCCGGGTTTCCCTGGGATACTTGAACCAGAGTTTTCAAAACGCTGTCATGGATGGTATCCGTTACGGGCTGGAACAAGGCTTGTGCGGCTGGAACGTAACGGACTGTAAGATTTGCTTTGAATACGGGCTTTATTATAGCCCGGTCAGCACGCCGGCGGATTTTCGCTCATTGGCCCCGATTGTATTGGAACAGGCATTGAAGAAATCAGGAACGCAGTTGCTGGAACCTTATCTCTCGTTCACCCTCTATGCGCCCCAGGAATACCTTTCCAGGGCTTATCACGATGCGCCAAAATACTGTGCCGCTATCGAAACGGCCCAGGTAAAAAAGGATGAAGTTGTCTTTACTGGCGAGATTCCCGCCCGCTATATACAGGCATACCGTACTGATCTGGCCTTTTACACCAACGGGCGGAGCGTATGTCTTACAGAACTGAAAGGGTATCAGGCCGCTGTCGGCGAGCCGGTCATCCAGCCCCGCCGTCCAAACAGCCGCCTGGACAAGGTGCGCCATATGTTCAGTAAGATTGCTTGATACACCACAGCAAAGAAGGTTACAGAATTATGTAGAGCTCCACATAATTCTGTTGCATTTTCCAGCCTCTTGTGATACTATTTTGATACTAAGAAAATTGACAGCCGAAAATAGCAGGTAAAATATTAGCAAATTTGCGAATATTTTACCTGTAAATTCAAGAGAAATACTTCCTCATATACTTGAATTTGTCGAGTGGGAATAATCCGAGGTCAGAATTCTAAAGCCGCCTGCAACCATTCACTGCAACGCATGGCGACGCACTGCGTTTCAACGGTTGCCACGCCCCTTGCTACAAACGGGAATAGCAATCCCGAATCAGCCCCCGAAACCACTTGGAATCGAGGGCTGTTTGCGCTGGTGGATGACCGGTTTTGATTCGTGGTTACTCTATAAAGTGAGGGGCATTGGCCCGATTTGGCGCTACCTGGAGGTTTCCGTTCACCACGGAGGTCCGCCAAGCCGCCCGCAACAACTCCCGAGCGCGAAAACGCGAACATCCGCCTGATTCGAATCAAACCCGAATCACGGTGCTCCCAGAAGGCCCGAAATCGCAAAACCGCAGGTAAAGCTGGGGGAATAACAAACCGAGAATTCACGTTGAAATACGCCGGAACGAACCCTGCGAGGACGTGAAAAAGCGGCCTGGAAGCCGCTTTTCTGATTCGCAATTATTCCCCGAGTGGTTTGGTCAGACGCCGAATTCGGCCTTCCACGACTCGTATTCCGCCGGGGTGATTTCGCCCGATTTTTCCGAATCAAGAACGTCCTTCCACGCCTTGATCGCGGCGGCAAGTTTTGGCGACTTCTCCGCTTCGGCGTCGAAGCCCAGCACCATCGTCCCGTCGACCTCCATCGGAACGAGCCCGAGCTCCTCATTGAGCCTGAACAACAACTCCAGAGCCTGCCTGCTCGATTCCAAGGGCACTTCCCTCAGCGCCTCGGGCGAGATTGCCAGAGCGGAGGCGATGGCCTGAATCTGGGGCTCTCCGGGCGTCCTGTTGCACAGCTCGTAGTTGCGGATGGCGGAGTCGGTCTGCCCGCACGCGGCTGCGAGCTGCCTCTGCGTCATCCTGCGCATCTTCCTGTACTTCTTTATGAGCTCCCCGGTCTTCAACTTGCCCTCCACGTCTGCCTCGGCACGAACCATCTTGGACCGCGTGGAAACTATAGCACGAAATTGAACGGTATGTATTGACCGTTCGGAAGTGAACGATTACCATGCAATTGCAAAACCGTTCAATAACGAACGCTAGGAGGAAACATGGCAAAGCAGGAACCGCGCCTTCTCGGGGCGGCCGAGGTCGCCGACAGGCTCGGCGTCTGCCGCACGAAGGCGTACGGGATCATCCGTGAGCTCAACGACGAGATGGCCGCGCGCGGTTGCAGGGTGATTTCCGGCCGCGTGAGCAACGAGATCTTCGAGGAGACGTTCTTCAGGCGTAAGGGAGGGTCGAGACATGACCGTTAAGCAGTCCAGGAACGGCACCTGGTTCACGCAGTTCCGGTGCAAGGACAAGTTCGGCGAGGAAGTGCACAAGTGCAAGCGCGGTTTCGGCACTGCGGAGGAAGCCCAGGCCTGGGAGGACGACTTCATCGCCTCCGCCGGGTGCACGATGGCGATGACGTTCGAGGAGTTCTACGAAGTGTACGAGGCCGACGTTCGGCCGCGCCTGCGCGAGCACACATGGCGCAACAAGGACTACCTGGTCAGGTCGAAGATCATGCCCTTCTTCAGGAACTACCGCATGAGCGAGATCCAGGGCATCGACATCATCCGCTGGCAAAACGACCTCATGAAGGGCAGCAACAACAACGGGCAGGGATACGCGCCCACGTACCTGCGCACCGTGAACAACCAGCTCTCCGCCATCCTCAACCACGCCGCACGATATTACGGGCTCCATCCCAACCCCGCGGTGCACACCATGAAGATGGGCGGCAAGGAAACGTCCGAAATGCAGTTCTGGACCAAGGAGGAGTACCTGGAGTTCGCCGACGAGATGATGGAGAAGCCGCGCGAGTTCCTGATGTTCGAGATCCTCTACTGGACCGGGATCCGCGAGGGAGAGATGCTCGCGCTCATGCCATCGGCCTTCAACCTGCAGCGCGGGACCATGCTCATCGACAAGTCCTACCAGCGCTTCGACGGCCGGGACGTATTCACGGACCCGAAGACGCCCAAGTCGATCCGCACCATCAAGCTCTCGAGGTTCCTGGTCGAGGAGGTCGCCGACTACCTCGAGCGCCACCCTGATATCGGGCCCGGCGACCGCATGTTCCCGGTCACCAAGTACCAGATATCGCGCGCGATGAAGAACGGCTGCAAGAAGAGCGGGGTCAAGAGGATCCGCGTGCACGACCTGCGCCACAGCCACGTGAGCCTGCTCATCGACAAGGGCTTCACCGCCCTCGCTATCGCCGAGCGCATGGGTCACGAGGCGACCGACATCACGTTCCGCTACGCCCACCTGTTCCCCACGGTGCAGGATGACATGGCGAACGCGCTCGACGACGAGAGAGGAGGGTTCTAGGTGCCCTGCCCCAACTACCGCAGGAAGCGGACCATCTCAAAGGCGTTCCGCGTGAGCCGCGAGGAGAGCGAGCGAATAGAGCTCCTGGCGAGGGCCGCCGGCGTCACACAGCAGGAGTACATCATGGCCAAGATCGAGGACAGGGAGTTCACCGTGGTGCCCGACATCCGCACCTACAAGATGCTCCGCGAATCAATGCGCCAGGTCTACCAGGAGCTCTGCCGTCTGCGCGACTGCTCGGCCATGGACAAGCGCCTCATCGCGAAGATAGAGCTGCTGAGCGACCTTTTCGTCGGCATCGCCGGTGACGTGGAACGCGGCGAGCTGGAGAAGGAAGACAGCCTGATCGCGGATATGCAACGAGGGTAAACATTGAGAGGCCAATACAACCCGCGATGTCGCATCAGTGAGCAATGGTCTTGACCTCGTCGGAGTCGCCCCCGTGTTGGGTAGCTCGATACTGCCGGATGCCCCGTCTCAAGGTGAGTAGAGACGAACAATGCCCACACCTTTATCGGTACAGGCATTGTCGACATGCGTCACAAAGTGGCGGGCACGCGCCCTGCATGTGATTTGAATCGCAGGGTGGCTACGCCAGACGGTACCTCCTCGACCTGGTGACACTCCCCGTAACGACGTGCCCCGACGCAATTAGCTCTCCCAAAAGCTCGTTGATCCCCGTCCTTCCCAGCCCAATGGAGTCTGTGATGACAGTCGAGCTCAGGGGGCTTTACGGACGAGTTCAAGACTCTCACGATCTCCGCCTTCACCTCTCGAGCTCGTTTCGACCAGTCGAAACACCGGACACGTACGTCAGCAGTATAGTGAGGGTCGTGCGATTCGGACCAAAGGCCACCTCGTAGCTCGGCTTCTCATAGCCTGTCAAGGCCCAACCCCGCGATGATCTTGTCCATGCCGCCGCCGGCACGCTCGCCAATCTCAATCTTCGCGAGCATCTTCATCATGGTCTCATTGCGAGGATCGGAGTTGCTGGGCTTCATGGCCTCGGAGACGGGTATGCGGAATTCGCCGGGGCTGGCTATGATGATGGCGTAGTCGTCCCATGCGATGCGCGGCACCGCCCTGGACCCGTCGCGACCCCGAGCGGCTTTCATCTAAAGCTGGTTGCCCTCCTTGAATGCCTTGAGTTCGTCGAGGTTCAACATAAAAGTCCTCCGCCTGCGCTATGCCATGGCAGATTCGCTTTCACCTGATTCAGCAAGTAGCTTGTCGGTCAGTCTGCCGAACACGGCACGGTCGATTTTCGTCTTCATGATGCGCATGTTGTCATACTTCTCTGCATTGTCTTGGAACCACGTCTCGATGTCGCTTGAGTCGATATCGTCCTTGTCGTTCTGGTCGAGGCTTTCGTAAACCTCTCTGAAGTGCCTGCTGGCTATCTCCCGCTTTGCCTCCACGGGGAGATCATCAAAGGCGATACAAGCGCCGATACGTGAGTACATCGCAGCGCCTAGCTCGCGACGAATTTCAGCCTCAGTCCCGAAGTTCGACGTAAGGATGAATATCCCTCCGGGCATGTGAACCTCATAGTTCGTGTCAACGAACACACCCTCGTCAAACAGCTGGTAAAACGCGTTGTAGAGTGAGTTGCTGACCTTGTCGAACTCGTCTAGGAGCACGACGTTGGACTCCCTTCCGAGAAGGTCCCTTGCGAAGCTTCCCTTGGAATGCTCGGCACCGAAAAGGTACTCGTACGCCTCCGTCGTCTGCATCATTGAGATCTGAACCCTTGTCATCTTGCCACCGAGAGCCTCGCTGAAGCATTTCGCACTTTCGGTCTTTCCGACGCCTGACGGCCCGTAGAACATCAACACGACCGGACGGTCTCCACTCATGACGCTGAGCCTATACAGCGACAGGGCGATCTCCCGCTTACAATCAAGCTGGCCAAGTATCCCTTCTTCCATCGCTTCATAGATCGATTTGACTGAAGGCTTGTCGATTTCTCGATACGTCGTTGCCCGAGCCTCTATCGCTTCTGGGAACGCCGACTCAAGCGATGCCCTTACGCGCTTCGGTGCATTCTGAATGAAAAGGTTGCGCACGTTGTACGATTGCGTCACGATTGCCGCGAAGTTCGATATCACATGGTCAACAACTGAGCCGAAGTCGGCTGCCCTGACGATACCGTTGTCGGCGTCGGGCTTATCCTCAAGGCTGTAGTCGTTGGTCGCATAGTCGTTTGACCTGACCCGATAGTTGTATTTCCTTATGAGTGTGAGGAACTCGACAGTATCGTCCCTCTTGTCGATACTTTCATTCAGAAGCTTCTGGAAGTCGGCGTCGCACCCGTCGAATAGGACGACTCTCTCAACCATGTGACCTCACCCCGGCAAGAAGAACGTCGTACACCTTGAGCTTCTCAGAGTTAAGGCCATTGTCATAAACAGGTCCTGCAGGCTCGTAGTCTGGGTTGCTAGTCGTTATCGTATGCGCTACGTTCAACTCGTTGCTCACGTCGAGTTCTTCAAGAGTGCAGATTCCGACTTCGGCAGCATAGATGGTCAGGTCCATGCGCAGCAGGTCGGTGACCTTGTAGTTGTTCTTGAACGATTGCCTGTTGAAGCGAAAAACGACCCGTTCTTTTTCAGCTGAACCGAGGAACTCGAAATACCCCTTGGCGTCTTTGATTGTCGAGTCTAGCTTGTCGAGGGCAAGATTGAAGTCGCCAGCGGGAATGTTGCCGCCTCGCAGCATGGCAAGGTAAGGCGTCATGAGAGCATAGCTGGCAAGCGAGTTGTCGATTGCCTCCACGGAAAACCCCTCAAAGAGCCTGATGTCCTCGCGCGAGTCCGTAGCTCCGAGGAAATCGGTCAAAACGGTGTTGCTAATTATGCTTTTTGCGACGGCGCTCGTATTGAAAGACACGCTGGCGGCACCTGATGCTTCTGCCGAAATGTCGATGCCCGTCAGTATCTCCAAGAGCTTTGTCTTCAGACTGGCTTTCGCATCGGCATTGCCCTGAAGCGCGCCATCCCGCTCGCTTGTCTTCTCTTTCACGGTGGTGGCATCGCCGCCGTTAACCATCTGGATGTAATCAGTAGCAGATCCCTCATCAAAGCAAACGATCTTGGCGAACATGAGGCTATTCTTTTCTCTTGCCACGGCTATTCATCGCCTTCCGTCATCTTTGCGTATAGCTGGAATAGGTGGGCGACAATCTTCTCCTCGTCACCGCTATAATCGATGCCATAAGCAGCTTCGACAGCTGCGTCTAGTGTCTTATGAGCAGCGTGAAGATCCTTGGGCATCTTATCTGGATCGTACATCTTCGCTAGGGGTACATCGGGATGGCATTCCCTGGCAGCAATAACGTTTTGCGCAGCCTCTTCCACGCGAGCACGCTGCTCCTCCGATGGGTCAGGATATGGGAAGTTGTAGTACACGGAGGGCGCGTAGCGATAATCGCTCTTCAACCTACCGGCAATCGTTCGCATCCACGCGTTGTGCGTGCGTGAGGAGAGCAGCCCGAAATCGTAGAGGCTTGCGTTTGTCACGATTACAACAGCGTCGTTCGCAATCACATCCGACGACACGTATCCGATAGGGATGTACTCACGGCGAGACGAAGATACCCTCGGGATTATGAGATACTCGCTATCGGGTTGCCGGACTTGCGTAAATAGATGCGGCGCATCCGCAGTCTTCCGGATGCGCGGTATCTTGTTGTTCATGCGATACTCGCGCACGTGGTCTATGCGCTCTCGTATTTCAGGGTTTCCCTCGTATGCCGACGGATTAACCCCTACAAGCCAGAGGCAAAATCGAGTGTACTCCGTATCGTTCAGGAACTCCCTACTTCCAAGCACGGGTTTGAAAAGAGCCTCCGTCCCAGGGTATTTCGTCACGAACGCATCCCGCTCCGCTTTCGTGAAGTTGAGCTGACCATCTTCCATTGGTTGGCTTCCTTGCGTTACGACGCACTGCGATGCATTGATGCACTTCGTCCTGTTGCGGACAAAGACG
This sequence comes from Olsenella urininfantis, assembly GCF_900155635.1. Lineage (GTDB taxonomy): Bacteria > Actinomycetota > Coriobacteriia > Coriobacteriales > Atopobiaceae > Olsenella_G > Olsenella_G urininfantis. The sequence continues at coordinate 71,895 of NZ_LT732540.1, forward strand.
TTAGGAGCGTCCTTTAAGTATCCGTTGATGTTAGTGGCTGGACGGACGCTGCCATCTGCGGCAATAATTGTTTTTGACGAGGCGTGGTTGTACATCGAAAAGCCAACTATCACAACGTGAACGTGCGCTTTGTCGGAAGCCTCGTTGTTCCAGACGAACGTCGTGTAGGCGAAATCTATGGTACAGCCCCCGTCGAACAGCCCCTTCCAAAGCGCGGCTACCGACTCCCCTTGGCAGATCGAGTTCGAAGACACGAACGCACAGCGTGTCAACGCATTCTTGGTGTACAGAGCAGCAAGTTTGAACCAGCCGGCAACATAGTCGAGCTTGCCGGCGTTAGACACCCCTGGGAACAGTCGCGTGACCTCATCCGATTGTTGTCGAGTTTGCATTGCCTGCCCTATAAAGGGTGGGTTCCCGACAACGTAGCTGCACTCGCTCGCGGGCAGTACATCCTCCCAATCCATGCGCAGCGCGTTGCCCTCGTGTATGTTCTCGTTCGCCTTGAGCGGCAGGGGGTCAATCCACATGGAGAGGATCTCGCGCGTCTGGTCGAGCATCTGCAGTTCGGCGATCCAAAGCGCGGTCTTGGCGACCTCGACTGCGAAGTCATTGATCTCGATGCCGAAGAACTGGTCGGTGGTCACCTGGATGGGGTCGAGCTCGCCCATGACCATCTGCCCGCCGTACAGGTCCTCCAGCACGCGGTTCTCTAGTTTGCGCAGGGAGAGATACGTCTCGGTCAGGAAGTTGCCGCTGCCACATGCGGGATCGAGGAACTTGAGGCTTGCGAGTTTGGCTCTAAACGCCCCCAGCTTGAACCTGCGCTCCTTCTGGATGGCTAAGCCCTCAATGGCCGTCAGCTCGTCCCTTAACGCGTCGTAGAAGAGCGGCCCAGTGAGCTTGTGGATGTTCTCGATGGACGTGTAGTGCATGCCGCCCGCTCGGCGGGTCTCGGGGTTCAGCGTGCTCTCGAAGACCGCGCCGAAGATGGTGGGGCTGATGTCCTTCCAGTCGAACTCGGCGGACGCCTCCTGGAGCAGGATGAAGCGCGTGTTCTCGTCGAACTGTGGGATGATGATCTCATCCTCGAAGAGGCCGCCGTTGACGTACGGGAAGGCAGCGAGATCGGGGTCGAGGTAGTAGTCGCGTTCCTCCCTGGGCGTCTTGAGCACGCCGAACAGGTCGATGAGCGCCTGTCGCATGTGATTGACCTGGAAGCCCTTGAGATACTTGTAGAAGGCCTCACGCTCCTGCAGGAGCTCCGCGTCCTCTGCAAAGAGGAGGAACACGATGCGGGTGACGAGGATGTTCAGACTCCTCTGCTCGCGCTCGTCGTGCTCGATATCGCGGTAGGCCTTGGCGAATGCGTCGTAGAGCTTGCCGACAACCTCGCCCGCCTTGACCGAGAGCTGCTTCTCGCGCTCGAGGCGGCTGTTCTCCTTGCGGGTGAAGAACGAGAGGCGGTGGTACTGGTTCGGCAGATCCTCAAGTCGGATCGTCTCGTAATCGGACTCCGCGTCCTCCTTGTCCAGGTCGTGGATGCGAATCTCGTCGAAGTTGCAGGTGATAATCCACTTGGGCATGACGCTGCGGGGCGTGATGTTGTCCGCGTACCACTTGGCCTGCTCGAACGGTGTGACGAGGCGCTTGTTGCCGTAGCGATCCTTGCCGCGATGCTCCGGCTCGTCGAGGCTGACGCCTCGGCTCTTGTTCTCTATCAGGATGGATCGATCCTCGTAGAAGACGTCGATTCGGCGGCCCTTCACCTTGCGCTCGAAGTCGAGTTGCTGGGTGGGGTTCGCGATACCCAGGACCTGGGAGCACAGCTCGATCCAGAAGCTGTTCGACTCGCGCTGCTCGTTGCCCTCGGCGGCTTGCCAGCGCTCCACGAACTTCTTGGCGGCTGTTTTCTGCTCGTTAGGTGTCATGCTTCTCCTACCCTTGCTTTGAAAGCTTCTCGATGATGCAGAGCTTCACGAAGGAGGTGAAGTTCATTCCGTATAGTGTCGCAGCCTCCTTCGCGGAGTCCCGCAGGTTGCTGGGGATCCGCATGGTGACAGGAACGTTGTCGCCTTCGGCGAGAAACGCTTGGATTTCAGTGGCTGATGCCCCGCTTTGGAGTAGTTCTGCATATGTCATGGGCCATCCTTCGCCAGAATGCTGGTTGCAATACATATGAATTCATTCTACCAGAGGCATAGGACATAAAAGCATCATAACCAGGGCATGATGCATACATGATCCGTCTTGAGAGGTTAAGGCTGCCGTCCCGTACAAGCCAACTTAGTGTTGATGAGGACTTGCTTCGTTCGTACGACGAGAGAAGAGAGGAACGACGCTCTCGTAGCTCGCTGCCATCCCAAAGCGACAACCTGCAGGTGTTTGCACGATCGAAACTCCATCCGACATACGAGTCGACGAATTTTTCTGTGCCGCCCAGTCACGGGAACTGGCATGCTATGGCACTGGCTCGTTGCGGGTTGTTTGCACCGCCCCGCCCACGCCTCCTCATCACCTGTCTCGCGTCGAGCCGCTGGCGCCGCTGCGCGCTAAACCCTCGGGAGTTTCCTGCATCGCATGGGCCGGCTGGCAGGGTGTGGGGCGGTCCGGTCAGATCACCCGCAGATCACGCGCCCAGCAAGGCCATACGTTGTCGGTTGGCTGTCAGCTCTGTGGTCTCCTCGCATGCGCGTATCCAGTAGCGTGCTCACCCAACTCTATGCTTGCCGCTTCCACCTACATGCACGGCTTCCCGAATCAACCACGTCGGGCGTTCCCTTCTCGAAGTCGAGCGCCCCACCCTGCTGAGCTTTCGAGCCCTCAGCCCAGCCACCACTGCGCATTCGCCATCCGACGCCCACTCAGGCAACGACATCCGACCCGCGAAGCGGAAACATGCCACCTTGGAGCCTCCGCCCGTCCGATTGACAGCCTCCTGGGATCCAGCGGGAACCCCTTCGGCTCCTGCCTTGGACACGCATTGACGCACAGAACCCACCGGACGCACAAGGGCACGCGATGTTTTCGAAAAACTTTAGCCGGGAGACCGGTTTTCCAGGGCCGGCGAAACTTTTTAGAAAACACCGGAGGACGACATGCCTTCCAAGCCCTCCTTCGCTTTCCGCCCCTGCACGCCCGCCGGAGCCCGAGCGTCAGCCGCGCCACAAGGCGGAAGGCCAAAGGGGCGAACCGCCGGGAACCAAGGAGGTCAACCATGTTCGAACTCAAGCAGAAGGCCATCAAGGCAGCGGCAACCTTCCTCGACCGTCGCGGTTACGAGGTCATCGACACCGAGTGGGAGTCCGAGGACGGAGGTTACATCGACGTGGTGGCGCGCGACGAGGACGCGATCGTGTTCTGCGACGTGCAGGCCCGCAGGGGCGTCGAGAAGGGAATGCCCGAGGAGAGCCTGGGAGCCCGCGAGCGCATGGAGGTCAACGCGGCCAAGTGGCTCGGCCAGCACAGGGACGACCCGGACAACGTGGACGTCGCCATCCGCTTTGATCAAATCGCGATGCTTGTCATCGGCGAGGACCGGGCGCTCCTGAGGCACCACATCAACTGCCTGGGATCCGGAACGATCGCCGCCGCGACCGAGTAACGATTCGCCGGCAACGCCGATGCCGCCCCGGGCATCGCGCCCGGGGCGGCATCCCGAACAACCAAAAGAGGAGCGATTCACATGACGCTAGCGACGATGGAGACTGGGGCTCGAGCCGCTGCTCACGATCAAGGACCTGGCCGCTTACCTGTAGGTGAGCACCACGACGGTCTACCGCCTCGTCAAGGACGGCGCCCTGACCAGCACGCGCATAAGGCAGCCCCTGCGCTTCACGCGCAAGAACATCGAAGACCTGCTGGAACAATGCACTGTCGATAGGATTCAATAACAGCGCAGCATCGGCCCCGAACTCGCACAGGTTCGGGGCCGACCATCAGAACGGGATGTCCCCGCAGTACACTGGAACCTGCCCTGACGGTTCCGCTTCCCGCCCGGTGCGCCGTTCGTAGAGTCTCCATAGGAATATTCCGAGTGTCGCCGACACATTGACGACCGTTTCAGCCCAGAGGGAATCATCCACAACGTACTCACCTGGTGCCTTCCCGTGTGCCGTTGATTTGTCGCTCCTCAAATTATCGATTGTGCTCCCCAAACCCCGAAGCTGCGCGGCGAGGGTCTTCACCTCCTGCGGAGTAGATGGATCACAGGTGTCCACCAGCTCTTTCACTACCTTGGAGGTTAGTTTTGAGAGAGATAAGTTTCCCACGGAGGCATCCTGGTCCACGTTTTGGATAATTGCCTTGAAGACCCCTTCCAGCGTTGACGCCGCAAGAGCAACGGACTGGTCGGGATAATCGTAAACATCGCGCACCGCGCGTTCGAAGTTCGCATACGCATTTGCGTTGGTCTCGCCCAGAATGTTCTTCATCATCGGGATGCATGGGAGTAGCCCGGGAGTCTCGATGCCAATGTCGGCTGCCATTTTTATCAGAATATCATTGGGCATTTCTGCAAGTGTGCGCCCAAGGTCTATGTGGCCGTCCTTTTCGTAGACGGAAAAGTTTTCCCAGAAATTGCCGTCATCTTCATGCCAGCGTCGAACATACTCTTCGACCTGTCTGTATTTCGATTCGTCGAACAGGTCCCAAAGTGCGCTTTCCACCCGGATTTTCAGCCTCTGCATGTACAGAGGGGATATCTTTCCGTAATCGTCTTCCATCATGCTCATCTGTTCCATACGGTCGTATCCTAATCGTCGAGTATTAGTTCGGGCAACCGAGGAGCCGCTCGAATTGCTTTCCGAATCGCTTAGCGCTGCTTTGGAAATCCATGTTCTTCTCAGATTGAAACAAAATTTCCCAAATTGCAGAAGAATCATGCTCGGTCGGTGTTGCAACCGCTTTTGTTTTCTTAGCCCATTTATTTTACCAGCGAACACAAGCCCTGACGGTCCCTTCAGCCCGAAAGGTCACAGTAGAAAATAACGAGGTTGATTGAAAATCTCAACGCAACACTGAAGGACTTACCGCAACAGTTGCGCCTTATCTGGCAGTTTCAGTGAAAAGCCGTTGTGTTTGGCCTGCATTTCATCCATCCGGCCGTCAGCCGACCGGCCCCATGGGGTGTCTCTCGCGGCCAATGGCCATGCTGGCGCCGGCCCCCTTGCCCGGCGCGGAAGAACTTGGCGCAACGGCGGCAGCCGATCATCCGGTCCTTTTGTCTGCCCTCCCAGAAAACCTGATGGCTAGTGATTAGTTAATATCTTTTTTTCCTTTTCTTCGAGTTCGATCTTCGGATACAGATGGGCGAGCCTCTCGCGGGCGTCGTCGACGGCGAGGCGCCACTCGACCGTGCGGGCGCGTGCGTTGCGGTCCGCCTCCCAGGCGGCCGTGAGGCGCCCCATCTCGTCGAAGCTCCCAACGCGCGCCGGAAGGCCGTGCCGCATGAGGCAACCGATCTCGATCTCCGCCATGTCCAGCCAGCTCCCGTGCTTGGGCGCGTGATGGACCTCGAAGCGGGAGGCCAGCCGCTCGGCCTCCCCCGGCGGGAACGCCTCGCAGGGCGACCCCATGGAGTGCGCGCTCGGGTTGTCCCAGACCAAGACGATCCCCTCCGCCTCGGGGAACAGGTCGTCCGACACCCACCGCAGCGTCTCGGCCAGGTCCACGCGGGTCCTCGTCCTGGTCAGGCGCGCATGCCGCTCGCACTCCAGCGGCGCGAACGCCACGAGCACGTCGGCGACCCCGTTGCGCACGTACTCGTAATCCCATCTCTCGGCCGACCCCGGTCTGGCGGGCAGCGCCTCGCGCGCGTGGGCGACGAGCCGGCGGCTCGACTCGCCTGGGCAGGCGGGCGGGTGGCGCGGGTCGCGAGAGACACCCTAGGGGCTGAAATCCACAACGACGTGGTCTTGTGTGTCGTGGCGCACAGGCCAACCAAACGTAATACTTCAAGCTAAATGGTCGAAAATGAGCCATGCTTAGTCCGCCGGTACCGTCTCCCCACTCTTTGACATTCGTTCGGCGTCGCCTAGAATGAGCAATACTGAATCGATATTCAACATTGAGAGGATTTGAGGAGGAAATCATGCAGGTCCTCAAAGAAGAGGTGCGCGAGCGCATACTCGACGCCGCCGTCCAGGTGTTCTACGAGAAGGACTTTCGCAGTGCGAAGGTGCAGGACATCGCGAGGATCGCGGACGTGTCGGCAAGCCTGCTGTACTCGTACTTCGAGAACAAGGAGAAGCTCTTCGAGGGAGTCGTTTCGTCCGTTCCCCTCGACTTCGACCGTATCGCGCGCGAGGAAGAATCTATCATTGCGGACACGCCCTCTGAGAGGTACCAGATTGCCGCCGAGGGACCGCTGCTCGACATGTTGGCTCACCACAAGCTGCTGGTCATCCTCGTCGACAAGAGCCAGGGTACCGCCTACGAGCATGCGAAGGACGATTTCGTCGAGAGCATCGAGCGTCATATCCGATACATGATGAACGAGCGTTCGACTCTGCACTATCCAGACCTACTTGCCCATGTGCTCGCAAGCAACTTCGTGGAGAGCCTGATGGAAGTAGCACGCCACTATAGCAGCGAGAATGAAGCTCGCGAGATGCTTGCGCTCATCGCCCAGTGCTATTACGAAGGGGTGAACTCCCTGTGACAGAGCTTTCTGCCACCCCCTTTCGGATGCCCTGACATTCAATATTGAATTCTGATTCTATAATGATATAGTCAGCCATGTCGAACTGTAATAGGTCTTAATCTACTCTCAATATCGAATCTCTGTTTAATATTGAAGGAGAAATTCTATGAAAGACAAAAAGGAGTTGGTCAGGGAGATGACGGCGAAAAGCCGGCTATCTAATGCCTTGCTTCTGACCAGGGCAGTTCTTGGGCTCGTTCCCACGGTTCTCGTGATCTTCCTTGTCCACCTGTTTTTGGAAGGGGCCCTCTCGCCCTCGGCGATCGCCTGCGCCGCAGCGGGAATGACAGCATGTGTGGCGGGGAAGGCGGTGTGCATGTACGCAGCAACATGGAAGTCCCATCAGGCGGCGTACTCGTGCCTGACGGACATCCGCCTGCGCATCGTGCGCCATCTTAAGAGGCTCCCCCTGGGTTTCTTTCAGGTAAGAAGGCCGGGAGATCTCGCGAACATCATGCGCAACGACGTGGAGCAGGTTGAGGTTTACCTTGCCCACGGACTTCCCGAATCGGCCTCGGCCACTCTGTTCCCCGCCGCCGCGTTCGTCCTCATGCTCGTAGTAGACTGGCGGCTCGCCTTGTGCATGGTGGCGGGCCTGCCCCTCATGTGGCTCGTGAGGAAGGCGGCGGCGCCCGCTTGGGCGAAGGGCTTCGAGATGGTGGCCCAGTACGCCTCCCGCATGCAGAACAGCCTCATGGAATACGTTGCCAATATAGCTGTTGTCAAGGCATTCGGGAAGGAAGAGCGCAAGACCGATGAGACAGTCGGGGCGGCGCGCGACTACGTGAGCTGGGCGACGAGCTCGATGAACGACGTCTCGGTCCCCATGGCGCTCATCGCCCTGTTCATGGAGTCCGGGACGGTGCTCGTGCTAATCGCGGGAACGTGGCTTCTCTCCGCGGGCGGCATATCCATCGAACGCCTCATCTTGGCCATGGTGCTCTCCGCGGCCTTCACCTCCTCGGTGGCCAAAACGGCGACCCTGCAGCACTACCGCTTCATGTTCGACCAGGCGATGACGGGCATCGAATCGGTGTTGGGCGTCAAGACCCCAGACCTTATCGAGAGCTCCGAGGAGCCTCGCATGGGAGACATAGAGCTGCACGGAGTATCGTTCTCCTACCCGCAGAGCGAGGAAGACGGCAACGAGAGGAAGCAGGCTCTCGATTCGATAGACCTCGTGTTCCGCAGGGGAAGCACCAACGCGCTCGTAGGTTCCTCGGGATGCGGGAAGAGCACCCTCGCGAGCTTGATCATGGGATTCTGGCAGCCTGGCAGCGGGCGCGTCACTGTGGGTGGACGGGACCTTTCCCAGCTCTCCGAAAGGCAGGTGTCGAGCCTCTTCTCCATAGTCCAGCAGGACGTGTTCCTCTTCAACCAGAGCATCGAGGAGAACATCCTCATCGGCCGACCAGGAGCAACGCGTGAGGATGTGGTCGAGGCGGCCAAAAGGGCGCGTATCCACGACTTCATCTCCAGACTCCCGCACGGCTACGCTACGGTCCCTGGCGAGGGCGGCGTTCAGCTCTCGGGCGGTGAGCGTCAGCGCATCTCGATTGCCCGGGTGATGCTGAAAGACGCTCCCGTCATCATCCTCGACGAAGCGACGGCCGCGGTCGACGCCGAGAACGAGGCCCTCATACAGGAGGCGATAGACGACCTGTCGCGCGACAAGACTGTCGTGACCATAGCCCACCACCTGAACGCCGTTCGTGGAGCGGAGCAGATCGTCGTGATGAGGGAAGGCCGCATCGCCGGAGCTGGAACCCACGAAGAGCTCATGTCTACCTGTCCTCTCTATCAGGAGATGGTCGCCAAGCAAAAGCAGGTGGACAACTGGGATATCAGGGAGGTCGCATCATGGTAAGGGAGATCCTAGAACGGATGACCCCCGCTGGCCGGCGCATGATGTCCACAAGCATCGCCGCTTTCACGATTTATGCACTAGCCAGCGTGGCGATGGCCTTCGTCGTCCTCGCGGCTATCTATTCGGTCCTGGTCGGACCGGTCGACCTCGCTCCCTACTGGGTGGCGCTCATCTGCCTTCTCCTCGTCAAAGGAGCAAGCAGCATCGTGGCAGACAAGCAGAAGCATTGCGCGGGTTTCGACCTTGTGCTTGAGATCAGGATCGCCGTCGTCAGGCGGCTGAAGTCGCTTTCCCTCGGTTTCTACACGGGAGAGCGACTAGGCGAGATCGGCGATATTGTTCACAAGGACATCGACAACATGGAGATGGTGGTGGGGCACCTATGGACGAGGATGGCAGCCGACTTCATCGTCGCGGCGATTCTGCTCGTGGCTGCGATCCTCGTCGATTGGCGCATGGCGCTGCTCACGGTATCGACCCTGCCCGCTGCGCTCGCACTCCTTGCAGCAGGGCTGAGGAAGGCCCAGGCCCTCGAAGGAAGATGCGGGGATGACGCGGCGGACATGACGAGCCTGTTCGTCGAGTACGTGAAGGGCATCCCGCTTCTGAAGGCCTTTGCCGAAAGCGAGACTCTCGACCGCAGGCTCGAGGCGACGGTGGCGAGCTTCGGCGAGAGCAGCAAGGCGGCGTCGCGGAACAGGGCGCTGGTCCTGTCCGCCTACAGCCTTGTAGCGGACCTTGCCTTCGTAGTCATGGCGGCGGGCGGCGCCCTGCTCGTGCAGAACGGTTCCCTGCCCCTGTTCGTCTACATCGGCTTCATCATCGCGAGCGTGGAGTTCTACAAGCCCTTCTTTGCAATGGAGTCGCATTGGATGAGCTATCTCAAGGTGAGGGACAGCTTCCGCAGGATAGAGAAGATCATCCGAGCGTCCTCTGTCCCCGAGCCCGATGAGCCGCGTGTGCCTTCGTCGCACTCGATCAGGTTCGATCAGGTGCGCTTCTCCTATGGAAGGGACTCTTTCGAGTTGCCCGAGGCAACGTTCACGGTCCCCGAACATACCATGACGGCACTCGTAGGCGAGTCCGGGTCGGGCAAGAGCACACTGACCAACCTCCTGCTGAGATTCTGGGACGTAGATGCGGGAAGCGTGAGCGTCGGCGGCGTGGACGTGAGGGACATCCCCTACGACGACCTTCTGGCCTCTATCAGCATCGTCATGCAGGATGTGCGGCTCTTCGCCGACACCATCGAGGGGAATATCCGCATCGGCAGGGCTGATGCGACGCACGAGGAAGTGGTGGAGGCGGCCAAGAAGGCGTGCATCCACGAGTTCGTGATGTCGCTCCCACAGGGTTACGAGACGCCCATCGGGGAGAACGGCGTGGGTCTCTCAGGCGGGCAGAAGCAGAGGTTGTCCGTCGCTCGGGCGTTCCTAAAGGACGCCCCCATCCTCGTACTCGACGAGATGACGAGCAGCGTAGATCCGGTTAACGAGGTGCTCATGCAGAAAGCCGTTTCTGCGCTCGCGCAGAACAGAACAGTGCTCGTGGTGGCGCACCATCTGAGCACCATCCGCTCTGCAGACCAGATAATCGTGATGCGACAGGGGGAAATCGTGCAGAGGGGCACCCACGAACAGCTCCTCGAGGAGAGGCCTGGCTATTATCGGGCTCTCTGGGAGCAGGGAACCAAGGCAGAGGGCCGGGCATGAGCGCCCCTGCGCATGTAGCCCTCGGCAAGGCGACGTTCCGGTACTCGGGAAAGAGCAGCAATGCTATCCACAGCGTCGACTTGAATATCCATGAAGGCGAGTTCGTGCTCCTGACAGGAAGAAGCGGCTGCGGGAAAACCACGGTCGCACGGCTCATAAACGGTCTTATCCCTCATTTCTACGAGGGCGAGCTGGAAGGAACGGCGAGAGTCGGCGGAACGGAAACGCGCGAGATGGGAATCGGAGACATCGGAAGGATGGTCGGCTCGGTTTTCCAGGACCCCCGCAGCCAGTTCTTCATGACCGACACGACGAGCGAGGTGGCATTCGGCTGCGTGAACGCGGGACTGCCACGCAACGATGTCGCGCAGCGGGTCGAAAGCGCATTCCGGCGCATGAGCATCCAGCGCCTGCGGGATAGGAGCGTGTTCGAGCTCTCGAGCGGAGAGATGCAGCTGGTGGCCATAGCCTCCTGCTATGCGATGGGGCCTTCCGTGTACGTCTTCGACGAGCCGTCCGCAAACCTCGATATGGGGGCCGTGGAGACCCTCAGGAAGACACTATCCGAGCTGAAACGCGAGGGAAAGACTGTCATCGTTCTGGAGCACCGACTCTTCTATCTGTCTGACCTCATCGACCGGATGGTCGTCATCGAAGACGGTGCTGTATCCCACGTATACGACGCAGCCAGTGCGTTGTCCCTCGACGACGCCACGCTCGCCCATATGGGTCTAAGGAGCTTGCAGCTGAAGTCGGCGTTAAACGCTATGCCCAACCACGAGCCGACCTTGTCAAAGCGTGAGAATGCGGTCTTCGAGATAAATAATCTTACGGTCTCATACGGCTCACAGCATTCGACGAGGAACGCCGGGTCGACACCGGGCGAACCCCGCACCATCGGCCCGCTGAGTTTCTCCGCCCGATTCGGCGAGGTAATCGGAATCATAGGGGAAAACGGTGCGGGGAAGACAACTCTGTCGCGCCTGTGCTGCGGACTTGAGAAAGAGGATAGGGGCACCGTGTCCGTAGACGGCAGGCCCCTTTCGCCAAAGGAGCGGCTGGGGCGCATCCGGCTGGTCATGCAGGATCCCGACTACCAGCTTTTCTCCGATAGCGTGCTGGGAGAGCTCTCGTTGGGCGGGCGGAGAGACGCCGATGCCTGTGAGCGAGCACTCAGAAAGCTGGGGCTATGGGATATGAGGGAAGCTCATCCCGCAACGCTTTCGCGAGGGCAGAAGCAGCGCCTCACAATAGCATGTGCCCTCGTCGATGAGACTGCCACCTATTTCTTCGACGAGCCGACGAGCGGCTTGGACAGGGAGAACATGGAGAGAGTCTCTTCTGCGATCCGATCGCTCGCACAATCGGGAAGCGTCGTATTCACCGTCTCGCACGATCCTGAGTTCCTCCTCTCTGCCTGTGATCGCATCCTCCGTCTGAGGGATGGGGCCATCATCGACGACTTCTCCCTTGACGGCTCGGCGCGAGAGAGGCTCTTGAGGTCGCTTTGGAAGGGAGGTGTGCAATGGGGCGCTCATACAGGCGCATAGACCCGCGAACGGCCCTGCTCTCAATCTGCCTTCTGGGCACTGCTGCAGTGCTTTCCAACCGACCGGAAGCAGCCCATGCGGCATGTGCCATCGGTGCGGCATGCGCGCTCGTCTCCGGGGCATGGCGGCCGTGCATCGCCCTATCTGCCGCCTATGGCCTCATAGCCGCCGTGATGGCTCTTGCCGAGGGAGCCGGAAGCACAACGCTTATGACCGCTGTGGTCATGCTGAGCTACATGGCCCAGAAGTTCGTAGTTCTGGCTCTCCTGGGCGTCTCCCTTTCTAAACTGGCCTCGATGCAGGATCTTCTCGCTGCGCTGCAGTCTATGGAAACTCCGCAGGCGGTTCTCATTCCATGCATGGTCATTCTGCGATTCTTCCCAACTATACGCAGGGACGCCTCGCATCTCATGGAAAGCCTAAAGACGCGGCGCGGGCTCGCAGGAGGAGGGTTCGCATTCCGACACCCAGCTCTCACATGCGAGCTTCTGATAGTTCCGCTCCTTATGAGGAGCGTGAGGATATCCGATGAGCTGGCGGCATCCGCGCTTGCCCGCGGCTTAGACGGCGAGACCCAAGCGACGGTGCTGCAGCCCCTGTCTTTCGGAGGAAGGGACGCCGTGGCGGCCGCCTTGACCCTCCTGGCAACCGGAGTGCTTGCGTGGCTTCAATTCGGACCGCGATAGAGGGGCTCAGGACGAGACTTGCCTTGTCAAACTTGTACGTCTTAAACCAGAACGGAAGAAAGGACTCATTATGAAAAAAGACGGAACCTCGACCATAGGGGCTCGAGATCTCGTATCCATTGGCGTCTTCGGAGCGCTGTCCCTCCTAATCTTCTTCGTAGTGGGAGGCGTCGCTGGTCTTACCGTCGTGGGGACAGTCGCCAACATACCCATCGTCTGCTTCTTCACATCGATAGCCTATCTGCTCCTTGCCGCAAAAGTCAGGAAGACCGGGACCTTCCTCATCATGGGGACCATAAACGTGCTGCCCGGCCTGATGGCGGCAAACGTCTTCGGTGTCATCGGCAGTATCGCGGGCTGGGCCCTTGCGGAGGTGGTTGCCACGCGGATCGGGTACTCGAACAGGAAAGGTCTCGTTGCGGCTTACGTCGTCGGTTGCACGCTGCAGTCGGCGCTCTACACCCTTCCCATATACCTTTCAGCTGCTCAGTATCTTTCCGAGCGCCAAGAAATACTGCGACTCACCGATGAGACCATGGCGCAGTTCGTCGCGATGTTCTCGGGTCCCATGTACGTCGGAATGGTTGTCCTTACGGCGGTGATGAGCCTTGTAGGTGCGTTCGTCTCGCTAAAGATCATGAGAAAGCATTTTGAGAAGGCGGGGATTGTCTAAGGGACGTCTCGCAACAAGAAAGTCGAGAGATAAGACAGGATGGCCCCATGGCTACTGATGACCCAAAGAGCATCGGGGGCTCTCATCGCCATACGATAAATTGAGATCGCGCGTGTTTCGCTAGCCTAATTTCTTTCTGGCCGCCCTACCCTCTTTCTTTCACGGGCAATACAATCATGGTGAAGTCTGCTCAGGCTAATCGAAGGCGTTGGCGCGCCACGGCCTTATATGCGGGCGACGTTAGTCTATGCCGTCGATAATTTCCTGAAAGGCGTTCAATTCGTGGGCTCGGATGTAGTAGCCAAGGTTGGTCATTATATTGGTCTGGGGCTCAACCATCATTTTCGTCGGAACATCTCGTATCTGCAGCTTTCCAGCTGCCGTATATTCAGGACCTGCATAGATTATGCCGAGGAAGATCAATCTCGAAATGCCGATATTCATACTGCCGTGTTTGTCTTGAAAGCTTCCTTCATTGAGGATATAGACAGGCGAACCCGAAGATCCAGGGAAGCACGCCATGTCAACAAGCCCAATTCCAGGGCTGTTGAAGTCATAGGCTGGATGTGATGCAGTGTAGCCGTGCCGGAAAATCGGAAGGTTGTTAACCTCGTCCCACAATCCGACGGGATAACCGACCATGGTCAATTCCTCGACCGCGCGAACGTTTCTCAACTTTTCTTCCGTTGCAATAATGCTCATGTCGTTCCCGATATAGAAGACGTCTTTACCCGTAATTTGCTTGACAGCACTGAAGACGGGAGCTGCGAAGCAAAATGCCAAGTCGTGTGTGGGATGGAAAATCCATTGTGCCTTGTACGTAAATCGGTAACTCTCTTCGGTTGAGCCGCCCTCTCCAGCCAGATGAACGAAGAATGTCATTTCCTCGCCTGGGTTGTTGTTAATGACGTGCTTGTTAGTGATGATGGTTGGAAAGGTCTTTCCGTTTGCTTGGAAGTTGAAGTACGATCCAGTGCCACAGCTACCGTTGCTAGCTGTGAGTCGAACCGTATTGAATAACAGCTACCCTGATAAACATTCAGGCTTCATACGCGCACCCTTTCCATCGTCGATGATTATGTATTATCTCATGCAATGAAGGCGCAATAAGGTTGAAGAAGCAGGAGAGCATGCCGGAAAAGCCGCTCGGCGCAAAGACAGGTAATCTCCTCATCAATGCATGCATAGCTTATCGAACGCATCGTAGTAAGCCCGTCCATACTGGCGTCCGTCCGATGCTGATTCGAGGGAAGAGGCCGATTTCTAAGCCACCCGCTATTACTCCCGTTGGGATTTCGGGGAATAATCAAGTCCGAAAAAGCACGTTTCCCCAGCAAGGGTGCAATTATTCCTTCCCGTCCGAATCAACGGCTGATTCGGGAATGATTCGAACGAGGCAGCACGAGACGGACGAGGCGGCACGAGGTGGAATCAGCTAACGCCAAATGGAAAACTGCAACGATCGAGTGGGAGTAGGAAATAGCCCATTTCATCCAGCCTCATCCTGCACGTCTAGTCGCGGTGGCTTGCAACTAGTGCCCTGCATTGGACAAAGCTACTGGGGCTTTCGTGGAGTGACAAACGCGGATAAGCCTCGGAATCTTCGGATTTCGGGGCTTATTTTATGGGTGTTAACCTGCGGAAATACTCTTCATTCAACCGCGCTGGGGTGACTAGTTGCGACTCGTTGCCAAGAGGAGCGACTAGATGCCAGAACATGTCAAAGCGAGAAGAGTATTTTCATCGCTTTTTAGCCGCAAGCGAGTTTTGGGGCAGGCCATGTAGTCACTTTGTAGTCACCCCGCTTTTTCGGCCTCTCGTTTTGCAAAACCGCAGGTAGGAGTGAAGAGTGACAAATCGCCAAAATCCGCGATTTCCGTCGATTTCGGGCTGTTTTTTTTGAGGCCCTTCAAAGAGCCGTTTGTCACTCTCAACACTGTGTGCAATAGGCGATTTTGGACCCATTTTGACCCCCGAAAATCGGCACTAGCAATGCGAGAGTGACGATTCCTTCGCAATCGTTACTGCTTCACATCGCGCTTGTACATTCATGCTGAATATTAGATAATGATCAGCACAGTAGTACATCTCGGAAGGAGATGCCACGGAAACTTTGATGGACATAGCAGCGCATCACAACGGCTACGTCACCTCGGCACAGGCGACGGACGCCGGCATTCCCCGGCGCAAGCTCACGGAAGCCGTGCGCGCCGGAGAACTCGTCCAGATAGACCGTGGCCTCTACGCGCTTCCCGACGTGTGGGAGGACCCCCTCTACATCGCGCAGCATCGCTTTTCCCGCGGAATCTTCTCGGACGACACAGCACTCTTCCTCCACGACATGACGGACCGCTCGTCCTTTACTCTGACGATGACCTTCCCCAGAAGCTACAACACGAGCGCGGCCAAGGCGGCGGGGATCGCATGCCGCACCTGTGCCGATGGCGTCCTCGACCTCGGACTCTGCGATATTCGAACGGAATACGGCAACACGGTCAAGGCGTACGATGTCGAGCGGACGCTCTGCGACCTTTTACGTGGTCAGGGCACGCCGGACGTCCAGCTTGTCACCCCGGCGATGAAGGCCTACGTGCGAAGCAAGGACCGCAACCCCATGAAGCTGATTTCTTACGCCCGAGACCTCGGCGTTGAGCTAAAGATCCGCAACTACCTGGAGGTGCTGCTGTGAGAACCAAGAACGTGATGCAGCTCAAGGCGCGCATCAACACCCGAGCGAAGGAGGCTGGTATCCCCGCACAGTCCCTGATGCAGAGCTATCTCTTCGAGAGGCTCCTCGAGCGCCTCTCGAAATCCAAATGGCGCGACAACGTCGTCATCAAGGGCGGAATGCTCATCTCCTCTCTCGTGGGTGTGGCGTCTAGGACGACGATGGACCTCGACACGACGATCACCGGCTTCACGCTGACGCGTGAATCCGCCGAGAAGGTTTTCCGCGAGGTGGCAGCCATCGACGCCGACGACGACTGGGCCTTCGAGTTCGACCGTACCGAGGACATCAGAGAGACCGACGATTACCCGGGCATACGCGTGTACCTCAAGGCGGTGCATCCGCCTATGGCGGTGCCCCTCAGGATCGACGTCACCACGGGCGACAGCATCACGCCCGGCCCCGTCGCCTACGACTACCCGCTCCTGTTCGACGGGGGAAGCGTCAGGCTGATGTCCTATCCGCTCGAGACCGTGTTCGCCGAGAAGCTCGAGACCGTTGTCTCGCGCGGCGTGACCAACACGAGACTGCGCGACTTCTACGACATACTCCTTCTCTGGAGAACCAGGGGCGACAAGTGCGAGATCCCCACGTTGCGGGAAGCCCTAGAGCGCACGTGTGCCAAACGCGGGAGCACGGAGATGATGGCACACTGGCAGACGATTCTCGACAAGGTAGCAACCGACAAGGCGATGCTTGTGCTGTGGGACAAGTACGCGAAGAAGAATCCCTATGCAGCAGGCATTGAGCTAGCGCAGTGCTGTGAGATGGCAAAAGAAGTTCTAGCCACATTTGAATAGCTCACACTTTCTTACTCGTATGACAACACGTGGGATGAGCTCACTTAGTTACAAGCGCAAGCAAGGAAGGCCATGAAAGACGACGCAATTACAGACGAGCTGCAAATCGCTCTCGATAATGTTCACAGACTAGCTTTGCGATCAGCTCGCGGAGCAGAAAGCGCATGGCGAGGGTACTGGCTTCAAGCGCTTTATATAGGCGCAAGAGTGGCCCAACGCAAAAATGATGGCCTCATCTTCCTCCCCGAGACCATAGAGGATTTGACGGTGGTAACAGGAGGTGGAACATATAAAGAGTGCATAGAATTAATTCAAGTCAAGAGCTGTAAATCCAATGCTTTCCACCTCAGCAATCTGAATCCTAAAGCTAAAGACACCGACCTGGAGAAAGACGACTCTTTCTTCGGCCATATATACGCATTCTGGAAACAAGACCTGGATATCAGGGCTCGCGTAATTATTTTCGGAAGTCTCGATCACGAAATGAGTGATGTCACTGGGGGCTTGCAAGCAGAAGGTTCCATCAGCCAGAAAATGATTGAGAAATATGGATACCCAGACGATTTCTGCGAATGGCTCCAAGGGCACTTAAGCGTTGAGCAAGCTGATGAGCAGTCTCTTATATCACTGCTTGAGCAGCAGCTCAGTAATCGTATTGAAACAGGAGCCGCTGTTGGGTTGGCACGCGACTACGTCATGAGCTACATATACTCCTGTTGTCGATGCCGAATAAGAATTACCGATCGAGAGTGGCAGACAAAACTAGCAAACTTTGCATTGCAGGCGTCTTCAGCCCGCGGCTATCTTGAAAACTACGGCTACGCGATTGTTCCTTTGTCTCAATATCTTGCTGGCAGTGAGCATAACGTTTCAGAGCTGGAAGCCGCATATCGGTCCGGCGCAAGCGCAATGCCGGAACATATTGCCTTGAACCTAGATGTAGAGCGCTCAACCTGGCAATCGAAAATTAGCGAAGCCTTTGAGTCTAAAAATATAGTTGTCGTCCGCGCTGCTTCCGGGCAAGGAAAATCAACACTCTGCTATCGCTGGCTGATGAGTCGCAACGCCATTTCAGATATTTATTTGCTTAATGGAGTGTCGCCTGCAAATGCTTCGGGAATTGCCGCCGCACTTAGAGGGCTTGCGGCTAATCAAGGTAAAGTCTATGCATACATTGAAGCTGGGGCTGATACAGGATGGGTGGATTTATGCACTGAGATCAATCGCCTCAATCGCCCTAATTTGAAACTACTCGTCAGCGTCCGCGAGGATGATGCCGCCAGAGCCTGCTACGATACATCAAAAATCGGAAGCTCTGATGTCTTCCTGCTATTCGATAAACATGAAGCTGAACATTTATACAAACATCTCAATAGTTCACTGTTTCCATCGTTTGAGAGTGCGTGGAAATCATTCGGAGGAAAGGGACCCCTGATGGAGTTCATTTACTCCCTCAGCCATGATGTCTCTCTTCGCCAGAAGCTTGAGGGGCAGGTAAGACAGTTGCGTATAACAGGATGCGATAACTGGCTGACTTTCCTTTACCTTGCAAGTGCCGCTGGTGAATACGGGCTCCCTTCGTCCATTTCAAGGCTCAAAAGCGCGTCGAAACTAAACGACGTACAGAACATACTCGAGATTCTAGAGAACGAGATGCTCTTGCGATCGGATGCAGAGTATGGTCTGGTGTTCCCCATGCACCCATACCGTTCAAAGCTACTCGTCGAAATCATTGCTCCCATGCTCTACCAGGATGAAGAAGAACTCGTTCTGAATGCAGCCAAATGTGCCTCCGGCGATTTTGGCTGCATACTTATTCCCTATCTTTCGAAAAAATCATTTAGCAAAGACGGCCTGGATACCTTGCTTGATATTTCCCAAGCATCCTGGAAGTCTTCAGCTCAGGCATTACGCGTAATGGTTTGGAAGGATGCACGACGTTTCTATTGTTCTACCGCTGATTTGCGGCAACAAATGATTAATGAAAAGCTACCCGTATTCCTGTTAAGTATGATGGCTGGAGATATAACGAGTGCGAAAAATCAAAAGAATTGGCAACCCATACTGGAATTATTTCCAGATAGCGCTATTAAAGAGTCTGCTTGTGCTTTAGTCGCTCAGTTAGCTTGTCGAAAAGCCGAATATAGAGCAACCGATCGATTTCTTTCGAAATTAGCACAACGCCTTCCAGCAGTCGACTTACTTCCCAGTCAAGCATCCGAAGCCGGTTTCGTTCTTGCGTATGTGGGAAGCAGGGGCTTCGGACATTTAATTTCTGATAGCAAAACCGACGCTCTAGCTCACGTTGATAATCTAGCATCAGTAGATGTAAATCACGTTCTAGACCTACTCGTTGGCTACAGCATCATTGATATAGACATTAGCAGCGAAGACCGCCAAGCAATCTTACTTAAGACCTGTCAAAGAGATGGCATAGTTTGGCTCGACTCGTCGGAGCTGATACCAAAAGAGGTGCTGGAAGAAAGTGGCGAAAGCTACGAAGAAATACCCTCCGGATGCCTTAATGCTGATGGTTTAGTGCACCAAGTTAGCGCAATAATCGCTCCGAGGATAAGCAGCAACCTTGAGAGCGGGAACCCATCTGCCCTTGACAGTAGCTACCAGCCAAATGATGTGGTCATGAAAGCTGTATGCGATTTAAGGCGGCTGTTTCCGCAATGCGGAAGGTACTGCGTGCAATATGCTGGAATCAAACCGTTGGCCGGTGGTGTAGAAATTCCCGATTGCGAAAAACATATCCCTGAGAAAAATCTTCCACTTAACTGGCTGAAGCTTATTAATCGGTATTACATCGGAATGTGCAAGCTCGACGACGGCATCGCGAAAGATTGGAAAGAACTGGAAGAGTCTTTGAAAAATACTGTTTCTGACTCGATTAGAGCTTTGGATACTTGTTCACATCTAGTAGACGCCTTACTTAGTGGAGACAAGAAGGCTGTTGGAAAGTTGCAGGAACGATTTAATGATGAAGCCACAAAGGCAAAAGAGGAATTAGACGTTGTTGACGTGAACCTACCGATCTGTGCGTTGGACACCTACGCATTCAATTCTGGGCAAACAAAAGCATTTGATACAGATAGGAATGATGGCAGCGCAACAGAAAAAGCACCCGCTTTTGGATTGACGAGAGAGACGAATCCTGTCTTGAGTGACACGAGAAGATTCCTATTAAACCTGCAAAACCACTTTAATAGTATTAATGACATGATCTTATATGTGCTTAACTGTGGCAAGCGCCCGTCGACAGTAGCTGTAAGTAACATTGCACAGGCTTGCGCTAAATCCGAAATCTGCGATGCCGAATTTACGAACCTTTTCGGAGGAAGGTGCTTAATAAGTGAGAAGCAGGAAGAAAAACTGTTTCAGCATGCCGTTTACTGGAACTATTTATGGTGCAGGAAAGACAAGAAGCAGGAGAAGACACTCTTCAGACAAGCCTATAGAGCCAAGGTATTACAGAAGCTCAAGCCTCTTCTTGTAAATAGATTCAGTACAGAACCGGATGTGGAGACCGCAGTGATTTGCGGTGATCTATTCAAAACTACCTACAAAGCATCATCGGGCGTTCCATTCTCAGAAGTGGCTGCAAGCTGTATTCGAGATCTCATGAAGTGCGATTTAGAATCAGATGAGCACCTTATAGAATGGTGGCTTCTGTACAATGGACCGGTCAAGCGCATTGAGGTAGTGTTCGTTTCCAATGGCTGCAGTCTGATAAAAAAGACTTATCAGCTTAGCACTCTTATGAATCACATGAATGATCCTGATACCTCAGAGGCAATTTCACCTGCAGAGCTCGCATTCAGCGAAAGCAATATCAACGGACTTGAAAAGGCCATCATTGCTTTTCAAGCCTCTTTGGAAACGTGCAAGCGTTTACATAATTGCATAGCAGAGGTCGATGAAATAGTTTCGTCCCGTGCACCTGATAGCGACAAAAAGGTGATGGGCGTTTGGGGAGAATGGCGTGAGTCGAGCGTGAAAGAGCTTGAAAATATATTTTCGCGCCTAGACGACATTGCTCATCGATATTCAGATAATTTAATCGGCAGCGAAAACATCATTAGTGAATTGAAAGTAAGCATGGATTACAAGGCTTCCAATGAGAAAAATTCAACAGGGTTTCAAAGATAGCTTGGCTGCAATGTAGTCAGTTACATGCGGAAAAGCTATTTCCCCAGCTCAGGGCTGTCACTCTTCACTCGGGATTTGTTACTCTCGAGTCCGAGTGCGCCCCACCCCGCTGGCGCCGCTTCCGCCCATGTAGTCAGTTGCACGCAACCGAACTGCGTTTCCGCAGGTCAAACGTGTCACTCTTCGGTCGGATGAAAACACTCTCATCAAGTGACTACATCGCATGTAGTCAGTGCTGACTACAGGGTGACTACACGGTTTTCGCAATGAGAGAGTAGAGAAAGTCCCAGCTCACCTGCCCCGCTGGCTACATCGAAACGGGCTATGCGACGATCGAGTGGGGGTGAGCTGGGGCTTCGTTCCATCTAGTTGCAAGCCGCCCATCTAGTGGCGGTGGTTAGCATCTAGTGGTAGGAATAGGACAAAGCCACCGGAACTTTCGATGAGTGGAAATAACCCAGAAGCTCTGAAATCAAACGATTTCAGAGCTTCTCTTATAGGTGTTGATATGCATTTATATTCTTCGTTCCGCTCATGTCGCGGTAAGCGTTGCTGTTAGATGAGAAAGAATCTGCTCCTCGTTGCGAATACGTACCAAACATCGTTGGAGTGCTTCCATAGAGCTTTTTAGCCGCCTCGTATCGCAACCGCTTTCCATGTAGTCATCGTGTATTCACCCGTTTTTGGGAAGGGGAAAACTCGCGTTGCGCCCGTTCAGAGCGAAGAGTGACAAACCTTCCCAAAACTCGATTGAGGGTCGAGAATCGTGTGATTACATCCTCGTCGGCGACAGCCTCGTGATCATCGTCATCCGCATCGGTCGCGGTATTGCCGATCTTGGGCCCCTCGGAGTTCACGAGCGTTCCGAGGTCGATCTTTACAGAGTCCTTGTAGACAGTGACGTCGAACGCTGGGATCAGGTCCCTGTCTGCGTTGGAATCGCATCGTTGCTCTTCAATAGTGTAGGTGTCGTAAATGAGTGCGCCCTTGTTGTTGTCGGGTTCGGAGGAACCGAATCAGATTCCCGATTCGGAAGTGCCTGCGTTGGTGTTGAAGGCGTGCGCGTTCCAGCTAGAAGCTGTCGAGGCATAGCCGTTAGCGTCGGTAACGATCGTCACCGTGAACACATGGGTCTTGGTGTTGGGGGATAGCCTTCAGGAGCGCTGGTTTCCTTCACCGTGATCTTGCCCAGGGGAATTCCGTCGAACACGATTTGCGGGCCTTCGGTGGTTCCCTCGACGGTCTTGGTGGTTCCGTTGTATGTGCACGTAGCCTCGTGGGTCGCGCCATCAAGTGATGCCCTGCCTTGGGGCGTGGCCTCCAGGGTTTCGCTGTCTTGCTTAACGATGGTGAGCTTCACGGTGATGGGCTGGTCGGTCGCATTGACGCTGGCATCCGCGCCCTTGACGGTGATGGTGAACGCCTCGTCAGAAAGTTTGTAACCCGCTGGTGCGGAGATTTCCTTCACGGTGTACGTACCGTTCGGGAGCTTGTCTGCGGTGGTTCCGTGCCGCTTGCGTCCGTCTCGAGCTTGGTTACGAGAGAGCCGTCTTTGTAGACGCCATACACGGCTCTAGCCAGCGAGTACTGGGAGTTGCCCTTGGTCACCTTGACATCGCCGGACGACTTGTCGAGCGTGCCGTATCCGCCCTCGGCGAGGCCCCGGTACACCTTAAAGCTCGGATACGTCTTGCCATGCCCGCCGTTGATTCTCCACATGTGGTCGAAGCGGCAGTTGCCCGTATCGGACCCCTCGTACCAGGCATGGTAGATGGTCTTATCCTCGCCTGCGATACCGCAGTACGCGGCACTAAGCCACGGTAAGCCAACCTAAGGCCCAAATGGCGAAACCCTGTTGTCAGCTTGACCGGATTGGGCCAATCTGCCCGATTGTTCGCTGTCACCTGAGTGACTATAATGATTCCAAGCAACCCGCCGGTGCCTTTGGCAAGCGTCGGCACGAGAAAGGTCCTGGTGCATGAAGAACTAGCGATGGCCATATCCACCCGAAAGCCAAGCGACATCGCTGGTGGCCATGCCTGCGGGTGCAGCATCGCATGTTCGAGCATCGTTCTAAAGCCACATACTCAAACTGGCAAAGCGCAGAGCTGCCCCCCATGGCCTCCCGCAGGACCGGAGGCGACATGCAGCTCAACCTCTCCAACATCGAATACACCTATCCGTTGACGGCAGAGCCCGCCCTACGCGCCGTGACTGCTACGTTTCCCCGTGGGTGGACCGGCATCGTCGGTGACAACGGCGGGGGCAAAACCACGTTGGCGCTGGTAGCTTGTGGGCTTTTGCGGCCCGACGCTGGCATGGTCTCACCATCCCTCCTCTCCGCCTACTGCGCTCAAGATGCGAAGGAGCCGCCGGAAAACGTGGTCGATTTTGCACTTGCCTATGATGGCCTAGCCGTGAGGCTCCGTCGCGAGCTCGCCATCGAGGACGACTGGCCCTGGCGCTATGCCACGCTCTCGGGCGGGCAGCAGAAGCGACTGCAGGTGGCCTGCGCCCTGTGGGCCACTCCGGACGTCCTTGCCATGGACGAGCCCACCAACCACGTCGATGCGTCGACCCGCCGCGCCATATCCGATGCGCTGTCGCGCTTCAATGGGATTGGCCTCCTCGTCTCGCACGACCGGGAGCTGCTCGACGCCCTCTGCGCGCAGTGTCTGTTCGTCTCGAGGGGTGACGTCGTCATGAGGTCAGGCGGATACTCGCGGGCATCCTCGCAGGCGGTCCTGGAGCGCTCGGGCGCCGTCCATGCGCGCGACGAGGCCCGCAAGGAGAAGGCCCGCATCGAGCGGGAAGTCAGGCGTCGTCGTGAGGAGGCGTCGCGTGCCGCTGGCAAGAGGAGCCTCAGGGGCATAGACAAGCACGATGCGGACGCGCGTCGCAGGGTGCGTGTCGCGGTGGTGACCGGCAAGGACGGGCAGGCGGGCAGGCTCTCGTCACGCATGGTCGGAAGGCTGGAGGACGCGGAGGCGAGGCTTGTGGCGACGCGGGTCGAGAAGCGCTACGAGGCGGACGTGTGGCTCGATGCCGAGCCCAGCAGACGCAAGCTCCTTTTCAGGATGGGGCCTTGCAGCATCCCCCTCGGTGACGCCTCCCTGGTCGTTCCTGCTCTGCACATCGGAAACACCGATCATATCGGGCTCGTCGGGGACAACGGTTCTGGCAAGACGACCCTTGTCAGGCGAATTGTGGAGAGCCTTGCCGAAACGACGAGATTTCTCTACATCCCCCAGGAGCCCGATCGGGCCCAGGAGTGGGCTGCCTTGAGCGTATTGCACGATCTTCCGGCCAGCCAGTGCGGCCGCGTTCTCTCCGTTGTGGCGCAGCTTAACTCCGATCCGAACCGCATGCTCGAGGGAGATGCCGTTAGTCCGGGGGAGATGCGCAAGCTCATGCTGGCCCTCGGGATTGTCGAACGCCCTCAGCTCGTCATCATGGACGAGTCCACTAACCACCTCGACATAGGATCCATTGAGGCTCTGGAGCGCGTGCTGGCCGTCTATCCCGGCGCGCTTCTCTTGGTTTCCCACGACGCAGCCATGGTGAAGGCGGCCACAAACGTGGTCTGGCGGACAAGGCCTTTGGGGGGTGGCTATGAGCTCGTAGTGGGATAGACACCCTTACATTGCAGCTGTTCTTGTAATATTGACTCAGCCTGAACTCAGCTACATGAAAAGCATGCACGCCTTTGCAGCTCAAACCACTTGTTTTTCAACGATCTGGGTCCATTCTCCACTGTTGCATGCCAAACTGGAATTCAGTGCCGAGTTCCAGCTGAGCTCTAGCTTTGAGATGGTTTCACGCTGCCGAGAATAAACATACACACAGTCCAGCATGTACGTTGAGTTCATTCAATCTCGAATACTGGCGGTTAAGCGGGAATGAAAGAGCTTCTGAACTAGACTTTTACAGAGCGTTCCATCTACCGCTATCTATTACCATTCCGTTTGTCCGACAAATTCAAATTTGCGAGGGTGCTGAAATATGATGTTTCATGAATTCGGCGATAGAAACCTCCCCCATATACTGTTGATACACGGCGGGGGTAATTCCTGGTGGAACTACCTCCGGCAAGCCCGTATGCTCTCGGATGCATACCATGTAATCTTACCGACGCTTGATGGCCATGGAGAAGAATGTCAAAAAGATTATATTTCAACCGAGGATTCCGCACAGCAGATCATGGGCTATGTAAAAAGCAATTGCAACGGGAAACTGTTTGCTGTAGGCGGCGTTTCCTTGGGTGGTCAAATTGCAATCGAGTTATTATCGCTGGATAGCGGTATAGCCGAAAAAGCAATAATCGATGGGAGCATCTGCATTCCTCAGCCCAAACTGGCACGAATCAGTGCAATCACTGTAAAGCTATTTGGGAAGCTTATGTTTAGCAGATCGGCTAGCAGGATTCAGTTAAGCCTAATGAAGAAAATGTATCCCAACATGGCTTATCCCGCAGAAATAGAAAACTACTATATGGAAGATATGCCAAAGCTTCCTATCAAAACACTAGTGACGATGTATCGAACATATATGGGAGAGTACAGGCTCAAAGACGCTATCACAGAAAGCAAAGCGCAGGTTTTATATATCTATGGTGAAAAGGAAATGGGCTGCGTCAAGGAATCGGCCAGGCTGTTTCAAAAAATGCATCCTGATTGCACCCTCCATGAAGCTAAAGGGTACAACCACGGATATATGTCTGCTTACCTGCCTTTAGAGTGGATGGATCTGGTTAATCCGTTTTTGGAAAACTGCGTTTGACTTGACAGTAAGTTGAACTATAGAGTTTTCGAACGAGTCAAGGTTTATCTGCATAAATGATAGCTCGATAAACGATAGGCGTAATTACTCGCCGGTATACTCGCATCAAAATCGTAAGCCTCTTCATAGAAGGCTAATTGTGAAACTCAGTCGTGTGTCGCAATCCGGCATATTCACAGGTAAGGTTTACTCCTCATTAGGTTGCGCTTATTTTCCACATCGAGTGCTGGAGTTGAACTCAGTCCTGAGTTCCGGTTGAGTACTAGTTTTGAGATGATTTCGCATACTGGAAAATAAATAAATCCGTTAGTCAAGTCAATCATTGAGTCCAAGTACCTCTGTTTTGCAATCATAGAGTGGGAATAGTAAATAGCCCTTTGCGAGGGAGGTCGGATGCGGCCTCCCTCGTTTTTTATTTGCGTGCCATGGATGCTTGTTCATTGTGGTGTATGTGGTACATGCAAACCAGCCACGCAATCTCTCAAGCTGTTTAGCTGGGATTATTGTTTGCTGGTATTTTTTAAAGTGTTTTCAATTACCGAAGCAACGCCATCAATTTATTTCAATTAATGCTGACCGGCAGATCGCGTCCGCCCGCAAGAGGCCGCTCGGACTGGTACTCAAAATGTACTCACGACGTTTTGAGTATCGATTTGCTGGTACTCGCAGACGGTAAAAACGACTGTCTACCTCGATATATTCGTTATCCCCAACGATTCGTCAACGAATACTGACTAGTGATTGAGTGATGCATGGCTCAAATTTACATACGTAATTACGTAATTACGTATTCTGAAGTAAAATGATTTCGGTCAATTAAGGAACGTAGAACAGGTCAATTCGGAGGGGCGATCATGGAGGAAGATCAGGCTGTTCATGCCGAAAGGGAGCTAGATAAGTTCACGCTCTCGATAACCCGCGAGGATAAGCGGGCTCTTAAGTCCTATGCCGCGCGCCAGGATAAGACGGTGGCTAAAGTCCTGCGCGAATGGATTGACGAGAAGTGCAAGGGGGAGAAGTGATGTCTCAGACGGCGCAAGCGGTCGTTCAGAACCTTGTTGATCGCGCTGTCAAGCTGGGCGATCGTCAGCTCGCTGCCGACATCCGCGCCTTTGCTGCGCAGCGCCAGTTTGGGCTTGTATTTGAACACAACCGTCCAGAGCGACTTCGCCTTTATGGCAAGCCTATCATGGAGGGCGATGTCGTACAGGTGCTTCCCGAGCGTGGTAAAAAAGAGGACTCTAGCTCCCAACTGCTATGGTTGGTAAATGCCGTTCGGGGGGGGGTTGCTGATCTAAAGCCATATCAATCGCCCTCATATGACGAAAACGATTGTGAGCCCCGCTC
This sequence comes from Olsenella urininfantis, assembly GCF_900155635.1. Classification (GTDB taxonomy): domain Bacteria; phylum Actinomycetota; class Coriobacteriia; order Coriobacteriales; family Atopobiaceae; genus Olsenella_G; species Olsenella_G urininfantis. Next base: position 98,895 of record NZ_LT732540.1, read on the forward strand.
CGTTGCTGTCGACGATGTCGTGCCTGTTGCTGAATATGACCAGCCGATTTATGCTGGCCTCAAAGAGGCTGGGCGTGTCGAGCGCGCTGGCGATAAGCCCTATCAAGTAGTCATTAACGGCGAAAACTACCATGCTCTTGAAACCTTGGCCTTTGCCTATGCAGGCAAAGTGGACTGCATATATATTGACCCACCCTATAACACTGGCGCCCGCGACTGGAAATACAACAACGATTACGTCGACGGCTCCGACGCCTATCGCCACTCCAAGTGGCTTGCCTTCATGGAGCGCCGCCTCAAGCTCGCCAAGCAGCTGCTCAACCCCAACGATTCCGTACTCATCGTGACGATCGACGAGAAGGAGTACGCAAGGCTTGAGCTTCTTTTAGAGAGCGTTTTTCCCAACGCGACCGGTATCCAGACGGTTTCAATCACCATAAACAAGAACGGGGTTGCCCGCGGCAACCAGTTCAAGAGAGCTGACGAGTACGCTGTCTTTTGCTTTTTTGGTACCGCCGCGCCGTGCCAAGTGGACCGCAGACTCTATTCCGTTGAGTTCGGAGAACTTGAGGAAAAAGTGGCTGCTGAGGGGCGGTCCCAATGCCGCTCGCACCGCAAGGCCGAACCTCTTCTATCCCATCTATATCGATGAGGAGACCGCGACAATTAAGGAGCTCGGCGCTTCTCTCCCCCTTGAACAAGACTGGACAAAGATACCGACAAAAACGGGTCTCAGGGCAGTTTGGCCTATTAGGACCGATGGCCGAGAGGCGACTTGGAGGATCTCCCAGAATGCTCTACAGGCCAAGCTTGATCGCGGGTGCGCAAAAGTAGGTGAGTACAACAAAAAGAGTGATCGGTACTCCCTCCTTTACCTAGGAGATTCCCAAGAGGAGCGTCTCAAGAATGGAGAAATTAAACTCATCGGCAAGGCTGAGGATGGGTCCTTGCTTCTCGAAGAGCAGGGAGAGCGCTCTGCCATTCCAACAACTGTTTGGAGTGGCACGCAGTTCTCTGCTGGTGAATACGGGAGCCGATATATCAAAAAGTTCATCGGCGATAGGCGCTTCACATTTCCAAAGTCCCTTTATGCGACCGAGCTCTCAATCGCTTCCGTTGTTGCCGACAAGCCCGACGCCCTTGTAGTCGATTTCTTCTCAGGATCGGGCACCACGGCACATGCCGTCATGCGCTTGAACCATCAGGACGGCGGGCGCAGGCGCTCCATCAGCGTAACGAATAACGAGGTCTCCGAGGACGAATCCAAAAAGCTCACCAAGCGCGGTCTTCGCCAGGGCGACCCCGAATGGGAGGCGCTGGGCATCTGCCAGTACGTTACCAAACCACGCGTCACGGCGGCCATCACGGGCAAGACGCCCGAGGGCGATTCCATCAAGGGTGACTACAAGTTCACCGACGAGTTCCCCATGGCCGACGGCTTCGAGGAAAACGCCGTCTTCTTTGACCTCACCTACGAAGACCCGGACGCCGTCGAGCTGGGCGTGGCCTTCGAGGAGATCGCGCCCCTGCTCTGGCTGCGCGCTGGTTCGCGTGGCAGCATCATCAAGCACGAGCAGCCGGGCTTTGCCATGGCCGACGCCTACGCCGTCCTCTTCGACTTTGCTTCGGTCGGCGCTTTCATAGACGCCGTCAAGCAGAATGCCAGCATAGGGTGCGCCTATGTGATCACGGACGACACGGCTCGATACGCCTCCGTCAAGGCACAACTACCTGGGCTCGACGTCGTCCGCCTGTACGAGAACTACCTGCAATCGTTCAAGATTGCCGCCGAGGATGCGGTGAGGTAAACATGAGAGTCGAACTTAAGGATTTCCAAGCCGGTGCGGTCGCGACCCTGGCGAACAAGTTGCAGTCGATGCGCCGACGCTACGAGCGGGACGGCGAGCTGTCCTCGATATGCCTCGCATCTCCCACGGGGTCGGGCAAAACGGTCATGTGCGCAGCGACGATCGAAGCGCTCTTCTTCGGAGACGACGATTTGAGCCTCATGCCCGACGAGAATGCCGTCGTTCTTTGGCTCTCGGATTCTCCGAGCTTGAACGAGCAGACGAGCGTGCGTTTCTCAAACGTGGCGGACAAGCTAGCAGACAGCATCCTTGACAGGCGCCACCTGGTCACAATTACCAACGACTTCGGAGCCGCGCACGACATTCTCGAGCCGCGCCACGTCTATTTCCTCAGCAAGGATCTGCTCAGTAAGAACGGCCTGCTCACCAAGGGTAGTGAGGCCAACTCCGGCCGCGTGTTCTGGGACATCCTTGACCGCACCATCAGGGACCCGGAGCGCAACCTCTATCTGTTCATAGACGAGGCTCATCGCGGCCTGGGGGCCAATGCCTCGAGCGAGCGCGGCACTGCGACGATCTACGCCAGCCTCATTGATGGGCTCGACGGCCGTGCAGCGATGCCCATCGTCGTCGGGGTCTCTGCCACGCCGCAGAGGTTCGAGGCGGCCATGGACCAGCGCGCCGATCGCGTGCGTATGCCAAAGGTCGCTGTGACCCCTCGCGAGGTCCAGGAGTCAGGTCTGCTCAAGGACATCATTGAGCTGCGCGTGCCAGAGAAGGACGACCCAGTCGAGCACCAGTACCTCACTATGGCGTGCGAGCGCTATGCCCTGACTTGCCGCGAATGGGGCGAGTACTGTGCCCGTGAGGGCGAGGGCCCCGTCAACCCGCTGCTGCTCATCCAAGCGGCGGACAACGTGAGCAACTCGGCCCTGGCTGAGATGTGCGACCAGATCACGGGCCTGGTCCCCGGCCTTTCCGAGGCGATGTCGTTCGCCAACGTCTTCGGCGAGCATAAGGACATCGCGGCGGGAAAATACCTTATTCCCTATGTCGAACCCGAGTTCGTTCAGGACACCTCGCGCATTCGCGTGCTCTTCGCCAAGGAGGCTGTCTCCAACGGATGGGACTGCCCGCGAGCGGAGGTCATCTTCTCGCAGCGCAGGCGTTCGGACTCGACCTATATCGCACAGCTCGTGGGACGTATGGTACGCACTCCACTTGCGCGGCGCATCGAATCCGATGATCTTCTGAACTCCGTCGCCTGCTACCTGCCCCAGTTCAATCCCGAGAGCACTCAGGACGTGGTCGACTACCTCATGGGCCGCAAGGACGACATGGGCGAGAGCTCCATCGGCAAGCAGAACATCGTTCTCAACCCCGTGACTATCACGGCGGCTGCGCCCAAGTCCGAAGCCGACTACCAACAGGAGCTCAAGGCGTACGAGGAGAACGAGAAGGCTATCGAGGCGGCGCGGCAGGCGCAACCCGACTACCAGGCGCCGCTTGCCGGCATCGCGATTCAGGAGCCGTTGGACATGCAGGGAACGCAGTCCTCGCTTGCCTCGGTGGCCAGGCCCGTCGACGTCCCGGCGCCAGAAGCGGAGCTGGCGCCTCAGCCCGCAACGGGCAACTACGTTGCAGCGCCTGCCCCGCAGCAACCTGCGACACCTGAGCCAAGTTCCACACAGACCGAGTCGACCCAGCCCGTCTCGGTCGTAAAACCCGTGCCCATGGCAAAGCCCAAGCCGCCCACCAAGCGCGAGCAGTCTTTCACGCACCAGGAGTGGAAGGGCATCCGCACAGCCTTCGATTCCATCCCCGTCCAGCGCATTCCGAAGAAGGCCAGAAACGAATTCCAGAGCCTGGTTAAGACGGCGACTCTGCTTGTCGAGACCGGCCTCGATGTCAATGCCGCGGCCGACGTGAAAAAACAGTTCGTCCAGAAGCTCAAGGGATACATCGTTGCTAACGAGGACGAGTACCGCGAAACCAAACACGACGTAGAGGTTGCCGAGACCGTCAAGATCACGCTCGACAAGCTCAACGAGACCGAGGACCAGGAGCAGGAGGAGGCCCGCACGGACGCCGAGGGCCTCAGAAAGGCTGCCCGCGACGCCGACATGCATTTCACTAAGGAGTTTGCGAATGAGTATCGTCGCGCCAACTTCAAGGAGCTCGGGCGCCCCGAGTGCGACCTGCGCCTTGCCGCAGCGGTGCGCACGCAGGCCATCGTCGATGCGCTCGAGGGCTGGGCGGCTCAATGCCGAAAGGAATACTTCGATAAGGTCGATGGATCTGGCGATTATGACTACCTTAACGACTCGGCAAAACAGCGTTACGACGAGCTGGCCCGTGAAACCGAAGGCAAGCGCCTCACAAAGATAGAGTGGCCCACGTCTGCCAGCACGTCGGACGACTTTGCCAAGTATCCACGCCATATCGTGCAGAAGGAGGACGGTCTCTGTCCGCTCGACTTGAAACCGGTCGAAGACTTTATCGTTAAGAATGAGCTGGCGAAGAGTCGTACGGTTGCCTTCTATCGCAACCCATCGGGCAGCATGTCTGCCAAGGCGTTTTCGATTCCGTACATGTCTTCGGTGGGACGCAAGGCCCTGCATCCAGACTTCCTCTTCTTCGTGAAGGATGCTGACGGCGCCATCAAGCCGTCCATCATCGACCCCCACGGCGAGTTCCTCGGCGACACGCTGGCAAAGCTTAGGGGCTATGTGACCTATCTGCGTGATTATCCCGACGTGTTCAAGCAGGTACTCTTCGTCGGGGATATGGGCGAGGGCGTGTACAAGGTGCTCAACCTCCTGCGCCCCGAGGTCCAGGATGCCGTGATGGGCTACAGCGATGTCGACTGTAAGGCGCTCTTCTACGGCTCCTTCGCAAACGACTATCACTAGGATCGTCGGGATTTGCCCGGCAGGCGTCTCGGATCATATACCAGAACCGAATTAGCAAGGCTCGCTAAGGCGGCCGTCCGTTAGGGGCGGCCGCCTCTCTTCGGTCTTGGCCCATGATTTCCAACGTTTCGGTGGCATTCACTGTCATGACCTCGTGTCCGTTACGTGGGTGGCACCTCCGCTACGCCGCGTCAAGGGGCCCATGAGACCCCGCACAAACCTCCGCTCCGCTCCGGTTGGTGGAGGTCGTCATGGACTCCCTTGACCCGTCTTCGCTCCGGTGCGGCTTTGCCCGCAAGGGCGGGATGTTGAGGGCATGGTGCCCGGAAACGGAGGAAGACATGCAGTAGCTAATGACGAGGGAGATTGCGGAGGGTCTGCCGAGGCTCTATGAGCAAGACGGTGTGGAGGACCCTACGGTATACGTCCACTTCTTCTCGTGCGTAAACGGATGGGGCTGGTGGCTGCTCGAGTTCGATGGGACGGATGAGGCGTTCGGCCTCGTCGAGGGCTATGACGATGAGCTCGGCTACTTCAGCATCAAGGAGATGGAGGACCTGAACCGCCAGATGGGGTTCGCCGCCGTCGAACGCGACGAGTACTTCGAGCCGAAGCCGCTCAGCGCCGTCAGGGGGAGGTAGCTCCATGGAGATGGACGAGTTTGGCGCCGTGGGCGTATTCGGCAAGTCCCCGGGCGGAGCCGTCAGGCTGACTGTCGTCGTCGAGTTTGAGTCGGGCGGCGAGGGCGGGGCGTTCGAGATGGGTACCGCTCCGGAGGGGTCACCCGAAGTCGGGCGACTCGTCTCGAACGCACGCGACGAGGCCGATGCCTTGGTGGAGGACAGGGGCGGGTGGGCTGCCGTCCGCATCGGATTCGGCGACGTGGAGAGCATTGACTGCGAGAGCGGCCGGACCGTGTACGTTTCCGGAGAGGGGTGAGGCGCATACAGAGAGCGCGGGCATGCCATCGGCGTGCCCGCGCCAGCTTTTCCGGGGATGCCTCGCGCCATCCCCGAACCCCTGCGCGCCAAGGGGCAGCGCCCCTTGGAACCTTGGCTAAGGTGGCTCGGGGGACATGGAGGATACCGGAGCGCGTGCGTCCGGCGGTATCAATAGAACTCAACCTGATACTTGACCGCTACGGCCTAGAATTCAGTGGCTTCCGCTACTTCGTGGCTCCGCAGCCCGAGCACTTATACCCGGTGGTCACGGTCTCGTCCCATGCCGCGCTCACCTGTACCTGTTCGTCGTAGGCAGCCTGCACTGTACGAGACTCTTCGTGGCAAGAACCGCAGTTGCCACCGTTGAGTAGCGAGTTCTTAAAATGAGCTGCTTCGTTCCCAGTGATATCCGCCCCGCAGTTGTTGCAAATGCTGACATACTTTACAACTGCGTCATGGTGGACGGTCCTGTACTGCGCGTCATGATGGACGGTCTTGGTCTGGACTACCCAGTTGTGCTGGTGGGAGGCAGTTTCCTGTGCGGAGGAGTTTTCCGACTCTGGTTTGCCGGAGCTCTTTCCATTCTCACCTGACGACGGGACGTCCGAGCCATTACCCGTCGTTCTCCTCTCGTTCGCAGTGGTTTCTTCAGGCTGGGCGTCTTCCGCCGTCGGTCCAGAGGCTTCGTCTGTCCCGTCTCGCGCGACGGAGCTCGTCTCGTTGTCTTCTTCGGTTGCTCCCGCGGCTTCTCGCTGCGTTGTCGCAGCCGAATTGCCTTCGTCTTTATTTCCCGTGGGCATGGCGTGCGGCCAGGCGAGGGCGAGGAACGCGGCGAGCAGGACGGCTGCTGTCGCTATTGCTGTCCTCTTTGACTTTGCTCGTGTGAGGATCGCCGTCATGAGGCGCCTGTTCTCGCCCGCCTTGGTGTCTCCATCGTGCCTATTTTCCATTGGTGAACATCACCGCGCTCGACTCGGAAGAAAGGGTCAGCGTAAGGGAGCCCTTGCGGTTAGACAGCCTGAAGTGTGTCTTCTCGCCCTCGACGGCCATCGTTCCCTCGTAGATCAGGGGGCGAGGTGACGACCCGTCCGAGCTCACCCACTGAGAGGATACGTCGAGGTCGTATTCGCCCGAATGGTCCGAGGCGAGCCATGAGCTCTCGCGTGGTCCGTCGCTATAAAAGCCCTTCCTCTGGTACTCGCCCTTCGTGAACACGAGCGAGCCGCCGTCGAACGAGAGCGTCTCGGCTACGGTCTGCGTTGAGGGCAGGTCCTTCACCGACCAGGTGGCGCCCTCCAGCGTGTCTCTCACCCTGTCGGGCGTGGCCGCCGTGTACTCGTCGTAGTAGGACTTCGCCGCGGACTCGTCCTCGAAGCACCTCTCTCCGTAGTCCTCGGACCCCGAGGGGACGTAGCTCCCGTCGTCCTGCCTTACGAGCGTGACGGTGCCGAGTTGCGAGGAAGACAGGGCCACGTCATCGCCCTCGGCTTTCCAGTCGCCGCTGAGTTCGGTGGAGCCGACGTAGTGCCATGTGTCATCGTCGAACTTGATTGTCGACGCGCTTCCGGGCTTGTTCGAGCACACCTTGCTGAGGGCCACGTCGCCGCAGACCGAGTAGTAGTAGAGAGTCTTACCGTTGAGGTCGCTCTTGCCGCATCCGGCGAGTCCGAGCGCTCCTATAGCGGCGAGGGATCCCGCTGCGAAAAACGCCCTTCTAGATCTGGTCGTAGTGTCGCAGTGTCCTGACCGACACGCAGGCGATTCGGGCTGCCTCCTGGATCTTGTACATTCGGCACTCCATTCGCCATCAGTTGTAACCCCTGACGTAACGTGAGGGTCAATGGAAAAATTTTTTGTGCGCCCACCGTGACCCATGCCAGGTCCCGACTCCATCGAGCCGATGTTGGCGCTATCCTCGTGCGAAAGCGTTTCGTAAGGAATGGGTCTTGCGGCACTGGGCACTTCTCGCCAGACCTAGCATCGGGAGAGAAGTGTCATGTCGTCAGGAGCAGTCATGTATACGGTGCCGCGCGAGTCAGAGATGCAATACGTCCGAGAGGCATTCGGCCGCAAGGGGTCGATTCGCGTGCCCCTTGCCGTCTCTCTTGTGGGGACGGCCCTGCTTGCGCTCGCATGCGTCCTCGACAACGACTTTCCTGACCTCGGGACCCGTGTTGCCATCTTCGTGCTCTTCTCGGGATTCTGGTTCGTCTGGGTCTTTGCCCATCACGTGCTCTTCGTGCTGTGCAAGGGGGCGTACCGCGTCTTCAAACCTGCGGCCGTTATTCCCCTTGCGGCGTACGGCCTGTTGATTCTCAGGCTCCTTGTTGACCTGTCCAACCTAGTGGCCTTTGGCTATTCGGGAGACATCGAAGGGCCGCTCCTTCTCATCATCGCGCCATTGGGGAGCTGCATATTCGTGCAGCTGATCATGCTCGTCTACGGTCTCGTCCACGGCTTCGAGGACGGTGACGAGCTGCTTGCGCAATCCATGCGCGAGGATGCCGACAAGACCCCGAAGAACCAGAGTTAGATTTCACCTGCGCTCGCGTGGGAGCCTACTCGGCGGCCACCTCAGGCAGGCCCTCGACCAGCTCGAAGCGTAGATCCTGTGCGACGTCGGGGTACCTCTCGCGCTCGACCGGCGAGAGGAACATCTCCTTGGGGCGTGCCCAGAGGGAGCCGTCTCCGTAGAGCTTGCGGTAGATGACGAGCTCGCCCGCGGCTGCGGTGGTGACCGCCGGGGCGGGTGCGGGGGCGGATGCGGGGGACGGAACCGGGGCGACCGTCGACGAGCCGGCGGCTGGCTCCCAGGAAGTCGCCGTAGATGATAGGCCGCACGGGGAGCCCTACGTGACCTGCAAGCCCAAGGAAACCAGCGTCTCCGCCGAGGAGTACGCGGGCGGGCGGTGCGACAATGAGATTGCCGAGAGGATGCGCGCGATCGTCGAGTCGGAGGCGCCCATCGACAAGACGTGGCTTTTCAACCGGGTTCGGGCGGGCTTCGGCATTGGCAGAAGCGGCAGGAATGTGCTCGCCAAGAACGAGGAGGTGCTCTCCCGCCTGCCCCACGTTTCGACGGAGTGGAACGGGCGCGAGTTCGTCTGGAAGGTCGGCCAGGACCCCGCATCGTACACCGCCTTCAGGGTGAACGCAGACCGACAGGTCGACTGCATCGCCTTCGAGGAGCTAAGAAACGCCATCCTCCACGACCTCCCGTACGGCTTCGCACTCCAACCCGGTGACGCCGTCTCGCAGGTAGCCGGCACGTTCGGCTACGCAAGGGCCGCTTCCCGCATAAAAAACGTGCTCTCCAAGGCGATTGAGCGCTGCGTCGCGGACGGGCTGCTCGCGCGGGGCGAGGACGGTTCCGTATTCGCCGCCACTAGCGAAGGCTTCAGATTCGCTGCGGGAGTCGAACCGGGCGACCCTGCGTGCGTGACCGAGGGCTACTACCGCGACGGCGAGACGTTCGTCGGCAGCGTTTCCTACGAGAAGCTGCTCATCGTGCTCGTCTCCTTCATCGTCGCGCTCGACGGCATGCCGCTCGGGTTCTTCCTCGAGGTCCCGTGCACCGCCGACGAGGAGGGCAGGCTCCGCAAGGCCGAGGGCGACCCCCTGCACTGGAAGGTCTACCTCACGGGCAGGCTCACCGGAGAAGAGGCGTTCGCGCTCCTGTTCCGCAACCGCGACTCCCTGCTCAATACGGGCCTCGTAACCTTTGGGTTCTTCTCCCCCGAGGCCCGGGCCGAGATTTCCCTCGACCAGTACAAGGTGGTCACCCTCACCGGGCTCGGGGAGGAGGGAGCCGCGCACGTGTTCGGCATGGCCGGAATCCCCGACGCCAGGCCCGTGACCGTGTGGGACACCGTCACCCCGGAGACTCCTGCGAGGAACTTCGCCATCTCGTGCGGAGGCGCCACGCTCGACTCGATCCTCAAGGACCTGGAAGAGGACTTCGGGCTGGCGCTCGACCACTACGAGGCCGAGGGCGAGGAAGGGTCCGCGGTTCCGGTCGACGTCGATTCGAGCGTCGCCGACTACGTCGAGCCGGATGCCGTCGGCTACGAGCTCGCGAACGGCGCCGTCGTGACGATGCCAGCCACGTACCGGGAGGTCGATGCCATGCCGGACGACCCCGAGGGCACCCGCGCGTTCGCCATGAGGAGTGCGTCCTCGCAGGCCATTGTGCTCGCGTACCCCATCGACGGCGACTCCCAGATGCCCTGCGACGACACGGACGAGGTGGTGTCGGGCATACGCGGCTCGCTCAGCGACGATCAGGGCATCGTTGAGGTCAGGTCCGGCGGCAGCAGCGGCAGCCGGTTTGTGTACAGCATCGTCAAGACCGCGAAGGAACCGTCCGGGGTCCAGTACGCGCTCGTGCTCGATATGAGGAGCTCGAAGCGTCCGGTCCGAATACGGGGCTTCTTCGACGAGTCGGGCGCGACCGGAGTCCGGGACTCGACGGTCTACTCGATGTTCGCGCAGGTCGGCGGCAGCGCGCCCGACGGGTGGGCGTGCGACCCCTACGACGCTGGCTGGGGCAAGGGCCTCCTCGCCAACAAGTCGGAGCAGCCGGAGTTCGACGCGCTCTTCCCGGAGCACCCGCTCACGGAGGCGCGGCGCCTCATCAGGTACGCGACGACCCGCACGGTCGGATAGGGCAATGGTTCGCCGAGGAGCCGAGGGCGGCCGTCTTGCGACCTGCTGTGGCAGCTGTTCGCTTGCCGCGAGAAGTATGAGAACGATAAGAAAAGAACTGTAGGAGGACGATTGTGAAGCCCTATGAGAACGAGCTGTTGAATTCGATGGTAGCCCGAATCGAGGAGATGGGCATCGGCGCTCAGACGACCACCGCCAGGCTTGCCGCCCAATGCGGATGCGAGGGCGAGGACGTCGACATGTTCGGGCTGGACGATGCCCTGCGAAAAGAATGCGCCAGACGGGGCTATCGGCTCGACATGTCCGCTCACGAGAACATGGTCGTCGGCCTGCCCTACAACCTGGAGTTCACCGTGAAGGCGCTCCACGGCACTAGCAACGCGGCGGTCCCGCCGAACGGCCGCGGAAGCATACAACGCCTCGAACTCGGCTGGATGTGCATGGTGGGCAGCATGGTGCGCGACTATGCGTTCCAGAGGCGCGAAGACGGCGGCTACGACGTGACCGTCGAGCTGGTCGGCGAGCCCTCGTCCTTCTCCGGCACCATGAGCAGGGACGAAGCCGAGTCCTTCGACGCGGCGCTCCAGCAGATCGGTGTGCTCGGTTGGCGCAGACCGCAGTACAAGGTCAATCGCGGCTACCTCATCACCGATCAGGAGAGCTGGCACTTCGCTATCGAGCGCGAGGGGTACAAGAGGCGTTTCCTCCTCGACGGGGAGGGCCAGTACCCTTCGGGCTTCGAGGACCTCCGGTATCTCGTCGAGGGTGTCGGCGCGAAGCTGGGCGTGCCGAGAGCGTATAACGATCACTCCGGCGAGCTATGATGACTCGCAGCCTACGCGGCACGGTGCGCGTTGATTCGCTGCGCGCCCGTTTCCCAGAATCACTCGGACTGCGCCATAATGCACCGGGCAATATCCGTGTGGAGGAGGCGCCGATTCCCACGCCTGGGCCTGGCGAGGTCGTGATTAAAAACAAGGTCACGCTACCTTGTGGAACCGATGTGAAGACGTATAAGCGTGGGTATCGCTATGAGCCCCCTTTTGGCTTTGGTCATGAGGCTTCCGGCATTGTGCATGCCGTGGGGGACAGGGTGGAGAAGTTTAAGGTCGGCGATCGTGTTGTCGCGCACAACTCAGCCCCCTGTGGTCACTGCTACTACTGCAAGCATGGTCAGGAATCCATGTGTGAGAGCCTGATTCAAAACCAGTTCGACCATGGTGCCTATGCCGAGTATCAACTAATTCCGGCGCCCGTCGTAGAGATGAACATGTTCTCCCTGCCCGAGACCATGTCCTACAAGCAGGCGGCCCTGCTTGAACCGATGGCCTGCTCCGTGTACGGCACCGCCAACTGCCCAATCGAGATGGGCGACTACGTGGTTGTTAATGGATGCGGTCCCATTGGCTTAGGTTTTGTGCGCATGTGTGTTCTGCGTGGCGCTCACGTAATAGCAGTTGACGTATCCGATGCTCGCCTTGAGGCCGCAAAAAAGCTTGGCGCCATTGACACCTACAACCCTACCAAGGATGACCAAGACCAAGCCATGGCAGTAAAGGGTCTGACTCCCGACTGTCGCGGCGTTGACGTGGCCATCGAGGCCACCGGCCTGCCTTCCATTTGGGAATCCGCCATGCATATGGCTCGTCCAGGTGGCTTCGTGTTGCTTTTTGGCGGTCTTGCCAAGGGCTCGGAGGTCAAGCTGGATGCTGGCCTCATGCACTACAGTCAGATTACGGTGAGGGGCGTTTTCCATACCACTCCCATGTATGTAAACGCCACCTTTGAGCTCATCAAGATGGGCCAGTTTCCCGAAGAGATCTTCGTGCAGAATGAGTATCCCATCGAAGAAACCGAGAAGGCCATTCTGGAACACGCTTCTGGTGCTGTGATTAAAAACGCGATCGTATACAACGACTAGACCCCTTATGTCCTAGTTAGCTCGAGCACCGGCTTGCCGATAGGCTAGCCGGTGCTTTGCGTGCGTTAGCGCAACCTTCTGCGTCGGGCATCCCTCCTTTCATCTCAATGAGAGGGAACGGACAACGTTTGTCGCCAAGCGAGATAGCAATGGTGTGGCTGCGCTCCTGTGTGACCACTGAACTTGCGTTTATATAGGCCCTGTCGAGATGGAACGCATGTCTTGTCAGTACTCTCGGAGCGCCTCTGCTGTCCCTTCTGTCTCAACCAACCACGTGTGCCTCTCGGCGAGTTGTACGTGCAAGAGGGCTATAACCTGCGTTTCAGCAACGCTGCGCGTTTTTGATAAATCGGACCCCACTCCACACGCCCCCAATCGGTCCAATTCACCGGATTATTCACGGCGTAAGCACCCTTGGGTAAATCTTTCGCTGCCTAGCATCAAATGGGCGTCTGGTATGCGCATGTGGTTATGTGCCTTGCGAATGTGTGACTGCCGAGAGCAACGAGGAACTTACAAGGACCGATGGGGGACTCGGGTATATCAGGGTCAGTATCCTGTTTCATGTAAACTCATGAAATGCTCCTGCTCGTGGGCGCGCACGGCTTTGGTAGCTAGCGCGGCGCGCGGCTCCCTAACACATTCCTAAAGAAACCTTACTCTGCCTTGTTATTCGGCTGACATTCAGACGCGAAAATCAATCCATAGCGGTGCGGCAGGCGCCTCGCCGTCCCATTGATTCAACCGGTTATGGAGGTCATAGATGCAGCAGGCAGACAGCGTACCAGGCGACAAGCCACTCTCGTTCTCGCGTCGTGGATTTGTCCATCTCGCCCTTCTCGGTACAGGAGCGGGACTTGCCAGCATGGCAGCACCGTGTGCGGCACTCGCCGCCCCCACCGCCAACGACGCGAGCGACAAGGGCCTCACGTCCCTACGCACTGTCGTTCTCTCTGACATCCACCTCCTCTCGAGCTCCCTCTATTCGGAGTGCGAAGACTTCATACACGCGGCAAACTCCGACCGCAAGATGTTTCGAGAGAGCGGGGCGATCCTGGACAAGGCCCTCGAGGATGCCGTCGCCTTTGGCGCACAGCTCATCCTCGTACCCGGTGACCTCACCAAGGATGGCGAGAGGCTTTGTCACGAGGAGGTGGCCCAGCGCTTCGAGGCCGCGCTGTCACGTCTCCAGAAGAAAGGCATAGAGGCCCAGGTCCTGGTGATCAACGGGAACCACGACGTCAACAACTCATACGCCATGGACTTCTCGGTCGGGTCCGCCCAGCCCACCACCCATACCTCACCGCAGGACTTCGTTGACATCTATGCGGAGCTCACGTATCAGAACCCTGCGACTCCCATCACGCGCTACAGCACCGAGCTGGGCCAGGGAGGGGGACTCTCGTACGTGACGCGCGTGTGCAAGGGCCTTACCGTCATTGCGGTGGACTCCTGCAAGTACAGCGCAGACCAGACGCATGCCGCGGATGATGAGCACGAGACGGGCGGCATGGTGGGGGAGAGCCTCCTCGCCTGGGTGTGCGAGCAGGCCAAGAAGGCCCGTAAGGCGGGCGACGTGGTCATTGCCATGCAGCACCATGGCATTGCCCCCCACTATTCCATGGAGCCCAGGGTCATGGGCGAGTACCTCGTGGACGATTACCAGAGGATCGCCTCCGCCTACGCCGACGCCGGTATCTCCTGCGTGCTCACCGGGCACATGCACGCCAACGACGTCATGAGCCTCACCTCGGCTGCGGGGAACACCATCTACGACATCGAGACCTGCGCGACCTCGACCTACCCCTCCGAGACGCGTCAGGGAACGGTCGAGCTGTCGAGGTCTGGCGCAACGCTGAACGTGGACCTGCTCCTGCCGTGCCACTCGCTTGGCGCGGTCGGCTTCACCGATGCCGAGACGGGTGCGGGCATCGCGGACATCACCGCCTACGGACGCAAGCACCTTCTCACCCGCGACGTCGTGACGACGGTGGGGGAGTCGATGGGCGCCTCGATGCTGCTCGGCAAGATCGCCGAGGCTGGTGGCACGAAGGAGGCCATTGCGTCCCTCATGGGCATTCCCGCTGACGGGCTTGCCGGCAAGCTGCTGGGCCTTGCGGCGACGATTCTTCCCACCTCCAAGGAAGAGCGCATCGACACGCTGATGAAGCACAAGCTCCCCGGCAAGCTCAAGGCATGGTTTGACACCAAGGAGTCCGTTGTCAGGCTTGCCACCGACGAGCAGGGGCAGAACGGCCTGTCGTTCGTTATCGGCCCCAAGGGCATAGACGGCCTTATCGACCGCGTCTGCGCCGTCTTTGACGAGAACCTCAAGACCCCCGAGGGCAGGTCCCTCGTGGGCGACCTCATCTCTCGCCTGCTCGGTGCCCTGGCGGACTCCAAGGTGGACGCGACGCACGCGCTCTTGGACCTCGCGAGCACCGCCTACGCGCTGCATACCTATGGCAACGAGGCCCCCGAGGCATGGTTCGTCGCTGCGGCGCAGGCGCTGGCGGAGAAGGACCCAGAGGCGCATGGGGCTCTGCTCAACGTGCATGATGGCAGCCCTCATTCGATGCATGCTGGCGTTATGCGGGCTGCCGGCTCGTCGACCACGGACGGCAGCCTCATCGCCCTGCTCACGGCGGCCATCACAAGCGCATGGCCCGCGTTCGTGGACGAGCGGCTCGTGGGGTCGGCGCTCTACAAGAAGCTCGGTGACGTCGCGACCAATATCACGGACATCATCGCGACCGAGCGCGGCGTCCCCACCGAGGGCAACTCCGACACCACGATGCAGTTCGCGCTCATCATGCTCTCCGGCGCGATGACGACGGGTGTCTCGATTGCCAAGGACCCCATGAACCCCACCATCGTGGAGCTCATCAAGGAGCTCGCGGGGATGGGCATGAGCTTCGACATCGTGAAGGCCCTCAAGGGGCTTCCCACGCTTCTGCTCACCATGCCCCTGCCTGCCTCCGATGGTGCGAAGACGACGGTGGCAGACAAGCTCAAGCCGGTCGCGATATTCGCACAGGGCTTCATCGAGTCCCTCTCGACCGACAACGGCTTTGCGGAGGATCGCGAGCCCGCCCTCAAGGCAAGTGCGACGGACCCCGACTACAAGGAGCCCAGCACGCCAAAGGACGATGATACGAAGGGCGACGACACGAAGGGCGACGACACGACGAACGGCGGGGTCGTGGCACCCATCTCTGGGAAGGACGATCACTCCCCAAAGGACCCTGGCAATGGCACCCAAGGCAAGGGAGGCCGTTCGGGCGACAAGCGCCTGCTCCCTGGGACGGGGGACGAGTCGCCTCTGGGCTTGACGATCGCCGCCGGCATAGGTGCGCTTGCCCTCGCGGTGAGAAAGAAGCTTGACGGTCACGTCGTCGAGTAGGGCCTGACTGTTCCGGTTGGTTGCGCGTACGCGGGTGCAGAGAGGCAAAATCGCCCTTGTCCCGTTCCGACAGCCCGCTAGACACGCAGGCAAGGAATGACTTTCGGCGAGCGCTCCCCATGGGTCTGCATGGGGGGCGTTCGCTTATCCTGCAACCAGCAGCACCCGCACCCGAGAAAACCCGTGCGGGCCAGCTAGGGCCAAGGGACCGCGCGAGGCGATATCGTGCTGACCAAGGAGGTGGGCATGGGCGTGATGGAGGACTTCAACCGGGCGGTAGGGCACATCGACGCGACCCTCACGGAGGGCGCGGACGAGGGGGAGCTGCGCCGCCTGTCGGGATACTCGCGCGCGGCGCTCAGCAGGGTCTTCTCAATCTTCACGGGCATGACGCTGTCGGAGTACGTCCGTGGGCGCAAGCTCACCGAGGCGGCATTCGAGCTGCGCGACTCCGGTACAAGGGTCATCGACGTCGCCCTGCGCTACGGCTTTGCCTCGCCGGACTCGTTTGGCGCGGCGTTCAGGGAGTTCCACGGTTGCACCCCCTCCGAGGTCAGGGATGGACGGCCCTTCCGGGTCATGTCCAAGTTGCGTCTGACGCTCAGCGTCAGGGGAGGAGAAGAGATGAGGATCAGCATCCAGCGCAAGCCGGCCTTCACGGTTGCGGGTCTTGGGCGGGAGGCCATCGGAAGCGCGGAGTGCCCGGCGGTGTGGGATGCCCTTCTCGAGGGCTGGGACGAGGACGCGCTCGTGGCGCTCGGCAGCGGCCAGAGCTTTGGGGCCTGTTACGGCATCGAGGGCGCGGACACCATCAACCACTTGGCAGGGTACGACGCCGCGGACGCGGATGCGGCGCGGGAGCTGGGGCTGGACGTGCTGGAGGTCGCCCCAGCGGAGTACGCCGTGGTGTCGCTCACGGGACCGGTGCCCGAATGCATCCACGAGGGCTGGCGCTACGTGATGGAGTCCTTCCTGCCGGAGCGGGGCCTGCGCCACTCCGGGGCGCCGGACTTCGAGGTGTACGGCCCGGGCGACATGTCAGCGCTGGATTACAGGATGGAGCTCTGGGTTCCGGTGGTGAGGGAGTAGGAGGAGACGACCCGGTTCCTTGGTGCCTATTAGCTCGCTGCCTCCCGCCAAGGTCGTGCCTAGGGTAACGGTCCCGGAAGCCTCGGTGTTTGACAATGGGATGAGCCTAATCCCAGCATGGGAAAACGAAGCTCTCGTAAGGTTTTTCGCGGATGCCGATAATATGGCACGATTCGCTCCAGCTATCTACGATGTCATCAAAAAGCTCATCAGACGTGGCGACAAAAAATACGTTGCGGATTTCACAGCGGCAGCCGAGGGAATGATGAAAAGAGGCGCGCTCGTGTTGAACGTCGAGAAGAAAACGGGCGCTCTTCTTCCGACGCTCAGGAGCAAGGAGACCGGTCGCATTGTGGAGCAGGTGCGACTAAAGGCCGAAGAGCTGCCACGGGATATGACACAGCCAGTCATCGATATTCAAATGCAGGCGATGATGGCGAATATCATGGATGCGATCGAGGCAGTCGCCGCTAACGTCGAGGCTCTGCGCATCGAAAACCAAGCGGATAGGATCGCCTTGGCGGAAAGCGCTTGGCAGCAGCTTCAGCAGGCTATGCTCATTGAAGACACTCGACTCCGAGAGATGAAGATTCTCAATATCGCTTCGTCTGCCACTCAGGCACGATGTACGCTTGAGGGGAACTTCAAAGCAGAACTCTCGTTGGCAATGGGCAAGCAGGGGAAAGCGAAGGATTGGGGCAAGGCCGCCAACACGGCAATGGTCGACCTCACGGTGATCGCTCTAATGGCGAAGACAGAATACGCTGCCTACCGCGTTCTCGAGGAGCCGAAGGCCGCCAATGCAGCGCTCGGGCAATTCAAGCAATTCATTTTGGACAACGAGCTTGATGAGACGCAGACCTTGCGTCTGCTCAACTCATACAGCAAGGGCAATCGGGAAGATATCATTAAAGGTTTCGTTGAAATCTCAAGTTCCGTGGCAAAGCTGGAGATAGAAAGCCCCGACGAGCCAGCCGGGCTATTGGATGACGTCCCTGCCGAGATTGCCGAAGAAGAGCTAATCGAAGGCGAAGAGGGAACGGAAGAAGCGGAAGAAGGCCAGGAGCAATAATGGCTGCGAAATGTATCATCTGCAAAAAGGAGCTTCCCGAAGGTTCCAAATTGCCAGTTTGCGAATACCACAAAGGCGTAGCAGCCGAAAGGGTGAAGCAAGTCGGCGTGGGGATCTTGACAGTAGGCAGTCTTGTCGTAGTGGCAGCAAAGGACACGGTTGTCCCTGTGCTTAAGGACAAAGCCCTGCCTGTTGCGAAGGATGCAATCAAGTTGGTATTTAGGCGCTAGTCGTGAGGTACCCCGGTGTCGATGCCGTGTTGATGCGGAAGTACGTGTAGGCTGTCTTCGAGCTCGCCCATGCTGTGCCAGCACCACCAACCAGGGCGTTGCAGTTGTAGAAGCACTGGCTTCCGCTATCGGCCGCGAGCGGCGTGAGAGAGGCCGTCCCGTTTCGGACCGCAGCGTCGAGGCGCGAGAACGCGTAATCGTCCTCGTCGCGACGTCGCCGACGTCAACCCTCGCGACCGCGCCTGCCACCGCCGACGAATCGCATCCCATGCCCGGAAGCCTTGGCGCCCATGCTCGATCCCATGCCGCACGCCTGCGCCCCTTTGATCCGAATACCCGCCCCGGTGCTCCTTGGACGCGCAGGGTCGCACGCCGGCAGGCGTCCGCAAGGGCCGCGACACTTTCTCGGCCTCTACGACCGGGCCGCCTCCGAGCGGCGCACGTCGGTCGATCTGCTCTACGGCGGCGCCCCCGTGGAGGAGGTCTCCTACGCCGCCGGGGAGAGCCTCGACGTGGTGGCCTCGACCATCGACCTCGTCGACCAGAACGAGATGCTCCTGCGCGAGCAACAGCGAAGGAGGAACCAGCGATGAACGTGAGGATCACGTACCCAGGCGGGAGGATAGACGTGTTCGACACCTCCGCATACGGCGCAAGCGCACCTTTTGACGGCAAGAACATGCTCAAGGATTTCGAGGTCTGCCTCAATGGCATCGAGGAGGAAGGCCTTTGGCTGGTGGCCAACTACTACGCAGCCAAGGCCGAGTACAGGGAAGGCTCGACAGGAATCCCGGTGGCCAGACGCTCTCGAGGATGGAAGTTCCTGCTTGCGACAGCCGACGAGGCCAAAAGCCTGTGTGATGTGACCATCGATGGAGAGATGGTGATGGCAAGGATCAACGACTCGGTCTGCAACATGAGGGAGTTCGAATCCGCTGCCCTCATGAGGATCGGAGCCTCCAACGACGGCGTCCTGGAGCGGATAGCGAAGCTGCATGCCTTCATGGCGTTGGAGCTGAAAGAAGAAACTCCGGCGACCCCAGGGATGCCGGCAGAAGTGGTCGAATACGCGCTGAGCACGACCGAGGCCCAGCCCGAGAAGGGTAACAAGAGGGTCGTTTCAGAGGATTGGGGTGATATGGATGAAGTTGATTGGTAAGTGCATTTCAGGATTCATCAGGTGGCTCATCAAGGCAGTCTTCAGGTTCATGTGGGATTCCCAGTATGCTTGAGCCTTATTGGATGGCAAGGACTATCCGTTGTCCCGCCATGCGCATTCTGCGTCCTAACGCAACAAACGCGCAACCGGACAGCACTCTATCCTTTCGCCCAACATACTGAGTCTTTTACCTATATCTTCGACAATGGTAGAGTATCTTCGTCAGATATGACAGATGTGGCGAGAATAATGTCAGGATGGCGGAGATGCTATGGCGCAGTTTGAATACGGAAGTACGCTTGGCATGCTTATGGTCCCAGAGGTGGTATCGGCTCTCGGGGATATCCGCGAGCTCAAAGGGAAGACCGCTTCGCTCTCAGCAACCAGCCCCGAAACGTTCTCGGCGCTGATCGAGGTTGCTAAGATCCAAAGCACAGGCGCCTCGAACAGGATTGAGAACATCTCCACTTCCGACAAACGCCTGCGCGAGCTTATGGCAGACAAGACGGATCCGAGAAACCGCGACGAGAGGGAGATTGCAGGCTACCGGTATGTCCTTGACGAGATCCACGAGAGCCACGACAACATCCCCGTCACGCCGAACATCATCCTCCAGCTCCACCGCGACCTGTATCGCTTCTCCGGCGATTCCTACGCCGGCAGATGGAAAGATGCCGACAACGTGATCGCCGAACGCACGGCCGAGGGAAAGCTGGTCGCCCGATTCGTCCCCACCTCTGCCGCCAGCACTCCCGCCGCCGTCGAAAGGATCTGCTCCGAATATTCGAGGCAGATAGACGCCAGGGCGTACGACCCCTTGCTCGTGTCGCTTGTCTTCATCTTCGACTTCGTTAGCATCCATCCCTTCAACGACGGGAACGGCCGCATGAGCAGGCTGCTTACGCTGCTGCTCATGTATCGAAACGGGTACGACGTGGGGAAATACATCTCGATAGAGAAGGAGATCGAGGGATCGAAAAAAACGTATTACGAGGCCCTGCAGGCAAGCTCTTCGGGTTGGCAGGACGGCGAAAACGACTACGTCCCATTCGTCACGTACATGCTGGGGGTAGTAATCGCCTGCTACAGGGAGCTCGACAGCAGATTCTCGATTGCGACTCTGCCAGTCGGAAACGAGGAGGCCATCAGAGCGTTTTTCGACAGGCTGGTCGGAACGGCGACGAAGCGCGAGATCATGGATTCCAACCCGAACATGAGCCAACGCACTTTGGAGCGAATCCTCGCAAAGCTCCAAGACGAAGGCGTCGTAGAAAAGATCGGCGCCGCGAGGTCGACGGCGTATCGACGAAGAGGATAAAGGCTCACTCCTTGCTGGTGGTATTGGTATCGGAATTGTAGGAGTCAAATTTGGCGAACGAAAAAAAGCCCGTCCTGTTGCCTCTTCAAAAGCACTTAGGTAAAATCTTAAGTGTTTTTTGAAAAAATATAATTTAGAAATAAAAAACCACCGAGTGGTTGCTTATAGCTTTTAATTTAGTTATCTTCTTCTACCATTTCTAAACATTTATCTAAATCAAATTCTTCTGTGAATTCTGGATCCATATGGGTTAAGAAGTGCCAATCTTCTGAATCTTTTTTTCTAAATAGGATTGCTTCTCCGTCTTCTGATCCGAAGTAGGCTCTTTCTACTTGGTAGCCCTTCTTTTCTAGATTTTTCTTTACTTCTAAATAATTATTATCTCTCGCTTCGATATATTCTCTTAAATCTGAATTCGCTACTGTGTAGGCATCCACTCTAGTTGCACCGTCTACGATTCCTTTTCCTTTTTTAGATAGGTTTGGAATTTCTTTCCAATATACTTCTACATCGCCATCTTCTGTAAACATAAACTTAGTTAGTGGTACTACGTTGCCATTTATTTCTAGTTCCATGTAGTCTGAGATTGAATCTAGCTTTACAGTCTCGTATTCAAATCCGTCTATCTCTTCAAATTTGTATCCTTTGAGTTGAGATACAAATTTTCTTCCTTCTTCTATGGTGTCAAATAGTCCTAGCTCTGTGCTCATTCCATCTTGGTATAATTCTAATATAAACATTTTTTCTCCTTATCTATTTAACTCTATTTCAAATTTAAAACTTGAATCGCCTTGGGTTGCTCTATGCTTAATCTTGTAGTTTTTAGAAGACTACTAACTATATAGAGCCCCAGCCCATTGCTGTTCTTCTTGCTAAGATTAAAGCCTACGTCAAAGATTTTATCTATGTCGAGACATAGACGTCGAAAATGATAAAAGCCGCGTGAGTTCCTAAACTCCTTTTGAACAGGTATTTTGTTGTTTCTGGGGCTGTTCGCTGGCGTGCTGGAGGCTCAGTAATCGGGCGCTCGTCCCCGATCTTCCCGTTGGATTGGTGCACGTTTCTGGTTGAGGGGGTCTGCTGGTGGGCTTGCGTTAGCTGGTACCTAGTGCGGGGCTAGAACATAAAATCTGGCATCGAGAAGGCTTCTGGCACGTTGTATCTGATTTCGTTGGCTTCTTTGCGGACGTTGATGTTCGAGCTTTCGAGGAGAATCGGGTTCAGATAGGGCTTTCCTTCGTGAAGGAAGACTGCATTGGAGACGTTGGTTCGAATGTAGGTGGCGCTCTCGCGGGTGAATCCGAGTCGTTGGAGAAGAATAGTTTCCTGTTTCGTTGTGCCGTACTCGATGTAGCCGTACCAGTCATTGTCGAACTGCTCTACTCCGTGGACCTTCTTGTATTCGTTGGAGAATTTGAGGAAGTAGTTCGACAGACTGAAGAGGATGACATCTTCAAGAACTTTCAGGATTTCACTGATGACGATGTTGCGGTGCTGGAGCGTGCTCTCGTAACGGATCTCTCCTTGCCCTTTGATGTAGAGCGTCCCTTGCTGTAGGCGGTACCTGAGGGCACGGCTCATGATCGAACGGAGTCCGTGACCTTCCATCCATTGTGTAAGCAATACGGTGTACCAGCGCAGCATCGTGAGCTGGTTGCCGTACCTATCTGTTTTTCCGAGTGTTTCGGGGTCGTAGACGCGCCATTTGAAAATTGAGGCGAGCCGTTCGAGAAACGCGAGAGTTTCTGGTGAGGGCCTCGGTGTGCGCCTTGTTGAGGACGAGGCTGGCGAACGGGATCTGTATCCCGCACGGCGTGTAGAGGTCCGTGCCGATGTGGATTAGCTGCTTGATCAGGGCCGCTGCGGCGGCATCCGGCTCGCTCACGACGCGCCTTCCCGCCGCGACCAGCATCTCCACGGTCCCGGCGGGCGCCCCCGATCAGCGGGTTCTTCCCGAAAGCGTCGTAGGAGACCGAGTAGGTCGCGGGGATCCGCGCGCCGGTCCTGAAGACGTTGGCGTCCTTCACGCAGGTGATGCTGTTCGTCATGATGTTCGAGGTTCCGAACACGAGGCCGAGCACCGGGTCGTGGCCGAGGGTCGCGAACCGGTGGTTCGCGCCCTTGAAAATATTGAGGTTCTCAGCCTCGTAGCGGGTCGCGTCGTATGGCACGCCTCGCGAGGAGAGGATGTGGCTCCTGGAGGCGAACAGGCGGCCCGATTCCGCCGGAGCTCCATCGCCGAAGCCGGAGAAAACGCGGTCCTGGAAGTTATGCAGGGTGTCTTCCTTGGCGTTGCCCGCTCCCGCCCGCTCGACCTCCGTCAGAAAGTTTTCGATGGCAACAAGAGAACGGGTGCCGCCCTACTTGGCACATACCTCAGGATGTCTGGCATTGGCTTCAGGCCTGACCACGCAGCCTTCCTCAAGGTCATGTAGGTGTTGCGGATGGGTCGGTAGGCTACGACGCGCTCGTCGATTGGGTTGAAAGCGTAGTGGAATAAAGCGCTTCGCGACCTGCGGCACGTCCATGAGGCCGTCGGGCAGGTCGTTCGCTTCGGATGTCGAGGAGGCAGCAGATCCACATATCTCCGCCCAGCATGTTGGTGTAGCGCAGGTAGCTTAGGTTGAGCTTCTTGCGCAGGTCGATTTCCTGGCAGCCCGTGCTTCCGTCGGGCAGGGTGACTTTCCTGCGGCGCTTCATCGGGACGCCCGGCCGTGGCCGCGGGCGCCCGCATGCTCGCGCCGCGCGCCCTGATAGGGGCACGCGTTATGGGACATGGTTTTCACCAGTCCTTTCCGCCGAACATCGGCAAATCCAATGGCAGACAAGGGCTGGTGTGAGATGCTTCCCGATGTGATCAGGCGTGGGCACCCCACACCAACCGATAGCCACTGGGACGGCAATCCCGCTGGCTATCTTGCTCTAAGCACAGACAACGCGACCATCTTTCCTCACGGAACAAAAGGCAAGAATGCGCGTCTCATATTCGGTAAGGGTCCTTGAGCCGTAGTCGGGGCGTTTAACCGTTCCGTCCTGGACAAAGCGCGCACAGCCGTAGCCCACCTGGAGGCCATCGTGGATAGTTTCGATATCAAGCTTCGGGTTAAAGGCAATGTTGGATGGTCCAGAAAGACCGCCGCAGCTCCAAATGTCAATAAGAGCCAAAATGGCAAAGAATCGAGTGCACTATTTTGCTAAGAAGAAAATTGATGCCACAATTGAGATGTGATGAGCATATGATTAGAACGCATATTTATAAATCGCTAGAGTTGGGTGACTGATTCACCGGCAATGAAAGAGGTAAGTAATGCTCAAAAGGGGACAACAAATCTGCGGTGCTTTGTAAAAAAATTATACTGGATGAATCAAATTGATAGAAAACGTCAGAGAAAGGAAAATCCAACGCTATAGCGTAGATGGGTAAAATAATTATGATTATAATGAAGCATAAAAACGTTATCAGATTTTTCTCGCTCGTGTTGGCGTCCTTGATGATTTTATCCATGTCCGAGGCACCAATTACGTATGCCAAAAACTTGCAAGACGAACCTCAGCCTGAAAATCAAATTGTTCCTCCTGTAAAGGAAGAACCATCAAGTATCAAATCCAACGAGGAACAGGGCGAGGATCTAGAGATCGGGCCGGAGATTGTTGATCAACCAGTGCGCCAATCAACTTTACCGGCACCGACCATTGGCAAAGTCTTTTACGATGCCACAACTATTTCTGGCGCTAATGTACAACGAAAAAGAGTTGGCAAAAAGACTGTAAGATCGACTGTATATGTGACCCTAAAAGATAAGAACGGTAACGAAAAAGCCACTGTTTCCGTTACCCCTAAAAGTGGAACTAGTTGGACGGTAAATCTACCTGGCGGCGTTACTGTTGCGGCAGGCGATACCGTCACTGCCTATCAAACTTTGGATGGCGCTACCTCTGATGTGGTGACCGCAAATGCTGAGCCATCAATGGCAAATCAGACAACGCTCACAATGCCCGCCGGCGAAATCTGGATTGAACACCCGGACGCCAACCTTGTAAATAAAGATGAGCAAGCAGAAGCTATTGAAATGCTGAAGAAAGCCAATCCGGACATTGCGAAAGACATTAAGAAAGTTGAATTCTCTATCGATTACACGAACCATGCCTACTATGAAGTGACCTATACCGATGGATCAACCTCCGGAAAAGTTGAAGCCACGGACCTAAAGATCAAACAGGTAACGGAAACATCTGCTGCTCCGACAATAAAAAAAGTCCAGGTAACAGACGGACAGATTATCGTTACTCTTGATAAAGAGGTTGCCGCAGGTACAAAATTTTATTTTGTCAAAGAATTTACGGATCATGAGGACAATAATTTTTGCGAAAACGGAAGCTGTAAAGTGGACAAATCTAACTCAGAAGAGATGTCTCAAGCAGTATCCGTTAACGGCACAACAGTTACTTTCCCAATCAAGGATAAGGTTAACGATTTAAAACTCGGAAGAGAGTTCGGTATCGCTGTCAAAGAGCCGCATAAATTCCGTTCTTGCGCGAAGTCTGAGCCGGTAATAACAACTCCCAAAAAAGTGGACGTAAGAGATCCCAAAAAGCTAACTGATGACGATAAAAAAGCCATCGATAAAGCTGTTCGAGATGCCAATACGGTAAATGGCGTATCTAAACTCCCGGATGGAACTGGAGATAATGACGGTACACCTGCATTCATCGAATTTGATAAAGACGGAAACGTTACAATAATCAGCCCTAATGATGTGGTTGTTGATTGGGATAGTAACTACAAACCGATATATGCAAAAAATCCCGATGGAACCTATAAACTAAACGATGGAGCCAAAGTCACTAAATTCCCTGCTAAAGATTTGGTGAAGAATCTAAAACCTGATTCTCCCAAGATTGCCGTTAATACCGACGATGGAAAAGTCACCATTACCCCGCCTGCCTATGAAAACGCAGGTGATGATACCGACTTGGCGTCCTACACGATTACGTATAAGGACGAATCGGGAGCGGAGAAAACCGTCACCGCAACGAGAACCGTAGACGCTACAGGTAAGACCACGTGGACATCGGATGGCGCAACGGTTGATGCGAATACTGGGGTAGTAACCCTGGAGATTAAAGATTTAGCTGTTGGCGACACCATTACGGCAAAAGCAAAAGACAATGGTGGTCTTGAGGGTGACACTGAAGAGCTTGAATCAGATCTGGCAAGCAAGACTCTCGAAACTGCCACTGTTAGCTACAACGGTAACGGCGGCACCGGCGAAATGAAAGGCAAGAAGCTAAACAAGGGCTCAAAATACAAGATTTTGAGTAATGCTTTCACTGCCCCTGAAAATCAGGAATTTGACACTTGGGAAGTGAATGGCAAGAAACTAGCGCCAGGCACTGAGATTACGGTCGACAAAGATACGCAAGTCACAGCAATTTGGAAGGAGGGCCGGGTCAAGCTAAAAATCACTACATCCGTAACAAACGGAACCATTGATCCGAGCTGTGATGCGTATAAGGGAGACAACAAGACCATAAACTATGCACCAAAGGATGGTTACAAGCTAAAGAGCGTAACCGTTGATGGCGCGGAAGCGGATATATCTCAGCATCCAAGTAGCTATACCTTTACGAATCTCGATAAAAACCATGAAATAGCCGTTGTGTATGAACTCCCTACATATACAGTGACCTATAACTGGGGTGGAGAGGCACCGGAGGGAAAGGCTGTTCCGAAAGATACAGGCAGCTACTACGCCGGCGACCACTACGACGTGGACGCCACCTACAAGGCGGGCGACACGGCAGAGGGCGAGAAGGACGGCAAGAAGGGCACGTGGACCTTCAGCGGCTGGACCGACCCGAACAACGGCACCATGGGCGACGGGGACGCGACCATCACGGGCTCCTGGACGTTTAAGGCAGAACCGGTCAACTCAGAGAATGAGAGGACAAATTCTCGTGCAAGTGTTCTACCAAAAACTGGCGATGCAATGAGTACCTCATTCTATGTAGGTGCTATGGCGCTAATAGGATCTGCTCTTTTGGCACTAGCATTGGGGCTTGAGAAAAATAACAACCAATAGGCCAGACAGCGCAACTTAGGGAGTTTGTAATCCCGAAATAAACGGTATAGTCGTGAAATGCGACTATACCGTTTTTTGTCTTTCTTTTTTGTGGTGGCATAAACTCACCAATGCAGCCCCCTACGACACGCATCCTCTGCATCCTGTGAGTGCTAATTTACCTTGGTTTGAAAACTTCTATGCGCTCTACGAATTCGCGTATGATCTTTGGCATTAGTTCCTGAATACCGGCGTGTTTGCGTACCTTGGCAAGAAAAAAGAGCCATCCTCCACGGCTCCTTCTTTCTGAGATGAAGGACTAGGCTCCATAGCGATTGCGGAGTGCATTATCGCTGGTCAGAATGGATAGCAATCTGTGAAAAGAACCACAGCATAAGATCGATGTCTAGAAAAGGCCGCTCGGCAGATAACTCTCGCGCCGAAGGGTTCTTCGGCGGGCTCAAGGGAGAGCTTCCCTTCTGGAGAGCTGGGATGGCATTGGCCTTGATGAGCTCGTCTGCATGCCTGATGAGCGCCTGAGACGGCATCGCGACGTTCGTCTTACGAGTGATTTCTGGTATCTGAGTCCACGCCAGCATCGACAAGGTCTTGGTTTGCCGCCAAAGGCACCCAAGGTTTAAAGGCGATGCTGGGTGGCCCAGAAAAACCACCGCAGTCCCAGACGTTCCTTTGTCGTACCGTTAGCTTTAGAACCTGGAAGTTTGGGCAAAACGATCAACGCGACGCCAGCCTCGAGGAGCGCTCCCTCGACCAACGGAAAACCTTCATGCTTAGTGGTCTGTGTGAGAGCGAAACCCACAGCGGACTCGAACTTTTCCCTGTCATACTCAAGAGTATTGACCTTCTGAGCCTCGTTTTCCGCAGTCTGGACAAGAGCATTCGCCTTACAATCAGCGTGCCGACGGTGAGGCGGACGAGCTCCCTGATGACGTCGCGCTCGACGGGGTCGTCGACGTAGCCCTTGGTGCTGGACGCCACGACCGAGCAGTTCTCCAGCCCGTCGAGCGCGCGACGCGCAAAGAACTGCAGGTGTCGGACAAAGCGCTCGTAGGGCAGCGACGTGTCGTCGAGGGTCGTCGCGTAGCAGTCGGAGACGATGGCGAGGACGTCGCGCACGAGCTGGACCGAGACTATGAGGCGGTCGGCGCGCTGCGGCATGGTGGCGTTCACGATGTGCAAGGTGATGAAGGCCCGCTCCTCGTCGCTCATCTGAATGCCCAGGTAATCCTTGATGATCTGGAGCGCGTGGCCGGCGAGCCCATACTCCTTGCGGTAGAACTGCTGAATCTCGATGAGCAGCGGGTTCTCGCGGGGGATGCCTTTGCGCTCTCGGTCGAGGGCGAGGGTGATGTGGTCGGCAAGCGCGATGAGAATCGCGTCGTCGATGTTCACGTCAAGCTCTTCGCGCAGCATCTCGACGATGTCCTCGGAGATCGCAAGGTTAATCACGGGAATGGACTCGAGCAGGCTGGACAGCCGGTCGAGGGCGCGGGCGTCGTTGGCCGTGGACTCGCACAGTGCGTAGATCTTCTCGACGGAGGAAGCCTCGACGACGTCGCCGGCGTGGCGGCCAAAGCACAGCCCCTTGCCAATCACGATGAGCTCGGCACCGTCGTCGGAAGTAATCATCGCAACGTTATTGTTGAAAACGCGCTTGATTATCATGGCAATCTCCGTGAGGGTCTACTCGGAAAGCCAGCTGACAGGTTCTTTGGCGGCAACGGGGCCAGCAGCGCGCTCGTGCAGCGTGGAGCCCTCGGTGCGCTCGCACACGACGACGAAGACCGTGGGGTCGAAGCCGGCGGCGCGAATGGCCGCAAGGTCGATTATGACAACCGGCTGGCCTGCATCGACGTGGTCGCCCTGGGCGACAAGAGCCTGGAAGCCCTCGCCGTTCAGTTTTACGGTGTCGATGCCGATGTGCACCATGACCTGGGCGGAGCTGTTGTCGGACGAGATGGCAAAGGCGTGGCCGGTCGGGAAAAGCGCGGCGACCGTGCCGGAAACGGGGGCAAGGATGGTCTTGCCGTTGGGATCCACGGCAACGCCGTCGCCCATGGTTCGTCCACTGAAAACGAGATCTGCGGTTTTCTCGAGGGGAACAAGTTCACCAGAAACGGGGGCGAGGATTTCAAACTCGGAGGCCTTGTCCGCCTGCTCGCGAGCGCCACCCATTAAACGAGAAAAGAAGCCCATGCCGCCTGTCCCTTCATAAATCAAGCCCAACCAAGACCTGGTGTACGCACCACAAAGCATAGCGACACCAAAAGACTTTGGTTAGGCCTACGTCCGAGGGACTCGGTAACCTTCCCCATTTCTTTTTCTATTGAAAATTTTAGCACTCCGCGGGCCTTGTTTCTAGCACGACGGCCGAACGGCATCCAGTCTGGGACAAGAAGGTAGTTGGCGAAGATGTCCGCCTCGTGTTCGTATTTTTCCTCGTCGGTACTCGGATGCATGAGGGCAAGATGTGCGAGCTCGTGTGCGACGGTGAAGCGGATGTGTTTCCGATCCTGGCGGTCGTTGTAGAAAATGACGGTCCTGGCGGGGGTGAAGTCGGGCGGGTAGGATCCAGGCCCGATTTTGCCCCTTGACAATGTCCTGCTCATATTAAAAAAGGAGGGCCTTTGGGGCCCTCCCGGTCCTGCTTTTCTGTGGCGCCCGAGCCGTGTGATGCTTGGGTGCCTTGAGCCTATCTGATGCGGCTTGAGCTGAGGCGACGCCCCAGGAAGAGTGCACCCAGCGCGGCGGTAAGAGCCAATCCTGCCAGACCATAGGTGCTGGTGGTATCGCCCGTCTGGGGGAGGGGCGACTTCTTAGACTTCTTTGGCGTGCCCGGCTTGGTATTGGTGATAGTAAAGCCCGCCCCCTGGTTGCCGGTGATGGTAGATTCGTACCCTTCGACGGCGATTTCGTCCACCGTATAGACCACAGGGTTTCCGTCCTCATCGAGTACTGGGAGCTGCTCGAAGCTTCCCGTCCATCCGTGCTCGGCATCCAAAACCAACGTCTTATCCGTGGGCTGGCCATTGCGGATCAGGGCGATGGTGATTGAGGAGGGGCGCTCTGCAGGGGTGTCGTTCTGCCACTGCTTGGTGACGGCGATGGTGGTCGTCTTGACCTTCTTGTTCTTCACCAGCAGCGGACTATCGAAGCTTCCCGTGCCTTCGGCGTTGTTGGGCGCCTTCGTCACCTTGACGTCGTTGCCGGTCGCCTCAAGCTGCAGCGGCTCCTTGAGCCTGAGGTACCCATCGGGAGCCGTCGTTTCGGTCACGGTGGTGGTGCCCTCGGCAAGTTTGATTACATAGAGCACGCCGTTGGCATCGCTCAACGAGTTGACGGTTTGTCCGGTGTTATCGGTGTACTGGAAGACGGCCCCTGCGAGCGGGTTGCCCTGCTCATCGACCTTCTTGATGACGGCGTAGGGATAATCCTTAATGGTGGCAAAGGCGGCGTATTCCTGTGTCTTCAGTTCCGCATGGCCGCTGGCGCCGGGCTTCTCCTGCTCGGCGCTGAGCTCGACGTGGTTGTTAATTACATCGGCGGTCAAATCGACCGGCTTGAGGATGGTCGCATACTCGAATTTGTAGGCATAGGGCAGCGCACCCTCGGGCGTCTCGGGCAGCGTGAAGGTGATGGTGTGCTCGTGCACGTCATAGCGAAGCCCAACCTCGCCGTCTTGCGGGGTGCCGGTCACCACGGTGACCGGGGTGTAGTTTTCATACTCGCTACTTGCGGCCAGCTGGTTGGATCGCTGAATGGTGAAATTCTCCAAGACGGCATTGCCCTTTTCGTCAATGGGAATGCCGATGTTCTTGTCCAGCGTGTCCTTAAGCACCACATCGTGAAGCGTGATGTCGAACGGCTTGTAATCGAAGCTCCACGCAAGGCGGTCTCCCACCACCTTTGGCGCCTGCTTGGAAAGCATGGTGGAGGTGACCGAGGCAGAGCCTGTTGCCGAGGCGAGCTTTTGGTCGCCTGCGGTGAGGGTTACGTTGTTTTTGAAGGTAACTTCCTCGCCCTGAGGCGTGCTCTTCATGAGCTTCTCAAAGACGTCTTCCGATACCTTGGCGCGTATGACGATGAAGTAGGGCGTTCCGTCGTACTGCTTGAACGTCCAGGCCATGTTCGCCTTGTCGAACGTAAGCTTGGCCTGGTCAGGCGTCAGCTTCTTAATAGCCTTTCCTGGAGGCATGAACGAGGCAAACGGCGCACTGCCCGGGATAACGACGCCGCCGTAGTCGATGAAGCCAGGCGTGCCCGGCTCGGCCTGATAGAGGTAGTAGTCAGGCCCGCCATCCTCGACAGGCACCAGCGTGAGGCCGTCTTGCAGGGAGTCTTGAATCGTGAGCTTGGTGAAGTCGCCCGCAGGCTTGGTGCCTCCAAGCTGGGCGAGGTAATCGCTCAGGTTGAGCCCCTGTGGGTTCACGTCGATGCGAAAGAGGATGGTGCGGTCCTTGTGGTTGAAGGTCTTGGTGGGCTCCACCTCAGGTATCCCGGTGATGAAATCCCGCCACGAGCTCTTCCAGCCGTTCTTGCTGACATCGTCCATATTGTCAAGCTTGGCGTCATATTCCATGGCGAACTTGTCGAGGAGATTGCCCGGCAGTTCGTATCTGTCGACAGCGGAGAGGGTCTTGAGGGTCGCGCCGCTGCCCACGGCGAGCACGGCGGTGTTCTTATACCTGAGCTCAAAGGACCCATTCAGTGTCTTTTGCAGATTCTCGACGATGTTTTGTGCCCGCGTGTTGAGGGTAAAGGTGTACTTCTTAATTTGCGAGAACCCGCTGATTTTGACGATTTCACCCACCTTGGTGCCGCTGGCATTCACGATGGGAAGCACCGTCTCGGAAAGCTGTGTGCCCGGCTGGCTTGCTGTGGCGCCCTCGTCCTTGTAGCTCAGCGAGCCCGGCACATACGCCTGATTGAAGTTGAAGAAGGTCTCGTTCCGCTCGCCTGCAATCAGCTTTTTCAGCAGGTCCTGGTCAAATGAGCCCTGCACCTGGAGGGCGTTCTTCTCTGCATTGAAGGCGTCTTCGCTCCCGTAATAGAAGCATTCATAGGCAAAGCGCTCGTCAGAAGGGAAGACGTTGGTGAAGTCCACCGTCACCGACCATGGCAGCAACCCCTGGTTTAGCACCGTGGGTTTATAGCTTTTCAGGGCGTGCTTTTCGATGGTTGCCAGACCACTGTAGACGGGCGGGTTCTTGGGATAGACCACCTCGGCGCAGGTGTGTATCTCGGCATCATTCTTGAGCGGTCCGATCTCAGTGTTTGCATCATATATCTGCTTGACGGTGATGCGGTACTGGCCACTGAGACTCTTGATGAAGAACCAACGGTTCTCGACGGGCTTGTACCCATCGTGTGCTTGTACTGGCTTGGTGGGCTCATGCCACCCGGCGCCGAGATTATAGAGTTCTGCGTTGTAGGCAGATAGGTCCGGACACTTCTTGTTTTCCCCCTCTGGGAACTTGGGAAATGATGTGGGGTCAGCGGGCGTCTGCACATCGGTTACTTGCGTCCAGCTGCCGTCTTTCCCGGTCATGCTGTGCTCATAGGTGACGTCCACGCGCTTGGGCGCCGCCTGGCCGTCAAGCGACCCACTGAGGATGTCCCCGACCCAGGCCGGTCCGTAGCTCTCATTTGGCGTGCCGGCAACGATGGTCCAGATGAGCTCGCGCTCGCCAGTGTCCTTGTTGACGTCAATCTTCTGCAGGTTTTTCTTGAGTTCGAGCGGGTGATGCACGACAACCGTGGTCTTATCCCGCTTTTCTTCGGTATTTGGAATCTTGAGCGTGGCCTCATTGGTCACCGAGGTGGTGGTTGCAGGGTTGGGCACCTTGGTTTTAAAGCTAATCTTGGCGGTTGAACCTTGGAAGTCATTGGGGAAGACGTACGTCACGGTCTTGGTCGCTGCGTCATAGACCGGGGCATCGTTAACTGCCTGGTTATTCACGGTAAAGCTTCCCGCGATGTACTCGCCAACCTTCGAGAGGTCGTCGGTAAACGTCTCTCCGCCGAGGTTGGTGGCTCCGGCGCTGGACGTCTTTTTCACGGTGCTTGTCCAGGTGATGGTCTCTTTGGTGGACGCATCGTCCAGGGCGCCCGCTTTAGTGAGGCTGTACTGGATCTTCTCTTCTACGGTGGGGAAGGGATAGGTCTTATCGAGCACTTTGACGAACCGCTTGTTGCTGCCGGGCGTTTGCGAGGACTGTTCTGAAGCTTGGTAATGGCCGGTAAAGTGGACCGTGAGGTCCCTTCTGCCATCGCTTTCAAACTCAAACTGCCCGTTGGGGTCATGGAAGTTCATGCGAGCTGTGACAGGGCCGTCCCCATCCTGAGTGAGCGTGATGGTGCCAACCTGCTTGCCGTCATCAGGGCTGCCTGGCGCCTGCAGGTAGACGGGAACGGAGTTGCCGGACGCTTCGGTCGCTTTAAAGTTCTCGCCCAAGCTGAACTCTGCATAATCACCATCGTTGACCTGCTGGGATGCATCTCTGATGCCTCCTGCCGCAGGTGTGCCAATCATAGTGTCTTTGATAATGGGGAAGCTGAAGGTGACGTTCACATCAAAGGGCTTTTCGGGGTCCACGGTGTCAGTGACCGGCTGACCGTTTTGCGAGACCACACCCTTCAACGTGGGGCTGATAAGTGCCGTTCTATCTTGAGAACCGGCAGCGCGTGCGTAGTTTGGCAGCACGATGGGCACTGCGCTCACGAGCAGTGTCATCATCACCATGGTGAGCATTGAGATGCGACGTTTGAGTTTCATTGCAGCTCCTTTTTCAGGCAAATAATAGGCGCATTGTAACAAAAATCGCATCTCTCGGTGCTGAGATGGGGGATGAGTACCTGCACTTATTCGGCGAGGGCAAAGATGATGGGAGCTATGAGACGCCCTGGGCGTCGCCGTTGGTGCGAGCGAACAATCGAGTGGGAATAAAATTTCCAACGAAACGGTATTTCACACTCTACCCCGAAACACAACGAATCAGCAGTTCAGAAGTGGTGTATCAGAGAAATCGGCGCACCACTTCGCTTCAAAAGAAAGCGCTCCTTTCTGGATGATTCGTACCGGAATTCGTACCACCCAAGCGCCACCATTCACGACGCTGGGCATCGAGAGGAGATAAGAAAGATAATGAACGAAGCCAAGATGACCCAACTCACCCAGGCCGAGGACATGGCCTACTTCCGAGCGGACCTCTGCCTGTACTCGCCGGAGAGCTACGGCCTGGACGAGAAGAAGGAGATCTGTAACGACATGATGGCCACGAGTAAGGCCGTGCTCGATGCCATGCGCGAGGACTTCGAGCAGCTGCCCCCGGATGCCCGAGCCAAGCTCCTGGACATGCTCTGCGCCTCCGGCGTCGAGAGCCCCCAGTGGTGGTGGGATGTGCTCGTGGGCGAAGGAGACCCGCTCTACAACGAGTTGATGCCATAGGGCGACTTGCACCCCTTGTACCGTGTCCAGCCTGCTATATTTGATTTGAAGAGCGAGGGGGCAGCCATGAAAATCGGGCCAAGCACGTTTATCACGTTGTATCGCATTCCCTCAAGTGAGGAGGAGATATCCACCGGCTTCCGGTTCGAGGGCGAGGCGCCGTCTTGGCGCAAAACGCTCCTGCACAACGCTCCGTGGCTCGTCCTTCTTGCGGTCGTCATCGCAAGGGCGGTGCTCGGGCTCCTGCCCTAGGAAATCCGTTTCCAGAGTACGCGCCGGGAGGCCGCTTGTCGCTCCAGACAAGCGGCCTCCCGCTCATTTGTCCTCGTAGGCCCTCTGCACGTTGTCGTAGATCCCGAAGAGCGGCACGAGCGGCAGCAGTACGAGCATCAGCAGAAGACAGCCTACAATCCCGAGGAACCACCCGACTTGCTCGTTTAACCAGGCGATCCGCCGCCTCATGACAGCATCTCGTTCACGCGGGCCTGCACGACCGAGTAGTAGGATCCCAGCCGGCGCCGGCGCTCCTCGCCGTTGCCGTAGTCGCCCCGGATCACCGCGCGGGCCATGGCGTCGACGTCCATGGAGGTCGAGCTCGTGCCAGACGCCCCAAGGATCTCGTTCACGCGCTTCTGCACGGCAGAATACTTGTCGCCCAGGCGCCGCCTGCGCTCGTCGCTGTTGCCGAACTCGCCGGCGATCACGCGCCTCGCCAGGGCGTCCACGTCGTAGGAGCCACCCGAGGAGCCGCCAGACAGGATCCGGTTGACCTCCGCCTGCACCTCGTCGTAGCGCTCTCCCAGCGCCGCCACGCGCGCATCGCCATTGCCGAAATCTCCGGCGATGACCCTCGCCGCAAGCTCTGACACGTCGCTGGATGGCGCACCAGAGCCGGATTCGCCCGGCGCGGCGGTCCCGTCTGCCTTGCCGTTGTAGTGCAGGATTCCGTCCCAATGGCCGCTGTAGTAGTCGTGCACCCAGCTCTCGCGCCCGGTCTGGTCGCCGGGCTCGCCGTCGATGCTGCCGGTCTCGCTGATCGAGAACTCGGCCAGCAGGTCGGCCGTGCCGTCGTTGCGCACGCACATGGCCGTGTGGGTGCTCTCGTCCAGGTAGATGTCGCCACGCTTCGCGTTGAAGCTCATCGGCTTCCAGGAGAAGAGGCCAGACCCCACGAACATCTCGCGCATGCCGCCGGTCCAGTTGTACCGGGTGATCAGCCCGTCGTATTGCGTGCCGGCCAGCGCGAGCTCCCATGCCTCGCAGACCGCGCTGGAGCAGTCGCGGTCGCCCTTGGTGACCTTCACGACGCCCGCGTCGGTCTGCACGCTGCAGTGCCCGCTCGTGCCGTGCCGCCCGGGCTGAGAGTACCCGTGCAGCGGGCAGGTGCAGAGGTGCTCCATGATTTGCGCCGCCACGTTCGCTCTGCTGATCGCCACTTCCTTCACCTCCCCGGTGCCAGCGGAGGCGCCGGCAACCGCGCAGAGCCTCCGCCAGTCGTCCCTTGTACCGTAGAAGAGGTCGAGGTCAAGGTGCCCGCCGTAGCCAGGGATGCGCCCGGTGCCCGTGTACTGGAATATCAGCGGCGAGTCCCACGCGCCGAAGTCCCAGCCGTCGGTCCAGGGCTCGCTCAAAAAGCCGGTCTCCTCGTAGTTCGGGTACTGGGCCACCCATAGCGGATAGGTTTTGGCCACGCCGGACCAGTCATAGGAGAAAAGAACCGACTTGCTCGTGTAGATGCCCGGTGTCACGCCGGTCTTCGCCTTGACCCTGTCCAGCCACTTCTTCGCCCACACGGGCCCCAGGTTCAGGGCGTCCGCCTCCCAGTCCAGGAACGGGATCGCCTTGCCCACGTAGGGCCTGAACTCGGCGATGAAGTGGTCCGCCTCGGCCTCTGCCGAGCCCTCGTACCCACAGTCGTGCGCGTAGTGGTAGCAGCCGAGCAGCTTGTCCGCCGCCAGCGTCTCGTCGGCGTGTCGGCGGAAGCACTCGTTGGAGTAGTCCGCTCCGCCGGTAGCCTTCACGATCACGAAGTCGCAGGTGCCCATGACCGAGACGACCAGGTCGTCCTGCCAGGAGCTGATGTCGATGCCGTTAAGCCCCACGCGCCTCACCTCTCGGGATCTCCGACTTGTCGCCGTCGCTGCCGAGCGTGGCCATGATGAGAGACAGCACCGCCATCACCAGCGCCACCACGAGCCCGCGCATGCTGGGGTCCAGCACGCACCAGCCCATGATCAGGCCAAGATTCGCGATTACCACGCCAAGGACGCCCTGCACGATCGTGCGCAGGAGCCTCCACTGCCAGTCGTTGCTTGCCAGGAACTCGTTCATGTCAGCCCACCTTCCTCTGCAGGTTCTCGATGTCGCTCCGCACGACCGAAAGCCCTTCTTCCAGGCGGTAGGTCCGCTCGATGAGCTGGTTGTGCTTCTCGACCTTCTCCGTGAGGGCGTCAAGCTTGAGCTCGGTTACGGCCCTGCTCTTCGAGTTGGAGAGGATCACGCCGACGAGGGTGACCACCCCCGTTATGCACGCGACGACGATTGACTCCATAAAGAACTGTCTCCCAAGGTCTCGACTTTCGTCCCCTGGGAGGCAGTGTCCGCCCGTGTCACAAGCTGCTTAGGAGGCCTGCTTGTCGGCCATGAGCTAATGACAGCTCAAGCTGAAACGGGGATAATGGGAGTGTTTTAATCGCGAGGAGGAGTACGCCTGTGTCGTTGATTTTCTGTCCTGAATGCCATGCAAGGATCTCTTCAAGTGCGGTCACATGCCCGCATTGCGGTTTTGTCGCCCAGAGCGAAGAAACGGGTATCGTTCCGATCAGCTCCCTGCCGCCGGCAAAGGTAGCCCCTCGGGTTACCGCTCTTGAGGCCACGGTGTTTGACGACGGAATGAACCTCATCCCGACTCAAACCAACGAGTCCCTTGTGAAGTTCCTGGCAGATGCCGATACCATGGCTAAATTCGCACCAGCGATCTACGACATCATCAAGAAGCTTTCCGCGCGTGGCGATACAAAATACCTTGCGGATTTCAGCGCCGCAGCGGAAGAGCTCATGAAGAGCGGCGAGCTCGTCTTCTCGGTCGAGAAGAAGACAGAGGACAAGTGGGGAATCGAAGAACTACAAGCATGTGAAGAGGCGTTGGTGCTGCTGTTCAAGGAGCTATGGCCATATCCCGACACGTCGTTCCGTCCGCAGGTAAAGGTTGCGCAGACGCACTACCTCTCTGATGAATATGACTTCACGAGTTCCGACATCGAAGCATTCACATTCCTCGGTTCAAGGTTTCCCGTGAAGACATGGAAGGAGGCCGCGTAAAACGTCATCAGGCAAATCTACGAGCTCGACCCTGCGACGCTCATGTCCATTGCGGCGCTCCCCTCGTTCCCCGGTGACTCGGCCAACTACCTTTCAAGGAAGAACAAGGGCAAAGGTTGGGCTGAGATAAACAAAGAGCTTTACGTGAATCTCGCGACCTCGACAAGCGTAAAGATCACTTTGCTTGAAGCGATTTTTAAGAGAGTAGGCATAAGCACCGATGAGCTGTGCTTTGAACTGATGGGAGTCGAAGAATGACGTCGCAGAGCGCTCAGATAATCATGCAGCCGGATCGGGATGCGCTTGGCGAATGCCTGGTCAAAGAAATCGAAAACGGTCATTATTCCACGTTCAGATTCGCAGTCGCATACGCGCGCATGAGCGGTGTGAACCTGCTCAAGCCATATCTAGAAGAGTTCAAGAGCGAGGGCCAAACGATTATCGGAACGGTGGGTATTGACCAGAGGAACACTTCGATCGAGGCAATCAGCGAGTTAAAGTCGCTCTGTGACCATCTGTACGTGTTCCATAACGAGAACCCTTATATCACATTCCACGATAAGGCCTACATGCTTGAGTCGAATGATGGATACTGGCTTGCAGTCGGCTCAAACAACATGACAGAAGGCGGTCTGCTAAAGAATGACGAGGCATGTATCGTACTGGCAGGCTCGGGGTCGACGCCGACTAGAATGGCCGAGCTATTCGCCCATTACACTGACGTCGAATCACCCTATTGCCTTGAGATTGATGATGCGACGTTAAATAATCTCAAAGCCGGGGGTTACATCCTTCCAGAATCCGAGTTGCGTAAAGCCTCGTCAGTCCGCAAGACAAGCGCCGAGTCTCAAGGCTCAGGGTTATTCGCACGTAAAGATAGCGCGAAGAGCTCAGTATCGCGTCCTTCAACACAGATGAAGCCAAAGGCCACGCCTTCGAGCCCATCTAGCTCGGAAGAAGAACAAGAGCCTGCGGAGTACATGATGAAGTATGCTGCCAAAGGAGGTGGCCGCGCGAAGCAAGTCCAATTCAACATGGACATACAGAAGAACTTCTTCCATTTGGAGAACGGCGAAGAAGTTAGCCTACAGGAGATGCGAGGCCCTGGGGCATCGTCTCCTGCACGCATAGAACGACGGGTTGTTGTTCTATCAGACGTGAACCGCAATGTGCGACTTGAAGTTGAGGGCGCAACGATATTAAACGAGTACTATCCAGAAGATCCCTCTACCAAGCCGATTATCCTGATGAAGCGAATTAGCAAGAAGTTTTTCCGCTACATGCTGCTCATGCCGGGGGATGCCGGTTATCCAGAGATGAACGCGAGGCTCGATAGCGAGCCCCAAAGAGGCAACTCGTTCAAATACGCCTTTCTGACCTCGTCGGATCTCTACAACACGTGGCCGGATTGTCCACTGTATGAATAGCAACTATATCTTGCGCAAATGAAAGGCATTTAAGAGACTGGAGACCGATGATGGCCACTCTGCATGTTGGCCATCATCGGTCTTCTTGACGTGATTTGCGCTGCTGCTTGATTAGACCGGCTTCGTCCTGAAAAGATCTGCGTAGGCAGGGGCCTTCGAGTTCTTCTTCTTTGGGTCGGGCTTCTGGCATATGATGATGTACTCGTTCACGTTCTTGAAGAGCAGGTTGGGCGGATATGGGTAGCTTCCGAAAATCGGCCTCTGCCCGTTTGCGGAACCCCACCTTCCACCGGTACCGTCCTTGTTCCAGATAATCTGATTGATCAGGAAGAACCCGGTTTGCTGCATGAGCTTCGTCAGATCGGTTGCAATGGGCATGGTGACCAAGCCGTATTCACGGGTGTTCTGGTTAACGTTTGCCGTCACTACGCAGATCTTTCGTCCTGGCATTAGCACGCGGTAGCACTCCGCAAACACCTTGCCCATGGCTTCAAGAAAGTCATCGTAGTATTGCATGCTCCCAATGTTGCCTTCAAAGTCGCCGTAATCCGCCTTGTTCCAATAAGGGGGCGAAGTGATGACGCAGCCGACGGAGTCATCGTCGAGACTCGCCAGGCTCGATGAGCTGCTAGGTACGATTTCAAAGTCCCCATCTTCGATGTGGTCGTATTCGTCTTTTAGGGCGTTGAGCCGTTTTGTTGCGATGTCAACATAGTCTGGATTTGTCTCGAAGCCTATGTACATACGCTTGTTTCTCAGGGCGGCAGCACCGGTGGATGCCGTGCCAGAGAACGGGTCGAGTACGGTGTCGCCCACAAAGGAAAAGAGTTTCATAAGCCTGCGCGGTATCTCTTCGGGGAAGACAGCAGGATGATTCCCGTCGCTTATGTTGGCAATATCCCAGACGGTTTTGGTCCACTCACGCCACTCGTCTTTGGTGATCGCGGACTGCTCCTTAATGCTAATTTCAGGATTGATTATCATTCTTTTGTCCCCTTCAAATAGTCGAAGTAGCCCAATAGCTGAGCGTCGTTTCTTGCGCAGTCGAGGTAGTCCCTATACCAGTTGTGCAGAAGCTTGGCATTAGCATCGGTGTCAAGCGCTCCGAGAATGAGGTCGTCAATTTCAAATATCGTTTGCAGCGCAGGTAGATGGTTATATCTAACGATGGTCTTTCCGCTGTTTATGCTGCTTGTCTTATGTTCGGGCAACTGTCTGCACAGCATGCGTCCACACTCTGATATGCGCTGAGCAGTCGACACATCGAATCGGGAACGTCCAAGGTTCAACGCTTTGAGCAGGTGCGATGAAAGATGGAACCCGTCGGATTCCACGGTCCAGAACCAGAAAGCGGTGACGGAGTTGAGAATTCCTATAAAGTAATACATGTCGTCTTCGCACGCGAAAGTGCATGTACGCAGGCTGTCGGGTACATAAGGCTCACCGTTCGCGTCATGCGAAGGCGGGTTATGGTCCAATGCCAGTATCCAGTTGTACACAATAGTTGGATAATAGCCGCTGCACCTACCGACGCCTCTCTTGGCAATCATCCCTGCAAGACTCGGTTCCTTGGCTTTTGCTACCTCAGAGAACAGTGCCATGCCAACGGGCGTTTCGATCTTTGGCACAAACTCTAGGACATCTTCGCCCTGTGCAGGGGTCCCCCTTTTCAGCATGTCCTCAAATAGAATGGCTCTGTTGCTAGAGACCCAGCGAGACAAACCGGTTGTGCAGACATACCTATCGTGACAGCGTTTGTTTCGGCTAAGCCGCAGAACGACAATTCGCGTCCTCACATCGTCACCGAATAGGGCATCAGGACTCCGGTCATAGTGTTCGAAGCGTGCGTTCCATATGTCGGTTAGGGCTATCCTCTCGCGCATCGCTCGATACGGCTTGGCGCGGTTGCAGGAGACTGATATGGGCAATACATAGCTAATCACGGCATTACCGTCCGCGACTGTCATAGCAACGTGAAGGAAGTCAATGCAGGTATTGCCTCCGCCCCTGGTAGAGACATATGGCGGGTTGCCAATGACGCAATGAGGCGAGTATTTCAGGAACGCTTCTTGCGATTCGCCAGCTAAAGAATCGGTGTGCTGGATTGATGCCGTCAACGCAAGGTTTGCTCTATGGGATGTGAACTCGTCCGGATAGAGGCTTCGCAGCACGACGCTGATGCAATACCTGCAGACAATTACGGCCAACATGTTCGCGTCGTGCCCTCTGAAACGATTCTCGAAGAAGTCCAATGCAGAATCGAAATCAGGCATGAAGCCACGCGATTTCAGCTCAGCCAGCAAACATAGAGCGAAAACTCCTGTTCCGCATGACAGGTCGGCAAAGCGGGCCTCACCAATGCTCACGCTGCAAACGTTAATGAGCTCGTCAATGCTGGACATGCACATATGACGCGCGATGTCATATGGAGTGAAGTAGACGCCTTTTGCCTTTTTCCCATGGGTCAACAAGCCCCCACGTCTGTCATGCCAGGAGTTACTGATGTCATCGTTTTCATACACGAGCGCTTCGAGGGCATATGGCAGCAGCTCGATCGCGTTGTCGTCAAGCAATGCTGACAGGCAGCTCGTATCGAGGGCACTGTATACAGAGTTTTGATCTATGTCGATTATTGGCGTTTCGGCACCAGAGGACTCTATCAGAGCATGGTCAACCAAGCCCAGCGTAATCATCAGGCGCTGCTGCTCGTTAAGTGCTGCAGACGTTGTTGCGCGCAGCTGAAGGATAGCGCCAACTATCCTATTGATATTCTGTTTGTGCGTCACGCAGAGCGGTTGTCTAAAGCTGAGGTTCATCGGTCTTGCTCGCAGGCTTCAATACGATGCATCTGTTTTCAACGTCGAACTTTATTTCAAGCTCAGTCACGCCGGGCATAAGATCTAGGTTCTCGACTGCTGATTTTGGAAGCCTTACACGAAGGTCTTTTTGCAGGACACTTGTGCTGAGGTATACTTCGCTTCTCATCATGTGGGCTCCAGATTCGTTCATCTGTCCTAGTTTTAGACTAAAATCAGTCCGTTGTAGTCCTAATTGTAGCGCTGACCACTCATCCGCGCAATCGAGGCAAACCGGAAGGCTTGCATGCAAATCTCAATCACGAATTATCGCAACATCAACCAACTCGGCATCGAGTTCGAAGAAGGCAAGGTCAACTACCTGTTCGGCGTTTGCGGCTCAGGCAAGTCGTCCATCCTTGACGCCATATCGAAACCGCTAGAGGCTAAGGACGCGACGGTCGGCGAAGCCAGCGAGCCGGTTGTGCTTGTGGACGGGAACCCGCCTCAGCCTGCTGTCGCTTCGCTCTACAGCATCGAACGGCACACCATTCTGTTCGATCAGGCGGCTAACGAGGACTGCTACCGCGTATTCGTCGGGGACGAGTCGGAGCTTCTGGAGCATGAGGCGGCCTTCCACGCAAGCATCGAAAACCTGCGTGAAATCAGACAAAGACTGATTGCGATGAAAGACGATGTTGACGCTCTTGCCAAGGAGATAGGTAAGCCGGCAGCGAGGAGCGGCAAGTTCTCGGGGTCAACCAGGCTCTGCAAGGCGCATGTCGCAGTCTCGGGCACCACGGGCCGCGTTCGCGGGATGCTAGATGCGTGTGACTACGATTACCTCGAATGGCAGTCGAGGGGGTTCACCGTCAACGATGACTTCGACAACGACGTCTGCCCGTTCTGCGGCCAGGAAATACCGGAAGACCGCGCAATCAAGCTGTCAGAGGTCCGTGCGCTCACGACGAAAGAGCTCAAGCCGATATTTACCGCATCGCCAATCATGGAAAGGCTTGGATTCCAGGCACCTGACTTCTCTGGCGAGGTCGAGTTCGCAAAGTTAAAGGAGCGGCTTGAGCGCCTGTTCACGGCAAGGGTTCAGATAGAGCTCGTGCTCCAATACTGCAACATCGGCAACGGCACGGCGCTGCTCAAGGGCATTCCCCGGGGATTGGAACTTGACGAGGCGGTGTACGAGTTCGTCCCCGAACTGCGCGCCATCGCGGAAGACGTCAACGCAAGGCGTGCCGAGCTGTCGAGCCTCATGGGCCGCATGGCGGCCGACCTCAAGAGGATGGTCGACACCAACGCCAGAAGTCTCAACAGCAAGCTCAAGACACTCGGGATACCCTACGCATTCGAGATTGAGGACGCAGACAGATCGGGGCACAAGGCCGCATACGTCCTGCGCCACGTGAGGGGCAAGCAGGGAGCGGACATGCGAAAGCAACTGTCCTACGGCGAGAAGAACTTAATCGCACTGCTGTTGTTCCTGCACAACAACGATTCCGAGCTCACGCTTGTAGACGATCCTGCATCGTCTTACGATGACTTCCGCAGGAGCCAGATCTACCGATGCATCATGGAGCACCAGGGAAAGACCGTTCTCGTGGTGTCGCACGACCAAGCGTTCGTGCGACGCGCTGCATGCGACCGCGACAGCGGCAAGCTCGGCAAGATACAATTCCTCGAGAACGCCGGCCATGGCTGCAAGGTGCACCCGATAACGCGGAGCAGTTTCATCTTCATTGATGAAGAGATAAAGCGCCGAATCGGCATGGCCGCCGACTATTTCCAGAAGATGGTCAACGTCAGGCTCTATTGCGACATACACAGACACGAGGTGAGTGAAGCGGTCTGGGGATACACGTCTGCCGTACTGCACGGCGAAGACCGCGACAAGATAGCGTCCTTGCTGAGTGAAGCCGGGGTTGACGAGCAGTCGGTGCTTGTGGAGTTAAGCGCGAACCTCGGCATGGAATTGCCCGCGATGCCCGAGACTGTGGACAGGACGGTGAAAAGCTCATTCACGGACTATGAAGCGTTGGTCGCTGCACGCGAGGGCTTGCGTCGAAAAAGGGAGGGCAGCAGCCTGCCCGAGGAAGGGTCGCTACAGCTCGACATGCTGAACGACCTCGTGCACATGAATGACTGCGCCTTGTTCTGCCTGAACCCGTACGAATACGCAGTCTGGCCCCCGGTCTTCGCGTCATTGCTCGAAGAGGTCAGAAAGAGCTAACGCGTCTAGAAACA
Organism: Olsenella urininfantis; assembly: GCF_900155635.1. Taxonomy (GTDB): domain Bacteria; phylum Actinomycetota; class Coriobacteriia; order Coriobacteriales; family Atopobiaceae; genus Olsenella_G; species Olsenella_G urininfantis. Next base: position 142,742 of record NZ_LT732540.1, read on the forward strand.
ACTGCCTGACGCTCACATTGCAGAATTGAGTGAATCAGTCGCAGAGATCCGCCGCGAGCCCGCTGTTATCGAGGCCGTGACAGAACCAGCGAGCGTCATGTCGTCGAATTTATCTGCCGCCGGGCCGTGCGCACAGGCCACGCAAGCGCAGCACGTCGAGGATTGGGCCGCGCCACACGGCACCCCTGCCCATGGCGCTACCGCTTTGTGCTCGCGCGCTCGCGCGTCCCGTGTGCACCGTCGGCGGCAGAGACGGCAGCCGCGGCGGTCACCGTGCCCGGTCGGCCGTGACGGATCCCAGGGCCCAGACAGCAGGAGACGGCCCGCAGGCCGTCCCCGGAGAGCTCGTATGCGTCTGTGCGTGCCCGCGTGGCTACTTCACCAGGCGGAACCCCACCGTGCCGTCAGGATCCGCCATGTACACGCGCGTGGCCATCGCCGCGTTCATCTGCTCCAGCGTGTCCCAGGCGCCGAAGGCCCATAGCAGGTCCTCGTACATGGTCTGGTCGGAGGGCATCAGATCCGGGTCCACGCCGTCGAGCATCTGGCCCAGGGTCATGGGGCCGAGTTCCTCGCAGTGGTAGACGGTGTCCAGGTCGGGGAGCTTCCAGGCGGTGGCTTCCTTGGTGATGGTGGCGGTCATGTCGTCCTCCTTTTCCGTAGAGATTATCAACTGATAATATATTAGGCCCATGAGCTGGTATTATCAAATGCTAATCATCACTCCATAGAGATTACACTTTGCTAATCCATGCGACCTGAGATAGACTGTACTGGTACACCGCAGGAGAAAGGTAAAGGGCATGCAGATTACCGACGCCATCAAGCACATGTGCGAGAAGAGCGGCAAAGGCGTCGTGGGCGCCTCCCAGGCCCTCGGGAAGTCCCGCATGTACCTGTCCGCGCTCATCAGCCGAGGGAGCTACCCGCGCACCGACACGCTCGCGCAGATCGCCCAGGCGTGCGGCTACAAGCTTGTGCTTGAGGGGAACGGGGAGAAAATCGAGATCGACCCCGAGCCATTCACAAATCAGGTCGTTGTTGAGTATGGCTTCACCTCTATCGAGCGTCCAGGGGATTAGTCCACCTTCTCTAGGCTGCCTTCGACGAGCTCGGCGGCGCGCCTCTTAGCGGTCGCCTCGTCCTCCCCATACCACTTCATAAGAAACTCGTGAACGCCCATGGTGACGCCTACTTCTTTCATGTCCTGCTCTTTCTCAGCGGCCGTGTCCTGAATGATGGAGTCGTCGAATTGTATGCGCGTCTCGCCCTCGTCGGGGATGCTCTCGCCAAAGGATCGCGACGCGTGCATGACGGCCTTTGCAATGGAGACGATCGCGCTCTCCAGGCTGTTCTCATGCCGGCGGATGTTGCGCATGAGCGCCGAGTTGTCGGACGATACCTCAGTGGCCGTCTTCACATACCCCCGCGCGTCGTCCATGTCGAAGTAGTTGATGCCGAAGCCCGTGAGGTCGCCAAGCATTTGCAGGGCCACGCGGAACGCCTCGATTTGACCGCTCGTGCGCAAGGCGGGCGCGAACTCCTGGATGGTGTCCTCGGTAGACATGACCTTGCGAAAGACGGTGCAGTCCTGCTTTCCGAAGGGGATGGTGACGTTCTTATTGCCATCGGTTTCCCTATCGAAGAGAACATCGGAGAGGAACACGCGCATCTTGGATAGGTCGATCTCGTTGATAAGAGCGTCGAAGGTGAGGTCCACAGCCTGGACAGCATCAACCGCGTCTGCGAACACCGATTGCCCGTAGGGACTCATATCCACCCTGGTATTCGTGACCGCTGGTTTGACGATGCCGAAGGTGGGGAAAGGACATCCCGTGTCATAGATCGGAAGAATGCCCACGGGCGTGAGCTCGTTGCCCTCGTGGTCGAAGCACACGGTGACGATCCTGTACGTCTCTTCCATTTCATCGGTGAGAAGAACGTCCACATTGCTAGGTGAAGGTGTGGAAGGTGAAGAAGGATCTGCCGAGAAGCCCATCCCGCCCTTGAGGTGCATCTGCAGCTGGTCCACGGCCTTGCCCCTGTAGAAGGCCCTGGTGACAAAAGCGCACTCCGTGATGCCATCCTCATCCCAGCTCAGGGGGATGACCATGCGAGCGTCGTAGTGCCGGATACGAACCTTCCGCTTGCCCAGGTGAATCCACAACGCCCAGGCGCCCGTGCCGAGCCCGAACGCCCTCACCACGGTGGCCTGCGCCGTGTTCATGAAGTTGGTGGAAGAGAAGAACGAGTTGATCCAGTCGGTCGCCTTCTGGTCCTCGCATACCACCTTGACCTCCTCGTTGAGGAGAAGAGAGCCCCACTCCTTGCACACGCGCATGGCAGGGTGAATAGATCGACGGTGAACAGCGTACACACGCCCACATGCCGTCCTTGTCCCTGTAGTCGTAGAACTCGCCCCTGGCGCTCATCCAGTCATCCCAGCTACGAATCCAAGGCTCCATGTCATCCAGGGGAAGAACGAACCCGAGCTTCCTCAGATAGTCCTTCACATGCTCAGGCACCCAGTACTCGTCAAGGCCATTAGTGCTCATGCGGAAACCTCCTTCAACCATGCGAATAGGCATGGTGAAGTGTCCGCTGCCGTCACAATCCCATCCGTGCCCTAGAATGTGGTGAGCCATTTGGGAGTGTTTGCGGAGAAGACCATGGACGGAAGAGTCATATCGGCGCATGCGTTCTCGATAAACAACGAGCCCATGCTAAGGAAAGACAAGAAGTGTGGGTGCTTCTACTGCCTCCGCATCTTCGACCCGTCAGAGATCACCGAGTGGATCGAGGATGGTGAGAAAACCGCGCTCTGCCCGTACTGCGGAATTGATTCCGTCATTGGCGATCTGCGTGGGCCGGTTGTGGAGGACGTTGATCCTCTCCGCCGCGTCGGCGAGCTTGCCGGGCTCAACGTTCTCGGGGGACCGCTCGGCCACCAACCGTCTGCTCTTGTCGCTCGAGGGCTGAATCTCGTTTGCTGCCATGGAACGCTCTTTTCGGGGCAATCATTTTGTTGCGGGCATTATCCCATCTCGGTCAACCGCCCGATTCAGCTGGCGGCAGAAAGGGGCGTCGTCCCTGACGGAAGTCGGTCAGCCACCTATCGGTCAAACGACAGGGGCTTGTCCCACTCGGTGGTATCGGGATCCCATGCGGCCGTGAAATTGTCGTCCATCCCCCTGCAGGTGAGACTCACGCCCGCCGTGGAGGGCTCGGGCTCCAGCCCGAGGAAAATGCGGTTGCCGCCTCTGCCGGTGTCGAGCTCGAAGCTTAGGAAGAACAAGAGCCCCGCGACCTCGAACCCGCAGTACACGCTGAGGGTCTCGGCGTCGAGGGTGGGAACGTTCTCATAGCTGAACCTGAGCTTCGGCGGGATGGCATGGGCCGGCAGCGCCTTGAAGAGGATGTTCGCGATGGTGTCGGCAATCACCTCGTCGTGCTCGTCGCGCTAGCCGCGGTTCTCCGGAGAGGCCTCGTCGTCGAACATCCCGTTTGCGGCGGCGTTCTTGCGGTGCCAGACGTCGTAGTCGAGGTTGAAGGATAGCCCTTCGAATTTGTAGTCGTGACGGCTCATGTCGAGCTTGAGGCCATGGGTCTCGGAGAGTAGCATGATGGCGGCGTGCAAGTCTAACAGATAGTGGATATCCATATCGAGATCACAGCCGAGCTGTGCTTCCAGCTGGCGGTAGGTCGTGGTATTGAAGCCGTCGGGTGCCTGTTCGAGCGCGAAGAGGATTGCTTCCGCATTCCTGCGCGTTTCAAGATCGATGGACATCAGCTCGTCCAATTCCTCCCTGTCCATATATAGCCTCCCTTGCACTTGCTGTTGCCGGTTCGACCGGTGCCTCCGGCTTCTATATTTTTAGGCACCATTGCCTGCGCTGATCGCATTATCTCACCGCATTGCCTCGGGAGCCATATTGTGCGGCGGTCAAAAACAAGCCTAGGCTCAGGTGACGGAGATGTCGCGATTGCGCCTTGAATTGCGAAAGCGATTCAACTCATGGGCAAGCCACCTGAGACAGCTCACTTTACTCGCCGATAACGAAGATGCGCGACCTGGGGTTTTTGTTAACTGCTCGCAAGCTGCTCGCGCTAATTTACCTGCATTTGCCCGAGTTAGCGACTATTTTCAAAGAATTATTGGGCTAATGACTAAATTTTTTAAACCCCGATTGCGAAAAGAACCCGAAGATTTCTAAGACAAATATGGGGTCGGACGTCGCAGAACGAAGCATCCAACCCCATATTTAGTTGATGTCAAGCGGATATATCTTGGCTAGCTGTTTCTTTTTACCCGCCTTGAAATAGCGATACTGGCTAATCCACAGGCTCCACAGGCAAACGCGACCTCCAATAACCCGGTTCCAGCAGAACCGGTTGCCGGCAAGTTGCGTTTGCTCTTCTTGACGGTGGTCTTTTTCTGCTCAGTCGGTTTTGTCTGCGGCGCCTCCTTAACCGTAATCTTTGCGATCGCGGTTACGCTTTCCCCGTTAGAGTCGGCAAGCGTGAACTTAACCTCGTAAGCCCCTGCCTTAGAGCTATCGAAATCTCCTTGCTCTATGACGACTTTATCGGCTAGGTTTGCTCCGTCCTGCTCATCAGCTGCCTTGGTTATCAGTGAGCGCAGATCCAGCTGTTCGCCGGCGGTAATCGTCGCGTCCTTCACCTCAAGCACGGGTGGAGTATTGACGACATAAATCGGGTATACCGCCAGATCTCCCTTAACCACCGTGTCGGCATCGAAGACATCGCCAGAGCCATCAGCCTTGGTATTCCATTCCTTAAACGCGTACCCCGCTTTGGCCGGTGCGGCAGGAAGTTCCTTTGGCAGGCAGGTTGTACCATCGCTCAGGCAGTTTTGCGCTGCCGAGCGTCCGTAATAAACCTGCATCGATGCCAGCGCCTCTGGCTCAGCGCCCTCGTTAGCGGCCTTGTAGAACGTAACCTCTGGAATATGCTGATTCAAAGTGGTGACGAAAACGCTGGAAGACTTGAACTTTTCAAAAGTGTTGACCCCATCGTTTCCTTCCCACCACCTGAGGTACGAAAAGTTGCCTTTGCGTGCACGGATGTTCTGAAGCGAAGACTTCTGATCTTTGTACATGAAGTAGAAGTCCGCCGGCATGTTGCCCTCATCGGTAAGATTCGCCACTTCCGCCTGAGTCGGCTGGGGCACTGTTCCGTCTTTAGCGACTGTTTTTATGACGTAGTCAGTGCCTTCGGTGTACTTGGTATTTATCCCAGTGACCTTGTCGTTTTCAACCACGAAAAGATCTTTGGCCACGTCCGTGTTCTTCGCGTAGGCGACGCTGGCTATGTCAAGGTGAAAACGCGTTTCAGCTATGGAGTTTACGTTTTCCTTCGGGTTGGTGGCCGAATAGTTGTCGGAGCCTACCGTCATCATGTCGGTCGCACCACCCGGGTAACCCGATGTTTCAGCGGTGAACCAGGAATGGTAGCCCTCTGGGACAGTCGAGTTGTCAACCTTTACGGTGTAGGTCTTGCCCTGCGGGTATGGGCCTAGATACTTTGCTCCGCCCCATCGAGCAGGATCCCCGACGGTTCCCTTGGTCGTCTCAATAAGGTTCCCGTCGCCGTCATAAACCTGGAAGGCGATATTCTTCCAGGTCTCTAGAACCTTAGCCTGTGGCGCTCCGCCATAAACGTTAAGCGTACGTTTTGCCCCAATAGCTTGCTGCGGCGAGTCGAAGAAGGCTTCCGTCTGCTCGTTTATGAAAATCTCCGGTAAAATCTCGATTCTTACCTGCCCTTGTGCGCTAGCGCTTTGGGGAGGCACTATATTAGTGACCATCATCCCTAAAAACACCAACGGGGCGATTAACAGGCTGATCGCCCTTTTCGTACTTTTCCTCATGAGTTCCCTCCAATTTGGCGGATACCTTGGGGAATACTTTAACATCTTTCGGGTATTGTTCAACTTCTTTCACCTAGTTGAGTCGTCATTGATCAATACTTTTCAGCAGGTCAAGAGTGGAGCCATTATCCTAGTCGACGTGAACCGTGCTGGCAGCATCGACGAACAGGATCGTGCCCTCGGCTCCTGCTTCAAGATTGGTGTATGGGTCTTCGCAACACACCAGCCGCACCCGCCGACTATTCAGCGAGCCCGCCGGATCTGCTGTGGTGCTCGCGGGTTTCGGTGGTTTAGCCCAGGCACTATCACCTTCTAGGCGCACCAGCAGGGCACGGCGTAGTTGCGGTGTCTGCCATCGCCGTCACGGGCTCCTGGCTCAGTGGCTGGCAAAGTTGGGACGGGTGTGAAGCCCGCATGGTAGGCGGCATCGAGAATCTTGCGGCTAGTCGTGTTTGCTTTACCAGGCAGCCACACCACCCAGTCCTTATCTAGGTGTGCGCCGCCAATCAGGTATGCAGACGACGGTGTGCCCTGATAAACCGGTTTTGCGCCGGTTGTAGGCGGTGGAGCGTTCCACGTTCAGTCGCTCTTGCACTTCACAAATCGCATCGGTGGCGGACTCGTACCCGCTAAGGAAGCAAACCTCCAGTACATCACGCTCCTCGCCACTCAATGCCTACCAGGCGGGGTTGAACCAGGCCATGTAATCCTTGGCCTGCAGGTATTTCCTGGTGCGGTTATCAATCCGTTCCAAGTGTCTGAGGATTTTGTCCTCGGCAGCGGTGGGATTAAACGCACGGCGGCTCCCATCCCGCGTTGGGACGGAGGCTTTTTCTTTGTCGTTTTGCCCCCTTTCGCCTGCGATTCCTTCATTTACTCCCTGTGCTTCGAGACGGCAAGGCGCGGGGCGCTATTCGGGGGAACGGGAGTAAGGATTCATTGCAAGTGAGTGGACGCGCGGTTTTTGTCCCCGGGGGCGAGACGGGGCCGTTTCGGGGCCCATGAAACTCAAATCGAACTCAACGGGCTTTCCGGCGGTCTCCGCACGGCGTTTCCCCAGGTGGCTAATGGGGGGTAAAGAATCTCGCCATCTCAGGGAAAACGGGGGGTATCCAGGTGGGATGCCGCGGCGTACCACCGTAGGGGGCCATGGTCTCGTCGGCGATGAACTTCCTGACCTCGGGAGGCGAGGGCCCTGATTTCCGAGCCTTCTGCCTCCCGGGTCTTTGCGCTACATGTTCTCGATGGCGTCATTGAACCTGTCGAGGAGGTAGGAATCAAAGTCCTCGTAAACCTCGACGACCCCGTCGCCGTCGTAGGGCGACCAACTGACCACCTTGCCGTTGGAGGAGTCGATGCAATACAGCCACTCGTCGCAGTTCTCCACGGCAACCAGGCCGTCGGGGAGGCCGTCGGGACAACAGCAGAAATCTACGCCTAAGCAGGGACACCTTGAGGCACTTGCTCATGCGTTTGGAATCAGGCCTGAGGCATTGAGAATCTACGATATCGACTTGATGCCTCTGAACGCTTTGATTCAGCTGGGGGAGACATATGGCCTGATGCCTGCCTATGACGAGCGGTTTGCCTATCTCCGACCGACGAGCGACTTCATGAGTGAAGCCCTTCATAAGTGGGCCGTCCAATACCATTTGCTCAAAGAGGAAGATATTGACCTCAATTGGTATGAGGAGTGGAAAGACGAGTTCAACGCCGAGTATTCCGAAAGAGATTTTCCCTTGAGATACCGGGTTACCCCGGAAGAGGTTGAGCCGATAGAGCCGTGGATGAACATTCAATTTGCAGCCGCTCTTCAGCGTCTTCGCAAAAAGCATGACCTTACGCAGGATGACCTTGCTCTTGCCGCCAATACAACAAAATCGACCATTCGCAGCTACGAGCAGAAAAAGCGATTGCCGAAGGATTCACAGCTTGCGGATTTGGCGGATGCGCTCGGCGTTACTAAGGGCGCTTTGACGTTCTTTGATTTCGGAAGCCCAGTTCAGGCGGTTCATGTGCTCTTCCAAATTGCGAATACGTATGGAATGATACCCGACGAAATTGACGGGCAAGTGATGCTGCGAACTGCTTGTAGGGGTATGGAGCGCTATATCGACCAGTGGGAGCTTGCACAGAACGGGACTTTTGAAGGCGTTGCTTGGGATGTAGAAGTGACTGACTACCAAGATTGGAAAGATAAATACGATTTCAATTACTCGGGACAGAGCAGTCGTCAGAGTCGATATTCGATTCACTGGGACAAAAGGCCTAATGGCGACTTGATTGATTCGGGGGCGCTGGAAAGTAAATACGACCCATTCGATGAACACCATAGGGCGCAAGGCGGTTTCTTGAGGGCATAGTTTCTATTCATGCAAGAGGAGTATTCATGCTGGACAATAAATTGGGAATTGCGAGCGAGGTGGAGCTTTCTCGCGAGGAGGAACTGCTTACCAAGCAGCGCGCCCTTGAGCTGTTCGAGGGCAGGTTGCTCGAATCGTTCGAGGTGGGCACCTTCGCGGGTCTCGCCAAGATTCACGGCTACCTCTTCCAAGACGTGTACGACTTCGCGGGTAAGATGCGCACGGTCAACATCGCCAAGGGCAACTTCCGATTCGCCCCGCTCATGTACCTCGACGCGGCGCTCGCCGCTATCGACAAGATGCCGCAGACCACGTTCGACCAGATAGTCGAGAAGTACGTCGAGATGAACGTCGCCCACCTCTTCCGTGAGGGCAACGGGCGCAGTACGCGCATTTGGCTCGACTGCATCCTCAAGGCCGAGCTGGGGCAGGTGGTCGACTGGAGCCTCGTGGACAAGGAGGACTACCTCCTCGCCATGGAGCGCAGCCCCGTGCGCGACACGGAGATAAAGGCCCTGCTCAAGGCCGCGCTCACGAGCGACGTCAACGACCGGCAGGTCTACATGAAGGGCATCGACGCAAGCTACCGCTACGAGGGCTATGCCACCTACACGATGGACGAGGTCGCAGAGCGGGGCACGGCTGGCTCCCAGCCGGGCGGGGAGGGCGATGCCCAATGATCAGCCTCACCACCATGACCATGCAGCTCATCGACAACGAGCCGGACGGCATACGCATCTGCCGCGTGGAGGGTGAGTCGCTTGTCACTGTCGTCGTCCCACGCGAGAAGTTGGCCGAGGCCCGCCATCTTCCCGAGCTGCCCTTCCGTGGTGTCTACTACCTGCTTGACGAGGATCACGGCGTCCTCTCCCGTGTGTATGCCGGGCAGACCACCCAGGGCCTTGGGCGTCTTGAGGCCCACAAGGCCAAGAAGGAGTTCTGGAACAAGGCTGTCATGTTCCTCGATGACGACAACAACATCGACCGCGACGTGCTGGACTCGCTTGAGGCCAAGGCCATCGACTACGTGCGCAAGCATGGCTCCTATGAGACGGACAACTCGGCGACGCCGAGTCCGCGACTCTCGCCATACAAGGAGGAACGCGTCGAGGAGCTGCACGCCAGCATCCTCTTCCGCATGAGGGCGCTCGGCTATGACCTCGACCGTGTAGAGGCGATGCCGACGACGGGCTCCACGCTCTTTTACACCAAGAAGAACGGAGTCCGCGCGAGCGGGCGCTACGACAAGGACACGGGCCGCTTCACCGTACTCGCGGGCTCCATGGTCGAACTCTCCAGACCCGTCTTGAAGAACCAGGGTGCGATCGCCGTCCGCAGGCAGCTCTTCGGCGAGGCAAGCGACTGCATGGAGCTTGCCGATGACGTCGAGTTCGCGAGCCCAAGCGCTGCTGCCGTGTTCGTGCTCGGCGGTAGCCAGAACGGCTGGACGGAATGGGTCAACGATGCCGGGCAGACCCTCGACTACGTGTATAGGGGCGAGAACTAGGCGCTCGGCGACTGAGCGGGCGACGGCGCAAGGCTCACTGGGTACATTTTGGGTACCAACCGACATACATCCATGGGGTGGCAGCGGCAATGAATCGTCCTCAATTGCAACCAGCGGTCACCAATGACGTCGTTTGTGTCCTTGAGTGGGAATAACGGGAACTTGCTTCTGAACTCGTGTTTTGGTGCTGCTGAGTACCGCCTGATGCTGTTTCGGCATCGCCATAGAGCAAAGCCGCCAGCGAAATAACGGGAATCTAACAGTGATTCGGGACGCTCGGCGAGGCAGAGGCCCTGTATCGCCCGCATCCGCTGTGCCCCAGCTGCGGATTCCCGGATACGGGGAGGGCCGGGGCCGGCGCATCCGGGCTCCAGCGCCTCAAGGGCGGCGCATGCGGCCGCAGGTACAACTCCCTCACCGGAACCGTGCCCGGGTTCAGCAAGAAGGACCTGCCCACCTGGGTCGACTTCATCAACCTCATGAGGTTCGGCATGCCCTTGGAGGGCATAGCCGCGAACTGCGGCGTCTCGCACCCCACGGCGTTCGAACGGGGGCGTCGCGTGTTCGAGGCCGACGACGGCTACCAAGACCGCATCGTCCTGCGCGACCGCGTCCGGATCGACGGAGCTTGCATCAACGACACCACCTTCACCGTCAGCGATGGCGCTCACGACCGACCAGCCGAAAGCCGGCAAGAACTGAAATGAGATTCAGCGATTTACGGAGAAACGGAAATCTGGTATCCTATCTTCACCTTGCTCGCAGGCTAAATAAACAGTAGAAGAATCCAATAGGCACGTATCAGTCAGTGCAAGGCCGTGCGCTGATGCCACGTAAAATGTCTTTGAAAGGGTTTGGCGTGCGCTTGGGAATCTGCATCGATAAGCTCGAAGCGCGCTCAGCCCTCTTTTCAGACGATGCCGCGTTAGGCAGCGTCATAGTGGCCCGGTCACACAAGACCCCCCCCCGCTCGACACAGCGGGGGGGGGTCTTCATTCTTTGCATCCACGCGGCGTGTCGCTCGCGCGGGGAGAGGAGAGCGTCATGCCTGATACCAGGACCGACATGCCACAGGGAGGTCTGCGGTCTGTATTGTGCCGGCTCCGACGCAATGCAGGTCTGGTGCTTGCCGCCGTTCTCCTCGTTGCCGTAGGCGCGNGTCTTCATTCTTTGCATCCACGCGGCGTGTCGCTCGCGCGGGGAGAGGAGAGCGTCATGCCTGATACCAGGACCGACATGCCACAGGGAGGTCTGCGGTCTGTATTGTGCCGGCTCCGACGCAATGCAGGTCTGGTGCTTGCCGCCGTTCTCCTCGTTGCCGTAGGCGCGGCGCTTCCCGTCATGGCCACTCTCGCCGTCGCCGAGGCGAGTCCTGCGCCCGCTGAGGTATCCGCAGCTCCCGCTGAGGAGACCTCTGTGACAACGGCGGCCCCCTTCGACGCCGCTCTCGCCCCCACGGAGCCCTCCGCTCCTGCGAAGGCCCCCGCCTCCGCGGAGCCTGACTACAAGTTTGTGGCCAAATGGGGCAACCCCTTCAACTCGACCACCACGGGTTATGAATACGAGAACCCCACCACCCTGTCGTTTGGAACTGCCTCCCGCCCACTGTACAACAGGCCGTATGCCGCCTCCGTGGACATCTCCTTCAACCTCACGGACACGGGAAACGTCACGAGCCTGCCGGCGGGCTCGGTTACGGTGAGCGCCCCCTCCGCGTTGTTTTTCACCTGGGACGGTGACACGAACACTTACGTCGACGTCAGCAAGAACCCCCTCAGCCCCCTGAGCCAGTTCCAGACGCAGGTGCCCGCCGCTCCCGCCGTCGCCGACACGACCAGCTTCAACTATGTAACAAGCGACGATGGCTCAAGGGTCGTTGCCACGAACGCCAAAGCCATCTCGGGATCTAAGGCAGACAGCTTCCTGTTCAACTATCACTTCATCCCCACCGTCCTGGGTGTGGATGCGCAGGGAAACTACGAGAAGACCTTTGACGTCACCCTGAGCGTGGATAAGGACCTGGACGGCAACGTCGACTTCACGCAGACCGTCACGCTCACGGTCAAGGTCCACACCGAGGCAAAGCCTCCTGAGCTCACCATCAAGCGCTTGAGTCAGGCCGCTCCCAGCCCCACCGAGGACACCTATCTGACCTGGCAGCCAAGCTGGGGTCCCAAGCCGGCCGACGCAGACGATTACTTCTACGTTGCCTATGCCGCCCAGATCAGACGCTTTGGAACGACGACCGAGTCCAGCAGCCAGCCCTTCACCTACACCTTCGAGAACGTGGGGTCTGCCGCTGGTGAAGGTGGGCAGCTGGTCGGCGCCTGGACGGACAACTCGAAGGTCGCGTTCAGCGATTTTGCCCACATGTATCGGGGACTCAACCTGACCACGCTCAGCGACCTGGCCAAGGACTGGGAGGGGCGCCTGTGGTCTGACGGGGCTGCGAAGACGAGTCCCATCGTATACGAGGGCATCCAATCCTCCCTTGTCAACTCCCGGTGGAACAGCCAAGCGTATCTCGATCTTGGCGGTACGTACGAAAACGCAATCTCCAGCGGCAACGCCGGCGGATGGAAGGCCTTCGTCCTCCTGATGCGCTATCCCAACACGCTCATTACGGATGCTAAGGTCCGTGGCGTGGACATGGAAAAGCAGGGCATCGACGTGCACAACACGGTCAAGGTCGCCCAGAGCTCCAAGGACGACCCTAACAACCCGGCAGAACCGCACCGCTTTGAGGTCAGCGCAACGACTGCGGCCAACATCCTGGTCCTTGATAAGGGCAACTACGGATACAGGAAGTATACCCACCTGAGGTCTGGCGGCAAAAACCTGAACGATACGGATGCGCGAGTCAACTATGGTGGCCAAAGCGCTCTTGACGCCGGTAAGAAGGCCGAAGTGCAAGGGGGCTTCTGGGGCACCGACTCCTTCACTCACGTTGCCGACAGCGGCCCTGTGAGGCCCACCTGGGACAAGGACGCCCATACGTACTCCTGTGAGCCAAGGACTATGGTCATCTCGGAGCGGGGAAAGATTCTCTCTACCGGTGACGGCAATGGCCGCATACCCGGAACCGCAGACAAGCTGATTGACCCCATCAACCTTTCTGATGATGACTACCGCTACACCAAGGCAACGATAGGCTTGCAGGAATATGATGCGGTGTATTCCCAGGCGGGCGTGTGGGAGCGCATGTCGTCTCCCTCCAAGGACTATGCCAAGCAGAAGCCCGTGAGCCTCTATATCAGGCATGCAGGGCAAAATAACTTTGAGTTTTACCAGGACGTCAACGTCAAGGGCACTGCGCAGGTCACGCTGCCGGATGACGTCGTGGACGTGCGCGTCAGCCATGAGAGCTCCTACTACGAAAGCAGTCTGTCCCTGGTGACCACGGAGGTCCTGCTTCCCTCGCAGAGGGTCAGGGACTATGTGCACCAAAACATCAAGGATGGTAAGGAGACCTACTATACGGCCCCAGCTGACTACAACCTTATGGAGGGAAAGACCGCCGAGCAGGCTGGTGACCTGACTGCGCGGAGGCTTGCCGGGGTGACGGCCAGCACAGATGACGAGCACAATGTGTATACGACCTATCGCCTCAATCAGATTTCCAGGAACAGCGGCATCCTCAAGAGCGCGAGCACCGTCACGGACATCCCTGACAAGGCGGAGCAGCGCGTCACCTACACCGTCATGTCCTTCAACAACATGGGTACCTTGGGCGACGGCATGAACCTCAGGTCCTGCTATAGCGAGGACGATGATCTGATGGGCAGGTACGCGATTTCATCCGGGGTCTTTTGGGATCTTTTGCCCGCAGGCACCACACTGGACAAGTCGAGCATCGAGGTTGGGCGCTGGCATTATCCCAACGCACAGCATCTGTACGTTCCCTTTGACGCCTCGTACTACGATGTCGAGACGATTCCCAACTACCAGGGCAGCGGCCTCACCATGCTCAAGGTGACGCTCAAGGGCCTTCCACCCGAGGAGAGCGCCTATAGCGTGCGCAACGACGACGGCAAGATGAAGTACACCGGCTACGACTCACCGACGTTTAGGCTCTACCTCAGGTTTGACCTAGTCAACTCCTATGCGAACATCCGTGACAGGGGCGCCGACGTCTTGAATACGGTCGCCTTCGTGAACACCTCGAAGGGCGAGTGGGATCCCGCGCAGATTGACTTCTCCAAGACGGACAATCCCGAGACGTACCACTACTTTGCCTCGCTGGCAGACGGGGTTCGCGATGCGGAGACAGGCAATACCGTCGGCTTTGGCCTGACGCACAGGCCCGTGAGCTTCAAGCCGGTCAACGTGACCGAGGCGGGTACCGAACAGCAGGTTCGCAACGTCGAGCTAGGTCAGACCTTCGAGGATGCCCAGGGGGGCACGAGCGACGTCTACACGGACTCCAGCTATCAGTATCGCCTGGCCTACTACCAGGAGAAGGCCAGCAAGGGCACGCAGATCGTCTTTTATGACAGCCTCGAGAACGGTGCGGACGCACACGGCGGCTCGCCGGCGCAGAGCTCTGCGTGGCAGGGCCACTTTAGGGGCGTTGATCTCTCGGCTATCGCTGGACGCACCTCTTTTGGGAAGACCGGGGCAAACGACCATGCCCGGCCCGTGCTCTACTACGCTACCACTGTCCCCAGCGAGGCAGACACAGACCTCTCCAACACGCAGGTGTGGACAAAATACGAGGGGACAGACGACCTTACGCAGATGGGAGCCTCGCTGCCCGAGGCGACCAAGAGTGCCATACGTGCGATAGCGATTGACGTCTCCAAAACCAAGGGCGGGGATGACTTTGTCCTGGCTCCCGGGTCGGCGCTCGTGGCCTATATCAATATGGAGTCTCCTACAAAGGATGAAGCTGCAAACGACAAGCTGGACGGCAAGCTTTCTGTCAACCAGCACCGGGTGAGATGCGTCAACGTGTTGGGTGGGGACGACCCCCTGACAAACGACCTCTATGCGGCAAGCTCCGTCAAGCTCCATACGGTGAACCTTGGGCTTACCAAGTCATCGGACCCCGCCTCGGGCACTCAAGATGCACCCGCAAAAATTAAGAACGAACAAGGCGAGCCCATCACGTACACCATTACGGTGACCAACAAGGATGAGGTGCTTCCTCTTGCCAACGTGAAGGTCAGCGACCCCGTACCTGAGGGACTGAACATTGATGAGGGCAACATTGCGGTAAGCAGCACCGATAAAGATGGCAACGCACTCACTCAGGGAATGGACGAGGTTGCGGCAAGCCGCACGCGTGACGGTCGCACCCTTGCATGGACCATCCCGTCGCTGGAGCCAGGTCAGTCAGTCAGCTTCACGGTGCCCACAAGCCTCTCCCAAAAGGCTGACAAACCCCAGCGCTTTGACAACACGGCGCAGGTGACCTCCGTGAGAGGGCAGGACGTCAAGCTTGTCTCCGAGACCACCCATCACATGACCGAACCTCTGGTTGACGTGCATGCGACAAAGACCTGGGCGGGCGGCGTCGAGGCCGACCACGGCGAGGTGACGCTCCAGCTCCTGCGCTCTGTTGACGGCGGCGAGCCCGAGCCTGTGGGCGAGCCCATTACAACGAGCGGCCTTTCTGCGACGTGGGAGGGCGTATCCACGTACGATGCCCAAGGTCGCGAGTACGCCTACTCCGTGGCGGAGCTCTCCGCCACGGGCGAGAGGCTCGTGGAGGGCGACTTGCGCGGCAACTACCGCGTGAGCTACGGCACGAACACGGAAGACGGCACGCTCACGGTCACGAACAGCTACGTCGAGCCGCCCGCTAACCCTTCCAAGCCGACTCTACCGCGGATGGGTGACGTTTCCCTTGCTGCCCCGTACGTTCTGGGAGCCTTTGGCCTTGCGCTTGCCCTTGCGGGCGCCCTGCGGAAAAAAGGCAGGAAGGCATAGGCTGTACCTCGTCCTGAATTGCGTTCGGCCCCGTCACATAGCGTGGCGGGGCCGTTTTTTCAGGAGGTCGCGCGTCGCCCTTCGAGGACGAGCTGTCCTTTTGATTCTGCGCGAGAGTCAGCCCGCTCAGGTGGCCTTGCGAGAGAATCGCGCCCACGCCACCTAGTATGAGTCGCCACCCAGAATAACGATCACCGGCACGTCCGTCCTGTAGTTGCCGTCATTCGCCTGGGGCATGACGCCGCCACCCAACGTCTGGGCAACGCCCAACGCCGACGACCGGGCCCCGTCGCTGCGGCACCTGAGTCCTGGGCGGACACGCCCCTCGCAGGGTCGTCCGCGTCGCTCTCATATGGCGAAAGACCCTGATCCACGCGAGACATCATCTTTCTCCATGCGCTCGTCTGGCAGATTTCGTACCAGGTGTCGTTCTTGTACTGCGAAGTGGTGGGCTCCATGCCTGCCATGACGTCCGTGTCCACGTTCATGCCTCTGAACTGCGTCGCAAGCGAGGCTATGGTGCTGACGTCCATATCGGTCTTGATCATGCTGGCCATCGTGTTGACCATGGTGACTTTGGTCATAGCTGCCTCAGTCACCTTCGGTGCTTCCTTCCTGGGCTCGCCAGCCCCAACGAGGGCATGAGAGCAAGTCGGTATACTGAAAAAAGTTAGATTATGATTACTGTTAGGAGCGTCAGCATGCCGAAGGAGAACGGCCATCTGCCTCTGTTCGGTCCAGGCCCCCTGTACGTCGGGGTCATTGTCGCTTTCACCGTTTCGGCCCCCGCGCTATCCCGTCTTGGCGCCATTCCCAGAATCACAGCCGAGGCTGCTGCCCTCCCTCTGAGGATTGTCGGTATGGCGCTCGTCGCCCTTGGCGTCGCGCTGTGGGTCTCCGCAGTCTTCCTCGCGAGGATTGACGACGGCATCAAGGTCAACCGGCTCGTCACGGACGGCGTCTACTCGGTTGTGCGCAACCCCATCTACTCGGCGTTCGCACTCGTCTGCACGGGTGCGGTCCTTGTTCATGGGAACCTGTGGCTGCTGGTGCCGCCGCCGCTCTTCTGGGCATTTCTCACGGTGCTCATGAGAGCCACTGAGGAGAGATGGCTGCTCGAGCTCCATGGGCCCGAGTACGAAGAGTATTGTCGCCGCGTCAACCGGTGCATCCCCTGGTTCCCAAGGCGCTAGGAGCCCAGGCATTCCTCCCTAGCCCCGGAGGCCCGCACGTGCCGTGCGGGTCCGAGGCCATTTGCGAAGTTGAGAGACCGCGCTGCGTTGGCATTGCCATGGCAACGCGTCCATGTTACCCATAGAGTTATTATGGTCTAACTTTTAATGAGACGAGCGCAGGCCGCTAGGCGTGCGTCACGTGTTGGGCTGTGCAGGGTGATGGCTGATGGACGACGTCATTATGAGGGCGCTCAGGCGCAGCTCCCTGTTTGACGGGATCGACAGCGGTGCCTTCGGGGAGACCCTTGAGGGGCTGGGCGCGACCGTACGCACGTACTCTGCGGGCGAGCTTCTGATATGCATTGGGGAGCAGGTGCGCAGGGCGGGCATCGTGCTCGAGGGCCGCATCCGCATAGACTTCTACGACGAGGCGGGCAATGCCTCGACCGTCGCCAACATGGGCATGGGCGGCACCTTCGGCGAGGCGATAGCCTGCGCGGAGGATCCAAGCATCGTGCAGGTCGAGGCGGTGGGGGACTGTCGGGTGCTCTGGCTGGACATGGGGCGGCTGACGTCTCAGCGCACCTTGGCGAAGAGCCCCTGCGCGGGCGTGGTCATGATGAACACGCTGCGCATGCTCGCCCGCAAGAACATGATGCTCAACCGGAAGATGCAGATGCTGGCGCAGAAGCGCATGCGCGATCGCATCAAGCTGTATCTTCTGGTGCGCGATGCCGGCAACGCAACGGATAACGCAGACAAGGACATGAACCGCAGCGACCTCGCACGCTACCTGAGCGTGGATCGCAGCGCGCTCTCGCGCGAGCTGAGCCGCATGCGCGACGAGGGACTTGTCATGCTCGATGGCACTCAGATAAAGGTGCTCGACCGCCGCTTCCTGGAGGCGTGACCGGCACCTCCAGGCCTGCACGAGGCATCGGCCTGCGTGCGGCAATGTTATCGTTCGCCATGTGAGGAGCTATACGCCGTTGCCATGGTCACATAAAGTTACCTATATATAACTTTTGTGTGACCATGGCAACGGCGTACCGGCCATTTCTCAGCTTAGAGTTTGTGAAAACCGACTTTTTGTCTGTTCGATTCGCCTTGGGTTGAGAATGAAGGAGCTCAGATGGGTAAGAGGCGTCACTTCCTGAGGGTCATGTCGCACAAGGGCGCGCGGAGGCTGATGAGCATGGCGCTCGCGGCGGCACTGGTCCTCTCCTCGGTTCCCACCGCCGCATTGGCGGAGGTGATGGATGCCACCGTTCCTCAGGAGCAGGTCGTTCCCATCGAGAAGTCGGCGCCTACCGAGGATGACGGCACCACCGCAGCGGAAGCTTCCGCCGCGTCCGAGGAAGAGCCTCCTACTGCCGCACCGACTGAGGTGGCTTCCCCTCAGGATGGCTCCCAGCAGGCAACTCCCGAGGAGCGAGGGGCCTGGGACAGGACCCTTGCCACCACCATCACCAACGCGGACGGCACAAACTCCGACGAGGGCGCGCAGGTGAGGATCGGCACGGCCAACGAGGCACTTGGCAATGCGCTCGGCACCGCCCAGCTCAAGGCGCGGCGCCTGGCCGGCGCCGACCTCTCTTCCGTCGTTGACGCCCTGGGGCGTGACGCGGAGGGCATGCAGGTGGACGCCTACGACGTGCAGCTGCTGAGTGGTGGGCAGAGGCTTGAACTCCAGAAGACCGACGAGGTCACGGCATGGTTTCCCAAGCGCGACGGTGCGACCATGTACCACGTCAAGGATGGCGTGGCCACCAAGTTGGATGCGTCCGTGGATGGCGGCAACGACCTGCTCAGGGCGGATGTGGACGACCTTGGCACGCTTGCCGTTGCCTATCCGTCTGACAAGGAGGCCGCACCCGCGGCCCCGGCTGCGTCCGAGGGTCAGGCAGCGAGTGAGTCCGCCCCTTCGGCAGGCCCCGCGCAGAGCGGCCCTGCTGGCGAGATGGCATTGACTGGCGTGGACAGGGCCCCTGCGGCAAGTCTGGCCGGCGGTCCCTCCGTACTGGACGGTCTTCCGGCCAGCAGTGCTGAACTTGCACCGGGAAAATATATCGTGTCCGCCAACGTCTCCATGCTGACCCCGCTCGGCTTCCCGGGGTATACGACCAATCCGTACAACCCCGAGAGAATTGGAGGCATGGCTGGAATCCCCATGACGCCTGCCACCGACAACGCGACGCTCGTCGTGGGTAAGGACGGAACGCGAACCCTCACAGTCAATCTGGTCAACCCGGTCTTCACTGTCCAGAACGCGGAGGATGGCGAGGGTGTGACCGTCCTGAGTGCGGTACGAAAAGACATCGAGAAGAAGACGGCGGAGGAGGGCAGCGACTACGAGGAGTACAACAAGACGGTAGCCGATGCAGGTGTCACCTCGCGCATCTGCCAGCTAACCGTCAACCTGAAGAGCTGGAGTGGGAGCTACAGGTTTGGTAATTGGAAGACCTACGCGACCACACTCAATGCGTTCTTCCCGAACTCCGATCCGAAGTTCTCTGATATCAAGTCACTTGACCTGAGCGTTGACCTCGCACATGCGACGAAGGTTGTGGAGGGAGACTTCTCTCGCACGCTCAAGGACGAGAAGACAGGCGTTGAGGTCGAAGTCTATGCCGACGAGGGGTCATCCGTCATCCCAAAGCTGCAGGACGCGGAGCTGAGGGTCGATACGGTCGAGAGTGGAAGTGCGCACGAGGCCGCCTCCAGCATGCTTGCGCAGCTGTATTCGGACTCAACTACTTTTAATATGTACGATGTGCAGCTGATCTCTGGCGGGAAGCCCATCGACCTCGACTCCAAGGTGAGATTCAAGGCAAGCATGCCTGTGGGATCAGACGATGTGTCGGTCTATGCCTTTGCCGCAGGGCGACTGATGGACACGTCCGCCTCTGTAGAAGCGGGTAAGGCTTCCTTCGAAACTAAGTCGCTTGGGCGCTTCGTGAAAGTCGAGGACCAGTCTGTAAAGAAGCGTTGGTCTCATACTATCCTGGACGCCTCAACGGACGTGTCCATGACCTACTCAACGGATGGCTCTTCCGACCATGCTTTCTTCGGGGGCAGTAATGCCCAGGAGGGACGCCTGCTGATTGATTCATTCAAAGAATTCTTCGTCATCTCATCCACGTCAAACTTTGAGGAATCCTACGCGAACAAGGCTGTTAGCACTGCGAAGGCCGAGGGCTTGCAGGTTGAGCCGAAGGGATCGAGCACATACGCTGCCATCTGGGCGATGAAGCCTTTCGAGGAAGGTCAGCCCTTCCTAAACCCGCTGGTGATTGGTGCCGGGGTACTCGAGTTCCATTCCCAGACGAACCCCTTGTCCGCGACGGTCCCCGTAAAGAGTCCCGGGGCATCCGTCTACCTGGTGACGGGAACCGTGGGAGGCGGGCCCGACGGCGCGAGGAAACTCAACGCCACCATAGTTGACGGTCACGCCGTGGTCCCGCTCAACAATGAGGATACTGGCATTGCTGATCTTGCTCCGCGCATGTTCAACGCTGCCTACAAGACGTCGGGTGGGGCGATGTCTGGCCAGCCCCAGGACGCCACAACCCCTGTCGCCTATCTGGTGGTAGTCGAGCCTGAGGCCAAGCCGGTGGACAAGCCTGTCGCGGCCTCCGGCCTCGTGTACAACGGCACGGAGCAGGTGGGAGTCCCCGAGGGCGTGGGATACGACCTCGCATCCGGCAAGGCCACCTCGGCCGGCGCCCACAAGAGCGTGGCCACGCTGCGAGAGGGCTACGCATGGTCCGATGGCAGCACGGCCCCAGTGGTCCTCGACTGGACCATCGACAAGGCGCCCCTGACGGCAACCTACAGGGGCGAGACCATTGCCACGGGGGAGAAGCCCTCCCTTCTGGTTGACGTCACCGGCTTCGTCAACGGCGAGACGCCGGAGACGGCTGCCGGCTACGTTGCGCCCAAGGTCCTGGCCCAGTCCCTGGAGGAGGGCACGCACGACCTGAAGCCCAGCGGCGGAGCTGCCGACAACTACACCTTCGCGTATGAGGGTGGGACCCTGACCGTCAGGAAGGCGGCAGGGGAGCATGACCTTGCGCCCGGAACCTACACGGTCACCGCGAACCTCTCCATGCCGGGCAAGTTCAACCCGCTCATCCCGGGGCTCACCGTCTACGCCAACAGCCCGAACAATCCCTTCGGTCCCACCATCGACGAGAACAAGGACGTTGACGTGCAGGCCGAGATCCCCAGGGCCCCCCTCTCGATGAACGCGAAGATCGTCGTCTCGAAGGACGGTACCAGGACGCTCGTGCTGCCCATCAGGAACCCCATCTTCACCACCCAGGAGATCGGTGCCTGCGACCGTCTTTCCGACGTGCGCACAGAGCGTGTGAGGCCCACCGCCGGCGGCGGTGACTGGAGCGGCAGCTACAACAAACGCACGGACCGCATTCACATGATGTCGGCGGTTCTTCCCGCCGGCCAGGCGAAGGGGACGGCGACGTTCGACTTCAAGGGCAGCGTGCTCTACGCCGTGCCCCTTGACACTGAGCTGAGGCCCGAGGGGGATGTGTCCCTCCGCCTAACCGTGGACTACGACAGCATGGCTAAGGCCTCGGACAGCACCGAGCTCCCCGGCTTCGCCAAGGTCGAGAACGGCGGCAGCACGGTCGATCCCCGGCCAAACGACAACCCCCATGGCGAGAACAGCGGTTCCGGCGGCACCAACGCAGGTGGCACGGATGCGGGGGACCCGATATCCTCCGAGGACGGCCACCTGGCGGCTGGCAGCTACACGGTCTCCGCCAACATCTGGGTGAACCGCGAGGAGGCGGGCCTGCCCCTCTCGCCGCACTTCACCAACTCATCCTTCCCGCCCAGCTCGTCCGTCTCGAAGAACGCCACGCTGACTGTGGGGCCTGACGGGCATGCCTACGTCACCATCCCCATCATCATCCAGTCTCGCATCATGCACGTGCTCTCCATCTCTGGCCTCGACATCGTGTCCTCGACGTACGACGGGGAGGGTGGGCTCACCAGCATTACGGTTGACCTGGGCATCCTGAGGGACGCAAGCACCATCACCAAGACCGCCACCGCCAGCATCCGCCTGGGGTCGCTGGCCAACAGCATCATCGGCGGCCCTGCAGACCGCACCTGGTCGGTGACCTTCGAGGTGGTGTTCAACGGAGCCCCCACCCAGACGGGCGGCACGCTGCCCAAGGCGGCCCTGGACATCATCAACGCCCAGGGCGCCGACGGGAAGGCCGCCGACGGCAAGGCACGGGCGGACGCCGCCGCGGCAGACGCCCTGGCAGCGCTTGACGCCCAGAAGGGGTTGTCTGCGGGAGGTTCGTCCAGGCCCACAAAGGGCGAGGGAGTCCTCGGGGGCTGTCAGGAGGCCATCCGGAACAACCCGGCCCTGAAGATGGGCCTCGGCCTGCTTGCCCTCGCGGCCGCCGCGGGGATCGCCTTCGCGGCGCGCAGGCGCCGCGACGCCAGCCCAGACGCACCCAAGGAGGATTAGGCATGAAGTCCCTCTTCGATGGCTCCAACCTCACCCGCCGGGCGTTCGTCGCCCTGGCCGGCGCGGGGGCGGCGTCGCTTGCGGGGCTCGGCCTCGCAGGCTGCTCCACCTCCAATGCACCCTCCGGAAGCTCTCGGACCGTGCTCACCGCCCAACCCGAGCAGCGCGAGCTCATGGGCAGCGCGGACCCCTGCGACGTGCGGGTGGGGCTCATCATAGGCCCTCCCTCCATGGGGCTCTCGCAGTTCATGCTCGCCGCGCAGAACGGCCGCACCACCAACAGGTTCGAGTTCACCCCCAACGGGGTTGACTACATAGGCCTCTCGGCGGCGCTCAACCAGGGCGACTACGACATAGCCACCCTGCCGAGCAACATAGGGCCCATCCTGTACAACAACCATGAGCTGCAGAACGAATACCAGGTGATCAGCATCAACAACCTGGGTGTGCTCTACGTCATGACCACCGATGCCTCCATCTCGTCGCTGGAGGACCTCGCCGGTCGCACCGTCTACAGCTACGGGGAGGGCGGGACGCCCGAGTACACCATCGAGGCCCTGCTGCGAAAGAACGGCATGGCCGACAGCTTCACCCTGGAGTTCAAGTCCACGCCCTTCGAGGTTCTCAACCTCATGCAGCAGGAGAGGGACTGCGTGGCCATCTTGCCCCAGCCGTTCGTCTCGCTGTCCAGGCTCATGGTGGACCCGCTCTACGTGCCCGTGAGCATCACCAGCGAGTGGGACAAGGCCTTCTCCGACACGGGCAGCCAGGCCGTTACCACCATCACGGTCGCAAACAAGGCCTTCCTGGAGGAGCACGAGCAGGCCGTCATAGAGTACCTGAGGATGCAGGGGAGCTCGGTGCGCTGGACCCTCTCGCACACGGACGAGGCCGCTGCCCTGCAGGAGCAGCTGGGGACCTTCCTCAACAACAGCGTGGCGGCCGACGCCATGCCTCAGATCGCCATGACCTGCCTCACCGGCCTGGCCATGCGCACCGCGCTTTCGGGCTTCATCCAGGAGCTCTACGACGCCAACCCCGACTCGGTGGGTGGCGCCGTGCCCGACGACGGCTTCTACTACCTTCCTCCCGTGGGCTTCATCGACGATGACGCCATCGGCGAGGAGGAGGCCAAGGCGGCGGTGCGGTCGTGAGTGCCGCCCAGGCGCCAGGGAGGCCGATGGCGCGCGTGCCCCTGTCTGAGGTGTCGGCCGCTACGGGCATCCCCGAGGAGCGCCTGGCCATGATGGCCCAGCGCATACGCGAGGACGGCCTGGATGACGCCCAGATGGGTCCCATGATGCGCATAGCCGCAGACGGCGGCGTCCCGACGGGGCGCATCATGGACATGCTCTGCTCCCTGGGCGTCTCGCGCGAGCAGGTGGTGCGCGTGGCCTGCGGCCAGGGCCTCCTGACGGATGACGAGGCCGAGCGCGCCCTCTGCGAGGCGGCGGGGGCCAGCCCTGACGCGGGCCCCACGTCGGACGCCCTTGCCGTGAAGCGCCGCGAGAGGATGCTCTTCTGGCGCAAGGGCGCCATCATCGCGTTCTGGGTCGTCGTGTGGCAGCTTCTCGACACCGCGATGAACAACCGTCTGGTGCTCGCCGGGCCCGTCCGCGTGCTCCAGGCCCTGGCGACCCAGGTGGTCAAGCCCGACTTCTGGCTGGTGTGCGGGGCGTCCCTCCTGCGCATCGTCGCGGGCTTCCTCCTCTCGTTTTCCGTGGGGACGCTGCTGGCGCTGGCGTCGCATCGCTTCCGGCTGGTGCACGACTTCGTGGAGCCCCTCATGTCCCTCCTGCGCACCATACCCGTGGTGAGCATCATCATCATGCTGCTCATATGGGTTGGTGGCCAGCTGCTCACCGTGTACCTCTCGTTCGTGATCGTTCTGCCCCTCATCTACACCAACATGCTCGCGGGCCTGGGCAACGTCGATGGCCAGATGCTCGAGATGGCACACGTGTACGGGCTCTCGCGCTGGCGTCGCTTCCTGTATGTGTACAGGCCGGCGTTCATGCCGTTCCTCTCCAGCGCCTGCAGGCTGGCGCTGGGCATGAGCTGGAAGAGCGGCATCATGGCGGAGGTCCTTGCCACGCCCAAGCCCTCCGTGGGCAAGGAGATGTCGCTTGCCCGCACGTACCTCAACACGCCCGACCTCTTTGCCTGGACCGTGGTCGTCATGCTGATGAGCTGGGCGTTCGAGAGGCTCTTCATGTGGCTGCTGCGCCGTGCGGGCAGGCCGCTGGGAGAGTGCCTGGGGATGCGCGACGACGAGGGAGGCGACCAGTGATGGGCTCATGCGACGTGAGGCTTTCCCACGTCGAGAAGAGCTATGGCTCCCTGCATGTGCTGCGCGACGTGAGCCTCACCCTGCCCGCCGGCTCCTCCTGGTGCCTGATGGGGCCCTCAGGAGCGGGCAAGACAACGCTGCTGCGGGTGATCCTCGGGCTCGAGCGGGCCGACTCCGGGCGCCTCGAGGGCATCTCCTGCGGCGACGCCTCGGTGATGTTCCAGGAGGACCGCCTCTGCGCGCCGCTCTCGCCGGTGGAGAACGTGGCCCTCGTCATGCCGGGCCGCTCCAGCCGTCGGGCCATCAGGTCCCTTCTTGCCGAGGTGCTGCCCGAGGACAGCCTGGGCAAGCCTGCCTCGCAGCTTTCCGGCGGTCAGCGCCGACGCGTCTCGTTGGTGCGCGCGATGGCGTACCCCAGCAAGGCCATCGTGATGGACGAGCCGTTTACCGGCCTGGACGAGCGCACGCGCCGCTCGGTCATAGACTTCGTGCTGCGCCATAGGGAAGGACGGACGCTTCTGGTCTCGACCCATGGGGAGCAGGACGCGCGCCTGCTGGGAGCCCGCTGCGTCCAGCTGTCCGACATCTCCCGCCCCATGTGAGGCGCACAAAAATAAGCCAAAACTAACTTTTCTGTTGCCACTGCAACGCCACGAGGGTTACGGCTGGTTAAAAGTAAGTTGAATCAAACTATCGGAAGTCACCCTGACGGCATGTCGTGCTTGTCGCGCGGGGTGAGACACACGAAAGAAAGGAGTTGAGGTGAGGGAAAAGACACAGCACGCGCTTGTGGGAAGGATTCTCTCCCTGTTCCTCTTCGCGGTCATGATGGTCTCGCTGGCACCGGCATCGGCCTTTGCCGCGCCGGAGGACAGGGACGCCCTCGCGCCGGGCACCTATTCCATCTCTGCCAACGTCAGCATGCCAGGGCAGTACAACCCGCTCATCCCGGGGCTCACCGTATACCCGACCACACCGAACAACCCCTTCGGTCCAACCATTGACGAAAACGTAGGGCTATCTGTTGAGAACGGGATTCCGAGCTCGCCTGTGACGTCCAACGCCACGCTTCACGTTGCGGAGGACGGCACGAAGACCCTCCTCGTCCCGTTCCCGAACCCCATCTTCACGCTGCAGGCGCTCGGCACGAGTGCGGAGATCTCTGACTCCTCCGTCGAGCGGGTGGCTCCCACCAACTGGGGTGGCGGTGGCATGTGGGAAGGCAATTACAACAAGAGGACAAGCCGCGTCCACAAGGCCAGGCTCGTTCTCACCGACACGCAGACGAGCGGCACCAAGAGCTACACCTTCAAGGGAAGCGAGCTCTATGCCGTCCCCCTTGACAGGACCCTTACCCCCTCCGGTGACGTCTCGTTGCAGCTCGACGTGGATTACGACAGCGCCACCAGGACGGGAGATGGCACTGATGCCCCCGTGCTCGAGACCTCTCGCGTCGTAGTGAACGTGCCGAAGGCCGTGAAGGGTCTCGCGCACACCGGCGAGGAGCTCAAGGGCGTGTTCGTCGGTGACAATGGTCCCCAGGGCTTCACCCTTGAGAACGGCAGGGCATCCTCTGAGGGGCTCCACCATGCCGTCGCCACCCTCAAGGAGGGTCACGTGTGGGCAGATGGCACGACCGATCCCAAGACCATCGACTACACGATTGGCGACGAGGTGGACCTGAGCGGCCTTGAAGCCTCGATCAAGGCCGCCAAGGCAGAGTCGGACGGTGCCACCGTCTCGACGGACGGCAAGGACGTATCGTCCGACGGGCAGTGGGTCACCCAGGGTGACAAGGACACCCTCGACGGCGCCATTGCCAAGGCACGTGAGGCGCGCGATGCCAATGGCGCGACCAACGCGTCCGTGACCGCCGCCAAGGAGGAGCTTGACAAGGCGGTCTCCACCTTCAAGGCATCCAAGCGCGCCGGCACCAAGCCGGCGCTCGTCGCAACCGTTCCCACGGCCGTCACGGGGCTCGTCTACAACGGTCAGGAGCAGACGGGCGTCTCTGTCGCCGGAGAGGGATATCGTCTCTACAACAACTCGGGAAAGGATGCGGGCAATTACAGCGCCATGGCAATCCTTGACAGCGACCACGTCTGGCCGGATGGTACGACCGACATCAAGCTCATAAGTTGGAGCATTGCCCGGGCCACCGTCGAGGTGCCCTCCCAGGGGGAGGTGCCCACCTTTACGGGCGGCCTCGTCTATTCCCCCTATGACAATGGGGATGGTTATGTCCGGGTAAGCGGCCTCAGTGGCGCGACCCTGGCGGGCACGTACACGAACGAGGTCAAGCCGGACAAGAACCACCAGTGGCCCGATGGCGGCATTGGCACCAAGACGGTCACCTGGAAGATCGACCCCGTCAAGGTCGATCCGCCGGAGGTGCGCACGGGGCTGACCTACAACGGTTACCAGCAGTATGGAATCGACCTGAAGAAGTACGGCATCAAGATCGACAGGAACGACTACTACAAGATCGATGGGACGTATGGGACCTTCGTGCCCGGCACCTATCGAATCACCGTGAGGCTGCTCGACAAGTACCGCAATCCCGACGGATCCGTCGCGCGCTGCTTCGTCTGGTCTGATGGCACGTACGGAGCCAAGGAGCTTACGTGGACGATTGCCAAGGCGCCGCTTGTCGCGACGGCCGAGAGCGAGAGCGTCTCCTTCGGGACCATGCCCAAGCTCTCGGCAAAGGTCACCGGGTGGCCGAATCCCGTGGATCTTGGCGCGCTGGCCTCAGGGGGCTACGTTGCCCCAGGCGTGCAGGTCGTCGACGCGGACGGCAGCGTCATTGGCGCATCCGAGCTGTCTGCGCTTGCCCCCGGAACCTACACCATCAGGCCCTTCGGCGGAGAGCTGGGAGACGCCTCGATATACTACGAGTTCAGCAAGTATGTTGACGCCACGCTCACGGTGACGCCGCGTGGTCAGCTGGCCGTGCCGGATGCCGTCGATGGCCTGGTCTACGACGGGACTGAGCAGACGGGCGTGCCGCAGGGCGAGCACTACACGCTCTCCGGAGACACCAAGGCGACCGACGCGGGCAGCTACACCGCCACCGCTGTTCCCGAGGCGGGGTATACCTGGAGCGATGGCACCACCGAGGCAAAGTCCATCTACTGGTCCATTGCCAGGAAGCAGCTGCCGAGGCCCGAGGCCAAGGTTGGCCTGGTCTACGACGGGACGGAGCAGACGGGCGTGCCGCAGGGAGAGGGCTACACGCTCTCCGGCGACGTCAAGGCGACCGACGCGGGCAGCTACACCGCAACGGCCACGCTGACGTCCGACAACTACGAGTGGGCCCCCGCCGCCACGCGTGGCACCCTGCGTGCCTCCGTCGCCACCTCAGACTCGGTGAGCGTCACCTGGTCCATCGCAAAGGCCAAGCTCACGGCAACCTACCAGGGAGACACCATCAGGGTGGGGGAGACCCCGGCCCTCAAGGTGGACGTGACGGGCTTCGTGGGCGGCGAGACGGCAGAGTCCGTCGCGGGTTACGTGGCCCCAACCGTTCCGGTCACGGAAGCCCAGCTTGCCGCTCCGGGATCCTATGAGCTTCCTCCCCAGGGCGGCAACGCCGGCGGGAACTACGAGTTCGACTACCAGCCCGGCACGCTGGTGGTCCAGGAGGCCGCGAAGCCGGACGTCCCCGGAGGCGGCGGCAACGCCAACAACGACGGAGCCGGTGACGGCTCGACGAGCCGTCCCACCAAGCCGAAGGCCCTGCCACGGACCGGCGACGAGAACGGCTCGCTTCCGGGCATGGCCCTTGTCCTTCTGGGCATGACGGCCCTCGTTGGCAGCGGAGCAGCCAAGCTTCGTTCCCGCCAGCGCTAGCCACGAATCCTCGCGGACCCTCCCTTTGGGGGCCCAAGGGGTGACGCAGGCCCTCTCGTTCCCAGGACGGAGGGCCTGCGTTCCGTTGGAGGAAGGCTTGGCCTTTGTGCCTGCGTGTGACCGATGCAACGGCTCGAAGCGCGCCGGCGGGGCATAATGCCCCATAGAATTAGAAAAGACTAACTTATGGCATATGACGGCAGTCAGGACGTGGCGAGCCCGTCGTCCGACAACAGCGAGGGGAGCGCCCGTGGCCACGATCGACATGACCAAGTGCATGAGGGACGTCGTCCTGGAAGACCCCATGTTCGGTGAGTTCCTGGTGGACAAGGGGTTTCCGTTCTCCGTGGAGAACCCCATCACTGAGCTGGTGACCTTCGAGGACGTGGTGCAGATGCGGCGTCTAGACAAGGACGCGTTCCTGGCCGAATACGACGCCTACCGCTCCAATGGCGGCAGGCTTGCCGAGGGCGCAGGTAGTCGCTAGGCCTGCGGCTGGTCTGGGGGAGAGGGGCCTTTCGCATGTATGCGCTGGGCATTGACATAGGTGCGTCATCGGTCAAGCTTGTGGCTGTTGACCTGGGGATTGCTGGGAGAGGGCCGGCGGATGGCGCGCGTGGCGTGGAAGGTTGCCCGCATGCCGCCGCGGGGGAGCCGCTGCGGCATGCCGCCATGCGGGCCCACAGGGGCGACCCCTCGTCATGTTTGTCCGAGCTCCTGGACGAGGCCGCCGCGGCCCTGCCGCCGGAGGAGTGCGCCGCCTGGGCCTTGACCGGCTCCGGCCAGGTCATCCTGGGCGACGCCCTGCCTGGCGCCATCGTGCTCGAGGACGTCCCGGCCATCACCCTGGGTGCCTCCCTCCTCGCCCCGGCCGCTCGCTCCATCATGGAGGTCGGTGGCCAGCAGGGGCTCTTCGTCACCTCCATCGGGCCCGGCCAGGCACCCCGCTTCTCCATGAACGAGGGCTGCGCCTCGGGAACCGGCTCGTTCTTCGAGGACCAGATGCAGCGCCTGGGGCTTCGCATGGAGGACTTCTCCTCAGTGGTGGACGGTGCCGTCAGCGTGCCGCGCCTCTCGGGGCGCTGCGCCGTCTTCGCGAAGACGGACATCATCCATCGCCAGCAGGAGGGAGTTCCCGTAGAGGACATCCTCATGGGACTCTGCCATGCCATGGTCAAGAGCTTCAAGGCGCTCGTCGTCCGTGGGCTTCCCGTTGAGCGTCCCATGGCCCTCTCGGGTGGGGTGTTGCTCAACTCGGGCGTGGTGCGCTCCGTGCGCGACGTCTTCCGCCTGGGGGAGGGCGAGCTCCTCTGCGAGGAGGGGAACCTCTACTTCCAGGCAGCCGGCGCCGCGCTCCACGCGGCCAGGCTGCGCCTGGGGGCAGGGGATGCTGACGTTTCGGACGGACCTGCCTCCGCCCGCGAGGGCATCGCGCGTGCCGGCGGCACCCCGGCCCCTCTTGCCACGCCCACGCTTTCCGACCTGCGCCGCGCGCTGTCTGCCAGTACCAGGGCGTCAGCGTCCCTTCCCGGCCGCGACCCCCTGCCGCGCATCCGCTATGAGGCAGGTCCCGGCTACTCCCTCAGGCCCCGTCCGTGGGCCAGGGACGCGGGCGGGCGCACGCCGTGCGCCCTGGGCATCGACGTGGGCTCCACCAGCACGAACCTGGTTCTGGTGGATGAGGAGGGCACGCTTCTCGATGCGCAGTATCTGCGCACGCGTGGCAACCCGAAGGCGGCCGTGGCCGAGGGGCTCGCGTCTCTCGGGCGGCGCCTGGGCGGCTCCGTTCGCGTGGTCGCCGTGGCCACCACGGGCTCCGGACGCGAGATGATCGGCAGGCATGTGGGCGCCGACGTGGTCCGCGACGAGATAACGGCCCAGGCGCGGGCTGCCGCAGCGGCGGACCCCCAGGTTGATACCGTGTTCGAGATAGGTGGCCAGGACTCGAAGTACATAAGCCTGCGGTCCGGCAACGTGGTCGACTTCCAGATGAACAAGGTGTGCGCGGCGGGGACGGGGTCGTTCGTCGAGGAGCAGGCCGCACGCATGGGCATCGCTCTGGGTGACTTCGGCGCCCTTGCCCTCTCGGCCGAGAGCCCCGTGGACCTGGGCGAGCGCTGCACGGTCTTCGTGGAGACGGCCATCAACGTCGCCCTTGCCAGGGGTGCCCGCAAGGCCGACGTGGCCGCCGGCCTCTGCCAGTCGATCATTCGCAACTACCTGAACCGGGTGGTGGGCAACAAGGCAGTGGGCGGGCGCATCGTGCTTCAGGGCGGGGTCTGCTACAACTCTGGCATCGTGGCCGCCTTCGCCCAGAGCTTTGGTGACCGCATGACGGTCTCCCCGTGGTTTGCGGTCTCGGGCGCGGTCGGCGCGGCCCTCCTCGCCTGGGAGGCCGAGGTCTCGCACACGAGCTTTCGTGGCTGGGACCTCTCTGGCGCTGCCGCAGCCGAGTGCCGGGGGGCCGCGGAGGAGGTCGAGCGCAACCGGGCGTTCTTCCACGAGGGGGAGAGCCTCCTGCTGGAGGGCTACACCGGTGAGATAGACCCATCCAAGGAGACGGTGGGTGTCCCTCGCAGCCTCATGATGTACAAGCTCTTCCCCATGGCAAACGCCTTCTTCACTCAGCTGGGCTTCAACGTGGTTGTCTCGGACGTGTCGGACGAGGAGACCGTGCGCCTCTCCCAGCAGACCGCGCAGGGCGAGACCTGCTTTCCCGTGAAGCTCATGCATGGGCACGTGATGCAGCTGGTGGAGCGCGGCGTGGACTACATCTTCATGCCGCGCGTGCACACCATCCGTCACAAGCACTCCAAGATAGCCCACAATTACGGCTGCTCCTACATGCAGTGCGCCTCGCATCTGGTTGCCGAGGAGCTTGGCCTCGCGAAGAGAGGCATAGGGCTTATCTCGCCGGAGCTCGACCTTGACTTTGGCCAGCGGGCCATGGCGGGCGCCATGCTGGAGGTGGGGGCGCAGCTGGGTCGCGACCCCCACGACACCGCCCGTGCGCTCCTGGCGGGCAGCTATGCCGTGAGCGAGTTCACCCGCAAGACGGAGGAGGCCGGGCAGAGGCTGCTCGACTCCCTTGGCCCCGACGAGCGCGTGCTGGTCATGGTGACGAGAAACTACGGCATATCCGATGCGGTTCTCAACGCGGGGATCCCAGACGCGCTCATAGACCGGGGGCAGAGGGTCATCACCATCTCCCACCTGCACGCCCACTCCTTTGGCCTGGAGGAGGACTACCCCAACGTCTACTGGCCCTTCGGCCAGCACATCCTGGCGGCGGCCAAGCTCATTCGCCGCGACCCAAGGCTGTTCGCCGTCTACCTCACCAACCACGGCTGCGGGCCAGACACCATGCTCTCTCACCTCTTTGCCGAGGAGATGGGACAAAAGCCCTACCTTCAGATCGAGGTGGACGAGCACTTCTCCAAGGTGGGGGTCGTGACGCGGATCGAGGCGTTTCTCAACAGCCTCGACCATCACGAGGTGGTGGACGAGAGTGGCCTTCCCATGGTGGTGGGTGCCGTCAGCCAGAACGAGAGCCGCCTCGACGGCAGCCTGCCCGTGGCGATGCCGGACCTCGGCCTGCCGGCACGTGCGGTGGCGGCCCTCCTGCGGCGCAGGGGCATGAGGGTGCAGGCCGTTCCCGTCACGGACCACGCCATAGCCCGCGGCAAGGCGCTCTCCACGACCAAGGAGTACCTGTCCTTCTCGGCGGAGCTTGGCGTCGCCCTCGAGGCGGCGGACATGGCCGTAGCGGGACGTGGGGCGAACAAAGGGGGCGGCAGGGACATCCAGCTGCTCCTTCCATCGGGAGAGGGGGCCGATGCGGACGGACAGTACGATCGCGTGATCCTCTCTGAGCTCAGGACGCGTGGCCTGGATGCCATCGAGGTGGTCTCTCCGCGGCTCGACCGCCTGCCCGAGTGGTCCGAGGACCTGGATGCCCTGTTCGACGCGCTCCTGGCGGCGGACGTGGCGCAGGCGGCCGACCCTATGCGTCGCGCGGTCGTTCTGGAGGAGCTGTCTGCCGCGGGCTTCTCCCATGACGCGACGCTGGCCGCCGCGCGAGACATTGCCGCAGGCCTGCCCGCCGACGGTGGCCGCAGCGTGCTTGCCCTGGGGGAGTGGCCCGTGGTGTGGGAGGACGCCCTCAATGCGGGAACGCTCGGGCGTCTGGAGGGGAGGGGCTGGCGCGTGAAGCGCATGCCGGCATCCGAGTACCTTTGGTTCCTGTGGCGTGACGCCTACGAGGGCGAGGAGGACTTCCGCCACCTCGCCGAGCGGATGTCGCACGTGCACGAGGCTTTGGCGGGGGCGTCCCCGTTCCAGCCCGACGCGTCCGTGCTCCTGGCGAAGGCCGACTCCTTGGTGGGCAGGCTTCGCTCGGCCAACGCGCGCTACCGCATTGCCAAGGCTAGTCTCTCCGCGGGCGTTGCGCGCGGCGTCATAGCCATGTCATCGATGTACGAGAACACCGATATTATCCTGCAGCTCGCAGAGGCGTCGGCGGACGTTTCCGTGCCGGTGACGCACGTGGGCTTTGACGGCACGCCTGATTCTGGCATAGACGAGAGGATCAGCTCGTTCGTCTACTACCTTCGCTGAGACGGGCGCCCTCCCCGCTGCCTCGTCTGGCAGAGAGACGAAGAAACGAGTCCTCCTGTCCCCATGAGCTTCCCATGGAGGCTCTGCCGCGCGACATGTCTCGCAATTGTCGCCGCTGCGTTCGCCTTTGCCGTCTCTCCCGGCATAGCGTCGGCGGTCCCCGTTCAGGCCTCGACCACCGGCGAGCTGCAGGCGGCGATCTCCAACGGAGAGCCCAGCATCCAGATCGGTGCCGACTTCGAGCTTTCCAACCCCGTCCTTGTGCCCCAGGGAAAGACCATAGACCTTGACCTCAACGGCCACAAGATCACCACGCCGCTCTTCGCGAGGCGATCCGTCTCCCTCGTTTCCACAAGCGACGAGCCGCCCCACCCCCTTGCCTGGGGTGGGGCGGCTCGCGTCTTTGCTTCCGGCCGTCCGACCGTGGACTTGCGTCCGAGGAGGGGGGCATGACCTCCTACGAGAGGTCGCCCTCGTCGAACACGTCTCCGCACTCGGGGCAGAACTTAGGTGGCCTGGACTGGTCCTCGGGCACCCATCCGCACTTGTCGCACTTGTAGCGGGGCTGGCTGGTGGGCGCGGGCGTGCCGCACTCCCGGCAGAACTTGCCGGTGTTGCCTGCGGTTCCGCAGCTCGCACAGGTCCAAGTGCCGGAGTCTGCGGGCCTGGGGCTGCCGCACTCGTTGCAGAACTTGCCCATGTTGCCTGATGCCCCGCAGCTGGAGCACGTCCATCCTCCCGGCTGCTGTGGCGCAGGGGCTGGGGCGAAGCCACCCCCTGCCGCGGTGGCGTACTGGCTCTGGGGCGGGTTGGGGGCAGCGTTGGAGTACGATCCTCCCGCTGGCCTGCCCATCTGCCCCGCCATGCCCATGCCGATGAACGCCCCCATGGCACCCATGCCGCCCTCGTTGCCTGCGGCGGTGCGCATGGCATCGCCCTGGGCTGCCGCCAGGACGGCGTCGCGCATGCTGGGGTCGCGCATGGTGGCGGCCTTCTGCAGGTCCTTGATCATCTGCTCGTCCTCGGGGGAGGTCGCTATGGAGTTGACCCCGAAGCTCACCACCTCGATGCCGCGCAGCTCCCGCCACTTGGACGAGAGGGCCTCGTTCAGGGCGTCCGCAAGCTCCTGCGTGTGCGCGGGAACCGCGCTGTAGCGCACGCCTGCCGCAGAGATCTTGGCGAACGCAGGCTGCAAGGCCGTGAGCAGCTCGCTCTTGAGCTGGCTGTCTATCTCGGCTCGCCTGTACTCGCTCTCGACGTTTCCGCACACGTTGGTGTAGAAGAGGATGGGGTTGCAGATGCGATAGCTGTACTCTCCGTTGCATCGCACGGAGATGTCCACGTCCAGGCCTATGTTGGCGTCCACCACGCGGAAGGGCACAGGAGTTGCCGTCCCATACTTGTTGCCCATGACCTCCTTGGTGTTGAAGTAATACACGCGTTGGTCAGTGCCTGTGTCTCCGCCAAAGGTGAAGCGCTTGCCGATCTGGGCGAAGGTGTCTGCCAGGCTCTGGCCCAGGTCTCCCGAGAAGACGCTTGGCGCAACCTGGTTGTCGTAGATGAACTCTCCGGGCTCGGCGCAGACCTCAACCATCTTGCCCTGCTCCACGATGACCATGCACTGGCCGTCGTTGACCACCACGGCGCTGCCGTTGGTGATGATGTTGTCGCTTGCCTTGGTGTTGCTGCTGCGACCCCCCACGCGCTTCTGGCCCTTGACGGTCAGGACGTCGGCGGGGATGCTCTCGCAGTAGATCATTTCCTTCCACTGGTCGGCGAGCATGCCGCCAGCAGCACCCAATGCAGCCTTGATGAGTCCCATCCTGCGCCTCCCTTACGCGCCCATGGCTCCGCCGCAGTACTCGCAGCAGCCGCTTGCATCCGGAATGGTGGTGGCACCACAGTGCGGGCAGGTCATTGCCGTCTTGGGGGCACGGCTTGCCTCCGCCTCCTCATGGATGCGCTCGCGCTCGGTGGTGAGGGCGGAGCAGATCTCCTGTGCGGCAGACCGCGCCTGCTCGGACTCAAGCGAGTGAGGCATGGACGTGCTCCCGCTTGCCACGTCGATCGAGAACGAGTCGAACCAGGGGTTGTTGACGTTCACCTCCACGCGAGAGCTGTAGGAGTAGCTGTAGCGAGGTGGCACGTAGCTCCTGCGGTTGCCCTCGTCGTCCAGATAGGTCTCCTCGCTGCGGCTCTCGTCGAAGTCAACCTGAGCCCCGGTCACCTGGCTGAGGGGTATGACGTCGGGGTTGGTGGACTTCCAGTTCCTCCCGCCAGACACCACCACGAAGCTGCCGCGGCCCTCGTCGATCATGACCTTCTCGTCCAGCCCCAGCGTGCGGGAGACGCTGAACGCCTCCACCTCGGCCATGTTGGCCTCTCGGTACTCGAGCTGCGCCTTGATGTCATCGATGGATGACCTCTTGCGGCCCGTGTAGTAGCGGGATAGCTTGTTGGCACAGTCCTTGCAGATGTAGCCGTCGTCTATCTTGCGCTTGCCCAGAGCGCCAATCTCCTTGCCGCAGACCTCGCACTCGCCCTTCTTGAAGCGGTCGAACAGTCCCATGACCCCCCCTTTGCTCGTGAGGTGCAACCGCATGTCTTGCCCTGGTCCCATCCTGCATGACCGAGGCATCCGCCCATAGAGCAGAAATACTCTTTTCTCCTGGCGGGGGGCATAGGAGAATAGGCTCAGGCGTGGGGTGACGGGAGGTGTCATGTGGCGGGCTCTGGGCAGGCTGCGTAGGTACCGCGCCATTGCTCTGCTGCTCTCTGTCTGCGCCTTGCGCGCGCTCGTGAGTCGCTCAGACCTTGAGCTCAACACCATGGCAGAGCTCTTCTTTGACGCTCTGGTTCTGCTTGTCTTTGCCGCCTGGGGGCTTGTGCATGTGCGCAACATCGTCTCGCCCTGGACGCGGCGGCTGCTTTTGGCCATCGTGGCGCTCATCGTGCTCTGGCTGCTCTTTCGCATTGTCAAATGGCGCCTTACCAGCACCGGCTCGGATGTCTCGCGCTACCTCTGGTATTCCTTTTACCTGCCCATCTGCTTGATGCCCGCGTTGGGCGTCCTCTGCATCTCCTCGGTGGGCAAGCCGTCTGAGTGGAGGCCGCCCTGGCCCGGCGTCGTGCTGGTCCTGGTTGCGCTGGTCCTTTTCCTGGGCGTTGCCACGAACGACTACCACGGTCTGATGTTCAGGTTCTCCTCTCCTTTGCGCGTCGAGGGGCTGGGGTATGGCTACGGCCCGCTTCGGCATGTGGTCGTGGGCTTCGTGGTGGCTTGCACCTTTGGTACCATTGTCATGCTGGTCAGGCGCAGCCATGTGCCTGTCAGTCGCAGCTTGCTGGTGCTCCCGCTGGTGCCACCCGTCCTGGGGGTGACATACGGGGTGGTCTATCCCCTCCTGCCGCGTAGCGACATGACATTGGCCTACTGCCTGCTGACCGCCCTGGAGTTCGAGGTGCTTATCGATGCGGGCCTCATCCATGTGAACCGAGACTATAGAGAGCTGTTCGAGGCATCCTCCCTGCGCGCGGAGCTGCTGGATGAGCACGGAGGGCTGCGCATCAGCTCACGGAACGCGCCCGACGCCCAGGGGGAGGGGCGGGCAGGCGGGCAGGGGCTCTCGGTGCACAGCATCCCCGTGACGGGCGGGAGCTTCTGCTGGGTTGAGGACAACACGCTTGAGCATGCTGCCCGCCGCCAGCTGGAGGAGAGAAACGCCGAGCTGGAGGAAGACGCCGAGCTTGCCCGCGCGCGCGTTGACATGCGGAGGAGGCGCGCGGAGCTCGATACGCGCCTGAGCCTGTACGCCCGCGTGGAGAGGGACCTCGCGGGCAAGTTTGCGCTCATGGGGACCTTGGTTGACGAGGGGGAGTCCGACGTCAGCAGGCGAGAGGAGCTGCTGGCGGAGCTCTGCGTGGTGGGCTGTTACGTGAAGCGCCGCTGCAACCTGGTCATACTCGAGGGGCAGCGTCCCCAGGCGAGCGCCTCCGAGCTCTTCTGGTGCCTGAGGGAGTCCTGTGACCATCTGCGCGAGGCGGGCGTCGCGGCAACGGTGTCCAGCACAGGCGCTGGCGAGCTGACGCTGGCGGCAATGGAGCGGGTCTTCGACCTCTTCGAGGCGGTGGTGGAGTGGTCATATCCCACCCTGCGCGCGCTTCTCGCCCATCTCGAGCTGACGGAGAGCTGTCTGCGCCTCTCTCTGCAGATCGAGTGTGACGAGGGCGCGTTCACATCTCAGGACCTTGGCCTGGCGATGGCCAGGCTCGAGCTGCTGGGCTCCAGCGTGCGTGCTGAGCCAGGGAAGGGCAGCTGGTCCGTTGGGCTGACGGTTCCGTTGGGAGGCAACGCATGAGTCCTCTCATGAAGGGAGGCGTTGACGCGCGCGCCATCAAGGAGGGCATAGACAACATGCCCAGCGGTGTGGTGTTCGCGCGCATGAACGGCCTGGTCATATTGATGAACGCCTGCATGGACGAGCTCTGTCACCAGATTTTCGGCGCCCCCCTGCAGAACGCCCGACTCTTTTGGGAGGGGCTGTCGAAGGGGGACTTCCCGTCTGGCGCGCGCCTGTCCAAGGCCTACACGGACGATCTGATCGTAGAGCTGGGGTGGCGCTTCTGGCACTTCAGGAGGTCCCTCATTCCCTACCAGGGCAACGAGGCGGTAGAGATCCGTGCCCACGAGGTGACGGAGCTGCAGCTTCTCAACCAGGAGCTCGAGAAGAAGAACACGCTTCTGGAGAGGCGCGGGGAGGAGCTTCGCGCGTACGCCCGCGAGGTGGGGGCGCTTACCGTGGAGCGCGAGCTGCTTGACCGCAAGGCGGATGTCCACAACGAGCTGGGCAGGCTCCTTGCCGAGACCCGCGCCCATCTTCGTGCCGAGCATGTGGATGAGACTGCGTTGGAGGGGTTGTGGAAGCGCTGGCGCCTGAGCGCGGCCTTGGTGCTTCGCGGAGGTGCGCAGGAGATGCGCTGCGAGGGGCCGTGCCTCATGGAGCAGCTCCGCCAGACCGCCCGGTCTATAGGGGTTGAGCTCACGACTGAGGGAGACCTGCCCGAGCGTGGCAAGCCGGCGGAGCTCCTGCTGGCAGCGGGGTCGGAGGCGCTTGCCAACCTCATGCGCCATGCGGATGGCAACGAGCTGCGTATACGCTGCCAGCGGCTCTCGGGTGGGTGGTCGTGCGAGCTGACGAACAATGGCAAGGTGCCGTCAGGCCCCATCGTGGAGGGTGGGGGGCTGACGTCCCTGCGCGCAAAGCTGGAGGCGGCTGGTGGTTCCATGCGCGTGGAGAGCTGGCCCGTCTTCAAGCTGATGGTGCTCCTGCCGGCGGAATAGGAGGGTGGCTGAGATGCACAGGGTGCTCATAGTCGAGGACGACCCCATTGCGGCGCGTCTCTTTGAGCTGACCGTCCAGACGGCCGGGGACTTCGAGCTCTCCGGGATGCTTGCGAGCGCGGCCCTCGCCGAGGCATGGTGCCTGGGTCATGACGTGGATCTGGTTCTGATGGACGTGGTCACGGCCGGACACGCCAGCGGACTGGAGGCGGCGTCCAAGCTGAAGCACAGCATCCCTCGGCTCAAGGTGCTTGTCGTGACGTCCCAGCCCGAGGTTGACTTCATCGTGCGCGCGATTGCCGTGGGGGTGGACGGCTTCTGGTACAAGACCGCGACGGACGCAGAGCTGCTGGGCGTGATGCGCCGTGTCATGCAAGGAGAGCGGGTGTTTCCCGACTCGCCCCCGGAGGTTTCCCTGGGGGATGCCTTTGCGAGCGAGCTTACCCCGCTTGAGGTGCGGATACTGCGAGAGCTGACCACGGGTGCCACCAATGCCCAGATTGCCCGAAGGCTGCACCTCTCGGACCGCACCGTGGGCAACAACATCCAGAACATGCTGGGCAAGACGGGCTTTGCCACGCGGACGATGCTTGCGGTCGCTGCGGTTGATTCCGGCGCCGTCATCAGTGGGGTGTAGGGTGCTGGCGCTTGGGCGCTAGCCTTCGTGCTGGTCTAGGATGTCCCGCAGCCAGGAAAGGTAGCCCTCGTGCGTCATGAGGCCTGGTCGCTGGGTCGTTGCAACC
This sequence comes from Olsenella urininfantis, assembly GCF_900155635.1. Taxonomy (GTDB): domain Bacteria; phylum Actinomycetota; class Coriobacteriia; order Coriobacteriales; family Atopobiaceae; genus Olsenella_G; species Olsenella_G urininfantis. The sequence goes on from NZ_LT732540.1 coordinate 181,957, forward strand.
AGGCCGCTTCCCTCGCTGTTCTCGGCCTCCTTCGTGCAAGGTACAACAAGTTCTCGCGAGAGGGACTTTTGCCTGGCGTTATATGGGCCTCTCTCGTTTTGTTGTCAATATGGGGCCGTATTTGACAACAAAACCTTGCCGTCGGCGCGTTTGCCCATTTGTCCGAGAGGCCCGCGCAGCTTGTTGTCAGCGCGCTGCCGCCGAGTCGCACCCGACGCACAAAAACCGGGGCCCGCGTGCGGCGGACCCCGGAGAGGGCACGGGTTGCGTTGTGACGGCTTGCTCGAGGAACCTACGCCTCGAATGCGGCTCTGCCGTAGCTCGCCTGCCAGTTGGCGGTGAACTCGTCCACGGCAATGCCGGTGCCAGGGTGGTCAACCATGGAGCGGATCACCTCGGGCGCCACGGTGATGGAGGGGACGCCAGCCACCAGAAGGGCGTGCACCTGCTCGACGTTCTTGAACGAGGCGGCGCAGACCTTGGCGTCAAAGCCGTAGATCGCCATGGTCTCGATGAGGTCAACAACCTGGCCGACGCCGTCGCCGTAGTTGCACATGCGGTTGAGGTAGGGGGCCAGGTAGTCAGCACCGGCCTTGGCTGCCCAGAAGGCCTGCTCGGGGGAGTAGATGCCCGTGGCAAGGACACCCAGGCCCTCCTCCTTGAGGGTGGCGATGGCCTTCAGGCCGGTGCGCGAGACGGGGACCTTCACGAACATGTTCCTCTCGCGCAGAGAGCAGATGCGACGTCCCTCCGCCAGGATGCCCTCGTAGTCGGTGGCAACCACCTGGGCAAAGAGCTTCTGGTCATCGGAGAGCAGCTCGGAGATCTGCCCCAGGACCTCCAACGGGTCCTTGCCCGACTTGGTGATGATGGTGGGGTTGGTGGTGACGCCGTCGATGGGCAGGAAGTCGCCCAGCTCCTTGATCGCCTCTACGTCCGCGCTGTCGATGAAGAACTCCATGCCTTCGACCTTTCTATCGTCCTCTGTGTGGCCCTAAAGATACTGCAACGCCTAAATGGTCTGCTCCGTGCGTCCGATGATGTCGTCCTGCGTTGCCTTGGAGAGCGCGTTGAAGAAGGCGCTGTACCCGGCAACGCGCACGATCAGGTCCTTGTGCTGCTCGGGGTGCTTCTGCGCGTCAACCAACGTGTCGCGCGAGACCACGTTGAACTGGACGTGGTAGCCATGCAGGCGGTTGAAGTAGGTCTTGAGCATCAGCTCGAGCTTCTGCCTGTTCTCCTCGCGCGAGAGCATCATGGGCGTGACCTTCTGGTTGAGCAGCACGCCGCCGGTGATCTTCTCGGTGGGGAGCTTGGTGATGGACTTGAAGACCGCCGTGGGACCCTGCTTGTCGCAGTTGTGCGCGGGGCTGCAGCCCTCGGCGAGAGGCTCGTGGGCATGACGTCCGTCGGGCGTTGCCATGGTGCCCATGCCCTGGCCAACGTTCGCGCTGATGGAGCTGGTGCCGGCATAGCGGATTCCGCCGATGGGCCCGCGGTCGTGACGGGTGGAGGGATAGTGCTCTATCTCCTGGATGTAGGGCTCGTAGCATTCCACGGCCAGCCGGTCCACGTAATCGATGTCGTTGCCGTATTTGGGGGCGCCCTCTATCAGCAGCTGCTGGACGCGCTGGCTCTCAGGTGACTGGAAGTCGTCGAGAAGCGCGTCCCAGAGCTGCTGCTGGGAGATTCTGCCCTCCTCGAAGACCAGCTTCTTGATGGCGGCGAGGCTGTCGGCCATGTTGGCGATGCCCACCTGCAGGCCGCTGATGAAGTCGTAGACGGCGCCACCCTCCTTGATGGTCTTGCCGCGGGCGATGCAGTCGTCGGTGAGGGCGGAGCAGAGCACGTCGGGCACGTCGCGCTCGGAGGCCTTGTCTATGAAGTTCTCCACGATCACGGAGTAGCGGGTCATCTCCCGGATGGTCTTGTCCCAGGCCTCCGTGAGCTCCTCGTAGCTCCCCATCTGGGTGAAGTGGCCGTAGTCCTTGGTGAAGCGACGACCGCTGGTGAGGTCAACGCCGCCGTTCATGCAGCAGAGCAGGAGGCGGGGGAAGTTGAGGTAGCTCATGCCGGTGCAGCGGTAGCCCCACTTGCCGGGAACGGCCGTCTCCACGCAGCCGATGGCAGAGTAGTTGTACGCGTCCTCCTCGGCAACTCCCCAGTTGATGAAGGAGGGGATGATGACCTCGTCGTTGTTGAGGGCGGGCATGCCAAAGCCCAGCCTCATGACCTCCACGCACTCGTCCAGGAAGCGCTTGTCGATGTTCGCGTGATAGCGCACGGTGAGGTTGGGCTGGGTGAGGCGGGTCTGCGCCACGGACTGGAGCACCAGGAAGGAGAGCTCGTTCACGGCGTCCTCGTGCCGGGCGTCCTGCCCGCCGATGGTGACGTTCTGGTACATGGGGCTTCCGGCCGAGGAGAGCGTGTGCGACTGGCTGCGGATCTTCTGCACGGTGAGGGACTTGATCCAGAGGTTGCAGAGCAGCTCGAGGGCCTCGTCGCGGGTGATGGCGCCGGAGGCGATGTCCGCCTGGTAGTAGGGGAGCATGTACTGGTCGAAACGGCCGTAGGAGAGGGAGTGGCCGTTCGACTCGATCTGCAGCAGCACCTGCGAGAACCACACCGCCTGAACGGCCTCGCGGAAGGACCCTGCGGGCTCGAAGGGGACCTTCTCGCAGATGGCGGCCATGCGCTCGAGCTCCGCCTTGCGGGAGGCGTCTGCCTCCGTTGCCGCCAGCTCGAGGGCGAGCGTGGCGTAGCGCCTGGTCCAGCGGTGCACGGCCGCTATGACGACGAGGACGGAGCGGTAGAAGGCCAGCTGGTCAACGGCCTCGGGCCTTGTGAGGTCCAGGGCCTCCATGGCGGCGCGGGTGCGCTCCTCGTAGCCGCGCAGCCCCTCGCGCAGCATGCGGGCGTGGTTGATGGCCAGGTGCGCGTCGCCGGCGTTGAGCTTGCCCTCCATGCCAAAGACGCCTGTCTCCATGAAGACGGAGACCTCGTCCGGAAGGAGAGCCATGCCGCGGTCGCGCAGGGTGTTGTTCTCCCAGAAGGGGGCGATCTCTCGGATGCGGGCCTTGTCCTCGTCGGTGACGTAGAAGACGTCGCCGTCGCGCTTGTCGAACTTGTCAAGCTCGTCCAGGACGAAGCCCAGCGTGTACTCGGGGAAGACGGGGGCGTTGCAGTTCTTGGTTGCCTGGTTGCCCGCCAGCAGAGACTTGTCCTCTATGTATATGCTCATGTTGTCGAGGATGTGGGCCAGCGAGAGGGCGCGGCGCATCACGGGCGGGAGGTTGGTTGTCTTGCGATAAGACTCGGTGCAGAGGACGGCGCGCTCGGCATCCACGAAGGGCCTCTCGTCCAGGACCTCCTCACGGAACGCACGCATGCGCTTGGTCAGGGAACCAAAGTGCTCGACATTCTCCATGGCGCTGCTCCTTTTTCGTAAAGAATGATTTATGCTTTCGTTCGTAAGTTAATGGTATCGCGCATATGATGGGTGTCAAGCAAAAGTGGGGCTTGAGGAGAGAATCACATGCAGTCTGCAACGATCTTCAACATACAGAAGTTCAGCCTGAACGACGGGCCCGGGATCAGGACCGTGGTCTTCCTCAAGGGCTGCCCGCTGCGCTGCTTCTGGTGCTCGAATCCCGAGAGCCAGCGCCGCGAGCCGGAGCTCGAGTGGAAGGCGTCTTCCTGCGTGGGCTGCGGTCGCTGCCTCGAGCTTTGCCCAGAGACCGGTGCCGTTGAGATTGCGGGCAAGCGACACGTGGACGTGCGCCGCCTAAGCGGCAGCAGCGCCCAGGCGCGCCGCGCGGTGGAGGAGTGCCCGACGCGCGCCCTCTCCCTGGTGGGCGAGACCAAGACCGTTGAGGAGGTGCTGGAGGTCTGCCTGCAGGACAAGCCCTTCTACGAGGACTCGGGCGGAGGTGTGACGCTCTCTGGCGGGGAGGCCCTGCTCTGGCCCGAGTTCGATCTGGAGCTCCTCGCGCGCCTGCGCGAGGAGGGCGTGGACAGCTGCATGGAGACAGAGGGCTTCGTTGCGGAGGGGACCTTCGTTGCGGTTGCCGAGCGGCTTGACCACCTGCTGATCGACATGAAGCATTGGAGCGCGGCCGTGCATCGGGAGGGCACGGGTGGCACCAACGAGCTGCCGCTTGCCAACACGCGCCATGCCGTGGAGATGGGCAAGGACGTGCTGGTGCGCACCCCCGTGATACCTGGCTTCAACGATGGCGTCGATGACGCGCGGCGCATGGCGCAGCTTCTGCTTGGCCTGGGGCTTGACCGCGTGCAGCTGCTTCCCTTCCACAACTTCGGCGAGAGCAAGTACCAGCTTCTGGGCAGGGACTATCCGCTTGCCGGGCGCAAGGGGCTCTCGGCCGAGGGCCTTGCGGACTTTGCGCGGGCATATGAGGCCGAGGGCGTTCACGCGTTCTTCTAGCGCTTTCGCTCCGGCTGCCGCTTTTTCGGCTTGCGTTTGGTGGGGTGCCCTACAAGCGAGGCGTCTGCCGTAGAGCAAGGCTGCAAAGCACCAGTTGGCACAGGCCCTGCTCTACATGACAGCTCTCGCCCGTAGAGCTAGACGCGATCTGCTAGGCGAGAGTGACCTCGATGCCCATTGCGAGCACGCGCATCTGGTCGGCCATGCCCATTCCGGCATCGGTCACCAGTTGCAGGGGCTTCTCGCCAAAGCGCAGGGGGATGGCCCCGTGATGGGCGAACTTCTCGGACTCCGTGAGAACCACCACCTTGCTGGCGGACTCGGACATCGTGCGAACCGCCTCCGCCCGCAGATGGTCCCCGTTGGTGAACCCCGTGCCATCCAGCCAGCCGTCAGCGCCGATGAAGAGCTGCTCGACGGCAAATTCCTGTGCGCAGAGGCGAACCAGGGGACCTACCGTCACCTGCGAGTCCCTTTGCAGGAGTCCGCCCAGGAGCACCGTCTCCACGTTGCTGCGCTGGCGAACGTCGTTGGCGATGAAGGCGCTGTTGGTCACGATGGTCACGCCTTGGCGACTGTCCGCAAGCTCGCGGGCGAGCAGTGCGCAGCAGCTGCCGCTCTCTATCATGATCGTGGCGTCATCTGGCACCAGACGGGCTGCCTGGCGTGCGATGCGCAGCTTCTTCTCGTAATGGTAGGCCAGGCGACCGCTGACGTCGTTTGGGTTGGCCAGCAGGGCGAAGCCGTGCTCGCGCAGGACGAGTCCGCGCTTCTGCAGGGAGTCGAGGTCCTTGCGTACGGTCACGTTGGAGACGCCAAGCCGCTCGGAGAGCTCCGCTACCTCCAAGCGCCCCCCCGTGGTGAGTATCTCGAGTATCTTTCCATCGCGCTTAGACACGGCTGCTCCCATGAACGGTAATTCGCTCTCTGACGATTTCGTATGAAAGCAGTCTATAACCAATCTTGTTTCGGTACGTGCGAGAAGCCCGCAGATGGTCGTGGGTCCACAAAAACGTGCCCGGCTTACGGACGAGCGGGGCCGCGCCAACTGGGATTTTGCAGTCCTGCTCTACAGCAGATGCTCCGTCTGTAGAGCAGGACTGCTCCGCGTCGTTCGGTCTAGCGCTCAGCCATGATGAGGGCGATCTCGTCCTCATTGATGCCAACCATGGCCTCGCCCAGGTCCTCGGACACCCGGGCGATGAGCTCGGCGTCCTCGTAGTGCCTCACGGCCTCGACGATGGCGGCCGCACGCTTGGCGGGGTTGCCGCTCTTGAAGATGCCCGAGCCGACGAACACGCCATCGGAGCCCAGCTGCATCATCAGGGCTGCGTCGGCCGGGGTGGCAACGCCGCCGGCGGCGAAGTTCACCACGGGGAGCCTGCCCGCCTCGTGCACCTCGCGCAGGAGCTCGGAGGGTACCTGCAGCTCCTTGGCCTTCTCGAAGAGCTCGTCCTCACGCAGGCCCTGGACCAGGCGAATCTGCGCGTTCATCCTGCGCATGTGGCTGACGGCCTGGACCACGTCGCCCGTGCCCGCCTCGCCCTTGGTGCGAATCATGGCCGCGCCCTCGGCGATGCGCCGCAGGGCCTCTCCCAGGTCGCGCGCGCCGCAGACGAAGGGTGCCGAGAACGCGGTCTTGTCGATGTGGTTCTCGTGGTCGGCGGGGGAGAGGACCTCGCTCTCGTCGACGCAGTCTATGCCGATGGCCTGGAGGAGCTGCGCCTCCACGAAGTGTCCTATGCGGCACTTGGCCATGACGGGGATGCCAACGGCCTCCTGGATGCTGCGGATCATCCCGGGGTCGCTCATGCGGGACACGCCGCCGGCGGCGCGGATGTCTGCCGGGACGCGCTCCAGGGCCATGACGGCGCAGGCCCCGGCCTCCTGGGCGATGCGCGCCTGCTCGGGGGTGGTGACGTCCATGATGACGCCGCCCTTGAGCCCTGCGGCGAAGGCCCTGTTCGCCGCAGCCTGTCGCTTGAGCACCTCGATGCGCTCCTGGTCTGCCATGCTTCTTTCCCTCCCGTTTGTCCGACGCCGCCTGGGCGTGCGGTCCGTCTCTTGGTGGAACTAGCCTATGCCCCATCTGATAATGTCCATATAATCAAATAGCAACTAATTGATAGAGTCAGAACAAGGTCAGAATAAGGTCAGACATGCTTACCTACGACATGGACCAGAGGGGCAGCAACACCCTCTACGCGTACCTGTACTCCTGCCTGCGCGCAGACATCGAGTCGGGCGAGCTAAGGCCGGGAGAGAGGCTGCCCTCCAAGCGGCCCTTCGCCCGTCACCTGGGCGTGAGCGTCATCACCGTGGAGGGGGCGTATCGCCAGCTCCTGGCCGAGGGCTACGTGGAGTCATTCGAGAGGCGCGGGCACTTCGTCTCGCGCAACCTGCCCGAGCGCGCGCCCGACGCAGCTCGGGCCAGAAGGCCCCCTGACCAGCGCGCCGCCGTGCCCCCGGTGGAGGAGGACCGTCTCTCGTCAGGGGCGCTCTTCCCCCTGAGCAGCTGGGCGCGCATCACGCGGGCGCTCCTGTCCGAGGAGGACGAGCGCTCGATCATGGCGGAGACCTCTCCTTTGGGGTCCTTGCGCCTGCGTGGGGCCATCTGCCACCAGCTGCGCCAGGCGCGCGGCCTTGTCGTGGAACCCTGGCAGGTGGTGGTGGGCGCGGGCTCCCAGCTGCTGGACGCCATGCTCGTGCAGCTGCTGGGCCGCGATCGGCTCTTTGCGGTGGAGGACCCCGGCTACCCGCAGCTCACGGCCCTCTACCAGGCCAACGGCGTTCGGGTGGCGCATGTTGCCGTGGACGGGGAGGGCATGCTCGTGGACGCCCTGCGCTCCTCGGGGGCCAGCGTGGCCCACGTGACGCCCTCGCACCAGTTCCCCACGGGCGTGGTCATGTCCGTGGGGCGTCGCTACGAGCTGCTCTCCTGGGCCTCCGAGGCACCGGGCCGCTACGTCATAGAGGATGACTACGACTGCGAGTTTCGTCTCTCGGGGCTGCCCGTACCTCCTCTGAGCTCGCTTGATGCCGAGGGGAGGGTCATCTACACCAACACCTTCACCAAGAGCCTGGGACCCGCGTTTCGCATTGCCTATGCGGTGCTCCCCCCGGAGCTGGTTCACCTTTGGGGAGAGCGCCTGGGATTCTGCTATGGCAGCGTGGGCGCCATAGACCAGCTCGCGCTTGCGAGGGTCATCGAGTCTGGCAGCTTCGAGAGGCATGTCAACCGCATGCGCACGCGCTTCCGGCGCGTGCGCGACCAGCTGCTGGAGGCCCTGCGAGCCAGTGAGCTCGGGCCGCTCGTCAGCGTGCGCGCGCAGGACGCGGGTCTTCACTTTGTCCTGAGGCTTGCGCTGCCATCGCAGGCAGACGATGCGGAACTGGAGCGTCGCGCTCGGGAGGGGGGCGTTCCCCTGCGCGCCATGGCCGGCTTCTTTGCGTGCGGCTCCTCCCGTCGAGGGGCACCGCACGAGTTCATAGTGAGCTACTCGGGCGTCTCACCGGAGGAGACGGGGCGATTGGTCGAGGTGCTGGTGGATGTGGTACGAGACCTGCCCTAGCGTCTGCCCCGCAAGGAGGGGCGTGCGCCCATATGCCAAGCGCCCACGTTCTGCCGTGCAACTCGAGCGCGGCTTTCTGCATGTCGGTCATGTGGCGCATTCCGCATCGCATGCCGGACGTACCCTGTCCCCAAGCGGCGAGGCCTGGGAAAGGAAGGCGCACATGAAGGTTCGTCTGATAGAGGAGGAGGGGCGTCTGGGCATTGAGGTGGACGTCCGCAGCGCCCCTGGGGACCAGCGGGCCGCACGCATCGCGGAGCGTCTGTGCGCCCTGGACGCGCGCCTCGCGGTGTACGAGCCAGGCAGCATCAGGCGCCTGCTGCTGCCATTTGACCAGGTCCTCTTTCTGGAGTCCGAGGGCGACCATACCAAGGTGCACGTACGAGGCTCCTCCGCATGCGAGAGCGGCCTGCGCCTGGGAGAGCTGGAGGAAGCCCTTGAGGGAACGGAGTTCGTGCGCGTCTCCCGTCAGGTCATCGTCAACTTCGACAGGGTCGCGTCAATCAGGCCCGAGCTCTACGGGAGGCTGGCACTGGGCCTTGAGGACGGGAGCGAGCTGCTTGTGACCAGGACATACGCTGCAGACATCAAGGGAAGGCTGGGCATTGCCCGCTAGCCCCGCAAGAAATTGGACCAAGGAGGCTTCACATGTTCGACGACCGTGCTGACGAGATGGGCGAGGCGCGCCTGGGCGAGGCGATCTTCCGGGGCGTTTCGGCGGGATCCCTGATGGCCTGCGTCATGCAGCTGATCTACCTCCTCGTACTCATGGCGAGGGGTGGTGGCGAGATGGGCGTCCAGGTGTGCCTGAGCTGCATTGCGGCAGGCCTGGGCATGGGCCTGCTGCAACAGCTGTGGTTCAACTACGGCCTGCTTCCCAGGCTGGGCTACAGGACGCGCATCTTGGGCTTTGGCGTTACGGGGCTGGTGGTGCTGGGGGGCTGCGCCATTTTTGGCGAGTGGGTCCCCCTGGCTCAGGGAGTTGGCCCGTGGCTTGGGTTCGTGCTGCTTTACCTGGCGATCCTTGTCGCGTTCACCGTGACCATATCCTGGATGATGAAGAGGCGTGGGGCAAGCTATGCGGAGCGTCTCGGGGAGTACCGCCGCAGGCGCGGGCTGTAGGGCCGCCGCTTTGGGTCGTTCTCCTGCGGACCGGCAAGCCATGACCCCCTCGTCCAGAACGTGTGCTCACAGGCAAGCTAGTAAGCTATAGTTAACTTACTAGCTTGCCGCGTGAGCGGCAGGTCACGGATGAGACGGGGTGCGGGCGCCGTGAGGCTCGCCTTTCCCGACGAGAGCTTCGATGCCGTCACCAGCAACTACGTCTATCACAACATTACGGGCCACGACCACAGGGAGCTCCTTCTCGAGACGCTGCGCGTGCTCAAGAAGGGCGGTTGCTTTGCCATTCACGACCTCATGCGCCGCTCTCACTACGGAGAATTCGAGACGTCTCGCCAGCAGCTGCTGGATATGGGCTTCGAGAGGGTCGAGGTCATCGACACGACGAACGGCATGCTCATGAGCCGTCGAGAGGCCTCGATTCTGTGGCTGGGGGACTCAGGGCTGCTTGTTGGCAGGAAGTAGAGGCGCGACCACGGCGCCTTTCTACCGTGCGTCTGCCAGGTGCAGAAGCTGCTCCGGGGAGTGCAGCACAAAGTCTGCCGCGGGACAGGTGATGTGAGAGCCGTTCCAGGCCACCAGGGCAGACTTCACGCCTGCGGCGTTCGCGCAGGCGATGTCTCCTGGCATGTCACCCACGTAGACAGTCTCCTCGGGCGCCGACCCCGTGAGCTCCAGGTACTTGAGCAGGGGGTCCGCCTCGGGCTTGTGCCGGGCGGTGTCCTCCTCCAGCACCACCACGTCCAGCAGCTCACCAAGGCCAAAGTCCGAGAAGAACCGGTGGTACTCGGCCCTGTCTCGCGAGGAGACGGCACCGACCGCACGTCCCGCCGCCCTCAGGGAGAGGAGTGCCTCGCGCACGCCAGGGAAGAAGCCCGCCCCTGTGGCATGGCGCGCGTAGGCGTCTCGCCAACGTGGGCCGAAGTCCTCGTCAACCTGCGCTCTCGCGCTTGCGACGCCCGCCTCGTTGGTCACGCCCAGCACGCCGCGCAGCTCGTCCAGCTCACGGGCGTAGCCGTAGCCTGCGAGCGTGTCCTGCCAGGTCAGAAGTACGGCCCTCTCGGTGTCAATGAGCGTGCCATCCAGGTCGAAGGCGAAGTTCCTGATCGCCGGCATGCTTGTTGCTCCTTGTCGCCGCGCTGCCCGTATGATTGCGTCGAAAATACCGACAGGAGTTAGATAACGATGTTCTTATTTATACTCTTTGCCGATTAATATATCTACATGGAGAAGCTCATTGCCCCGCACGACTGACCTCGTGTCCCACGCTCGCCCATACCATAGGTTTAGTACCGCTTTTCACTCCCATGGGGCTTGAAGGTGGTACTAAAACTACGGTATGGGGAGGGACGGGGAGAAAGACCGCGAGAGAGACGCTGCTTTCTAGGAGCGTGCTGCCACGAAGGCCGCTATGGCATCGCGGGCGTACTGTGCCACGCCCTCGCCAAACCTGTCGATGTTCTTCCTGAAGCGCGGATCGGCCGAGTAGCCCCTGCCAATGCAGCCGAAGACCTCGAGCGAGCAATCGAAGGAATAGGTCCTGATGTGCTGCCCGATGCCCTCGGCAATTGCCTGGTTCTGGGCGTCGTCTGCGGGAATGCCCTGCTCGAGGTTGCGTGCCAGCGCGAAGAAAGCCTTGTTGAACCCAGCTGCCACCTCCTCCTCGTGCCCGGCCTGCCTGCGATGGGACTCGTCCACTACCGCGTCTCCGTAGCGCTCGCGCGCCTCGTGGTCGTACTCCTGGTTGTCCTGCCAGGTGAATCCCGCAAACTTCTCCTCATTGCTCATGCGTATCTGTCCCTTCTGGCTCTTGATGGTCTTGCGCAGCGTGTCGATGAGGGCCGAGAGGCGCACCTGCTCCGCCTCCATCAGTCCCAGCTGCTCCTGGAGGAGCTCGAGGCGCCCTCCCTCCGCACGATCAAGCAGCCCTGCGATCTTTTTGAGCGAAAACCCCAGGTAGCGGTAGTAGAGAATGCTCTGGAGGCGTTCCAGGTCCTCGTCGCTGTAGAGGCGGTATCCGTTCTCCTGCTTCTGCGGACAGAGCAGCCCGATGCTGTCGTAGTGATGCAGCGTGCGCACGGAGACCTTGGCCATCTGTGCGACTTCTCTTACCTGATACATGGCTCCTCCCTTCGTGAGCCTGTTATACAGGCTCACGCTACGTGAGGGTCAAGCGCAAACATACAATTTCTTTTGAGCCCTCGCGCACCGCCACGAGGATGCACGGCCTGCGGGCATTGAGCTTGGCGCCTGCGGGGCACATGTGGGTCCTGAGACATCTGAAGGATGCGCGTCCGGCCGGGTAGACTCCCGAAAACAGGAGCCCACATGTCCCAAGGAGATGCCTAGATGATCGACCTGCAGCAGGCAATGCTCGAGCGCCACTCCGTTCGCAGCTACACTGACAGGCCCCTGGATGGGGAGGTCCTTGACCAGCTCAGGGCCTATATCGACCAACTTAACGCCCGGAGCGGCCTGCACCTGCAGCTGGTGCTAAACGAACCCGAGGCCTTTGGCGGCATGCTCGCCCACTACGGCAGGTTCTCTGGCGTCACCAGCTACCTGGCCCTGGTTGGCCTCGACGGTCCCTGCCTCGAGGAGGACTGCGGCTACTTTGGCGAGAAGTTCGTGCTTTACGCCCAGCGGCTGGGCCTCAACAGCTGTTGGGTAGGTGGAACCTTCAAGAAGGTCCCCTCGGCGTTCTCGCTGGCAGAGGGCGAGAAGCTCTGCCTGGTGATAGCCCTGGGCTATGGCCAGACGCAGGGTCGCCCTCACAGGGGGAAGCCTATCTCGCGCCTGAGCCGCACGCGGGACATGCCGGAGTGGTTTGTCCGTGGCGTGGAGGCCGCGGCCCTTGCTCCCACCGCACTCAACCAGCAGAAGTTCAGCTTTGAGCTGACCGGCGACAAGGTCCTCGCCCGTGCCGGCATAGGCCCCTTCTCAAAGGTTGACCTGGGAATTGCAAAGCTCCACTTCGAGCTGGGCTCGGGCAGGGACTCCTCGGTCTGGCTCTAGGCCTCAGTTCTCCTGGGCGGCACCAGGCAGTCATAGCGGACTGCCTTGCCTGTCAGGGAATAGCTGGGCTTCACGCCGCAGAGCAGCGGCCCCTTGGGCGGTCTCTTCACGACGACCTTTCGGGGACGTGCGGCCAAGGCGGCGCCCAGCAGCTCCCTCTCGTCGGTGGCGGGCCCCTCAAGCAAGTGCATGAGCTGGAACTTCTTCTTCACCTGGGCGCTCTTGGTTCGTGCCGGGAACATGGGGTCAAGCAGCACCACGTCAGGCGCGAGTCCCGGCAGCTCGCGGATGCTGTCCGCATGCCTGAGCTCCATGCGCCCGATCACACTTGCCAGCTCGGGCAGTTGGCTGGCGCGTTTGAGCGCGTCCGCCAGCAGGGTTGCGATGACGGGGTTTCTCTCGTACATGATCACCGAGAACCCCGCGGCGGCCAGCAGGAGCGAGTCCTCTCCCAATCCCGCCGTGGCGTCCACCGCCACAGGCTCCTTGACTCCCCTCACGCGCGTCGCGCGCACGAGCAGCTCATGGTCGAGCGCTGCGGGGCGCAGCCTCCTCAGCAGGCGGGAGAAGTCAGCCCGCATGCTGAGCTGGCCCGCCGACAGCGATATGCCCTCGTCTCCTACTACGAGCAGAGCCCCCACCTTGCACCCAGCCGCGTCCTCCATGAGCGGAAGACCCAGCTGTCCGGCAAGCTCCTGTGCCTGCCTGGCGTGCTCTTGACCCTGTGCGCAGACGGAGAGGCCCGCCATGCTAGCCCTCGATCACGTAGGCGTTCACGATCTGTCCGTACACCATGTAGTGCGGGTCTCGGTTGGAGCCGCACTCCGTGCTGGCGACGTCTTGGGGGTAGTAGCGCTCCGCGATGTCCGCAGGGTAGAGGCTGGGGTCCTCGAGCTGCTGGTAGATGACCTTGCACTCCAGAGTGAGGGGCAGCTGCGCCACGCCGGGCACGGACACCAACCTGGAGTCCACCAGGTCGAGCCCCGCCAGTGCGACCTTGTCTACCTCGTTTCCGTGGTTGCGTCCGCAGATGCCCAGGATGCGCTTGTCGAAGTCATCGCAAAGCGGCACGTTGATGGTGAACTCCGGGTTCTGCTCGAGCATCCGGGCGGTGAATCGGCTGGTGCGCACGTAGCTCACGAACACGGGTCGTCCCCAGTTGGTGCCCAGCGTGCCCCAGGCTATGGTCATGCAGTTGACCTTCTCGCCCGCCTTGGTGGTGAGCAGCACCCCCTGGGGGAGCGCCGAGACGATCTGGCTTGCGTAGTCGCTGTGGTTGACGTCGCGTGTGCTGGGCATGGTGGCATCTCTCCTCCGTCGGGTGTGGGTCCATCATAGCCCTGCCGCCCGCAGCTCTAGCGCGGCTTGCGCATGACCGCATGGAGGTGCCAGGCCCTGTCGTTCACGAAGCGCTCCATCTCGAGGTCCGCGCGCTCGCAGAACGCCTCGATCTCCCCTTTGGAGTAGATGCGCACATCGCCCTTGCGCATGAGGTTCGCCAGGGGGAGCTCTACATGGTTCACCACCCAGCGCAGCAGGGCGTTGCCCGTGCTGTCGTTCAGGACCAGCTTGCCGCCGGGCACCAGCACGCGGGAGACGCTGTCGAAGAAGTCCTGGGGGTTGGGGTAGTGGTGGAAGCTCATGGAGCAGATCACCACGTCGAAGGAGGCGTCCTCAAAGGGCAGCCTCTCGCAGTCACCAACCACGAAGCGGGCGTTCGGCAGCCGCTTCGCCTGGGCCACCTCGATCATCTTGGGGGTGAGGTCTATGCCCGTATAGCTGCGCTCGGGCCAGCGCTGGCTCAGGAGGGAGACCATGGGGCCGGTTCCGCAGCCGCAGTCGAGCAGCCTCGAGAAGGGCTCCCTCTCGAGCTCGCCGAGGATGATCTCGTACTCGTTCCGGCAGAGCTTGTAGACGCCCGCCTCATCGCCCTCGAAGCCCTCGGCGGCCTTGGTGAACTCCTCTACGGAAAGTGCCTTGTACTGCTCTGACGTGCGCATGCAATCTCCTCCCTCAAAAAGTAAGTTGAGAGTAACAAATATCGTCCCTCGTGAGCGCCAGCTTGCGGTGGACGCAGGGACGGCACGGAGCCTACAATCTACGAAAGGAAGCACAGGGGACGGGGGAACTGCGCAGTGGGCAAGTCCAGGCTCTCTCATGCGCTGCACGAGCTGCTCAACATGCGTGCCGGGCGCGCAAGCCACGAGACCATACGCAAGCGCGTGGTGGCCGGCTCGCGCATGGACGCGGTTCATCTCAGCCTGCTGATGATTGCCATGCTCATAGCCTCCATCGGTCTCAACGTGGACTCCACGGAGGCCGTGGTGGGGGCCATGCTCATCTGTCCGCTCATGGGCTCGGTCATCGCCTCCGCCTACGCCATAGCCTCCGCCGACTCGCGTCTCCTGCGAGAGGCCATGCTGAGCCTCCTGCTTCAGGTGACTCTCTGCCTCATAACCTCGACGCTCTACTTCGTGGTGTCGCCCATCTCCAGGGAGACCTCCGAGCTGCTCACCAACTCCAGCCCAACCATCTGGGACGCCCTCATCGCTCTGGCGGGCGGGTTCGCCGGCGGCATCGGCATCTCAAGGAACCAGGAGCCGGGCATCATGCTCTCGGGCGTGGCGGTGGCCACGGCGCTCATGCCGCCGCTCTGTGCCGCAGGCTACGGCGTTGCCGTCTCTGACCTCAGCTACTTTGCCGGTGCCCTCTACGAGTTCCTCATCAACGCGGCCTTCATCTCCATGGCGGCCGAGGCGGTCTTCGTCCTGGTGCGCACCCCGCTCAAGCTTGACTTGGATGGAGACGGCGTCGTGACCACGCACGAGGACCAGGAGGCGCATCGCCTTTCTCGCAGGCTGCGCCGGCGCATGGTGGCCGGCACGCTGGTCTTCGTGATCCCTTGCTTCGTGATGACCGCCCATACGGTGCAGGCGACCATCGCCGAGAACAACGGCGAGGTGTTTGCCCTGCACGACCGCCATGAGGTGGAGCAGACCACCCGTGAGCTCGAGGCGATCTGCCCGGAGCTCACGTCGTATCACGTGGGCGAGATCGAGTCGTTCGACACCGGCAGGGACTCGCTCTCCAAGAGGGTAGTCGCAACCGTGCAGACGAGCGAGGCGCTCTCCTTGCAGAGGCAGGCGTCGCTCGAGGCACTCATCCGCGTCCATCTGAAGCAGCTGGACGAGGTCAAGTTCGAGCTGGCGCCCGAGGGCGCTCAGGGCCGAGAGGAAACCGCCTCATGAAGATCGCGGCATTTGAGGTTCGCCCGGACGAGCACGAGGAGTTTGCCCGTCAGGCCCTGACCGACGACGTGGAGATAGAGCTGCACGCGGGCCCCCTGGACGATGGTGGGCTGGAGGCCCTTGAGGGCACCGATGCCGTCCTGGTGCTGGGCCATCAGCGCTACGACGAGGCGCTCCTCTCGGCCATGCGCGAGCGCGGCGTGCGCTGCCTGGTCACGCGCACCATTGGCACCAACCACATTGACCTCGAGGCGGCCCGTCGCGTGGGGATCGCGGTATCCAACGTGAGCTACGCGCCTGACAGCGTTGCGGACTTCACCGTGATGCTGCTGCTTGTCGCGCTGCGCAAGTACAAGCCGGCGGTCTATCGCCAGAACGTCAACGACTACTCGCTGGCGGGCCTGCAGGGACGCACGCTCTCTTCGCTTACCGTGGGAGTCTTCGGCACGGGACGCATCGGCCGGGCCGTGCTCGAGAGGCTTTCGGGCTTTGGCTGCAAGCTGCTTGCCTATGACGCCTTTGGGGCGAGGGACCTGCCAGGAGGAGTGAGCTTCGTCGGGCTCGACGAGCTCCTGTCCCAAAGCGACGTGCTGAGCTTCCACGTGCCCCTTACGGACGAGACCTTTGGCATGGTGGACGCGCGGATGCTTGCGCGCATGCGGGACGGGGTGGTGCTGGTCAACACCGCCCGCGGCGAGCTGATGGACGTGCCCAGCCTCATCGGGGGCATAGAGGGTGGCAAGATAGGGGCCCTTGCCATGGACGTCTTCACCAACGAGTTGGACATCTACCACCACAGCCTGGTGAACGAGATCATCGCCAACAGGGACATGGCCTACCTGCGCCAGTTCCCCAACACCGTGCTCACGCAGCACATGGCCTTCTATACCGAGCAGTCGGTCTGCGAGATGGTCTCTCAGGCCGTGGAGGCCGCGCGGCGGCTCCTGGGGTAGGGGCAGCCTTGCAGCGGGGGAGGGGCGCCCGGCTACGAGCTGGTGGTCCAGACATGGCCGCACCTCTCGCAGCGCCAGACCTTCATGGCGCCACCCATGCCGTCGGGGTAGGAGTCCGTGCAGACGACGTCGTCACTTGAGCACTGGGGGCAGTCGGGCGTGTTGAGGTAGTCGTCCAGGGCAGATCCTGTGAGCTCGCTTGCAGCCATGTTGCTCCTTGGGCCGAGTTGTGTTTGGGGGACATTGTATCGCCCGAGAAGAGGGCCGCAGCACCTGAGCGGATGCCGCGGCCCCGTTGCGTGCGGGCTGACGAAGGCTTACTTGCGATAGTCGTAGAAGCCCTTGCCAGCGTTGACGCCCGTCTCGCCGGCGTCGATCTTCTCCTTGAGCCTTGCTGCGATCTTGCCCTGGATAGTCTCGGGGTCCTTGGCGCGCGGGTCCATGATGCTGATGTTGTAGGCGGTGGTCAGGCCAACGATGTCCAGGATGCGGAAGGGGCCGGCGGGAGCGCCGGTGCCCAGCCGCCACGTCTTGTCGATGGTCTCGGGGTCGGCCACGTCGCTCGCCCAGAGCGCCTCGGCGGAGCTCAGGAAGGGAACCAGCATGGAGTTGAGGATGTAGCCAGGCTGCTCCTTGTGGAGCCGCAGGGCAACCATGCCGATGGCCTCGGCGAACTCTGCCACCTGGTCGTAATACCTCTGCTCGGTGCCGGCGTGCCCCATGACCTCGCCGGTGTTGTTGCGCCAGATCTCGTTGGCGAAGTGGAGCGCCAGGTACTTCTCGGGGCGTCCGGTGGCCTCTGCGAAGGTGCTGGGGAGCATGGTGGAGGAGTTGGTGGCAATGACGGTCCTCTCGCCCAGGTGCTTGGCAAGCTCCTGGTAGAAGGCGATCTTCTGCGCGGGGTCCTCGGCTATGGACTCGATCACGAGGTCTGCGTCCGCGGCCTCGTCGTAGCTGGTGGTGAGCTTGAGGCCCTCGTAGGCGCGGACGACCTGCTTCTTGAGGGCGTCGATGCCCGCCTCGTCGGGGCGCTCGGCCCCGAAGCCGCGGGGCCAGGCTGCGGGGTTGGCCTTGGAGGCCTCGAGGGTCTGCAGGTAGATGTCACGCAGGCGCTCGAACTTGGGCTTGGCGCGCTCGATGGAGGCGTCGCTCCTCAGCCATACGGTCACGTCAAAGCCGCGAAACGCGGTCTGGAACGCTATCTGGCTGCCGAGAACGCCGCCGCCGGCAACGGTTACCTTCTTGAAGTCCATGTGTGAACCTCTTTTCTGAGTTGGGGCGACGCCTCGTGCGCCGCGTTGGTGCTAGTCTCCCCAGGCTGAGGCGAAATAAACAATCGCGCACTATATTTTTGCTCAAAATATTTTGCGACGGCTGATTGCGATGGCGCGGCAGGGGTACATGCAAGCCGCCCGTGTCACCTTGCGCTGCCGGGAGGCATCATGAGCATCATCACCAGCGCTCTTTCCGTTTGGTTGGCGTTGAGTTTCTTGCGAGAAGCCCCTCTCGGCGGCGCTTTGACCCACCGCTGGGCCGCCCACGGGTGGGCAGACACGCGCCTTTCGGCCGAGACATGCCCCGAACTGCGCATTCGCCCACCGAAACGGAGCTGTGGGGTGGGTCAATGCGTGGTTCGAGGCGTCTTTGGCGAGAAATGCGCGTGTTGGCCTACCGACCCCCGCCGCGCCCGTCCCCCCACGCCGTCCGGCCTCAGCCGTCCTTCAGCTGCGTCCGGCGCCACTCGGATGGCGAGCACCCCTCCTCGCGGCAGAACGCTGCCGAGAAGGCCGCGGGAGTGGCATATCCCACGGTGCGCGCCACCTGCGCCACCGCCATCCCCTCGTCCAGCAGCAGCCTCTGGGCCTCTCGCATGCGCAGCTCTCGCGCATACTGGCCCACGCTTTTGCCCATGACCTGCTTGAACACCACGCAGAGGTGGCTGTGTCCGCAGTGGACCGAGCGCGCCAGCTGCTCGACCATGGGAATGCGGCCGCCCTCCTGCGCCATGGCCCTCTGCATGAGGCGCGCCGCGTCATGCGCCAGGCAGATGTCCGACCAGCTGATTCCCTCGCTCCTCAGGAGCAGGTGCTCGTCGGCCCAGTCGAAGAGCCTGAGCAGGGTCGAGTGCAGCTCCCGCTCCCTCCTCTCTTGCGCCGCGCCTCCTCCCAGCCCCCACACCCGTGCGAGGGTCATGAGCCCCGCCAGCCCGTCGTTCAGGGCGTCGGGGTCCAGCAGGGAGAGCTCCTCCTGGGCGCTGGCAAAGTCCCGACGGTACAGGCGCGCGTGTCGCTCGAAGAACTCGGGCGTCAGGTTGACGCTCGTAGAGCTGATGCGCTCGCCGCGGCTGAGCCGCACGCTCTCGGTGCCGTCGGGCCTGTGAAAGGCCACCACGTTGTTTCCTTCGTGCATCCTTGTGGGCTGGCTGGGGGAGTAGCGCACCGCCCCGCTCGAGCCACAGCAGAGGCAGAGGGACTCGAGCGGCGTCTCCTGCAGCACGAAGTCCTCGCGTATGCATATCTCCAGGCGGCAGACGAAGGTCCCGCCCAGGGGACTGCTCCCCACCATCCAGCCGCCGCTCAGCCGACCATCGGCCTGCGCCACCACGCCATCCTCGCCGTCATGGCGAGCGCGCGCGTACATCTGCTCAAGCTGAGGCTCGAAGAAGCGCCGCATCTCTCGCTCCACCGCAGGGACCTTCTCTCTTTCGAGTTCTTCCACGTTTGCCCGCGAGGGCCATCGGGCCCTCCAGACTATGTTTACTAATACTAACTATTAGTGTGCCCTGGTGGCCCAGGAGCCCTCCCGGACTCCGTCAGAGTGCCATGGGGCCAGGGAGAAGGAGGCTTCCGTGACACAGGAGAAAAGGGGAGGCGCTGGCCAGGAGGCGGCCATGGGACAGTCGTCGTCGGCTGACCAGAAGCCGCCCAAGAAGAACCCCCTTGCGCTGATGATGGGCTTCTCGGGCAGGTACCAGAAGTTCACCTACCTGGGCATGCTCCTCTCGGCGCTGTCCATGCTCCTGGGGTTTGTGCCCTACATCTGCATCTGGCTGGTCGCGCGAGACCTCATCGCGCATGCCCCCGACTGGTCAGGGGCCACCAGCATCGCGCGGTACGGCTGGGTGGCCTGCGCCACGGCGGCGTTGGGGGTGCTCATCTACTTCGCCGCCCTCATGTGCACGCACGTCTCGGCCTTCCGGGCCGCGTCCAACATGCGCAAGAGCTGTGCGGAGCACCTCATGCGCATGCCGCTGGGCTACTTTGACACCCATGCCTCGGGTGAGATCCGCCGCGTCATCGACGGCTCCGTGGGCCTCACCGAGGCGCTCATGGCCCACCAGCTGCCGGACGCCGCGGGCACGGCGGCCATGGTGCTGGGCATGCTGGTCATCCTCTTCGTCTTCGACTGGCGCATGGGGCTTGCCTGCCTGCTGGCGGCGATCCTCTCGGTGGGCTGCCTGGCCGTCATGATGGGCGGCGACAACATGCGCTTCATGGGCGAGTACCAGAAGGCGCTGGACCGCATGAACAAGGCCGGGACGGAGTACGTGCGCGGCATCCCCGTGGTGAAGGTGTTCCAGCAGACCGTCTACTCCTTCAAGGCCTTCCATGACGCCATCCAGGACTACGGGGAGATGGCCAGCACCTATTCCGTGAAGCTCTGCCGCCTGCCGCAGTCGCTCAACCTCACCATCGTGAACGGCGTGGCCATCCTGCTGGTCCCCGCGGTGCTGCTCCTGGCCCCGGGGGTGAGCGACTGGTCGCGCTTCGTCACGGACTACGCCTTCTACGCGATCTTCTCGGCCGTCATCTCCACGGCGCTGCAGCGCATGATGTTCCTGGCCGCCTACACCCAGCAGGCCGGCAACGCCATGAAGCGCATCGACGCCGTGCTCTCGGCCCCCGTGCTGAGCGAGCCCGCCCGCCCCGAGCACCCGAGGGACGCGTCCGTCTCGTTCGAGGACGTGACCTTCAGCTATGAGGGGAGCGGCAGGCCGGCCCTGGAGCACCTGAGCTTCGAGCTGCCGGCGGGGGCGACCGTTGCGCTGGTGGGACCCTCCGGAGGCGGCAAGACCACGGCGGCGAGCCTGGTGCCGCGCTTCTGGGACGTGAGCTCGGGGTGCGTGCGCGTGGGTGGCGTGGACGTGCGTGACATGGAGCAGCACGAGCTCATGGACCAGGTGGCCTTCGTCTTCCAGAACGACCACCTCTTCAAGGGCACGATCTTGGACAACGTGCGCGCGGCCCGTCCGGAGGCCAGCCGCGAGGAGGCGCTCGAGGCCCTGCGCCTGGCCCAGTGCGACGACATCCTGCAGAAGATGCCCAACGGCGCCGACGAGTTCATAGGCACGGGGGGCAGCCACCTCTCGGGCGGGGAGTCACAGCGCGTCTGCCTGGCCCGCGCCATCCTCAAGGACTCTCCCATCGTGGTGCTCGACGAGGCGACGGCCTTTGCCGACCCGGAGAACGAGCAGCTCATCCAACGCGCGCTTGCGCGCCTCGCAAAGGGTCGCACCGTGCTCATGGTGGCGCATCGCCTCTCGACGGTCATGTCGGCAGACGAGATCCTGGTGCTGGACGAGGGACGGCTTGCGGAGCGGGGGACGCACGACGAGCTGGTGCGTGCGGGTGGCATCTACGCGCGCATGTGGGATGACTACCAGACTGCGGTGGAGTGGAGAATATCCGGCTCCGGAAGGGAGGCGTAGGCGATGCTCAACCTGGAGAAGAGCTACGGGCTCTCGGCGCAGGGTGCCGCCAACGTGCGCAAGGGCATCTTCTGGACGGTGGTGACCAACCTGGTTGTCATGTCCAGCATGAGCCTGCTCTATCTGTTGATGAGGGACCTCACGGCGGTGCTCCTTGATGGCGCGCCTCTCCCGTCCGCCCAGTTCTACCTGGGGCTCTGCGCGCTGTTCTTCGTGCTGCTTTTGGCGGTGCACCTGCAGCAGTACACCAACACCTACGGGACCGTCTACGACGAGGTCTCGACCATACGCATCTTGCTGGCCGAGCGCCTGCGCAGGCTTCCCCTCTCGTTCTTTGGCAACCATGACCTGGCGGACCTCACCGAGACCCTGATGGGGGACGTGGACAAGCTCGAGCACGTGTGGTCGCACGTGCTGGGCTACTTCTTTGGCGCGTGCATCTCCACCTGCATCGTCGCAGTGGGCATGCTCTCCTTCGACTGGAGGCTCGCGGTGGCGGCGCTCTGGGCCGTGCCCGTCGCGTTCCTGCTCCTCTTCGTCTCCCAGCGCTGGACGGCACCGCTGCAGCAGAGGGCCCGCGAGGAGGCCGTGGGGGTCTCCGACGCCCTGCAGGAGATGCTGGACGATGTGCGAGAGGTCCACGCCACCAACCAGGTGGAGCGCTACCTGGACTCGATTCGCGACAAGATCGACGGCAGCGAGGCCACGACGGTGCGCTCGGAGCTGGTGGGCGGCCTCTTCGTCAACGGCTGCTCCGTGATCTTGCGCCTGGGCATGGCCACGACCATCCTGGTGGGCGCGGCCCTGATCGCCGCCGGCGAGGCGGACTTCCTGACGCTCTTCATGTTCCTTCTGGCCATCTCGCGCATCTACGCCCCCTTCGACCAGGCCATCGCCCTGATGTACGAGCTGATGTTCTCCAAGGTCTCGTCTGCGCGCCTGCAGCGCTTCTTCGACGAGCCGCTGGCGACGGGCAGCGAGGACTTTTCTCCCCAGGGGCACGACATCGAGTTCGACCATGTGGCGTTCGGGTATGGCGAACAGGCCGAGAACGTGCTGCGCGACGTGAGCTTCACGGCGCGCGAGGGCGAGGTCACGGCCCTGGTGGGGCCATCGGGCTCGGGCAAGTCGACCTGCGGACGCCTGGTCGCGCGCCTGTGGGACGCGGACCGCGGAGCCGTGAGGGTGGGTGGCGTGGACGTCTCCACGGTAGACCCCGAGACCCTCTTCGGCCACTGCTCCATCGTGTTCCAGGACGTGATGCTCTTTGACGACACGGTGATGGAGAACATCCGCCTGGGCAGGCGTGGCGCCACCGACGAGGAGGTCCTTGCCGCGGCGCGGGCGGCGATGTGCGACGAGTTCGTGTCAAGGCTGCCCGAGGGCTACGACAGCCTCATCGGCGAGAACGGCAGCAGGCTCTCTGGCGGCGAGCGACAGCGCATCTCCATCGCGCGCGCCATGCTCAAGGGGGCGCCCATCGTCTTGCTGGACGAGGCGACGGCATCCCTGGACGTGGAGAACGAGACCAAGGTGCAGCGCGCCCTCTCTGCGTTGCTGCGCGGGAAGACGGTTCTGGTGATTGCCCACCGCATGCGGACCGTGTCCAGCGCCGACAAGGTGGTTGTCCTGGAGGATGGTCATGTGAGCGAGCAGGGAGCGCCCGAGGAGCTGCTTGCGGCTGGTGGCAGCTTCGCGCGCATGGTGCGCCTCCAACGCGAGAGCGAGGGCTGGAAGCTGTAGCGCCCGCAGCGCCGCCTGGCTGGGCCTGGCCCTACAGCGTCGAGCCCAGCCAGCGCGTCTCGCAGCGCAGCGTCTGCTGATGGGCGGGGTGGCTCTTGTCGGCAAGCAGCTCGAGCAGCATGTCGCAGGCCACCTCCCCCTCCTCCCTGACGGGTTCTATGATGGTGCTGATGCCTGGTGTCGTGAGGCTTGCCCAGTCTGCGTTGTTGAGGCCGAGCAGGCCCACGCGCTCGGGCATCAGCTGCTTCATGGACCGCAGCGAGGAGAACACGCGGCCGAGGGCCCATTGGTGCGGGCAGAACACCAGCGTCCTCTTTGCCACGTTGAGGTTCTGCTCGAACCAATGCGCAAGCTCCGCCTCGCTGGGCCCCCCGTGCGCTATCTCGATGCCGCGGTGCGCGAGGCCCTGCTCTGCCAGCGCGTCAAGGAAGCCCTGCTGACGCTCCATGCGCGTTCTGCTGCTGGGCTCGCTGGAGACCAGGACGAAATCCTCGTAGCCGCGCTCCACGCAGCTTGAGATGCTGTCGTACACGCCATCGTAGAGGTTGGTCTTCACCCAGGTGCTCTCCAGGTCCATGAGGTTGAAGTCGAAGAACACCACGGGCCTTCCCGCCTTCTCGATGCGGTTGCGTATGCCGCGGTAGCCGTTGGTGGGCTGTATGGCAAAGCCGTCTACGCCCAACGAGAGCATCTTCTCCACGTAGCTGCGCTCCGTGATGGCGTCGAAGTGCGTGTCGCAGACCACGGTCTGGTAGCCCGCCTCGTGGGCGTGCGCCTCCACGCCGCTCACGAACTGTCCGGCCCACACGTTGCTGTTGTCCAGGATGAGGATGGCTATGACCCCGGAGTGGCCTCGGGCCAGGCCCTGGGCCTGGGCGTTGGGGACGTAGCCCGTGTCCTCGATCACCTTCTCTATGCGCTTGCGCGTGGCCGCCCCCATCTTCTCGAGCTTGCCGTTGAGGTAGTGGGAGACCGTTGCCGTGGAGGTGTCTGCCATCCGCGCCACGTCTGCAATGGTGAGGCGTCTGTCCTGCATGTGGTTCCTCCTTGCGGGCGTGGCCTGGGGTGTTGGTTAAGCCCGCCTACCGAAATTACGAGAAAGACCTTGCCTTTTTGAAATGACTGTATAACAAGACGAATCTTGCTTTGTTAAGCCCTTAACATGCTAGCAGAAATAAGGTCTTGACCTGCGCATTTACCGAAATTTGATTGAGCTTTGCACTACGTGGATGAACAATGGGCCCAAGTTTAGGGCACGGAGAGGAGCGAGCATGAGGCTGGTTGCGGTCTGCGCGTGCACGGTGGGCATAGCCCACACCTACATGGCCCAAAAGGCCATCGAGGACGAATGCGCCAAGCGCGGGATAGACGTGAAGGTTGAGACCCAGGGCGGCCTGGGCATCGACAACGAGCTCGACGAGGACGAGGTCGCCGAGGCAGACTACGCGCTTCTCGCCGTTGACATCGGGATCGAGGGGGAGGACCGCTTCGAGGAGAAGGCAGACGAGGGCAGGCTCCTCCAGGTTGGTTCCGCAGACGTGATAAGTGACGCCGCAGGCGTCATCGACAGGCTCCTCGAGATGTAGGGGGTTCTCCCATGGCAGACTCAAAGAAGGCGGGCATCTTTGCCGAACCGGGCAAGGCGCTGCTCAAGGCGTTCAACACAGGCGTTTCCTACTTCATTCCCGTCGTGGTCGTCGGTGGCGTGTTCCTGGCGTTCTCCCTGGCCACGGGCAAGGCGGGGGATGGCGGCATGGAGGTCACCAACCCCTTCATGCAGAACCTGAACCTCATTGGCATGGCCGGCATCAACATGATGATTCCGGTCCTCGCGGCATACATTGCCTACTCCCTGGGCGGCAAGCCTGCCCTGGCGCCGGGCTTCGTCCTGGGATACCTGGTCAACAACCCCGTTCCCGTGGGTGACACAAAGGTCTCCACGGGCTTCCTGGGCGCCATGATCATGGCCATCTGCGTGGGCTACTTCGTCAAGTGGATGAAGACCTGGAAGACCAACGACACCATTCGCACCATCATGCCCATCCTGATCATCCCGATCCTCACCTCGCTTGTCCTGGGACTCTTCTACATCTACGTGCTCGCATTCCCGCTGAGCGTCGTGATGGGCTGGCTCACCGACGTCCTGGGCAACCTGCAGGGCGGGTCTGCCGTCGTCCTGGGCATCGTCATCGGCCTCATGACCGCCTTCGACATGGGTGGCCCCGTCAACAAGACCGCGTCCACCTTCACCATGGCGCTCATGACCTCCGCCGTGTATGGCCCCAACGGCATGTTCCGCGTGGCCGTTGCCGTGCCCCCCATCGCCTGTGGCATCGCCGCCCTCGTGGCCAGGAGCAAGTTCGATGACGCCGACCGCCAGATGGGCATCTCCGCCATCTTCATGGGCTGCATCGGCATCACCGAGGGTGCCATTCCCTTTGCGGTGAAGGATCTGGGTCGCACGCTTCCCGGCATCATGGTGGGCTCTGCGGTGGGCGCTGCCCTGGCGGCCATCCAGGGAATCGAGTGCTACGTCCCCCATGGTGGCTTCATCGTGGCGCTCGCCACCAACAACGTTGGCCTCTTCGCCCTGGACATCGTCGTGGGGGCGCTGGTGGGCGCGGCAATCCTGGTTGCCATGAAGCCCAAGCTGGAGAAGACCGAGAAGTAGCCTCCCCACATCATCTGCACCAAAACGGACAACAAGACGTTTGGCAGGTGCCTCCGAAGCGCTGGCTTCCAAGGCTTCGGGGGCACCGCCATATAGAAAGCCAGTGCGGCAGCCCCGACAAGGCTCTGGGGACGCACGGAAGGAAGGAACGTATGGCAGACAAGCTCAGCATCAGGCGTGCCGTCCAGGGCATGCTCAAGCTTCAAGACTCGGGCGACCACGCGACCATGATTGGCATAGGGCCCATGTCGCCGAACCTCCTGCAGGCGGCCTTCGAGCTGGCGCGCGACGAGGACTTCCCCCTCATGTTCATTGCGTCTCGCAACCAGGTTGACATGGACGAGCTTGGCGCGGGCTACGTGAACCATTGGAACCAGGAGCGCTTCGCGGCAGACATCAGGAAAGTCGCCGACGAGGTGGGCTACGAGGGGCCCTACTACCTCTGCCGCGACCACGGAGGCCCTTGGCAGCGCGACGAGGAGCGCCGTGCCCACCTGCCCGAGGAAGAGGCGATGGATATCGCTCGCAGGTCATTCGTGGCTGACATGGAGGCGGGCTTCGACCTGCTGATGGTGGACCCCACCAAGGATCCCTATCAGCTCGGCAAGGTCATCCCTCTGGACGTGGTGCTCAGGCGCACCGTTGACCTCATCTCCTATCTCGAGGGCTACCGCAAGGAGCATGGCCTGGGAGAGGTTGCCTATGAGGTGGGGACCGAGGAGACCAACGGTGGCCTCACCACCACGGACAAGTACGAGGAGTTCATCTCGCAGCTCGCTCCCGAGCTGGAGAGGCGCGGGTGCCCCATGCCCACGTTCATCGTGGGGCAAACCGGCACGCTCACGCGCCTCACCGAGCAGGTGGGGCACTACAGCTACAAGAACGCCCGCGAGCTTGCGGACATGGCCAAGCGCTATGGCGTGGGCCTCAAGGAACACAACGCAGACTACCTCGACGACGTGACGCTGCTCGAGCACATCCCAGCCCACGTGACCGCCTCCAACGTCGCGCCTCAGTACGGCACCGAGGAGACGCGTGCCTACCTCAAGCTTTGCGACGTGGAGCGCCTGCTGGTGGATAACGGGCTTTGCGACGACCCGTCCAGCCTGCGCGAGACGCTTCTGGTGAAGGCCATCAAGACGGAGCGCTGGCGCAAGTGGATGACGGGGGAGGACGTCAACCTGCAGGTGGGCGACATCTTGGGCAACGAGGCTCTCTCCCTCAAGATCTTGGACATCTCCGGCCACTACGTCTTCAACGATCCCGAGGTCAAGGCGGAGACGGAGAAGCTCTACCGCAACCTTTCCGCGCAAGGCATAGACGGCCAGCGCTTCGTGGTGGAGCACATAAAGAGGCCGCTGCGCCAATATGTCATGGGGCTTAACCTCAAGGGCGTCACCACGCGCATAGAGAGGGCGTTGGACGAGTAGACTGTAGGCGTGAGCCATCGGCTCATGCCGGCACCGTTTTCCATGGGACGTGAGGAGATAGGAGCGCGCATGAAGTTCTTCATTGACACTGCCAACCTCGACGAGATCAAGCAGGCATCCGAGTGGGGCATCCTCTCGGGCGTCACCACCAACCCGAGCCTGTATGCCAAGATCGGCGGCAAGCTGGCCGACTTCGAGGATCACATGGTCAAGATCTGCCACATCGTGGGTGAGGACGTCCCCGTCTCTGCGGAGTCAACTGCCACCACCACCGAGGAGATGGTCGCCGAGGGAGAGCGCCTGGCTGCGCTGGCCCCCAACATCGTGGTGAAGCTTCCCGTCTGCGAGGCGTCGCTTCCCGCGACCCACGCCCTTGCCCAGAAGGGCATTCGCGTCAACATGACGCTGGTGTTCTCTGCCCCCCAGGCCCTGCTGGCCGCTCGTGCCGGCGCCCGCTACATCTCTCCCTTCGTCGGTCGCTTCGATGACATCGGGGATGACGGCCTGACCCAGCTCGAGACCGTTGTGAACGCCGTCAAGAACTTTGACTACGGCTACTGGGAGCAGGAGGGCGGCCCTGAGATCATCACCGCCTCCGTGCGCACCCCCAACCACGTGACGCAGGCAGCCCTCATGGGCGCTGACATCGCCACCGTGCCCTTCGCCGCACTCAAGAAGTGCGTGCATCACCCCCTGACCGACCGTGGCCTGGAGCTCTTCGAGGCCGACTGGGAGAAGGTCAAGGCTCAGGCGTAAGATTGCCGCTTCTTTTCTGGCGAAAGGCGGCCCGCACCGATGGTGCGGGCCGCCTTATTCATTGCTGGGGGATGCCGTTCTGCCGCTGCGTGCAATACCGTAGTTCTAGTACCACTTTTGTGCCCTTGGACGGGTGAAAAGCGGTACTAGAACTACGGTATTGCGATATTGGCGCTTCCGCCATGCCTTCCTTATGCAAAGGTGACCGATGGGCCAGCCGTGCAGTCGCCCTAGTGGTGGAACAGCCTCATGCCGGTGAACGCCATGGCGATGCCGTACTTGTCGGCAGTGTCGATAACGTTGTCATCGCGGATCGATCCACCTGGCTCGACGATGTAGCTCACACCGGACTTGTGCGCACGCTCCACGTTGTCGCCAAAGGGGAAGAAGGCGTCAGACCCCAGCGTCACGCCGGTCTGGGTGGCGACCCACACCGCCTTCTCCTCGCGGGTGAGCACCTCCGGCCTTACGGCGAACCACTTCTGCCACTCTCCCTCGGCCAGCACGTCATCGTGCTCGTCCGAGATGTACACGTCGATGGCGTTGTCACGGTTGGCGCGACGGATGCCATCGACGAACCGCAGCGCCAGCACCTTGGGATGCTGACGCAGGAACCAGGTGTCTGCCTTGCCGCCGGCAAGCCTGGTGCAGTGAACGCGGCTCTGCTGGCCGGCACCCACGCCAATGGTCTGCCCGTCCTTCACGTAGCAGACCGAGTTCGACTGCGTGTACTTGAGCGTGATGAGTGCCACCAGCATGTCAAGCTGCGCCTCGTCGGGAATCACGCGGTTCTTGGTGACCACGTTGGCAAGCAGCGCGCGATCGATCGCGAGGTCGTTGCGCCCCTGCTCGAAGCTCACGCCGAACACGTCCTTGCGCTCGAGCCTTGCGGGCTCGTAGCCGGGGTCTACCTGAACCACGTTGTAGCGACCGCCCTTCTTGGCGGAGAGGATCTGGAGCGCCTCCTCGGTGTAGCCGGGGGCGATGATGCCGTCTGACACCTCGCGCCTGACGTAGCGCGCCACGTCCGCGTCGCAGACGTCCGAGAGCGCCGCCCAGTCTCCGTAGGAGCTCATGCGGTCGGCACCGCGCGCGCGGATGTAGGCGCAGGCGATGGGGGAGAGCTCCCCCTCCCCCTCGGCGAAGTAGATCCGTCGGTCCGTCTCGGAGAGAGGTCGTCCGACGGCGGCCCCCGCAGGCGAGACGTGCTTGAACGAGGCCGCGGCAGGCAGGCCGCAGGCCTCGCGCAGCTCGCGCACCAGCTGCCAGGAGTTGAGGGCGTCCAGGAAGTTGATGTAGCCGGGGTTTCCCGCCAGCACCTTGACGGGAAGCTCCGAGCCATCGGCCATGTAGATGCGTGAGGGCCTCTGGTTGGGGTTGCAGCCGTACTTGAGGGCAAGCTCGTTCATGGTTCTCTCCTTTCGGCGGAGGTGTCGGAAATGCTTGGGTGCGGCTAGTCGCCGAGGTTCTTGTTGAAGAGGCGCACGCCTCCCGCAACGTTTGCGTAGAGGGAGACCCTGTTCTCCTCGTTGAGGGAGGCCCAGAGCCCGTCAGGGCTGGGGAGGGAGACCTCCACGGGCTCGCCGGCAAAGCTGGGCAGGGGATCGCCGTTTCCCTGGTAGGTGCTGATGAAGTAGCCCACGCCCTCGGCCGCGCCCTCGTAGCAGAAGAACTGCCTCAGGCAGCCGCCGGTAGTTGCCTGGCGCTTGAGGACGGACATCTCGAAGCTGCCGTCCTCGCGCACGATGGCAGAGATGCGCGGGGTGTAGTTTGGCTCGTCCGGCTCGAACTCGCGCGCCATGCAGCCCTCGCGGAAGTCGCCCCTCTCGACGATGGTGTCTGTCTGGTCGCCGTTGGTGACCACGAGGGACGCGCCCATCTGGCGCACGGGGTGGTAGATGATGAGGCTGGGGTCTTCGAGCAGGGCAGGGTCGTGCGCCTCGGTCCGGATTCCGTCCTCGGTTGCCACGAAGACGCGGTTTCTGCTGTTGGAGCTACGGCCCATGATCCAGTAGTACACGCAGTCCCTGCCCACGACAATGCCGCGGCCGGGGTAGGGGTTGCCCCTCAGGAGCTCAGTCAGACTCTGCATCGCGCGTTCCTCTCGCACTCCGCCGTCCCGAACGACCAGCTGCCCTGCCCGAAACACAAGGGCAAGCCAGCCTCACGAGGAGGACGGCTTGCCCAGACGGTCGGCTCTATGGCTTTGCGCGCCGCTCCACCGTGGTCGGCCCACGACTATCCGTCAGTAACGGCGCGTATCTCTTTTCTAGACTGTAGCATGAGCCTCTCGCCCAGGCCTTCTCGCGAGACCGCCGGGTGGGCTCTTCACGCAGATACGACAACGCCGCATGATTTTGTTGGCCATCGAGCCTGCGAACGGGTAGCCTACGCCTTGTAGAGAAAGGCGTGACTAACTTTCTAGCACGCAGGCCAACAGAGGAGGCAGCATGCCCGAAGCCCGGAACAGCAGCTGGCGGCCCCGTAAGCGCCAGGAGGGCGAGCCCGTCAAGATCGTCCTTCTCACCGGATACCTTGGCGCAGGCAAGACGACCCTGCTCAACCACATCCTCTCGAACGACGAGGGCATCCGCGCAGCCGTCATCGTCAACGACATCGGCGAGGTCAACGTGGATGCGAGCCTGGTCAAGGACGGGGGCCTCTCCCAGACGGATGACCTCGTCCCCCTGACCAACGGCTGCATCTGCTGCACCCTCTCGGAGGACCTTGCCAGGCAGCTTGGGTCGATCGCCGATTCCGGTGATTTCGACTACATCATCATCGAGGCGTCGGGCATCTGCGAGCCCATCCCCATCGCCTACACCATCTCGGCCTTCTGCGACCAGAGCAGGACCGCGGGCAAGCCATCGCTTTCGCTGGACAACATCGTTGCCGTGGTGGACTGCAGGCGCATGCTGGACGAGTTCGATGGCGGCCGCAGCCTGCTTGCCAAGGACCTCGACGAGGACGACATCGAGAGCCTCCTCATCCAGCAGATCGAGTTCTGCTCGACGCTGGTCCTCAACAAGTGCGACCTGGTGACGCCCCCAGAGATCGCGGAGGTCAGGGCCCTGGTGCGCGGCCTGCAGAGGGACGCCGTGGTGGTAGAGGCCGAGAACGGCAACGTGGACATGGCCGAGCTGCTTGACACGGGGCGCTTCGACTTCGACGCGGCCTACAACTCCGCCGCCTGGATCGACGCCATGGAGCACCCAGAGGAGCACGAGGACCCCGAGGTGCTGGAGTACGACATCGCCACCTTCGTCTACAAGAGGCGCAAGCCCTTCGACGTGGACAGGTTCTCCAGCTTCGTGGCCACCTGGCCCGATAGCGTCATCCGCACCAAGGGCATGCTCTGGGCCGACCAGGACCCCGACATGTGCTACCTCTTCGAGCAGGCAGGCAGCCAGGCGCGCCTGGTGGAGAACGGCCTCTTCGCGGCATCTGCCCCCGAGGACGAGCTGAGGCGCCTCTTGCGGGAGAGCCCCGAGCTCCTGGACGATTGGGACCCCGTCCTTGGCGACCGCATGACCAAGCTCTGCGTCATTGGCCGCCACATGGACAGAGAGGCGCTCGAGCGGGGTCTGGACGCCTGCCTGGTCGAGTGGGACGGGCCCGATTCGGAGTTCGAGTAGACCAGGGCGCGCCGCTCTCGCCTATACTTGGTGCCCGCGGACCGTGCGCCCGCCAGAAAGCTGCCGAACCTCTCGAAGGGACTCTCATGATCAAGGAGCTGGTTAGGGACGAGGCCATCCTCTCCGCGCGCTGCGAGAAGGCAACGCCGGAGGATGCCGCCGTGGCCCAGGACCTCATTGACACCCTGCGCGCCATCGAGGACGGTGCCTGCCTTGCCGCCAACCAGATTGGCGTGACCAAGCAGGTGGCGGTCTACTTCGACGACGACCAGCAGCCTCACGTCCTGTACAACCCTCGCGTCATGATGGGGCTTGGCGCGGCACGCGTGGAGGAGGGCTGCCTCACGCGTGACGAGGTCTCAAAGGTCACGCGCTACGGCAAGATCAAGCTCTGCTTCGACGAGCTGGTCGATGGTGCCTTCAGGCAGCGCAAGCGCGACTATGTGGGCTGGGAGGCGCAGATGATCCAGCACATGGTTGACCACTGCGCGGGCAGGCTGATCTAGCCGAGCCTTTCGCCCGGAGCCCGGCCTTCTCAAAAGGGGCTGCCGCCATCTGGCGGCAGCCCCTGCCATTACCGCGCCGTTGGTCTTCGGCCCTAGAGCTGGACGTCGTAGCGGCGTGCGTACTGCGCAAACAGGCGATCGAAGAAGTAGGTTACGCCAAAGGTCGCATAGACGCGGTGCATGGCGCTCCCCTCCTCGGACCCTTGCCCTATTGAGAGCACCTCGTTGAACTCCGCATGCAGGTCAGGGGCCTCGCTTGCGGTGACGATGGTCTTGTAGGCACCGCTTCTCTCGATGACCTGGCGCTGTCTGCGCGCAAAGCCGTTGGAGGTGGTCACCACGATGAGCTGGTCCTCGGGGCCCAGCGCCCGTACGCCGTTGACCTCGGGCGAGTTCTCGGAGACGAGGCGGACCACCTTCCCCTCGGCGAGCATTGCCTGCTGGAACTCCATGAGGGAGAGTGTCGAGGCCTCGGTGGAGAAGATCACCACGTGGGCGCTCCCGTGCAGGGACTTCACCAGACGGTCCAGCTGGCCGGAGTCGGAGAGCTGGTCGATGGTGTCGTAGATGTTGTCGAGGTCGGCGTGAAGCCTGCGCCCGCCGTCGCGCTCCGCCTGCGTGTACACCAGGTAGTGGCGTCGCAGCTCCTCGCGCTCCTTGTCGCCCAGGCTTCTCAGCTGTGTGATGTGGAAGCCGATCTCGCTCATTGCAGCCCCTTTCGCATCGTGCGCGCCTGTCTTGCATTGCTCAGGTCCAGTGTACGAGAGGCCCCCGGGACAGGCTTGACCCGTTGGCGTGCGGCCCACTTGGCCGGATATGTGGCCGCGCATTTGCATTTGCTGTGAAGACGATCGCCCGTAGGGCCCGCGGCTGGACCTATCATGGACGCACGAGATGACGAGGGGGGCTCATGGCAGAGAGCATGGCGGCGGTTGCCGCCCGCATGAAGGCAGATTCGCCGGCGCTGGCGTCTCTGGGCGTGGAGAAGAGGAACGAGGCGCTGCGCCTGACGCAGAGGTCCCTGCGCGACCACGCGAGCCAGGTCTTTGCCGCAAACGCGCAGGACCTCGCGGATGCCCGGCGAAGGGGCCTCTCGCCTGCCGTGCAGGGGCGCCTGCGCTTTGACGAGCACAAGCTGGAGGACGTGTGCGCGGGCATAGAGAGCCTCCTGGGGCTTCCTGACCCGCTGGGGCAGGTCCTGCTCAGGCGCGAGCTGGACGAGGGCCTGGTGCTGACACGCGTGAGCTGCGCCCTCGGTGTGGTCGGCGTCATCTTCGAGGCACGGCCGGACGCCCTGGTGCAGATCTCTGCGCTCTGCATCAAGAGCGGGAACGCGGCCATCCTCAAGGGAGGCTCGGAGACCGCACGCACCAACCGCGCGCTCTTCCAGCTGATATACGCCGCCTGCATCGAGGCGGGGCTTCCCAAGGGCTGCCTCCACCAGGCGCGGGAGCATAGCGAGATTGATGAGCTCCTGGGCTGTGACGGCCTGGTTGACCTGCTGGTCCCTCGCGGCTCGAACGCCTTCGTCCGCCACATCATGGACAGCACGCGCATTCCCGTGATGGGTCACGCCGACGGCATCTGCCACGTCTACGTGGACCGCTCGGCAGACCTCGAGAAGGCCCTGCCCATCTGCGTGGACGCCAAGTGCCAGTACACGGCAGCCTG
Organism: Olsenella urininfantis; assembly: GCF_900155635.1. Classification (GTDB taxonomy): domain Bacteria; phylum Actinomycetota; class Coriobacteriia; order Coriobacteriales; family Atopobiaceae; genus Olsenella_G; species Olsenella_G urininfantis. The sequence goes on from NZ_LT732540.1 coordinate 215,431, forward strand.
CAATGCCGTGGAGACCCTCCTGGTGCACGAGGGGGTGGCGGAAGAGTTCCTGCCGCGCCTCGCCGAGGCCTACGGAAGGGCGGGCGTCAGCATCAGGGGGGACGAGAGAACGCGTGACCTCATCTCCTGCGAGGAGGCCACGGCCGAAGACTGGGACAGCGAGTACCTCTCGCTCACCATATCCGTCAGGGTGGTTGGATCTGTGGACGAGGCCATCGCCCACATCAACAGGCATGGCTCGCACCACACGGACGCCATCGTCGCCGAGGACGACGCAGTGGCCGAGCGCTTCATGGGCCTCGTGGACTCCGCGGACGTGTACCAGAACGTCTCCACGCGCTTTGCCGATGGCTTCCGCTACGGCTTCGGGGCGGAGCTGGGCATCTCGACGGGCAAGCTGCATGCGCGCGGCCCGGTGGGCCTGGAGGGGCTGGTCACGTACAAGTACCGCCTGCGCGGGAGTGGTCAGGTGGTGTCGGACTACGCCGAGGGGCGCAGGGGCTTCCGCTTCAGGGACCTGTCGTAGCGCATGCGCACGGGGCTCGCGTGAGCTAGCGCTGCTGCCTGCTGCGGTAGAACTCCTCCAGCTTGGCCCGGTAGTCACTGGGTCGCAGCTTGGGGAACGCCTGCATGATGCGCCTCTCCTGGCTGCTGAGCATGGCCGAGAAGGTCCTGGTGACCTCGTCGAGGGAGGGCAGCACCTGCGCGGTCTCGAGCACCCTCTGGGCGGCGCTGCCGAGGTGACGTGCGAGCGAGCTCTGCACCACGTGGTCCCAGTTGGTGATGCCGGCAAGCTCGGGCCTGGAGGGCAGGGCATCCCTCAGGCCGTCCAGGCGCCCAAGCAGCTCTGCGCGCAGGAAGTCCATCTTGTCCCTAAGGTCGGTGATGCCCAGGTGGGTGACGGTAAGGTCCGTCATGAAGCAGGCCAGGGACAGGCCTGCCAGCAGGTAGCAGGCGGTGGGGGAGAGCCCCCGCAGCGCCTCCAGAAGGGGTGGCTGCGACACGTAGACCACAAGCACGCAGCAGATGCCGAACTGCACGAAGCCGCCCGCCCAGATGCGTCCGTTGAGGTTGAGGGGATGGTCCGAGTAGTCCCACCAGCGGGCGTGGTAGACCCTCTCCATCACGTAGGAGGTCACATACTCCATGAGGCAGCTCAGCGTGCCGCCCGCCACGAAGATGAGCGCGGGGCTCCCCAGGGGGGAGAGCAGCAGCGCCGCGATCATGGCGCCGAAGCCATAGATGGGGATGTAGGGCCCGTTGAGGAAGCCGCGGTTGATGAAGCGACCCTCGGGGACGGAGCAGTAGGTGCACTCGATGGCCCAGCCCATCATGCTGTAGGAGAAGAACATGAGCCAGAGCGCGCAGAGGGTGAGAAGCGGTGTTGGCATGCTAGGCAAGGTCGTCACTTCCGCCCTGGGCCAGGGGCTTGCGCGCGCCGGGCATGCGCTTGTGCAGCAGGCCCGCCATGGTCTCCTTGGTTGCCACGTACTTGTCGGCGAGGCAGAGGATGACGGCCTCGCGGCACCGAGGCGGGATGGGGGTGAGGGGGAACATGTGATGCCTCACCATGTGCTGCTCCACGGGGCCAATGCCGAAGTCGCGGATGGCGTTTGCGCAGGCGCGGCCGGGATGGGTGAAGCCGTGAAGGCGATGGCTGGGGTCGCTCTCGTGCCAGTCGTAGAGGAAGTAGTCGTGCAGGAGGGCGCCGCGCACCAGGGCGCGCTCGTCAACGGCCACGCGCAGGGCCTGGGCAAGGGCCACGCAGGCCATCGTGACGGCCATCGAGTGGGCGAAGACGCTGGTGGTCCCATGCTGGATGCAGCGCCTCTCCACCTCCATGCCGGCAGACGAGAGGATGTCCGAGCAGTGCAGGCGCACGAGCTCGTGAGCCCTGACCTGCGTTGGGATGGGAAGTCTCCTGATATTGAAGGGCATCGTGCTCCTTGGGCGCCCTGCGGCCCTGCCGCCTGCCGCCATGCCTGGGCCCGCTGGGTGAAAGGGCCATATACTGGCAAGAGTTTACCGTGCGCCGCGCACCCGGGGCGCTTCCGGGTGCGTGCCCTTCGATTCAACGCAAAGCAGGATGGAGCAGGGATGCTTGAGCTTGGCTACATCGCTCACGACGACGCCAAAACCGTGCTGGTGGGACATGTCCTCGCCGCGGGACACGGGCTGCGGATCAGCAGCGTGGACTCTGGGACGGAGGACATCCTTCTGGCAAGAGGGGAGCTGGCGGAAGGCAGCCCCCTAGCGCCGTGCGCAACCCATGAGTGCGCCGGCTCCTCGGACGTCGTCTTCGTGGACGTGCCCCGCAGCCGCTGGGAGGAGCTCCCCCTAAGCGAGCTGCATGGCCGCATCGTGGGCCTGCTGCTGGACGAGGCCGAGCTGGTGGAGGCTGGCCGTGCCTTCCAGGGGCTGACGGGAGCCCATCTGGTGTGCGTGAGCCTGCGCGAGCAGGGCGAGAGGCCCCTGGCCACGATTCGGTCTGACTGGAGCCTGGCGAAGGCTGTCCTGCTCTCGCTGCTCGAGGGCTTCGGGTGCGAGACGCGCGACCTGGGCGAGCTGGAGGAGCCCGCAGGCGAGAGGGACCTTCTCGACGCCACCGCAAGGCGCCCCGGGACAGGCTCTAGGCCAGCTCTGCCCTGAGCCTCTCGGCGACAGCCAGGATGAACCCCTCCGTGTCAAGGGCCTGCGCGCCAGCCAGGGTGGTGATGCGCGCGAGGTCTGCGGTCATCCGGCCCGCCTCGATGGTGCCCAGCGTGGCCCTCTCCAATGCGTTCGCGAAGGAGACCAGGTCGGGGGTTGCGTCCATCTCGCCACGCTTGCGCAGTGCCCCGCTCCAGGCAAAGATCGTGGCGACGGAGTTGGTGGAGGTGGGCTCGCCCTTGAGGTGGCGGTAGTAGTGGCGCTGCACCGTGCCGTGCGCGGCCTCGTACTCGAAGCTGCCCTCGGGCGAGACCAGCACCGAGGTCATCATGGCAAGTGAGCCAAACGCCGATGAGAGCATGTCGCTCATCACGTCGCCGTCGTAGTTCTTGCAGGCCCAGATGAAGCCGCCCTCCGCCTTCATCACGCGGGCCACGGCGTCATCGATCAGGGTGTAGAAGTACTCGATGCCCGCAGCCTCGAAGCGCTCGCGGTACTCGGCCTCGAAGACCTCGGCAAAGACGTCCTTGAAGCGGTGGTCGTAGGTCTTCGAGATGGTGTCCTTGCTGGCAAACCACAGGTCCTGCCTGGTGACGAGGGCGTACTCGAGACAGCTGCGGGCAAAGCTCCCTATGGAGGAGTCCAGGTTGTGCATGCCCTGCAGCACGCCGGGGCCCGAGAACTCGTGGATGAGCTCGCGCGTCTCGCTGCCGTCTGCCGCGGTGAAGACGAGCTCCGCCCTTCCGGTGCCGGGAATGCGCATCTCGGCGTTCTTGTACACGTCCCCGTAGGCGTGGCGGGCAATGGTGATGGGCTTCTTCCAGTTGCGCACCACGGGCTCTATGCCGCCCACCACTATGGGCGTACGGAACACCGTGCCGTCGAGAATGGCGCGGATGGTGCCGTTGGGGCTCTTCCACATCTGGTGCAGCCCGTACTCCTCCACGCGCTGGACGTTGGGGGTTATGGTCGCGCACTTCACGGCAACGCCCAGTCGCCTGGTGGCCTCTGCCGAGTCCACGGTCACCTGGTCGCCCGTCCTGTCGCGATTCTCCAGGCCAAGGTCGAAGTACTCGCTCCTGAGCTCCACGAAGGGGCAGATCAGGTGGTCCTTGACCATCTGCCAGATGATGCGGGTCATCTCGTCGCCGTCCATCTCGACGAGGGCGGTCTTCATCTGAATCTTGGGCATGGGACCTCCGGGATGTCTGCGCGTGCCTGGGCTGTCGTCACAGTGTAGCCGCCTGGGGCGCGAAGGCCCCAACTGGTTTCAGAATGGAAGCAAAGCGGGGCCCACGTCATGTGCGCGGGCCCCGCTGGCTCGAAGGTGTTGGCGAGAGGAGCTACTCCTCCTCCTCGTCCTCCAGCTCCGCCTCCTCGGCGGCGACCTCGTCGTAGCGGGCGCCAACGCGGTCAAAGAGCTCATCGTCGTCGATGTCCAGCAGCTCGTAGGTGCCGTCGTCGTACTCCTTGTAGCCGTAGAGGTAGACGTTCTCCTCGTCCTCCTCGGGCAGGAGGGCAATGTACTCCTCGCCGTCGAGCTCGAAGATGCCCTGCACCTCGCACGCGGTGCTGCTGCCGTCGGTGAAGCTGATCTCGATCCGGTCGGTCAGTTCCATGTCCTGCTCGCTCATTGCTGCCTCCATGTTGGGGTTGGTCGCGTGTTGAACGCTGCAGTCAGGATAGCGTATGCGGGGGTGTCTGGAGCAGCTGCTACACTTTTGCTGCATTCGGTCCCTGGCACCCCATGAAAGGCGCGTGGAAGCAATGATCTACACCGTCACGCTCAACCCCGCCCTCGACAAGACGGCCATCATCGAGGGCCTCACCCTCAATGCCGTGAACCGCATCTCGTCCCTGCGCGTTGACCCGGGCGGGAAGGGTCTCAATGTGTCCAAGGTGATCAAGGAGCTGGGCGGCGAGTCCGTGGCGTACGCGCTCCTGGCGGGTGACACCGGCAGGGTCGTGGAGCGCATGCTGGGGAACCTGGGGATCGACTGCCGCGTGCTGCGGGTGGAGGGGGAGACCCGCACCAACCTCAAGGTCATCGACACCGCGCTGGGCCAGAACACCGACATCAACGAGCCGGGGCCCGAGCTCACGGACGAGCAGCTCGACGGCATGCTCGCAGAGCTGGTGATGGAGGTGCGCGAAGGGGACCTCGTGGTCCTCTCGGGGTCCTTGCCCCGGGGCGCCTCCGTGGGCACGTACCGCCGCTGGGTCGGTGCCCTGAAGTCCGTGGGCGCGCGCGTCTTCCTGGACGCCGACGGCGAGAGGCTGAGCCAGGGAATCAAGGCCGCCCCCGACCTCGTAAAGCCCAACGAGCTCGAGCTGGGAGGCATGCTGGGCCGCGTGCTGGACACGGACGAGAAGGTAGTCGCGGCGGCGCGCGAGCTCATCGACGCGGGCCTGGACCGCGTCATGGTGTCCATGGGCTCTGCGGGTGCGCTCTATGTCACGCGCGAGGCCTCGGTGAAGGCGCATCCGGTGAGGGTCGAGGTGGGCTCCACCGTGGGTGCGGGAGACTCGGTTGTCGCGGCCCTGGCATTTGCGGACGAGAGGGGCCTGGGCCTTGAGGAGGCCCTGCGCCTGGCCATGGCGACCGGCGCCGCCAACGTTATGCAGACCGGCACTCAGGCCGCCCCGCGCGAGCTGGTTGACTCTCTCGTGGGACAGGTGCGGCTGACGTACCTGTAGCCTGCCTGCGCCTCTCGCTCTCACTTGTGCGGCCCCGCTCTACACGGGAGACCTTCCATGTAGAGCGGGGCCGCGTTTTCGCAGGCAGATTGAGGCTGCTCTACAGGCGACGGCTCTGCCGTAGAGCTGGGGCTAGCGCGCCAGCCAGTTGGGCTGCTCGGCGCTGATCACCCTGGCGCAGGCATGTGCCTGGGCAAGCGGCATCAGCGATATGCCCCGGTAGTTGCCCGAGGGCTGCTTGGCCAAGACCAGCGCGCAGTCCGCATGGCCGTCTCGCACCAGGCAGAGGGGGACGAGAAGCCTCATGCCGTCGCAGCGTGGGTCAAAGGCGGGAACGGCAAGGCGGTAGCTTGCCTGCACGCGGCGCAGGGCCAGGGCTGCGGCATCGTCCAGGGCGCGGTTGAGGCGGCGGTGCAGGCCAGGGTCATCCTTGATGGCACGTCCCAGCAGCCCAAGGGTCGCGCTCCTCTCTCCGGACCCTTCCTGGCCCTCAAGCCTGCCAAGCAGTTCGAGGGCCATGCTGTTGCCCGAGAGCTGCTCGGACAGCCATCCGCGCGGCAGGCGCCCCAGCTGGTCTCCCAGCAGGAGCTCGCCATCCAGCACCAGGAGCCTGCCCGTCTCGACGGTCGCGTCATCCAGGCTCGCAAGGTAGCTCGCTGCACGGGGGAGCTCCTCCAGGGAGGCGACCATGCGACCCCCCAGCTCGCCGGAGCCGGCACAGCAGAAGCCCAGGAAGTTCCAGGGGATGTCGCCCTGACGGGGTTCCAGGACGGCAAAGACGTCCTCCGAGAAGGGCGTGAGCAGGCCGGTGTTGAAGGCGGCCAGGCTGCCATCCGTGGCAACGGCAAGCTTGCCCTCTGCCCTGACGCGGTGCAGCGTGCAGGCAAGGTACTCGCGCAGGATGCCGTAGCGGCTCCCCCTCTCGACTCCCTCCCAAGGATAGTTCCAGATCTCGGGCGCGGCGACGCTCGCCAGGGAGCCCAGCAGGCCGTCCCAGGACCCAACCACCATGAGCTGCGCCAGCTCGCGCAGGGGGCTGGAGGTGGATTCCGAGGGGCCAAGCAGCTCCCAGGCGCCCTCCTGGGCCTGGGGCAGGCCCTCCAGGCCCACCTCCTCATGGGCGCTGCCGCTCCCGTCCTCTCCGTCCACGTACGCCAGCGACCAGCCCTTGCCCGCGCTGGACTTGCCTGACCTGCGCAGGGTGACCTCGACGGGCGTCTTGCCGTCCGCGTGAAGGTAGCGCAGCGGGAAGCTTACGCGGCTGCGCGTGCCCGACACCAGCCCGCACGAGCGGGCCACGCGCCAGTCCTCGTCGAGCACGGCCATGGGCTCAACGTCGGCGGGAAGCAGCTGGTAGAGCAGCCTGAGAAGGGCGTCGTTGCAGTAGACCTCCTGGTAGAGGTCCTGGGGCAGGTGTGCGAGGAGGGAGTCTTCCCGCCGGGGGGCCTCCGCTGGCTCTGGCTCCTGTGGGGTGGGTGCGGCAAGCATCTCCTGCTCGAGCTCGAGGACGTCCTCAGGCACATAGGTGATGTTGAGCGAGATGTGCCCGTCGCTGGGATGAGCCGGCTCCTCCGGCTTGGGCTCTGGTTCGGGGGTGGGCGTCGCCTCGGGCGTGGGCGCGGGCACGGTCCCCGGCTCGGGTGCCGCGACGGCGGGCTTGAGCTCCTCTGCGGGCTCCGGTTCGGGTTCGGCCACAGGCGCAGGCCTCGGCACATGATGCGGCCGCTCGGGCCTCACCACCTTGCCGCCCCTCTTGCGCCTCCAGGACTTGCCCGCGTCCTTGCCTCCGGGCTTCTCGGCAATCTTTGCCAGCTGCTCCTCCAGCTCCTCCACGCTCTGCGCTGTGACGTATACGCGCCCCTTCTTGAAGGTGGTGATGCGAACGGCCTCGCCCAGCTCCTCCAGAAGGGAGAGCACGCTTGCGCACTCGACGTCTTCGGGATACAGCTCGTGCTGCTCGAAGAGCTCCTCAACCTGGGCGAGCGATACCTGCTTGCCTACGCCCAGCTCCCGTGAGAGCAGCTGGTAGAAGTACAGTCTGTTGCCTGCGTTCATCTTGGGCATGGGTGCCCTCTCTCTGCAAGGCCGCCTGTGCGGCACGATTGTTCGGCCTCCTAGCTTACTACGCGAGCCACGCGAGGACGCTCTGCCTCAGGGGGCGGGGGCTGGTGAGGGCGGGCGGCGAGTGCGTCAATGTGCCATTTCTGCCTTCTGCGGTGCTCGACCAACGCGTTCGCCCACCTCAGGGGCATGTCCTGGTGGGCGAAAGTGCATCTTTGCGCTCGACATGGGCATAAAGCGCGCGTTGGCCCCCCAAGACCCTGGCTAAAGGTGGGCCAACGCGTCGTCTGGGGCTTCTCTTGGCATGAAGGCGCGCGTTGGCCCACTCGAGCGGTGCGCCGGTCTGGCGTACCGTCCGCCTAGCGGCCCACCTTGGCCTTCACCAGCTCGGCAATCCTGCGTTGCGCGGACCTTGCCTCGGGGATGGGGCAGAGCGGCCACTCGTGATTGAGGCCCTCTCCCACAACCAGCTCGTGGCTCACCCCTGCAAGCTCCAGCATCTGATCCCACTTCACGCAGTCCGGATAGAAGATCTCTCGCGTGCCCACGAAGGTGGTGACGTTGCGCAGGCCCTCCACGCTGCCGTTTATGGGGCTCAGCCTGAACGAGCTCAGGTCGTCCCCGTCGGACCAGAGCTGGCCTACCTGCGCAAGGCCCCAGGGGGCGAGGGTGGGGTCAACGTCGAAGTAGTCATGCATCTCCGGGTTGCGCATGGTGAGGTCTAGCTCGGGCGAGACGAGCACCAGCTGGCCCGGCTGCGGCAGGTCGTAGTGGCCGAAGCTCTCGGCAAGGCCAGCCGCAAGGCCGCCACCTGCGGAGTCTCCCACCAAGGTCACGTTGTCTGCCCCGTAGCGATCGACCATCCCCTCGTAGAGGTCGGTCAGCAGAGAGTACGCCTCGTCATAGTCGTGTGCGGGTGCCAGCGGGTAGATGGGCACGAACACCTCTGCGCCGCTGTCCTGGCAGACGCGATCCGCGAACAGCCACTGCCAGGGGCCTATCTGCCCGATGTAGCCTCCTCCGTGCAGGTAGAGCACCGCGCGCTCGTTTTTGCCGGTGGTGCCCAGGTGGAAGGTCTTCATGCCGTCCACGGTCTCCTCGAAGACCAGGGAGCGCAGGCGTAGCCAGCCGGGAATGTGGTACTCCTGCTCGTTCTCCTGGCGGTGGCGCTCCACGTAGTCGTCAAAGCGCCCCAGGTCCTGGCCCAGGATGTCCTTGCGCGACCCCGTTAGGCGAGAGTAGCCCGCCCAGGCGCTGGCAATTCCGGAGCGCTTCCAGCGCAGGCGCGAGAGGGCCTCGATTCCGGCGACGGCTGCCGTGGCGGCCGCGATTCCAGCGGCGGCGCCAAGAAGCTGCTTTGAGGTCTTGTCCATGGTGACTCCCCTCTGACGTGGCACGTCGTAGACATCAGTCTACCCAGTGAGGGCGCAGGGGGCGCCGGGCCGCCTGAGCGGTACCCAGCTGTTGGGGATTTGTGTAAGCTGGCAGTTCCGGAGGTTGGCGACGGGGGGGTGAGGGCGACGGCAGGGATGTCCCAGGGCATGGGCGAGGCACGGGAGGCGCTGCGGCAGCACTTCGGCTACTCTGACTTCCGCCCGGGGCAGGGCGAGGTCATCCTGGCTGCGCTCTCTGGCAGGGACAGCCTGGCCGTGATGCCTACGGGGACGGGCAAGTCCATCTGCTACCAGATCCCGGCCGCCCTTTTGCCGGGGCTCGTGCTGGTGGTCTCCCCGCTCATCTCGCTCATGGGAGACCAGGTGCGCTCTCTGAGGGAGGCGGGCATACGGGGCTCCTACCTCAACTCTAGCCTCAATGCGCGACAGCAGGAGATCGTCATGCGGCGCGCGCTGGACGGCTGGTACGACATCATGTGCGTGGCACCCGAGCGCCTGCGCGACCAGCGCTTCAGGGACTTTGCCGCTGCCGCCAGCGTGCCTTTGCTTGCCGTGGACGAGGCGCACTGCGTGAGCCAGTGGGGCCAGGACTTCAGGCCGGCCTATCGCGAGGTCGCCTCGTTTGTGGGCGCGCTGCCGCATCGCCCTCCGGTGATGGCGCTGACCGCCACGGCCACCGAGCGCGTCCGCAGGGATGTGGTGGGGCTCCTCGGGCTGCGCTCCCCGTATCAGCAGCTGAGCAGCCTTGACAGGCCCAACCTGCGCTTCTTCTCCTTTGAGCTGACGCCGAAGAGGCGACGCCAGTGGATCGTCTCGTACGTTCGTGCGCATGCGGGGCAGAGCGGCATCGTGTATGCCAGCACGCGCAAGCAGGTGGACGAGCTGGCCGAGGCCCTCCGCGCGGCTGGCGTGCGCGCGGCTGCCTACCATGCGGGCTACGACAACGCCTCCCGCCTGCGTGCGCAGGAGGACTTCGCCCGAGACGAAGTGCAGGTGATGGTGGCGACGAACGCCTTCGGCATGGGCATAGACAAGTCTGACGTGCGCTTCGTGATCAACGTGGGCCTGCCCCTCTCGCTCGAGGAGTACTACCAGGAGGCAGGTCGCGCCGGGCGCGACGGCGAGCCTGCGGAGTGCTACCTGCTGTGGAGCAAGGGGGACATTCGTACCTGCCACTTCCTTCTCGAGCACTCCGACCTGCCCGAGGGCATCTCGAATGCTCAGGCGGAACATCTCATGGCTCAGCGAGAGAGGCTTCTCTCCTCCATGATCGGCTACGCGATGAGCGACTCCTGCCTGAGGGGGCGAATCCTCTCGTACTTTGGGCAGGGGCTTGGGGAGGCTGGCGGCGAGAGAGGCTGTGGCGCATGCTCCGTGTGCCTGGGAGAGGGGCCCGAGCGCTATCTGCGTGCGGAAAGGGCGCGCACGACCTTTGGCCGCGGCCTGCGCGAACGCGAGCTGCCCAGCGAGTACGAGGTGGGAGACGAGGACGAGGCCCTGTTCCAGCGCCTGCGCGCCCTGCGCAAACGGCTGGCGGACGAGGCGAGCGTGCCCCCATACGTGGTTTTCTCTGATGCGACGCTGCGCGCCATGGTGCGCAGGCACCCCCAGAGCCTGGACGAGCTGCATGAGGTGTCCGGCGTGGGAGAGGTGAAGCTGCGCCGCTACGGCGAGGCCTTCCTGGGGGAGATTCTGGCCTAGCCGCGGTGGGCTCTTGTGCCATCACTCCGGAGTTGCCTCCGCCGCCGTGGTCGCTGTCCCTCTCGCCCGGCAAAGCGCAATCGGCATCGCGTTGTGGCGAGGGCCTCTCGTGTCGCTCCCTGAGTGCTTTGGGCAAGGCATCTTGTTTCTTGCCTCACTTTTTACCCTTTCTTGGCTTGGTATTGAGGTAGAAAACAAGAAAGCCCGCCCGAGAGCCGTGCCGCCTTCCCTGTCGTGCACATTTCCGTGGGCGAGGGTCTCTCGCCTACGCGTCGTGGCGCAGGCGCCAGTTGCGCAGGTTGGTGACGGTGCCTTGCATGCCATGCGGCACGTAGGAGAGCTGCGAGAGATCCTGCGGCAGGTACTCCGCCAGGCTGAGCTCGGCGGTCTGGGCAACGCTGCCATCTGTTTCGCGGGCCGGAGCGCCGCCCAGCCTCGCCTCCAGTGCGTACACCGTGGCCCCCTGTTTCGAGAGCCTCTCCTCGTACCAGCTCATTGGGTCGCCCGGTCTCTCCGCGCGCGCGTCGCTGCTCTGCCACACCACGTTGAAGCCCGCCAGCTCAAACTGCGTGAGAGAGAAGTCGAAGAGGGGCTGGCTGTCAGTCTTGAAGAGGACGCTGCCCTCGGGGTCCAAGATGTCTCGGTAGATGAGCAGCTGGTTGAGGTGGGTGAGGCGCTGGCTGGCCTCCTTCTTCTTGGGAAAGGGAGTGGGGAAGTTCAAGATGACGCGGCTCACCTCGCCAGGTGCGAAGTAGCTCCTCACGGCAGATCCCTGGCCGCCGACGAGCACCAGGTTGTCAAGCCCTCCCTCTACGGCCTTCTGCGCGGCATAGGCTATGCAGATGGGCTCGGCGTCTATCCCCACGAAGAGCGTGCCCGGCTCGCGACGGGCGCTCTCGGCGGCAAAGCCTCCCTTGCCGCAGCCAAGGTCAAGCACCAGCCGCCCGAAGCGCGCGCCATCGCCCAGCGGCTGGCAGGCCTCGCGCCAGCGCCCTGCCAGGCTCTGCGGGCAGAGCTCTATGGCGCTGGAGTAGCGCTCGAGACGCTCCTCGAGCACGAAGTTCTTGGGAAGCCTGGCGTGCAGTGCGTGCATGGGCGATGCCTTTCGCGTGGCGGGTCGGCTGCGGTGCGGACAGCCATAGCTTAGTGTCCTGCCCAGCGGTTAGGATGGTGCAAGAACACCGCCAGAGAAAGGCCAGACATGGCAGAGCAGTCTCACTTCCCCGCAATACTCTCCCGTCTCAAGTACATAGACCGTTGGGCGCTCATGCGCAACTCCCGCGCCGAGAACCTCAGCGAGCACTCGCTCGAGGTGGCCATGATCGCCCACATGCTCTGCGTGATCGGGCGCGTGCGCTACGGACGTGCGCTCGATGCCGGGAAAGCCGCGCTTAGGGGCATGTACCACGATGCGTCAGAGATCATCACGGGAGACATGCCAACGCCGGTCAAGTACTTCAACGGCGACATACGCAGCGCCTACAAGGACGTGGAGGCGGCCGCCGAGAAGAGGCTGCTCTCCACCCTGCCCGACGACCTGCGTCCCGCCTTCGAGGAGGTCTTCTCGCCGGCTGACAGCGAGGAGGGGCGCTACCTGGACCGCCTCGTGAAGGCCGCCGACAAGCTCTCGGCTCTCATCAAATGCCTGGACGAGCGCGCTGCGGGCAACACCGAGTTTTTCACGGCCGAGGCATCGACGCGTGCGTGCCTGGAGGGCCTGCGTCAGGAGCTTCCCGAGCTGGGAGACTTCATGGACGAGTTCCTGCCTTCCTACGGAAAGACGCTCGACCAGCTGCTGTAGCCGGTCGAGCGCCGTCTTTGCGCACGGATGCCTCGTGCCTAGTCCGTGATGTCTATGCGCGGGTCCTTGAACTCCGCCAGGCGGACCTCGTAGGCCCTCTCGGCTGTCTCGAGGAAGGCCACCGGCACCTCGGGCGCGCCCATGAGGTCAAGCAGATAGCGCATGAGGCGGGGGTTCGAGGGCAGGAGGGGCCCCAGCATCCAGGTGAGGATGAGGTTCTTGCGGTGGAAGCCCTCGTACTCGCTCTGCCGGTTGAGGCCGAAGCCCCTCTCGCACTTGAACACCGCCTCGCCCTCGTTCTGGCCGAAGGCCTGTGTGAACTGGGCCTTGTAGCCAATGAGGTCGAAGCCCTCGAACTTGCCCATGACCATGCCCCAGACGCGCGAGTCCATGTCTCGCCTCGTCTCGAAGGGCAGGATGTCCAGGCAGGTGATTTCGCCGTCGCGGACGTCCACGATGCGCGAGCCGAAGAGCTCCGCGGCGTTTCCCGTCACGAGCATGGGCACGCCGTCCTCTATGAGCTCGATCAGGCGCTCGCGATGGGGGAGCAGGTCCGCGATCACGCGCTCCTGCTCCAGCTCGGTCATGTTGCCCAGGTACATGAAGTCCGGCCTTCTGTCCACGAAGGCGGGCCGGTCCATGAGGTGGGTCTCCACCAGCTCGGCGTCGGGCAGGCAGGCCTTCACGTACATCATGTTGCCGTTGTCACCCGACTGGGTGCAAAACTCCGGATACAGGCTCTCTATAAGCACGTCTACTCCCTCTGTTCTGGCGGGCTCAGGCTAGGCCTGGGGCTGGGCGGCCCTGATGCGCTCGGCGACCCTCTCGACGCTTCGCTGAGAGATCTCCGTGCAGTAGAAGTCGCGGGCCCAGCAGACGCTGTCCACGTCGCTGAAGTCAACCGCGTCGGCGGCGTCGTCGAAGCTGTCCACGATGGTCACGATGCTGGGGTCGACGCCCTCGAGGTACATGCGCAGGGCGAAGTCGTAGGCGCGCTGGCCGCCAATGACGATGTGCTTCACCAGCGGGTCTGCCAGACGGCCGTAGTCCGCCTCGTAGATCCAGCCGGTGAACTCCGTGGTGGTTGGGTCCTGCTCCTTGTGCACGTCGTTGGGCAGCACCACCACGGTCTTTGGTCCCGGCTGACGCTGGATGGTGAGGAGCGCGTTGGAGACTGGCATGCCGCTCTCGGACTTTGCCATCACGTTGACCAGGCGCTTTCCGCAGACGGTGGTCTCGTCGTAGCGAGAGGAGACCACGCGCGCACCCTTGAGGGCGCAGGCGATTTGTGCAGGCAGCAGGCCCATGAGACGCGCTGCCGTGATGGCCGCGAGCTCGTTGTAGAGGTCTGCCATGCTGGTTCCCACCAGCGGGTACGTGCTCTCGGCGCCGCCGCCTGCGTTCTCGCGCACCACGCAGCTGCGCGCCTCGAGGTCGGCGTCGACGAGCTCGAAGTCCGGTTGCGGGTTGGTGCAGCCGCAGTTGGTGCAGCGCACCTTGCCCAGATGGCCCATGTGGCACCAGTCGTACTCCAGGCGTCCGCCGCACTGGGGGCAGGCGTTGAGGTCGCTCACCACGCTGTCGGGGGCGGGGGTGTCCATGGGCAGATGGGCGATGCCGAAGTAGGTACGCTCGTTGCCAGGCGCCAGGCGGCCAGAGATCATGTCGTCCGCGTTCAGGATCAGGTGCGTGTCCTTGGGGATGCTGCGGGAGACGATGTCAAACACGTAGCCCACGTGGGCGCTGCGCACGAACTGGTCGCGGTAGAGGTTGGTGCAGAGCAGGTAGTTGGGAGTGATCTGCGGGAGCACCAGCTTGCAGGATCTCTCGTCTATCTCCATGACGGCCAGCTGGTTGCGCGGCTTGCCGTTGACCTTGGAGTTCTTGAGCAGCGTGCTGGCTATGCCCGTGTTGATGTTGCCGCCGGCCCTGTTGTCCACCGGGGCATGCCCCGTGGCGGTGAAGATGTCGTCGATGAGGTTGGTGGTGGTCGTCTTGCCGTTGCTTCCGGTGACCATGAGGGTCTGGGCGGGCAGCGTGAGCCTGCTCATGAACTCGGGGTCTGCGGCACAGGCGAGGACGCCTGGCATCTGCCCCGCGTTTCGGTGGGCGAGCCTCAGGCCCGCCGCCAGTGCCTTGCCGGCAAGCATGCCCATGTAGAACCGAGGTCCGCGCGTGCCGTTGTTAGGCCGCGCAGCAGTCTGTGACGTCACGAGAGCCCCCTTTCTTCTGGTGACCGTGGCCACAGATTATATTCGACCCATGTGGAGGCTTTTTCCGCGAGGGGCTGCCGCCCTCGTGCGCCGCGGCTGCCACAGAAAAAATCCTCTGAGGTTCTTTCTGAAACCCATCTGGGGGAACGTTGTTATGACCCATAGAAAAAATTTTCCTGTGGCTTTTGCCCCGTGGTACGCTGGCCTTGAGGCAAAAGCGTCCGTCGAAGGAATGATGCGCGGGCGCCTGGGGTTGTGGGGACGGCATGGCAAGGGTCTGTGTCATAGAGGACGACGCCGCGGTGCGCGGGCAGCTCGTGGAACTCCTGCGCCACGCGGGCCACGAGCCGGTCTGCGTGGAGCGCTTCTCGGGCGTTGCCGCAGACGTCCTGGCCCTCTCGCCTGACCTGGTCCTGCTCGACCTTGGCCTTCCTGGCACGGACGGCCAGTACGTCGCGCGCGAGATCCGTCAGCGCAGCACGCTCCCGATCATGGTGCTCACCAGCCGCGCCTCGGAGCTCGACGAGCTCATGAGCCTCTCGCTTGGTGCGGACGCCTTCCTCGCCAAGCCCTACAACGGCCAGATCCTGCTGGCCCACATCGACGCGATCCTGCGACGCAGCCTGTCTGCGGGGCAGGGCCGCAGCGTCCAGTGGAGGGGCGTGACGCTTGACCTCTCTCGCTCCGTGGCCAGCGCGGGCGAGAGAAGCTGCGAGCTCACCAAGAACGAGCTGCGTATTCTCGAGCTGCTCATGCGTCGCGAGGGAGGCATCGTCTCGAGGGAGGAGCTCATGGAGGCGCTCTGGAACTCCGACGCCTTCGTGGACGACAACACGCTTACGGTCAACATGAACCGCCTGCGTCAGACCCTTGCCAGGATCGACGTGCGCGACTACGTCCTGACCCATCGCGGCCAGGGCTACTCGGTCTAGGCGGCGACCGTGAGCCTGGCAGGCTATCTTCGCGCCCACCCGGTCTCTGCGGGGGCGGGGATGCTGGCGGTCTCTTCCTGCTACCTGCTGCTGAGGGCCCTCGGCCTTGAGAGGGACCCCTCCCTTCTGGTCTGCCTGCTGCTTGGCTGCCTGCTTTCGATTGCGGGGCTTTCCAACTACCTGCGAGAGAGGCGTTTCGTGCGTGCCCTGAGACGGCTCGCGGAGGGCGAGGGCGACGTCCTGGCGCAGGTGGCGGAGCTTCCGCAGCCTGGCTATCTGGAGGGCGACCTCGCCTGGTCTGCGCTTGCGCGCGTGGCGCGAGAGATGCGTGCCCGTGTGGGGGAGTCGCGCGCGGAGGTGGTGGACTACCGTCGCTACGTGGAGACCTGGGTGCACGAGGTGAAGACGCCCCTCTCGGCCGCCCACCTCATGCTGGAGAACCTGGCGGACCCCCGCCTGCGCCCGCTCGCGGTGGAGCTTGGCCGGGTTGACGACTACATAGAGCAGGCGCTCTTCTATGCGCGCAGCTCCTCCCTGGAGAACGACTACCTGATTCGCCGCTGCGACCTCGGCTGGCTGGTGCGTTGCGCCCTCAGGGCACGCCGGCAGAGCCTCATCGCCAGCGGCATGTCCGTGGACCTGGAGGGCCTGGGCGATCGCGGTGTCATCGTGGCCTGCGACTCGAAGTGGATGGTGTTCATCCTGGGGCAGATACTGGACAATGCGGTGCGCTACCGCCGCATGCCAGGGACGGGCGAGCACGCCCCGCGCATCTCCTTCTCGGCCAGCGTGCTGGGGGAGGGCACGGCAGAGGAGCTGGTTGAGCTCAGCGTGGAGGACAACGGATGCGGGATCGCCCAGTCTGATTTGGGGCGCGTGTTCGACCGTGGGTTCACGGGGGCAAACGGCCGGTCCCGCAGCCGCTCCACGGGTCTTGGCCTCTATCTGGTACGGATGCTCTGCGAGAAGATGGGCGTCCTGGTTCGCATGGAGAGCGAGCAGGGAAGCTGGACGCGCGTGACGCTCTCCTTCCCACGCCAGGGGCTTGACCGCCTGGGCTGACGCGCCCTCTCGCCCGCATGCCGCTCCTTACGAAAACGTAAGGTGCCGGTAAGCTCTGCCTATGGCAGCCAAAGGCCCGCCTTCGCATCATGGTGCCCAAGCAACGAGAAGCTATCGCCGCCGCTTGGCCCGCAGCCGGCGCGGCTATGGAAGGAGAGCGCCATGCCAGAAAGCAAGCACCTGTCAACCTCGGCCGCCCAGCGTCCTGACCTGCCCGTGCTGAGGGTGTCAAACCTTGAGAAGTCCTACGGCAGCAAGGCCAGCACCACGCGCGCGCTCGCGGGCGTGAGCCTCACCGTGCGGCGCGGGGAGTTCGTGGCCATCATGGGGCCCTCAGGATCGGGCAAGTCTACCCTGCTCAACTGCATCGCCACCATTGACATGCCCACCTCGGGCATCGTCTTCGTGGAGGGGCAGGACACCTCGCGCCTCTCCCAGCGCGGACTCGCGGACTTCCGTCGAGAGAAGCTGGGCTTCATCTTCCAGGACTCCAACCTGCTTGACACGCTCACCGCCCGCGAGAACATCGCGTTGCCGCTGAGCATCGGGCACGTTCCCGCCGCAGAGATCTCCGCCAGGGTCGAGGCGATCGCGCGCGGCCTGGGCGTCAGGGAGGTCCTTGAGAAGCACCCCTATCAGATGTCCGGTGGCCAGCGCCAGCGCGTCGCTGCGGCTCGCGCGCTGGTGGGAAACCCCGCCCTCGTGCTTGCCGACGAGCCAACGGGCGCCCTTGACTCCAAGAACGCCCAGGTCCTCCTCGAGAGCCTCCAGAGCCTCAACAGCGTCAGCGACGCCACGGTGCTCATGGTCACGCACGACGAGTTCGCGGCGAGCTGGTGCCAGCGCGTGGTGTTCATCCGTGACGGTCGGCTCTACACCGAGCTGGTGCGCGGCGATATGGACCGCCGCCAGTTCTTCGACCGCATCATGGAGGTAGTGGCCACGATTGGCGGTGGCGCAGATGCTCGCTAGGATCGCGCTGGGCAACATCCGCAAGTCCGCACGCGACTACAGCGTGTACTTCGTCACCCTGGTGCTGGGCGTCTCGGTGTTCTACGCCTTCAACACCATTGGCGTCCAGACCCAGTTCTTCCAGGACGACCTGCGCCAGGCCGTGCGCAACTTCTCCTTCCTGGTGAGCGGGCTCACGGTCGCCCTTGCCCTGGTCATGGGCTTCCTTATGGTCTACGCCAACAACTTCCTCATGCGCCGCCGCACCAAGGAGCTGGGCCTGTACCAGGTGTTGGGCATGCGACGCTCTCAGGTCTCGCGCATCATCCTGGTGGAGACGCTGGTGGTTGCCATGCTCTCGCTTGCCGTGGGCGTTGCCCTGGGCCTGCTGCTCTCGCAGCTGCTCCTCTTCCTGACGGCGGCTATGTTTCGCAGCAGCGTCACGCAGTTCAAGTTCTTCTTCTCGGGGGAGGCTCTTGCCATAACCCTGGCGTCCTTCGTGCTCACCTTCGTGCTCATGGCCCTGCTCAACCTGCGCACCTTGCGCAAGGCCAAGCTCGTCGAGCTCATGGGCAGCGGCAGGCGCAGCGAGGAGATGCGCGTGAGGAGCCTGCCCCTCTCGGCCGCGCTCTTCGCCCTGGGCTGCGCCCTGGTGGGAGTCGCGTACTGGAGGCTGGTGCACCAGGGTTTCCCGGCGTTCTCCGCCAACACGACGACGCTGGACTTCTCCCTCACCACCGCCCTCGTGGTCATTGGCACCTTCACGCTCTTCTATGGCCTCTCCGGCCTCTTCGTGTTGCTGGCCCAGCGCTCCGGCTCCTTCTACTGGCGCGGGCTCAACATGTTCTCGGTGCGGCAGCTCTCCTCGCAGATCAACACCAACTGCGTCTCGATGGCGGCGGTCTCCATGGTGCTGTTCCTGGCCATCACCTCGGTGACGGGTGGCATGGGCATCCGTTCCATGCTCAACCACAACAGCGAGATGAGCACCGTGTTCGACGCCTCCGTCGTGGGCTACCGTGCGCCAGGCAACAGGAACGCGCCCACCGCGCCGCTGGACATCGCGGAGGTCCTGCGCGAGAGGGGAGTTGACGTGTCCGAGGCAGGAAGGCACAGCCAGCTGACCTTCTTCGTCCCCCAGAACCTCGTTGACAACGTTGATGACGTGCTCCTAAGCACCATCGCCAGCAGGGTTGGCATGCGCCTGCCAGGTGGGTTTGAGAATGCCAATGGAAACACCCTGGGCCTCTTCGTCATGTCGCTCGGAGACTACAACAACGTGCGCAAGCTGCTGGGCATGCCCGCGGTTGAGCTGGGGGCGGACGAGTATCTCGTCACCTGCACGATGCCGTCGGTTCAGCGCCTGTACGAAGGCATGGTTGACCAGGGCTACACCATAACCATGGGTGGCCGCGTGCTGAGGCCGGCAGCCAAGGGGCTGATAAGCGACAGGGGCGCGGCGTTCTACACTTCCCCGCTCTCCATGAACCCAGGAACCTTGGTGGTGAGCGACGAGCTCGTGTCCGGTGGAACGGCCTACCAGTCCATCCTGAACGTCATGTACGACAAGCCTGCCGAGAAGGCGGATGCGCTGATGGAGCGCGCTGGCGATGCGCTGGACGAGTACTCCCAGACCGAGGAGGGCAACGAGCTCCTGCCCATAGCCATGTCCCAGACGGCCACCGAGGCGCGGGCGGGTGGCAACGGCCTCTCGGGCATCATCAGCTACCTGGCCATCTACATCGGCTTCGTGCTGGTGGTAAGCTGCGCCACCATCCTTGCCATCCAGCAGCTCTCAGGCGTTTCTGACTCGGTGGCGCGCTACCGCACCCTGAGCGAGCTGGGATGTGCGGATGACGCTCTGTACCGCTCGCTGCGCGCTCAGATGGCGGTTTCGTTCGTGATGCCGCTGCTGGTGGGCCTTGCGCATTCCATCTGTGCGCTCTCGGTGATCATCCAGCTGGTCGAGCTCCTCGGGCTGGTCGACCGAGCCACGAGCTGGGCGCTGATCGCGGGGGTGTTCCTGGTGGTGTACGGCGGGTACCTGCTGGTCAGCTACCATACCGCGTGCTCCGTGCTGCGCAAGTCCCTGTCCGAGGCGCGCCACGCCCTGTAGCGGCCAGGGGCGTGTGATACGTCGCGTTGGCCCACCGCGACCGGCATCCCGCCCCCCCTCGCCTCGCACAAGAGGCGGCCCCGGCTCCGAATGCGCTCGGAGCCGGGGCCGCCTGTGGTGGTGCGCAGCTGCGTCGCGGGCTAGTCGTCCTGTCCGTCCTGCAGGGTTGCCATGAGGGCGGGGATGACCTGCTTCTTGCGGCTCACCACGCCGGGCAGCACGGCAATGCCACCCTCGGGCTTCACGTTGAACGCGCGCGCCACGATGTCCTCGGCCCCCAGGCCGAAGTAGAGCATCTCGGTGGTCTGGCTCTTCACGTCGGTGAACATGTAGAACACCAGCGGCAGCTCGTCGGCGGCGGCGCCCTCCTCCAGGTAGGGGGCGACGAGCCTCTCGGCGGCCTTGCGGCTGTTCTCGGTCATGAAGCTGCCCTGGCCCACGCCAAAGCGCGCGCTGCCACGGGAGAACACCTTGAAGTCCTGGTGGAAGACCTCCTCGGCGGTGCGGCCCGTGAGCTCGGCCCCCGCGTCGAACATGGCGTCGGCGTAGCTGTCCACGTCCTCCCCGCAGATGGCCGCCAGGGCCCGTCCGGCCTTCTCGTCGCGCGGGGTGCAGGTGGGGGAGCGGAAGCAGAGCGTGTCCGAGAGGATCGCGCTCATCATGAGGCCCGCGATGTTCTTGGGGATCTCCACGCCCTCCTCCTGGAACATGCTGTAGAGGATGGTGCAGGTGCAGCCCACCGGCTCGTTGCGGAAGCGCGCGGGCGCCGAGGTCTCGATGGAGCCGATGCGGTGGTGGTCCACAATCTCCATGATGACAGCCTGGTCGAGTCCATCGACCGCCTGGCTGCGCTCATTGTGGTCCACGATCACCACATGCTTCTTGGTGACGTTGAGCAGGTTGGGCGTGGAGACTATGCCCACGTAGCGCCCGTCCTCGTCGAGCACGGGGAAGAAGCGGTGGCGCGACTGCGTGATGGTCTTGCGGGCCTCGTCCACGGTGGTGTTCACCGAGAAGCGCAGCACGTCCTCTGCGGGCAGCATCTTGGCGCGCACGGGGATGGACATGGAGATGAGGCGGGCGGCCGCATAGGTGTCGTACGGGGTGGTGATGACGGTGCAGCCGTTGTGGCGCGCGGCGTCGACCACCACGTTGGAGAGCTGTGCGCCGTTGCAGACGATGAGGCAGCCCGCACCGGACTCGACGGCAAAGCGCTGGGTCTCGTAGCGGTTGGTGACCAGGACGGTGTCGCCCTTCTCGATCCTGCCGTCCATCATCTCGGGGGTGGTGCCCACGACCACCTTGCCGATGGATATGGCGGAGCTGGGGTCCCCCAGGACCATCTCGCCCTTGAGGGTGCTGAGAACGTTCTCGAAGCGGGTCTTGGAGTTCGCGATCACGCCGATGTCAAAGATGTCCATATTGGCGCTGGCGATGTCCTTGACCGAGATGAGGCCCTCGAGCTCGTTCTTCTCGTTGGTGATGCAGAGGGTGTCGGTCTTGCTCTCGCCCATGAGGTTCCAGGCGGCAAAGAGGCTCATCTCGCGGCAGATCCCGTCCATGCGCTGAATCTGGATGTCCTTGATCTGCGGGCGCACGGAGGTGATGAGCTGGGGCTCCTCGAACCCGAAGTGCTTCAGGACGAAGGCGGTCTCTCGGTTGATGGTGCCGGCGCGCCTGGCCTCGTGCTGCACTCCGCCAAGTTGGTTCTTGAGGTAGGCCAGGCTGATGGCGGCGCAGATGCTGTCGGTGTCGGGGTGCAGGTGACCGATGACGTTCACCTTGCGGATGGTCTCGGACATGGGACGTCTCCTTGGTGGTTCGGCGTGCATGGGCACGTCCTGCACGCAGGCAGGATGGGTGGCTTTATTGGATTGTGCCACGGCGGGGGGCCGTTTCCCGCCAGACGAGACAATCTGCGCAATCACAGCGCGCAACGGCCGCGCCTTGGGGTCATGCGGTGACGCGGTCGCAGTTTACGGGCTGGTAGAAGAGCCTGCTCGCCTCTGCGCGGTCCTTGGTCTGCCCCAGCACCCACATGGTCTTGGCGACCAGGGCCTCGCAGGACATGTCTCCTCCGCGCAGGATGGCATCGTGGTTGGCATAGGCGTGCCCCACCTCGTAGACGCCCAGGTCAAGACCCTCCTCGTTCACCTGGGTGGTCATCACCACGAAGCGACCGGAGCCTATCCAGTCGAATATGGCGCGCTCGAAGGACTCGTCGGCGTGCTCGGGGATGCCGCCTATGCCAAAGGTCTCGAGGATCACCGCGTCGTAGTCGCGCTTGAGGAGGTCGAAGATGCTGGGCTTGAGCTCGGGTGTGAGCTTGAGCACGATGACGCGCTCGTTGAGGTGGTCGTACGTCTTGGGCCGGACGCCCGCCCTTTGGAAGCCCCGTCCCCCTGCCGTGAGCGCCATGCCCATGCCGCCGTCCCTCACGATGCGAGACCCGCGAATGAGGGCGGGCAAGGGATAGTTCACGCTGGTGAAGGCGTTGTAGCTCATGGTGCGCTGCTTGTGGGCGCGGGTGCCGCAGATGACGCGACCGCCGAAGACCACGCTCACGTCGCGGCTGTCGTCGCTGCAGGCGTAGAGGAGGGACTGGTACAGGTTGAGCTTGGCATCGGTGAAGGGAGCGGCCATGGGCTCCTGCGAACCGGTGAGCACGATGGGCTTCTCGCTTCCCTGGACGAGGTAGCTCAGGGCGGCGGCGGTGTATGCCATGGTGTCCGTCCCGTGTAGGACCACGAAGCCGTCCCATCCATCCCAGGCCTCCACGATCGTCTGGCTGATGCGCAGCCAGTCGCGCGGGCGCATGTTGGTGCTGTCTATGTTCATGGGCTGGACGAAGCCCAGCTCGCAGAGCTCCTGGGCCTGCGGCACGAAGGTGGCTATCTCGGCGCCCGTGAGCTGTGGGGCAAGGCCCTCTCCCCGGGGGACGGAGGCAATGGTTCCCCCTGTTGCTATGACCAGGATGCGCTTCATTCCTCAGCCCCTCTCGCCATGCGTCGCATGACACCCAATGTTAGCCGAGCAAACGCGGTCTGTGCCACCGTTGTCCTGGCTCTCTTCGCAAGAGGCAAGGCGGCACCTGCCATCGACGAGGCCCAGCGCGCCGTCGACGCCGTCAGGGCCGCAGCGGCGCTCGACGCGAGCGACAAGCGGGCTCTTGACGCGCTGCAGAGGGGCATCGACGCCCGCAGGGGGATGCTCGAGGCCGGCAGGGAGCTCGTGTCATCCCTGGACGAGAGGTACCAGGGAAGCTCTGCCCTCGCCCGCCTGGGTGACAACCTGGCCCTCTTCGAGGGAAGCGTCTCGGCCGCGGTTACGACGCTCAACATGACGGACGACATCGACGAGATCGATAAGGACCAGCTGAAGTTCTGCGTCGACTACGCCCAGGAGTTCATGGACGAGGCCGCAAGGCAGCTTGCGGCGGCCAAGCTGGAGGCCAAGGAAGACCTCTCGGCCCTGGACAGGCACATGTCGAACGCGGAGGCCCTCCTCGACCAGCTCAAGCAGTACCAAGCCGCCGTGGACAACGGCGACGCGGACGCGACCGAGGCCCTTGCCGAGAGCTTCAACAAGGCCATGGACGCCTACCTCGGCTCCGCGCAGGAGCTTCCTGCCGGCACCACGGACGCAAGCGAGCTGCCCGAAGACGTCAAGAGTCACATCCAGGACTACCTCGATGCACGTGAGAGGGCGGTGTCTGCGGCCAAGGACCTGAGGAGCTACGACAATGCGGACGTCAGCGCCCTCTCTGAGAGGTCCGACCTTCTCTAGCCTGAGGCCAATCAGGCCCCGTCTGAAGAGGCCACAGACCCGGAAGGCACGAGCGGCCTCCTGCCCCAGAGCTCGCATGCGGCGGCCCCTCCCACGATCAGGGCGGCCCCCAGCGCGCGGCAGGGCGTCAGCGGCTCCCCCAGCAGAAGCACCGAGAGGGCCACGGCGCTCAGCGGCTCAAGGTACCCGCAGACGGCAACGCGCTGGACCGGCAGCCTTCCGATGGACGAGAAGTACAGGTAGCAACCTATGCCCGTGTTCACCACGCCCAGCATGACGATGGCTGGCAGACCTGCCGAGGCGACGGCCGCGGGGGTGGGCAGGCCTGCGCCGAGGGCTGTGTGCAGGGCCACGGCGGCGAAGCTCGCCACGATCTGGATGCTTGCCGCCTCGAGGCCGCGCACCTCCGGCGCACGCTTGGAGAAGACCACCATCACGGCATACATGACAGCCGAGAGGCCCCCCAGCATCAGCCCGCGCGCGTCAAGCGCCGCGCCACCGGGCTGGAAGGCGACGAGGAAGGCTCCCGCGGCCACCGCGGCGAAGCCCGCAAGCTTGCCCGGGGTGAGGCTCTCCTTGAAGAGCAGGGGGGAGAGGGCCATGACAATGACGGGGCCGCAGTAGTACGCGAGCGACGCCGCACCTACTCCCACCAGCTGATACGCCTCGAAGAGGAAAATCCAGCCCATGCCGAGCGCGGCTCCGGAGCAGGCAAGCGCAAGAGCCTGGCGCGGGTGCTCGAGGAAGGCGAGACGCGCCCCCTCGCCGTCCCTGCGGCTGGCAAGGGCGAGGGCCAGCGTCAGGAGAATGGCCCCCAGCAGGGTTCTGAGCAGGACTATCTGCTCTGCGGGAAGGGAGATGGCGCTGGCGACTATGCCGTTTGACCCAAAGAGGGCCAATGACAGCAGATACTTCTTGAATTCCCGAGACACCGCAGCTCCTCGCCTGGGACGGACCTTCTGCTGCAAACTCTGACAGAGCGATCAGAAGCAGAAAAGTGAATCTTCATCATGGGTATCATGAGGGTTCCAGATGCAACGCGAGCGAAGGGCGGGACGTGGAGACCAGCATCCAGAAATGCCAGGCGTTCCTCGAGACGGTGCGCTGCGGCAGCTTCACCAGGGCCGCCGAGGCTCTGCGCTACTCACAGTCCGGCGTGAGCCGCATGGTGGCCGACCTGGAGCGGGACTGGGGCGTGGTGCTCCTGGAGCGTGGGCGCGCGGGGGTGCGCCTGACCGAGGAGGGGAAGTCCCTCCTGCCCTTCGCGGAGGCGCTCTGCGAGAGCTCCCGCAGGCTGCAGATGCAGGTGGACGGGCTCAACGGCTTGGATGTGGGCAGCATACGCATCGGCACCTTCTCGAGCGTGGCCACGCACTGGCTGCCCCGCGTCATCGAGCGCTTCCAGCGCGACTACCCCAACATCGAGTACGAGCTGCTCATGGGGGACTACGCAGAGATCCAGCAATGGCTTGCCGAAGGCAGGGTTGACCTGGGATTCCTCCCCTTTGTGCCGTCCTTGGAGCTCTTTGTGGCCTACAAGCTCGAGGAGGACGAGCTTCTGGCGGTGCTGCCCGAGGGCCATGAGCTGGCATGCGCGGAAGGAGTTCCGGTGGAGCAGCTCTGCGAGGGCCCCTTCATCATGCTCGAGAAGTCGGGTGACGACGAGGTGAGCTCGATCTTCGCCTCCCGCTCGCTCGAGCCGCGGGTGCGCTTCACCACCTTTGACGACTACGCGATCATGTCCATGGTGGAAAGCGGCCTGGGCGTGTCGATCCTGCCCGCGCTGATACTGCGGAGAAGCCCCTATCGTCTGGCCGTGCGCCAGCTGGAGCCCCGGGTCTTTCGCTCCATCTACGCGGTGCTGCGCAAGAAGGAGCGCCTGCCGCTTGCGGCAGAGCGCTTCGTCACCTACCTGGACTACCGCAACGGCTAGGCGGCCAGCCGCGCGCCGCCGGCCTCCTCCTCGGCCCTGAGCTCGCGCAGGATGGAGAAGGCCATGGGCAGGGCGATGATGCCCGTGATCACGTCCGTCACCGGCTGCGCCACCTGCACGCCCAGAAGCCCTGCAAAGCGGGGGAGCACCGTCACCACGGGGCCCAGCACCAGGCCCAGCCTGCAGGCGCCCAGGATGGTTGCGCGCCACATGCGCCCGGTGGTCTGCAGCAGGAAGTTGGTGATCATGGCCATCCCGGTGAGCGCCATGGTGAAGCTCTCCATGCGCAAGGTGAGGGTTGCGATTCCCAGCACCTTGGGGTCGTCGCTGAAGAAGCCGACGAGTTGGGGCGCCAGCGCGAAGGTGACAAGCCCTATGGCAAAGACGGAGGCGAGGGCCGCCATGACCGAGAAGAAGTAGCCGTCGCGAATGCGGCCGAACCTGCGGGCGCCGTAGTTGTAGCCCACCAGCGGCTGGAAGCCCTGGCCGATGCCGATCTGCACGTAGTTGCCAAAGCCGCAGATGCGCTGCACCACGGCAAGCCCCGCTATGGCGGCGTCGCCAAAGGGCCGGGCCGCGTCGTTGAGCAGGGTGGTCGCCACGCCCAGCATGACCTGGCGGACGAAGGAGGGCACACCGCCCATCGCCACCTCCTGGGCCATGACCTGGGTGGGCCTTCTCAGCCACTCGGGCGAGAGGGGCGTGATGCCGGCCCTCTGGACCTGGCGCAGCAGGAGGCAGAAGCTGATGGCCTCGCAGATGACGGTGGAGGTTGCGCTGCCGGCGATGCCCATGTCGAACACGTAGATGAGCAGCGGCGTGAGCCCCATGTTGAGGAACGCCCCCACCATGATGGCAAGCATGGAGTAGAGCGCCTCTCCCTCGAAGCGCAGCTGCATGTTGAGCGTGATGGAACTGCACATGAAGGGTGCGCCCATGAGGATGATCCCCACGAAGGTGCGGGCGTAGGGCAGGATGGTCTGGGTGGCACCCGCAAGCAGGCAGATCTGGTCGATGAACACGTTGCCCAGCACGGCTATCAGCAGGCCGCAGCCCAGGGTGAACACGAGGCCGTTGGTGGCAAGGATGCAGGCCTGGTCCCTCTCTTGCGCGCCCAGGTGCCGCGAGATGGCGTTGCCAGTGCCCTGTCCAAAGAAGAAGCCCACCGCCTGGATGGCGGTCATGGCAACAAAGGAGATGCCAATGGCGCCAGAGGCTGACGTGCCCAGGGCGCTCACGAAGAAGGTGTCCGAGAGGTTGTAGATGCTGGTGACGAGGTTGGAGAGGATCGAGGGGGCAGCCAGGGCGACGATGAGGGGCCGGATGGGCTCCTCGGTCATCTGGCGGAACTTCTCCTCAGGGCTCATGGGGCGATGGGTGCCTGCCCCCCGAGGCCGCCGAGGGCCATGATCTGATTCCCTGTCCGTGTCACATCCCATGCACCCATCATGGCACCCATTGCGTCGGCGGTGCGGATTCGCACAGAATCGTTACCTGAGCCGTCGCTCCTCCCGTAGAATGTTCTCAGTAGCAGGGCCCCGCCACAGGCTGGCACGTGGGCACAACACACCCAAGGAGTTCACATGGCAGAGTTCGTCTACCAGATGCATGCGGTTCGAAAGGCCCACGGGGACAAGGTCATCCTCGACGACGTGACCATGGGCTTCTTCCCCGGAGCCAAGATCGGGGTGGTGGGGCCCAACGGCATGGGCAAGTCCACCCTGCTCAAGATCATGGCCGGCATGGAGGAGATCAGCAACGGCGAGGCGCGTCTTACCCCCGGCTACAGCGTGGGCCTGCTGCAGCAGGAGCCGCCCCTTGACGAGTCCAAGACCGTGGGCGAGAACATCCGCATGGCGTTTGCCGACCTTCTCGCCAAGATAGACCGCTTCAACCAGATCGGCAACGAGATGGGCGAGCCCGACGCGGACTTTGACGCCCTCATGGCCGAGATGGGCGAGCTCCAGACCGAGATAGACGCCGCCAACGGCTGGGACCTGGACAGCCAGCTCTCGCAGGCCATGGACGCGCTGCAGTGTCCAGACCCGGACGAGGAGGTGGGGCACCTCTCGGGCGGCGAGAGGCGCCGCGTGGCCCTCTGCAAGCTGCTGCTCGAGGCTCCTGACCTGCTGCTTCTGGACGAGCCCACCAACCATCTGGACGCCGAGAGCGTGCTCTGGCTGGAGCAGTTCCTCAAGAACTACCCTGGGGCCGTCCTGGCCGTCACGCACGACCGCTACTTCCTGGACAACGTTGCCCAGTGGATCTGCGAGGTGGACCGTGGCACCCTTTATCCCTACGAGGGCAACTACTCCACCTACCTGGAGACCAAGGCTCGTCGACTGGAGATGGAGTCCAAGCAGAACGCCAAGCGCGCCCGCAAGATGAAGAGCGAGCTCGAGTGGGTGCGCAGCTCCCAGAAGGCCCGCCAGGCCAAGAGCAAGGCGCGCCTTGCCGCCTACGAGGAGATGGAGGCGCAGGCCGCGCGCGCCGAGAAGGTGGACTACACCGACATCCACATTCCCGTGGGCCCGCGCCTGGGCTCCAAGGTGCTCGAGGCGGAGCACCTGCACAAGGCCTTCGGGGACCGCGTGATCATCGACGACCTCAGCTTCTCCCTGCCGCGCAACGGCATCGTGGGCGTGATCGGCCCCAACGGAGTGGGCAAGTCCACCCTGTTCAAGATGATCGTTGGCAAGGAGGAGGTCAGCGGAGGCTCTCTCGAGCTGGGGGAGACCGTGCAGATCTCCTATGTCGACCAGGGGCGCGAGGGTCTTGACGCCGAGAGGAACGTGTGGGAGGTGGTCTCCGACGGAAACGACTTCATGATGGTGGGCAAGCAGGAGATCCCCAGCCGCGCGTACGTGAGCGCCTTCGGCTTCAAGGGACCCGACCAGCAGAAGCGCGCGGGCGTGCTCTCTGGCGGCGAGCGCAACCGCCTCAACCTGGCGCTGACCCTCAAGCAGGGCGGCAACCTGCTTCTTCTCGACGAGCCAACCAACGACCTCGACACCGAGACGCTGGAGAGCCTGGAGGAGGCGCTGCTGGAGTTCCCGGGCTGCTGCGTGATCACCTCGCACGACCGTTGGTTCATGGACCGCATCTGCACCCACATCCTGGCCTGGGAGGGCACGGACGAGAACCCCGGTGCCTGGACGTGGTTCGAGGGCAACTTCGAGGACTACCAGAAGGACCGCGTGGCGCGACTTGGTGCCGACGCCGCCCGCCCGCACCGCATCCACCGCAAGCTGACCAGGGACTAGAAGGCGAGGAACCGCCTCCGGCACGTCCCCTTCCAGGCGGCACCCCCACTTCCACGGGGGTGCCGCCCCTCTTTGGCGTGGTGAATGCTGACCATCGCACTTTTTGAGGTTGACTCCGTCACAGAGCAGGAGTACATTTCCTAAAAGTTAACCATGGCTAACTATAAGAGACAAACGTGACTGGAGGTCATACGAATGAAGAAGCTTGCTGGACTCGCCGTGCCGGGCGTCACCCTTGCCCTGGCCCTCACGCTTGCCGGATGCGCGGGGCAGGGTGCCCCCTCCACCCAGGGGGAGCCTGCCTCCAAGCCCGCGGAGTCCCAGAAGGTCGAGGAGGGAGCGTCGCTGTCCGACTGGGAGGGCAGCTGGAACGGTCTGAACCACTACCTTGACGACGAGGGCCTCTCCGACGCATACGAGGAGGTCGCCAAGCGCGACGGCACCACTGCCGAGGCCGTGAAGAACGAGATGAAGGAGAAGGTCTCCGCCGAGTTCTCTGGCCTGGAGGTCTCGGGCGACACCATCTCCTTCCTCGACGGATTCAAGGACAAGGGCGGCAAGGAGGTCGCCAAGACGACCTACAAGTTCGTGGAGGCCAGGAAGGTCAAGCACGGTGGCGCAGAGCTCGAGTGGGACGTCTTCAAGGCCGTGGAGCCGGACGCCAAGTACCCCGTCCTGCTCATGATGCCGGTCCACGGCGAGGAGGAGCTCGTCCACTTCCACCTGCGCTATGGCTCGGACGTTGACGAGCTGATGAAGCGCGACGACTGGTACCCCACCTTCGTCAAGCCCAACACCACCCTTGACCAGATCAAGGGCGAGATCAAGGAGTAACGTGACGGCGCGACGGGACGGCCGCCATGGTCAGCTGGCGGCCGTCCCGTCGTCCTTGTGCATAATTGGAGTCAAGCATGAAATGCTCGAGAAGAGAGTTTCTCG
Organism: Olsenella urininfantis; assembly: GCF_900155635.1. Classification (GTDB taxonomy): domain Bacteria; phylum Actinomycetota; class Coriobacteriia; order Coriobacteriales; family Atopobiaceae; genus Olsenella_G; species Olsenella_G urininfantis. The sequence goes on from NZ_LT732540.1 coordinate 244,929, forward strand.
GCTTGTGCGCATCTGCCTGCCTGGCCTCGGCGTCCCCCTTCGCCCTTGGGGCGTGCTCGTCTTCGCCCGGCGGCACGCCTGCCGGCAGGCCCGTGGTGTACTCGTCGTTCTATCCCATATTCGACATAACGCGCGAGATCGCAGGGGACACGCTTGACCTGCACGCGTTCATGCCGCCAAACAAGGACCCGCACCTGTGGGAGCCGACCCCCAAGTCCCTGAGGCACCTGGCGGCCTCGCAGCTCCTGATCGTCAACGGGGCAAACATGGAGCGTTGGGTGGACCAGGTGCGTGACAACCTGCCGAACCTCGACATACTCACCCTCTCCGACGACATCGACCTCATCACGTACAAGGGGGCGGCCGCCATGGGAGAGTTCCAGTACATGGCGCGCCTCGAGGTCAAGGCCGGCACCTATGGCTTCGAGTTCGGGCACACGCACGAGGACATCATGCGCGTCGCCTTCATCGAGCGGGGACCCCAGACCTCGGAGGCCGACCTCGTGAGGCATGGGCGCGAGGTCATGAACCAGCAGGGAGAGGTCATCGCCCAGCATCGGACGTTCACGGTGAGGGCCGACCAGGTCTATGCCCTTGAGATGGGGCATGAGAGCGGCTACATCGGCTTCACGCTGCCCAGGGACGGCGACTGGATTCTCCTCTCGGACCGCGCGTCCGAGAGCCTCCTGTCGTATCGGCTGGTCACGTCCGAGGACGGAGACGAGATCGCGGTGACCCCGCTCCTCGAGGGGTCGTCGTCGGGGCACGACAAGGTGACCTTCGACCCGCACTCCTGGCTGTCGCTGGTGAACGCGAAGCGCTACTGCAGCTCGATCCAGAATCGGCTTTGCGAGCTCTCTCCCGACGACGCCCGCGTGTACAAGAAGAACAAGCTCGACATCGTGTCCCGCATGACCGACCTGAGCGCCGAGTACGACGAGAAGTTCGCGAGGGTCGAACGCAGGGAGTTCGTCGTCACGCACAACGCCTACTCCTATCTCTGCAGGGACTTCAACATCAAGCACTTCCCCCTGCAGGGGCTCACCTCGACCGAGGCCCCGGCGCTCAAGACGGTTCGCAAGGCGATCGACTTCTGCAAGAGCCACGGCGTGACGACCGTCTTCTACGAGCTTGGGATGTCATCCAAGGGGGCTGACACGGTTGCCAGCGAGATCGGGGGCAAGGCGGTCCCGCTCGCGTCCATGGAGTACGTGAGCGAGGAGCAGGGCGCCGAGATAGGCGGCTATGTCGAGATCATGCGGTCGAACATAGAGGCCATCTACCAGTCCCTGACGTAGGAGGTTCCATGAATGTCATCAACGTTTCAGACCTGCGCTTTGGATACACGTCCGAGGCGGTCCTGCGGGGAGTGAGCCTCTCCGTCGGGGAGGGGGACTCGTGCTGCATCACGGGTGAGAACGGCTCAGGCAAATCGACGCTGCTCAAGGTCATCCTGGGCGAGCTCAGGGGCTTCACGGGCACGGTCGAGCTGTTCGGCTGCCCCATCGCGCAGCTGAGGGACCTGTCCCGCATCGCGTACGTTCCCCAGGCGAGCGTCATGAACAAGGTCGCGTTTCCTACGACCTGCCGCGAGATGGTGTCCCTCGGCCTGTATGGCGACTTCGGGTTTGTCAAGGTGCCGCGCAAGAGGCATTTTGACAGGGCCGAGGCGGCCCTGTCCGAGATGGGGCTCGGGCGCTACGTGCGCACCCCCTTCAACGAGCTTTCCGGCGGGCTGCAGCAGAGGGTGATGATCTGCAGGGCCCTTGTCAACGACCCCAGGCTCCTGGTGCTGGACGAGCCCACCGCGGGCGTCGACAACGAGAGCAAGGTGCGTTTCCTGGGTCTTCTGGAGCAGATACGCCATGACCGCAACATCACGGTCCTGCTCGTGTCCCATGAGCTCGACCTCGTCATGAAGCACATGAGCTTCGACGCCATCTATCGTATCGACGCGGGAGGTATCTGTCGTGCTTGAGTTTGACTTCATGCGGCGCACGCTGGCGGCCGGCATCATGCTTGCCATCGCCTTGCCGCTCATCGGAATAGTCATGATAAACCGCAAGACGTCCATGGTCAGCGACGCCCTGTCCCATGTGTCCCTCATGGGCGTCGGCATCGGCCTGATCTGTGGCTTCGACCCCGTCGTGGGGGCCGTCGCCAGCTGCGTCGCCTGCGCCTTTTTCATCGAGGGCGTCCGCGCGAGGATGCCGCAGCTCGGGGACATGTCCGTGGCGGTGATAATGAGCGCCGGCCTCGGCCTTGCGGTCATCCTTGCCGACCTCGCGCCGGGAGGGAACACCTTCGAGTCGTACCTGTTCGGTTCCATATCGTCGGTGACCCTGGTCGACCTGGTGAGCACCGCGGTCGTCTTCGTGGCGACTGTCGCGGTCAGCACGTTCTGCTACGCGGGCCTGCTCGACCTTGCCGTGGACACCACGCTGGCGAGGCTGACGGGTGTCCCGGTGAGCCTGGTGAACGGCGTGTTCACGCTGCTCACGGCCATCATGGTGGGACTTGCCTGCAAGGTCGTGGGGGCGCTTCTCGTCGTCTCCCTCGTGACGCTTCCCGTTGCCTGCGCCCTCACGGTGAGCCGCAGCTATCTTCAGACCTGCGTGCTCTCCGTCATCCTGGGCGTGGTTTGCACCCTGTCCGGCCTTGCCTTCTCGTACTACCACGACGTCCGGCCCGGAGGCTCCATCGTGGTGTCCGCCGTGGTCCTCATCCTGCTCTTCCTCGGGTATGCGCATCTCTTCCGCAAGGGGAAGGCCGTCACCGACTGACGGCCTTGCAGGGCAAAGACTCCCAAACGGGAGAGAAAGGGGCCCCAATGCCGTCACCGGCCGACGGTATTGGGGCCCACCCATGCGGAGGTCTAGTCCCCCATGAGCTCCGTGACGTGGAGGTCGAGCCCTGACGCCTCGATGGCCTCGCGCGGGCCAAAGACGCACACGCGCCTCTCGCCCGCCAATCCCGCGAGGGCCGCGCCGGCAGCCCGCACGTCCTCTGTCGTGACGGAGAGCTCCTGCTCGCGCAGCTGCTCCCTCCAGCCCTCGGGCCTCCTGCCAAAGTACTCGCCGTCTTGCCGGCGCGCGAGGGAGCGGGGCTTGGCCGGCGCGTCGTGCGCAGCCACGCAGGAGACGACATACCCCCCCAGCTCGTCGGCGTCACCCTCCCACGCAGAGAGCCACTCGGCCGCGGCCTCGTAGCGAGCCAGCGTGCCGTCCACGTTTGGGTCGCGGTAGGACCAGAAGAGCCTGCTGCCCTGCAGGGTGCGACGGAAGCCAACCCCGTAGGCACCGCCCTTCACGCGCACCTCGTTCCAGAGGTAGTCCAGGCTCAGGATGCGCGAGACCACCTGCCAGCCGCCATCGCCCGGCAGGTCCCTCTCGCTGCGCGCCGCGCCCTCCACCACATAGCTCACGTCCGAGGGAATCACGAAGGCCTCGTCTCTGGGCTCGGCCAGCTCGATCGAGAGGCGCTCCCTCGCGTCACCATCGCTCACGTTCAGCCCCAGCGTGCCCCCCGTGGCCCAGAAGCGCTCCAGGTCGTCGCGCGGCCCCACGAAGCTCACCGTGGCTCCGTCTGCGCAGAAGATCCTCTCGCAGAGATCGCAGAGCTTGCGCGAGAGGTCGTCCTTGCGCTCGTCCCAGTGCGCCAGCAGGTCCTTGAGGAAGAGGTAGGCGTTTACGCCAACCACTCTGTCGGCCACCACGGCACTGGCCGTGAACTGGGTCGATATGCGGGCCATGGCCGCCGCGTGCCCGCCATTGGCGAAGGCCTGCGCCATGGCCACACGCTTCTGCTGGAGGATCTCCCTCATGCGGTCGGTGTCATCGAAGCGGGTGCTCCCCCAGACCTCGGACGGAAGGGTTGCCAGCTGGTCCACGCGCTCCGAGAGGGAGCTTGCCCCCACCACCAGGAGGGGCAGCACCGACAGTGGGTCGCCCAGTTCGGCATGGTTGTCGGTGAAGAAGCTGAGGTTGCCCAGCTGCTCCTCGACCAGGGTGTCCAGCTCGGCCGCGCTGTGCCTCTCCGTGTCCAGCTTGCCCAGGAGGTCCGTCAGGACGCCCACATAGGGCAGCTCGTCCGCATCCAGGCAGCGCAGGTCGAAGTAGTGGTAGGCGTAGTCGATGCGATGGGTGGGAAGGTCATGGTGCAGGCAGGGGAGAGGTGCCTCGACCAGGCTCAGGGGCGTCTCGGCGGGGGCGTCCTCTATGTCGTCCACCGTGAGGCTGGGGAGCTTTGCCAGGTCGTCAGGGCTGTCCGGAGCCTCCTGCTCGCGGCGCAGCGCTGCCACCTCGTCGACCACGGCCCGGCGTTCCTCCTCGGTCATGCCCGCCCTCAGCCGCTCGAGGGAATCGTCTGCGTCAGACCCCTCCGTGGGAACCAGCTCGACCTCCGCGCTGTGAGCGCTCTGGCAGACCAGGTCGCGCAGGATCCCCTCGAAGTAGCCCTGGTCCATGCCGGCGCGCATGTGGTCAACGGACGCCTGGTAGCGCAGGTAGTCAACGGGCTTCTCGTCGTCGTAGAGCCAGCTGTTCATGACCTGCATCGAGAGGGCCACGCCGTCCGCGTAGTAGCCCCAGTCGCCCTCGCGCAGGTTGAACTCCGCCTGCGCGAGAGATGCCGAGAGCCGCTCCCTCTCGATGCCCTCGCACGCGAGCCTCGCACAGCATCCCTCGACCAGCTCGCGGAAGAGCTCGGCTGCGCCGGGACGCGCGCCCTTGAGGGTGAAGAGCACCATGGGCTGGAGCGTGCCGTCCGCCAGCGTGGCGGAGAATTCGTCTCCAAGCCCGGCGTCCAGCACGGCGCGCTTGAGCGGTGCCTCGTTGGAGCCGCAGAGGGCGTCAAGCAGCACGTCAACCGCCAGCACGCGCTCGCGATCGGAGGCGCTGCCAATCACGTAGGCAAGGCCCAGGCTGGCGTTCTCGGGGGCGGTTGCCATCTCCACGCGCACGAGCGGCCCCGTCACGGCCGGCTGCGGCTCGAGGGCGTTTGGCGAGCCGGCCTCTCTCTTGGGGGCTGCCTTGAAGCGCTCGTCGATGAAGGCGAGCTCGCGCTCTATGTCCACGCTCCCGTAAAGCACCGTGTAGCTGTTGTCCAGGCGGTAGTGGCGTGCGTGCGTGTCAATGAACTCCTCGTAGCTCAGCTGCGGTATGGCGGCGGGGTCTCCGCCGGACTCGTAGCCATAGGCGGTGTCGGGGAAGAGGGCTCGGTTGAGGGCCATGTAGATGCGCTCCTCGGGGTCCGAGAGGGCGCCCTTCATCTCGTTGTAGACCACGCCGTTGTAGCTGAGGGGGCCGTCCGTCCCCTCAAGCTCCAGGTGCCAGCCCTCCTGCTCGAAGATGCGCGGGCGGTGGTAGATGGCGGGGTGTAGCACGGCGTCCAGATAGACGTCCATGAGGTTCTCGAGGTCGGCCGTGTTGGTGGAGGCCACAGGGTACATGGTCTTGTCCGGGAAGGTGAGCGCGTTCAGGAAGGTCTGCATCGAGGTCTTGAGCAGGTTGACGAAGGGCTCCTTCACGGGGAACCGGTCGCTGCCGCAGAGCACGGAGTGCTCGAGGATGTGGAAGACGCCCGTGTCGTTTGCGGGAGGGGTCTTGAAGGCAATGGAGAAGGACTTGTTGCAGTCCTCGATCGCCAGCCACATGAGGCGCGCGCCCGTCGCGTCGTGGCGCATGACGTAGGCCTGCCCGCCCAGCTCCTCGAGGGGCTCCACCGAGCCCACCGTGAAGCCGTGGTGGTGGCTGCCGGGGGCGAGGCTGGGGTCTGGCAGGGTGAAGGGGGTCTTCTGGTCCGTGGTTGCCTGGGGCTCCTGTGACATGTGCTCTCCCAACGCCCGCGAGCGGGCAGGTCTAAGGCCGATGGCGATGCGCTTCCTGTACTTTACCCGTCTGACGCCCGTGCGTTCCCGCCGTGGATGCTAGAGTGCAAAGGCCGTGGCGGGGCAGGCCCGCCTGCCGAGCTTCGAGAGCCGTGGGGAGTGCAAGGTGACGGAGAAGGAGAAGTCCCAACGTGACGGGAAGCTGCTGAGGGGGGCGCTGCTCACGATGCTGGGGGGCACCCTCTGGGGCCTCAACGGCACGGTTTCCAGTATCCTCATGAGTCGCTACGGCGTGGAGCCCCTGTGGCTTGCCTGCGTGCGCGAGCTCTCGGCCTGCTGGCTCTTCCTCCTGGCAGCCCGTGCGAGCGCGCCCGAGAAGCTGCATGGCCTCCTTCGTGACCGCCACTCGCTCGCAGGCGTCTTTGCCGTTGCGCTGGGATCCATCCTCTTCTCGCAGGTCTCCTACCTCAAGGCCATAGACTGGACCAACTCTGCGACGGCAACGGTGCTGCAGAACCTCTCGGTGCTGCTGGTGATGGTCTTCGTCTGCCTGTCGAACAGGCGCGCGCCACATCGCCGCGAGGTCGCGGGCGTGGCGCTGGCGTTCCTGGGCACCTTCCTCATTGCCACAGGTGGGAACCCCGCAGCGCTCTCCCTTCCCCCGCAGGGGCTCTTCTGGGGGATGTGCTGCGCCATTGCGGCGACGTTCCTGTCCATCCAGCCTGTCAGGCTCATCTCGCGTTGGGGGAACTTTGCCGTGAACGGCCTGGCGTTTCTCATGTCGGGCGTGGTGCTCATGGTGGCCACGCAGCCCTGGGCCCACATGCCCCAGCTCGACCTTGCCGGCTGGCTCATGGTGCTCTTCTCCATCGTCATGGGGACCTTTGGCGCCTATGGCCTCTACCTGCAGGGCGTCAAGGAGGTAGGCGCCATGCGGGGCATCATGCTGGGCACCGCCGAGCCGGTCGTGGCAACCGTCTCCTCCGTTCTGCTCATGGGCATCAGCTTTGCGCCGACTGACCTGCTGGGCTTTGCCATGATCATCGTGATGGTGTTCCTCACGGCGTAGCGAGGCCTCACCTCGGCGTGCCGTCCCACGAAAACGGGACCGGCTCCACGCCGGTCCCGCAAGGTCTCGTTGGGTGTTGAGCCAGGCTAGATGCAGTTCATCTGCGAGAGGACCGAGGAGTACCAGAGCTCGGCCGTGGGAGGGCAGTACATCTTCGCCGCGTCCATGGAGATGGTGTAGCCGTATATGGCCGCCAGGCCGGAGACGTGGTCGCGGATCGCGCTGTCCCAGTCACCCCAACTCGAGCTGCCCCAGCCCCAGGCGTTGTAGGGGAGGAAGCAGTATTCGCCCTTGGTGCTCTCTATGCAGGCGATGGCGGGAGACCAGCGCGGGTCCACGCCGTAGTCCCAGGCCGCCTCGGCGAAGGTGCGCCCGTGCCCTGCCATGGGAGATCCTGCCAGGTAGTTGTCGATACGGCTCGTCCACTGGGCTACGAAGCTGTCGCGGTCGCTCCACTGGACGTTGCCGCCGCCGTTGTCCTCTTCGGGCGTCTCCACGGTGGCGGTGTTGCCCGACTCGGTGGTGAAGCTGCTGCCGCTGGCGCTGCGAGCCTCCTCGAGGGCTGCGCGCACCTGGGCCTGCTCGGCAAGCGCGGCCTTGTGGGCCGCCTCCTGGGCCTCCTCGCGCGCCGCGACGGCAGACTGCATGGCCTCCTCGGCCCTACTGACGGCGTTGTCCGCCTCGGACTTCTCCACGGCAAGCATGTCGCGCGTCTGCGCAAGCTGGCTCTGGGTCCGCACCAGCTCCTCGATGGCGTCGCCGCTCTTGCCCGAGATGACGTTGAGATAGTTCAGGGTGGCCACGAGCTGGTTGAAGCTCTCTGAAGAGAGAATCAGGTCAACCAGGGTGCCGCCGGACTGCTGCAGCTTGTAGAGGGTCGAGATGGAGCTTGCGGCGTTTGACCTCAGCTCGGGAAGCCTGGCCTCGAGCTCCTTGATCTGCCGCTCGTTCTCGTCGATGCGCGACTGGACCTCCTGCGCGTGCCTGGAGGCCTCCTCGTAGTCGCTCGCCGTCTGCTCGAGGCGCTGCTGAATCTCCGAGTTGGTGGCTGCCAGGGCAACGCTGGGCGCGACCGCCAGCGAGGGTGAGGCAAGGATCCCTGTCAGCATGATGGTGGTGGCGATTCGCGTGGCCCTGTGCACTGGTCCCCCTCGTCGTCGCTCAACAGAAGCGGTGCTCCCAACAAAAAGCATTCTTCACATGATACGAGCTTTTGGCCCCGGCTACATATCTTTCATGACTGCCGCAGCGAAAAGGGGCAGGCCCCAAAAGGGGACCTGCCCCAGAACGAGCGGACCTAGCTGGGGATTCGTCTGCCTATTTGATGACCAGGGTGTCACATCTGGCGTTTCTTGCCAGGAAGGTGGAGATGGACCCCAGAAGGGCGTACTTGATGGACGAGAGCCCGCGCGCGCCGCAGATGATGAGGTCGGGCTCGATCACATCGAGCATCTCCTCCTTGAGGGTCTCGCGGATGCGTCCCGCGCAGACCAGCACCTCGACCTTCTTGATCTGGGGGATCTGACGCGCCCTCTCCACGTCCTCGGCAACGGACCGGCGGAAGTCGTCCTCGAGCGTGGAGAGGATGTCGTGGGGGTAAGACCCTGCGGTCTCAAGCGCCGTGGAATCCACCACGTGCCCTATGTAGAGCTCGGCATTGTTGTTTGCGGCCATCACGATGGCGCGGTCGAGGACCTCCTTCTGCTGAGCGGTCCCGTCCAGGGAGACAAAGATCTTGTCGTAACCCAGGTCCTGGTAATCGGTCATCGCAGACACCTCCAGACTCAAGCAGGCCAGCTTCCCTTGAGGGGAGTGTACCCATGCCGGAAGACGTGACGCCGCCTTGCCCCAACGGCTCCGCAAGCGGTTGGGCCGTGGCATGGTTGTCTTGTGTGAGACGCCGCCTTTTCGCCTGCAAGGTTCATGATTGCCCTTGAGGAGAGGTGAGCTACGCACGAGGAGGCAGCGTGGAATTTTTGATGTCCCATCTGGAACTGCTCAAGGCGGCCCTCTACGGGCTGGTGGAGGGCGTCACCGAGTGGCTCCCCATCTCGTCCACGGGCCACATGCTGCTTCTGGGCAAGTTCGTGCGGCTCGACGTCTCCACTGACTTCTGGAACATGTTCCTGGTGGTCATCCAGCTTGGTGCCACCATGGCGGTCTGCGTGCTGTACTTCCACCAGCTCAATCCCTTCTCGCCCGGCAAGGGGCGGGCCGGCAGGCGCGCCACCTGGCTGCTCTGGGCGAAGATCGTGGTTGCCTGCCTTCCTGCCGCCGTCATCGGCATCCCCCTGGACGACTGGATGGAGGCCCATCTTGGCGGGCCCTATGTCATCGCGGCGGCGCTGGTCGTCTACGGAATAGCCTTCATAGTCATCGAGGGCGCCCGTGCGAGGAGGGCAAACGAGGCGCTGCGGCAAGCCGCCTCTGGCGCGGGCCCCCGCCACATGGCCCCTGCGCATGGTGAGGACGAGCTTCCGCTGGCGGACCGCGATGCCAGGGTGACGAGCATCGAGGAGCTGGGCTGGCCAACCGCCATAGGCATCGGGCTCTTCCAAGTTCTCTCCATGGTGCCTGGAACCTCCCGCTCGGGCTCCACCATCATCGGCGGCCTCATCCTGGGCTGCTCGCGCGCGGTTGCCGCGGAGTTCACCTTCTATCTTGCCGTTCCTGTGATGGTGGGGGCGAGTGGGCTTCGCCTCGCCAAGTTCTTCCTCAAGGGAAACAGCTTCAGCTCCCAGGAGGCCATGGTCCTGGCGTGCGGCTGCGCCTGCGCCTTCGTGGTGTCGCTTGTGGTGATTCGCCTGCTCATGGGCTTTGTGCGCAAGCACGACTTCAGGCCCTTCGGCTGGTACCGCATCCTGCTGGGCGCGGCCGTGGCTGCGTACTTCCTCTTCCTGGGCTGACACACGGCCGCATAACGTCTACCGGATGGGTGGCCCCTCTCGCATCGCTGGCGTGTGATACTCCCTAATATCTATGCGGGAACACGTGATGCCGGTCGCCTTGCGCGAATGGCGAAGGGAGAGGGGACGGCGTGGCAGAAGATCAGCTTGGCCCGTGGGAGAGGGTCCTCGAGGCAGAGATGGCAACCTTCCGAGAGAAGCTCCTCAGGCTGCGCGAGGCAATGGTGCGCGAAGACAAGCTCAAGGAGGAAAAGCGTCTGCTGGAGAGCAGCCTGCGCAACACCCCCGGAGCCACGCCCCGGCAGATAGACGAGTCTTCGGACAAGCTGGCAGAGAGCTACGGCATCCTGGGCAAGCTCGCCGACGTAAGCTTGCCCGACGCCCTCTGCGTGCTTGGCTTCACCATAATGGGTTCCGACCTGCACTGCACCATAGTGGAGAGCCTCTGCCTGGATGGCACGGTCATGCACCCCGGTGACGTGGCGGGCTCTCCCATCGTGGGCCTCATCGTGGGCCTGGTGCTGGTCAAGATCTCGCACATGGTCAGGAAGACGCGCCCGCGCCTGGCTCCCGTGGTGTTGGGAATCCCCCTCGCCTTCGAGCTCATGCGCGCCTTCACCTGGGCGCTCGAGATCCAGATGGCGGAGTTTCCCGGGGCGGGGTATCCGCGCCAGGTGTTTGCCGTGCCCATCGAGCTCTTTCTCCTCGGCCTGATCTTCCTTGCGTCCACCCTGGTGACCCTCATAGGCGGGCGCATGAGGCTGCGTGGCGTCCAGGGCTCTGGCGGTGCGAGGGATGGTGCTGAGCACCAGCACCAGCTGGCCCAAGAGGAGCAGCGCGCGCAGGCCTACTACGAGAAGCTCAAGAAGAGGCACCAGTCCGAGTTCGACGACATCGACTCCCGCCGCAAGGCCGCTCGTGCCGAGAGGGATGAGGCCCTTGAGGTTGTGCGCGGTTGCTCCTTCCCCAGGTCGCTGCGCAGGCTTGGCTCGGTTGCGGAGGTTGACCAGACCATTGAGGCAATTCGCGACTTCACGCTGTGGGCGCGTCAGAACCCGGCTGGTTCCGTGCGCGATGCCGCCCTCGCCTACGAGAGGGACAGGTAGCGGGCACCTTGGCTGGAAATCCTGTCACCCGCTGACAGGATTTCAGGACCAAACCGTGGAAAACGCCATTTTCGGCGACAAAACCTGTCACCGACTGACAGGTTTTGATGTGGTGGGCTACGCAGACGGGCGAGGAGAGGGGAGAGGACATGGCCAACGCGATCATCTACGGGACCATTGCCGCGGGCTTCTACCTTCTCCCGCCGCTCATCCTGCGTGACACGGGTAGCGGCATGTTCCTTCTCCTGCTGGCGCTTCCGCTGATCTGCCTGGTGATGTCCTTCTGGCAGGGGTGGCTAAAGGGTCTCTGGCTGGTGCATCCGCTGATCGTTGCGCTGCTGTTCCTGCCCACCGTGTGGATCTACTACAACGAGAGCGCTCTGTTCTACGTGGCTGCCTATGCTGTCATCGCCCTTGCGGGCATGCTCCTGGCCTGGCCGATCAGGGCCTGGCGTAACAGGAAGTGAGGGAGAAGGTATGACCAGCATCCTTTTCATCTGCCACGGAAACATATGCAGGTCAACCATGGCTCAGTACGTGATGGAGCAGCTGGCTCGCGGGGCGGGCCGCGAGGTCGAGTTCCTCATCGACTCGGCGGCAACCAGCCGAGAGGAGATCGGCAACGACGTCCATCCTGGTACCCGGCGCAAGCTGCAGGCAGAGGGCGTGCCCTGCGGACACCACCGCGCGCGCCAGGTGACTCCTGCGGACTACGAGCGCTTCGACCACCTGGTGATCATGGACGAGGAGAACCGCCGCGGTCTCAAGCGCATCCTGGGGTCCGACCCCGAGCACAAGGTGAGCAAGCTTCTCTCGTGGGCGGGGGTGGAGGCGGACGTAGCCGATCCCTGGTACACGGGCGACTTTGACGCCACCTATCGCGACGTGCGCAGGGGCTGCATGGCGCTGCTCGAACGGCTTCCCTGACCTAATGCCGCCGTTTCGTGCCCTTCGCTCCCCCTATAATCATCTCCAGAAGGCAGCGGTGGCTTCGTGTGCATTCTGATGGGGGAGACGATGGAGTCCTTCGAAGGCTTTTCGGACATGTTTGGCAGCTTCTTCTCGGACGTTCCAAAACCGGAGCCCTCACGTCCCGAGATTCCCATTCCCGTCAAGCAGCTCGAGGACTCGCTGGATTCCGCCCAGGCAAAGCTCAAGAGGCTTCGTGTGCTCAAGCAGCGCGAGGAGGAGACAGACCGCAAGGAGCGTGCGCTCAAGGACGCGATACATGCCGAGGCCAGATCAAGCGCGGTGCCGGTGGAGGACGTAAAGCCGCCTCGAGATACGCCGCACATCCTGCGGCTCCTTCAGGCTCGCTTCGTCGACGCTCTCTGCGTGCTCTCCCTCATCGTGATGGGATCGGGCCTTGGACGAGCCCTCATAGAGGCAATCTGCCTTGGAGGGACGAGGATACATGATGGCGGCGTCTGGCTCTCCTCGGCGCTGTTCTCTCTTTTTCTTGGAATCGCCTGCGTGCTTGCGTCTCATCGCCTGGAGGAAGGACATGCCCTCCTGAGCAAGGCCCTTGTCGTGGTTCCTGTCGCCCACTCCTTCGGGTCAGTTCTGATATGGGCCCTGGGCATCGCAAACACGCAGTTCATGGGCGAAAGCCACCCCTTGCAGGTGCTGGTGTTCCCCCTCACGCTTGGCCTGATGGCCCTTGTCATTTTTGTGTCCAAGGTATTGCCAGGACGCGCGCACGCAGCGGCAACACGTTTTGAGGGGAAGGAGCAGGAGAGCTACAAGCAGCGTGCTTCCAGGCATGAGCAGCTTCTGAGGGAAGAGGGCGCACGCGCAAACGCGCGTATCGAGGAGCTCAGGAGCGCCCACGCGAAGGAGCTCGAGGCCCTTGGCCTTCAGCGCCAAGAGATCAAGAAGAGCTGCGAGGAGCTTGAGCGAGACATCAGGCAGGTCATTCCTGACGTGCTGTGCGAATTTGGCTCTGCGAGCGGAGTGGACGAGACCATCGCGTCGGCCAGGAAGTATGCGCTCTGGGCCTTGCGCACGATGAGGCACGAAACCGATGCGCCGGATTCTCACGGCTACACCAGCGTGCAGCAGCTGAGAGATAGCTACGATTACGAAGAGAACATGCGAAGGCGCCATGCCAGGGAAAGCCGTGCGTACGAGGAGAAGATGGCAGAGATCAACCGGAGGAAGGCGCAGGAGGACGCGGAGCGCAGGAGGCAGGAGCTGCAGCCGCTCGTCGACGCCATCAACGATGCCTCCGACCGCGAGATCGATGCCCTACGCGACGCGGCGGTAATCGGCACCATCCATGCGGAGGATCGCGCCCAGCGCCTGGAGCGTGAGCTGAGGAGGCACCGCCCCTAGTCCCACGCGAATCAGATGGGCCCGCCGTGCTTTCTGGCAACGGCGGGCCCTTTTGTATGCTGATGCAAGGCGATGCTCGGCAGCTGGCTACGCCTTGCCGGACTCCTCCGGGGCGGGGGCACCCTCGCCCTTGCCCGCAACCTTGACCACGTGCGCGATGCCGTCCAGCGCGGCGGCGTCTATGCTCACGTTGCGGTTGACCTTGGCGTCGTAGGTGTCGGCCCTCATGACGTCGGCAAGGTCCACGCCCGTCACGGACCTCACCATGTCGAAGGCTGCCTTGATGGACTGTGGGGCCATGGAGGTCACGCCTGCCGCGGGCGATCCCTCGGCGTCCGCGCCTCCCACGGTGGAGTAGATGTTGATGGCGTCAATGCCCTCGATGGGCTTGGACGCCGCGGCGATGATGTCGGGCAGCACGCCAATGATCTGCTGGGCAAGGGCCGCCTGGCCGTACTTGCGCAGTGCCTCCGCCTTCTTGTCCATGGCCTCCGCCTCGGCCAGGCCGCGGGCGCGGGTTGCCTCTGCCTCGGCCTCGCCTTGGGCGCGGGTTGCCTCGGCTGCCTTCTGGGCGGCGTAGAGCTCCGCCTCGGCCTGCTTCTGCCTGGTGATGAGCTCCGCCTGGGCCTTCTGCTCCGCGGCGTAGCGGTCGGCGTCGGCCTGCTTGCGAATGGAGGCGTCCAGCTCCTGCTCGCGAACCGCCACCTCCTTCATCTTCAGCTCGGCCTCGCGGTCCGCCTTGGCGATCTCTGCGTTGACCTGCTCGGTGTTGATGGCCTTCTGCTGCCTCTGGGCCTCGATGCCCTGGGCGGCATCGGCCTTGGCCGAGGCCGTGTCCGCCTCGGTCTTGAGGGCAGCCTGCTTCAGCGCCAGGTCGTTGTTCTGCTCGGCTATTGCCGTCTCGGAGGCGATGCGGGCGTCGTTGGCGACCTTGTTTGCCTCGGCCTGGGCAACGGCGATCTCCTTCTCGGCGTTTGCCTTGGAGATCTGGGCGTTCTGCTGGATGGCAACGGTGTTGGCGATGCCCAGGTTCTCGATGACGCCGATGCCGTCGTCGTCGATGTTCTGGATGTTGAAGGAGACGATCTCAAGACCCATGCGCTGCATGTCGGTCATGGCGTTCTCCTGGACCTTCGTGGCAAAGGTCTTCCGGTCGTTCATGATCTCGGTGAGGCGCATGCTTCCGATGATCTCGCGGAGGTTGCCCTCGAGCACGTTCACCACCATGGCGTTGATGTACTCGGAGTCGCGGTTGAGGAAGTTCTCGGCGGCCTTTGCCAGACCCTCCTCGCTGTTGGAGATCTTCACCACGGCAACCGAGTCGACCATGATGTTGATGTAGTCCAACGTGGGAATGGTCTTCGAGGTCTTGACGTCCACGGAGAGCATCCTGAGCGAGAGGCGGTCAACGCGCTGCAGGAAGGGAATGCGAACGCCCGACTTCCCGATGAGATAGCGAGGCCTCTTGCCGCCACCGGAGATGATGTATGCCTGGTCGGGTGGGGCCTTCACGTACCCGGAGGCCACGATGATCAGTATGACGAGAGCCACTGCCGCGATCGCAATGTAGCGAAGCAGTTCCATGCTTACCTCCCAATTGACCTGACTTTGTCCTGTGTCAGAAAATAGTAGGGCATGGACGAGGCGGCCACGTCCCATCGCTGTGAGCGGCAGCTCGAGCTATGGACGTCCGGTCAGGCGTGCCCTGAGGGTGTCAAGGCCGTGGTGCACGGTCATGAGCGGGTGCCGCAGCAGCATGCGCGGCCCTGAGTAGCGCATGACCTGCCTGATCGCCTCCTTTTGGCGAGGTGCGTAGCAGTGCACCTTGCATTGGGAGCAGAAGGTCTTGGTGGCCATGAGGGGACAGCGCTCTATGCGGGCGAGGGCGTAGTCCCTCAGCGCGGCGCAGTCAGGGCAGAGCCGATCTCCGCTGTGGTGACGGTCATGGCAGTAGAGCCCGATCATCTGCTCCACCACGAGCCGCTCTCGCAGTCTCTTCTTCTCGACGTCAATCATCTGCGCCTCCTGTCTAGGACTCTGGCGAGACGAAGCCCGAGTCAATGGTCAGGGAGCACTCCGCCCCAGGGACGCGCAGACGCACCAGGGACTCAACCAGCTCCCTGAGGTCGTCGTCGCTGACCTCAAGCTGGGGTGGCTTGGCGCAATCCAGGGAGACGCGTATGAGGCCGCGGTCGCGCGTCACGCTCACGTCGTGTATCTCCAGCTCTCGATCGAGCTCCGCGAGCCTCTCGGCAAGCCAGTTGCGCAGGTCCTCGTCGCCGCGATGGGTCTCGATGGGGTCGCAGTGAAGGATGGTGCGCAGGTGCTCGTCGGTGAGCAGGTCTCGCTCGATGGCGTCAAGCACCTTGTGGGTCTCACGCACGGTGGCGTCCGCTGCCATCTCCACGTGGGCGCTGGCAAACTGACGACCCGGCCCGTAGTCGTGTATGAGCAGGTCATGGGTTCCAAGTACGCCGGGGTACGAGAGAATGCGCTCGTGCACGCGGCATACCAGCTCGGGCGAGGGCGTGCGGCCCAGCAGCGGGTCAATCGTGTCATGTATGAGCCCGATGCCGCTGACGATGATGAAGGCGGCAACGGCAAGGCCCGCCCAACCGTCCAGGTCGAGGCCCGTGTATCGAGAGACGAGGCCTGCGGCCAGCACGGCGGAGCTTGTCAGGACGTCGTTTCTGGAGTCTGCCGCCGTGGCCTCGAGCGCCACCGACCCTATGAGCTTCGACAGCCTGAGGTTGAAGCGGGACATCCAGAGCTTGACCGCAATGGAGAGCAGCAGCGCAAGGATGGCGGCAAGGTCAAACGCAGGAGCCTCTGGCGAGACGATCCTCTCCACGGAGCTGCGGCCCAGCTGCAGCCCCACGGCAACGATGAGCGTCGAAACCACCATGCCCGCCAGGTACTCGATGCGGCCATGGCCATAGGGGTGCTCCTCGTCGGCCGGACGGCCCGCCAGCCTGAAGCCGATGAGGCTGACCAGGTTGCTCGAGGCGTCGGACAGGTTGTTCACGGCGTCGGCAACCACGGAGACCGAGCCCAGCGTCATCCCCACGAATCCCTTGGTGAGACTGAGCAGGAGGTTGAGCACGATGCAGCTGATGCTGGAGAGGTTCCCCACCGACATGCGAGCGGCAGGGGAGCTGGGGCGCCCCTCGTCCTTCACGAAGGTCCTGATTAGCCAATCGCCCAAGGTTCCTCCCGATTCCTGCGAGCGCCTGGTGGCGCATGGGGTCCTTGTACCCTATACCAGAGGCCTCCCTTTTGCCATCCCGTGCCGTGTCCCTGCGAAAACCGTCAGTGGCAGACCGACCGGGAGGGCAAAGAGGGAGCATCCCTCCAAAATGGCCTCACCAGGTCGTCGATGGGTGACGGACCTTCGCACCACCTGCGGCGGCCGGCGAGAGGGGACTTCCGCTCCTTGTGAGATTCGCCCCGAGGCAGTGGGTTCTCGTCCGGTCTGCGGGCTACACTCGTTGGGGTACACCCACAACGCGCAGGAGAGCCATGCCAAGCTTCAACGAGTTCCAAGCCAGCCTGTTTGCCAGCCAGGGGGAATCCGCCCTCCTGCCGATACATGGTGCCAAGGCGGTGCCTGCCGAGGCGGGCCACAGGCCTCCGGCGCAAGCCGACCACCAGGCATCCGCCCTGCCTGCGCAGAGCGCGTCTGGGTCGAGCATAGACCTCGGCGGCCTCAACCCCGCCCAGCGCAAGGCCGCCGAGTGCACCCGTGGGCCCCTGCTGGTTCTGGCTGGCGCGGGCTCTGGCAAGACGCGCGTGCTCACCTTCCGCATAGCCCACATGATTGCCGACGAGGGCGTGCGTCCCTGGCAGGTGCTGGCCATCACCTTCACCAACAAGGCGGCGGCAGAGATGCGCGAGCGCCTGGACGCCCTGCTTCCCGGAGGCACGCGCGGCATGTGGGTCTGCACCTTCCACGCCATGTGCGTGCGCATGCTGAGGGAGGACGGCGAGCTCCTGGGCTTCGGGCCCAATTTCACCATCTATGACGACGATGACTCCAAGCGCCTGGTCAAGGCCATCATGAGCGACCTCGACATAGACCAGAAGCACTTCCCCCTGCCGGCGGTGCGCTCCATGATCAGCCAGGCAAAGAACGCCCTGGTGATGCCGGACGAGATGGAGGGGCAGGCCAGCTCGCCCCAGCAGCGCGCGGCGGCTCGCGTCTACCGCGCCCTGCAGCGCAGGCTCGAGCGAGCCAACGCCATGGACTTCGATGACCTGCTCGTCAAGACCTACGAGCTGCTGAGCAAGTATCCCGAGGTGCTCGACCGCTACCAAGAGCGCTTCCGCCAGATCAGCGTGGACGAGTATCAGGACACCAACGCGGTGCAGTACGCCATCACCAACCTCCTGGCCCGCAAGTACCAGAACCTCATGGTGGTGGGCGACGACGACCAGTCGATCTACTCCTGGCGCGGTGCGGACATCACCAACATCCTGAGCTTTCGCCATGACTACCCCAACGCCCTGGTTGTCAAGCTGGAGCAGAACTACCGCTCCTTCGGCCACATCCTCAACGCGGCAAACGCCGTGGTGCGCAACAACTCGCGCCGAGAGGAGAAGCGCCTGTTCACGGATCGCGGCGATGGCGAGAGGATCGAGCTCTTCCAGGCCGCAGACGAGCGCGACGAGGGTCGCTGGATTGGGTCGGAGATAGAGAAGCTTCATGATGGGGGCATCGGCTACGACGACGTTGCGGTCTTCTATCGCACTAATGCGCAGTCGCGCATCCTGGAAGACATGTTCCTGCGTGCGGGCGTGCCCTACAAGATCGTGGGAGGCACGCGCTTCTTCGATCGCGCGGAGATTCGCGACGTGATGGCCTATCTCAAGCTTGTGGTGAACCCGGATGACGACGTGAGCGCCCTGCGTGTGGTCAACACGCCGCGGCGTGGCGTGGGAACCACCTCGATCAGCAAGGTGAGGTCCTACGCCGCCGAGAGGGGCGTCTCATTCTTCTCGGCCGCCCAGGCCTGCGTGGGGGAGCCGGGGCTCCTGGGTGCCAAGGCGAGAGGGGGCCTCGCGGAGTTCACGGGCGCCATCGAGGGGGGACGGAAGTTCAGAGGAGAGCTCGCCCGCGTGGTCGAGGCAATCATCGAGAAGGCCGGCATCATCAAGGCCTACGAGGCCGAGCAGAGCATGGAGGCGGACGGCCGCATAGAGAACGTCCGTGAGTTCCTTGGCGTGGCCCAGGAGTTCGACGAGACCCACGACGACGTGGCAGAGACCCTGGAGAGCCTCCAGCAGCTCAGGGCAGCCGGTGCCCTTAACCCGTCCGCGGGCCAAGCTCCCTCGGCCGCCGCCGTCACGCCATCGCACGATGGCGAGTCGCGACAGCGAGTGAGCGCAGCGAACGCCGAGCCATCAGGCGATGGCGTGACGGCGCCCGCGGCCGCAGAGAAGCTTCCCGCCTTCATGGAGTGGCTGGCCCTGCGCTCGGACCTCGACGCGCTTGCCGGGCAGTCGAGTGCCATCACCATGATGACGGTGCACTCCGCCAAGGGCCTTGAGTTCCCCGTGGTCTTCGTTGCGGGCATGGAAGACGGGATCTTCCCGCACAGGGCCCACGAGGAGGACCCCGCGTCTCTCGAGGAGGAGAGGAGGCTGGCCTACGTTGCCATCACACGTGCGGAGAGGAAGCTCTACCTCACCTATGCCGCCACGCGTCACGTGTTTGGCTCCGTGCAGACCAATCCGAGGAGCCGCTTCCTCAACGAGATTCCGCCTGAGGACGTGCACGCCACGGGCGTTGGCTCCTCTGGCTTCTCGGGAGTCGGCTGGGAGAAGCGGGGAGACCGCCATGGCACCTATGGGTCGGGCAGGGGCTCGGAGGTCTATGGGGGCAACGTCTTTGGCTCGCGCACGCGCTCGACGGGCGGAAGCCCCTCAACGAGGCCCGTGGCGCCCGCGCCCATCAAGAGAGACGGCAGCAAGGCCGCCGAAGGCTTCTCTCCAGGGGACAAGGTCTCTCACAAGACCTTTGGGCCTGGCGTGGTGAAGGCCGCATCGGGCGACACCATAGAGGTCTTCTTCACGCGCACCGGCAAGACCAAGAAGCTGATGAAGGGCTTTGCGCCCATAGTGAAGATCGAGGGGTAGCGCCATGGCTGGAGTCGCGTTGGGTGCGGGCGATCTTATCTCCCACGTGGTGACGTTGGCCGTTGCCGCCTGCGCCGCCATTCTGGTGCAGCACTTTGTGGTGGGCGCCGCCCGCAAGGCCATAGATGGCTCAAACCTGCCCTCTGCCACCATCTTCATCAACCTTCTGAGGGCCCTGGTCTGGGCTTTCGCGCTCCTTGCCGTGCTCAAGCCAGTATTTGGGGTCGAGCCCACGGCCTTCATCACGGCCTTGGGCGTCACCTCCCTGGTGGTCTCCCTGGGCCTGCAGGACACCATCTCAAACTTGGTGGGGGGCCTGGGGCTGATGACCGCCCGGGTGGTGAAGCCGGGGGACCAGGTTGGCGTGGGCAGCGTGACGGGCGAGGTGGTGGACGTGACCTGGAGGTCCACCCTGGTGCGCTCGCGGGGCGGGAGCGTGGACCTCATTCCCAACTCCGTGCTCAACAAGACGGGGCTTACCAGGCGAACGCGCTGGCAGGTGACGTGCGCGGACCTCCCCTTCGCCGTTGCTTCGGGCAATGACCTTGACCGGGTCGCGCAGGACATACGCGACGCTGCCGCACGAGAGCTTGCGGGCTTGCTCGAGCCCGTCTTTGAGGTGGAGGTCGTCTTCACTGAGTTCACGCCTCGCGCGGCGCTTGGGGTCGTGCACCTTCACGTCAAGGATGACGTCGTTCCCTCGCACGCGGTGGACCGCCTGGCGCGAGCGATCGCGAACTGCCCCTGGATGGCCTATACGCAGGGCGACTCTCTCGCCTGACGCGACTGCATCATGACGCAGGGGAGGCGGGCCGGCACCAATCTGGTTGCCGGCCCGCCTCCCCACTAGGGTCTTCCCTCGGCCCTGCGCCGCTCGGGGATCCTGCCCGATCTTCTCAGCGCGTCCTTCAGGATGAACTCCACCTGCGCGTTCGCGCTGCGCATGTCATCCTTTGCCCAGAGCTCTATGGCCTCCCAGACCTCGGGGTCTATGCGCAGAGGGTACTGCTTGCGCCCTGCCATGGCATCTCTCGCCACCCTACTGATAGAGGGAGCCGGTGTTCAGCACGGGTTGCGCCTCTGACTCGCCACAGAGCACCACCATCAGGTTGGAGGCCATGACCGCCTTGCGGTCGTCGTCAAACTCCACTATCCCGCCCTCGGAAAGCTGCGAGAGGGCCATGTCAACCATGCTGACGGCACCCTCCACTATCTTCTTGCGGGCGGCGATCACGGCGTCGGCCTGCTGGCGGCGCAGCATGGCCTGGGCGATCTCGGGCGCGTAGGCGAGGTGGGTCAGGCGTGCGTCGTCCACGGACACGCCTGCCACGGCCAGCTTGCGGTCGAGCTCGGCCTTGAGCGCCTCGGAGACCTCCTCGATGTTGGAGCGAAGGGTGATGGAGGTGTTGCTCTCGTCCTCGTCCTCCATGTGATCGTAGGCGTAGATACTGGCCACGTGGCGAAGGGCGGTCTCGGTCTGCATGGAGACGAAGCTCTCGTAATCGTCCACGTCGAAGGCGGCCTTGGCGGTGTCGGCCACGCGCCAAACCACCACGGTGGCGATCTCGATGGGGTTGCCCATCTTGTCATTCACCTTGAGTCGCTCGCCGTTGAGGGTGCGGGCGCGGGTGGAGATCTTGGAGATGTGTGAGTGGGACTTGCCCAGGCTCACGCCAGACTCGCTGACCTCGATGCCCGTGTCGCCAGAGCTCCTGCCCAGGCTCTTGGCGTAGAAGGGGTTGGCCCACCTCAGGCCCTCGTCTCGAACGGTGCCCACGTACTTGCCGAAGAGCACGCAGACGCGCGCCTGGCCAGGCTGCAGAGAGAAGAAGCCGCAGCTCACGATGATGGCTCCTACCATAAGGAGGATGCTGAGGGCAAGCTTCGCCCCCGTGAACTCCGGTGCTGAGTAGCCCAGCTCCTCGTAGGTGTCAAGGGTTATGATGCTTCTGACGAACATCCAGACGGATACGGCATACATGCCCAGGTTGACGAACAGCATGACCCAGCCCGAAGGTGCGACCAGCTTCTTCTCCGTGCTCATCTCACGTTCTCCTTCAGTAGTGAGGGGCCGCTCTTCCCTGTGAAGGCGCTGCCCTCGCTGATGTCTGAATGATATCACTTTAGTTTCTCATGACAAGGGTTTTGCTTGCCTCAGGCGGTGCGCCTCCGCGGGTGGGTCAACACGCACTTTTCGGCCGAGAGGGGTCCGTGACGTCGCATTGGCCCACCTGATACGCTCCCACGAGTGGGCAGACACGCGCTTTCCAGCGCCAGCGGGCCGAAAACGCCGTGTGCGCCCACCCAGGGGCGCTTCACAGGTGGGCCAATGCACGGCTCTCGGGCAGGTGAGCGCTGTAATTGCGTGTTTGCCCACCGGGCGCCGTCCTTGCCGCCTCTCAAGACGCTAAGCTGTTGCATGAAAACCATCCCCGAGCGCAGGGTCCGTCGTCCCGCACGCCGCCGGCGCAAAGAAGGAGCTCAACCATGGAGAAGATTGCAAGCTTCCAGATCGACCACCTGCACCTGGAGCCCGGCGTCTACGTGAGCAGGGTGGACTCATGGAACGGGGTGGACGTCACCACCTTTGACCTACGCCTTACCGCCCCCAACCAGGAGCCTCCCATGGACAGTGCTGCCATGCACGCCCTGGAGCACCTGGGCGCAA
Organism: Olsenella urininfantis; assembly: GCF_900155635.1. Taxonomy (GTDB): domain Bacteria; phylum Actinomycetota; class Coriobacteriia; order Coriobacteriales; family Atopobiaceae; genus Olsenella_G; species Olsenella_G urininfantis. The sequence continues at coordinate 266,974 of NZ_LT732540.1, forward strand.
CCTTCCTGCGCAACGATCCCAGCTGGAAGGACCGTGTGGTCTACTTTGGCCCCATGGGCTGCCGCACGGGCTTTTACCTGCTGCTCTTTGGGAGCTTCGAGTCAAAGGACGTAATCGGCCTCGTCACCTCGCTCTTCGAGTTCGCAGAGTCCTTCGAGGGGGACATCCCCGGTGCCCGCCCCGAGGAGTGTGGCAACTGGCATGACAGCGACCTCATGCAGGCGCGGTGGTGGGCTCGCCGCTATCTTGCCGGCACCTTGCGTGGAATAGACGAGAGGCACCTCAGCTACCCCCATGCATTCTAGGTCCGAAGGTGGAAGGAACCATCATGAAGCTTGGCATCATAGGCGCCATGGATGTGGAGGTTGCACTGCTCAAGGAGCATCTGGCGGATGCCCGCCAGGTCCGTCGTGCGGGCATGGAGTTCAGCGAGGGATCGCTGGCCGGACTTCCCGTCGTGGTGGTGAGGTGTGGCGTGGGGAAGGTGAACGCTGCCCTCTGCGCGCAGGTGCTCGCGGACCTCTTTGAGGTGACCCACGTGGTGAACACGGGGGTCGCCGGCTCCCTGGACAATGCCATCGACATCGGCGACGTGGTGGTCTCGGTTGATGCCGTCCACCACGACATGGACGTAAGCGCGCTGGGATATGCTACCGGACAGGTGCCCGGCCTTCCCGTCCTGGCCTTTCCCGCAGACCTGCTGCTGCGTCAGACGGCGCTTGCGGCGGCAGCTGAGGTTGCCTCTGACATACGGGCCTTCGAGGGGCGCGTTGCCTCGGGCGACCAGTTCATCGGGTCTGCCAAGAGAAGGGAGGAGATCGCCGCCTGCCTCCATGCCCGCTGCGCCGAGATGGAAGGTGCGTCCATCGCACACGCCTGCTGGTTGAACGGCGTGCCCTTTGTGGTGGTGCGTGCCATCTCGGACAAGGCCGACGGCTCGTCCACGGTTGACTATCCCAGCTTCGAGAGGTCTGCCGCCGAGCATTGCGCCCGCATCGTGGAGCGCATGGCGGCAGCACTCGCCTGCGAATGAGGAACCGGGGCTACGCCCTCTGCACCCCCATGCCCACCAGGTCGGGGCCGGTGTGAACGATGAGGTCCGGAGAGATGCCATGGCGCGTGATCTCGACGATCTCTGCCCGAACCTCGTCCTTGAGCCTCTCTTCCAGCATGCCGAAGAGCTCAGAGGTTGCCTTGGAGCAGCAGACGCATAGCCTTACGCGCGAGAAGGGCGCGGCGGCGGCAACCGTGAGCTTGACCATGGTGTCAAGCGCGCGGTCCCAGCCGCGGGCCTTCTTCGCCATGACGTAGCGCCCCTCCGAGTCGCAGGTGAGCACGGGCTTGATGTTCAGCACGCTGCCGATGCGGTAGATGTGGCCGCCGATGCGCCCGCCCTTGTGCAGGAAGTCAAGCGACTTCACCGCGAAGAAGATCTCTGTGTCCAGGCTGTCCTGAACCAGCCTGGCCTCGAGCTCCTCGAAGGGCACGCCTGCCTCCACGTACTCCACGGCTCGCATGACCACCATGCCGGCCATCATGCCGATGGACTTGGTGTCGATTACGATGCAGGGGAAGTCGCCCATCTCGTCGGCAACCATGTGCACGGTCTGATTGGTGGCAGAGAGCTCGGACGAGATGGTCACGATCACGGCTTTCTCGTATCCGCCCTCCTTGGCGCCCTCGAGAATCGCCCGGATCTGCTGCGGGGAAGGCAGCGAGGTGGTGGGAATCTCCCGCTCGAAGCGACGCACCACCTCCTCCGAGGTGATGTCGATCCCGCTCTCGAAGGTGGAGCCGTCGGAGTAAATGATGCGCAGGGGCATGATGCGCACGTCATGCTCGAGGCAGAACTCGCTGCTTGTGTCAGTTCCAGAGTCCGTGATGACGGCGATGCGCTGGCTGTTCATGGCTCCCCCTGAAGTCCCTTTCCCGAAGCCCGCATGGCTTTGTTGGCATATGTTCCCACAATGGGCTCGTTGCCGGGCGCTTGCTCACGTTGGCGTGACCGTTCCAAGCGGTGGTCGTGAGTCGCTGGTGAATTCGCCTTGTTTTCGCTTGCGGGAATGATTCTCACCCAATTTTCATCGCATATGCTTTTCTGTGTGCCATCGACACAATAGAAGCGGACCGTCTCAAAGAGGAGTCCATAGAGGAGAGAACATGTCCGAGAGGGAACCGAAGGAAGAGACCGCCAAGATGCCCGAGAGGTCTCAGGCAAAGCCAGGCGCGAAGTCAGCCGCCAAGGCCCGCAACCGCAACTCCGCGATCTTTAACGAGCCTGCCGTGGCGCGTCGCTTTGACAAGCGCTCCTCCTGGGACAAGATCACGTCAAACGGCACCATCTCTGCTGCCGTCATGGTGGTGGCCACCCTGCTTGCCGTGGTCGTGGCAAACTCTCCCATCTACGAGCCGGTTCACGAGTTCCTTGAGACATCGCTGTCCGTTGGCTTTGGACACGTGCGGCTCTCGATCTCCGTTGAGGCCTTTGTGAACGACTTCCTCATGGCCATATTCTTCCTGCTGGTGGGCATCGAGCTCAAGTACGAGATGACCGTGGGCCAGCTGAGGCATCCGCGGCAGGCGGTGCTCCCCATGCTCGCCGCCGTGGGCGGCGTCGTGGTGCCCGCCCTCATCTACGTGGTGGCCAACTGGGGCGGGGCGGTGCATGGCTGGGCCATCCCCATCGCCACGGACATCGCCTTCGCCCTGGGCGTCATGTCACTTCTGGGCAACCGTATAGCCCCCGAGACCAAGGTCTTCTTCCAGACCCTCGCCATCGCGGATGACATCCTCGCCATCGTCGTGCTGGCGGTCTTCTACGGGCAGTCGCCCAGCATCGCCTGGTGCGCGCTCTCTCTGATCGCGATCTTGGCCCTGGCAGGCCTTGCGCGCGCAAGGGTGTATTCAGCCAAGCCCTACCTGATAGTGGGGCTCATCCTGTGGCTCTGCATGTACAACTCCGGCATCCACGCCACGCTCGCCGGTGTCATCCTGGCCTTCTTCCTGCCGGCGCGCTCCGACATCCGCCTGGGCAGTCTGCGCAGGTGGCTGGGCGAGCAGGCCATCGAGCTCGAGGACACCTACGACGACGAGTCCCATGTCCTGGGTCAGCACGACTTCACGGCCTCCGCCCTCAACGTGGAGAGGGTCATGCACCATGTGACGCCGCCCCTGCAGCGCGTGGAGGGCTATTTCGCCGTCTCGGTAAACTTCCTGATCCTGCCGCTGTTCGCCTTCGTGAACGCGCAGGTGAGGCTTGTGGGCGTCGACGTGGTGGGGGTGCTTCTCGATCCCGTCTCGCAGGGAGCGTTCCTGGGCGCCGTGGTGGGAAAGCCGCTGGGCATCATCTTGGTAACCTGGCTGCTGGTGAAGCTGGGCTTCTCCAGGCTGCCGCGTCGCGTGAGCTGGGGGCAGGTCGTGGCCGTGGGAATCATGGGCGGCATGGGCTTCACCATGTCCATCCTGATCGCGGGGCTCGCCTTCCCCAACCCAGCGGAGGTCGTCGTGGCCAAGTGCGCCATCCTTGCCGGCTCCTTCGTGGCGGGTTCCCTGGGCGTGGCGTACGTGAGCCTGATCGCTCCCTTCCTTCGCAGGCACCTGCGAAGATAGGCGTGGGGACCTCTGGGCAACCAGCTCCACTTGCGGTCCTGGAGGGCCCGCCGCCTGGGGCCGGCTGACGGCTGGGTGGGGGGAAGGCCTACTCCACGGTCCCGTACACGTAGGCCCAGCCATGGGCGGTGACGATGGAATTGATCTGGTCGCAGAGCCTGGACCTCTTGTAGCGACCTCCCGGCAGAAGGTCTACGACCTCGCGCAGGTCCTCGCTGAGGTCATCCACCTCGGCGCGCATGACGGCGTCCATCTTGCTGACGTATCCCGAGGGGTTTACGGCGAAGAGCTCGTCCACCAGCTGCTGGAGCTCGCCGAACTCGGCCGCGGGAACGCTGCCCGCAGGGGCGGACGCGTGCTGGTGGTGGTTGCTGTCGCTGTAGGTATCCATTCTGGGAAGTATACTTCCTTCAGCGCCACAGACGTGAGGAGAAGAAGATGCCCAACGCGTTCGAGTCCCTGTCCACGCCCGAACTGGAGGAAGCGGTCGCTGGCCTGGAGGCCAAGGCCCGGGAGCTGCGCGCCCAGGGTCTCTCGCTGGACATGGCCCGCGGCAAGCCCAACCCAGAGCAGACCGCGCTCGCACGCCCCATGCTGGACGTCCTGACCTCGCAGTCCGACCTCACGGACGGCGCCGCCATAGTTGACAACTACGGCACCCCCGAAGGCCTTCCCTCCGCGCGCAGGCTTGCCGCAGAGATCCTGGGCGTCTCGGAGGACAACGTCATCGTCTCTGGCTCCTCGAGCCTCAACCTCATGCATGACCTGGTGACGCACGCGTTCACCAACGGCGTGGGGGGCTGCGAGCCCCTCTGCAGACAGGGGCGGGTCAAGTGGCTCTGTCCCGCCCCCGGCTACGACCGCCACTTTGCCGTGACGGCCCATCTGGGCATGGAGAACGTGGCCGTTCCCCTGCGCGACGACGGTCCCGACATGGACCTGGTGCAGGAGCTGGTCGAGGGTGACGCAAGCGTCAAGGGCATCTGGTGCGTGCCGAAGTACTCCAACCCCACGGGCATCACCTACTCTGACGAGGTGGTGCGCCGCTTTGCCAGCCTGAGGCCCGCTGCCCCCGACTTCCGCATCTACTGGGACAACGCCTACGTGGTGCACGGCTTTTCGGGGGTCGATGACGAGCTCCTCAACATCTTCGACGCCCTGGAGGAGAGCGGCGCACGCCGCCTGGCCTATGAGTTCGGGTCCACCGCGAAGGTGACCTTCCCCAGCTCGGGCATGGCATTCGTTGCCGCCGACGAACAGGACATCGCAGAGGTCCGCGAGGCCTTCGCCGTGGAGCGCGTGAGCCCCGAGAAGCTCTCCCAGCTTGCCCACGCCCGCTTCCTCAAGGACCTCTCGGGCGTGCGTTCCCACATGGAGAGGCACGCGGCCATCGTGGCCCCCCGCTTTGCCCTGGTCGAGGAGAAGCTCGCGGGCGGCCTTGCCGGCCTGGGCATTGCCAGCTGGACGCGCCCGCATGGCGGGTACTTCGTCTCGTTCGACGGTCCGGAAGGCTCCGCCAGGCGCATCGTCTCCCTTGCGGCTGAGCTGGGCGTCAAGCTGACCCCGGCAGGCGCCACCTGGCCCTATGGCAAGGACCCGCGGGACAGCAACATCCGCATCGCCCCGACCTACCCGTCTCTCGAGGACCTCTCGTGCGCTCTGGACGTCTTCGTGCTCGCGGTCAAGCTCGTCTCTGCCCGTATGGCCCTGGAGGGGAGGGGCGCGCAGGCCTAGACGCCTGCGGCTGCCGCTGGGCAGACTTTCTGTAGAATGCTTAGGCACGCGTGCCGCCATGGCGTCGCGCGCCTACTCTCAAGTTCTCTGGCGCTGCCGTCGCGGCGTGCCTGTGGTCTGGGAAGGGTCGTTTTCAATGGCACAGAAGGAATCGGGGACGTCAAAGCGGGCTGGTCGTCTGGCCTCAGCGAAGGTCACTGCCGCCGCCGCGGCAGACGCCCGCGCCAAGCGCGCCAAGAAGTCTGGCGTGGGCGGCAGGAGCCGTGGGGCGAGCATCGCCATCATGGTGTTTGCGGTCATCATGGCGCTGTCCATGATGCTTCCGTCCCTCTCGGCCATCTTCGCGCCCTCGCGCCATAAGTCTGGCGGCGCGGCGCCCCTGGACCTTGCCCGCATTGACAAGAGCTACTCCACATCCACCTCCTCTCTTGAGGAGAAGCTCGCCGCAGACCCCCAGGACCAGGAGAGCCTCCTCGCCCTGGGCGGCAACTACATGTCCTGGGCCTACGCCGCGAGGCAGCTTGCCTCGACGGACGCGGATAGGCAGCACGTGGGCGAGCTCTGGAAGAAGGCCATCGAGTCCTACGACCGCTACCTCGCCCTCGCCGACTCCGAGAAGGCCCGGTTGAACAGGTCCCTGTGCCAGCACTACTCAGGGGACACGGCCGGGGCCCTGAGCTCCCTGGAGCAGCTGACGGCGGCGCACCCCGACTTCGCGCCCGCCTGGGCCAACTACGGCATGATCTTGGAGTCCTCTGGTAGGCCCGATGACGCCAGGTCTGCCTACGAGAGGGCCCAGCAGGCCGACCCCAACAACGAGCAGGGCGCCAAGAGCTTTGCCGACAAGCGCCTTGAGGCCCTGAACGCAGCGTCGGCGAAGCAGTAGGCAAGAGCAAGGAACGGAGTGGCAATGGGCGTTTCGATAGAGACCATCAAGACCGAGACGGGCTATCAGCTTCTGGTGAGCGGTGAGGTGGACGTCTCCAATGCGTCCGAGCTCCGCGAGGCCCTGGACGGCGCGCTGGCCGAGAGGCCCGCGGCCCTGGAGATCGACCTCTCCCAGCTGCCATACATCGACTCTACGGGCATCGGCGTTCTGGTGGGGGCGGCCCATCGCGCCCAGGAGGCCTCCGTGCCCTTCTCGCTCTCTCATCCCCAGCGCAACGTCGCCCGCGTCCTTTCCCTTTTGGGCGTGGATGCCGAGCTTGGGGTCCAGGAATAGGCGGCGTCTGCCGCAAGGTCGGAGGTGTTCCCGAGTGTTTGGCATCGGAGAGTCTGAGCTCCTGATAATCGTCGTCTTCGGATTCCTGCTGTTTGGTCCGGACAAGCTCCCTGGGATGGGCCGCACCATAGGTCGTGCCCTGCGACAGTTCCGCGTGGCGCAGGAGGGCTTCACGGAGGTCGTCCAGAGCGAGGTCATGGATCCCCTGAACAAGGTCATGAACGAGGGGATCGACACGGACCCCAAGTCCTCCAAGCGCGCCGCCGCCCTTGACGAGGATGCCGACGCGGAGGAGGGCGACGTGCCCAAGAAGCGCGCCAACGAGACCTTTGCGGAGCGCAAGGCTCGCCTCGAGGCCGAACGCAAGGCACGCGATGCGCAGGGGCAGCCGGACGAAGGAGCAGATGGTGGCCCCCTCGCAGGTCCCTCGGGCGACGAGGGCACAGACGCGCCCGCCGAGGAGCAGCCTGGCGGAGAGGTGGCACAGCCGGAAGAGGAGAAGGCCCCTGACACCAGCGCCGCCGCCCTCTATGCCCGCCGTCCCAAGCGAGAGGCGACGGAGCCCGCCGAGCTCTCCGCAGAGCCGCCCGTTGCTGACGCCAGCGCTGACGCCAGCGCTGACCTGACTGCCGAGGAGGAGTAGTAGAGATGCCCATCGGACCAGCGCGCATGCCCCTGATGGACCACCTCGGCGAGCTGAGGCGCCGCCTCACCATCGTCGTGGTGTCCGTCCTTTTGACCTCGGTGGTGGTCTATGCTGCCACGCCCACCCTGATCGAGATCCTGATGGACCCCATCAGGGACGCCCTGCCCGATGGCACGCGCCTCAGCGTCCTCACGGTCCTGGGCGGCTTCACCATCCGCTTCAAGGTGGCCCTCTTCTTCGGCATGATCATCTGCACGCCCGTCATCATCTGGGAGACCATGGGCTTCTTCCTGCCTGCCCTCAAGCCCAAGGAGCGTAGGTGGGTGGTTCCCACGGTGGGGGCCATGGTGGCCCTCTTCTTCCTGGGCATGCTTTTCTGCTACTTCGTGATCCAGAAGCCCGCCATCGGCTGGATGGTCGACCAGTCCCTCGAGTTCGCGGACCTCAACCCCATGGCCGAGGACTTCCTCAACATCATGATGATGCTCGAGATAGGCTTCGGTGTCGCCTTCCAGCTCCCGCTGGTGATCTTCTACCTCTCCATCCTGCATCTGGTGCCCTACAGGACCTTCCGCTCCCAGTGGCGCTACATCTACGTTGGCCTCATGCTCCTCTCGGGCGTCGTCACCCCTGACGCCTCTCCCGTGACCATGGTCCTCATGTTCGCGGCGCTCATCTCCCTGTACGAGGTTGCCCTGGCGGTGGCGCGCTACGTCCTCATCGCCCGCGATGGCAAGGCCTCGCTCAAGTGGACGCGTGAGGAGTACGAGGAGCACCAGCTGGAGCAGGACTAGGGGCCGGAAAGTCAGGCCGCTGGCAGCAGAGGTAGCTTGCGTGAGCTCCGGGACGGGTATAGTTGCGTCCGCCCGGAGCTTATTTTTTGAAAGGACCTTCCACTTTGAAGCTTGTAGTCACGGAGAAGAACGACGCGGCCCAGCAGATTGCCAGGCTCCTGTCCACCTCTGGGAAGCCCAAGGCCGACAAGGTCTATGACACGCCCGTATACCGCTTCTCGCGCGATGGGGAGGATTGGGTGACCATAGGCCTGCGCGGCCACATCATGGCGCCAGATTTCCCCCATGAGCTCAAGTACAGCGAGGACGAGGGCTGGTTTGCCGTCACCGAGGAGGGGGAGGTCCTTCCGGCCGCGGTTCCGGACAGCCTCGCCCGCCCGCCCTTCGAGACCAAGCGCAAGCCCTTCCTCAAGGACGGCATCGACATCAAGGGATGGAAGGTACCCAGCCTGCCCTACCTGGTGTGGGCCCCGGTGGAGAAGCTCCCCGCGGAGAAGGGCATCATCCGCGCGCTCAAGAACCTCGCCAAGAAGGCGGACTCCATCGTCATTGGCACGGACTTCGACCGCGAGGGGGAGCTCATCGGCTCTGATGCCCTGCGCCAGATGCGCGAGGTTGCCCCCGGGACCCCCGTGAGCCGCGCGCGCTACTCCGCCTTCACCCGCGCGGAGATCGACCATGCCTTTGCCAACCTGGTTGACCTTGACCAGAACCTGGCGGACGCCGGCGAGAGTCGACAGTACATAGACCTCATCTGGGGTGCCGCCCTCACGCGCTACCTCACCATGGCCCGCTTCGGCGGCTTTGGCAACGTCCGCTCGGCAGGTCGCGTGCAGACGCCCACCCTGGCCCTCGTGGTCGAGAAGGAGCGCGAGCGCCAGGCCTTCGTGCCCGAGGACTACTGGGTGCTCTGGGGCACGGCCGCGCCCGCGGGCAACAGGGACGAGGATGCCCGCTTCAAGATCACCCACGCCTCCGGCCGCTTCAAGGACAAGGCGGTCGCCGAGAGGGCCTTCGCGGCGGTGCGCGAGGCGAGGTCGGCCCAGGTGGTGAGCATCGAGCGCAAGAGCCGCACCACCCAGCCCCCCGCGCCCTTCAACACTACCTCGCTGCAGGCGGCGGCCGCGTCCGAGGGCATCTCTCCCGCGCGCACCATGCGCCTGGCCGAGTCCCTCTACATGGACGGCCTCATCAGCTATCCCCGTGTCGACAACACGGTATACCCCAGCTCGCTCGACCTCAGGGACTGCGTGCGCACCATCTCCTCAGTGCCGCAGTACCGGCCCTTCTGCCAGGACCTCCTCAAGCAGGAGAGGCTCCATGCCACCCGCGGCAAGCAGGAGACCACGGACCACCCTCCCATCTACCCCACGGGAGCGGCCGATCCGGACAAGCTTGACCCTGGCGCGTGGAAGCTCTACAACCTCATCGCCCGGCGCTTCCTGGCAACGCTCTCGGTGGCCTCGGTGAGCGAGTCCACCAAGCTCTCGCTGGACGTGAGCGGAGAGGCCTTCTCGGCGTCTGGGACCGTGCTGGTAAAGCCCGGCTTCAGGGCCATCTATCCCTATGGCCAGAGACGAGACGACCAGCTCCCTGCGCTTGCCGAGGGCGATCTTTGCGACGTCCTTTCGATGGACCTGGACGCCAAGCAGACGGAACCCCCCGCGCGCTACAGCCAGGGCCGCCTGATCCAGGAGATGGAGAGGCGCGGCCTGGGCACAAAGTCCACGCGCGCCTCGATCATCCAGCGCCTGTACGACGTGAAGTACCTCAAGGGAGACCCCGTGGAGCCCAGTCAGCTGGGCATGGCGGTCATCGAGGCGCTCACCCAGTACGCGCCCCACGTCACCAGCCCGGACATGACGGCCGAGCTCGAGGCGGACATGACGAGCGTATCCGAGGGTGCCCAGACGCAAGGCCAGGTGGTAACGCACTCTCGCGCGCTGCTGGCAGGTATGATCGACCAGCTCATAGAGCACAAGGAGGACCTGGGAGAGGCCATTGCGGATGCGGTCACGGCGGACGCCAAGGTGGGCGTGTGCCCCAAGTGCGGGCGCGACCTGGTCATGAAGAGCTCGGCCAAGACGCGTGGCAACTTCATCGGTTGCATGGGCTGGCCAGACTGCGACGTGACCTACCCCGTGCCGTCCAACGTGAAGGTGGAGCCCATAGAGGGCGAGGCAGGCGTGTGTCCCGTGTGCGGGGCCCCGCGCATCAAGTGCAAGCCGTTCCGTTCGAAGGCATACGAGATATGCGTCAACCCCGCCTGCGAGACCAACCGCGAGCCTGACGGGGTGGTGGGGGAGTGCGCCGTCTGCAAGGCGGCTGGCGCTCACGGCGACCTGATCGCCCACAAGAGCGAGCGCACCGGCAAGCGCTTCATCCGCTGCAGCAACTACGACGTCTGTGGCACAAGCTACCCGCTGCCCCAGCGCGGCGAGCTTCATGCCACGGGCGAGACCTGCCCGGACTGCGGGGCTCCCATGGTCGAGGTGATGACGCAGCGCGGGCCCTGGAGGATCTGCGTGAACATGGACTGCCCTGGCAAGGAGAAGAGGCCCGCTCGCGGCGGCCGCAAGACCGCTGGTCGTCGCAGGGGCGGCAAGAAGTCCTAGCGTCTTGCCGCGCGGTGGGTGAAAGCTCGCTTTTCCCGCCCGGTCACGCCCAAACGACGCATCCGCCCACCCGGAGTCCGCTTTCAGGTGGGCGAACGCGCACTTCTCGGCTAAAAGACGCGCGAAACCGCGCATTGACCCACCTGTGGGCGCTGCTGCGGTGGGCGAACGCGCGCACTTCGCGCCGAGGGCCCCTCTCGCCTCGCATCCGCCCACCGTGCCCCGTCCCTGCCGTGTGGTGCGGTCTGCTATCGTTTTGGGGCCGGGGCATGGCCTGCCCCTGTGGGACCAGACGGCGAGAGGGAAGAGGCATGGGCATGGAAGTCGACCGCGGCGTGCTGGTCACCCTTGAGGGCGTGGACGGCTGCGGCAAGTCAACCCAGGCGGAGCTGCTCGCACGTTCGCTCGAGCGGGCGGGTCGCGAGGTCGTGCGCCTCAGGGAGCCCGGCGGCACACCGCTGGGCGAGAAGATCCGCAGTCTCCTGCTCGACCTCGCGAACACCGACATGTCCGATGAGTGCGAGGTCCTGCTCTACGAGGCATCCCGCGCCCAGCTCGTGCGCACGGTCGTGGAGCCCGCCCTCGCTCGCGGCGCCGTGGTCCTCTGCGACCGCTTCTTTGACTCCACCTACGCCTACCAGTACGGTGGCCGTGGCCTGGATGAGTCCCTCGTGCGGCGTTGCAACGTGCTGGGAAGCTGCGGCCTGATGCCTGACCTGACCCTCCTGTTCGACCTTGACCCCCGGTTTGCCCACGAGCGCGCGACGCGCGGTTGCGCCGACCGCATGGAGGCGGAGGGCCTTGACTTCCAGAGGCGCGTGCGCGAGGCCTTCCTGCGCGCGGCGGCGCTCGAGCCCGGTCGCTTTGTCGTGGTGGATGCCTCTGGCACCCCAGAGGAGGTTGCCGCCCGCGTCCAAGACGCCTGCACGGCCCTGCTTGCCTAGCGGACCCCGGCAACGGAACTACCATATCAAGCTGCTACAATGTCCTATCCGTCCAACGGTTGTGCCATGTCGAGAGGGGACAGGTGGCCAAGACGCAAGATCAAAGCATGCCTGCGGCGCTGGCCCGCCTTGACCAGCAGCCCCGCGTCCAGCGCTTCTTCGCCACTGCCGTGAGCGCGCACAGGCTGAGCCACGCCTATCTCTTCCTAGGCGCCCCTGGATCTGGCATGGAGACGGCCGCCCTCGCGCTGGCCCAGTGCATCGTCTGTCCCAACGGCGGAGACGCCAGCTGCGACGAGTGCATCCGCGTCGCCCACCACACCCACCCTGACGTCCGCTTCCTCAGGCCTGGCAGCGCCAGTGGCTATCTCATCTCGCAGATTCGCGAGCTGGTCTCTGACGTGGCTCTTGCCCCCGTGCGCGCAACAAGCAAGGTCTACGTCATCGATGGCGCGGGCCTCCTCAGGGCAAGCTCTGCGAACGCCCTGCTCAAGACCATCGAGGAGCCTCCCGAGGGCGTGTACTTCATCCTGCTTGCCCGCTCGGCGGCCTCGGTGCTTCCCACCATCGTCTCGCGCTGCCAGCAGGTTCCCTTCCGCGTGGTCTCCCCGGACGTCGCGGAGAAGGCCGTGGAGCTTGCCTCGGGCATCTCCGGCGCAGACGCGCGCATAGCGCTTTCCGTCGCGGGGACCCCCGAGCGGGCCGCAGAGTTTCTCGCCTCGTCTGACCGTCGCCAGCTGAGGCGCGTGGTGGTCCGCTCGCTCGCGGGTCTTGCCCGCGCCGACTCCTGGGACGTGCTCGTGTCCGCCAAGGAGATCCTGGAGGCCGTCCGCGCCCCTCTCGCAGATCTCAAGAGCGCGCAGGAGGCGGCCCTGGGCGAGAACGCCGACTACCTCGCCGCCTCCGCCCTCAAGCAGCTGGAGGACGCCAACAAGCGCGAGCTAACGGCACGGGAGCGTTCGGGTATGATGGAGGCTCTCTCTGCGGCAAGCTCCCTCCTGCGTGACGTGCTCATGCGCTGCGAGGGAGTGGGCGAGCGCATCGTCAACGAGGACAGCGCGGACGTGGTAGACCGCATCGCGCAGCAGGCGAGCACCGAGGGCGCCGTCAGGGCCCTCTCGGCCGTCTCGGATGCCTCCGATGACCTTGCTCGCAACGTAAATCCCCAGCTGGTCATCGAGACCATGCTTCTCTCTGTCAAGGAGGCACTCGCATGCCCGCCGTCATTCCGGTGAAGTTCAAGTACGCAGCCCACGACCTCTGGTTCGACCCAGCCGACACGGGTGCCCAGGAGGGCGACCACGTCATCTGCACCACGGAGCGCAGTCAGGAGATAGGCCTTGCCACCATGGACGGCATGGAGGTCAGCGAGGAGCGCCTGCGAGAGGTGATAGGGGAGGCGGAGCTGCGCCCGGTGTCGCGCGTCGCAGACGACGCCGACCTTGGCCGAGCGGACATGCTGGCCCGCAAGGGAGACGACACGCTCCCGCTCTTCCGTCGCCTCGTCCAGGAGAGCGGGCTGGACATGAAGCCCGTGGGAGTGGAGTACCTCTTTGGTGGCGGCAAGGTGGTGTGCTACTTCTCCTCCGAGGAGCGCGTGGACTTCCGCCACCTGGTCAAGGACCTCTCTCGCGAGCTGCACGAGCGCATAGACATGCGCCAGATCGGCGTGCGAGAGGAGGCCGCCATCGTGGGCGGCTACGCCCACTGCGGCCAGGAGCTCTGCTGCGCGCGCTTCGGCAAGCAGTTCGAGCCCGTCTCCATCCGCATGGCCAAGGAGCAGGACCTGCCGCTCAACGCATCCAAGATCTCCGGCGCCTGTGGTCGCCTCATGTGCTGCCTGCGCTACGAGTTCGACGCCTACCGAGACTTCAAGCAGCGCGCCCCCAAGCGCAATGCCGTCATAGACACGCCCCTGGGCAAGGCCAAGATCGTGGAGTACGACACGCCCAAGGAGCAGATCTGCCTGCGCATCGAGAACGGCAAGCAGGTGCGCATCCCGCTTTCGGACATGGTTGCCTCCGAGGCGGCGTGCAAGAAGAGCGAGGAGCTCCACTGCCCCTGCCGCCCTGACACCGTGACCCGCGCGGCCCTGGACAGGCTCGAGTCGCCGGACATCCAGATGGCGCTGGCCGAGCTGGACCGCGCCCATGGCATCATCCCCGCCGACGAGCAGGGCTTCGACTCCTCGGACATCTTCGTGAAGCAGAAGCCCCGGCGCAGGCGTGGGCACCGCGAGGGCGAGGGGCCGGCGGAGCCCCTGGTGAGGGTCGGTCGTCCGCATCAGCAGCCCAAGGACGCGGACGGTGGCTCTTCCGCGCAGGATTCCGGCCGCACGAGGCGCAGGCGCAAGAAGTCTCCCGCCGAGGCACAGGAGACCGCCGCGGACATGCCCGCCCAGACCACCGGCCGCAAGCGTCGCCACCATCGCGGCAAGGGACAGGAGGGTGGCGCCGCCGCCCAGACCAATCCCAGCCCCAATCCAAAGCCCCAGACGGATGCGGTGGCGGAGGACAAGCCCAAGAGGCGCCGCCGTCGCCCGGGCGACCATGGGGGCCAGCGCTCCCAGCAGACGGGGCCACAGCAGCAGCCGAGGGCCGAGGGCTCGCCGGAGGCGGCAGGACGCCCTGAGGGCTCCTCTCGTTCGCGCAGGCGCCGCCGACGCGGTGGCGGCGGATCCGGTTCCCCCGCGGCTCCCGCCCAGGGATCTGGAGAGTAGCGCCCATGTACGAGCTCTCGACCGAGTACTGGTTTGACAGCGCCCACTTCCTCACGGACTACCACGGGAAGTGCGAGAACCTCCACGGGCACCAGTGGCGCGTCACCGCCTACATCGCCGCAGACCAGCTGGAGGAGGGCGGGACCGACAAGGGCATGGTGCGGGACTTCGTGGCCTTCAAGCGCATCGTGCGCGAGGAGTGCGACGCCTTGGACCACAGCTTCCTGGTGGAGGAGGGCTCGCTTGCCCCTGCCACCATCGCCGCGCTCGAGGGCGAGGGCTTCACGCTCACCATCCTGCCCTTCCGGACCACCTCGGAGAACCTCGCCCGCTACCTGGCCGGGCGCCTTGAGGCGCGCGGGCTTCCCGTCTCGCGCGTGGACTGCAACGAGACGCCCAACAACCGGGCGAGCTATATTCCGGAGCGCTAGGGGCGCGGCGGCTTTGGCCGTGTGATGTCTGCGGGCCTCGGGGTGGGCGAACACGGTCGCAAGGCCACTCTCGGCGAAAAAACCGCGCATCTACCCACCGCCTGCGCCTGCTGAGGTGGGCCAACACGCGCTTTTTGGCGGCGAGGCGCCTTGGATGGCTCGTTCGCCCACCTCGGAGCCCGGTTTTGGTGGGCCAACGTGGCCCTAGCGTCCCTCTCGGCGAGAAAACCGCACGTTCGCCCACCGTGGCCGACCCCACAAGTGGGCGAACGTGGTGTCCAGGACGCTTTTCCGCAAGAGCAGCCGCATCCGCCCACCGCCCCAGGGTCTCGCGCTCCAGCCTTTCGGGCGAATTAATGTCCGGCGCGCAGGATATACTCAGCCTAGAACGCAGGTTTGCGGACCGGTCGTCCCCTCGCCAGATTGGAGCCCAGCATGGCCACGCGCGCACTGCACGGTGTGAACCTCGCCGGTTGGCTGACGCTCGAGCCGTGGGTCACGCCGGAGCTCTTTGCGGACACGGGTGCCCTGGACGAGGAGTCCCTCGTGGCCTCCGTGGGCAGGGACCGCTACCAGGAGCTGGTCAAGCGGCATCGCGAGAAGTTCCTCTCGCAGGCGGACTTCATGGCCATAGCCGCCCGTGGCTTCAATGCCGTGCGCCTCTGCGTTCCCTGGTACGCCTTCGGCGAGGCCGGGCCGGAGCCAGGCCCCTTCCTGGGTTGCATAGGCCAGGTAGATGCGGCCTTTGACTGGGCGGACGAGATAGACCTCAAGATGGTCCTGGTGCTGGGCGTCACGCCTGGGGAGCGCACGGGTGAGTCCCTGCTGGTCCGCAACCGTGACGACTTCAGGCACTACCGGGACGACATGCTGCTGGTGCTCGCCGCCCTTTCCAGGCGCTACGGACTGCGGGCGTCGCTCGCGGGCATCGAGGTGGCTGACGAGGTCATGCCCCAGGAGCGCCGCGGGCTCTCGCTCACGGACGGCGTTCCCCTGCACGTGCTGCGCAACTACTATCGAGACGCCTACGATGCCATACGCGGCAACGCCCCAGACGTCACGGTCATCCTGCCGGACGCGGGCCTGCGCGGTGCCTGGGGTCGCTTCATGGCCCCGCGTCGCTACCACAACGTGTGGTTTGACAGCCATCTGTATCACTACCTGGACAGGGCCTCCAGCCCCGGCCCCACGGGCGTCCGCAGCCTGGCGGAGGCGTCGAGGAGGTCCCTCGAGCTCGTGGGGAAGGGCGGCCTGCCCGTGATGGTCGGCAAATGGTCGGCATCGCTGCCCTTCTCGGACTCGTCCACCACGCCCGAGGGGAGAATCGCCCTGGAGCGCGTGTTTGTCGCCGAGCAGATTGCCGCGTTTAGGTCCTGTCCTGCCTGGTTCTTCCAGACCTGGAAGACCAGCGCCCGTCTGAGCAGCTGGGACGCTAGAGTTGCCCTCTCGTCCTTCGAGCGAAGGATGCTTGTCTGATGGAGAAAAAGTTGGAAGAGGGCCTGCTCTCCGTCGTGGGAACGCCCATAGGGAACCTCTCTGATGCCTCGCCTCGCGTGCTTGACACGCTACGAGGCTCTGACCTCTTGCTTTGCGAGGACACGCGCGTCACGAGCAAGCTGCTTGCGCACTTCGGCATACGTGTGACGCTCCATCGCGCGGACGAGAACGTCATCGCGCAGCGTGTAGAGGGGGTGCTCGCGCGCCTGCGGGAGGGCCAGCACGTCTCTTTCGTCTCGGACGCCGGCATGCCGGGCGTGTCGGACCCAGGGCGCGTCCTGGTGGACGCCGCGCTCGACGCGGGAGCCAGGGTCGAGGTCATTCCAGGGCCCTCTGCGGCCATCTGCGCGCTGGTGGCCTCGGGCCTGCCCATGGAGCACTTCTTCTTCGAGGGCTTCCTGCCGCGCAGGCACGGCCAGCAGCTCGAGCGCCTTCGCGCCCTCGCCCCCATACCAGGGGCCCTGGTGCTCTACGAGTCACCCCATCGCGTGGCTGCGACGCTTGTCTGCGTGGCGGAGGCGTTTCCCGCACGCAGGGTGGCGCTGGTGCGAGAGCTCACCAAGCTGCACGAGGAGGTTCTGAGAGGGCTCTCGTCCGATCTGGCCACACAGGTGGCCGAGAGGGGAGAGCTCAAGGGGGAGTGCGCCATCGTCATAGAGGGTCCCGGCGAGGAGGAGCTGAGGCAGCTCTCGTCAGCCGCCGGCCCCTCCCTGGAGGAGGAGATGGGAAGGGCCCTCGCGGCCGGGGAGCCCAAGTCCGTCCTGGCGAAGCGCCTGGCAAAGCAGTTCGGCCGTCCCCGCTCCGAGGTCTACGACCTCGTGCTGGCGCAATCGGGGAACACCGAGGGTCATTAGTCGAAGCACATGGTTCATGCCGTTGCGCCCACGCGCTTCTGCAGAGAGGAGTCCGCATGCTCGTGAACGACAGGATCTGGGTTGCCCAGGGGGAGAGGCCCTGCCACCTTCTGCTCAACCAGGCAAACCGCCACGGCCTCATCGCCGGCGCCTCCGGCACGGGCAAGACCGTCACGCTCAAGCTGCTGGCGGAGGGCTTCTCCAACGCGGGCGTCCCCGTGTTCATGGCAGACGTGAAGGGCGATGTCACGGGCATGGCCCAGGCGGGAGAGATCTCTGACGGCCTGCGCAGGCGCATGGACTTCTTCGGCATCAAGGAGGACGAGTTCATCTTCCAGGCCGCTCCGGTGCGCATCTGGGACATGCTCGGTGACCCCGGCATTCCCGTGCGCATCACCGTCTCTGACATGGGCCCCGTCCTCCTCAGCCGCCTCCTCGGCCTGACCGACGTGCAGGAGGGCGTGCTCAACATAGTCTTTCGCGTGGCGGACGACGAGGGGCTGCTGCTCATTGACCTCAAGGATCTGCGCAGCATGCTGGCCTACGTAGCCGAGCACGCAAAGGACTACCAGACCAGCTACGGCAACGTCTCCGCGCAGTCCGTGGGCGCCATTCAGCGCGCTCTGATTGCCGTGGAGGACCAGGGCGGCAACGTCTTCTTCGGCGAGCCCGCCCTCAGCCTCGAGGACTTGATCGCCTGCGGCCCCGACGGCCGTGGCTACGTGAACGTCCTCAACGCCGCCCGCCTGATCCAGAGCCCGCAGGTCTATGCCATGTTCCTGCTCTGGATGCTCTCGTCCCTCTTCGACGTCCTGCCCGAGGTGGGAGACCCCGAGAAGCCTCGCCTGGTGTTCTTCTTCGATGAGGCCCACCTGCTCTTCAGCGGCATGCCCAAGCAGCTCGAGGACAAGATCGTCCAGGTGGTCAAGCTGATTCGCTCCAAGGGCGTGGGCATCTACTTCATCACCCAGTCCCCCTCGGACATTCCCGATGCCGTTCTGGCGCAGCTCTCCAACCGCGTCCAGCATGGCCTGCGCGCCTACACCCCCGCCGAGCAGAAGGTGGTGAGGGCCGCGGCGTCCTCCTTCAGGTCCAACCCCGCCTTTGACTCCGTCCAGGCCCTCCAGGAGCTGGGCACGGGCGAGGCCCTGGTCTCCATGCTGGACGAGGGTGGCACCCCCAGCGTGGTGGAGCGCGCCAAGGTCCTCTTCCCCCAGTGCCGCATGGCGGCGGCGGACCCCGAGCTCGTCCAGGGCGTCCTTTCCTCCCAGACGGAGCTCATGGCCCGCTATGGCTTGGCCGTGGACCGCGAGAGCGCCTTCGAGCTCCTCAACCAGCAGGCTGCCCAGTCCGCAGAGGCCGCACGCCTCGCCGCGGAGCGCGCCGCCTTCGAGAAAGAGAAGGCGGAGTTCGAGGCCCAGCGCCAGAAGGAGGCCGAGAAGGCCCAGAAGCAGGCCGAGAGGGACGCAGAGCGTGCGCGGCGCCAGGCCGAGAAGGAGGCCGAGCGCCAGGCCCGTCTCGCCGAGCGCCAGGCGGAGCGCGAGGAGCGCGAGCGTCAGAAGCGCGAGGAGCAGATGGCGAAGAACGTGGGCAGGTTCGCCACGTCCATCCTGGGCACCTTCGGGCGAGAGGCCACGCGCCAGCTCACCCGTGGCCTCTTCGGGGCCCTTAAGCGCTAGGGCCGCCCCCCTCTCTAGCGCCACACGCCACCAGCTGTTGTACAATCAAGAGCTGCTCGTACGGCACCATCCGTCATCAGGAGACCACCATGGCCAAGCAGCCCTTCTTCATCACCACTCCAATCTACTACGTCAACGCCGCGCCCCACCTGGGCACCGCCTACACCACCGTCCTCTGCGACGTGCAGGCGCGCTACCGTCGCGCGGCTGGCTACGATGTCAAGTTCCTCACCGGCATGGACGAGCACGGCGAGAAGGTGGAGCTGGCGGCTGCGGAGCACGGCATGAGCCCCCAGGAGTGGTGCGACTCCCAGGCCCCCCTCTTCAAGGAGCTCTGGAACACGCTCGAGATCTCCAACGACGACTTCATCCGCACCACCGAGCCGCGCCAGGAGCGAGCGGTGCAGTACCTCTGGGAGCGCATGCGCGAGAGTGGCCACATCTACAAGGGCTCCTACGACGGCTGGTACTGCGTGCCCGAGGAGACCTACTTCACCGAGACCCAGGTGACCAAGGCAGACGAGGAGCGCCACACGGAGGGCCAGCACCTCTGCCCCGACTGCGGCCGTCCCCTGCAGCGCGTCCAGGAGGAGTCCTGGTTCTTCAGGCTCAGCGCCTTCCAGGACCGCCTGCTCAGGCTCTTCGACGAGCACCCCGACTTCGTTGAGCCCGACTTCCGCATGCGAGAGGTGCGCAGCTTCGTCGAGGGTGGCCTCCAGGACCTCTCCGTGAGCCGCACCAGCTTCGACTGGGGCATCCGCCTGCCCTTCGACGACAGGCACGTCACCTACGTGTGGTTTGACGCCCTGCTCAACTACATGACTGCCGTCGGGTACGGCCAGGAGGGCGAGGACGCGGCCGCCGAGCTGGCCCGCTTCTGGCCCGCCAACTACCACGTGGTGGGCAAGGACATCATCCGCTTCCACTGCGTCATCTGGCCCGCCATGCTCATGGCCATCGGTGAGGCCCTGCCCGAGCACGTCTTCGCCCACGGCTTCCTCATGGTGCGCAACGAGGAGACCGGCAAGGGCGAGAAGATGTCCAAGAGCCGTGGCAACGCCATCGCCCCCCAGCAGGTGATTGACATGCTGGGCGTCGAGGGCTACCGCTACTACTTCATGTGCGACGTCAACCCCGGCGAGGACGGCGCCATCAGCTTCAGCCGCATGGAGCAGGTCTACAACGCGGACCTCGCCAACAGCTGGGGCAACCTGGTCAGCCGCGCCCTCAACATGAGCGCCAAGTACTTCGACGGCAAGACGCCCCTGCTCGACGACGGCTGGGCGGGCCGAGAGAACCCGCTGTCCTCCGTGGCCTCGGGCATCGAGGAGCGTTACGCCGCGCGCATGGAGCGCCTGGACTACGTGGGCGCCAAGGACGTGGTCATGGAGCTCGTGCACGCCGCCAATCACTACGTGGAGGACTCCGCGCCCTGGGCCGTGGCGAAGGACCCCGCCCGTGCCCAGGAGCTGGCAGACATCATCGCCAACCTGCTCGAGGCCATCCGCATCTGCGCGCACCTTCTCGCGCCGTTCATGCCCACCACCTCCGCCAAGGTCCTCTCCCGCATGAACCACGCCGACGAGGCTGACACCACGGACCTCGCTGCCGCCTGCGTCTGGGGCCAGCTCAGGTCTGCCGTGGAGGTCACCAAGGGAGACGCCCTCTTCCCACGCCTGGGAAGCGGCAAGTAGGTTATGGCCTCTCTTCCCGTGGATTCCCAGGCTCCCCACTCCTGGCTGGCGAGCGTCCGGGAGACCAAGGCGGTCCTCTCGGAGTTCGGCCTGTGCACGAAGCACCGCCTGGGCCAGAACTTCCTGGTGAGCGACGAGGTCATCGGCAAGATCCTGAGCCTTGCGGAGCTGGGAGACGAGGACGTGGTGCTGGAGGTGGGCCCGGGCATCGGCACCTTGACGGTGGCCCTGCTCGGGCAGGCGGCGGCCGTGGTCTCCGTCGAGGCAGACCGCAGCCTGGAGCCAGTGCTGGCCGAGACCTGCGCGCGCGATTCCGACCGCTTCGCGCTGGTCCTGGGAGACGCCCTCAGGCAGGACGAGGGAAGGCTGAGAGAGGCCCTTGCCTCACTGGACGTCGAGGGCCTGGCCGAGCTGCCCAGCCACTTCGTGGCAAACCTGCCCTATCAGGTGGCCGCCACGCTCATCCTCAAGTTCCTCCAGGAGCTGCCCTCCCTCGCCCGCGCCGTGGTCATGGTCCAGGCCGAGGTGGCAGATCGCATCGCTGCCCGTCCTGGCAGCAAGGCCTACGGTGCCTACACCGCGAAGCTCGCCCTCTTTGGCAGGGTGACCGGTCGCTTCGAGGTGGGGCCGGGCAACTTCATGCCGCCCCCGCACGTCGACTCCGCCGTGGTGCGCATAGACCGCTCCCGTGCGCTGGGCCCCGTCAGCGGGGAGCCCCTCACGGACGAGCAGTGCGTCTGGGCCATGCAGGTGATAGACGCGGCCTTCGCCCAGAGGCGCAAGACCATCCGCAACTCCATGTCGGCCAAGGGTTTCGACAGGGACACCCTGGACGTTGCCTTCGCCGAGCTGGGCATATCGCCCGCGGCTCGGGCAGAGACGCTCTCGCCCGAGGACTTCGTGCGCCTGGCCGAGCGCCTGTCGGAGGAGCGCGGCACTCTACAGGAGACGGACGAGCTGTAGAGCTGTCTGGCAAAAGCCCAGTTGGCAGGGGTCTTGCTCTACAATCGAGGCCCCTGCTGTAGAGCAGACGCGAATTGGGGGACCTCATGCGACGGATCACGAGAGAAGAGCTCTTCCAGACGCTCGGGCTCTGCGAGGATGGCAGCCTCTTCCACGACAAGAAGGGCAGGCCCGTGGCCACGCCCGTCCCCCTTGCGCCGCTTGCCGACAGCCATGGGCACCTTACCTGCTTCAAGGGCCTGGACGCCTCCGTGGCGCTGTGCCGCGCGGCCCTCGCGGGCGTGCGGCTGATGGTGGTGCCCATAGACCCCACGGAGGACCTGAGCCATCGCTGGCAGAGCGTGCCCGCGCTCATGTCATGGCTCGAGCGGGAGCGAGAGAGGGCCCGCGAGCTGCTGGACGCCTGCGCGGAGGAGGGGCTGGTGCCCCCTGACTTCGGAGAGGACATACCCTCGCTGCCCGACGGCGTGCGTCTGGTGGCGGGAGTCCACCCCTATGGTGCCCATCTCCTCTCACCTGAGGTCATGGGGTGCCTGGACAGCCTCCTCGACCATCCGCTCTGCGTGGGCGTGGGGGAGATCGGCCTGGACTTCGGGCCCTACAGCGAGCTTCCCTCGGACGTGCAGGAGAGGGCCTTCCGCCAGCAGCTGCGCATTGCCCACGAACACGGGCTGCCCGTCGAGCTGCACATCCGAGACGGCCAGGACAACACGGCCGGCCATGACCTCGCCGCGAGGGTCCTGCAGGAGGAGGGCGTGCCCGGGAGGGGCTGCGACCTCCACTGCTTCACCCAGGGCCCCGAGGTCATGGCGCCCTTCGTGGAGCTGGGCTGCCACATCGCCTTTGGTGGCGCCGCCACCTTCGGCCGCTCGGACGACATTCGTGGGGCGTTGGCGCAATGCCCGCAGGACCTTCTGCTCCTGGAGACGGACTGCCCTTACATGGCGCCGGTTCCCCTGCGGGGAAGGCAATGCGAGCCCGCCATGGTCTCCCACACGGCGTCCCTTCTTGCGGATCATCTGTGGCGAGAGACGCAGCGCCCGCTCGAGCGCAGCTATGCCACCTTCTGGGAGAACGCCCGCAGGCTCTTCTCGCTCTAGGGTATGCTCGCCACAAGCCAACCTTGCCCAACCGACCTCGGCCGGTTGGAATTGTCATGCGTGTTGACTGTCGCCGCCTCCTTCGCGATCTTGCAATGGACGCAGCCGAGCTGCTCTGGCCCACGCGCTGCGTGGGCTGTGGCGCGGGAGAGACCCTCCTGTGCGATGACTGCCGCCTCGACCTCCCCTGGATCTGCCAGCGTTGGGCCTGCCCCAGCTGTGGGGCCCCATATGGCTGGCTCTGCTGCACGGAGTGCAGGAGAGACTGGCTGCCTCGCTCCTGCGTCTGCGCGATGGGCTTCAGGGACACCGCCGCCCGGATCGTGACCATCTTCAAGGATGGTCACGAGCTGCGCCTCGCCCCCGTCATCGCCGCCGCGCTCGCCTGCGCCCTCGAGGAGGCGGCCGGGTGGCCTGCCGAGGACGGCCTGCCCCGTCACGACCTCAAGTCCCTGGACGGCATCTGCTTCGTGCCCGCGACGGCCAAGGCGTTCGCCCGTCGCGGCTTTGATCACATGGAGCTGGTCGCCCGCGAGCTCTCCCAGATCACGGGCCTTCCCGTCTGTGACGCCCTCCTGCGCGAGCAGGGGGCGGACCAGCGCACGCTGGGCAGGGACGAACGTGCGTGCAACCTCGAGGGGCGCGTCTCTCTTGCGCAGGACGTCGCGGGCAAGCGCCTGCTTCTCATAGACGATGTGGCCACCACGGGCGCAAGTCTCGGCGCCTGTGCCAGGGCCCTTTGCGAGGGTGGAGCGCCCGCGCCCGATACCTGCGCCTTTGCCCGAGTCTGGTAGCCCTTCGGCGGGCCGTGGAACCCTTCGGCTGCTATACTCTGGGAGTCTTGCCCAGGTCTGTGGTTGCGGGCGCAAGCCCTAGTCCAAGACAGACGAGGTCAAAGGGATCCACGTAAGCCGGGCGTGAGCGCGCCGGCGATCATGGCTCGTCCTAGAAGTAAGTCGTGCCGCCCGTTTGACGCAGAGGCATCGGGCCTCGCGGGCGAGAGGGCCTATCGTGGGGGGCCGTAGCCCCGAAGCGAGAGCCCCGGCACGCGAGTGTGGGGTCAAATACCAGGTCAGCTGGGCAGGACAGGAGTTGGCTTCGAAGCGGGAGAAGATGATGAAGAGGACTGTATGGGGTGTTCTGCTGGCAGCGGGCATGGTCGCCACGCTGAGTGGCTGCGACCTGGGGTCGGTGAAGGCCCAGCTGGTGCCAACCTCCGTGCAAGACGCCCGCGCCCAGCTTGCCACCCAGCGCTCTCCTCGTGTGGACGACAGCTCTCTCGTCAGTCCCGGCACCCTCACCGTGGGGCTCAGCAGCTCCACGAGCACGGCACCCCTCGTCATGGGCAACGCGGCGGATGAGGTCGTCGGCGTGGACGTCGACCTCGCGGCGGCCCTCGCGCAGGAGCTGGGCCTCAAGGTCTCCTACGTTGGCGTGAGCGATCCGTCGGCCTCCCTGGGCACAAGCTGCGACATCGTCCTGGGGGTGAGGAGCTCCGCAAGGGGGTCCTCCTATGCCGTGAGCGGTGACTACGCGCAGTCTGCGGCGGCGTTCTTCCGAAAGGGCGAGGCCGCGCAGGCGACGGTGCCGGACCTCTCGGGCAAGAGGGTTGGGCTGCAGACGGGCTCCATGTCAGAGACCACCCTGCGCAACACCGGGCTCTCCATGGAGGTGCGGGGCTACCCCGACCTCAACGAGGCCTTCGACGCCCTCGCGGCAGACCAGGTAGACTATGTCCTCTGCGACGCCTACTCCGGTGCCTTCCTCTCGCGCAGCCACAAGGGCGTGTCGTTTGCGGGGACGCTGGACATCCCCGTCACGGTGGGCTTTGCCTGCTCCGCCTCGAACGCCACCCTTCAGTCCGCGGTGAGCGACGCCCTGGCCGCCATCCAGGCGAACGGCGTCTATGACATCATCCGCCTCGCTTGGGTGGGCGGCCTTCCCCAGCTTGGCCCCTCAAGCCAGATCAAGAACATCCCCGCCCCCTCTTTCACCGCCCAGGAGAATCCCGCGTCAGCCCAGGGTACCTTCGTGGAGGGGGCGCCCGCCGCAGGCTCAAACGCAGTGAACTTCTAGCGAATGTCCTGTTCCCAGGCTCGTTCAGGCCCCTTCTGTCGATTGGGGGGGCAGCCGAGGCGTGCTTTTGGGTATGAAAGGGACACGGGCCCCGGCCCACATTCGACAGGAGGAGGTAGCGATGGTGGACATCAAGATCTCGGGACGTAAGGTCTCCGTGACCGAGGGCATGCGCGCCCACGTGATCGACAAGGTGGGGGAAGCTCTCAAGGTCTTTGATATCCAGCCCATGAGTTGCGACGTCGTGCTCAGGGTGGACAAGAACCACTCCAACCCCGAGCGCAAGATGTGCGAGGTCACGGTGTTCGTTCGTGACAGCGTGGTTCGTGTCGAGGCGTCTGGCCAGGACATGTACGCCGTGATCGCCGAGGCTGCCGAGAAGGCCTCCCGCCAGCTGCGCAAGTACAAGACGCGCGTGATAGACCGCAGGCAGCGCGCCGGCCAGAGCATCCGCGGGGAGGTTAGCACGGCCGAGCTTGCGGACCTCATCGAGCCCAGCGAGGAAGACGACCAGCTGGTGCGCGAGAAGGTCATTGACATCAGGCCCATGAGCGAGGAGGAGGCCCTGGTCCAGACGGACCTCCTGGGCCACGACTTCTTCGTCTTCGAGAACTCCTCCACGGGGCTCATGAACGTCATCTACCACCGCCAGAACGGTGGCTACGGCATCATCAAACCCAGGATCGAGACCGAAGACGATGAGGCGTAGCAGGAGATCCAATGCCCAGGCCTGACAGAGACACCCCAAAGACTGCAGCCCAGCAGCCCTCCCCCAGTCCAAGCCTGGGGGAGGGCTATCGCCAGAAGAGCCCCGTGAGAATCATCGTCGACTCCACGGCAGACTATGCCCCCGAGGTGGCGAGGCGTCTCGGCGTGGAGGTCATCCCGTTCACCTACATCACCCCTGAGGGCGAGAAGGTGGATGACCTCTGGGAGACGAGCGACCCGCACGAGTTCTACGAGGGCATGCGCAGGCATCCCGAAGTCCACTACACGACCTGCGCCATCACGCCCGGACGCTACTTCGAGGTCTTCGAGCGCGCGGCCCGGGAGGGGACGCCCACCATCTACATGGGCCTCACCGCGGGCCTCTCCTCGTCGATCTACTCGGCGGAGCAGGCTGCGGAGATGGTTCGAGAGAAGTACCCGGACTTCGAGCTCTACGTCATGGACAACCGCTGCGACTCCGCCGCCGGCGAGCTCCTTGCCATAGAGGTGGTGCGCCAGTCCCAGAACGGCTTCACGGCAAAGGAGCTCTTCGAGTGGGCCTGCGATGCCCGCTATTTCGTGCACGGCTACTTCACCCTGGACAGCTTCGACGCCCTGGCTGCTGGTGGGCGCATCCCCCCGGCAGCGGCGAACGTTGGTGGGAAGCTGGACATCAAGCCAGAGCTCTCCTACGACCTCAACGGCGCACTCACGCTGAGGGGCATGTGTCGGGGCCGCAAGAAGGCCCTGCGCGCCATGCTGCAGGACTTCCGCGAGAACTACGCGCACGACACCACGCTGCCCCTGGCGATAGTCTCCACGGATGCCGAGAAGGACGCGGACTGGCTCGAGAAGGAGCTGCGTCGCGAGAAGGGCTGCGCGGGCGTGACCATCATTCGCAGCCAGGTCTCTCCGATCCTGGGCTGCCATGTTGGCCCCGGAATGGTTGCCCTGGTATTCTGGGGCACCGATCGCAGGGAGAGGCTCTCGCTCACGGATAAGATAGCGCGCAGGTTGCGTGGGCCCAGCGCCTAGAAAGGTCTTCAAGCACATGTCGCACGCAAAGATTCGCAAGGTCGCCTTTGTCGGGACGGGCATCATGGGCGCCCCCATCGCCCGTCACATCCTGGACGCAGGCTATGAGCTGACGGTGCACAACCGCACGCGCAGCAAGGCGCAGCCCCTCGTGGACGCGGGTGCGCGCTGGGCGCAAAGCGCTGCCGAGGCCGTGGCAGAGGCGGACGTGGTCTTCACCATGCCGGGCTTCCCCGCCGAGGTCGAGGAGCTGTACCTTGCGGGCGGCGGGCTGATAAGCTGCTCCAGGAAGGGCGCCTGGCTGATCGACCTCAGCACGGGCTCCGCACAGCTTGCCCGTGACATCCACGGCGCCGCAGAGGTCATGGGCAGGCACGCCTTCGACTGCCCCGTCACGGGTGGCGAGCCCGGCGCCAGGGCGGGCACGCTCACGGCAATGGCCGGCGCCGGCGAGGCCGACCTCGAGGGTGGCCTGCGCGAGCTCATCTCCTGCTTTGCCGACAAGATCTTCTGCCTGGGGGCTGCCGGCCTGGGGCAGACGGCGAAGCTCTGCAACCAGCTCTCGCTTGCCTCCTGCATGCTGGGGTACGCTGACGCCCTGGCCCTGGGCGAGCAGTCCGGCCTGGACCAGTCCCAGCTGCTGGACATCATCTCGTCGGGCATGGGCTCGTCGGCCGCCCTCACCCAGCTTGCCCCCAAGTCCGTAGCGGGAGACTATCGTCCCGGATTCCTGGCCGAGCACCTGCGCAAGGACCTTGCCCTTGCACTGACGCAGGCGGAGGACATGGACCTTGCGCTTCCTGGCGCAGAGACGGCATTCAACCTCTACGACGTGCTCTGCCAGATCGGCGGCGCCCGTCTTGGCACCCAGGCCATCTCGCTGCTTTACGCGGACGAGGCGGCCGCCAGCGCCGCGGGCCTTGACTGGTCCCTGCTCGATGCCTCGGGCGAGGGCGAGCACGAGCACCACCACCATCACGACCACTAGAAGAGACCGTTAGGACGAGGGCCCCTCTCGCCTCCGTGCGGGGGCGCCTGCCCTCTGCAAAGAAGGAAACGAGAGGCAACATGAACGAAACCAGCCAAAGCTCGCTGGCAGTCCTCATTGACTACGAGAACCTTGCCCTGGGCACGGGCAAGCGCAAGCGCAACGGCCACCAGGAGGCAGGCCCCAGGCCCGACGTGAAGCGCATACTCGAGCGCCTGGTGGACAAGGGACGCATCGCCGCCAAGCGTGCCTACTGCGACTGGCAGCGCTTCGACGACGCCATCACGCCCCTGCACGAGCTGGGCATAGAGCTCATCGAGATTCCCGACCGCGCCTTCACGGGCAAGAACTCAGCGGACATCCGCCTCGCGGTGGACGCCGTGGAGATGTGCCTCACCAAGGAGCACATCGACACCT
This sequence comes from Olsenella urininfantis, assembly GCF_900155635.1. Taxonomy (GTDB): domain Bacteria; phylum Actinomycetota; class Coriobacteriia; order Coriobacteriales; family Atopobiaceae; genus Olsenella_G; species Olsenella_G urininfantis. Next base: position 294,699 of record NZ_LT732540.1, read on the forward strand.
TTGCCATCCTCTCCGGCGACTCGGACTTCTCGCCACTCGTCTCCAAGCTCAAGGAGTTTGGCAAGACGGTCATCGGCGTGGGAATGAAGGAGTCCACGAGCACCCTGCTCGCCGAGGTCTGTGACGAGTTCCTCTTCTACGAGGACCTTGCGAGCAACGGACGCGTGCCCGACTTCACCTCGCGTGTCCCCAAGGAGAAGCACGAGTGCTACCAGCTGCTCTTCGAGACCATCGACGCCCTTCAGGGCGAGAACGACAGCGCCATGATAGCCTCTCGCCTCAAGGACACCATGAAGCGCAAGCGTCCCCAGTTCTCCGAGCGCAGCTATGGCTACCGCTCCTTCAGCAACCTCCTGCGCGAGGCTGCCAAGCTGGGGTTCATTGAGATCAGTCAGGACACGCGCAGCGGCACCGTCATGGTGGACGGCTTCTGCGAGTAGGGAGGAAACGAACGTGGAAGAACTCAGCAGGCCCAGGGAGGAAGTGGCTCTCGCCCAGATCATGGGGCAGCTCTGCGGCGGGAATCGCAGGGGGCGCCAAGATGCCTCCCACATGATCGAGTCCATTGCCAAGACCAGCCCCAAGCAGCTCTTTGCCTATGTGGACGACCTGATGGATGCCCTTGACCGACCCGAGGCGCAGACGCGCTGGGAGGTCCTCTCGGCCTTGTCGGAGATGGCAAAGGTGGACGCGGGCAGGCTTGCCGAGGCATACGAGGGGGCGGAGTCGTCCCTCTTCGACGAGGGCTCCGCCACGGTGCGCCTCTCCGCCTTCAGGTTCCTCACCAGCTACGGCATGGGCGACCCCAAGCGCTCGGACGAGGTCTGGCCGCTGCTGGACGAGGCGGTCCAGTGCTACCACGGGGACCCCGAGTATCACGACATGCTGGTCTGCCTGCTCGACTTTGCCAGGGGGAACATCTCGGAGGCGAGCGCGGAGGCCTTGGCCGCGCGCGTGAGCTTCGATGCCGAGAACGGCCGCAGCTACATCAAGGCCTTCTCGACCGAGATCGCTGACGCCGCGAAACGCTAGCCGCCGCCCCCTCCCCACACCGTCTTTCAGGAGGTGGGCAGACTTGTGTACGGGCACGTGGGCTTGCCCTGCGTCCTGATGCCCCTTGGGGCATGGTTTAGTATGTGTTGACTTGTAATGCAATGCGCCCTGGGGGCGCCGAGGAGGTATGGCATGTCTGAGCTTGCTCAGGATCTGGACGACAAGAAGGGTCTCTCTACTCCCATCTGGGTGGGCATCGCGATTGCCTGCCTTGTCGTGGGCGTGCTCTGCGGCCACTTCCTTCTGGGTGGCGCCTCGGGCGTTGTCGGCGGCATCGCAGGGAAAACCACGATCTCCGAGGGGGAGCTGGACCATGCGGTGGGCAGCTTCACCTACAAGGGCCAGACCACCAGCGTCAGCGCCCGCGACGTCATCACCGCCACCTCCTCCCTTAATTCCGCCAAGGCGGAGGATGGCAGCTACAAGCTGCCCAAGGCGGATGGCGTGCTTGCCGTCGCCCGCACCAAGATCCTGCTCATGGACGCAGAGGCCAAGGGCATCAAGGTCACCGACGACGACGTGTCCGCGTACGCCAAGCAGACGCTGGGCTCCGACGACTACGCAACGATCGCCTCGAGCCACGGCATGGACGCCGACACGGTGAAGGAGCTCCTCAGGCAGTCCGCCATCATGGGCAAGCTGCGCGAGCAGGTCGTCACGGCCCAGCTGCCCGCCTCCCCGACGGCCCCCACGGCACCTGCCGGGGGTGAGGAGGCCACGGCCACCGCGGAGTATGCCAAGTACGTCATCGGCCTTGCCGGAGACGAGTGGGACAGCGACAAGAACGGCTGGGTCTCAGCCGACAGCCCCTACGCGACGGCCCTGGCAAACTACACCGTCTCCAATGACTCCGCAACCTACGAGGCCGCGAAGGCGGCCTACTATGTCGCGTACCAGAAGTACACCACGGCTAAGGGCGAGCTGAGCGCCCAGTGGTCCAACTACGTGAACGACCTGCTCTGCAACGCGAGTGTCAGCATCTCAACCCTGATGGCGTAGGCCCCTCTGGTCAATGACTGCGTTTTCGGCGGGCGGAACCCCTGCGGTTTCGCCCGCCCTTTCGTAAGGGGGAGAGATGCGCGTCGTCGTGAGCGAGTGCCTGAGGGGTGTTTGCTGCCGTTACGACGGTGGCTCCAAGCCCCATGCCGAGCTGCTGCGCCTCTGCGAGAAGGCTGATGTCGTGGGCGTGTGCCCAGAGCGTGCGGCGGGCCTCCCGACGCCTCGTCCTTGCGCAGAGATCCTGGGCGCTCGAGTGCTCACGGCGGACGGCAGGGACGTCACCGAGGCCTTCGAGCGCGGCGCGAGGAGCTCGCTTGGGCTGGCCGTCGCGTCAGGGGCGCCGCTCGCGGTCCTCAAGGCGAAGAGCCCCTCCTGCGGGGCGGGGGTAATCTACGATGGAAGTCACACAGGTAGGCTGACGGAGGGGGACGGCATCTTTGCCCGTCTCCTCAAAGAGGAGGGGATCTGCGTGGTGAACGAGGATACGGTGAAAGACTGCACGCCGTCCGTGGAGCATCCCGTTGCCATCGTGCTGGGGTCTGGCCTGGGCCATCTCCGCTCCCTGGTGAAGCCGGTGCGTCGCATTGACTACCACGACATCGAGGGCTTCCCCCCAGAGGCCCAGCCGGTGAAGGGACATGACTTCGAGGCGACCGTCGGCACCATAGACGAGGTGCCCGTGGTGGTCTACCCAGGGCGCATCCATCTCTATCAGGGATACGGTGCGGCCGAGGTCACCTCCTTGGTGCGCCATGCCCACCACCTTGGCTGCCGTGACATCATCTTTGCCTGCGCCACCGCCGCCATTCCCGGGAACTCCCACGTGGGCCTGGGAATCCTGACCGACCAGATAAACCTGACGGGCACCAATCCGCTCTCGGAGTGGGACGGAAGGCGCGATGTGGAGACCCCCTTCGTGGGCATGCGCGACGCCTACACGCCCTACCTGCGCACCCTTGCCCGAGGCGTTGCGGACGACCTGGGCATCAGCGTGGAGGAGGGCGTCTATGCCGGAACCCTGGGCCCCTGCTTCGAGACCCCCGCAGAGGTATGTGCCCTGCGCTCCCTGGGCGTCTCGTATGTGGGCATGTCAACGGTGCTCGAGGTCATCATGGCCCACGCCCTTGAGATGAACGTGCTGGGACTGACCCTTGCCGCCAACGAGGCGGGGGCCTCCCAGACCTCGCACGAGTCGATTCTCGCCGAGGCCGAAAGGCACGCGGAGGACTTCGAGAAGCTGGTCAGGGGGATCCTGCACCTGCTGTAGGCATGGGCTTCGTCTGAGCGTCTGTTTCAATGACCACCAGATGTATGGCTCGATCTTTGGCGAGTTCGAGAACGTGCGCACGGTGAACGTCAACCTGAGGACGGGCGAGGTCTACAGCTTCGATGACGTGCTGCACATGACCGACGGTATTGCCAACCAGTTCGTGAGCACCCTGGCGCGCAGCAGTGGCGACTTCACCCCCTCCATCTTCGGACGAGAGAGGATCGTTGCCATGCTGAGAGGTGAGGACGAGCAGTCCTGGCGCGTAAGGCCCAGCGTCTTCGTGGATGGCAACGGCAGGGTGAACGTGGGCGTCACGTTCTGGTTTGGCAAGGAGGGCGTTGGCGTCCCCCGTGGCTGGTGGGACATCACGCTGACCGATGGCCAGCTGGCCGAGGCGCATAGGGATTCCAGCTTCTGGGGGCTGTTCTAGGTTGGGGGGAGCCGCGCTGGGCGGGCGTTGTGCCCCTGCTGCGTAAAGCCGGTATTGTCGCTTGAAAAGGGCTGGGGATTCCGTATAGTATCTATCTGCCGCATTCGCGCGGCGTTGGAGCGCCAGCTTAGCTCAGTTGGTAGAGCACCGCTCTCGTAAAGCGGGGGTCATCGGTTCGAGTCCGACAGCTGGCTCCATGTTTACGCAGGTCAGGGGCTTGTCCCCTGGCCTTTTTCGTTTTGTTCCCCTTTTGTTCCCCTTTTGTTCCCCCTTTTTGAAAAAAGTCACGAGAGTTTTTTCTCGTGGTTTTTAAATCAGCCAACAAAAAGCGCCCCAGCGGAAGCCTTTTTCGGCAACCTCTGGGGCGCTCGCTACTCGCTCGATCCCTGCCTCTTCGGCGGTCTCCCGCCCTCTCGCCTCTGAGGCCCCTGGCCCCTCGCTTTTGGCCATCGCCACCGCGTTCATGCCCGCCTCATGCCCCCAAGGCGCTATTCTCGTCTAGCGGGTGACTCGTCTCGCACGGACAACGCAATGAATCCAGGCCAAGCCGGTCTGGTAGGGGGAAGTGGTGGCACGTGGTTCTGATGGGAGCGCTCATCAACGGGCTCGAGGCCTTTGTCGGTGGGGTCATTGGCCTGGTCTTCAAGAGCAAGGTCTCCGATGACCTGGGAGACTTCCTGCTCAAGGGGCAGGGCCTCTGCGTGGTGCTGGTGGGCATCCAGGGGATGGTCGCCGGGGGCAGCGTGGTCGTGGTCACCCTGTCCATGGCGCTGGGCTGTCTGGTGGGCTATCTCGTGAATCTTGACGAAAAGGTCCGTCACCTGGGAAGCTGGGCCCAGGCCAGGATTGATGCGGCGTTTTCGGGCAGCGGACGCCTGGGAAGCTTTTCCGAGGGGTTTGTGACCGCGACGCTCTTCACCTGCACGGGTGCCATGGCCATCGTGGGCTCGCTCTCGAGCGGCATCCAGTTGGACCACTCCACGCTCATCGCAAAGGGTCTCATTGACCTCGTGGTCTGCGTCCCCTTTGCGGCGACCGTGGGCGTCGGCGTTCCCTTCTGCGCCCTGAGCCTTATCGTCTACGAGGGCGCGCTCTCCCTCCTTTCCGCTGTTCTGGGGAGCGTGCTGACGGGCGCGATCATCAGCGAGGTTGCCGTGACGGGGTCCCTGCTGCTGCTCGCGGTCGGCACGAACCTCCTCAAGCTGACGGACATGAAGGTGGCGAACATGCTTCCCGCCGCCTTCATGCCCATCGCGCTGGTGCCGCTGCTGTCTCTTCTCGGCCTGCTCTGACCTTGCCCTAGATGACCGAGCCAAACCACTTCTTCTCGAGGGAGTCCTTGGTGCCATCGGAGTCGATCTCGGCCAGGGCCTCATTGATCGCCTGCGTCAGCTTGGGGTTGCCCTTGCTGACCACAATGCCGTACTGCTCGCCTGTGGGAATCTTGCCACCCTCGGGAATCATGAGGTCGGAGTAGGCGATGCTGATCTCGTAGCTTGCAACGGGAAGGTCGCAGACGCTTGCGGCGTACAGGCCCGTCTGCACGCCGGTCAGGCACTGTATGATGTCGTCGAGAGGCACCGCGGTCGCGTTGGGCAGGTTCTCGCGCGTCCATGCCTCGCCCGTGGTCCCGGACTGCACGGCAATCTGCATGCCAGAAACGTTCAAGGCTTCAACCGTGCTGGACTGGCTGTCGGTGCGAACGACGATTGCCTGGTTGGAGTCCAGGTAGGGGTCGCTGAAGTCTATCTCCTTGAGGCGCTCGTCCGTGATGGTGACCGCGCCGATTGACACGTCTGCCTTGCCGCCCTGCTTGATGGTGGGGACGATGGTGTCAAACTGAACAGTTGGCAGGATGTTGGGCTCAAGGCCGATCTTCTCGCAGACCGCCTTGTAGAGGTCAACGTCAAAGCCCTCGAAGTCCCCCGTCGTGGAGTTCATGGACACGAACGGCGGGAAGTAGAAGTTCGAGATCATCGTGAGCTTGCCGGGGGCCACCAAGGCATAGCCTGCCTCGGTGGTGGTTGCGGACGTGCCCGGCGACTCTGACTTGCCACAACCCGCCAATGCGGCCCCAGCGAGTCCCGCTCCGCAAAGCGCCAGGAAGTTGCGACGTGTGGGATAGCTGCTCATGCTTGCCTCCATCTAATTGGCTGTGCGTTGCGCTGGACTGCCTCGATCTGCAGAGCTTTCGCGGCAGTATCCATCATATTCACCACCATAGGTATGAAACCTTATTTTGGTAACAATTTAGTGATATTGATGAAAAAAAATTCGAATCGCTTACGAGTGTGTGTGGTCCAGGTGGGCCAACGCGTCGCTTGCGTGGCGTCGCGCGGGAAAGACGCGCATTGGTCTACATCGGCGGGCCATGCGAGGGGGCCGCCTTGGGGCTGCGAGATGTGGCGCAATCCTGTTTCCAGGGTCTCTCGACTGCTGTTGGGCTTACGTTCGTACTCGCCTTGTGTAATACTGCACATACTGAGTAATAAATTAGAGCATACAACTCGGAGCCGGCTTTGTGTCGCCGTCCCAAGAGGGGGAGTCTCGCTTTATGAGCGAATTGCTGCAGATGGAATCGCCCCAACCCGCCCAGCGCAGCCTCGACCGCCGCAGCGTCCGCACGCGGGCCAGCCTCAGGCGCGCCCTGGCCGCAGAGATCGTCGCGGCCGGGGACCTCTCGCAGGTCACCGTGACCGCCGTCACGGACCGTGCCGGCGTGACGCGCCGGACCTTCTATTCGCACTATAGGGACATCCCTGACCTGGTCGATCGGATAGAGCGGGATTGCATCGTGGAGCTGAGCGGCTACGTGGCCGCCATCTCGGCCGTGCACCTGACGGAGCTCGAGTCGGCGATCAGCCGCTTCGACGCCTGCCCCGGCGTGGAGGAGCTCCTGAACTACTTCAAGACACGGGGCAGCCACCTGGGCGCGCTTCTGGGCGAGGGGGGAGACCCTGCCTTCGCCGAGAAGATCATGCGCATGGTGCGCGACGTTGTCACCCCCCGTGCCGCCGAGGGCCTTGACCTGGAGGTGCTGGGCCCCATCTTCGACTACTACCTGACCTACGCCATCAGCGCGGAGACGGGAGTCCTCGTGCGCTGGCTGACCGGCGGAATGAAGGAGCCCGTGGGCACGATGGCCCGCGTCATGACGGCCCTCATGTTCGTGCGCCCAGGAGACCTCTATGGCCGGACCATAGACTTCAAGATCCCCGACGCGGCGCTCGAGCTGATTCGCATCAAGGGAGAGAAGCATGACTAACCCAATCGAGCCGAGCGTTTCGGGCGCCGCAGGCGCCACGACCCCCGCCCCGCGCGTCAGGCTGGTGCAGCGCGGGGCCGAGCTGAGCCCCATCACGCCCCTGAGCCTTGACGGCGCCACGCTGCGCCTGGGCATAGACGTGGGGTCCACGACCGTGAAGCTTGCCGTCATCGATGGGTCCGGCCAGCTGGTCTATGCCAACTACGAGCGTCACCACACCGACGTCCGCGCCACCGCCAAGGCGCTCTTCCTCCGCGCGGCCGCGGTCATCGGCAATCCTGAGATGCGCGTGTCCATCACAGGCTCGGGTGGCATGCTTCTGGCGCGCTGGCTCGACCTCGAGTTCGTGCAGGAGGTCATCGCCTCGAAGCGCGCGGTAGAGACCCTCATCCCCCAGACCGACTGCGCCATAGAGCTGGGCGGCGAGGACGCCAAGATCATCTACTTCGACAACGGCATCGAGCAGCGCATGAACGGCACCTGCGCCGGCGGAACGGGAGCCTTCATAGACCAGATGGCCTCTCTCATGAAGACGGATGCCAGCGGCCTGAACGAGATGGCCAAGGATGCGACCCACATCTACCCCATCGCCAGCCGCTGCGGCGTCTTCGCGAAGTCGGATGTCCAGCCGCTGCTCAATGAGGGCGCCGCCCCCGCGGACGTTGCCGCGTCTATCTTCCAGGCCGTGGCAAACCAGACCATCAGCGGCCTTGCCTGCGGCCACCCCATCCGCGGTTACGTGGCCTTCCTGGGAGGTCCCCTGCAGTACCTCTCGGAGCTGCGCAAGCGCTTCTACGAGGCCCTCAAGCTGGACGAGGGTCACCGCCTGGTCCCCCCGAACGCCCACCTCTTCGTTGCGACGGGAGCTGCGCTTGCCGGCGAGTCCGAGAGGCTCGTCAGCTTCCAGCAGGTGGTCTCGGCGCTGGAGAACCTCAGGGACGTCCAGGGCAGCGAGGTTGCCCGTCTCGACCCGCTCTTTGCCACCCAGGAGGACTACGAGGAGTTCAAGGCCCGCCATGACAGGCAGGTTGTTCCCAAGGGCCAGCTCGCCGACTACCAGGGTCGTGTGTTCATCGGCATAGACGCTGGTTCCACCACCATGAAGGCGGCCGTGGTGGGCGAGGACGGCCAGCTGCTCTACACCTGGTATGACAACAACGACGGCGACGTGCTGGGCTGCGCCCGAAAGATCATGGACGACATCTACGACCACCTGCCTGCCGGCTGCACCATCGGGCATGTGACCACCACGGGCTACGGGGAGGGGATCCTCATCCAGGCCCTGCGTGCGGACTCGGGCGAGATCGAGACCGTGGCGCACCTGCGTGGCGCCAAGGCCTTCGTGCCCAAGGTGGAGTTCATCTTGGACATAGGCGGCCAGGACATGAAGTGCCTCCAGGTCAAGGATGGTGTCATCGAGCACATCATGCTCAACGAGGCCTGCTCTGCGGGCTGTGGCTCCTTCGTCGCCAACTTCGCGGACTCCATGGGTATGAGCGTGCAGGAGTTCGCCCGCGCGGCGGTGGGAGGCCGCCTTCCCATCGACCTTGGCAGCCGCTGCACCGTCTTCATGAACTCCCGCGTCAAGCAGGCCCAGAAGGAGGGTGCCACCATAGGAGACGTCGCCGCGGGCCTCTCGTACTCCGTGATCAAGAATGCTCTGTTCAAGGTCATCAAGCTGCGTGACTACGACGAGATAGGCGAGTACGTGGTGGTGCAGGGCGGCACCTTCATGAGCGACGCCACCCTGCGCGCCTTCGAGCTGCTCACGGGAAGGCAGGTGATTCGCCCTGACATCGCTGGCGTCATGGGTGCCTATGGCGCGGCCCTTCTCGCGCGCGACCGTGCGGGCGCAGAGGGCGTCTCCGGCGTCCTGGACCGCATCTCGATCGATACCCTGCAGGTGAGGCACACCAACGCGCATTGCGGGCGCTGCTCCAACAACTGCCTGCTCACCATCAACGACTTCGGCGAGGGCCGCCGCTTCGTCACGGGCAACCGCTGCGAAAGGGGAGCGGGCAAGTCCAAGAAGGAGCGCAGCCAGGCCCCCAACCTCTTCGAGCTCAAGAACCGCCTGCTCTTCGAGCGCGAGGGCCTTGCTCCCGAGGAGGCTCCCCGCGGCACGGTGGGCATCCCGCGCGCGCTCAACATGTACGAGAACTACCCCTTCTGGCATGCCTTCTTCACCAGGCTGGGCTTCTCGGTCGTCCTCAGCGACCAGACCACCAAGAGGACCTACGAGGCGGGCATCGAGTCCATGCCGTCCGAGTCCGTGTGCTATCCAGCCAAGCTCAGTCACGGCCACGTCATGAACCTGCTGGCCAAGGACCCCGACTTCATCTGGATGCCCTGCATCCGCTGGGAGCGCGCGGAGGACAGCTCGGCCACCAACCACTACAACTGCCCCATTGTGATGAGCTATCCGCAGGCCCTTGAGCTCAACGTGGACGAGCTTGCGGCAGATCGTGTCGAGTACCTCGCTCCGTTCATCCCGTACGACAACAAGAGGGAGCTCAAGCGGCGCCTGTACGAACTTGTGGCCGTGCGGCGCGCAGAGGACGCAGAGCAGGGGCACGGCCGGGTCAGGGGTGAGGCCATCACGCGCCAGGAGATCGACGAGGCCGTGAACGCCGCCTGGGAGGAGGACCTCGCCTTCAAGCGGGAGATGCAGCGAGCCGGGGACGAGGCGCTCCGGTGGATCGAGGAGCACGATGCTCACGGTATCGTGCTGGCCGGCCGTCCCTACCACAACGACCCCGAGATAAACCACGCCATCCCCGAGCTTCTCCACTCCTTTGGCCTTGCCGTGCTCACCGAGGACTCCGTCGCGCACAAGATGCTGCCCGAGAGGCCCATCCGCGTGGTTGACCAGTGGATGTACCACAGCCGCCTCTACCGCGCCGCGCGCTTCGTGGCCAGCCGAAACGACCTCGACCTCATCCAGCTGAACAGCTTCGGCTGCGGACTCGACGCGCTCACCACGGACCAGGTGCAGGAGATCCTGGAGGCCTCGGGAAAGATCTACACCGTTCTCAAGATCGACGAGGTCTCCAACCTGGGCGCCGCACGCATCCGCGTGCGCTCCCTCATGGCGGCCCTTGCGGAGCAGAGGGCGGAGCTGGAGCGAGGCACCGCCCCAGGCGAGAGGCCCGCCGTCTGGCGCGAGGCGGCGAGTGCCGCCTTCGAGAAGCACAACTACAGCAAGCAGATGCAGGAGGAGGGTTACACCATCCTGATCCCGCAGATGGCCCCCATCCACTTCGAGCTGGCGGAGGAGCTGCTCAAGTCTGCCGGATACAACGTGGTGCTGCTGCCCTCCGTGGACCACGGCGCCGTGGACATGGGCCTCAAGTACGTTAACAACGACATCTGCTATCCCTCCATCCTGGTGACGGGCCAGATCATGGAGGCGGTCCTCTCCGGAAAGTACGACCTCTCGCGCACCGCCGTGCTCATCACGCAGACGGGAGGGGGCTGCCGCGCCACGAACTACATCGCCCTCATCCGCAAGGCTCTCAAGGACTCCGGTCACGAGGAGGTGCCCGTCATCTCGCTCACGGCCGCCAGCGGGCTGGGGGAGTCCTCCCCCGGCTTCAACATCTTCAGGCCCGCGCTCCTCGTGCGCGCGGTCTACGTGCTGGTGTACGGTGACCTTCTTATGCAGCTGCTCTACCGCGTGCGCCCCTACGAGGCCGAGAGGGGCTCGGCCAACCGCCTCTTCGACGCCTTTATGAGCCGCGCCAAGACCCTGCTGCCGCGCACGGACCGCAGGAGCTTCTATCGCCTCTGCCAGGACACCATCGACCGCTTTGACGCCCTGCCCCTGGTGGGCGACCGCTCCAGGCCGCGCGTGGGCGTGGTGGGAGAGATTCTGGTCAAGTTCCATCCCACGGCCAACAACCAGGTGGTGGACGTGATCGAGGGCGAGGGCTGCGAGGCCGACGTCCCGGGGCTCGTGGACTTCTTCCTCTTTGGCATGTCCAACGCCATCAACACCCACGACGAGCTGGGCACCAAGGCAACCAGCCGCCTCACGCACAACGCGGGCATCAAACTGGTGGACGGCATCCGCAAGCCGCTCAACAAGATGCTGGCCAGGTCTGAGCGCTTCCAGCCCTACGAGGACATCTTCGAGCTCGCCGGCAAGGCCAAGCAGATCCTCTCGCTCTGCAACACCATGGGCGAGGGCTGGCTGCTCACCGCAGAGATGGTGGACCTCATCGAGCACGGCACGCCCAACATCGTGTGCGCCTCGCCCTTTGCCTGCCTTCCCAACCACGTGGTGGGCAAGTCGGTCATCAAGAGGCTGCGCCAGATGCATCCCCAGAGCAACATCGTGGCCGTGGACTACGACCCCGGCGCCTCCGAGGTCAACCAGCTCAACCGCATCAAGCTCATGATCTCCGTGGCCAAGGAGAATTTCCGGGAGGCTGGGGCTGTGCGTCCCTCTTAGCCCGCGGATTCCGTCACTCGGTGGCGGTCTAACGAGACGCCGAGAGTCCCGTCCCGCCTCGGGCCACGGACCCTGTCACCAGCTGACACGGTCCGTGGCCAAATCCGGCCCATGGTCTTGAAGGTCGGAGGGGTCAACCTCACCGTCATGGGCATGCTGGACGAGGCGAACACCACCGCCTACGGAGACCCCGAGCCCACCGAGGTGAGCCTTACCGTGGAGAAGGGCCCCTTCATCGTGGTCACCGGCCACGACCTGCGCGATCTTGAGCAGCTCCTGGAGCAGACCAAGGGCACGGGCGTGAGCGTCTACACCCACGGAGAGATGCTTCCCGCCCACGCGTACCCTCAGCTCAAGAAGTACCCGCAGCTCAAGGGCAACTTTGGCACCGCCTGGCAGAACCAGCGCAGGGAGTTCGACGGCCTGCCCGCCCCCGTGCTCTTCACCACCAACTGCCTGATGCCTCCCAAGCCCAGCTATGCCGACCGAATCTTCACCACGGAGCTCGTCTCCTTTCCCGAGATGATCCATGTGGACGCCGGCGCCCAGGGGGAGAAGGACTTCTCGGCAGTCATCGCAAAGGCCCTCGAGCTGGGAGGCTACGATGAGGACCAGCACCTCACCGGCATCAACGGTGGCACCAGCGTGACCTGCGGCTTTGCCCGCGCGAGCGTGCTCGCCCGCGCCGGGGCCGTGGTGGACGCGGTGAAGGCCGGCAAGATCAGCCACTTCTTCCTGGTGGGCGGCTGCGACGGCGCACGCCCTGGTCGCAACTACTACACCGATTTCGTGAGGCAGACGCCCGCGGACTCCGTTGTCCTCACCCTGGCCTGCGGCAAGTATCGCTTCAACGACCTTGACCTGGGCACTGTGGCAGGGCTCCCTCGAATCATGGACGTGGGCCAGTGCAACGACGCCTACAGCGCCATCCAGATCGCCCTTGCCCTGGCGGACGCCTTTGGCTGCGGTGTGAACGAGCTTCCTCTCTCCTTTGTTCTCTCCTGGTACGAGCAGAAGGCCGTCTGCGTTCTGCTCACCCTGCTCCATCTGGGCATCAAGAACATCAAGCTGGGCCCCACGCTGCCTGCGTTCATCAGCTCCAACGTCCTTAAGGTCCTGGTGGACAACTATGGCCTGGCGCCCATCACCACGCCGGAGGCAGACCTGGCGGAGCTGCTGGCCTAGGCCGCCGCAAGACCGTCACCTGGTGGCGGCCGGACGTCCCAAATTTGCCCGCTTGGTTGGAAAACCCTTGTAAGACCGTCACCTGGTGGCGGTCTTACCGTCATGCGACGGGGGTGACACCAGTAGAATGGCTACATATTCCATCACGCCCCAGCCCCCAAGAGAAACCAGGAGACCTTATGCCCCAGCCTGACGAGAGCTACATCCCCCAGGACACCAGCGCCATCACCGCCCCTGCCGGCCTCCCCGACGTGGCGGAGCGCTTCTTCCGCTTCGTGCAGGTGGACTCGCAGTCGTGTGCCGCCAACGAAGGGCAGACGCCCTCCACGCCCGGGCAGCACGTCATGGCGCGCTACCTGGGAGAGGAGCTGACCGCCCTGGGCCTCCAGGACGTCCGCGTGGACGAGCACGCCTACGTCACGGCCACGCTGCCCGCCTCCGCAGGCGCCGAGGACCTGCCCGCCCTGGGCCTCTGCGCCCACATCGACACGGCCATGGACTCCCCGGCCTCGGGCATCCGCCCGCACGTCGTGCACTACGAGGGCGGCGACCTCGTTGCCGGCGAGGTGGACGGACAGCTGGTCTCCACCTCGCCCGAGCAGGTTCCGGACCTCGAGAGGTTCGTGGGCCAGGACATCATCTGCAGTGACGGCCGCACGCTCCTCTCGGCGGACGACAAGGCCGGCGTGGCAGAGATCTGCTCCCTGCTCGCGCGCCTTCAGGCAGACCCCCTGCTCGCGCACCCCACCCTCAAGATCGCCTTCGTGCCCGACGAGGAGATCGGACATGGGGCGGAGCTGCTGGACCTCGAGGAGTTCGGCGCGGCGTGGTGCTACACCGTGGACGGCGAGGCCCTCGGCGAGTTCAACTACGAGACCTTCTCGGCCTCCCACGCAGACGTCACGGTGCGTGGCGTCATGGTCCATCCCGGCAGCGCCAAGAACGTCATGGTCAACGCCATCACGGTTGCCTCCGAGCTCCAGCAGATGCTGCCTGCCGCCGAGAGGCCAGAGCACACCGAGGGGAGGGAGGGCTTCTACCATCCCATCAGCATCGAGGGCACGGCGCTCGAGCTGCGCATGAGCTACATCCTGCGCGACTTCGACTCCCAGGTCCTGGACGGGCGAGAAAGGACCCTGCGCGCGGCTGCCGCGTACCTCAACGGGCGCTACGGCGAGGGCACCGTGACCGTTGACGTCCACAGCGAGTACCGCAACATGGCCGAGCACTTCGCGGGCCTGGACTTCCTCATCGACAACGCCCTCGAGGCCAATCGTGAGGTGGGCATCGACGCCTCCTGCGTGGCCGTGCGCGGCGGCACCGACGGCAGCCAGCTGACCTTCCGCGGCCTGCCCTGCCCCAACATCGCCACGGGTGGCTACTATGCCCACTCCGTGCGCGAGTTCATCCCCATCCCCTCCATGGAGATCACCGTTGACCTGCTGGAGCGCCTTGTTGCCAAGTTTGCCGCAAGGCAGGATGCCTAGCGTCCAAGCTGCCTGTCGCCAACCCTGACGCCATGCCCCTGGAGCCCGCACGCGCCGCGGGCTCCAGCCGTTCGCGGTTGAAAATGGGCCCCTCGTGGGGAGGCTCTGCCGCGCGCGGGGGAACTGCGCCCGCGCACCCATGGCAGGCTTTGCGAGACCGGCTCTCTTGATAAGCTGTTATCCAAGGTAAAAGATTCTGGGCTTTGTGGAAGGTGTTCGTGGGTGGCGTTGAAACGGTCCTCTCGTCCACGTGCGAAGGGGCGGATGCCCTGTGAGCACTGAGATCCTCGTATGCGTTACGGCTGGCGTCCCCCTGCTTGCGGTGGTGCTCGAGTGGATCGCCAACAGCGATCTATCGGAGCGTCATCATAGAAACCACGACACCTACGTGGTCTCGGGCATCCTGCTGCGCACCTTGGTCATGACGATGGCGTTCATGGGCATCCTGGGCCTGGTCCTGGCGTGGCTCTGCGACGTGGGCGTATTCGAGGCAAGCCCTCCGGTGCTCCTCTCGTTCTTTGCCGCATTCCTGGGCGTGAGCCTTGTCATACTGTTGGCCCTGCGCCACTACCAGGTGGTCACCTTCGGCGACCGCATGCATGTGACGCCCTTTCTGGGCAGGAGGCGCGAGGTCCTCTACAAGGACATCGAGCGCATGGAGTGGAGCCGTCCCAACTCGCTGGTGGGCTACCAGAGCGTGCGCGTCTGGCGCCATGGCGACGACAGGCCCATCACCCTCTGGGGAACCTTGGACGTGGAGCAGATCCTCATGCGCGTCAATCGCTTCGACGTGCTGGAGAACCCAGACCTATACTGAATGAGCCCGTCAACCGCCGACCACAAAGGGATGGCGCATGATCAAGCTCGTCCTTTCTGACCTCGATGACACGCTTATGGCCTACGGCCGCCCCAACGTGAGCGACCGCGCCCTTCGGGCGATACGCTCCTGCCAGGAGGCGGGGGTGCACTTTGCCCCGGCAACGGGGCGCAGGCCCGAGGACCTGGCCTGGATCTTTCCAGGTTCCGAGTGGGCCTGCTCCACGAGCGTCTGCAACAACGGTCAGGTGGTGACCCTGGACGGAAGGCGCGTGCGCGCGGTGGAGCTTGACCGGGCGAGCCTGGCCCGTGCGGTGGGGGTGGCGGCAAGCTTTCCGGGCACCTGCGTCATTGTCACCCACGGGGGGTCCTCCTGGGGCGTTGGCGTGGGCGAGGGGTTCGTGCGGGAGGGCCGCCTGCAGTCCATCACGGAGGTCGTCTCCGAGCTTCCCCAGGTTCCACTGCTCAAGGCAAACGTCCGCTGCGGGGGAGACAGGGCCTTCTGCGAGAGGGTCAAGGCGGCGCTCGAGGAGGCCTGCCCCGAGCTTGACTTCGTCTATCCCAGCCAGAGGGTTCCCCTCATAGACGTGCTGCCCCTGGGCTGGGGCAAGCAGAGCGGTGCCGAGGTGCTTCGCCAGGAGCTGGGCGTATCCCCGGAGGAGGTCGCCGTCTTCGGCGATTCCGAGAACGACCTCAGCCTGGTGGGTGCCTACCCCAACTCGGTTGCCGTTGCCAACGCCATACCTGCGTTGGCCGAGGCCGCCCGTTGGCACATCGGCCCTTCCGGCGAGGACAGCGTGGCGGACGCCCTCCTCGACATCGCCCAGGCCGCACGATGTGGCTCCATGCCCCGCTTCATGGGAGGTTCGCTTTGATTCGCCTTGCGCTTTCGGACATTGACAACACGCTGGTGCCTTTCGGGCAGCCATATGCGTCAGACAGGGTCTTCGAGGCCATGCGCAACGCCCGTGCCGCTGGGGTGCAGTTTGGGCCTGCCACGGGCAGAGACGAGCAGGAGCTCATGCGCTTCTTCAAGGGAGACCGCAGCTGCTTTGCCACGGGCATCCTCTCCAATGGCAAGAAGGTGCTGGTGGATGGCGAGCTGGTGTGGGTCAGATACGTGGAGAACCTCGCGCTGCAGCGCCTTGCCGAGGCCTTCCGCCCGCTGCCGGGCTGCTTCGTGATTGCGTATCCCGCAAAGACCTCGCTGGACAACCCCGCGTACGTCATCGGGGCCAACACCAACGAGATGGCCGTGTTCGAGCAGCGCTTCAAGTTCAACGGCATCATCGTGAACGAGGTCCCGGACATGGACCTGATCGCGGCGACCATCGCCTGCACCGAGTCTGCCTTCACCCTGGATGACGTGCGTCGCATCTCTCGCAGCGTGTCTCCCGAGTTTGACGTGGTCTCGCCGGTGCCCAACTGGTTCGACGTCATCCCTGCCGGCGTGAGCAAGGCAAGCGCCTTCGACATCCTCCTGGGGAAGCTGGGCCTGACGCCCGAGGAGGCGGTGTTCTTCGGAGACGCCGAGAATGACCTGCAGATCATGGCGCGCACGCCCAACTCCGTGGCGGTGGCCAACGCGACGCCGGCCGCGGCCGAGGCCGCGCGCTTCCACATTGGTCCCGTGACGGCCGACGGCGTGGCAGATGCGCTGGACGAGCTTGCGGCCGCCGCGCGCGAGGGCCGAACGGCGGCGTTCCTGCAGGGGTAGGCGCGCGCCTGGTTGCTTAGTGGCGGTTCCGGTCCGTGGGCAGCGGCAGGCCAAGGCGCTTGCGAACCTTGAGCGCCAGCGTGGCGTATCGCTGCGTTCCCGCCCGTGCGGCCTGGATGGATGACCAGTGCGCGCGCACCATGAGCAGGGCGAACGCCAGAGCCACCAGGGACTCCGCCGAGAAGACGCTGCGAGCAAAGGCGATGAGCGCCCAGTAGGCGAAGGCGGCAACCACGGCACCGTAGCAGAGGTAGTTGGTGGCAACCGTTCCCACGATGCCCGCCAGTGCGGCAGCCGCAGCTGCCAGAGGAGCTGTCAGGGACACTGCGGCGGCACTGGTTGCCACGCCCTTCCCACCCTTGAAGTGGTGCCAGAAGGGATGGTTGTGGCCAAGAGTCGCTCCCAGCCCGGCACAAAGTCCCACCAGCTCGGCGTGCCCAGGAAAGAGCATGCGTGCGAGGAGCCAGGCCAGGACGGTCTTGAGGATGTCGCCGGCAAGCACGACGAGCGCGGCCTTGTGTCCCAGCTCGTGGCCTACGTTTGCCATGCCGGGATTGCCCACGCCCAGATCGAAGACGGTCTTGCCCGTGATGGCGCGGGACACAATGTCTGCGGTGAGGAAGTTGCCGCAGGCATAGCCAAGCATCAGCGATACGATCATGGCGAGGAGCTGGTTGGGCATGCGTTTCTCCTAGTTATGGGGTGGGCGCAAGGTCCCAAGAGGATATACCACCGCGTGTGCCGCGTGCATCTCGTTGCGGATGAGCAGCTCGTCCTCGGCAGGGAACCAAAGCGTGGAGAGGGCCAGCTCGTCGTCGTTCGCGTGGAGCTCCACCGCGGAGCCGTCCACGATGAGGCGGAGGTTGCGCAGCTGGGCTATGCGCAGGTGTCGGCTGGTTCTGCCCTGGGCGCAGTTCTTGCCGCGGTTGGTCTGGGCGAAGCGGAGCCCAAAAAGGCCATGGTCAACGAAAACGTCCAGCACGTTGTTGAGCCAGAGGTGAGCGTCTACGTCCTCTATGCGCTCGAGGACGATCTCGGCAAGAAGGCCGTCTACGTGGACGGACGAGCTCAGGGGGAGAGGCAGCGCCTTCTGGCGAAGAGGCTCCACGGACTGCGGCGGGTGGCGGAGAGAGGGCATGTCCTCCCTCCAGTTGGGGTCAAGCTGTGGTGGCTGGAACGGGGCCATGGTGCTCCTCTCTTGCCGGTTGCTGGCTTGCTCTTACAGCATAGACAGCATAGACAGCATAGTTCTGTCGGGGCTCGTTGGGTCGAGATGTGGAGAAGCGTTCACAGCATTTGACTTGTGGGGGAGAAGTTCGTATAGTTCCTTATTGCGCATTGGATGCGCCCAGACATTGCGGGGTGGAGCAGTCTGGTAGCTCGCCGGGCTCATAACCCGGAGGTCGTAGGTTCAAATCCTGCCCCCGCGACCAAGACTTTTAGCAGCTCAGAGGCATTGTTTCTCTGGGCTGTTTTCTTTTGGCTAAATAGTGCGGCGAAGAAATAGCGAAGAAAATAAGACGGAATCACGCACAAAGAAGCCTACTGGAGTGCAATAAAGCCAAACGCTGGTTAAAAAGACCGAACTAGCACGTAGAATCTTTCTCAGTGGAAAAGGCTATCAAGTGAGGGTCCGTATGCCGGGAAAGAAAGCCGATGCAGAAGCTTTTGCAAGCAGGTGGGCGAACAAGGGAAATGAGAACCAGGA
This sequence comes from Olsenella urininfantis, assembly GCF_900155635.1. Classification (GTDB taxonomy): domain Bacteria; phylum Actinomycetota; class Coriobacteriia; order Coriobacteriales; family Atopobiaceae; genus Olsenella_G; species Olsenella_G urininfantis. The sequence continues at coordinate 313,082 of NZ_LT732540.1, forward strand.
CACGCAGCGGTTCTGGATCGATTTCTACCAAAGTGTTCTCGGCGTCGAGGATGCCGTGTCGCGGCTTGAGTTTGAGAAACCCGTCTCGACGGATGCGAGCGCGCACGAGGGCTACATTGATGTCTTCATACCGTCGGCTAAAACCCTTGTCGAACAGAAGTCGCTTGGAATCGATCTCGCCAAGGAGGAGACGCGCCAGGGCCGTAAAGTGACGCCCGCGAAGCAGGGCAGCGCCTACGCCCAGGGCATGCCCCTCTCCCAACAGCCGCGCTACATCATCGCTTGCAATTTTGCCGAGTTTTGGGTCTTCGACCGCGAGCGGGACTCGCTATGTCGTGAGCCGCTTTTCAAGTTGCCGCTCGCGGAGCTCCCCAAGAACCTCGCAGCCATTCAGTTCCTCAAGGGCGGGGCCGAGGCCCCGGCCACGATCTCCCGTGCCGTCTCCGTAGAGGCCGGCAAGATCATGTCGAAACTGCATGACCTGGTCGCCGAGGCGTTCGATGACCCCGACACGCCCGAGAATCACCACGCGCTCTCCGCGCTCATGACGCGTCTCATGTTCCTCATGTTCTGCGAGGACTCGGGACTCGTTGCCCCCAACGCCTTCCGCGACTACGTCTCGCACTTCCAGGCGGGTGATCTCAGGCGAGGCCTCAAGGACCTGTTCGTCTGGCTCGACACCAAAGATGAGGACCGCGACAAGTATGCCGAGCCCTGGCTGAAGAAGCTGCCCTACATGAACGGCGGTCTCTTCCGCGAGAAGACTGAGATTCCGCCCCTGTCCGAGAACTTCCGCCATACGCTCATCGTCGAGGGGTGCCAGGAGTTTGATTGGTCGGGCGTGAGTCCCACGGTCTTCGGCTCGATTTTCGAGGGGGCACTGTCGCACGATCACCGCCGCGCAAACGGTCAGCACTTTACGAGCCCCGAGAACATCCACAAGGTCATAGACCCGCTCTTCCTCGACGCCCTCAAGGCTGAGTTCGACGAGGCCTGCGCCAAGCCCGTCGCGGGTGGCGCGAGGACCCGTGCTCTCAAAGAATTGCACGAGAAGATCGGCGGCATTTCCATCCTTGATCCCGCCGCCGGATCGGGCAACTTCCTCACGGAAAGCTATCTGTGCCTGAGGCAGCTGGAAAACCGCATCCTCTTCGAGCTCCAGGGTGAGCAGGCGTGGTTCAGCTTTGAGGATTCCGGCGATCGCGACGTGCTGGTAAGCCTGAAGAACTTCCATGGTATTGAGCTGGAGGACTTCGCCTGCTGTGTCGCCCGAACAGCGCTCTGGATCGCCGAGAAACAAGCGGACACTGACACCGCAAAGGTGACGCAGCGTGTCTATCAGGAACTTCCGCTCACGGACTACGAGGGCATCGTTAACGCGAATGCCCTTCGTATCGACTGGAATGACGTCGTATCAGCGGATGAGGTTGATTATGTGCTCGGAAATCCTCCTTTTATAGGCAGTTCGCGCCTTGAAGATGCTCAAAAGGAAGATAGGACGGCGATTTTTGGCAAATCTGCTGGTTTGCTCGACTATGTTGCATGCTGGCATAAGAAAGCGGCTGAATATATGGATGGGCATCGTGTTCGATGTGCATTCGTTTCAACTAACTCTATCTGTCAGGGACAGCAGGTTGAGCCCCTGTGGAAGCCCCTGTTCGACAATGGCGTTCATATCGATTTCGCCTATAAAACGTTCGTTTGGGATTCCCAAGCATCTGATAAAGCGAATGTCCATGTTGTCATTGTCGGCTTTTCTAAAAGTCCCGATATGCAACCTCTACTGTTTAGCTCAACGGGTGCAACAAAAGCGGACAACATCAACGGCTACCTCTCGAATGCTCCGGACGTCTTTGTCGAAAAGCGAAGGCAGCCCCTCTGCTCTGTTCCAAAGATGTCGCGAGGTGGCGGCGCTGGTGATTGGGGATTTTTAACCCTCGATGAGGCTGAGGCACATCGTTTACTGACTTCATATCCTGCTCTCGAACAGTACATTAGGCCATTTTCAATGGGATCTGAGTTTATCAAGGGCATTAACAGGTATTGCTTGTGGTTTGCTGGACTATCGGGAGCCGAGCTATCCAAACTTCCCAAAGAAATAAGGGATCGGTTCGATGAAATCCGCAAGCTAAGGTTAGCTTCTCCGCGTTCTGGCACGCAAAAGAGAGCCTGCGCCCCGTGGGAGTTTGATGAGGTTAAAGCGCCTGCCGATGGCGCATTCCTGGCCGTTCCACAGGTGTCTTCCGGACGAAGGAAATACATTCCGGTCGGATTCATAACCAACGGCACTATTCCTGGAAACAAGCTCTTTTTTGTCGAAGAGGCGGATTTATATGATTTTGGAATCATCTCAAGTCAGTTTCACAACGCATGGATGAGGCAGGTTGCTGGACGCTTAAAGAGCGATTATCAATACTCGAACACTATCGTCTATAACAATTTTGTCTGGCCTTCTCCATCTGCGAGTCAGAAGGATGAGATACGCCAGTGTGCTAGGGATGTGCTTGAGGCGAGAAACGCTCAACGCGGGGCAACTCTTGCCGACATGTATAGCCCCGATAAAGCCCTCTTCTTCTCCGATCTCATGAAGGCTCATGCACGGCTCGATGCTGCTGTCGAATCTGCCTATGGCGTTGATTTTGGCGGAGATGAAGAGAGGGTTGTTTCGCATCTATTCAAGCTTTATGCCGAGAAGGTCGGTGAGTAGCGTGAAAGGGAACGTCATAAAGCCGAAGGGGGAGACGATACCATCCGAACCCGATTCCGTGAAGGAGAGCATTGGAGATCTAAGGGCCGAGGCCGATCGACAGGAGGAGGAAGCCCAAAGATATGCCATCGCCTTCCTCAAGAAGGTTATGAGGCTGAAAGGCGTGGCAATTGAGCGCGACCATTTCCTCCGCTCAGAGTTTCGTAAGCGGGGCGTTGCGGACGAGCTGGTAGAGCTCGCGATTTCAACGAGCCCGGCTGCCGCCGGGGTGGATTCCGGTCTTGTCGACTCCATCGCCATGGACGTTATTGATTTCGAGACGAAGAAATCGACCGTCCTTTCGTTTGCCGCGGGATTGCCAGGAGGGCTCGCGATGCTCGGAACGATCCCGGCGGACGTGACGCAGTACTATGTCCACGCCTTTCGAATCATGCAGAAACTGGCGTATCTCTACGGCTGGCAGTCCTTCATCGACGATTGCGACGAGATGGACGATGAGACCTTGGCGGCTTTTGCCCTTCTCCTGGCTGTGATGGTTGGAGTGAGCGGGGCCAACTCCGCGTTGACGGCGTTTTCCAAAACGGTTCAGTCGAATATCGCCAAGAAGGTCGCCAGCAAGGCGCTTACGCAGACGAGCTACTACCCAATCATCAAAAAGGTTCTTGCCGGAATCGGCGTCAAGATCACCAAAAGCAGTTTCGGCGACGCGGTGAGCAAGGTCGTTCCGGTCGTCGGCGGTTTCGTCTCGGGCGGTCTCACGTTCGTCAGCCTCAAGGGCGGATCGAGGAGGCTTGCAAGAGAACTCAGGTCGTTGCCACAGGCGACAGGCCCCTTGACCGCAGCGGCGGTTGAGCCTTTTACTGATTTTGCTGAAATGAAGGGGATGATGAGCGATGACGATGCCCAAATGGCATGAGACCATGCGGCCCGTCCTTGAGGCGCTGGCGAAAAGCGATGGGTGCCTGACCGGCTCCGATCTTCAAGAAGCGGTGGCGACCACATTCGACATGACAGGCGATGAGCGTGCCGAGCGCCTCAAGAGCGGACAGCTGAGGTTCTACAACCGCGTGTACTGGGGAATCACCGACCTGGAGAAGGCCAAACTCCTCGAATACGGGGAGAAGAAGGGGACCTATCGAATCACCGGCGCTGGCAGGTCGTACCTCGCCGATTGCCCCGGCCCCATCACGGCAAAGGCGCTCTACGACCGGTGCCCAGCTTTCAAGGCCTGGAAGGACGGCTACCGTGCCGCCAGCAAGGCCAAGGCATCGGCTGAGACGCCCGTGACACCCGCCGAGGAGGACCAGGAGTCGCCTCAAGAGATCATGGAGTCCGCCTACGGCGAGATTCGAAGTGCGCTCGCCGACGACCTCATCTCCGCCATCATGGCTAAGGACCCGTACTTCTTCGAGCACCTGGTGGGCAAGCTGCTGGTGGCGATGGGATACGGCGAGAGCCTGGAATCCCATGCGGACGTCACCAAAAAGAGCGCCGACGAGGGAATTGACGGCGTGGTGCGCGAAGACCGCCTCGGGTTCGGCACCATCTGCTACCAGGCCAAGCGCTGGGATCCCTCTAGGACGGTCGGCCGCCCCGAGGTGCAGGCGTTCGCCGTGAGCACGCCCCACTCGGCCATGTAGCCGTCGGAGCGCGGGTCCGTGGCGTCGAGGAGCAGGACGGCCAGGCCGCCGCCCGCGTACTCCCCGGCCACGAGGGCGAGGCGGACCGCCTCGCCCATGGAGTCGAACTCGACCGTGACCATGCGCCTACCTCCTCCTGATGGCGCTGAGCGGCTTCGGGGAGAAGTGCTCGTCGCGCTCGACGGCGGCGAACCCCATCTGGCGGTTCAGCTCCTCCATCTCCTTGATGCTGAAGTAGCCGAGCTCGTCGTCGTAACCCTCGACGAGACCGAATGCCTCGTCCGTGCCGTCGAACTCGAGCAGCCACCAGTCCCATCCGTTCACGCATGAGAAGTAGTGGGCGTAGACCGTGGGGTCCTTCGCCCCGTCCTGCCCATAGAGCCCCGGTGCCGTCTTGGCGATTTCCTCGGTCATCAGCTGCTGCATGTCTTCCTCCGTTCCGGGCGCGTGGCCCCTAGACTCTCGCCCCTGCGCGCAGAAGCCGCACCGGAGCGGAGCGGGGTCAAGGGAGGTCCACGGCAATCCCCGCCATTCGTATCGAAGAGGAGAATTGTGGGCGATTCCGTGGGCCCCCTTGAGGCCGCGCAGCGGAGGTGCAACCCGGCCGCGGAGCCGTGGCCGCTTCCCGGCGGATGCCGAGGGAGTGATTTGCAAAAATGCCTAATCTTACTGGAGGCCCGGGTTGATATTTCGATTGGATTATGAGGCGTTCCATTGCGTTTCCGCTGTGCGCATTGAGCGAAGATTCGAAGAAGAAAAGCGTTTGACGAAGAAATAGAGTAGAAAAATACGAGCAATGGCGCCAAACATTTACAAATAAAACCGCAGGTAAACACCCATGTATATTATAAGCGCCAGCCTCCAACGGGCTCATAACCCGGAGGTCGTTGGTTCAAATCCAGCCCCCGCGACCAAAATTGCAGCCCTGGCCTGTGAAAGCGGGTCAGGGTTTTTCTTTGTGGGGGAATTTTTCGACCGAAAAAGTTTACCCCGCGGTCTGTTTTTCGACTCTTGCAAAGGGGTCTGGGAGTCGCTGAAATCATGGCTTTCAGGTCCCTTTTATCTGTTCAGGAGATAATATCGCGGGGGAATTCGGGGGGAATTTTCTCGGGATTATGCGCGATTTTCGGTTTTTCGCGGCACCAGCGGGGGGGAACCGGAAACCCAACCCGCGTCGCTGCAGCCGGGCGCTGCGCGTCCGAAAAACCAATCCATTCCCCCCGCGATTTAAGATAGAGGGCTATCCCAAGGCGCGATCAGGATGAGCTATTCGCTCAGCTCCTACACGGCGACAACCCTGGGCCTCCGTGATTTCGAACCTCTCACGCTCGCGGACCCGTTCAGCTGCCTCTCGGGGCACTTGCTGCTCGCAACGATTTTTGCGGACCCGACCTAGGCTTTGCCTCCGAGTGGCCCTCTCGCGCTTTTTGCTTATGCGGGTATTCATTCGCTATTCAAAAAGTTATAATTAGCTAACTTTATCGATTGCAGGCGAACGGAATGCAACCATGGACATACGACGCTCGCCATCCGCGCGAGCGAAACCGCACGGCCCAACCCGCGCATCCGTGACGAGAAGGTCAAGGAGATCATCGACACGCTCGGCGTGGATGTGAGCAAGTACGATCCCTTCCTCTCCCAAGAGGGCGTGGTGGCGCGGACCATCATGTTTGCCGACGCGCTCGACGGCGCGTGGACGGCAGCGCTTCTGCGTGACCGTTCAGCCAGCATTGTTGTGATGGAGGGCGTGCTCGAGTACTTCACCAAGGACCAGACCGCCGCCTGCCTGCACATGCTGTGCGACAGCTTCGAGCATGGCTACCTTGTGGCCGAGATGAACTCCATGTTCATAGTCAAGCACTCCAAGCAGCACGACGCCATCAAGAACACCAACGCCACCTTCAAGTGGGGAACGGAAAGCGGCGCAGAGTTCGTCGAGCTCGAGCCGCGCATGGAGCTGCTCTCCGAGCGCAGCTACAACGAGGAGATGCGCAAGCACACGCTTCGCGGCAGGCTCTTCGCCACGACCGTCGGCAAGAATGTCAACAACCGCATCGCGGTGTTCCGCTGGTAGGGGGTGGACATGGGAAAGTACGAGCCCAGGACAATGGTGGCGAAAAGCCGCTACCAGAGATGGTTCCCGACGCTTCCCGCAGAGGTGCGGGCGGATGTCTACGCCCGCATGGAGGAGCTGCGGCAGGAGGAGGCGGAGTACTGCGACAAGGGCAACTACGACCACATGGCGCAGATCCTCATGTCAATCGCTGTTTACGAAGTGCTGCAGGCGCACGGCGCGAGCGAGGAGGAAGCCTTCGCAGCGGTCTCCGAGAACATGTGGGCCTTCCTCGACCCGTCCGACGAGTTCCACTTCGAGTGCAACGAGTGCATCTACGCCAAGATCCTCGGGCGGCGCGGCCTGCTCAAGCTGGGGGGCCATGTGCTGCCACGCCGACGTCATCAACTACGGCGAGCTACCCTACACCGACTTCATCCGCACGCAGACGCTCTGCCAGGGCGGTGAGGTGTGCGACTTCCGCTTCGTGCGGCACGCGACCGACGCAGGCGAGGGCTGGGAGCGGACCGAGAGCATCTAGGAGATGACGACATGACGGGTGGCACTCATGAGCTGGGCGTGGTGGAGGACACCCTGTACGTCCCCATGCTGGGCAGGATCTACGCCAGCGAGCACTGCAGAAGCATCCTGTTCGACGAGAAGGCGCTGGAGCTGAAGGATCGGCTACCGGCCGGCGTTGTCGAGAACAGCACGCAGACGCAGTACACCTACCTGGCCTCCGCATCCCGGTCCGCCAACATGGACCGCTACATTGCGGACTTTCTCGGCCGCAAGCCTGACGGCGTCATCGCGCAGCTCGGCGTGGGGCTCGAGACCACCTTCCACCGCAACGACGACGGACGCACCCAGTGGTACGGCGTCGACCTGCCGCACGTGATCGGCTACCGGTGCGCGCTGCTTCCCGAACAGGAGCGCGAGACCTGTATCGCCGGAGACGCCTTCGAGCCCGCATGGATCGAGCGCGTCCGTGAGGAGCGCCCGGAAGCCCCGATCCTGGTGACCGCAAGCGGCCTGTTCTACTACTTCGAGGAGGAAAGTGTGCTTGGTCTGATGCGCATGCCCCAGGGATTCGGCGACGTCGAGCTCATCTTCGATGCCGTCAACAAGAGCGGCATGGCGATGATGCGCAAGAAGCACATGAGGACCGTGGGGCAGGCCGACGCGCAGATGTTCTTCTACGTGGATTCGGCCAGCGAGCTCGCAGCCAAGATAGGCGGAAACGCGCAGGTGCTTGCCGAGGAGAGGTTCTACACCTACATCGACAAGTCGGGCCTGCAGTTTTCGACGAAGGCGAGTATGGCGGCATCCGACCTGCTCGGCATGGTGAAGATGGTCCATCTCAAGCTCTAAGTGAATAAGGTGAAATGCAGCAACATCAAGGCTCGTCCAAACGTCCCCATCTCAACCCGTCTCAAAGCCAGGTGCAAATAATTGGTGGACATGTAAGTCAAATATGGCTAACTTATGGTAATGACGCTGTTATTATCCTTGAACCAAGCGTATAGGAGCGAAATGGCGGCCTTCGACGAGGCGATAGACCCGATGATTCGGGAATGCGCGATGGAAGAATTCCTCGAAAAGGGATTCACCAATGCCTCCCTGCGCAACATTTGCGCACAGGCCGGCGTCACCACAGGGGCACTGTACAATCGCTACGGCAGCAAAGAAGAGCTCTTCCAGGCCTTGGTGCAGGCCACAATAGACGATATCGACGAGGTCATCGCGTCCAAGAGCGTCGACTACTCCCTCATGACCGATGGGCAGCTCTACGACATGTGGACGCTGACCGAAAAATACATGGACTGGTGGTTCGGGTTCATGATCGACCACAGGGGCGGCTTCACGCTGCTCGTCAAATGCTCGGGGGGATCGCGGTATCAAGACTTCCAGCACGAGCTGGTGGAGAAGGTCTGCCAGGAAACCTACAAGTGCTACCGCGCCGCAGCCGATCGAGGTCTGGCCAGGGGCGACATCACCCCGAGGGAGCTGCACGTGCTCACGACGGCGTTCTGGAGCACGATGTTCGAGCCTTTCGTCCACGGTTTTACCGACGAGGAGATACGGCTGCATTGCCAGCTGACCATACAGTTCATCGACTGGCACCGCGCACTGGGCTTTCGGGAACGAAATGCCTGACGGCAAGTCCTTTATTTTTTGCTAGCGAGTTAGAGAAAGCTAACTATAGAGGAGGTTGAATGTTCGACAAGGTCCGACCGTATATGGAAGGATACATGGGCTATACGTACAAGGCTGTAGCGTGCGTCTGCATCGCCATCGTCCTGAGCGTCATCCCGTACTTCTTCCTGTACCAAATCCTGGTGCCGCTGATTGAGGGCCAGACGCTGGAGACTGGCCATGTACTGCTGTTGGTGGCGTGCACGGCACTGTGCTTGTCGGGCAATGCGCTGCTGTACGTAAAGGGGCTCGAATACTCCCATGTTTGCGCCTATAACACGCTGAAGAACATTCGCACCGCCCTGCAGCGGAAGCTGGAAGTGCAGCCACTCGGCACCATCCGCGAGCTGGGCAACGGGCGCATCAAAAAAATGTTCACCGACGACATCGAGACCATCGAGATACTGCTCGCACATGCCATCCCCGAAGGAATCGGAAACCTGTTGGTCCCGATTGTCGTGGTCATCGCCATGTTCTTCGTGGACTGGAAGCTGGCCCTCTTGTGCGTCGCCTCCCTGCCGTTGGGCTTGCTGGCCATGGGCGTGATGTACAAGGCAGGCGCGAGCCGCATGGGGGCCTACTACGGTGCCGCCGCCAAGATGAACAATACCGTCATCGAGTACGTCAACGGCATGGAGGTCGTGAAGGTGTTTAACCGCGATGGCGAAAGCTACCGACGCTTCGAAGACGACATCACGAGTTACCGCGATTTCACCCTGGCATGGTATAAGGTCTGCTGGCCGTGGATGGCATTGTATTCAAGCATCATGCCCTGCGTGGCGCTGTTCACCATCCCTTTCGGCGCCTGGTTCGTTCTGCAGGGCTGGAGCAGCTTGGCCGATTTCATCCTGGTCATCTGCATGTCGCTTGCCGTCGGCCAGCCTCTTCTGAAAGCCATGAGCTTTGGCGGCAAGTTCCCACAGCTCAATTATAAGATCGATGAGCTGGAGAGGCTCATCGAGCACCCGGCGTTAAAACAATCGGAGCGCGATTTCGAGGGCAGCGGCCACGACATCCGCTTCGAGGACGTGCGCTTCACCTACAAGGACGCCGAGGTCATACACGGCATCGACCTGGAGCTTGAGGAAGGCACCATGACCGCGCTCGTCGGCGAATCCGGCAGCGGCAAGTCCACCCTGGCCAAGCTGCTGGTGCACTTCTACGACTTGGATAGCGGGCGCATCACGCTGGGCGGGCAGGACCTGACCGACATGCGGTTAGAGGCGCTCAACGATCAAATCTCATACGTATCGCAGGAACAGTTCCTATTCAACACCAGCTTGTACGAGAACATCCTCATCGGGCGCCCCGACGCTAGCCGCGAGGAGGCCATCGAAGCCGCCCGCCGCGCGCAGTGCGACGAGTTCCTCGCCCGTTTCCCGCAGGGAATCGACACGTCTGCGGGCGATGGCGGCAAGATGCTATCCGGCGGCGAGCGACAGCGCATATCCCTTGCGCGCGCCCTGTTGAAGGATGCTTCGATCATCGTGCTCGACGAGGCGACAGCTTTCATCGACCCCGAGAACGAGGAGAAGATGAACGCCGCAATCTCAGAAGTCATAGAGGGCAAGACGGTGCTGGTTATCGCCCACCGCCTGCATACCGTCGTCGGGGCGGACAAGATCGTCGTGCTGAAAGACGGCGTCGTCGACTCGCAAGGCACTCACGAGGAGCTGCTCGAAAACTCCAATGAATACCGGCGCCTGTGGGCGGCGGCGCAGGAGAGTGCTGCCTGGGAGGTGAGGGCATGATTGCATTCATCGGCAGAATCCTGAGGGTTGCGCACAACTACCGTGGGAGAATCTACGTTGCGGCGGTGTGCTCGTTCCTGAAGACGTTCCTGAGCAAAGCGCCCATCGTGGTGACGTTTTTCTTAGCTGTGGGCTTCCTTGACGGCACCGTCACGGAGACAAGCTGCCTCTGGGCGGGGGTGGCACTTGTGCTCTGCATAGCGCTGCAATGCGTGTTCCAGAACATTGCTGACCGGCTCCAGTCTGCAGCTGGCTTCGAAATCTTCGCCGACATGCGTCTTGATCTGGGTGAACGGCTGCGCAAGATGCCGATGGGCTTCTTCACGGAAGGCAACATCGGCCGCATCAGCTCGGTTCTCTCGACGGATATGAACTTCATCGAGGAGAACCTCATGATGGTTCTCGCCGACTTGATGAGCTACGTGTTCTCGGCCGTGGTGTTCATCCTGTTCATGCTGGCATTCGATTGGAGGCTGGGCCTTCTATGCCTGCTCGTTACCGGCATCGTGTTCGGCATTGGCGAGGCCATGAAGAAGAACACGCTCATGCATTCCAACGAGCGCCAGGAGGCGAGCCAGCAGCTCACCGAGGCTGTCATCGACTTCACCGAGGGCATGGGCATCATCAAGACCTACAACATGCTGGGAGAGAAGTCCGAGGAGCTCACGGGCGCATTTCAAGTATCTTGCGATAAGAATCTCAGCTTCGAGTTCGATTTCGCGCCCTGGTCGAAGGCGCTCAACCTTGCATGCGGGCTCGGCAGCGCTGTGGTGCTCGGCTCCATGTGGCTGCTGTACCAAAGCGGGTCGTTGTCGCTCGCTTTCTTCATCGGCATGCTGTTGTTCGTGTTCGAGCTGTTCGGTCCGCTCAAGGCGTTCTACGGGCAGGTCGCTCGACTCACTGTGATGGATGCCTGCCTTGATCGTATTGAGGCAATCTTCGCCGAACCTGAGCTTCCGGACGACGGTGCCGAGGCGATTCCCTCGAATGGCGAACCGGAGATCGAGCTCGATGGCGTCAGCTTCGCCTACGGCGCCGAAGACGTTCTGCACGATGTCAGCTTCGCGGTGCGGCGGAACACCATGACGGCGCTCGTCGGCCCTTCGGGCGGAGGGAAATCCACGATTGCGAGCCTTCTCGCACGTTTCTGGGACGTGCGGGAAGGCAGCGTGCGATTGCGGGGCAAGGATGTGCGCGAAGTGCCGCTTGCCCAGGTCATGGAGAACATCAGCATGGTATTCCAGCGTGTCTACCTGTTCCAGGATACGGTGTACAACAACATCGCCATGGGCCGCATGGACGCTTCGGTGGAAGACGTGTACGAAGCTGCGCGGAAGGCACGCTGCTATGACTTCATCATGGAGCTTCCGCAGGGCTTCGATACGGTGATCGGAGAAGGCGGCGCGTCGCTTTCCGGCGGCGAACAGCAACGCATCTCCATCGCGCGCTGCATCCTCAAGGACGCTCCGATCGTCATCCTGGACGAGGCTACTGCCAGCGTGGATGCGGACAACGAAAGCCACATCCAAGCTGCAATCTCCGAACTCGTGAAGGACAAGACCGTGTTGGTCATCGCTCATAGGCTGCACACGATTGCCGGAGCCGACCAGATCCTCGTGGTAGACGGCGGGCGAATCGTCGAACGAGGCAACCACGAATCGCTGATGGCACAAGGCGGCCTCTACGCGGACATGGTTAGGAAAAAAGCTTCCATGCGAAGCTTCATGGATAAGTAAATGAAAGGAAAACCATGGAAGAAAGTAAGAAGCTCTCCGTAAAGGACCTGATAAATATCGGGGTATTCACCGCGCTCTACTTCGTGGTGTTCTTCGTCGTCAGCTTCGTGGGCTACGTTCCAATCCTGTTGATCCTCCTGCCCGCCATCTGCCCTATTGTTGCAGGGATTCCGTACATGCTCTTCCTCACAAGGGTGAAGAAATTTGGCATGGTGACCATCATGGCGCTCATCCTGGGCCTATTGGAGCTGGTGATGGGCCGTCCCTGGCCAGTGGTGCTCATCGCAATCGCCGCCGGGTTATGCGCTGACCTGATTCTGAAGACAGGCCAGTACAAGAGCGTGAAGTTCTGCGTCCTGTCTTCCGGTGTCTTCAGCCTGTGGATGGTCGGCATGGCGCTGCCTCTGTTCTTCGGCTATCGCGATAACTACCTTGCAGGCCTCGTCAGCGGGTACGGTCAGGCCTATGTGGATACCTTGGCGAGCCTTACGCCGGATTGGGCGTTCTTCGCCTTGATCGCACTCTGCTTCATCGGCGGCTTCATCGGCGGCTTCCTAGGTTCTGCGGTGCTGAAAAAGCATTTCAAGAGGGCGGGCATGGCCTGATATGCGGGCTGAGGTAAGCACATTCCGAATCGCCTGCGAGCGCCCGTTTTTGGATCCCAGGGTCGGGCTGCTCGCCATCCTGACGGTGAGCGCCGTGATGATCGATGGCAGTATCATGGGCATCGACTTCTGGCTGCGCCTGGTTTGCTGCGTGCTGCCGCTGCTTGGGCTTCTAGCGCTTCAGCGGTGGCGCTTTGCTGCAATCTACGTTGTGCTTTACTCATTCGCGTTCCTCATGGAGGGCGCGGCATTCCAGTTGACAAGCGGCTTGCTCAACATGGTCGTCATGATACTGGGCGGTCTCATCTCGCGGTTCTTCGCGCCCATCGTGATGGGGTACTGCGTGATGCAGAGCACTACCGTCGCGGAGTTCATCGCCGCCATGGAGCGCATGCGCATCCCCTCTGCGGTGACGATTCCCTTGTCGGTCATGTTCCGCTTCTTCCCGACGATCGCCGAGGAGAACGGCGCCATAACCGAGGCCATGAGGATGCGTCAGGTCGCGGGTATGCGCTCGGGGCTGGTAAAGCGTATGGAGTACGAGCTGGTGCCGGTAATGATGAGCACCGTCCGCATCGCCGACGAGCTCTCGCAGGCGGCGCTTACCAAGGGGCTTGGTGGCGACGTGAGGCGCACGCACATCTGCGAGGTCGGCTTCCGCGCTCGCGACTACATTCTGCTGGTGCTGCTCGCGACGGTGCTCGTCCTGTTCATGGTGACCTGACATGATAGAACTCAAGGACGTCTCATACGCCTATCGCGTGACAGATGAGGACGGAAACGTCCAAATGCGCCCGGCGCTCAAAAAGACGAGCCTGTCCATTCGGGCTGGCGATTTCGTCGTCCTCACCGGCAAATCGGGCTGTGGGAAGACGACTGTCTGCCGTCTGCTTAACGGGCTGATTCCCCATTACTTCGAGGGAGAGCTGGAGGGCGAGGTCTTGCTGGATGGCGCGAGCGTTGCCGCACAACCCATCTACGAGACGGCAAAACGCGTGGGAAGCGTCTTTCAGAACCCCCGCAGCCAGTTCTTCAACGTCGATACTACAAGCGAGCTCGCTTTCGCAGCGGAGAACCAAGGGCGCGACCCAGCGCTCATCAGGCACGATATCGCCGATATAGCCGAACGGCTCAACCTGGAGCCGCTGCTGAGGCGAAGCATGTTTGCCCTGTCTGGTGGAGAGAAGCAGAGGATTGCCTGCGGCAGCGTGGCAGTTGCGGACAGCCGCATCGTCGTACTGGACGAGCCGTTGTCGAACCTGGACATGGAGGGCATAGAAGCACTGCGCAAGACGCTTACTCTCTGGAAGCAGCAGGGCAAGACGATCGTCATCGCCGAGCACCGTCTCCATTTTCTTCGAGAATTGGCCGACCGCGTGTTGGTCTTTTGCGATGGGGAGGTCTCTCGCTCGCTGGATGCGGACGCATTCGCAAAGCTGGCTCCCGGGGAATGCGCGGAGATGGGCCTTCGGGCAACGAATCTGGGCTCCGTGGTTTTCACGGCTCGCAACATCGGCGAGAATCCCGAAATAACCCTTAAAGACGTGAATTTCCACTACACGAAAGAAAGCGGTGTGGACGTTCCGAACTTGTCGCTGCCTCGGGGGCGCATCACGGCCATAATCGGGAGGAACGGTGCTGGCAAGAGCACGCTGTCGTGTACTCTCTGTGGGCTGAACAGGCGGGCAAAGGGCTCGGTCGTCATAGATGGCGAGGAGATCCCCCTCTCCAAGATGCTCTCACGATGTTACATGGTCATGCAGGACGTGAACCATCAGCTGTTCACCGATAGCGCGCTGGAAGAAGTGCGGATTAGCGTGCCGGAATCAGTTCCCGAGAAGTTGCGGGAGAAAAGGGCTCGTGAGGCGCTTCGTCTCGTGGACATGGAAGAGTTCTCCGATTATCATCCGATGGCGCTTTCCGGCGGTCAGAAGCAGCGCATCGCCATCGCGAGCGCCATTGCAGCGGACAAGGAGATTCTCATCTTCGACGAGCCCACCAGCGGCCTCGACTACATCCACATGCGCCAAACCGCCGACGCGCTCCAGGCGCTCCGGGACTTTGGCAAGACGATTCTCGTCATCACCCATGATGTAGAACTCATAGCGCTGTGTGCCGACAACGTCGTGCGGTTGGATGGCGGCCGAATCGCCGAGAGCTATCTTGCCAGCGCCGAGAACGTGCCCCGACTCACCTCTTTCTTTCTGAGTCAACCTGCCTGACAGTCGCCTGTCGCCGCAACGGCATTGTTTGTCGCGCCACTTGAAGCAAGCAACCGCTGACACCCGAGCAATTGCACCACCTGTGCTACCGTTATCCCGGCAGTCTGTTCCCGCCCATGCCGTAAGGTTTGCGATTGCGGTCTGATGCCGCAATGGAGACTCGCGGGCGCAAGCGTCTCTGTGGAGCACTGAGATTGCACCGGTGATAACTATCGGGCGAGGGCATGTCATCTTGGGAGTCCCTGCTCTCGGTGATGGCGAGTCCGGTACGGGCGGCGAATCATTATAGCCGCCGCCCGTACCGAGAACGTTGAGGAGAATTCTAGGAGGAGCGCTTTTCGATGCGGCAAGCCTGATCCCATGCCCTCATCTTTTCGACAATAACGGCTATAAATATAGCTGTTGGGTCTTCGGCTCCGTCTTCCCACCAGCGGTTGGGAAGCATTTTGTCTTGAAAAGCGATGCCGCGCCTCTTTACGGCTGAAAAGAGGAGCCTCTCAGCAAGCGGGAACTGGTCGAATCTTGGCGCAAAACAAGAACGGGAATCAATCCTTTCGGATGATTCCCGTTGAACTTGGCGGCACGATTCGACCGTGAGGCGAAGCACTGCGTTCTGATTGGAAAGGATGTTAAGCCTTGGGCTCTTCTTCGTCCTTGTCGAGGCTCTTCTTGATTCCCTCAACTGCGCCCTTGATGCCGTCTTCAACATCGGCGGCAACCTCCTTTACGGCGCCAGCAACCTTCTCGACAACGCCTTCGGCCTCAAGGTTTTTGTCTCCAACAACCTTACCAGCGGTCTCCTTGATCGACCCACTGACCTTTTCAACCGTTCCTTCAATTTTCTCTTCGGACATACAGCACCCTCTTTCTCGTCGGTTAAACCTGTAAACAGTATATCAGGAGTCAACGGGTTATTGTGTGTGACACCGATTTGTCGGTTGTAGCAAAGGAGATGGAAGTTATGTTGTGGTCGCTTATCGTAGGTGCAATCATTGGTGTTATAGCCGGTGCCATTACAAGCAAAGGCAAGTCGATGGGCATTATCGCCGATATCATTGCCGGTCTTGTTGGTTCCGCGGTCGGTCAAGCTCTGTTTGGCACGTGGGGTCCGACCATGGCCGGTATGGCATTGATTCCGTCCATTCTCGGTGCGGTCATCGTGGTTGCCGTCGCTTCATTCTTTATAGCAAAATCAGCGTAGCCGCATTGGCCTGCGCAAGGTGAGCTGTTGAGTTCAGTGCGGGCTGCAAGCGCGTAATGTGGCCCGCTTAAGCTGGACACGGTTTTGACATTCGGGAGTGAACCCGCACAATGTGCCTGGTAGACCCGGGAAACGCTGAGGTCCCGGTCGCAAGGCAGTGCCAGCTGCTGGGGATCCCCAGGTCGAGCTACTGCTACAGGCCCAGGAGGCGCCGGTGCTCCCTGGAGGGAGACGAGCGCGAGCGCGCCATGCGCGTTATCGACGAGGTGCACCTCGAGATGCCCTATGCCGGCGCGCGCAAGACCCGCGTCAATCTCGCCGCCGCACGGGCGGCGAGATTGACGTGTCGCGCCGCTGCGCGGCGGGCCTGATGGAGGAGATGAACGTGCGGCCGGTGTACCCGAAGTCCAACCTGTCCAAGCCGGCCAAGAAGGCGCTCAAGCATCCCTATCTGCTGAAGAACAAGCCCATGCGCTTCCCCAACCAGGTGCGGAGCATAGACATCACCTACATCCCGACCGGGAGGGCGCATATGTACCTGACCTGCGTGATCGACTGGTGCTCCCGCCTCGTCGTCGCCTGGCGGCTCGCTGACGACATGGGCGCCGCTGGCGTGTGCGCCTGCGTGGAGGCAGCTTTCGCGGAGCACGGGACGCCCTCCATCCTCAACTCCGCTGCCTACGAGGGGCTGCTTGCGTCCAACCACGTGCTCCAGGGCATGGACGGCAAGGCCCGCTGGGTCGACAACGTGATCGTGGAGAGGTGGTTCCGCAGCCTCAAGAGCGAGTGCGTGAGGGTCGGCGAGTACGAGACGCCGGCCGTGCTCCGCAGGCTCGTCGCGGGCTACGTCGAGCAGTACAACGGCGCCCGCCCGCACCAGTCGCTGGACTACGACACGCCGTCCGAGTGGTACTATGCGGGGCTGATGGCCGCCTAGACGGCCGCATTGTAGGACGCGAGCTCACTTTCGACCCAAGATTTCGTGTCCAAACAAGCGGGCCACTTTACTCGAAACAGATTACTGGGATTGCTCCGCGACTGTTCACCGTCTCCATCCAGACCTCGTCACCGAGCTCGATATCAGCCACGGGCACATCGACCGCGTCCAGTTACTCGCCGAGCTGCTCGTTCTCGGGCATCGCGTCGTCGAAAGCGCGGAGCATCTCGTCGAAGTCGTACTCGTCTTGCTCGGTGAAGCTGTCGTAGAGTCCTTCACGGCCGACGATCCCCCAGTCGTCGATGACATAAATGCCGTTGTCGCCTGGGTCGCTTAACCTCACGAACCGGTCGATGCCCAGAGACAGGCCGCCACCGAAGAAGTTGCCCATTACCTGACAGATTCGCGCCCATCCGTAGCAGTCTGCGCTCGGTGGGCGGTAGCCTTGCAGTTCGCAGTACCTGAGCAGTGGCGCGACCGTGTCCCGGCCTCCGTTCCAGTGCAGGTAGACGCCGATTTCGTGCTCCTTCGTGGTTATGACTGCCCTGTTTCCCATGATTGACCTTTTAAGCTCGTGGGACGCCCCTTTGGCGTTTCCCGTGGGCCGGGCTGTGCCGGTGGCCAGCGCGGCTGCAAGGGAGGAAGCAAAATCTGTAAGGGCATGAGTTTTCGCTTGTAGACGTGCTATGTGAAGCGAAAAGTTTTTGCGGCCCTTGTTGCCGTGCGGGCTTTCCGGCGATTCTGCCTAGGGTGAGGGGAGCGTCGTTGGGGCGTCTCGCGCGTGGAGGCCTGTTGGGAACAGCTGCGTCGATAAGAGGGGTGTAGCCTATGCGTCGGCATTGCTGGTGTAGGCAATGGGCCAGTGACCTTCGTTTGCTCAGAGGCGTCGCACTTCAGGCGTCGTGACCGTGCTGAATGGGGCCAAAAGGCTCCTGGAATGCCTGTAATCCGTGAAAGTCGGCCTGTGTTCGGGTATTGAAGTCGAAACAATGTGAACAAGGGGGCTCATATGCAGCTCAGCGGTAGACCCTTCGGGCTGTAAATGGGACAGGCACCGCAGATATCCCTGAGAGTGATAACCGGAGCTCCGAAAATGGTCCTACCACGGATTGCGCGCTCGAAGGGTCGTTTTGGAGGCGGCTACCAGCCTAGGTGAGACCGCACGAGGGATGCCGGTATTCCGTCTACGAGGATTTCGTTCACGCGAGAACGGGCTTCTGTGACAGTGCTTAGCCCCATGCAATCATTCCGTGGTCGGAGAGTTCTCCATTCACAATCATGTCGGCGATCTTCCCAACCATATGGCCGAGATAAACCCCATGACGATCATTCGGCGCGAGCGTTCTGGATATCAAGTCCCCCGTAGCTGCATCAGAGACAACTGTCCCGAAATAAGGCCCGTCCTCTGGGTAGTAGCCATAAGAGGTCGAACCGCTATCATGACCTCTTAGCTTGTATGTCAGCATGGAATCAGCTCTCTCCGTCGAGCCACTCATCTAACTCCTTGGGGTAATTGTATCCCCAGGAGTTACAAAATCTCGCTCAATCATGCATGAGCCTATGCGGCTTTGTCGAGCATGGTTGAGCTAATAGCGTCACCGTCACGATGTGCCGATGCGAACAAAAACAAATCCCGAGTCCTTGCGGGCCCGGGGTCGCGTAAGCGTCGTGGGGAGGTCACTCCACGGCGCAGAGCGCGTTACGGTGATGGCGGAGGGACGCCCGGGTTTCGCCGGTCACAATCAGGCTCACGACGTCGAACCGGATCGTGCATTCGCCGCTCTCGGGATGGTCGGTCAGGTAGGCTATCGCCAGCCGCTCGTTCGCCTTGCGGTCGACGGCCTCGTCGGGAAATCCCTCGCCGTCGTTCATGCGGGCCAGGCAGGTGACGAAGACAAGGTTGTCGTCGTTTCTAGCGACGAAGTCGACGCTCTCATCGCCGTAGGTCCAGTTCTTTTCGAGGATCTCGAACCCCCTTCGCGTCAAGAACGCGCCTGTTGCCCTCATTGCCTTGTCCCTGAGTGCTTCCATGATTGGCCTCCTTTGGTTTCGGTCCGCCCCCGTGGCGAACCTTGTGGCTCGCAAGCCGCCGCGGTTTACGGAGGGCGCAGGGGAGGAAGCAAAAGCCGGAGGGCTTGAGTTTTCGGTCATAGAGTTGGAACGGCCAGCGAAAAGTTTTTGCGGCCCTTGCGCCCGTAGGGGTTCGCGGCGAGTCTGCGAAAGTCCAAGGAAAGCCCTGGGTGGGACGTGGCAGGGAGGCCATTTGGATGCAGGGCATGGCGAACGAGAGCAGTCCCAATGTTCTTGCTGCGTAGGAGGTCCATGCGATTAGACACTGGAGCCTTGTCATCGCGAGCGATATCGTCCGGGGAGGTGACGCTCACCACCCTTGCCCACCGCGCCGGACGGCTACGGGCTATGTAGGGGCCCTCCGCCGTCCGTCGCGGTGGAAAGCGTGGAGAGCGCGTTTCCCACTACCGGCCAGACCAGATTGGCTACATGAACTTGAAGGCGGCCTTCGCCACGAGCCTGGTTGCCTTGAAAATCGCCCTAAGCACGCGCATGATCCGCCTCCCTCTTCTCGGCTTCCGCGAGCATGGCCCGCAGCTGCTCCACGGTGAAGGTGAGCCCGCTTGCATTGGCCGCGACAGGCGTCTCAGGCTCGTTAAAGCCCATGGCGCTCATGTCTATGTCGAAGCTCTCGTCAACCTTGCCGACGGCGGCTCGCTTGGCCTCAGGGTCAACGTCGGCGTAGATGTCGAGTGTCATCGACACGCTGGCGTGCCCCAGATAGCTCGCCACTGTGCGCACGTCGCAGCCGTTGCCGATCATCATGGTCGCGAATGTGTGGCGAAGGTCGTGGAAGGTGCAGTCGAAGCCGTTCATCTTGCAGAAGGCGGAGAAGTCCTTGCCGAGTTGCGTGGGGTTGTATGGGCGGCTCTTCTCCTCCTGCGTGCCCAGTATGTAGGGGTTGCTGAAGGGAAGCGCGAACTCGTTGGTGACGCGCACGGCGTCTGCCCGCACCAGGCGCAGCATGTCGAAGGTGCGCCGGGTGAGGGGAATCGTCCTCAGCGAGCTTGAGGTCTTCTACTCCTTCACGTAAAAGCCTCCGTGACCATGACGGTGAAAGCCTCCTTCGGGAGGCTTTTTCTTACCCTTCGCGGATGCCGCTCCCGTAATACCGTCAGCCAGCGACGGCGCTACGGCCCAAAAAGCCCGATTCTGGAGAAAAGGCCCCGTAAGCCCGTCAGTTGGTGGCGGTATTACGGGGCCCATTCCAGGCCGTCAGCCAGAGCGAAGACCCTACAGTAAAATGGTGCTGTCACTAGGCATGTTTGCCACGCCGGCAGAAAGGGAAGCTCCCATGGCACTGTTCGACATGACCTCATCGCACCCCACCACCTCGGGCGGCTCTTCCTTCGAGGTCAGGGGCCTCGAGACGGATGACCGGCCCGTCATCCAGCGTCTCGGCCGCTTCAGCGTCATCGAATACAGGCGCGACCTCTCGGTTGCGCCCGACAACGTCGTCCCCGAGTACTTCATGTCAAAGATGGGCGTCCGCCGGCGCCAGACGGTCATCGACCTCGACCAAAGCGCTCCCGTCGTCCTTCAGGCCGGCGCCATGCAGTGGATGGTTGGCCCCATCGAGGCGACCACGGGCATCAAGGGCGTGGGAGACTTCCTCGGCAAGACGCTCCGCGGGGCCGTGACCAGCGAATCTGCCGTGAAGCCCGAGTACGTCGGCCAGGGGACCATTGTTCTCGAGCCCACCTACAAGCACGTCATCCTCGTTGACGTCGCCGACTGGGGCCCCGAGGGCGTTGCGCTGGAGGACGGCATGTTCCTCGCGTGCGACGGGTCGGTCGAGCAGCGCCTCGTCTCTCGCTCTACGGTCTCCTCGGCCCTCGGCGGGGGAGAGGGCCTCTTCAACCTTGCCCTGCGTGGAACCGGCGTTGCCGCCCTGGAGAGCAACGTGCCTCTCGGCGAGCTGGTCGAGGTCAATCTGGTCGATGACACCCTCAAGGTGGACGGCCCCCTGGCGGTCATGTGGTCGGCGGGCCTGAAGTTCACCGTCGAGCGCTCAAGCAAGTCGCTCATGGGCTCCGCCGTCACGGGAGAGGGCCTGGTCAACGTCTTCAGGGGTACGGGCAGGGTGCTGATGAGCCCTGTGGCGCCCACCTGGTCGCTGGCCGCGGCGACCCACTCCTGATTCTTCTGCCGTTAGGCCGTCACCAGCAGACGGCCTAACGGCACGAATCATCCCAAGTCACAAAAAAGGCCCCGCAACGCCGCCACCAATTGACGGTATCGCGGGGGCTCATAAGTCAAGAGCTTGTGGTGGAATCCCTCAGGAGGCTAGTCCCTGCGGATCCTCCGGGAGACGAGACCTCCTCCCAACCCAAAGAGGCCGAGAGCCGCAGATGCCGCCATGGGCAGGGCCTCCTCGCCCGTCTGGGGCAGGGCCTGCCGTCGCACCTTGGTCTCGGTCGACGTCACGGTCTGCTTGGGTGCCTCGCCGCCCGCGGGCGCGTAGGCCTCGCGCGTGTCGGTGCCCCTCTCGTACTTGATGTCAAGGTCGCCGTTCCTCTCGGCGGTGAAGAGGATGAACGTCCTGCCGTCGGATCCGGTGAACGCGCGCACCTTGCCAAGCGTCCCGTCGTCCGAGGCATAGAAGAAGGTGGTGGGGACATAGCCATCGAACTTCTTGATGGTCTCGAGGTCATCGAGGTAGATCCTCTGCTCAGATCCTGGGAGCACCCCCTCGATCACCTTCTTTACCTGGTCGCCGTCCTTCGTGAAGTAGCTGTCTATCAGCTCGGAGGGGACGTTGTCCGCATGGTGCCGGTACCTGATGGTCATGGTGTAGGCGCTGGCGGGGTCAAGGTCGCGCTGCACGAGGCCCTGCCGCGCCGTACGCAAAGCCTCCTGCGCCCTCGCTACGTCCTGCTCGCTGGGATATGCGCTGTTCAGAATGTCCTGGACCTGGGAAAGCGCGTCGTAGAAGGCCTTGCCGCTGTTGGGTTCCCAGCCCCTGCCCGCATCGGGAGACAGGCTGAGCGCCTCGTCGAATGCCTTGCGCAGGGTGCTGGTGTCTGTGGGCTTCCTGTCAACGATGGAGAGGGCGTCGGTCAGCTCGCCGAGCCTCTTGGCGCTGGTGTCGAAGTCTCGCTGGGTGTGCAGGCCGCCGCCATGCCTGGGCCCCACGATGAACGTGAGGTCGGGGGTGTCCACCAGCTTCTTTGCCCTCAGGTACTCGCTGTAGAAGCGGTTGTAGCCCTCAAGCTCCCAGCCCTTGCCCTGGGCCGCGAGCTCCGGGATGCGTCCGATGGCCTCGTCTGCCCGGGCGATGGCCGCCTGCAGGGGCCCTCGGTCGAAGGGCAGGGGGACAAGCTTGGCGAAGGCCTGGTTGAGGCTCTCGCGCTTGTCCGAGAGCTGCTGCTGGGTGACGTCCGTGTCCGGCTTGGCTGCCCTGGCGAGAAGGTCTTCGGCCTCCCTCATCTGCAGCTCGAACTCCGCCGAGCTCTCAGGGGTGATGAGCATCCCGGCGTTTTTGGCAGCCTCGTATTCCGCGCGGTGCTCGGCGAGGGCTCCGGCAAGTGGTGCCACATCAAGCTTCGACAGGCTGCTGGGAACTGCGAGGTCAAACTCCTCGCCCTGGAAGCTCAACTTGATCGTCTTTGCGTTCTTGTCCACGTAGACCGGCATGGATGACTTGAAGAGCGTCTTGTCGTAGGCCCCCACCCCGGGCTCTCCCGCCCACTCGAAGGCGGTCTTCATGTACTGGTTGGGTCTCATGAAGGTCGAGTCGGTATCGGTGACGTCCACATCCTGGCTGGTGTAGGGCATCTTGAGCTTGCCCCACACTTGGAGCTCAAGCTTGCCCGTGTGATCGGTTTCGCTGCTGGCGAAGACGTAGAGGTCGGCCTTGTCAGAGATCGTGGTGTGGGCGCCCTTCTCGCGGGCCTCGTCGAAGCTCACCTCGGATTCCGCCGCGTGGGCCAGCTGAATGCCGGGCGTCGCCTGCGGTAGGATTCCGGGGAGGAGGCCAAGGGTGAGTCCAGCCGCGAGAGAGCCAGCCGCAATCATTCCAACGGTACGTTTCATGCACGGGCACCTTTCAATAGTAAGCCTAAGTTAACTTGATGCACTCTAGCATAGAACTGGCGGGGAGGGGCGGAGGGCTTTGCCCGCCCACCCGGCCGACGGTCAGGAGGTCCTGAGGCATTGGATGATGCTATAGGTTATTCATAATACATAGTTTGTATTTTATAATGTATTACTATTAAAATGCTCGTTTAGTGCGGTCTCGTAGCATGCTATATAATCAAATTCGTATTATGCTGTCTATTATGTATAAATCGTATTGAAGGGAGACAACAAGCTCATGTCACGTTTCTCGAACAGGACCCAGATGCTCATCACCACCCTTGCGGCCACGGGGGTCGCGCTGGCGGTCTCCGGCCCCGTGACCGCCCTCGCTGCAGACGTCACCCCGGCCGTTCCCACCGCCCCAAGCACCGAGGCGACGATCACCGAGGACCTTGCCACCACCCTCTCTGCCGATGCGACTCCCGTCGAGGCTGACGCCAACCCCGTGCCTGTCGCTGGCGCTCCTGACGCCCGCGCCCACGTTGAGCTCAAGGGTGACCTCCTCGTCAACGGAGACTCGACCAGCACCGCGCCCGCGGAGGTTGTGGAGGCTCCCGAGGGGAAGGACACCGTCGCCAAGGTGACCGCCAATCTGGATGTCGAAGAGGTCACCAAGCAGATGAAGAAACTTGAGCAGGATTATGGCATCCCGTCGGAAGAGCTCTCCAACATTATGCTCAGCCACGAGGGCGATCCGGGAGTGACCAGCACCTTTACCGCAACCTACAGGATTACCGACGGGCTCGAGTTCGACAAGTCTGCGCCCACGCTCTCGGAGAACGACCTCTTCGAGATCACCAACGACGTGATCTCGCCCGACGGTCTCGAGCGCACGGTCACCATGACCCTCAAGAACCCCGGATACGCCACGTACAAGGAGCTGTTCGATGCCGTCAGCAAGGTGAAGACCCTCTCCATGGACTTCAACGTCATCGTCAAGAAGGGCACGACGGAGCTTCAGACGATCAGTGGAGATGTCGACGGCTCGTTTGAGAGCACGGCGAGCTATCTGGGACATGTGATTCCCTTTGAGCTGACTTGGTCGGGCGTCCAGTCTGACGGTGGCGCCGACTCCACCGCCCCGTACGGCATCAACGCCACCATCAAGGTGACGCCTGCCCCCGCCTCCGAGGAGACCCCCGACCCCGAGGCCCAGGATCCCAAGCCCGCCGCACCCAAGCACATGGCCCCCGCTAAGACCCTTCCTCAGACCTCCGACAGCAGTGCTGGCGTGGCAGGCCTGGCCGCCATGGTCTCCGCTGGCGTCGCCGCGCTCGTCGGTGCCGCAAGGCTTCGCAGGCAGAGCTAGTCTCCGGTCTTTACACATCGGGTCATCGAGGTGCCACCTTCGCGGGTGGCACTTCTTTTTTGGGACGCCACCGTTGCCCTACCCACCCGCCCGCCTCTCCCTGGGTCCATGTACGGGAGACGAGTAATTCTGCTCCATCCGTTCTGGTGGCGACCAGGCACATTCGGGCCATGGGGTCCGACACGACCGGGCTCGATACAACCGGAGGGGGAAGCCATGGAAAGGACCAGAAGGGCCGTCCTCGTGGCGGCGATCGCGTGGGTGTTCGTGCTGGGTGTGACGCTCGTTGGGTGCGGCGGCAACACGGAGGACAACAAGGCGAACTTCGTGGGCGAATGGACGCTCTCGGAGATGGTCGATGGCAGCGAGACCATAAAGGGGGACGACCTTGCCAAGTGGGGGCTTACCGTCACCCTGACGAACAAGGAGGACGGAACGTCGATGGGCTTCGTGAAGGCGGATGCCAGCGGCTCGTCGTCACAGGGTGGCAGCGGGGCGTAGCCGGCAGGCGTGAGACTGGGGTCGCTCTCCAGTCACCGTTTCAGCAGGATCTTCGGTGCCGGCGCGCGAGGCGCGAGGTGGCACCGATGCCTCGGGGCTTCCGCATGGCGTGGGAGCCCCCGGCCTCTCTGGACGAGCGGGCCAATCCAAAAAAATACGCCGAGTCTTGCAACACACGCGCCTGTCGTTGCGCCTTATGGGTGTCATGAGGGAAAACGCCCAAAGGAGAGAGACATGTTTTGCAAGAACTGCGGAAGCGAGCTCAGGGACGGCGTACTGTTCTGTGCCAGCTGTGGACGGGAGGTGGGGCAGGGCGCTCCTTCGCTCGGCGACCTCGAGCCCGGGTGCCACCTCATCTCAGAGGACCCCATCGAGGCGTTTCCGTCCGCCGCCTTTGGGCACGAGCGCCAGAAGAGGACGATCCTCCTCGCCATCCTTGCCGCCGTGCTGGTCATCGCCGTCGTGGCCTTCGCTCTGACGCGTCCCAAGCCATCCACCTACGCAGGTAACTACCTGGGAAGCTCCGGCTCCTACCTGAGCCTGGCCGCAGACGGCAGCTGCGTCTACTCCGAGGGCGACTCCACGGGCACCGGCACCGGTACCTATGCCGTGGAGGGCAACACCCTGACCGTGAACGCAAGCAACCTGGGCTATCCCATCCACGCAGACATCAGCAACTTCACCAACACGCTGCTCATGGTCTCAGACGCAAGCAGCTGGAACGACGAGGCGTTCGTGAGGCAACCGTAGCGCCCGCAGGCCGAAACGGCGGTTGGGACCATACCGCCATCGCCGACAATAGTTATGGAAATCCTCAACTTCCCGTCCCCTAGGAGAAGCCATGTTCTGTTCCAACTGCGGCGCCCGCCTGGGCGAAGCCGACCGCTTCTGCAGCACCTGCGGCGCGCCCGCCTCGTCCGCACCCCCCGAGCCAAGGGCCGCGCGCACCCCTCGTCGAAGCGATGCCGAGAAGGTCGCCGCGCTCATCACGCGCATGCAGTCCGGCAGGGACGACAGCGCCTTCTCGGAGCTCTTCGAGCAGACGAAGCGCTACGTGGCCTTTCTGGTCAGGAAGAGCGGCGTGCCCGAGAGCGACGTGGATGACGTGCTCCAAAACGTGTTCGTGTCCATCTATCGCGACCTTCCCGCGCTGAGGGACCCTCGCGCGGGGCTGGGCTGGATAAAGAGCCTCGCCTGCCATCGCGCGGCAGACTTCCTGCGCTCCCGGCATGACGCGCTGCTGGCGGACGAGCAGACCCAGGACTGGCTTTCTGGGGGAGGGGAGGGCACCGCGGCGGACGAGGGATCGCTGGCCAGCTCCTTTGACCTTCCGGGGGAGGCCCTCGAGCGCGAGGAGGTCTGCCAGGTCATACGGTCCTTCATCGAGGAACTGCCGCAGGACCAGCAACGCCTCTTCCTGACGCGCTACATGGGCGGCCTCTCGTCGAGCGACATAGCCCAGAGCTGGGGCTTGAACGCAAACACCGTGCGCAGCCAGCTGTCCCGCGCGCGCAAGACCCTGCAGGAGCGGATCGACTCCTACTCCGAGGAGCGCGGCTACAAGCTCTACGCCATGGACGGCGTCGCGCTTGCGCTCCTGCTCTTCCAGGGGGAGCTGGATGCCACGCAGGTGGGCTGCACCGCAGCCCAGGTGATCTCGCGGCTGTCCGCTCCGGCCCCGGCCCCCGGCGCGCCGTCTGCGGCCGTTCCTGCGCCTGCCGGCGGACAGGCGTCAACGGCCGTCACGACCGCAGCCAAGGCGGGCGTTCCCTTTGCCGTCAAGCTTGCGGGAATGGTCGTTGCGGCAACGGTTCTGGGAGGTGGCGCCAGCTACGGCCTGTGGCGTGCCAACGAGGCGCCTCGTCCCCAGGGACAAGCCCAGGAGGAGGTTGGCGCCCAAGAGGGCGAGAAGGAGCCCGCCCTGGACAGGCAAAAGGTGGCCGAGCTCTACGCCAGCACGCTTGACCAGGTATCGAGCTACGACTTCTTCGAGGGCCTCGAGGGCATGGCCCCCTCGGGCTCCTACAGCTACGCGTTGGCGGACATGAACCAGGATGGCATCCCCGAGCTGGTCGTCGAGGCGGATGCCGGCGCCGGCATGAGCGCCGTGCGCGTCTTCTCGTCCAACGCCGATGGCAGCAAGCTCCTTGCGCCCAGCGGCTCCTTGATGACGGGTGCCGCGTCCGCTGGCGGCTTCCGCGGTGGGGTGCTTGCCTCCAGCAAGGCGGATGGGCTCCTCTACAGCACCCTGTCCAGCGGAAGTGGAAGCGTGAGCGTGTATAGGGCCCACATCGAGGGCGAGAGGCTTGTGCAGGGTGACCCTGTGTACCAGTTCAACGTTGCCTCGGGTGACGACGGCTTCTCTGCCGAGAGCCAGCCTCTCGAGTTCACGGCCTCGGCCGACCGGGCCCCGCTCTATGCCTGGGCGGGAATGGAGGCGCCAGAGACGGCTCAGGGCAGCGCACCCTCCGGTGGCTCCTCCCTCGATGCGGCAATAGCCGCTGCCCGGGACCAGGGGCTCTCGGTCTACACGGGCACGCTGCGCATCGTCTCTGGGTACGAGCTGCTTGAGATCCAAAGGTCCCAGTCTGCGGGCATGGACCTCGGATCAATCAATGCCGAGGAGGCGTTTGGCTCCCGCGCTCTCTCGTCGGACTACGCGATCCTTATGCTCGACGGGCCAACCGACGTGCTGGCGGGCAATGGTGACGGCAGGGGGCAGCGAGAGGCTACCGCCACGATGATCTGCCTGCTTGGCGAGAACGGCGACGTCTCTTCCTGGCAGGCCCATGACGGGCAGCGCGTCACGGTGTCCATCGACCCCAACCGCAGCTGGTGGCCGTCGGATGCGAGCCTGCCTCTTGGCGTGCCGCGCACCATGACGGGGCAGCTGCTCTCGTAGCAGGGACCTTTCGTCGGGGGGCTAGCGCCTCAGCACCACCTCGAGCGCGTCGGACTCCATGCCGGCGCGCTCGATCACGCGGCAGAAGCCGTCGAACCACTCCCTGCGCCGGCCCTTCCCAGAGCGGGAGAGCTCGATGCGCGCGAGCCCGCCCACCTCGCCCAGGCAGTCGGACAGCGCCGCGAGGTTGTTGCCGTAGTAGCTTGGAAACCCCAGCTCATGGGCCAGGAAGTGGTGCAGCTCCTCGGGCGTCGCAAAGTCCGTCTCCGCAATGCGCAGCTCCTTCATGCGGGTACCTCCTGGCCTAGTAGAGCCGCTCGAAGCTCTTGTAGTGATCTGGCGTGTAGTAGACAAGGCCGTCGTTGGAGAACACGATGCGCT
Organism: Olsenella urininfantis; assembly: GCF_900155635.1. GTDB lineage: Bacteria > Actinomycetota > Coriobacteriia > Coriobacteriales > Atopobiaceae > Olsenella_G > Olsenella_G urininfantis. The sequence continues at coordinate 341,373 of NZ_LT732540.1, forward strand.
CGGCGCCTCGGCAGCCGCCCTGGTAGTTGATGTCGCACTCCGTCCAACGGCGCCCCTTGGCCTCGGGCAGCAGGCCGTCGTCGTTGTAGAAGCGGCCGCCTCCGATGGACTTTCCTGGCAGGACGTCGTCCAGGTTTCCCTTTTCGGCTTCCCAGCCCGCCTCCTTGGCCTTGGTCTTGCTCACGAAGTTCGCGGGCAGGTGCCCAAACTGGTGAATGTAGGTCGCGACCTCGCCCTTGCCGGTGTAGCTGCCGTCCTCGACCACCTCCACCTGGGTGGTCGCGCTGTCGGAGATGCTGGTGATGGACGAGGGGGCCTTTGTCGCGAGCCCCCTTCCCAGCGAGAGAACCAGCGCCAGCACCAGCATGACGGCGCCGCTCGCGAGCGTGGTGGTCTTTCGCCTGGATGCCCTCTGGTTGCTTGGTCTCATGGGTGGCCCTCCGAGGTGGCTTGCGTGCGGTTGGGGGAGAGTGGACGGCGTTCTTGGCCCCACACTAGCACTGCCTGAGGTGGGCAGATGCGCGCCTCTTGTGCGGTGGGGCGAGTTTCCTGCGCGTTGGCCCACCGTAGGGACCCCGTCAGGTGGGCCAACGCGCAGGATACGGCCCGTGACCCGCCAAAACGACGTGTTCACCCACCAAAACGGTGTCCGAAGGTGGGCCAATGTGCGCATTTCGGTCGAGAGAGGCGCTGGGCTGCGCATTCGCCCACTTGGGGGCAGCGCGGGGGTGGGCCAATGCGCCCGAGAGGGCCCGCGGCGCGGCAGAACGGCACGTCTGCCCACTTGCGCTCGCCCACGCGGCCCTGGCCGCTAGAACAGGGGCAGCTCGCCTGTGATCGGGTCGATCTGCTCGGCGTAGAGGGGCTCGAACGCCAGGCAGGTGAAGGTGGGCTCCCCATGGAACTCGGTCAGCCCCGCGTCGCGCACCAATGCCACGGCAAAGCCCTTCTCGCGGCCCCTCCCGGCAATCTCCAGCAGCGCCTCCTCGGAGTCCACGTACACGCAGACCTTGGCAACGCCTGCGTCAAACCAGTCCGAGAGGGGCGTGCGTGGCGTGCCGCCGTCTTCCAGATACACCCAGCCCTCGTCCTCCGTGACGCGAACTTGCGAGAGTCTCCCCTCGCGCGCCAGCGCCATGAGCGTGGCCTCCACGCAGGCGTGGCCTGACTGGGCTGCGATCTTGCCCTTGCGCATCTTGAGGTCGCGCCTCATGACGATCATCTGCTTCGACTTGTAGGAATGCACTGGCATGGGGATCTCCTGCCCGCTTGCGCTCGTGTTGAAAAAGTGGCCGGCCCAAACGGGTCCGGCCACTCATCTTAGCTGCTTGACGCACTAAGAGGCGACGTCCTATTCAGGGTCCATGGGGAAGGAGTACTCGGCCAGGGCCACAACGCGCGTGATGTCCTCCACGATCTGCTCGCACCTCTCGGCGCCCAGAAGGTCGATGACCTGGTTGACCAGCTCGAGAAGGTTCTTGTACTCGTCGTGGAACATCTGAGCCTGGTCAAGGTTCATGCGGACGAAGACGCGGCGACGGTCTATCTTGGAGTGCTCACGGGTGATGATGCCCTTGTCCTCAAGCTTGTTGAGGTTGCGGTTCACCTGCGACTTCCTGATCTTGGTGCGCGCGGCGATCTCGGTGGGCGTGAGCTTCTTCTCCGGGTCGCGCTCGATCTGCCTGAACAGCACGTAGCAGACAAGCATCTCGTTGTGGGTCAGTCCAGCGGTAACACGGATGTTCTCGGCGGTCGTCGAGAGGCTCAGCCACGCGTCAAGCAAAGACTCGTCTACGTTTTTCATGCTCATCTCTTTCGGTGAAAGTAATCAGCTGATATATATCGTGCATCCTTCTGAAATATTAGCGATATAGCAATCAATAGGAAAGCCTGCGAAGAAAATCTATCTCGCTATTCCTCGACCTCGAGGAGCTCAATCTCGAAGTTGAGGGCCTTGCCTGCCATCTCGTGGTTGAGGTCCAGGTAGAGCATCTCGGGCGTCACCTTGAAGACGGTGGCGGGCACGGGGTGGCCCTCAGGGGACTGCAGCATGAGCTTCTCGCCTACCTTGATGCCCCTCATCTGGGTGGGAACCTGAGACATGGGGAACTCCTGCACCAGCTCCTCGCGACGGGGGCCATAGGCCTCCTCGCTCTCCAGGCGGATGGTCTGCCTCTGCCCCACGGACATGTCCCTCACCGCCCTGTCGAATCCAGGGATCATCTGGCCGGCCATGCAGGTGAAGGCCAGGGGCTCACCGCGGTCCAGGGAGGAGTCGAACTTGCTGCCGTCGTCCAGGGTGCCGGTGTAGTGGACCTTGACCCTCTTGCCCTCGTTGCCCATTGCTGGCTCCATTCTCTGCGGATTTCCTGCCGCAGCGCTCCATGATTGCTTGTCCTGCTTCCCGGATGGGGACAATCGGTTGACAACAGATGATGTATACCCAGTAGGAACAGGATAGCGTAGCACGCTGCGGCTTTGTTATCCTAGGTGAGTAAAACTCGTCCAACCAACCGAAGCGTCAAACCACGAGGCTGACATGCTCAACAAGAGACTCCTTGATCTTGTGCCTGGTGCCATGAGGCACGTTCTGGCAACCGTCGGGGCGCAGTGGGGTGGGCTCCTCGCCGACATGGCCCTTATCTGGTCCGTGTGCGAGCTGCTCTTTGCGCTGGCGTCCGGGATCTTCCCCGCGCTTTCGACGCCGCTGGCGGTGGCCCTGCTCGCGTGCGCGGCCAAGCTGCTCTCGGTCAGGGCTGCCGGTCGCGAGAGCTTTGCCGCGGCCGCCGACGTGAAGCGCATCCTGCGCCATGAGGTGTACGAGAAACTCCTGCGACTGGGCCCCGGATACACCAAGAGCATGGCAACGGCCGAGGTGGTACAGCTGGCAGTCGAGGGCTGCGAGCAGCTCGAGACCTACTTTGGCCAGTACCTGCCCCAGCTCTTCTTCTCGGTCCTGGCACCCGTCACCCTCTTTGTGGCACTTTTCCCCCTGAGCTGGCAGTCCGCACTGGTGCTGCTGGCCTTCGTCCCGCTCATTCCCCTGGCCATCGTGCTGGTGCAGAAGATCGCGAAGCGCATCCTGTCTGGCTACTGGGACGAGTACACCGGCTTGGGCGACTCCTTCCTCGAGAACCTCCAGGGGCTCACCACCCTCAAGATCTACCAGGCGGACGCCGCGCGCCATGAGGCGATGGACCAGGAGGCGGAGCGCTTCCGCGTGGTGACCATGCAGGTGCTGCGCATGCAGCTCAACTCCATCATCGTTATGGACGTGGTTGCCCTGGGAGGGGCTGCCGCGGGCATGGCCGTCGCCCTCTTCCAGCTCTCTGCCGGCACGATGGACCTCAAGGGCGCGCTGCTCGTGGTGCTCCTCTCGGCCGACTTCTTCCTTCCCATGCGCCGCCTGGGCTCCTACTTCCACATTGCCATGAACGGCATGGCGGCCTCCGACAAGATCTTCCGGCTGCTGGACCTCGAGGAACCCGCACACGTGGGCAGCGACGAGCCCCTGCCTGGCGATCACCTGCTCATGAGCCACGTTGGCTTCTCCTGGGACGGGCAGCGAGAGGTGCTGCACGACGTCTCCATCGACGTCCCCGCAGTGGGCCTCACCGCCATCGTGGGCGAGTCGGGCTCGGGCAAGTCCACGGCCGCCGCGCTGCTCTCCGGCAGGGCCGTCCCCCAGGAGGGGGCGGTGCTCCTTGGCGGCAAGCCCCTCGGGAGCTTCGGCAGGGAGGCGCTTGCGCGCTATGTCACGTGCGTTCCCAGCGCGAGCTACCTCTTCGCGGGAAGCGTCAGGGAGAACCTGCGGATGGGAGACCCCGGCGCCAGCGACGAGGACATGTGGTCGGTGCTCGAGGGCGTCGAGCTTGCCGACTTCCTCCGTGCGCAGGAGGGGCTGGACACCCGTCTTGGGCAGCAGGGGGAGAACCTCTCGGGCGGGCAGCGCCAGAGGCTTGCCCTCGCCCGGGCGCTTCTGCACAACTCGCCCGTCTACATTCTGGACGAGGCCACCAGCAACATCGATGCCGAGAGCGAGGATGCCATCATGGCGGCCGTGCGCGGCATCGCCCGCTACAAGGCCGTCGTGGTGATCAGCCACCGCCTAGCCAACGTCACCGCCGCCCGTCGCATCTATGTGATCGACAAGGGGCAGGTGGCAGGCGTGGGCGACCATGAGCAGCTATTGGTGTCCAGCGAGAGCTATCGACGGCTATGGGAGAGCCAGCAGGCGCTTGAGCACTTCGTCCCCGTGGCCGCGGAAGAGGCGGGCCCTGAGGAGGCGCTTGATGCAGAGAAGAACTAACGCGCAGGTCATGTGGCGCATGCTGGGCTTGGTCAAGCCCCTGGCCGCTGTGATGGCGGCCGCTGTCGCCTGTGGCGTGGCAGGCTTCTGCTGCGCCATCTTCCTGCCGGTTCTGGCAGGCGCGCAGGCACTCGCCATTGCGTCTGGCGCCGCACTGCCCCTGTCGATGGCAGGCTGCGTCGTGGTGCTGGCGGTCCTTGCCATCGCCCGCGGCGTGCTGCACTACGTGGAGCAGAGCTGCAACCACTACATAGCCTTCAAGCTCCTGGCGCACGTCAGGAGCCTGGTGTTCGGCAGGCTGCGCGAGCTCAGCCCGGCAAAGCTTGCAGGAGCCGACCGCGGCGGCCTGGTCTCCATCCTCACGTCCGACGTGGAGCTCCTCGAGGTCTTCTTCGCGCACACCATCTCTCCCGTGGCGATTGCCCTCGTGACGTCCGCCCTCATGGTCTGCTTCGTGGGGGGCTTCGCCTGGCAGCTGGGGCTGGTCGCTGCGCTCGCGTACCTCTTCGTGGGCGCCTGCGTGCCGCTCGTGGCCTCGCGCCTCTCGGGAGGGGAGGGCCGCGCGTCCAGGGATCGGGCTGCGGGCCTTTCCACCTTCGTCCTTGACGGGCTGCGCGGGCTGGAGGAGGTTCTGCAGTTCGGGGCGGGACCGGCGCGCCTCGAGCGCCTGGACGCCCTCTCCCGCGAGCTGGTGGCGAGCCAGGGGAGGCTGAGGGGCGTCGCGGCAATGGGGGAGGGCATGGCGGGGGTCGCCATCACCCTGTTCTCCCTGGCAGAGCTTCTTGTGGGTATCTCGCTCATGAGGGCGGGCATGGTCTGCGCGGACGCCGTGCTCGTCTCCACCATCGCCCTCTTCAGCTCCTTTGGCCCCGTCGTCGCCCTGGCGAACCTGGGCTCCACCCTGCAGGGCACGCTTGCCTCGGCCAACCGCGTCCTGGACATCCTGGACGAGGAGCCTGTGGTGGAGGACGTGCTCGAGGGGGAGGAGCCGGAGTTCGATGGCGCCACCCTGCGTCACGTGAGCTTCTCCTACGACGAGGAGCGCATCCTGGACGACGTCTCCCTCGACATCCCGCGCGGCGGCATCGTGGGCGTCACGGGCAGGAGCGGCTCGGGCAAGTCCACGCTCTGCCGCCTGCTTATGCGCTTCTGGGACCCCGACCGCGGCCAGGTAGCGGTCTCTGACAGCAGGCTGGACGCCATCGCCACCAGCCACCTTCGCGGACTTGAGGCGCTGGTCGAGCAGGACTGCTGCCTCTTCCATGACAGCATCAGGGACAACCTTCTCATCGCGAAGCCCGACGCCACCCAGGAGGAGCTCGAGAGGGCCTGCCGCGCCGCCTCGGTGCACGACTTCATCATGAGCCTGCCCGAGGGCTACGACAGCATGGTGGGGGAGCTGGGAGACACGCTGAGCGGCGGGGAGCGCCAACGCCTGGGGCTTGCCCGCGCCTTCCTGCACGATGCCCCGCTGCTCATCCTGGACGAGCCCACCAGCAACCTTGACTCCCTCAACGAGGGCATCATCCTGCGCAGCCTTGACGCCCAGCGTGCCAAGCGCACGGTGCTGCTCGTCAGCCATCGTGCCTCGACGATGGCGGTGGCCGAGCATGCCGTCTCGATGGACAGCGGACGCATGAGCTAGCCCTGCCCGCGCAAAAGCGAGTATCGTACTGTCTTGGTCTTCAGCGAGTGGAGAGGGGGCGGCTGCTGTGGCAGACCACGGCTTCATAGGCGTGTTTGACTCTGGCCTGGGCGGCATCAGCGTTCTCAACCGCCTTGTGGGCCTCCTGCCCCATGAGCGCTTCGTCTACTTCGGCGACTCGGCCCACAACCCCTACGGGGCGAAGACCCCGCAGCAGATCCTGGGGTATTCCCGAGAGATCTGTGCCAACTTCGTTGACGAGGGCGCAAAGGCCCTGGTCATCGCCTGTAACACCGCAACCAGCGTTGCCGCGGACATCCTGCGCGCAGAGCATCCCGAGCTGCCCATCGTGGGCATCGAGCCCGCGCTGAAGCTGGCCGTGGAGCAGGGCGGGAAAGGTGGCCCGACGGCGCACGGGCGCATTTTGGTCATGGCCACCCCCGTGACCCTCGGCCTGGAGAAGTTCCAGCAGCTGGCTCGCAGCTGCGGCTCTTCGGCCGAGGTCGTCGAGGCTCCCTGCCCCGGCCTGGCACACCGCATCGAGCAGGGACGGCTTGAGGACGAGGACCTGCTCGAGCTCATCCGAAGCCTGGTGGGGGAGCATCGCGGCAAGGTGGACTCCGTGGTGCTGGGCTGCACGCACTATCCCTTCGTGCGCGCCCAGATCGCGGAGGTGCTGGGGGAGGTCCCCTTCTTCGACGGGGGGCCTGGCGCCTCGCATCGCCTGCGGGATCTGCTTGCGAGAGAGGCCCTCCTGGCACCAGAGGGCCAAGAGGGCGGCGTGAGCTTCCGCTCCAGCGCCCAGGACGCAGGGACGCTGGAGCGCTACCGGCGCTTCTTCGAGATGAGGCTCTAGGAGGCTCGCCTCTTTCCCCAGTAGAAGAGGGCGACGGTGCCGGGGCCCGTGTGGCAGCCGATCGTGGCGCCAATGTCAAAGTGCCGCACGCGTCCGTCCATCTGGGGGAAGGCCTCTTCTATCATCGAGGCGAGCTCGGTCGCATCCCCAAGGCACTCGGAGTTGCTGGCGAACACCTTTCCAGAGTAGGCTCCCCTGTCCTGGGCAAGCTGCTCCATGAGCTCGAGCACGCGCCTCTCCGCCCTGCGCTTGGTGCGGATCTTCTCCACCACGCGCAGGCTGCCGTCCGGTGCCACGTCCATCACGGGGCAGATCTTCAGGAGCCCGCCGATGAGGCCGGAGGCCTTGGATATGCGCCCCCCTCGGATGAAGAAGCTGAGGTCCGACGAGAAGAACCAGTGCTGCAGCTCCAGGCGGTGCTCCTCGGCCCAGGCCGCGAGCTCCCCTGCGTCCATGCCCTCGTCTCGCAGGCTGGCGAGCCTCTCCATGAGCAGGCCGTAGCCCGCGGAGGCGCAGAGGGAATCCACCACGTAGAGCCTCCGCTCGGGGAATTCCTGCGCCAGGGCGTCACGGGCGCCGCAGGCGGAGTTGTAGGTGCCGGAGATGCCGGACGAGAGCGTCACGTGCAGGATGTCTCGCCCCTCCTCCAGAAGGGGCCTCCAGAGCCTCACGTACTCGCCCATGCTCACCTGAGAGGTCTTGACCTGGCTGCCGTCAAGCATGAGGCTGTAGAGCTCGGCGGGGGAGTGGGTTTTGCCGAAGTCGTCCTTGCAGGGCTCGCCATCCAGCTCATAGTTGAAGCATACGTAGCGGATGTCGTGCTCCTGCAGGAAGGCCTCGCTTACGTCTGCAGTCGAACAGCAGCTCAGGACTGGCCTGGCCATGGCAGCTCCTCTTCGCTCGCTTTGATGCTCCCATCTTACGATACGCGCTTTTTCACGTCTGCGGGCACGGCTTTCAGCCCAGAAGGCACCGGATGGGCCCTTGGGCAACGGCGCCTGCCCGCTTATCACCCTGCCCCGCCGATGCGGCACGAAAAGGGGCCGCCGCAAGAGCGGCGACCCCTGGGACGTGCGAGTGTGGCGGAAGGCCAGGCTACTTGGACATTGCCTCCTCGACGGCAACGGCGCAGGCAACCGTGCAGCCAACCATGGGGTTGTTGCCCATGCCAATGAGGCCCATCATGTCCACGTGCGCGGGGACGGAGGAGGAGCCGGCAAACTGGGCACTGGAGTGCATGCGCCCCATGGTGTCGGTCATGCCATAGGAGGCGGGACCGGCACCCATGTTGTCCGGGTGCAGGGTACGGCCGGTGCCGCCACCCGAGGCCACGGAGAAGTACTTCTTGCCGGCCAGCGTGCGCTCCTTGAAGTAGGTGCCCGCGACGGGATGCTGGAAGCGCGTGGGGTTGGTGGAGTTGCCGGTGATGGAGATGTCGACGTTCTCGTGCCACATGATGGCAACGCCCTCGCGGACGTCGTCGGCACCGTAGCAGTTGACCATGGATCGGGGGCCGTCGGAGTAGGCGACGGTCTTCACGACCTCAAGCTCGCTGGTGAAGTAGTCGAACTTGGTGTGCACGTAGGTGAAGCCGTTGATGCGGGCGATGATCTGCGCCGCGTCCTTGCCCAGGCCGTTCAGGATGACGCGCAGGGGCTTCTTGCGGGCCTTGTTGGCGTTGTTGGCGATGCCGATGGCGCCCTCGGCGGCCGCGAAGGACTCGTGGCCGGCCAGGAAGGCGAAGCACTCGGTGTCCTCGCCCAGGAGCATGGCGCCCAGGTTGCCATGGCCCAGCCCAACCTTGCGGTCCTCGGCAACGGATCCGGGGACGCAGAAGGCCTGCAGGCCCTCGCCGATGGCCGAGGCGGCCTCGGAAGCGGTCCTGGCGCCCTTCTTCACCGCGATGGCGCAGCCCAGGACGTAGGCCCACTTGGCGTTCTCGAACGCAATGGACTGGATGTCGGTGGTGATGTCATATGGGTTGAAGCCCAGGTCGGTGCAGATCCTGAGGGCATCCTCGAGGTCGGAGATGCCGTACTGCTCGCAGGTCTTGCTGATCTTGTCGATGCGGCGCTCATAGCCTTCGAACGTAACAGCCACTATGCTCACTCCCTTCTCTACTGTTCGCGGGGATCGATGACCTTGGCGGGGTTGTCCCACTGGCCATAGCGACCCATCGCGTCGTCGACCGCCTGCTTGGGGTCGGTGCCCTTCTTGATCGCCTCGGTGAACTTGCCGAGGTTGAGGTACTCGAAGCCGATGATCTCGTCGCGCTCGTTGAGGGCGAGGTGAGTCACGTAGCCCTGAGCAAGCTCGAGGTAGCGCGCGCCCTTGGCCTTGGTGCCGTAGGTGGTGCCCACCATGGAGCGCAGGCCCTTGCCCAGGTCGTCGAGGCCGGCGCCCACGGGCAGGCCGCCCTCGGAGAAGGCGGTCTGGCTGCGACCGTAGACGATCTGCAGGAAGAGCTCGCGCATGGCGACGTTGATGGCATCGCAGACCAGGTCGGTGTTGAGGGCTTCGAGGATGGTCTTGCCAGGGAGGATCTCTGCGGCCATTGCGGCGGAGTGCGTCATGCCGGAGCAGCCGATGGTCTCGACGAGGGCCTCCTCGATCACGCCCTCCTTGATGTTGAGGCTGAGCTTGCAGGCGCCCTGCTGGGGAGCGCACCAGCCAATGCCGTGCGTGTAGCCGGAGATGTCACTGATCTCCTTGGCCTGGACCCACTTGCCCTCCTCGGGGATGGGCGCAGGGCCGTGGTACGCGCCCTTGGCGACGGGGCACATCTGTTCCACTTCTGCGGAATACTGCATGGTTCTCCTCTCCACCACATGCGCGCCAAGGCCCTTTCCTGTGGCGCATCTATCCGGTGCCGTTGGACATAGGCCAACGAATCCAGTGTACGGCACGTCGCGGGAGAGATGAATGCCGATGAATAAGTCAAGTGAAAAAATGGGGTCAATCGGTTAAACGATGCCAAATCGTGGTCCAATAAAGTATACCTATACTAACTTTAACGGCGCGCGGGGCGGCGCGCCTCCTCTCCGCGCGTAGATGGGCAGATGCGCCGCCTGGGCCTCCAGTGGGCGAGAGATGCCGCATTGACCTACCGCTGCGGCCCCTGCGAGTGGGTCAATGCGCGCTTTTCGCCATGGGACGGCCGAGATTGGCGCATCTGCCCACCTGCGCCACCTACCCCGGCATGACCACGTATAATCCCCCCCCATGAGAAAATGCGAACACCTGCCCGTCTGGGCCCATGAGCTTCTGCTGGCCCTCTCTGCCGTGGTGTGGGGAGGTGCCTTCATCGTGCTGAAGGGCGCCCTGGACGCCATGGACCCCGGCTGGCTGCTGACGCTGCGCTTCGGGGCCGCGACCCTCATCCTGGGGGCGCTGTTCTGGCACCGCCTCAGGGACAACCTCGACCTCAGCCACCTCCTGGCGGGCTTTGTGATGGGCCTTCCCGAGGGCCTCGCCTTCCTGGTGCAGAACGTGGGCCTCGTAGGCACCACGCCTGGGAGGAACGCCTTCCTCACCACCACCTACTGCGTGATGGTGCCCTTCCTGGGATGGCTCTTGCTGGGCCGCCGCCCTGGCGCTAACAACGTCCTTGCCGCGATCATGGCGCTCGCGGGCGTGGGCCTCATCTCTCTGGGAGAGGGCTTTTCCCTGGAGCTCTCCCAAGGAGACGCGCTCACGCTCCTCTCTGCCCTCTTCTTCGCCCTCAACATCATCGCGGTGGGGCGCTTTGGCAGCGCGCATGACAGCATCACTGCCACGGTGGTCATGTTCGGCACCTGCGCCCTCGTCTGCCTGGCATATGCCATGGTCGCCGAGCCCCTTCCCCGGTTGGGCGGGCTCGGCACTGACTTCTGGTGGCAGATGTCCTACGTGGTGCTGCTTTCCACCATCGCCGCACTGCTCATCCAGAACATGGCCCAGAGGCACGTGGAGCCCTCCAAGGCCGCGCTGATCCTCTCCCTGGAGAGCGTCTTTGCCGTGATCTTCAGCCTGCTCTTCTACGGAGAGCAGGTCACTCTTCGCCTGGCTGCGGGCTTTGCGCTGATCTTTGGTGCCGTGCTGGTGAGCGAGCTGTTGGTGGCTGGCTCCAAAGGGGAGGGTCTTCCGGCCTAGGCCACCGTCTCCTGACGCGCGTCACCGCCGCCCTCAAGACGGCGGCTCCCCTTGCGTGGGGATGTCCCTTGGAGCTAACGTAAGGGGATTCGTTTCTTGCGCTTCTCTCCGGGAGGTCACGCTGCATGATTTCGGAAGACGCTCTCAACGCGCTGTGCCGGCCGGCCATCCTCGGCCGTGCGCAGATCATCGCGCGGCGGGAGGGACGGCTCTGGAAGAGGCGCCTGAGCTATGAGGGGTCGCTTACCAAGCTCGAGGCGTACGTTGACTCCGCAACGGGCTACGAGGATCACTACCATGCGCGCATCTGCTTTGACGAGGCCGCGGACAAGGTCGTCTCGTACTCCTGCACCTGCCCCGCCGCCGCGCGCTACCCCGGCCCCTGCAAGCACAGCGTGGCCCTCGCGCTGGACTTCAACCGCGACCCCGCACGCTACGAGGGCTTTGACAGGCTGCAGCACGTGAGCACCAGCTCCGTCTTGGGGGAGTATCTGGACAAGCTTGCCGCGCCTGCGCGCCCGCACTCCATGGCGCATGTCGAGGAGCCCGCGGGTGCGGTTCGCCTGGACCTCTCCCTGCTGCACGAGAGGGACCTCTTTGCGCGCTTCAGCGTGGCGGGTGCGCATGGCGCATACGCGATGCGCAGCATCTCAGACTTCGTGAGCCGCCTGGGGACGGGTGACTGGTTCGAGTACGGAAAGAAGCTGGCCTTCACCCACGAGATGGGGGCCTTCGACGATGCCTCGGCGCAGGTGGCGCGCTTTCTCGTTCGCTGCGTGCAGAACCGCCGCGCGTTCGCCGCCGAGAAGGTGCATGGCCGCGTCTACGGGTCCGCTGGGTCCGCGCAGGCCACCTTGGGCAGGGAGCTGCGCCTCTCGGGGCCGGAGGCGGACGAGCTTCTGGGGCTCTACCTCGGCCGCACCGTGGAGTTCGAGGAGGCGGGGCGCGTGCACAGGGAGGCGGGCGCGCGCCACCTCGTGGTGCGTGACGGCGACCCCGAGGCTCGCCTCTTGATCGAGGCCGCCCCCGACTCGGCCTTCGAGCTCAGGCGTGAGACCGGCCTCGACTTCTTCTCTACGGGAGAGAGGCTCTACGCCCTCGACGGGCGAGCGCTCTGGCGCTGCACCCCCCGGCTGGAGGCCGTCTCGGGCTTCCTCACGGGGGTGTGGGCCAGCCCCAGCTCGCAGCTCCTTCTTGCCGAGAAGGACGTGCCGCGCTTTGCCGCGAGCGTGCTGCCGCGCCTGGAGCGCGCCCTGGAGGTGGAGGTCCCAAGGGAGCTGGAGGCCTTGCGTCCCGAGCCCCTCAGGCTCGAGTTCGTGCTGGACAGCACGTCCCAAGGCGTCAGCTGCGATCTGCTGGCGCTCTACGGGGAGGAGGTCCACCATCTTCTGGACCGCGGTGAGCAGCTCGGTGCCGGCCCCGGTCGTAAGCTGGAGGAGGAGGCGGAGGCGCGCCGGCTTGTTGCCCGCTATTTCCCGCTGCCCCGCGTTGGCGCCGAGCCCGCTGGGGTTGCGCTCATTCCGCGCGGGGACGATGACGCAACAGCTCAACTGGTTTTTGGTGGCGTGTCCGAGCTTGCCCGCATGGGCAAGGTGCTTGCGTCGGACTCCTTCCTGAAGCTGGCAAGCCCTGCGCGGCCGCGTCTGCACATGGGCCTCTCGCTGCACGCCAACCTCATTGACCTGGAGGTGTCTGCCGAGGACCTGCCCCTGGACGAGCTCTATGCGCTGCTGTCGAGCTACCGCGAGCAGAAGCGCTTCCACCGCCTGAGGGACGGGTCGTTCGTGGACCTTTCGCAGCTTGACCTCAGGGAGGCCGCCTCCCTTGCCGAGGAGCTGGGCCTGAGCGCGCGCCAGCTCTCTGCGGGGCACGCCGAGATACCCGCCTACAAGGCCTTCCTCTTGGACTCTCTGGCCCAGCAGGCCGACCGAGACGCATCCTTCGAGAAGTACCTGGATGACTTCCGCAGCATTGACCCGGCGAGCTTCGAGGCGCCCGCGTCCATTTCGGACAGGTTGCGACCCTACCAGCTGGCTGGCTACCAATGGCTGCGCGCCCTCGTGGAGATGGACCTGGGCGGCATCCTCGCGGACGAGATGGGCCTGGGCAAGTCCATACAGCTCATCTCCCTGCTTCTCTCCCAGCGGGGGAGGGGCTCCACCCTGGTGGTGTGCCCCGCTTCCCTGGTCTACAACTGGCTTGAGGAGTTTGGCAAGTTCGCCCCGCAGATTGACGTGGTTGCGGTGGCGGGCAGCGCCCCTGAGCGCGAGCGGCTGAGGGCCGAGGCGCACGAGGTCTACATCAGCTCCTACGACCTGGTCAGGCGAGACGTGCGCGAGTGGGCGCGGAAGCCGCTCTGGTGCGAGGTGCTCGACGAGGCCCAGTACATAAAGAACCACGAGACGCTCTCCGCGCGTGCGGTGAAGGCGCTTGACGCGCGCCATCGCCTGGCCCTCACGGGCACGCCCATCGAGAATCGCCTCTCGGAGCTCTGGAGCATCTTCGACTTCCTGATGCCCGGGCTCCTCGGCACGCACGAGCGCTTCCGCGAGCGCTACGAGCAGCCGGCGCTCGAGGGGGACGATGAGGCGGTCACGTCCCTGGCCTCGGCGGCGGGCCCCTTCATCCTGCGGAGGCTCAAGTCCCAGGTGCTGAAGGACCTGCCCGAGAAGATGGAGCAGGTGGTCTACGCCCGCATGGACGGGGAGCAGCGGACGCTGTACGCCGCGCACGAGCAGGCGCTGCGCCTCTCGCTGACAAGCCAGACCGAAAGCGCGTTCGACCAGGGCAAGCTGCAGGTGCTGGCAGAGCTCACCAAGCTGAGGCAGATCTGCTGCGACCCGCGCCTGCTCTATGCGGACTACGACGGCGAGTCCTGCAAGCTGGAGACCATCATGGAACTCATAGCGTCCGTGGTGGACTCTCAGAAGAAGATGCTCGTGTTCTCCCAGTTCACAAGCTATCTCTCGCTCATCCGGAAGCGCCTGGACGAGCAGGGCGTCGCCCATTACACCATCACGGGCGCAACGCCCAAGCGCCAGCGCGTGGACCTGGTGAACGCCTTCAACTCGGATGAGACCCCGGTGTTCCTCATCTCGCTCAAGGCCGGCGGGACGGGCCTCAACCTGGTTGGCGCCCAGGTGGTCATCCACGCCGACCCCTGGTGGAATGCCGCGGCCCAGAACCAGGCCACCGACCGCGCCCATCGCATAGGCCAGACGCGCGACGTCACGGTGTACAAGGTGATCGCGAAGGACAGCATCGAGGACCGCATCCTTGCTCTGCAAGAGATCAAGAGCAGCCTGGCGAGCCAGGTTGTGGAGGCGGACGGCTGCTTGAGCCTCGCAAGCCTGCGCAAGGAGGACCTGATAGACCTTCTTGGGTAGAACCTATCCCAGGGACCATGCGGCCCGTCATCCCATCCGGGGTGGTGGGCCATCTCGTATAGGGAGGAAGCGGTCGAATGGTGTTTCAGACTAACGACGACGAGGTCGTCTTCCTGGGCGACGATGGCGACATCAAGGGATGCGTCGAGTTTCCCGAGGTGGAGGAGGGCGTCGTGGACATCAGCAGGACCTTCGTCGCGCCCAGCGAGCGTGGCATGGGGCTTGCCGGGCGCCTCATGGGCAGGGCTGTGGCGCACATCCGCTCGGAGGGCAAGAAGGTTCGTCTGAGCTGCGGCTACGCTCAGGATTGGTTCGCCCGGCACCCCGAGAACAACGACCTTCTCGCCTAGCCGCCCAACTGCGGGTGGGCCAACACGCACTTTTCGTTTGAGATGGGCTTCAAGCAACGCATTGGCCCACCGGAGGCGCCTGCCCCGGTGGGCCAATGCGTTGCTTGAAGCCTGTGGGCCCTCGCTACGAGAGCAGCATCCTGTCGTTTGCCAGCTCGCCGCCTGAGACCTCCTCGAACTTCTGCAGCAGGTCACCTACGCGCAGCTGGGACTTCTTGTCACCGGAGACGTCGAAGATCACGTTGCCCTCATGCATCATGATAAGGCGGTTGCCCAGGCGGATGGCGTCGTTCATGTTGTGGGTCACCATGAGGGTGGTGAGCCGGTGCTCCTCCACCACGCGCCCGGTCAGTTCCAGCACCTTTGCCGCGGTCTTGGGGTCCAGAGCCGCCGTGTGCTCGTCAAGGAGCAGCAGCTTGGGCTTCTTGAGCGTAGCCATGAGCAGGGTGAGCGCCTGCCGCTGGCCGCCGGAGAGCAGACCCACCTTCGAGCTCAGGCGGCTCTCCAGCCCTAGGTCAAGCGTGGCAAGCTGGCGTGCGTACTCCTCGCGCTCCTCTCGTGAGGTCCCCCACGAGAGCCCCCTGCCCTCGCCGCGCCTGCGGGCAAGCGCCAGGTTCTCCACGATCTGCATGTCCGCCGCAGTCCCGCGCATGGGGTCTTGGAACACGCGCCCCAGGTTCTTGGCCCGCTGGTGCTCGGACAGCCTGCTTACGTCCTCGCCATCCAGCTCGATGGTCCCAAGGTCCAGGGGAAAGACGCCGGCAATCATGTTGAGCAGGGTGGACTTGCCCGCACCGTTTCCGCCGATCACGGTGACGAAGTCCCCGGCGGCGAGGTGGAGGTTCACTCCGGTGAGCGCGGGCTTCTCGTTTACCGTCCCGCGGTTGAAGGTCTTGGTGACGTTCCTGAGGGTCAGCATCTTACAGCTCCCCTCCCTTCGAGTACGAGCGCCTCAGCTGGCCGCGCTCGACCATGACGGGCACCACCAGCGCAATGGCAACGATCGCTGCCGAGAGCAGCTTCATGTCGTTGGGGTCGAGCCCCAGCTGCAGGACGATGGCACGAATGAGGAAGTAGACCACAGAGCCCACCACCGCAGAGGTCAGGCGGCTGCCAAAGGCGTGAATCCCGCCTGGCACCAAGCGGCCCAGCACCTCTCCGATGACGATGGCGGCGAGGCCTATGACGATGGCGCCGGTGCCCATGCCGATGTCCGCGTACTTCTGGCTCTGGCAGATCAGGGCTCCCGAGAGGCCCACCAGGCCGTTGGAGATGGCCAGGGCGATGAGCTTGGTCACGCGCACGTCGATGCCCAGGGCTCGGCACATGTCCTCGTTGTTGCCGGTGGCTCGCATGGCCGAGCCTATCTCGGTGCCAAAGAACCAGTACATGAGGGCGATGACCACGGCAGCTATCGCCAGGCCCACCAGCATGGTGGCAACGGGCTGGCTCACGCCGAGGATCCCCGCCACGCGCGTGAAGACGGTGTCCACGTTGAGCAGGGGGGTGTTGGACTTGCCCATGACGCGCAGGTTGATGGACCAGAGCGCGATCTGGGTCAGGATTCCCGCGAGGATCGCCGGGATGTCGAAGAGGGTGTGCAGGCAGCCCGTCACGAGCCCCGCAACGATGCCCGCCATGGTTCCCAGGAGCACGGATGCCACGGGGTCGAGCCCAAGGGAGACCGAGGCCACGGCGGCCACGCAGCCGCCCAGGGCAAAGCTGCCGTCCACCGTGAGGTCGGCGATGTCCAGCATCTTGTAGGTGATGAAGACCCCCAGCACCATGATGCCCCAGAGAATTCCCTGAGAGACGGCTCCTAACAGAGCAAGTGACATGTAATCCCCCAAACCTGATGATGTGCCCCGCAGCGACCGCAGGGGCACATTCCCGTATCCCAAACCGCCTTGCCGCGAGCTCCCTCGCCGCTAGGCGTTGGCCCTGGTGACGTCAATGCCCAGCGCGGACGCCGTCTGCTCGTTGATGGTGAGCTCGCAGTCCTCGGCCTTGAGGTACTCGATGGCCATCTCGGCAGGCCTGGCCTCCCCGCGAAGGATGCGCACGGCCATCTCGCCCGTCTTGTATCCCAGCCGGTGGTAGTCGATGCCATAGGTGGCAAGGCCGCCCTTCATGACCATGCCGCCCTCGCCACAGATCACGGGAATCTTGTTCTCGTTCGCCACCATGCCAACCGTGGCCATGCCCGCGGCGATGGTGTTGTCCGTGGGGGCGTAGCAGGCGTCCACGTTGCCCACCATGGACTCCACCACCTGCTGTATCTCGTTGGAGCTGGACACGGAGTAGCGCTGTGTCTGCATGCCACGCGCGGCGGCGGCCTTCTCCGCCAGCGAGACCTGAACGTCGGAGTTCGACTCGGCGGAGCAGTAGAGCAGTCCCACCCTCCTTGCGTCGGGAACCAGCTTGGCCAGGAGGTCGAACTGCTCGTTGACGGGAGTGAGGTCGGAGGTTCCGGTTACGTTCTTGCCGGGCGCCTCGTTTGAGGCGACGAGTCCCGAGGCGACGTAGTCAGTTATCGCGGTGCCAACGATGGGAATGTCGCCCGTCGCGCCGGCAACCGCCTGAGCGGCGGGGGTCGCTATGGCAAGGATGAGGTCGCACTGGTCGTTCACGAACTTCATGGCAATGGTCTGGCAGGCAGACTGGTCGTTCTGCGCGTTCTGCTGGTCTGCCGTGTAGCTGATCTTCGAGTCGTCCAGCGCCTGGATGAAGCCCGCGTTTGCCGCGTCGAGGGCGCTGTGCTCCGTGAGCTGCAGCACGCCGATCCTGTATCCGTCAGACCTCTTGGCCGAGCATCCCGCCACGCCAAAGGCGGCCAGCCCTCCGATCAGTGCGATGACATCGCGACGCGTGATGTTTCTGCTCATGCTGAACGCCTCCTCATGTGGACGTCGGTCTTTGCACCCAGGGTGCCCTGCAGGCCTCGGGCGAGGCTCCAAGGAATCATCGTCCGTCTGCGGACGTGCGTCCTCTCGATTGCGGGAGCTATTACACGCTCGTAACTCTTTGGGCAAAACGCCGCCGCGCGTCCGTGCGCAGCGGACCGGCCCGCCTGGCGCAGGCGGATGCCTTGCTGATGTCAATACAAGTGAAAAGGCCGCG
Organism: Olsenella urininfantis; assembly: GCF_900155635.1. Taxonomy (GTDB): domain Bacteria; phylum Actinomycetota; class Coriobacteriia; order Coriobacteriales; family Atopobiaceae; genus Olsenella_G; species Olsenella_G urininfantis. The sequence continues at coordinate 359,170 of NZ_LT732540.1, forward strand.
GTTGCCGTAGTTGGTTGCGCTATCATGAATACGCTTTGGTTTGTGCCTCGGGGGGGATGTATGGGCATGGGCCAAATCAGCATCTTGCTGCAATAAGCCGCCAGGTAACTGGCGGACCGTATCGCTTCGAAGGAGAGGATATGGCGAGAAAATTCAAGTCAATGGACGGTAACGAGGCGGCGTCATGGGTGTCATACGCCTTCACCGAGGTGGCGGGCATCTACCCGATCACGCCGTCCAGTCCCATGGCCGACCATGTTGACCAGTGGGCTGCGAAGGGTCTGAAGAACGTCTTCGGAACCCCTGTGAAGGTTGTCGAGATGGAGTCCGAGGCCGGTGCCGCCGGCACCGTCCACGGCTCCCTGGGTGCTGGTGCCCTCACCACCACCTACACGGCTTCCCAGGGCCTGCTCCTCATGATCCCCAACATGTACAAGATCGCCGGCGAGGGCCTGCCTGGCGTCTTCCATGTCTCCGCGCGTACCGTCGCCACCCACGCCCTCAACATCTTTGGCGACCACTCCGATGTCATGGCCTGTCGCCAGACCGGCTTCGCCATGCTCGCCGAGGGCAACGTCCAGGAGGTCATGGACCTCGCCCCCGTGGCACACCTCGCGGCCATCGAGGGCAAGACGCCCTTCGTCAACTTCTTCGACGGCTTCCGCACCTCCCACGAGATCCAGAAGGTTGCCACCTGGGACTTCGAGGACCTCAAGGACATGCTTAACATGGACGCCGTCCAGGAGTTCCGCGATCATGCGCTGAACCCCGAGCACCCGCATTCCCGTGGTGCCCACGAGAACGGCGACATCTTCTTCCAGCACCGCGAGGCCTGCAACGGCACCTACGACGCGCTGCCTGCCGTGGTCGAGTCCTACATGGACAAGATCAACGAGAAGCTTGGCACCAGCTACCACCTGTTCGACTACTACGGTGCCGCCGACGCGGACCGCGTGGTGGTCTGCATGGGCTCCTTCTGCGACACGCTCGAGGAGGTCATCGACTACCTCAACGCCCACGGCGAGAAGGTCGGCCTGGTCAAGGTCCGCCTGTACCGCCCCTGGTCCATCGAGCACTTCGTCAAGGCGCTGCCTGCCAGCGTCAAGAAGATCGCGGTCCTGGACCGCACCAAGGAGCCCGGCTCCATTGGCGAGCCCCTCTACCAGGACGTCGTGAACGCCCTCTATGAGGCCGGCATGAGCGACCTCACGGTCGTGGGCGGCCGCTACGGCCTTGGCTCCAAGGACACCACCCCTGCCGACGCCTTCGCCGTCTATGCCGAGCTCGAGAAGGACGCGCCCAGGCGCGAGTTCACCATCGGCATCGTGGACGACCTCACCAACCTCTCGCTCCCTCGCGAGGAGGACGTCCCCAGCACCTCCGCACCCGGCACCATCGAGTGCAAGTTCTGGGGCCTGGGCGGCGACGGCACGGTTGGCGCCAACAAGAACTCCATCAAGATCATCGGCGACCACACCGACAAGTACGTCCAGGCCTACTTCCAGTACGACTCGAAGAAGACCGGCGGCGTGACCGTCAGCCACCTGCGTTTCGGCGACTCTCCCATCCGCTCGCCCTACTACGTGACCAAGGCGGACTTCGTGGCCTGCCACAACCCCTCCTATATCACCAAGGGCTTCAAGATGGTCCGCGATGTCAAGCCAGGCGGAACCTTCCTGATCAACTGCCAGTGGGATCTTGAGGAGCTTTCCCACCACCTCAACGCCGAGGCCAAGCGCTACATCGTGAAGAACGACATCCAGGTCTACGCGATCGACGCCATCGACCTCGCCATAGAGGTCGGCATGGGCAAGCGCACCAACACCATTCTGCAGTCCGCCTTCTTCGCGCTGGCCAAGGTCCTGCCCGCCGAGGAGGCCCTGCAGTACATGAAGGACGCGGCCACCAAGTCCTACTCCAAGAAGGGCGAGGCCGTGGTTGCCGCCAACCACAAGGCCATCGACGCCGGCGCGACCGCCTTCAAGAAGCTCGAGATCCCCGCCGACTGGGCCACTGCCACCGACGAGCACGTCGAGCTGACCCTCGAGGGCCGCGAGGCCATCGTCAGGCAGGTCAAGGAGCTCCTCGGCCCCATCAACCTGATGGACGGTGACTCCCTGCCCGTCTCTGCCTTCAAGGGCAACGCAGACGGCCAGTGGGAGCTGGGCGCCTCTGCCTACGAGAAGCGGGGCATCGCCGTCATGGTTCCCCACTGGGACGAGTCCAAGTGCATCCAGTGCAACCAGTGCGCCTACGTGTGCCCCCATGCCACCATCCGCCCGTTCGCCATGGACGAGGCCGAGGCTGCCGCGGCACCCGAGAACACGCGCACGGTTGACCTCAAGATGCCCAAGAACACCGGCTACAAGTTCGGCATCACCGTCAGCCCGCTCGACTGCATGGGCTGCACCAACTGTGCCTACATCTGCCCCGTTGACGCCCTGACCATGACCCCGCAGGAGCAGGAGCTCCCCGAGCAGGAGGTCTGGGACTACGCCGTCAACCACGTCTCCGAGAAGAGCGAGCTGGTGTCCGACGCCAATGTCAAGGGGTCCCAGTTCCACAAGCCCCTGCTCGAGTTCTCCGGCTCCTGCGCCGGCTGCGCCGAGACCTCCTATGCGCGTCTCATCACCCAGCTCTTCGGCGACCGCATGTTCATCTCCAATGCCACCGGCTGCTCCTCCATCTGGGGCAACCCCGCCGCAACCTCTCCGTACACCACCACCTGCGAGGGCCATGGCCCTGCCTGGAACAACTCGCTCTTCGAGGACAACGCCGAGCATGGCCTGGGCATGTCCGTGGGCTACAAGGCGGTTCAGGAGAAGCTTGCTGCCGAGACCGAGGCCCTCATCGCCTCTGGTCCCGTGAGTGAGGAGCTCAAGGCCGCCGCCGAGGCTTGGCTCGAGAACAAGGACAAGGCTGGTGACAGCAAGGTCTGCGCAGACCGTCTCGTGGCCGAGCTGGAGAAGGACGGCTCCGACGCCGCCAAGTCCATCCTGGCCGACAAGTCCTACCTCTCCAAGAAGTCCTTCTGGATCTTCGGCGGCGACGGCTGGGCCTACGACATAGGCTTTGGCGGCCTGGACCACGTCCTTGCCTCCGGCAACGACGTCAACGTCTTCGTCTTTGACACCGAGGTCTACTCCAACACCGGTGGTCAGGCATCCAAGGCTTCCAACCTCGGACAGGTTGCCCAGTTCGCGGCTGCCGGCAAGGACGTGAAGAAGAAGTCCCTCGCCGAGATTGCCATGTCCTACGGTTACGTCTACGTGGCCCAGGTTGCCATGGGCGCCAACCCCATGCAGACCCTCAAGGCGATTGCCGAGGCCGAGGCCTACCCCGGACCCTCTCTGATCATTGGCTACAGCCCCTGCGAGATGCACTCCATCAAGAAGGGTGGCATGCAGCACGCCCAGGAGGAGATGAAGAAGGCCGTCGAGTGTGGCTACTGGAACCTCTTCCGCTTCAACCCCAATGCCGCCGCAGGCAAGAAGTTCGTCCTGGATTCCAAGGAGCCCAAGGGTGGCTACCAGGAGTTCCTGATGAACGAGGCTCGCTACGCGCGTCTGGTCAACGAGTTCCCCGACCGTGCGACCGAGCTCTTCGAGCGCAACGAGCAGGCTGCCATGGATCGCTACCAGCACCTTCTCAGGCTCAAGACGCTCTACTCCGAGGAGTAGGCTGAGCCAAGCTCTGAGCAGCCAGCAGAAAGGCCCGGGCGAATCTCTTCGTCCGGGCCTTTCCCATGTGGATCTTGCATGATCCAGAATCGACCAAACCAGCTCTTCTGCCATACCGTAGCTTTGGTACCACTTTTCGTACCTTCATCCCGCGGGAAGCGGTACCAAAGCTACGGTATGGCAAGGGGGACCTCCGGGGCAGTGCCCCCAGAGGTCCCCAAATGCATGAAGAGAATACGCTTATGCGTCTTGCCGAAGAAGGGGAGTGAGCCTGCCCTGGGAAAGGACGCTCACCTTGTGCATGGCGCGGCTGATCGCCGTATAGAGTCTCCTGCGAGAGAGGTCGTCCGAGGGATAGGCGCTTTCCTGCGCGTCCGGGATGATCACCTCATCGAATTCGAGGCCCTTTGCGAGAGCGAGGTCTAGGAGCACCACCCCGCTTGCAGGAAGGCCCTCGCCCTTCTTGATGGTGAGAACGGAATCGCCGAGCTGCTTGGAGAGCCAGTTGGCGCGAGGCCTATCCGCTGCCACCACAGCTGCAAGGTAGTTCTCGCCACCAGCTTCCGCCGCGCTGGCTGTCTCTTGGGCGCAATCGACGCGCCGTCGCAGCTCGTCGAGGTACGCTGCGGCATCTTCTGGCCCCTCGACGAGCTCTGGCACAGTGCCCTCGCGCTGAACCGAGCTGAGCGTGGCGCGCTCCCTGTCATCCAGGAGGCTGCAGAAGAGCTGGGTGATCTCGGGACTGGAGCGATAGCTCGTGAGCAGCTGGCATTCGCCCACCGAACCGTGCGTGCGGGAAAAGATCTCCCTGATCTGGTCGAAGCTCGCGCTGGCCGCACGGATGGCCTGGTGCTCGTCTCCCAGCAGGAGGAAATGGGCGCCGCTGAAGTAGCGTGCAAGCACCATGAGCTGGGCTGCGCCGTAGTCCTGCACCTCGTCGACCATCACGTAGCGGGCGTCGCGGGCGTGCCCTCCCGTGAGGAGGAGCTGCAGGTAAAGCCACTCAACCGCATTGAGGTTGGCCTTGCCCAGAATGCGAGAGCCAACATGGTCGATGCGCAGCCATTCCTCGCGCTCGATCATCTCGTGGGCACCCTCGTACCGGTGCTGCACGTAGCGCTTGGCACAAGCCGCAACCGCTGCGCCATCGGCGGGGTCCAAGTCGACCAACTCACCAAAGATGCGCAGCTGGTCGTCCACATCCAGCCCCATGACCTCATCCTGGAGCTCCTCGTCCCTGGACATCTGCGAGATCTTGCGATCAAGCCTCTCGTGCAGCTCCTCTTTCACCAGGGCGGTGAGACGTGGGCCGGGCTTCACGCGCGGGAACTTGTCCAGGGCGCTCTTTACCTGCGACGCCTTGAGGAGGACCTGTTCGTCCACGCGTATGTCGCGCAGGTCATCGACCCCAAGCGTGAGCATCTCTACGCCCTGCTCCAGCATGTCCAGCACGGCGGGATCGCTGTCCTCTCCCATTGCCCTTGCGCCCTGCCCCATGCCCTCGAAGAACTCGCGCCAGGTGAAGGTCTGGGGGTTCTTCTCGCCCAGGGAGGGAAGGACCGCGTCAATGTAGCGCTCGAACACTGAGTTTGGGGTAAAGAGGTAGACCTGGCTGGGGTCCAGGGTCCTGCGCTCGCGGTACAGCAGGAAGGCGATGCGTTGCAGCAGCACGGAGGTCTTGCCCGAGCCGGCTATGCCGCTCACGAGCAGCGCAGGCACGTCCTCGTGGCGCACCACCGCGTTCTGCTCCCGCTGGATGGTGGCGGTGATGGCCTGGAGCTTCTCGCTGTGATGGCTCTTGAGCGCCGAGAGCAGCAGGGAATCCTCGATGGCCACGTTGGTGTCGAAGTACATGTTGAGACGGTCCTCGCGGATGTCGAACTGGCGTCGCAGCAGCATCTCGACTTTGCGCACGCGCCCGTCCACCTCGTAGGAGCAGGGGCCCATCTGCTGGTTGTAGTAGGTCTCCGCAACGGGGTTGCGCCAGTCCACCACCAGGGGGCTCTGCCGCTCGTCGGTGATGCCCACGGCACCGATGTAGACGTCGCGCGGTGGGCGTCCGGGACGCATGCGCAGCCGGACCTTGGCGAAGTAGGGCTGGTGCAGGAGCAGCGTCACGCGGCCCAGACGCTCCACGTCGAAGTCGTGCGACTGGTTGTAGGCATCGATGACGGAGTTGAGCGTCTCGATGGCCGCCAGGGTCTCAAGGGTCTCATCCGCGCCGCCAAAGTCTCGCGTGACCTCCTCGGACATGGTGATGAGGTCCTTTGCAGCCTCTTTGTGGCTTACCTCGATGGAGTGCGTAAGCTCGTCCCTGAGGGCCACGAGCTGTGCGTACACCTCACTGAGGTGCGCCTGCTCCTCCTGGAAGACAGGGTCCTCGGGCGTTATCTCGCCTGTGGTGGCAGCTGCCATGTGACGTTGCTCCAAACCGCTTGCGCTGAATGAGAACAAGACATTGTACCCACGCGCATCCGTGCCATGCGGCTCATCGCGCGGGGGTCAGAGGGAGTGAGGAGAGAATATGCCACTTACCGCATAAATCAACCGCTCGCTGCCATAAAAGGGCGTATTCGAATAGCAAATCCTTGCTGGGGGTACATTCAACACAACAAGGGCAGCCGCAACGCATGGCGGCCGACGTAGGGGGTGGTGCCCATGAACAGCGAAGAGTCAAGTTTTCTGGCTTCCGCGGCAGGCATTGCAGGCCCCGTCTCTTCTGTCTAGGTCCGCAGCAAGACCCCGTTCGCGGCACAGGCGCCGCATCAGTCCAAGAGGACAGACGGTTTGACCGATGCCTCCGTCGGAAGCCCGAGCGCCACTCGATGAGGCGCTGCGCACTCAAGTGACTCAGATTTCGATGGCTGTCGAAGGAGCAGAGGAGTTGGTTCCAAAGTACAGATAATGGCCTCTCGGGAGGCATAGAACGACGCATTGGGGCAGGTGGCTTGGTTGCGCAGCCACCTGCCTTCCTTTCTGCCGCATCGATGCCCTTGCGCCACCTGATGTGTAGTACGCGATGAAATCGTGTAGTATTCCCTCATCAAACGTATGACGCGGCATGGCACGCCTGAGCATGTCGCTCGCAGAGAAGGAACCGCATCATGAGCGAGAAGACCATGAACCCGCTGGCTCTCAGAAACCAGCTTTGCTTTCCGCTGTACGCCGCCTCAAAGGAGCTCACGCGTAGGTACAAGCCCTACCTTGACCCCCTGGGCCTCACCTACACCCAGTACGTGACCATGATGGCGCTCTGGGAGGAGGACGGCCTGGCCGTGAGCGAGCTGGGCAAGCGGCTCTACCTTGACTCCGCCACCCTCACGCCGCTGCTCAAGCGCCTTGAGGCCCGTGGCTACGTCAGCCGCGCGCGCTCTGCGCGAGACGAGCGCGTCGTGGTCGTGAGCCTGACGGAGGAGGGCCGCTCCCTGCGCGACAGGGCAGTCGAGGTGCCCAGATGCATCTTCGGGAACCTCAACATGGACATAGGGGATGTCCGCCAGCTCAAGGAGCTCCTTGACAAGATGCTCGCCAGCTTCGAGTAGCCAAAGACCCTTGCCTACAGGCAGCTCTCTTCGATACGGCGCCTCAGCTCCTGGATGCCCGTCCCTGCCTCCGAAGAGGTGACGACCATCTGGCTGCGACTGATTCCGAACTGCTTTGCCAGGGCGGATGCCTGGCTCTCCTGCTTGCTGCGGCTGACCTTGTCCGCCTTGGTGAGGGCGACCACGAAGGGGAAGCCGTTCTCCTGCAGGAAGGCAAGGGTCTCTCGATCTGACCTCTGCACGTCGTGACGGATGTCCACCAGGGCCACCACCAGGTTGAAGCTGCGCTCCTGCTGGAAGTAGCCCCCAATGAGGTCTGCCCAGCGCTGCTTCTCGCTGCGACTCACCCTGGCAAAGCCGTAGCCCGGAAGATCGACGAACATGATGCCGTCCACGTCGAAGAAGTTGATGTTGGCCGTCTTGCCGGGCTGGCTGGAGACGCGCGCAAGCGACTTTCGGCCCAACAGCTTGTTCAGCAGGGACGACTTGCCAACGTTGGAGCGTCCCACGAAGGAGACCTCGGGTGTGGTGGGGTCGGGCAGCTGCTCGACGGTGCCGTAGGCACCCGAGTAACGCGCGGTCTCGTATTTGATGGCCAAGGTCGCTCCTTCGTTTGTGGCGGTCTTCCAGATTCTATCGTGCTGAAACGGGATGGCGCTACGAGAGGATCTCCTCCGCAAAGCCCACGCGCATGTTGGCAAGGACTACGCTGCCTTCCTCCTGGGTGGCATCGAGGTCCACGTCCGCGTCTATGCCGAAGTCGCGGTCGCCGTCCGCATCCTTGAGCATCTGGCGCACATGCCAGAGGTGCGCATCCTTCTCGCGGGAGTCGTCCAGCGTGAGAAAGTTCCAGCTGCGCGCGTCTGCGTCCAGCAGCACCTCGTCATGCTGCTCGTAGTAGCTGTCTATGGCAGCCCTCCACCGCGCCGCCCTCCAGCCCCACTCGCCGTCCAGCTCGCCCAGCAGCTCGAAGTCGCCTACGGCGATGGCACGCACGCGTGCGAAGAGGGCGTTGCGCACCAGCAGGGTGAGGCCGTGGCGGTCTCGCACCACCACGTCTGCCGCCTCCGGTGCGGCGCCCGCGTCCAGCTCCTCGCTCTGGCTCCCGCTCCACTCGTCCAAGAGGCTGGAGTCAACGGTGCGCACCAGCAGGCCCAGCCAGGCGAGAACGTCTTGGAGACGCTCGTCCAGCTTCTCCGAAGGAACGGTGCGCGAGAGTACGCGCCAGGCGTCAGAGAGGTAGCGCAGCAGGGTCCCCTCGCTTCGGGCCATGCCGTAGCGCTGGATGTAGCCCTTGAAGTCCGAGGCGGTCTCCACCATGTCGCGCAGGACCGACTTGGGGCTCAGCGCAAAGTCCGCCGCCCAGGGAACCTCCGCGACGTAGCGCGAGAATGCCTCTCCCAGGAGCTCCTCGAGCGGCTTGGGATAGCTCACGTCCTCCAGGCGCTCGAGCCTCTCCTCGTACTCGATCCCCTCGGCCTTCATCTCTGCCACGGCCCTGCCGCGCGCCTCGCGCTCCTGGGCGCGCAGGATCTGGGGAGGGTCCTCCAGGGTTGCCTCCGCCATGCTGATGAGGTCAAGCGCATAGGTCTCTGACTCGGGGTCCAGAAGCTCGAGCGCCGCCAGCAGGAAGGGCGAGAGCGGCTGGTCCAGTGCGAAGTCCTCGGGGAGGTCGACGGTGAGCGACCAGCTCTCCCGGCCGTCCTCGTCAACGCCCCGCTCCACCACGCCCGCGTCCATGAGCGTGGCAAATATCTCTTCCGCGCGCTGGCGCAGGGCGAGCTTCTCCTCGTCAGGTTGCAGGGAGTCCCCTATGAGCTGCATGACGCGCCCGTGCGCATCCCCTCCCTGCTCTACCTCCGACAGCACCATGGAGTGGGTGATGCGCAGGCGGGGGCGCAGAGTCTCGGGCGTGGAGGCGATGAGGGCGTCGAAGGTCTGGGAGTTCCATCCCACAAAGCCCTCGGGCGGCCTCTTGGTCTTCATCTTGCGGGCCTTCTTGGGGTCTCCGCCTGCCTTCGCGAGCGCACGGGCGTTCTCGATGTCGTACTCGGTTGCCTGCGAGATGACCACGCCCTCGGTGTCGAACCCAGATCGCCCGGCACGCCCGGCAATCTGGTGGAACTCTCGTGCGTTGAGCCTGCGCATGCGCCTGCCGTCGAACTTGGTGAGCTGGGTGAGCACGACGGTGTGGATGGGCACGTTGATGCCTACGCCCAGGGTGTCCGTGCCGCAGATGACGGGCAAGAGGCCCCTCTGCGCCAGCTTCTCGACCAGCAGCCTGTAGCGTGGCAGCATGCCTGCGTGGTGCACGCCCACGCCCGTGAGCAGCAGCCTCCTCAGGGTCTTGCCGAAGCTGGTGGTGAAGCGCGTGCCGGCTATGGCCTCCTTGACCTGGTCTCGCTGCTCGCGCGTGGAGACGCCGAAGCTGGCGAGGCCCTGGGCGGACCTGAGGGCGCTGTCCTGGGAAAAGTGTACCAGGTAGAGAGGGGCCTCGCCGGCGTCGAGGGCCACCTTCACCGTGGCCTCGATGGCGGTGTCCACGAAGCGATAGGAGAGGGGGACCGGACGTGGCGCATCCGTCACCAGGCTGCAGCCGCGCTCCGTGTGGCTCTCTAGCGTCCGCGCGATGGCGGAGACGTCCCCCAGGGTTGCGCTCATGAGGAGGAACTGCGCGCGGGGGAGGGTGAGCAGGGGGACCTGCCACGCCCAGCCGCGCTCGCGGTCCCCGAAGAAGTGGAACTCGTCCATGGCAACGCAGCCAACGTCTGCGCCCTCACCGTCTGCCAGGGCAAGGTTCGCCAGGATCTCTGCCGTGCAGCAGACCACGGGCGCCTGGGGGTTGATGGTCACGTCTCCGGTGATCATGCCCACGTTCTCGCGCCCCAGCACCGAGACCATGTCGAAGAACTTCTCGCTCACCAGCGCCTTGATGGGGGCGGTGTAGTAGCTACGGCGGTCGGTGCAGCAGGCCATGAAACACAGGCCCAGGGCAACCAGGCTCTTGCCCGACCCCGTGGGGGTGCCCAGGATGAGATGGTCACCGGCGGCAAGGTCCAGAAGCGCCTCCTCCTGGTGGGGCCAGAGCGTGATCCCACGAGAGTCAACCCAGCCCAGGAAGAGCTCAAGCGCGTCATCGGCGGGGATGTTGGGGAAATGCTCCTCGTCCGGCCAGGGTATGAGGGCCCCCAGGCCGGTCTCTTCGGGGGTGTTGCTGTCGCGCGTGGGCATGCTTGGCATGAGGGCTGGCTCCAGGGGTCTGCGTGGGCGGATGCTACTAGGATAGCCGCTTCCGGCCCCGCGGCCCCCTAGTTGCCTGACAGCTCCAGCTCGGCCCAACGGGGGTTGTTGGCGATGGAGCGCCCTATGCCCACGAGGTCGCAGGCCCCTGACCCGAGCAGCGCCTCGCCCTCCGAAGACCTCCTGACGCCCCCGGCGAGCAGCACGGGAACGTGGAGTCGGGACCTGATTAGAGTCGCGCTGTCCGCAAACCATCCCGGCTCCACGCTGTCCCGCCTGCTGTAGTAGCACATGCCACCCGAGACGCTCAGCAGGTCTATGTCCGGCTCCCAGGGGACCAGAAGGTCAGCCATGCGGCAGACGTCCTCGAGGGTGTTGCCACCGTCCAGGTAGTCGCAGGCACCCAGCCTGAGCGAGAGGGACATGTCCGCGCCCAGCTCCGAGCGCACTGCCCCAACCACCTCGAGGGTGAGCCTCAGCCGGTTTTCCAGGCTTCCTCCATAGATGTCTTGCCTCTGGTTGGTGAGGGGCGAGAGGAACTGGTTCAGCAGGTATCCGTGGGCCGCGTGAATCTCGACGCCGTCAAAGCCCGCCTGGCGGGCCCGCCGTGCGGCGGCTGCGAAGTCACCGGTGACGCGCGCAAGGTCTTCCGGGGAGGCCGCCTGCGGCAGGCAGTGGTTGCGCTTGGCGCCGGGGCAGGGGAGACCTCCCGCGCTCAGGGGCCGACTGCCCGTGAGGAGGGGGTCAGCGGCAGACCCCGCATGGGAGACCTGCACGAAGGCGGCGACGCCCTCCTCGTGCAGGCAGTCCGCCTCGCGCCTGAGTCCCTCCATGCAGCCGTCATGGGCGATGGACGGCTGACGCGCAGTCGCCCGGCCCTCATCGCCCACGAAATGATGGCCGCACTCCACAAGTCCCACGCGGCCCTGCTGGGCGAGATGGGCGAGTCTCTTGCAGAGCGCTTGCGTCACCAGGCCGTCTGGCGTGGAGCGTGCGAGGTCCATGGGCGCAACCACGATGCGGTTGGCCAGCTGCAGCCTGCCTGCGTCCAGCTCCTGGAGCAGGCGCGGCGTTGGTCCCACGCCGCGGCCGGCATGAAGACGCGGCCTTCCCATCAGAGACCCCTCTCGCCCAGGGCAGCCACGGCGCAGGGCTCGACGGCACCCAAGCCATGGCGCGCCAGCCCGAAGCCCGTGATGACAGGCAGGTCGAGGGGAAGGCCCGCTGCCTGGCCGCCTTCGGGCACGGCGAGCCCACAAGGGAGGGCGCCCGTGTCCTGCAGGGACGCCGCCATCTGTCCTTGGGGTGCCTCCAGCTCAAGGAGGCACCCATGCGCCCGCGTGGGGCTAACCAAGCTCTATGGCACCCATCGTATCGAGGAGCGCCTGGTACTCAGCCTCGTCCCTGGGGCGAAGCCCGTCCTCCACCCCCGCGACCATCTCTGCGTAGCTGAGCTCCCTGCCGCTCTCCTGTATCAGGTAGCGGGCGTCGTCTGAAGGCTCGCGGAACTGGGGCGCGCTGCTCTGGCTTGCGGACATGCTCTCCTCCAACCGAGTCGGGTGACCTTGTTTCGCTCCATATCATATCGCCTGTGAATGACGGGGGTCGCGCAGACGTAGCTTTTGAAAAAAAGTATACGGGTAATAGACTCACTTTCCAGATGAGCGGTCTGTCTATGTGAAAGAGACCTCGTGCGTCCTCGCCTATCCAGAATCGATTTCCACAAGAGGGGAGGCGAGAAGATGGACGGCATGCAGGGGACCAGGCTTCGAAGGCTGCGCAAGCGCACGGGCAAGACCCAGGAGAGCGTGGCCGCAGAGATCGGCGTTTCGAAGGCGACCTACAGCGCCTGGGAGACGGGGCGAAACGATCTGCGAGGCTGCTACGTCGTCCCCCTCTGCCGCTGCCTGGGCTGCTCGCCCAATGACATCTTTGGCTACGAGGGCACGCCCTCTCCCGTCATGCCCTACCTGATGGAGGACGCCTACTACGAGTTCTTCGAGCTCTACGAGCGCACTCCCGCCAACGTGCGCGAGGCGGTGCGCACCATGATGGAGAGCACCTCCAAGGTCAGGAAGCCTCGCGGACGTCAGGCTCCCCGCCTGCGCTAAGCTAGCCACAGTATCCGGCTGCGCCGTGGGCGCTCGGCTGTGGGGGTCGCATTGGAGAGGGATAGCCTCGTGCACGTCGCTGCCACGGGAGGCTATGGCAGCGTGTTTGGGGAGACTGACGGGGTCTGCGAGGTGGGGCTCCTAGACCCCTTGGCGGACGACTACTCCCTGCGCGTTCCCAGCTCCCAGCTCACGCTGCTGGAGGATGCCCTGCCGGACGGTCTGCCCGGGCTTTTGGAGGGCCTTTCCCTCTTCCACCTACGCGTGGGGCGCGGCCTGGATGTGGATGCCAGCTTCGAGCTCTTCCTGGGGAGGGACGAGGAGGGGCTCTACGGCCTCTGGTTCTCGCGAGGGCTGGAGCGTGCCAGGCAGCTGGCAAGCGTCTCATGGGAGGGTCTTTCGGGCTTTCGCTCCTGCGTGGGCGCCCTGGACCTCGGCGCCTGGCACGATGGTGGCCCTTCTTGTGGAGGCTGCTCCCTGGACGCTTGGGGCTGGTCCCTGGAGCTTGCCGGGGCGGGCCTCGGCGCCTCTGCCTTTGGACGCGAGGCGGCCCCCGGGGGCCTGCGCGAGCTCTGCCGCGTCCTGGCGCGGCTGGGCGCCCCCATCTCCTGGGGCGAGGCTGGCCCCGTCGCATCGGACGGCGCCTGATGGGGGAGGCCGGCGGCCCGGTGCGCTACTACGTCTACATGTTGGGCTGCGAGGACGGCTCGATCTACACGGGCATATGCACCGACGTCTGCCGTCGCCTGCGGGAGCACCTCTCGCAGGGCAGGCTTGCCGCGCGCTACACGCGCACCCATAAGGTGATCTCTCTCGAGGGCGCCTGGGAGGCCGAGGGGAGGTCCTGCGCGGGGAAGCTCGAGTGGCGCATACACCACATGTCGCGAGCCGAGAAGCTCAGGCTCCTCGAGGGCGGAGGCATTGCGGGGGAGGGCTACAGAGAGCTTCCCCGCGCGCTGTGCCAAAGCCTCTGGGAGAGGGCCGCCGAGGTCGTTGACGCGCGGTGACTCTCTCCTGACGCAGGCCCTAGAGCGAGATCTGGGCGTAGTTCCTGGCGAAGTCCAGCCTTGCCCTGGTGTCCGCCTGCCCCTCGTCGATGCTCTCGTAGCGCGGCTGTCTGATCTCCTCCACGTGGAGGTCGGGGCGGGTGTACCAGAGGTCGCGCTCCCAGAGCCGCTGCACCAGGTCCATGCGCTCGACGAGGTCCCAGTGACAGCGTAGAAGGAGCAGGAACTGGTCGTAGTACTTGGAGCCGGGGTCGATCTTGGTCTGTTCCGCGGCGGCATATGCCTCGCGCAGCTCCTGCGCGAGCTCGTCCGCCTCCGTTGAGGCGTCGGCCCTCTCCTGCCAGCTCTCCGAGAGGTATCTGTCCTCAAAGACCTGCTCTCCTGCGGACACGCGCTGGGCGAGCCCATCGAGCGTCCCCAGGAGCTCGCGTGCGAGGTCGTGGGCGTGCTGCTCCTCGGGGCTCTCGCTCTCCTCGGGCCCGGACGGCTGCCCCTGGCCTTCGTCTCCCTTTGCCGGCTGGACCTTCTGCTCCCCGTCCTCTCGGTAGCCTCCCGGCACCACGTGGGAGGCCTGCGGGTCATTGAAGCTCACGTGACAGCTGCCCATGACGAGGGGGACTATCACGAGCACCGCGAGCACGATGCCGCCCAATGCGGCAATGATGCGCCGGTCATGAGACCAGTCGTCGGTCAGGTGGCGCTCGGGCCTGCTGACGTCCATGGGAAGGGGCCGCATGACGTCGGAGGGGCCGATAAGGTCGATGGGGCCCGCGTCGGGCACCCTCTCGTCGGATGCCTCCCGCTCCTCTGCCTGGGCGCCTTCCTCGCCCGATTCCGGGCTGCCCTGCTCTGGGGCCTCACCCTCGCCGCCGTCCTCCTCGGGCGTCTCGCTGCCTTCGCCCTCCTGCTGAGCCTCAAGGCGGGTGATGCCGCCGCTCACCCATTCCTCCAGGCACCCGCCGCAGTTTTCGCAGCGAAGCTGTCCCTCCGCAAGGGGTGACCCACATTCAGGACAGAACTTCAGGGACATGACCGCTCCAGACCTCGTGCGGGGCCCCAGGGGGCCAACGCGCCAATCCTAAGCCAAGCTTATACGTTTTGCCTGCTTGGAGGCTTTGCGTCGCTCGCTGGTTCGGCAGACGTGACGCAGGCCAGGAAAACGGAGCGGGGCATGTGGGTAAGTTGCGTCGAGCTGATTATGAAGGCATTGTGAGGGAATGCTGAGCGAGTGGTCTAAGAACGAGCAGATGAAGGCGGGTGCTGGCAATGAAGAGGGGAGGGAGGGGCTTCTTTTCTGCCATGCGAGGGAAATTCGTCTGGCATTTAAGTTAACCGTGGTGTACATTCTTCTCGCACACAGCAGTTAGCCCAAAGACGCTCGCTGCCTGCATCGCAGAAACTAGAACGCGAGGGCGAGAGCCCTCCTTGACTGAACGTGGCCGCTTGCGGTCGGGGGACCGCGCAGGAGAAAGAGGGGTCGGCTATGAGTGAGATTCTTGACGTCTACGGACGCGAGGTTTTGGATTCCCGCGGCAACCCCACCGTCGAGGTGGAGGTTGCTCTGGTTGATGGCTCTGTGGGGCGCGCGATCGTTCCCTCCGGGGCCTCCACCGGCGAGTTCGAGGCCGTTGAGCTTCGTGATGGCGATGGGGACCGCTACATGGGCAAGGGCGTCCTGGACGCCGTCGCCCACGTGAACGAGGAGTGCCGCGAGGCGATCGTTGGGCTGGACGCGGCAGACCAGCGCGCCGTGGACGCGGCGCTGATTGCGGCTGACGGAACCCCCAACAAGGCCAAGCTGGGCGCCAACGCCATTCTGGGCTGCTCCCTCGCCGTGGCCCGCGCCGCCGCGGTCTCTGCCGGCCAGCCCCTCTACGCCTATCTTGGCGGCATCAACGCCCACACCCTGCCCACGCCCATGATGAATATCCTCAACGGTGGCGTTCACGCAGACAACAACGTTGACTTCCAGGAGTTCATGATCATGCCGGTAGGCGCCCCTGACTTCAGGACGGCTCTGGCCTGGAGCGCCAAGGTCTACCACACCCTCAAGGGCGTGCTCAAGGACGCGGGCCTCTCCACCGGCGTGGGCGACGAGGGCGGCTTTGCCCCCGACCTCAAGAGCAACGCCGAGCCCTTCGAGTACCTGATGGATGCCGTGCAGAAGGCCGGCTTCGTGCCTGGCAAGGACTTCATGTTCGCCATGGACCCCGCCACCAGCGAAGTGTACGACAAGGAGACCGGTCTCTACGAGCTCAAGGGCGAGGGCCGCAGCCTCACCAGCGATCAGATGGTCGACTACTGGGAGGAGCTCGTCGACAAGTACCCCATCGTCTCCATCGAGGATGGCCTTGCCGAGGAGGACTGGGACGGCTGGGTGAGGCTCACCGAGCGCCTGGGCAAGAAGGTCCAGCTGGTGGGCGATGACCTCTTCGTCACCAACACCTCTCGCCTCGAGAGGGGCATCGAGCTTGGCGCCGCGAACGCCATCCTGATCAAGGTGAACCAGATCGGCACCCTGACCGAGACGCTCGAGGCCATGCAGACCGCCCAGAGGGCCGGCTACACCTGCATCGTAAGTCACCGGTCCGGCGAGACCGAGGACACCACCATCGCGGACCTCGCCGTTGCCACCAACGCCGGCCAGATCAAGACGGGTGCGCCTGCCCGCTCCGACCGTGTGGCAAAGTACAATCAGCTCCTGCGCATAGAGGACGCTCTCCAGGAGTCTGCGGACTTCGCGGGCACCGGCGCCTTCTACAACCTGCGCTAGCAACATCGTTTACTCCTACCTGGCGCAAGCGGACCCTCTCCCCGCGAGCGAACAGGTCTTCGAGCGCCGCCGACGTCCCCCCTTTCCTGCGTCGGCGGCGCCTTTTTCTTAGCCGAGAAGAGAGCGAGGTCCGGGGAATGGGCAGTCAGAGCGCATTGTCGGTGAGCTGCGAAAGGCATCCCATCGATGGCTGCGACCAGGAGCTCAGCTCCCTTGCCCATGAATTCGTCGCCTGCTTCGTGCGGGCCTGCGCGGGCGTGATCGCGGGGGTCAAGCCCGCCGCCATCTTCTCGTTTCGCTGTCCCGACTCGGACGGCCGCGAGCGCGGACGCCTGTGCGAGCTGCTGCGCGCCCTGTCGCCCGCCCTGGGCGAGAGGGGCATCCGCCTTGTGGCCGTTGCGCGCAGNGCTAACTATTGCGGGAGGCAAAGATGGGCATCATCGACTTCGTGATCGTTGCCGGCGTCTTGCTGGCGCTGGCACTGTGCGTCCGCTCGTTCGTGAGCGGCAGGGGGGACTGCCATGACTGCGGGTCCTCGGGAGGCTGCGGCTCGCATGGCGGCGGGAAGTCCGGCTGCTCGGCCGCCAAGAGCATGCTGACCGACGTCGAGAGGGCGCTTGCCGCCGAGAGGGACGAGTAGCTCGCCCGACCTGTCGCCGATTGCTTTTGCCGCTGCGGGCAGAGTGGAAACAGTGGTGAAACTTCTCTGTGTCATGCTACCGTTCATCATTGGTCTTCTCATGGCCCAAGACCGGTACATGCTAGGAGGATTTCATGAGCCAAGACAGGAACGTAGACTTCGTCCTGAGGACGGTAGAGACGCGCAACGTGCGCTTCATCCGGTTGTGGTTCACAGATGTCCTTGGCAACCTCAAGTCGTTCTCCATATCATCCGAGGACCTGGAGGAGGCCTTCGAGGAGGGCGTGGGCTTCGACGGCTCCTCGGTGGAAGGCTTCGTCCCCCAGGAGGAGTCGGACATGCTGGCCTTCCCGGACCCCACCACCTTCCAGGTCCTGCCGTGGCGCCCCGAGGAGCACGGCGTTGCCCGCATGTTCTGTGACACCTACACTCCCTCGCGCGAGCCCTTCGAGGGCGACCCCCGCAATTGCCTGCGCCGCCTCTTCCGCATTGCGGACGAGAGGGGCTACGTGCTCAACGTGGGACCCAAGTTGGAGTACTTCTACTTTGACAAGGACAGCAGGGAGGTTCCCATCCCCCTGGATGACGCGGGCTACTTCGACTTCACCTCCTCTGACGCCTCAACGGACCTGAGGCGCCAGACCACGCTGAACCTCGAGAAGATGTCCATTCCCGTCGCCTACAGCTACCACTCCAACGCGCCTTCGCAAAACGGCATCGAGCTGCGCTATGCCGAGGCGCTCACCTGCGCGGACAACATCCTCACGGCGCGCCTGGTCATCCGCCAGCAGGCCTACGCCAGCGGCATGATGGCCTCGTTCATGCCCAAGCCCCTCACGGACGTCTCGGGGTCTGGCATGTTCCTCTACCAGTCGCTCTTCGACCACGAGGGCACCAACCTCTTCTGGGCCCCCAAGACGAGCCATCCGGCCCACCTCTCCGAGCTCGCCCAGCACTACGTCGCCGGCATCCTCAGGTACGCGCCCGAGTTCTGCCTGGTCACCAACCCGACGGTCAACTCCTACAAGCGCCTGGTGAGCAACGGGGAGGTCCCCGTCTACACCACCTGGGGACGAAAGAACCGCACCACCCTGGTGCGCGTCCCCACGCACAAGCCCGGCAAGCACCAGTCCTGCCGCATAGAGCTGCGCAGCCCCGACCCCACGGCCAACCCCTACCTCGCGCTCGCCGTCACGCTGGCCGCAGGCCTCAAGGGCATTGAGGAGGGACTCCCCATGCCCGAGGAGCTGACGCGCAACCCCGAGGACATGACGTGCGCCGAGCTCTCCGCCGCCGGCGTCCAGAGGCTTCCGCGCACCCTTGGGGAGGCCATCGACCGCTTCCAGGAGAGCGAGCTCATGCGAGAGGCCCTGGGAGGCCACATCTTCGACTACCTCCTGAGCGAGAAGCGCCGCGAGTGGCAGGAGTACAGCTCCGTGGTCACCGACTGGGAGAGGCGCACCTACTACGCGGGTCTCTAACGAACCTGGCGCATGCGCTTGCGATGAGGCGCCACCTCGGAAGGGGTGGCGCCTTTGTATGCAAAAAATTATTAAATGATTGATTCTATAGTCAAAAAGAGAGGTCAATAGAGCTAGATTTAAACACATGAATGAGGGGATGCGGGTGCTGCCCTGACGTTTGTCCCGGCGGCGTATGCCATGTGAGGGGGAAGACATGACTCAGCCAGAGGATCGCTCGGGCCAACGGGGGGTGTGGCCACGCCATGTGCTGCCGAGGGGCTGGCTGGCGCTTTTGTGCGCGCTGGTCCTGACCGCGGCCGCCTTCGGGCCACGTGCCGAGCCGGCCCTTGCCGCGGCGGAGGCGCCTGACACCGGGATAGTGGTGCGGAAGGCTACCGCCCGCCCCAACGAGGACGGCGGCTCTGCGGCGCTGGGAGGGCGGGAGACCCGCCTTACCTGGGAGGGCACCGTCAACGTCGCGGAGGGGGTCTCGTCCGTGACGCTCGAGCTGCCAGAGGGCTCGAGCTTCGAGGGGTCAAGCACGCGCGTGACCGTTCTCGAGGGGCTCGACCGCCAAGGCGTAGAAGGGACGGCCAGGCCCGAGGCGAGCTCGGTGACGGTGAGCTTCTCGGTCCCCGTTGCCGCGGGGTCGCTCCTGCGCCTCGAGGTGAGCGGAATGAGCTTTCCTTCCGCAGGCGGCGATTACGTGGTGTCGGGCTCCTACGTCACCGCCTCGGGAGGACAGGGAAGGCTCGAGGACTCTCCGGCCATCAGCGTGGAGGAGAACACTGCCGTGCAGCGCGTGGTCGGCTGGCTGGATGGCCAGCAGTGGGTCGAGGCGTGGAACTCCGTGCCCTTCCTGGGAATGTTCCTCAAGCCCCAGCTGCTGGTGACCTCCTTCGCCTCGCTCTTCCAGGGCTGGCTGCTCTGCCTTCTGGTGGTGACGGCGGCCTATCCCTTCGCCATCCTCCTGGGTCTGGCGTTCGCGCTCATGCGCATCTCACGAAACCCCCTGCTCAGGGGCCTCTCGTCCTTCTACATCAACGTTCTGCGCGGAACGCCGCTCTTCCTGCAGATCTATGTGGCCTTCTTCGGCCTGCCCATGCTGGGGATCAACATAGACAACACCCTCCTGGGCGTCATCGTGATCGCCGTCAACTCCTCGTCCTACCAGGCGGAGATCTACCGCGCGGGCATACAGTCCATTCCCCAGGGGCAGTACGAGGCAGCCCTCTCGCTGGGCATGACGAGGATGCAGACCATGCTCTGGATCATCCTCCCCCAGACGGTGCGACGTGTGATACCCACGGTGACCAGCGACTTCATCACCTCGTACAAGGACACCTCGCTGCTCTCGTCGGTTGGCGTCATGGAGCTCATGATGTTCTCCAAAAACCTGACCACGGTGACGGGCAACATCACGCCCTACATCGCCGCCGCCATCTACTACCTCATGGTCACGCTCCCGCTCATCAAGGTGGTGGGCATTGTGGAGAAGCGCCTCTCCGCTGCGGAGGCCGGACAGGGGCCGCGTCCCAAGGGCGACGGGAAGGGTTCGCTGAGCGTCGAGACGATCGATTCCATTGGAGGCGAGAGCAATGTCCGCTAGCCTGAAGTCCTCCTCCAGGGGCCTGTTGGTGCCAAAGGCCCTTGAGGCCGAGGAAGCCGCGCGCCTGGCCTGGGAGCATGACCTGAGCCTCTCGCGCCACCGCTTCGTGGAGGGCGAGCATCCCGTGGTTCGCATCGAGCACCTGAACAAGACCTTCACGGGAACCCCCGTCCTGCGCGACGTGAATCTCAACGTCTGGAACGGTGAGATCGTGGTGGTTCTGGGGCCCTCGGGTTCGGGCAAGTCAACCATGCTGCGCTGCATCAACCTTCTTGAGTCCCCCACCGCCGGCCACATCCTGATCGACGACAGGGAGATAACGGGCTCCAGCAAGACGGACACCACCCTGCTCAGGCGCGACCTTGGCATGGTGTTCCAGAACTTCAACCTCTTCCCGCACCTCACGGCCAAGGAGAACGTCATGATCGGCCAGACGAGGGTGCTGAGGAGGTCCAAGGAGGAGGCGGAGGGGGAGGCGCTCGCCCAGCTCGCCGCCGTGGGCATGGCGGACAGGGCGGATTTCAAGCCGCCCCAGCTCTCGGGGGGCCAGCAGCAGCGCGTCGCCATCGCCCGCGCCGTGGCGATGCATCCCAAGGTGCTGCTCTTCGACGAGCCGACCTCCGCACTTGACCCCGAGCTGGTGAGGGACGTGCTGGCGGTCATGCGCGACCTCGCCCTCAACAGCGGCATGACCATGATCGTGGTGACCCACGAGATGGGCTTCGCGCGCGATGTGGCCGACCGCGTGGTCTTCATGGAGGGTGGCGTAGTGGTTGAGCAGGGCCTGCCCGAGGAAGTCTTCGATCGTCCGCGGGAGGAGCGCACCAAGGAGTTCCTGGGCAGCATTCGTTGAGCCGGCCGGCCCGCGCCCGTTGCTCGCATCGGCACGTCCCGAGGGAGCCCCTTTTCAGGGGCTCCCTCGATTTGTGCTAATCTCTAAAGCAACTTTATCCATTTGGATAGCTGCACCCCGCAGGGGGCTGGGGTTGGGAGTGGGGATGCATCACAAGAACATCTTGCTGGTGGCCAGGACATCGCGCTACATAGAGCGCATGCGCGAGCTCAAGCGAACGCTCGACGTGTCCATCCTGCCAAGCTCCCCAGAGACCTTCTCGCAGGCCATCAACTCAGGCCACAGCTTTGACCTCGTGATCCTGGACGGCGAGGGGCTCGGCCAGGACACGCTTGCCGCCGTCGACTCCTACGTCTCCGACAACGGCTTCATTCCCGTGCTGGTCATCCAGGAAGAGAGCAAGCTGGCCAAGCTCCGCCTTCCCTCGCAGGGCAGGAACGACTTCATCCTCAGCAGCTCTGGCCAGGCCGAGCTTGAGGTGCGCTGCGCGCTGCTCCTCTGGCCGGGCGAGGAGAGCGCCCCGGCTGACATCGTCACCATTGACAACATGACGATCAACCTGGCCACCTATCAGGTCTACATAGACGAGCAGCCCGTTGACCTCACCCTCATGGAGTACTCGCTGCTCTCTTTTTTGGCGACGCACCCCTCGCGCGCCTACTCGCGCGAGACCTTGCTGCATCGTGTGTGGGGCTTCGAGTACTGCGGTGGCACCCGCACGGTGGACGTGCACATACGACGCGTGCGCTCCAAGGTGGGTCCCCAGGTCGCGGCGCACATCGTCACCGTCAGGGGCGTGGGCTACCTGTTCAAGCTGTAGCCTGCGACCCGTGCGCCCCTCGGGCGCGGACGGACCCATTCAGAAAGCGGAAAGTCTTGTTTCCCTCGCGTGCATGACAACGCGGCCGAGGGAGGGCTGCCATGCCAATTGGTACAGTCGAGTTGTCAGTGTATGGCGGGCAATGGCTGCCCACCTTCCCTAAAGAGGTGCATGAGCATGGATAACAACAAGAGCGGGCTTCCTCCCTTCCCCGAGCGCCGGACGGACGTGGCCCCGCAGGCGCCGCAAGATCCTCACGAGGCGCCCACGCAGGTGCGGGCACGCATCGAGCGCGAGGAGGCTGGCGAGGGAGCCACCTCGGCGGAA
Organism: Olsenella urininfantis; assembly: GCF_900155635.1. GTDB lineage: Bacteria > Actinomycetota > Coriobacteriia > Coriobacteriales > Atopobiaceae > Olsenella_G > Olsenella_G urininfantis. Next base: position 381,235 of record NZ_LT732540.1, read on the forward strand.
GCGCCAGGCGGAGCCGGGGGCGGCCGTGGAGGGCACCCCGTCAGGAACGTCCTCGTGGGCGGGCTTTCCGGCGTCATCGCGGCAGGGGCCCTGGTGCTTGGCCTGAGGGCCACCGGCGTCATAGGCGGCACGCAGATCATCCGCACCACCGACAGCGCCGCCGGCCAGACCGTCTCCATCTCCGCGAGCGGAGAGAACGTCGACGTTGCCAAGGCCGTTGCGGCCAAGGCGCTGCCCTCCGTCGCGTCGGTGCACGTGAGCACCGCCAAGGGCTCTGGGCTGGGCTCTGGCGTCGTTCTGGACGACAAGGGCAACATCATCACCAACTACCACGTGGTGAAGGACGCCACGGCGATCTCGGTGACCATCAACGGCAAGAGCTTCGACGCCACGCTCGTGGGCACCGATGCCTCCAGCGACCTCGCAGTTCTTCATGTCGATTTGGGGGACACCAAGGTGACGCCCATGGAGGTGGGCGACTCCGATTCCCTCGTGGTGGGGGATTGGGTGATGTCCATCGGCAGCCCCTTCGGCCTTGACCAGTCCGTCTCCGCGGGAATCGTGAGCGCACTCACGCGCAACCAGCTGCTTGAGAGCAGCTCGGGAGCCACGCTCTACACCAACCTGATCCAGGTGGACGCCGCCATCAACCCTGGCAACTCAGGTGGCGCGCTTGTGAACTCGGAGGGCAAGCTGGTGGGCATATCCACGCTCTACTCGTCCGACACGCAGTCGTTCGCGGGCATAGGGTTCGCCATCCCAGGCAACTATGCCGTGAGCGTCGCCAACAAGATCATCGCCGGCGAGACCGTGACGCACGCCTACATCGGCCTCACCATGCAGACCGTGAACGCCCAGAACGCCCTGCGCAACAACCTTCCCGTGAACCAGGGGGCATACGTGGCGTCCGTGACCGAGGGCGGTCCCGCCGCGGAGGCGGGCATCAAGAAGGGGGATGTGATCACGGCCATGAACGGCGAGGCCATCACCTCTGCGGACGGCATGATACTGAGCGTGCGCTCCCATTCCATCGGCGAGAAGGTCGCCGTCACGGTGCGCCGCGGAAGCCAGGAGCAGACCTTCATGGTGACCCTGGGCTCCGACGAGGCGCTTCAGGCCGAGCAGCAGAAGAACCGCACGCTGGATGACGGCGGCAACGGCGGAGGCAAGAACGGAATCACCACCGACCAGCTCTACGACTACCTCGAGCAGATCTACGGCCAGCGCCAGAACAACGACAAGGGCGGCTCGACCCTCTCATAGCCCTGTGCCGCGCACCCCTCGGGCGCTGCGTGTCCCCGCGGCCCTTGCGCTATACCGTAGCCTAGTCCCACTTTTTCGGCGAAATCACCCAGAAAGTGGGACAAGAGCTACGGTATGGCGCCTTTTTGTGTGTTGAGGTCATTGGGGGTGTGCCACTCGTGCAATTGATGCCCCTTAGGGGTATAACAAAGTCAGATTTAATACCCCCCAAGGGGTACTAAAGGAAGACAGACGAGAGGAGCGCCCATGGCGGAAGATGCTTGCGTCTCCTGCGCGCACAAGAAGCAGACCCCCCGCAGCGAGCGGCTCAAGCGGGACGTCGGCAGGCGCATCAACCGTGCGATGGGCCAGCTCAGTGGCATCAAGGTCATGGTCGAGGAAGACCGCTACTGCGGTGACGTGCTCATGCAGCTCGCGGCCGTCGAGTCTGCCGTGAGGGCGATCTCGCGCGAGCTCATGAAGGACCATCTTGAGACCTGCGTGGTTGAGCGCATTCAGGCGGGTGACACGGAGGTAGTCGATGAGGTCATGGACCTCTTTAGGAAGTTCATGTGATGGAAGAGGATGCAGCCAGGGAGACCTTCGACGTCACGGGCATGACCTGCGCGGCATGCTCCTCGCGCGTGCAGAAGGCTGCGGAGAGGGTGCCGGGCGTCCGCTCGGCAAGCGTGAACCTGCTCAAGAACTCGATGGAGCTGAGCTATGACGGCAGGCCCGCCACGCTCTCAGCCGTGAGCGCGGCCGTTGACAAGGCAGGCTACGCCGCCGTGCCGCGCAGCGCTGGCGTGCCGGTAGCCGAGGGGCAAGGCGAGACTGCCTCCAGCTCTGCCTCGGCGGGCGGATTCGTGGATCCCAGGCGTTCCGCCCAGAGAGCCATCGGGGAGAAGAGGCGTCAGCTGATGGTCTCGCTGGCATTCTCGCTGCCCCTGTTCTATCTCGCCATGGGCCCCATGCTCTCCTGGCCCCTGCCGCCTGCGCTGGCGGGGGAGCAGAACATGATGGCCCGTGCCCTCACGCAGCTGCTGCTTTGCGTTCCCACGCTCTTCGCCAACCGGCACTATTTCGTCATGGGCTTCAAGACGCTTCTTCACCTGTCGCCCAACATGGACTCGCTCATCGCCATAGGCTCTGCCGCATCCTTCGCCTACAGCGTTGCAAACCTGTACCAGATGGCCTTCGCTCTGGGACGGTCGGACCTCGTGGGCGCGCACGCGGCGTTCCACGACCTCTACTTTGACTCGGCAGGCATGATCTTGACCCTCATCACCCTGGGGAAGTTCTTCGAGGCGCGCGCCAAGGGTCGTACCACCAGCGCGATCAGCACGCTCATGGACCTGTCGCCCCAGGAGGCGACGCTTCTGCGGGACGGGCGCGAGCTGCGCGTCCCCACGTCCCAGCTGAAGCCGAAAGACCGCGTGGTGGTGCGCGCGGGGGAGTCCGTGCCTGCTGACGGCGTTGTGGAGGAGGGCTTTGCCTCCATAGACGAGTCGGCGATCACGGGAGAGTCGCTTCCGGTGGAAAAGTCGGTGGGCAGCCAGGTGACGGGGGCCACCGTTTCGCGCGGCGGCTGGTTTGTCATGGAGGTCACCGCGGTTGGCCAGGACACGGCCCTCGCGGGCATCATCCGCCTGGTGGACGAGGCCACCAGCAGCAAGGCCCCCATCGAGCGCCAGGCGGACAGGATCGCGGGCGTCTTCGTGCCCGTGGTCATGGCCATCTCGCTGCTTACGCTGCTTGCCTGGCTTCTGGTCCTTGCTCCGGGGGACTTTGCCTCAGCCTTCAACCACGCCGTGTCCGTGCTCGTCATCAGCTGCCCTTGCGCGCTGGGGCTGGCGACGCCCACCGCCATCATGGTGGGAACGGAGCGCGGTGCCGCGAACGGCATCATGATCAAGAGCGCCGAGGCGCTTGAGGAGGCCTGTGGCCTGGACGTCGTGGTGCTTGACAAGACCGGAACCGTCACCGAGGGCCGTCCTCGCGTGATGGGCCTGCGGCTTGCCCATGGCGTCGAGGAGGACGAGCTCATGGGGCTTGCCGCGGCGCTGGAGCGCAAGAGCGAGCATCTTCTGGCGGAGGCGATATGCTCCTACGCCGACTCGCACAACATCGCCAGCGAGGCCGAGGTCAAGAACTTCGAGCAGGTTGCTGGCGGCGGCCTTGAGGCAGACGTTGCGGGCCATCACGTGCTTGCGGGCAATGCCCGCCTCATGGGGCGGCGGGGAGTGGACATCTCTGCGCTGCAGGGCGAGGCGAACGAGATGGCGGGTCGCGCCCAGACCGTCCTCTTCTTCGCCGCCGACGGGCAGACCCTGGGCGTCGTGGGCGTGGCGGACAACGTGAAGGCAAGCTCCGCTGCCGCGGTCGCCCGCCTTCGTGGCATGGGCATCCGCAGCGTGATGCTCACGGGCGACCAGCCACAGACGGCGGCGGTCGTCGCACGCCAGGTTGGCGTGGACGAGGTGGTTGCCGGCGTGCTACCTGGCCAGAAGGAGGAGAAGCTGCGCGAGCTGCAGGGGACGGGGCTGAAGGTGGCGATGGTGGGCGACGGCATAAACGATGCCCCCGCACTCGCCCGTGCCGACGTGGGAATCGCCATCGGCGCCGGCACGGACGTCGCCATCGAGTCCGCCGACATCGTGCTGATGCGCTCGGACCCCGCCGACGTTGCAACTGCCATCGAGCTCTCCCGGGCCACCATGAGGAACATCCGCCAGAACCTCTTCTGGGCGCTGTTCTACAACGCCATCTGCATCCCCGTTGCCATGGGAGCCCTGATGCCCCTGGGCATCTCCCTCAACCCCATGATCGGGGCCGCGGCCATGGGCTTCTCGTCGGTGTTCGTAGTGAGCAACGCGCTCAGGCTCTTCGGGTGGAAGCCCTCCGTAGCCCCGGCCACCGCACAGCCAGGATTCGATTCTCCCTCCGGGGAGGAAGGAAGGAGCAAGGAAATGAAGACGAAGAAACTGTCCATCGAGGGCATGATGTGCAACCACTGCGTGGCACACGTGCAGGAGGCGCTTGAGGCGGTCAAGGGTGTCGAGAATGTGCGGGTCTCGCTCGGGGACAAGTCCGCCACCCTGGACGCGGGGCTTCTCGTGAGGGATGAGGCCCTTGAGAAGGCCGTGGCCGACGCTGGCTACACGGTGATCTCCATCGCCTAGCGAGAGATGGGCTGAGGCCTCCCGGGCCGGCCAGGGCTATGCCCGGCCGGCCCGGGAGGCCTTCGTCCCGCGCAGGCGCAGCACGAACCCGCAGGCGACGAGCGTGACCATGAGCGAGGCTCCCATGAGCACGCCCTGGGCTCCAAAGGCGTCCGCCAGGGCTGGGGCAGCAAGCAGGGGGATCACGCCCGAGCTCATGATGCCGATGCGGATGACGCTGCTCACCCTGCCTATCTGCCCTATGTCGCAGCGCGACTGCACCAGGGTGTGATGCACGGGCATGGACATGCCGCTGCCCAGTCCCACCACAAGCTGGCCCAGCACGGCGCACCAAAGCTGGTCGGTCCCCACATAGAGCAGGCACCCCAGCCCCTCCAGGAGGAGCGTCGCCGCCAGGAGCAGCAGGCTGAGACGCTCCTTGGGGATGCGAAGCAGCGCCATGGAACCCAGCATGCAGCCCACGCCGCCGATCATGGACAGCCAGCCCATCCAGGCCTCGTCCAGCGCCAGGACGTCTCGGTAGAAGACGGATTCCAACGAGTCGAAGGCCCCAAAGGCGAAGTAGCCAAGAAAGCAGATCGCAAGGATGAGCCTGAGCTCGTGGGAGGAGAGCACCGTGCGCAGCCCCTCTGCGAACTCGCGCACACCGTCCCCGGCGGCCGAGGGTCCCTGCCTTCTCTCGACGTGCGAGCGGATCCTCTCGTGGCTCTGAAGGGCAAAGGCCAGCGAGGCGAGCAGGGCAAGCCCCATCAGGGCAAACACCGCCGACGCGGAGCTGAGGCTGGCAACCAGGCCTCCCAGGCCAGGGCCCAGGACGCTCGCCGCCCCCGAGATGCTGTCCACCAGGCTGTTCACCTGCTTGAGACGCCCCTGGTCATTGGTGAGGTAGGGCGCAAAGGCGCTCAGCGTGCCTCCCGCAAATGCCCAGACGGCGCCAAGGGCAAGCGAGCTTCCCATGAGCAGCGCCGCGCTGGGTGGCAGGAGCCAGGTTGCCAGCGAGCAGACGATGCCCGCCACCAGAGAGCAGATCAGAGTCTGGCGAGGCCCCACGCGGTCTATTGCTATGCCCGCCACGACGCTTCCCGCCAGCATGCTGGCGTTGTAGGAGAGGGTCAGGAGCGAGACGAGGCCAGGACCCGCGCTCAGCGAGAAGGTTGCCTGGCCAATGATGCCAATGAAGTACGAGGCCTGGAAGGCCATGATGAGAAAGAGCGCCGAGAGTATGAAGGCGCGCTCGTCGCCATTGCAGCGACGGAGTTCCTTGATGAAATGCATGGGAGTTCTCCTGGGGAAATGTCAGGCATCTACCTGAGATGCGCATGTGTCATGAAGGCCGCGGCATGTGTGCCATGCAGCTCTAGTGGTCCAGAGACCCTGCCGTCCATGTGGTCATCGCGCATTCCCCCTCTGTGTCCCCGAGGCCGCCCTTGGCCAACGGAAACCGACACGTGGAGAGGATACACCATCCCCATCGCCCTGACGCATGGGGAGTGCGCGCTGTTGCGGTCGGCGGCATCTCTTTTTGGCGGCTTGACTCTATGATGGAAGGCCATGGTGATGGTGCGGGCCCCAAGGAGAGACGCATGAGCGAGAACGTGCAGGAATCACAGATGTCGCTGTTCGGCGAGCCGCAGGGCGGGCCTGCGGAAGCCCCTCGCGCGCAGACGCCGGCCGCACGGGTGGTCGAGCTCAACCGCATCCTGACGCATGCCGCCTACCAGTACTACGCCCTCGACGACCCCGAGATGACGGACGCCGAGTTCGATCGCGCTCTGCGCGAGCTGCAGGCGATAGAGGACGCGCATCCCGAGCTCGTCTCGCCCGAGAGCTACACCCAGCGCGTCGGCGGGTTCGTGTCCGAGCAGTTTGCCCCGGTGGCCCATGCCCGGCGCATGTATTCCATCGATGACGCCATGGACCTCGCCGAGCTGGACGAGTGGCTGGCTCGCACGGACGAGGCCCTGGGAGCCACCCCCGAGAGCCCCGTGGCCTACACCTGCGAGCTCAAGATAGACGGTCTGGGCGTGGCGCTCACCTACCAAGACGGCCAGTTCCTGCGCGCGGCCACGCGCGGCGACGGCAGCACGGGCGAGGACGTCACCTCAAACGTGCTCACCATCAAGGACGTGCCCAGGTCCCTCTCGCGGGCGGGCCTTGCGAGAGTCGACGGTGGCGGCTTCGGCCACAGCATCGAGGTGCGTGGCGAGGTCTACATGCCCAAGCACAGCTTCGTGCGGCTCAACGAGGAGCGAGATGCCGCGGGAGAGCAGGTCTTTGCCAACCCCCGTAACGCCGCCGCAGGCAGCCTGCGCCAGAAGGACGCAAGGGTCACGGCCCACCGTGACCTCGAGACCTTCGTCTACGCCGTGGCGGACGAGGGTCCGCTTGAGGTGGACAGCCAGCACTCCTTCCTCGACTGGCTGCGTTCCTGCGGCTTCCATGTGAACGACCATGCCGTCCGCGTGACCAGCTCGCGGGAGGTGCACGACTTCTGTCTCGACGCCCTGGGGCGTCGAGGGGACCTTGACTACGACATCGACGGCGTGGTGGTGAAGGTGGACTCCTTCGCTGGCCAGGACAGCCTGGGCTTCACGGCTCGGGCCCCGCGCTGGGCAATTGCCTTCAAGTTCCCTCCCGAGGAGAAGGTCACCACCCTGAGGGAGATTCGCGTGCAGGTGGGGCGCACGGGCGTGCTGACACCGGTGGCGGAGTTTGATCCCGTGGTGGTTGCCGGCTCGACCATCGCCCGAGCGACCCTGCACAACGTGGACGAGGTGCGCCGCAAGGACGTTCGTGTGGGGGATGAGATCCTGGTGCACAAGGCGGGAGACGTCATCCCCGAGGTGGTGGGGCCTGTCACCAGCGGCGAGCTGCTGGAGCTGCACCGCGCGCGACCCCTCTGGTCCATGCCCACGCACTGCCCCAGCTGCGGCAGCCCGGTCCTGCGCGAGGAGGGGGAGGTGGCATATCGCTGCGTGTCCATCGACTGCCCGTCCCAGGCAACGGAGCGCCTCATCCACTGGGGGAGCCGCAAGGCCATGGACATCGACGGTCTGGGGGACGAGCTCGTGGGGCGTCTTGTGGGGCAGGGCCTGCTGAGCGATGTCGCCGACTTCTACGACAAGCTTGACGCGGAGGCCCTCGCAGGCGTTGGCACCGGCAGGCGCTACGAGACGAGCAGCAAGGACCACCTGGAGGGCGACCAGATTCTGGTGGGGCCGACCATTGCGGGAAAGATCATGGCTCAGGTGGAGGAGTCCAGGGGCCGTGGCCTCGCGCGCGTCCTCTTCGGCTTGGGCATACGCCACGTGGGCGTCAACGTTGCCGCCCTCTTGGCGAGCAGCTTCGGCAGCATGCAGGCGCTCGCGGACGCAAGCGAGGAGGACATCTCGCAGATTGCGGGCATCGGGCCCAAGATCGCCTCCTCCGTGCGCGCGTTCTTCTCAGTGAGGGAGAACGTGGCCGTGGTCGAGAGGCTGCGCCAGGCGGGCGTGAGCCTCGAGGACTCCGACTTCGGCCGAGGGAGCGAGCGTCCCCAGACCCTTGAGGGCCTCACCTTCGTTCTCACGGGCACGCTCGAGAGGCACAGCCGCACGGAAGCCGGAGACGCCCTCAAGGCCCTTGGCGCCAAGGTGTCGGGGTCGGTCTCGAAGAGGACGAGCTTCGTGGTGGCGGGTGCCGCCGCGGGCTCGAAGCTCGCAAAGGCCCAGCAGCTGGGCGTGCCGGTGCTGGACGAGGAGTCGCTCGAGCGCATCCTCGAGACGGGCGTGCCTCCCGTCCCCGACGCCGAGGGCGGCCTTGCCTAGGAGGTCCCATGAACTCGATTCTCTTCTCGCTCTTCGTCATCCTGTCCGTGACCACGCTGGCGCCGTTCCTGGCGAGCCTCGTTCACGGCAGGGCGGTGCCCGAGGTGGTCTTCCTGGTCTTTGCCGGGGCCATCCTGGGCTCCCACGGCATGGGGGTCATCAACACCTCGAGCGCCGCGCTTGTCCTGGTGGGCGACCTTGGCCTGGGCTTTCTATTCCTCAAGGCGGGATATGAGATAGACCCCCGCGACCTGGTGGGACACGCTGGCCGCGTCGCGGGCGCCTCGTGGCTTGCGTCCTTTGCGGTGGGAAGCGCCTTGGTTCCGCTCTTCGCCAACCTGGGCGTCTCCGAACCAGCGTCGTGGATCGCGCTCTCCATCGCCATGACCACCACCGCCTACGGGACCCTGGCACCCATCCTGCGCGACCGCGGGCTCACGGACACGCGCGTGGGACGCATCATCACCGTGCACGGGGCCATGGGAGAGCTGCTTCCGGTGGTGGCCATGTCATTCCTTCTCTCCTCGCGCTCCCTCGAGGGCACGTTGGTGAGCTTTGCGATCTTCGGCCTGGTGTGCCTTCTGGTGCTGGGCTTCTCCAAGCGGGTCAAGCGCATAGGCGCGCGCTTCTGGAGCTTTCTCGTCAATGACGTGGGCCATGCCTCGCAGCCCCTGCTGCGTATGGTGTCGGCCATCCTGGTGCTCCTGCTCCTGGCCGCCTCGTACTTCGACTTCGACATCGTCCTTGGCGCCTTCGCCGCGGGGTTCATCCTGCGAGCGCTCTTCCCCGAGGGCAACGAGGACATGGAGGAGCACATAGACGTGATCTCGAACGGCTTCTTCCAACCCGCTTTCTTTGTCATCTCGGGCGCGGGGTCATGGTGGCGCTTTCGCTGCACCTTGACCCCAAGACGCGCGACCTGGGTTGGCGCGAGCTCTTCTCCATTGCGGCATACTGTGCGATGGCGCTGCCCCTGGTGGTTGCCGTCACCTCGGAATCGGTGGAGGCGGGGGTCATGAGCTCGCAGAACGCCTCGGTGCTCGTCACGGCGGCAGCCCTCAGCGTGCTGGTGATCCCCGTCATCACCTCGCTGGTGCGCGTGGTGGACGAGGCCGACGCGGTGGGCGCGGTCCTCGAGGTGACCCGGCACGAGGCGAGCCTGCAGGAGGTCGTGGAGGAGCACCGCGAGGCATACCGGCAGAGGGAGCATGACTTCCTGGAGCAGAGGCGCAGGCAGCGCCGAGAGGGCCTGCAGCTCACGTCCGCCGACTACCTCGCGCGCAAGGGCAACCTGCGCAAGAAGGGGGAAGATGGCCGCGCGTAGCGCGTCCCCCGAGGGGGCCTGCCTGTGGCCTCCGGTTAGCGCCCCTGGGTGGGGCGGCCGTCGTAGTTGACCTTGCCCACCAGCTCGCGAAGGGCCCGCTCGTCCCCTGCGGCCAGGGCCTTTACCATCTCGTTCCAGACCTCGAGGGCGCGGAAGAAGAGGTCGGGGAAGCTCTCCTGGCGCCTCTTTCCGCTCGAGGGGTCTGCCCAGACATGGTGCTCGAGGTTGCAGGCGGGGCACTCGTCGCTCTCGCTCACGCGGTGGGCCAGCGCCATGAGCTGCGAGTGCTGGCGCAGGGTGGTCTCGAGCAGGCCCATGCCTCGGCCCAATGGAGAGCCCGCGGGCTCGATCACCTGGTAGATCAGGCGGCAGTCGTTTACGCAGGCATCGTACTCGAACGCGTCAATGGAGATTCCGTACACCTGCCAGGCAAGCTGGGAGAGCAGGGCACCTGCCACGCGTGTCGTGCGCTGGGTGTGGTCGAGGCGCGCGGACGGTGCGCTCTGCGCCACGGTCTGATGGCGCATGCTCCAGAGCATCCATACGTCCAGGTCGCTCTCGATGAGGGCATGGACCTCGTTCTCGGCTCCCTCTAGCTCGGGGTTTGCCTCTATGAGCGCCGCCTGCTGAGCATACACGAAGGGGTGTGCGCGGCTGTCCAGCGTGTAGTGGGCGAGCATGCCCAGAACGAAGGCGCGGCCCACCTCCTTGTCCTCCTCACGCAGGTGGCTCACGCCGTCGCGAAGTGCCAGGAAGGCCTCGACTATGCGCTCGTCGTGCATGAGATGCGCCAGCCTGTAGCAGGACGAGCTCAGGCTGGGGAGCGTGGAGAAGCGAAAGAAGAAGGGGTCGGGGCCCTGGTTTCCCAGGAGGAAGGCAAGCTTCTCCTCCTGCCCCGAAAGGAGTCCTGCGGGCATGAGCAGGGACGCCTCCTCGCCGAAGAGATGATGCGTAATGAGTGCGGGCATGTCAGCTCCTGTCGGCTCGCCGGGTTCTCGATGCTCCATTGTAGCTCCGACAGGATTTGCACATCTCGGCTCGTGCCCTCGCCGCGACCGTCGTTGCCCTAGAATGCACGGACACACTTCGGAGCTTGGGGGAGCTGCGTGTCAGTCATAGAGATGCTTGTCCTGGGCGTCGCGCTTTCGGCGGACGCCTTCGCCGTCACCATTTCGAACTCGTTCGTCTACTCGGGGGAGAGGATGCGCCGCCTGGCGCTCATGCCGCTCTGCTTCGGGGCGTTTCAGGCGCTCATGCCGCTCCTGGGCCATGTGCTCGGCGGCCTTGCCGCCGGCGTGATTGAGCGCTACTCGGGCGTGGTGCTCATGTCCATCGGCCTGAAGGCCTTCCTCTCCTAGCCCAGCGCCCTCTCGGCCTCGTGCTCCTCGGCGTGTCGCAGCCAGTGGCCGAAGCGGTAGTAGGTGACGAAGAGCGCCGCAGTGAGCACCCAGCTGACGGGGTAGCTGAGCAGCACCGCCTCCAGCGTGTGGTTCATTGGGACGAAGGCGAGCAGCCAGACCAGGCGAAAGGCGCAGGTCCCCAGTATGGTCAGGAGCATGGGCCGGAAGCTCTCGCCCGCCCCGCGGATGGTTCCGGCGAAGTTGTCCATGAGGGAGTAGAAGAGGTAGAACGGCCCCATGTAGCGGATGACCAGGGTCGAGAAACCCACGACGCTCGGGTCGTCCACGAAGAAGTAGCCGCAGGCCTCGCAGGCCGAGACGGTGAGGGCTGCCACCCCGCCAACGATGAGCAGGGTGATGAGCAGGGAGCTCCTGAGGCCCTGACGCATGCGGTCAATGTTTCTCGCCCCGAAGTTCTGGGCGGCGAAGGTGGTGACGGAGGAGCCAAGGGCCTCGGAGATCATCCACACGGGCGCCTCGAGCCGCGTGGCCAGGCCCCATCCGGCGATGGCGTCGGAGCCAAACGAGTTGATGTTGGACTGGATGATGATGTTCGAGCCCGCATAGACCGCGGTCTGAACGCCCAGGGGCAGCCCCGTCTTCACCATGAGCCAGGCCATCGACGGATCTATGCGTATGCTGCGCAGCTGCACTCCCCAGGCCTCCTTGGTGCGCGTGAGCTGCCACAGCGTGACCAGGGCACCGACGGCGAGCGAGCTGGCGGTCGCGATGCCACAGCCCAGCGCCCCCATCTGCAGCCATGCCACGAAGACGAGGTCCAGCGCCACGTTCACCACGCAGGTGCCCGCGACGATGAGCGAGGGGGTGCGGGTGTCTCCCACGGCCCGCTGAAGGGCAGATCCCGTGTTGAAGACTATGGAGAAGACCAGGGCAGACATGTAGGCGTGGGCGTACTGCAGAGATTGCCCAAGGATGTCGGCCGGCGTGCCCATGGCCCGCAGCACCCGTTCGACGAAGAACAGCCCCAGGACGGAGAAGGAGACGCCTCCTGCCAGGGCTATGCCCAGGGCGGTGTGGACGGCGCGCGACACCTTCTTGCTGTCGTGCGCGCCAAAGTACTGGCTCACCACCACGCCGCAGCCCACGCCGATGCCCAGGGAGAAGCCGACGACCAGGTCGTTCAGGGTGACGGTGGCCTGGATGGCGGCGAGGGCCTGCTTGCCGGCGAAGCGGCCCACCATCCAGGTGTTGGTGAGCGCGTAGGTCTGCTGGAAGAGGGACGAGAGGAGAACGGGGATGCAAAGCGTGAGCAGCTGCCTCCAGATGACGCCGCTCGTGACGTCGAGCGACTTCTGCACCTCGCGCATCGCTTTCCGCCCTACACCCAGAAGAGCATCTTGTTGTAGCTGGGAACGGGCCACCAGTCGTGCCCGCAGATCCTCTCCATGCCGTCCACGGCCGCCCGCAGCCTGGACATGCAGGGAAGGACCTCGTCGCGGTAGCGCTCGTCCTGCTCGCGGCAGTCGCATACGCTCCTCGCCGCGTCGTTCTTTGCCTCCAGCTCGCCAACGGTGTCGTAGATGGTGTCGATGCCCTCGGTCAGGGCGTCAAGTGTCGCACGCTCGGCACGGCTCACCACGCCGATCTCCGCCTTTGTGGCGATGGAGGTGGCGAGGTCTCCCGAGTAGTTGAAGAGCGCGGGCAGGTACATGTGGCGTGCCATGTAGACCATGGTGTTGGCCTCGATGTTGATGAGCTTCGCGTACTGCTCTGCCGCGGCGGCGTAGCGCGCGCGTGACTCGGAGGCGCTCAGGACCTTGTACCTCTCGAAGAAGGCAATGTTCTCCTCGTTCACCATGCAGGGCAGGGCGTCCGGAGTTGTCTTGAGGTTGGCCAGCCCGCGCCTCTGCGCCTCCTGCTCCCATTCGTTCGCGTACCCGTTGCCGTCGAAGATGATGCGCTGGTGGTCGCGGAAGCTGTGACGCACGAAGCGCATGGCGATCATGTGGAAGTCCTCGGGCCTCTTCACGCGCTTGGCGATGTAGTCGCAGAAGCGGTCGCACTGCTCGGCAACGGCGGTGTTGAGCACCACGTTGGCGTCCGAGAGGTTCTGCTGGCTGCCGCACATGCGGAACTCGAACTTGTTGCCCGTGAACGCGAAGGGGCTCGTGCGGTTGCGGTCAGTGTTGTCGCGCAGGATGTCGGGCAGCGCCGGGATGCCCAGGTCTATCTGCTCGCGGTCGCGCGAGCTGGCGTGCTCCTTCTTGATGAGGGCGTCGACCACGGGAGAGAGGGCGTCGCCCAGGAAGACGGAGATGATCGCGGGGGGAGCCTCGTTGGCGCCCAGGCGGTGATCGTTGCCTGCCGAGGCGACGCTGGCGCGCAGGAGGTCGGCGTGGTCATCCACGGCAGAGACCAGGCAGGCGAGAAACACCAGGAACTGCAGGTTGTCCTCTGGGTTGTCGCCTGGCTCCAGGAGGTTCTCGCCGTCGGCGGACAAAGACCAGTTGTCATGCTTGCCCGAGCCGTTCACGTACTCGAAGGGCTTCTCGTGCTCCAGGCAGGCGAGGCCGTAGTGGGTGGCCAGCAGCTTGAGCTTCTCCATGGTGAGGAGGTTGTCGTCAATGGCAAGCGACCCCTGCTCGAAGATGGGGGCAAGCTCGTGCTGGCAGGGCGCCACCTCGTTGTGCTTGGTGCGAACGGGAATGCCCAGCTTCCAGAGCTCGTCGTCCACCTCCTTCATGAAGGCGTTGACCGACGGGCGGATGGCGCCGAAGTAGTGCTCCTCCAGCTCCTGGCCCTTGGCCGGCTCGCAGCCGAAGAGGGTGCGCCCGGTGAGGATGAGGTCGGGCCTGGCCTGGAAGTCCTCCTCCTTGATGAGGAAGTACTCCTGCTCGGGACCGCAGGTGGTGACCACGCGGGCAGGCTCCTTGCCGAAGAGCGCGAGAACGCGCTTGGCCTGCTGCTCCAGGACCACCTCTGAGCGCAGCAGCGGCGTCTTCTTGTCCAGGGCCTCGCCCGTGTAGGAGATGAAGGCGGTGGGGATGCAGAGCACCTCGTCCTTGATGAACACGGGGCTCATGGGGTCCCAGACGGTGTAGCCGCGCGCCTCGAAGGTGGCCCTCAGGCCGCCGTTGGGGAAGCTCGAGGCGTCAGGCTCGCCCTGCACCAGCTCCTTGCCCGAGAAGGCCATGAGCACGCTGCCGTCGTCCTTGGGGCAGATGAAGCTGTCGTGCTTCTCGGAGGTGATGCCCGTGAGGGGCTGGAACCAGTGGGTGAAGTGCGTCGCCCCGCGCTCGAGCGCCCAGTCCTTCATGGCGTGCGCGACCTCGTTGGCGATGTCCAGGTCTATGGGCATGCCTCCGTCTATGGTGCGGCGCAGCTCCTTGTACGTAGGCTTGGGGAGCCTGTCCTGCATGTCCGCATCGGTGAAGACCAGGCTGCCGTACAGCTCGGATACCCTGTCCCTGCCCATGCTACCCCCAGTTTCGTCGCGCCCTCGGGCGCCATGCTGCTGTTGCGCGCGTCGCGCGCGGCCCGTACCGCAACTTACACTACCTGCCCATTGTTAAGCGGGCGTGAACGCCACACAAGATGAAAATTCACGACTTGCCCCTGCAGGCCCCAAATTGCCGAGACAAAATGATATTGATGAACTAACATAATCGCATCGGGTTTCACCTTTATGAGAGGGGAAGGCATGGAAGAGAAGAGCGAGCAGGTCAAGGATGCCATGACGGTGGCCGTCGTGGGGTGCACCCATGCGGGCACCTTCGCCGCGAAGTCGATTCTGGCCCAACATCCCGATTGGGACGTCCACGTCTTCGAGCGCAACGACACCCTGTCCTTCCTCTCCTGCGGCATCGCGCTATGGGTGGGCAACCACGTGTCCGATCCCAGGCGCATGTTCTACTCCTCTCCCGAGGAGCTTTCCTCCCTGGGCGCGCACATGCACATGCGCACCGACGTCACCTCGGTTGACCTCGTGGGCAAGGACCTCAGCTACCGCAGCCTGCAGACGGGAGAGGAGAAGGTCCTCTCCTTCGACAAGATCGTGGTGACCACCGGCTCCAAGCCTGCGCTGCCTCCCATTCCCGGCCTGGCAGAGGGGCTTGGGGGAGGGCGCGTCCTGCGCTGCAAGAACTGGGATGACGGAAAGCTGATCAAGGAGAAGATGGCCGGCGCCAAGTCCGTGGCCGTGGTCGGCGCCGGCTACATCGGCGCCGAGCTCGCCGAGCAGGTCTCGCTCATGGGGGCCAAGGTCACGCTCATCGATGGCCTTGAGCGCGCCCTGGCCAAGAACTTCGACGAGGGAATCACCAGCCTGGTGGAGGAGGACTACCGCTCCCATGGCGTGGAGCTTGCCTTGGGCCAGATGGTCGAGGGTATCGAGGCGGACGAGGAGGGCGTCACCGTCACCTCCGGTGGCGTCAGGAGGCGCGTGGAGTACCTCATCATGGCCGCCGGCTTCCTGCCCCGAACCGACCTCTTCTCAGGCAAGCTGGACATGCTCCCCAACGGTGCCATCAAGGTTGACCCCTATATGCGAGCGACCCTGTTGGACGAGAAGGGCGAGCCGTGCGGCGAGCCCAGCCAGGACGTCCTTGCCGCGGGCGACTCCGCCACCGTCCTCTACAACCCCACGGGCAAGGCGGACTACATTCCCCTGGCTACCAATGCGGTGAGGCAGGGCCTGCTGGTGGGTGCGAACATCGTCTGTCCCACCCAGGCATACCTGGGCACTCAGGCAAGCTCGGCGGTGCAGCTCTACGATCTCTCGCTGGCTGCCTGCGGCCTGACCGTGGCCGGCGGCAAGGCGCGTGGCATCGAGCTGGCGTCAACCACGCTCGTTCAGGACTTCCGCCCTGACTTCATGCTCACCACCGAGCCCGTGACCTGCATCCTCACCTGGGACCCCCAGACGCGCGAGGTCAAGGGAGCGCAGTTCGCCTGCAGGCACGACGTGTCTCAGGCGGCCAACGCCGTCTCCATCGCCATCCACAACCACAACACCATCGACCAGCTGGCAAGCTTCGACTTCTTCTTCCAGCCCAACTTCTGCCAGCCCGTCAACTACCTGGGCGCCGTTGCCATGAAGGCCGTCGCGGAGAACCCTGTGGCCTAGGCATCTGTGGCTTTCGCGCCGTGCCCACTGCGGGGGCACCTGTCTGGCTACGGCCATTCGGGTGCCCCCGCTACAATTGTCCTCAGTACACGAAGCGCTACAGATGGGGATGCACAAACATGCCTGAACTCGACTCCAAGCCCGCCGACGCCCGTCGCTCCATCGCCGTCATCGACGGCAACTCACTGATGCATCGCGCCTTTCACGCCATCCGTCAGCCCATGAGCGCCCCCGACGGCCGCGCCACCAACGCGCTCTTCGGCTTCTTCAACATGCTCATCAAGTTCGTGGAGAGCTTCCAGCCCGACGGCGTCATCTGCGCCTTCGACAAGGGCAGGCCCCAGGTGCGCATGGACATGCTGCCCCAGTACAAGGCCCAGCGCCCTCCCATGGACCCTGACCTGCACGAGCAGTTCCCCATGGTCAAGGAGCTTCTGCGCGCGATGGACGTCCCCGTGGTGGAGCTTGCCGGCTGGGAGGGCGACGACATCCTGGGCACCCTGGCGCGTCGCGGCGAGGAGGCGGGCTACGAGATGCTCCTGGTCACGGGGGACCGCGACATGTACCAGCTTGCGACCCAGAACGTGAAGATCGTCTCCACTAGGAAGGGCACCTCGGACGTGGCCGTCATGACGCCCGAGAGCGTGGACGACCTCTACCACGGCATCACGCCCGAGCTCGTGCCCGACTTCTACGGCCTCAAGGGGGACTCGTCGGACAACATCCCCGGCGTGCCCGGCATCGGTCCCAAGAAGGCGTCCGCACTCATCGTCCAGTACGGCTCCCTGGACGAGGTCATCGCCCATGCGGACGAGGTGAAGGGCAAGATGGGGGAGAGCCTGCGCGCCCACATCGACGACGCCCTCCTCAGCCGCAGGGTTGCCACCATTCGCACGGACGCGCCGCTGGATGTGGACCTGGAAAGCGCCAGCTTCCCCACCTTCGACCCGGCAGAGGTGAGTGCCGCCTTTGGCAGCCTGGGCTTCACGGGCATGACGGCGCGCATCCTGAAGCTTGCGGGCGCACATGCCTCGGCTGATGGGGGGCAGCTTCGACCCGAGCTTCCAGAGCTGCTTGCCGCCGAGAGGGCCGATGCCCTTCTCACGTCTGCCATCGAGGCTGCCAGCTGGGTCTCTGGGGTGCTGGAGCCCGTGTCGCAGAAGCGCGGCCAGGCATCGCTCTTCGAGGGGAGCCCGGCACCTGCCGTCTGGCTCTGCTTCGAGGAGGGGGTCGTGAGGCTTGAGGGCGATCCTGCCTCGGCAGCGGTTCTGCGCCTTGCAGAGGAAGGGCGCCTGGTCTCGCCCGACCTCAAGGCGCTTCTGCACCTGGTCTTTCCCATGGACTCCGCAGACCCTGCGCCCCTGGACCTCGAATCCCTTGACAGCGAGAGGATCTTCGACCTGAGCGTGGCGGCCTACCTGCTGGAAAGCGACCGCAGCTCCTATGATCCCGCGGGCCTTGCCAGCGACCGGCTGGGCGTGGTGGCCGGCAAGGCGAGCGACGAGCTCCCCCAGGCAGCCATTGACTGCTGGCTTGCGCGCGAGCTGAGGGGCGACCTTGCGAGGGCGATGGCGGACGAGGGCGCAGACCAGCTCTTCTCCATGCTTGAGATGCCCCTGCTCAAGGTATTGCTTGCCATGGAGCGCTGCGGGCTTCATGTGGACGAGGCGGTGCTGCGCGAGCAGTCCGCGGACCTTGGCGCGGAGATCGACGCCATGGTCTCCATGATCAAGGCCGAGGCGGGGGAGGAGTTCAACCTGGACTCCCCCCAGCAGCTCTCGCACATCCTCTTCGACGTGTGGGGCCTCTCGACCTTTGGCCTGAAGAAGACCAAGAAGGGCTTCTACTCCACCAACGCCAAGACGCTGGAGGACCTTGCCTCGCGGGACGACCGTGTGCGCGCCGTGCTGGACTACCGGGAGCGGGCCAAGATAAAGAGCACCTACCTTGACGCGCTGCCGGCGGACGTTCGCCGCGACGGTCGCATTCACACCACGCTTAACCAGGCCGTTGCCGCAACGGGGCGCCTCTCGAGCTCGGACCCCAACCTGCAGAACATCCCCACCCGCTCCGAGCTGGGGCATCGCGTCCGCACCGCATTCACGGTGCCCGAGGGCTCGGTGTTCCTCGCCTGCGACTACTCCCAGATCGAGCTCAGGCTGCTGGCCCACCTCTCGGCCGACGAGCATCTGGTGGGGGCCTTCAACTCCGGTGCGGACTTCCATGCCGCCACGGCCGCGCGCGTCTTCGGCGTGCCGGTCGAGGAGGTGACGCCCGCCCTGCGCAGCCGCGCCAAGGCCGTCAACTTCGGGATCGTCTACGGCCAGCAGGCCTTTGGGCTGGCAAGCTCCCTCAAGATACCGCGCGGCGAGGCCCAGGAGATGATCGACCGCTACTTCGAGGCCTACCCTGGCGTCCGTGCCTACCTCGACTTCTGTGTGGAGCAGGCCCGCCAGAAGGGCTACACCGCCACCATGTACGGGAGGCGCCGCCACACCGCCGACATTACGAGCCGCAACTTCCAGCTGCGCAGCTTTGCCGAGAGAACCGCAATGAACCATCCCATGCAGGGCAGCGCCGCGGACATCATCAAGATCGCGATGATCAGCGTCGCGGAGCGCCTGCGCGAGGAGGGCCTGCGCTCCAAGCTCGTGCTACAGATTCACGACGAGCTGGACTTCGAGGTCCCCGAGGACGAGATAGGGGCGCTCTCGCAGCTGGTCAAGGAGACCATGGAGGGCGTGGTCCAGCTGCGGGTCCCGCTGATAGCGGACGTCTCGTATGGTGCCAACTGGGCGGAGGCGAAGTAGTGGCAAGCTTCGAGGAATTTGCCCGAGAGCATGAGGGGCTGACGCACGCGGCGTCCGCGCCGTCCGGCAGCGGGGCTGTCGAGAAGCCTCTCATGCACGTGGTGCTCTGGACGGACGGCTCCTCTCGGGGAAACCCGGGACCTGGCGGCTACGGAGCGGTGCTCAGCTACGTCGACCCTGCGGGCAAGGTCCATACCAGGGAGCTCTCGCAGGGCTTCGCCCGCACCACCAACAACCGCATGGAGCTCCTTGCCGTGATCGCGGGGCTAGAGCAGCTCAGGCGGCCCTGCGAGGTCGAGATTCATTCGGACTCCCAGTACGTGGTCAACGCCTTCGAGAAGGGCTGGGTCTGGGGCTGGCTCAAGAAGGGCTGGAAGACGGCCAGCAAGCAGCCTGTCAAGAACCCCGACCTCTGGAAGCGCCTGCTGCGTGCGGGCAAGCCGCACAGGCTGAGCTGGCACTGGGTGAAGGGACACGCCGGGACCGCGCTCAACGAGCGCTGCGACGAGCTTGCCACCTCCGCTGCGGATGGACTTGCGGGCGCGCTTCTCGAGGACGTGGGTTTCGAGGGCTAGCAGTGGCCTTCCGGCCGCCGGTGGGCAGACATGCACCTTTTCGGCCGGTAAGGGCCTTCGAGCGCGCATTGACCAACCCTGGGAGGGCGAAACGGTGGGCGAACGCGCAGCTCTCGACCTGTGACCAGCAGAAGATGCGCATTGACCCACCCACAGCGGCCCCAGCGGTGGGTGAGCGCCCGAACCCGAGGCTCCAGCCACCAAAAGGGTATAGTTAGCCATGGGTAAAATGCCCATTACGTTGATGCCGACGGAAGGCCACGAGATGCTTGCAAACGTGATCATCCTGTCAATTGTGGCGCTGCTGCTCGCAGTGGGCGTGAGACGCGCCGTTGGTACGGCGACAGGAAGGCGTGACTGCTGCTCGGGAGACGCCATGCCCAGGGGCAAGGGCTTCAGGCCGGTCCGCATAGCGGATGCGGACGAGAGCCACTATCCCTACCAGGCGAGCCTGCTCATCTCGGGAATGAGCTGCGAGCGCTGTGCGAGAAACGTGGCCAACGCGCTGAACAGCCTGGAAGGCCACTGGGCGAGGGTGGACCTGGACGGGCGCGTGGCGCATGTGCTCTCGAAGGAGCCCATAGACCTCGACGCCTGCACGGAGAAGGTCCTTGAGGCGGGCTATCGCGTCATTGGGACCAGCTAGAGTCCCAGAAGCGTGCGGACGGCAACAAGTAGCAGGCAGATGGCGGCAAGCCAGACGACGGCGGCAAGCAGCTGCACCAGGCAGCCGCGCCTGCGCCTGGGGCTGCCTCCTTTCGAGGTGGGTCCGGACGACTCGACGTCCTCCCACCACAGGGGGCCCTCGAAGGGCTTGTTGGGTTCCCTCCAGTTGTCACGTCGCATCCTGCCACCCCCCACGGGCCGCTAGCTGCCCGAGACGTCAGTCTTGCCGATCATGATGTTCAAGATCTCCACGTCCGTGGGGTGCATGCCCACCCTGCCCACGTAGCCCATGGAGCGGATGGTCTCCTCGGCGTTCTTGCCCACGAGACCGTCCCCGGCAAGGAAGTTGTCGTCCGCCAGGGCCATGTCGCAGCCGAGGATGGCGGCGTCCACCGCTGCGCATATCTTGGCCGCGCATGAGGGCTTGGCCCCGTCGCACACGATGCCGCCCACGTTGGCCAGGGTGTTCACGATGGTCGCCTCGTACTGGGCGAAGGAGCCGCCGCGCAGGTAGCAGATGCCCGCGCCTGCTCCGCAGGAGGCGGAGACGGCCCCGCAGAAGGCGGAGAGCTCGCCAATGAAATACTTCACGTGCACGGCAGTGAGGTCCGAGAGGACCACGGCCCTGACCAGCTCCTCGTGGCCTGCCCAGAGCTCATGCGCGTATTCGAGGACGGGCTGCGAGCAGGTGATGCCCTGGTTGCCGCTGCCACAGCAGATCATCACGGGCAAGGGGCAGCCGCTCATGCGGGCGTCGGACCCCGCCGCCGCGGAGGCGCGTGCCTTGCATGAGATGTCGTTGGGGCGACTGGCTAGGAGAGTCGAGCCAATGTTGGCGCCCCACCTGCCCGTGAGCCCCTCGTTGGAGATGGTCTGGTTGAGCTCAATCTGGCGGCTGATGAGCTCGTCCACGTCAGCCAGGTCGAGCTCGCGGGCGAACTCCCACACGGAGGCAAGGCTGATGGCCGAGCGGTCGGCAGCGGAGCCCGCGTCCGCCGCGGCACTGGCGGGGGAGGGGCAGGCCGAGATTCCTGCCACCGTGGTTGCCACGCCGTCTCGGGTGAGCTCGCACACGTTGGTGTGACGCTCTTCGATGCAGGCCACGCCGTCGTGTCCCGACGCGTGAGCGACGACGCGGACGTAGAGGTTGGGGACGTCCTCGGCGAGCTCGACGTTGCAGAATCCCTCCTGGCCGAGAAGGGAGACGACCTTCCCTATGTGCTCGGGTCGCACCGACTGGAGCACCTCGAGGGCGGCGTCTGGCCTGCCTCCAACGGCGCCCAGCGTGGCCGCGGCCTCTATGCCGCGCAGGCCGCCCGAGTTGGGGACGGTCACGCTCTTCACGTTCTTGATGATGTTTCCGCTGCAGCGGACCTCAAGGCGCTGGGGGAGCTCCCCCAGCGCCGCCGCGGCCAGGGAGGCGGCCAGGGCAACCGCGATGGGCTCGGTGCAGCCGAGCGCGCAGACGAGCTCCTCGCGCAGTATCTGCAGGTGGTTCTCATATTCGGCGGTCGTCATGGGCACTCCTCGGAACGCGTTGGCATACTGGCGTGATTCTAGCGCTTCGGGATTTCGCCCCGCCCTCTCGGCCCCTTTTGACGCGCTCGGCATAAAGCCGCGCGGCGCTTGAGTAGATTTCTCCACAAAAGGGGTTCTATCCTGCGCATGAGCCTTGAAATTAGGAGCAGAGAACGGCTATTCTGTCAAATGCATGGTTATGATGGCCGTGCAACTGTATCTGTCGGCCCCCGAGAGCATGTAAGTTTCCAATTGCGCGACGCCTTTGCCGAGCGCCCTAGGCAGCGATCATGTAGATCGGGGCCCCGTTTTTCGAAAGGGGTCCACCTTTGAGTGAGATTCAAAACTCGTCCATCTTCTCCCTGGATGACGTGTCGGACGAGGAGATGAACAGCCTCATCGACGGTACCATCACCGATTTCGATGAGGGCGATCTGGTGACGGGCACCGTCGTCAAGATCGAGCACGATGAGGTTCTGCTGGACATCGGATTCAAGAGCGAGGGCGTCATTCCCTCCCGCGAGCTCTCCATCCGCAAGGACATCAACCCCGAGGAGGTCGTTGCCCTCGGCGACACCATCGAGGCCCTCGTCCTGCAGAAGGAGGACAAGGAGGGTCGCCTGATCCTCTCCAAGAAGCGTGCCGAGTACGAGCGCGCCTGGAACCGCATCGAGGAGAAGTTCAACGCCGGCGAGAACGTCGAAGGCGAGGTCATCGAGGTCGTCAAGGGTGGTCTCATCCTCGACATCGGCCTGCGCGGCTTCCTGCCCGCTTCCCTCGTTGACCTCCGTCGTGTCAAGGACCTTGGCGCCTACATGGGCACCCGCATCGAGGCCCGCGTCATCGAGATGGACCGCAACCGCAACAACGTCGTCCTCTCCCGTCGCATCGTGCTCGAGGAGGCCCGCAAGGCCGAGCGCTCGGAGATCCTCTCCAAGCTCCAGCCCGGCATGCGCCTCAAGGGTGCCGTCTCCTCCATCGTGGACTTCGGCGCCTTCGTGGACCTGGGCGGCATCGATGGCCTGATCCACATCTCCGAGCTCTCCTGGAACCACGTGAACCATCCCTCCGAGGTCGTCAAGGTCGGCCAGGAGGTCGAGGTTCAGGTGCTGGACGTGGACCTCAACCGCGAGCGCATCTCCCTTGGTCTCAAGCAGACCACCGAGGACCCCTGGCGCACCCTCGTCAAGAAGTACCCCGTGGGCGCCATCGTCGAGGGCACCGTCACCAAGCTCGTCACCTTCGGCTCCTTCGTTGACCTTGGTGATGGCGTGGAGGGCCTGGTGCACATCTCCGAGATGGCCAAGCAGCACGTCGACGCTCCCGCACAGGTCTGCGCCGTGGGCGACACCGTCCAGGTGAAGGTCATGGAGATTGACCTCGATCGTCGTCGCATCTCCCTTTCCATGAAGGCCGCCGCTGAGACGCTGGGCGTCGAGGTTGAGGTCAAGCCCCTGGACAAGCCCGAGGAGGAGGTCTCCGCGGAGCAGCCCGAGGAGATCGTCGAGGATGCCGAGGTCGCAGAGGCCTCCGAGGAGTAGCCTCGCACGGTTGCCCGAAACCAGCCTCAGATGATTGGGGGCCCGGAAGCATGGCTTCCGGGCCCTTTTTTGGCGAAAACACCTTTCCAGCTAATTTTTTCTGTTCGGTCGCCCCTATAGAGTGTTAACCTTAACTGACTTCGAATTTGAAATACACGTCCGATTTCAAGTAAGGAAACGCAAGAGTAGGGAGCAGCAGTGCAGAAAAAGCAGTTGAGGACTTGCCTTGGCCTGGCGCTTTCGTGCGTCCTGGCCCTGACGATAGCGGCCTGCGGAAAGACCCAGGCGTCCCAGGCGCCTTCCGGGACGCCCGGCACGAGGCCCGTGGTATACGCCAGCTTCTTTCCGGTCAAGGACCTGACCGAGCGCATCGTGGGCGACAAGATGGAGGTCCGCAGCATCATCCAGGGCAACCAGGAGCCCCATGACTTCGAGCTGCAGACCAGCGACATGGCCAAGATCTCCCAGGCCGACCTCATCGTGTACAACGGGGCCGGCATGGAGGCCTTCATAGACGACCTCAAGGCGAGCGCCAAGAGCGACGACAAGTTCCTTGACCTGTCCCAGGGACTGACCCTGCTGGAGGGCGCGGGAACCCTGGGTGACGACCACTCCAGCGTCAATCCGCACACCTGGCTCAGCGTGCGCAACGCCCAGCTCGAGCTCAAGAGCATCCTGGACAAGGTGTGCGAGGTAGACCCAGCAAACCGCGACTTCTACCAGGCCAACTACGAGACCGCCCTCGCTCAGTTCAAGGGGCTGGACGAGAAGTTCGAGCGCGAGCTCTCCCAGGTCCCCGCGGACAGGCGCTACTTCGTGGTGTCGCATGCCGCCTTCAACTACCTTGCGCATGACTACGGCCTGAGGCAGGTCGCGGTCACGGGCATCTCCCCCGAGGACGAGCCCTCCGCGAACCAGCTGAGCACCATCGCCGACTTCGTCAGGCAGCATGGCATCACCACCATCTTCTTCGAGGGAAAGGCGACGCCAAAGGTTGCCGAGACCCTCGCCAAGAACACGGGGACCAAGACCTCGACGCTCTACACCATGGAGAGCCTCACCAGCGAGGAGCAGGAGCGTGGCTACCTGCAGCTCATGGAGGAGAACCTCGCCGCCCTGATGGGATCCTTCAATGGCTGAGGTCGTCCTCGAGATATCGGACCTTCGCTTCTCGTACGAGGATGGGGAGGTCCTCTCGGGCCTGAGCATGACGCTGGAGGAGGGGGAGCTGCTTGCCCTGGTAGGTGAGAACGGAGCCGGCAAGTCGACCCTGATGGAGCTCGTGCTGGGCCGGGTCATGCCCCAGTCCGGGTCCCTGCGCCTCTTTGGGGATGACATCTCGCGGGACGCGCACCATGCTGACGTGGCCTACGTCTCTCAGGACGCCTTGCGTGGGTACCGGCACTTTCCCACAACCATAGAGGAGCTGTTGCGGGTCCACTGCCGCTTTCTGGGGGTGGACGCGGACGTGGGGGAGCTTCTTGCGCGGGTCGGCCTGGAAGGCCATCAGCGCCGGCGCCTGGGAGAGCTTTCCGGAGGCCAGCTGCAGCGCGTGGGGCTTCTCGTCGCCCTGCTCAAGGACGCCCGCCTCATCCTGCTCGATGAGCCCACCACAGGCATTGACCAGCGCTTCTCGGAGGAGCTCTACCGTCTGCTGCGGGGCATGGCCAACGAGGGCAAGTCTGTCGTCCTCGTCACCCACCACCTCTCGGAGGCTGCGGGGTACGTGGACCGCGCCCTTCGCCTGGCGAGGGGGCGGCTCGAGGAGCTGCCGCGCGATCTTTGGCAGGGAGGTGCGAGGTAGGGATGCTCGAATACGACTTCATGCGGCGCGCCTTCGTGGTGGGCACCATCTTGGCCACCATCCTGCCCCTCATAGGCCTGCCCATTCTCCTGAAGCGCCTCTCCATGATGGGCGACACCCTTGCCCATGCCTCGCTCGCGGGCGTCGCCGTCGGCCTGTGCTTCGGCTTCGACCCGCTCCTGGGCTCCGTCATCGCCTGCGTCGTGGCGAGCCTCGGCATAGAGGCCATCAGCTCCCGTCTCAGGTCCTATCAGGAGATATCCACGGTCATCGTGCTTGCGGCATCCATCGGTCTGGCCGGCATCTTCACCAGCCTCACGGGAAGCAGCAACTCCATCAGCTCGTATCTCTTCGGCTCCATAGTGACCATAGGCGATGTCGAGTTCCTGCTGGTGATCGCGGTGGCCACCGTGGTGCTGGTGGTGTACCTCCTCATGCGGGACCGCCTCTACCTGAGCGTCTTCGACCCCACGGCGGCGTCGCTCATGGGCATAGACGAGAGGAGGCTCAACTTCACCTTCTCCTTCCTTGTGGCAATCACGGTCTCCATCGCGGCAAAGACCATAGGGTCGCTGATCGTCTCGTCGCTCCTGGTCATTCCCGTGATCTGCGCCATGCAGTTCGCACGCAGCTATCGTGGCACCCTGCTGCTGTCGATGGTGCTCTCCGTGATCTTCGTCCACGTGGGGCTGGTCGTCTCCTATTACCAAAACCTCAAGCCCGGATCCGTGATCGTGCTGATCGCGGTGCTGGGCCTGTCAGTGGCCATGTTCGTCAAGAGAAAGTAAGGTGTGGAGGAATATGAAGAAGCTCAGCATAGGTGTGGCCAGCGCCCTCGCCGCCTGCGCCGTCGCCGCGGGCCTGTCGCAGGCGGGGATTCGCCCTGGCACGTCTGCCGGGGTGGCCCCCGACGCGGCGGTCCAGGCCAAAGGGGCCGAGAGGAAGACCTCGTACGCCAAGGACGAGACCACCGAGGTGCTCATCGACGCCCCCGCGGTCTCTGCCGACGAGATAGCGCGCATCGTCAAGCACGGCGACCACTGGCACGTGTTCACCAAGGACGGCCGGGAGATCATCACGTACAGCGACCCCAGCAAGGCGTCGAACATCTCCCAGCTCACCAACACTGCCAGCGTGGTGTCCGCAGACCAGCTGAGGCACGTCAGCGGCAGCGACGTGGTCAGCATCCTCCGCCACGGCAACCACTGGCACATCCTCCTGGCCGACGGTCGGGAGTTCATCAGCTACGAGGACCCCAGCGGCCTCTATCCGGGCGTGACGGTGGGAGAGTACACGGGAAGCCATGGGTCTCACGGCCAGCAGGGGGGCACGCACGAGGCGTCCCACGTCGAGCATCACGACGACCACCAGGGAGGAGGGGGGTCCTCGGACCACCATCACCACGGGTTCGTCCAGGTGGTGGGGATCGACGAGCTGTCCCGCAAGCCGATCGTGCGCATCCTCAGGCATGGCGATCACTACCATGCCTACACCGCCGATGGCACGGAGTACGTGACCCACGACGATCCCTCGTCGGCCTTCCCGGGCATCACGATAGGGGAGTACGAGGGCACCCACGGCGGGGGCACCCACGACCCGGCGTCTCCCGAGGGGCCCGTGGAGCAAGACCCCAACGACCCCAAGCGCGTCGTGAGCATAGAGCACCATGATGACCACTGGCACCTGCATCACGCGGACGGGAGCGAGAGCGTCTCGTACACGGACCCGTCCCCCCTCTATCCTGGGGTTCCCGTCAGCGAGTACGACGAAAACCAGGGCCATCACTTCGACCCCCTGCAGAAGGATGAGCTCTTTGCCTACGAGGACGTGAAGGCGGAAATGCTCGTGCCGCTGGAGGACATAACGTACGGAAACGTCATCCACACCGTCAGGTATGACAACGAGAAGGGCTTCGTCATACCTCATCACGACCACTACCACTACGTGTCCATAAAGACCATCATCCAGCTCTGCAAGTATGCGGACGGCCCGTTCGGAGGGCATGACGCCAAGTCCGTCGTGGCGACATTGAAGTACCTCGTCGAGCATCCCGAGGCAAGGCCCGAGGGAAGCGACGGGTGGGGCAGCAGCGCCGAGATCGTGCAGCCCGGCAATGGCGGAGACGCAGGCCACGGAGGAAATGGCGGCTCCGAGGGGGGAGGCGGACACGCGGGGGAGAAGACGGTTACGCGCGTGGTCCACGACGGCTCCCGCTGGTTAGCGTATTACAGCGACGGAAGCTGTGACCCCGTCTCCCGCAACCCCGAGGGCCGCTATCCCGGCATCCCCATCGAGGAGGCGCCTGCCGACCCCAACGTGGGCATGAGCGACGAGGAGATCGTCGAGAGGTACTGCGCGGAGTACGGCATGACTGCCGACGAGTTCGACGAGGCGCTGCTCTCGCTTCCGGCCGTGCCTCTCTCGAGCATCGGGTTCCATGCGGACGGCACGGTGACCATACATGGGAGGACCTACCAGTTCAAGAGCCTCGTATCTCACGACGACCCTGGTGACGGGCACGGCCCGGCCGAGGAGGACGACTCCGTAGACGAGAGGGAGGACGTCGAGGAGAGCGAGCCTGCCGAGGAGATCGCTCCCGTCGAGGGGCGCAGCGTCCCGGACGTGTCGGATGCCGTCGTCCCCGAGCATTCCGAGACGGCGGACGAGGGCGTCAGGCCCAGGCCGCTGGAGGAAGGCCTTCCCGAGGATGCCGAGCCTCTGCGGGAGGCGGACAAGTAGCCGCCGCGCGGCGCTGACCCGTATGGCAGGCGGCCCGGGCCATGGCCCGGGCCGCCTCTTGCATGGGAATGGGGCATGTGTAGGCGTCGTGCACCTATATTTCACTCCAGTTTCCGTATGCCCCGAAACGCTCCACTGAGGACCTTTATCGCTCATAGTATCTGACTTAAATCGCCGTCTCTTTCGCCGGCGTATCAAGATACCTCGTGAGAAAGGTACGAACATGATGGAGAACCCCCTGAGCCGCCGCAGCTTCCTGAAGGGCTCCGCCGTCGCGACAGCCGGCGTTGCCGCATCCTCCATGCTGTCTGCCTGCGGTGGCGGCAGCGCCGCAAAGGGCGAGAACGTCAAGAAGGTGCTCAGGTTCGGCCAGTCCAACGCCAAGCAGGGCCTGGACATGCAGAAGTCCACCAACGCCGGCTCCTCCTCCATCGCAGACTCGATCTTCGAGGCCCCTCTCCGCTGGAACGAGGACAACAAGCTCGAGACCGTCCTCCTCACAGACATCCCCTCCTTCGAGGACGACGGCGTGACCCTGCACTGCACACTGAAGGAGGGCATCAAGTTCCACGACGGCACCACCATGACCGCCGCGGACGTCAAGTACTCCTTCGAGCGGATGTTCCTGCCCGCCACGGGCGGCAAGTCCACCTACATGTACGACAAGATCAAGGGCGCTACGGAGATGCTCGCCGGCACCGCCACCGAGCTCGCAGGCCTCACCATCGAGGATGACAGGCACTTCACCTTCACCCTCACCGAGCCCATGGTCGCCTTCGTCAGCAACCTGGGCCTCTCCTATGCCCACATCTTCCCCAAGGCTGCCTGCGAGGCGGCGGGAGACTCCTGGGGCTCTGGCACCAACTGCATCGGCTCCGGCAAGTACAAGGTCGTCTCCAACGACGACACCACCGAGGTGGTCCTTGAGAAGTTCGCCGAGTACCATGATGGCGAGCCCGCCCTCGACGAGCTCCGCTACATCTTCTTCGACGACCTGAACACCAAGTTGATGGCCTTCAAGAATGGCGACATCGACTACTGCGATCTTGACTCCACGCTGCTGCAGCAATGCCAGAACGACCCTGACGTCAAGGACCTCATCACCTCCTACGAGCAGCTGGGGGTCCAGTTCGTCAACCTGAACCTCAATGACGCAGCGCTCCAGGACGTGAACGTCCGCAAGGCGCTCTCGCTTGCCATCAACCGCCAGGAGATCGTGGACACCATCCTCTCTGGCGCAGGCACCGCCGCGTCCGGCTGGCTCGCCCCACAGACCCCGGGCCATGACAAGTCCGCCTCCGCCTTTCCCTACGACCCCGACCAGGCCAAGCAGCTCCTTGCCACAGCCGGCGTCTCGGGCCTCTCGCTCACCTGCAAGGTCCGCGCGGGTCTCAGCCAGAAGTACATGGTTGCCATCCAGTCCTACTGGGCTGCCGTGGGCGTCAGCCTGGACGTTCAGGTGGAGGACAACGGTGTCTGGGCGTCCGACTGGTCTGACGGCAACCTGCAGGTCACGGCCCTGGGCTGGTTCCCGCTCTACGCAGACGCCGACAACCACATGTACACCTACTTCTACAGCGCCAACGCCGCGAAGAAGTCCTCGTTCTACAACAACCCCGAGTTCGACAAGCTGGTCTCTGACGCCCGCGTCGAGCAGGACGGCGACAAGCGCGCGGACCTCTACAAGCAGGCTGATGACATCCTGACCCGTCAGGACTACGCCACCCTGCCCCTGTACTGGCCCAAGGGCCAGTTCGTGGCCAAGGACTACGTGGTGGGCGCCAAGGTGGGCAACCTCATCTACCACATGATTGACGTTGACATCGACACCACCAAGGACGACTACAACCCCGAGGCATAGCGTCCTTGCCCGTCGCCCGGCAAGAGGGCGGCGCTCACAGGGTCCAAGTTGTCGGAGGGACAGCGCGCGGGTCGCGCCGTCCCTCCGAGCACAAGTGAACGGCGGGTCGCGAGGGGGGCGGCGCGCCCTGCGCGCAAGAGAGGAGAGGCCGAATGAGGGACTTTCTCATCAAGAGAATCCTGCAGGCCCTGGGCGTGGTCATTTGCATCTCTGCGATCACGTTTTTCGTCCTGAACATCGTCCCGGGCGACCCCGTCCGGGTCATGGTGGGCGATATGGCCGACGAGCAGACCATCGAGCAGGTCAGGCATAACATGGGCCTTGACCGTCCCGTGCCCGAGCAGTACGGCAGCTGGTTCGCCAATATGATGCGCGGCGACTTCGGCACGTCCTACACCCAGAACAAGAGCGTGACCATGCTCATGGGCACCGCGCTCAACGTCACCGTCCGCCTCGCTGGGTTCGCCTACCTCTTCGCGCTGGTCCTGGGCCTGGCGGTGGGCATCTTGGCCGCCGTCTACCACGGCAAGTGGGTGGACAGGACGCTCATGACCCTTTCCATCTTCGGCATTTCGGCTCCGTCGTTCTGGATGGCGATCATCATCCAGATCATCTTCGCGCTGAACCTGAAGTGGTTCCCGCTCTCGGGCGTGAAGACGGCCGCGAGCTTCGTGCTGCCCACCATCGCGCTGGGGACGCGCTATGCCGCCTCCATCGCGCGCGTCACCCGAACCTCAATGCTCGACGTCCTCAATCAGGACTACATGCGCACGGCCGAGGCAAAGGGCCTCAAGCGCTGGGCCATCATCCTGGGCCACGGCCTGCGCAACGCCCTCATCCCCATCATCACCATCGCGGGCACGCAGCTGGGAGACATCTTCACCGGCTCCATCCTGATCGAGTCGGTCTTCGCCATGCCAGGCATGGGCAAGCTCCTGCTTGATGCCATCAATGCCCGAGACCTGCCCCTCATCGAGGGCGGCGTCATGTACATCGCAATCATCTGCGTCGTGGTCTATCTTGCGGTCGACATTCTCTATGCCGTCGTTGACCCGCGCATCCGACTCGGAGGGGAGGCTTCGGAGTAATGGCTCTTCTTTCAAGCGACAAGAGTGACAGCAAGGTCCAGGAGGCGGAGCGCATTGCCGCCGACAGCGCCAAGGCACGTGAGGACGAGCGCAGGGAGACGGGCAGGAAGCGCGCCTCAAGCTACTGGGCGGTCTCGTGGAACATCTTCAAGCGCAACAAGCTGGGCATGCTCTGCCTCGCCATCGTCGTCGTGCTGATTCTGGTGGCGGTCTTCGCCCCCGTGCTCGCCCCCTATGACCCTGACGCCCAGGAGCTCACCAATATGCTGGCGGCTCCTGGTGGGGTCCACCCCTTCGGCACGGATGAGTTCGGCCGTGACATCCTCTCGCGCGTCATCTACGGGTGCCGCATCTCGCTCTCCGTGGGAGTCGTCGCCCAGGGGATCTCGCTGATCATCGGCTTCCTCTCAGGAGTCTTCGCCGGATACTTTGGTGGGAAGGTGGACGCGGTGGTCTCCTTCGCCATCCAGGTCTTCTCGAGCTTCCCCTTCCTGCTATTCGCCATCGTGGTGATGTTCGTCATGGGGCCTGGCCTCGTGAACCTCTACGTGGCGCTCGGCCTGCTCATGTGGACCTCGACGGCCCGCCTCGTGCGCGGCGACGTCATGCGCCTGAAGAGCTCCGAGTACATTCAGTCCTGCATCCTCTCGGGTGGCAAGAGCTGGCGCATCATCATGAAGCACCTGCTCCCCAACTGCATCTCAACCCTCATCGTGGTCTCCACGCTGGGCATCCCCAGCGCGATCCTCTCGGAGGCGTCCCTGTCCTTCCTGGGCCTGGGCGTGCAGCCCCCCATGGCGAGCTGGGGGCAGATGATCTCGTCCTCGCAGCCCTACATCCAGTCGAACACCTACTACAGCGTCATCCCCGGAGTTGCCATCATCATCACGGTCATGGCCTTCAACCTGCTGGGAGACGCCCTGCGTGACGCCCTCGACCCCAAGATGCGCTCGTAGGAGGAGGACAGATGACCGAAGAGAAGAAGCATCGCACCACCTCCGACTTCCTCAGTGAGGGTGCCGAGCGCGAGCTGGGCCAGCAGCTTGTGGAGCAGAAGCTTGAGCGCGAGTGCGACCACGAGCTGCTGCTGCAGGTGAAGGAGCTGGACGTCACGCTCTTCACCGAGGACGGCGAGCTGCCCGCCATCACCAACCTGAGCTTCGACATGCGCAAGCGAGAGACGCTCGCCGTGGTTGGCGAGTCCGGCTGCGGCAAGTCGATGACGGCCCTTTCCATCATGGGCCTTCTGCCCCAGCCCCCCGCGAAGGTCACCGGCGGCTCCATCGAGCTCGAGGGCGTTGACATGACCGGGCTCTCCGACGAGGAGATGCGCGGTTACCGTGGCAACAAGGTCGGCATGATCTTCCAGGAGCCCATGACCTCCCTCAACCCCGTCATGACGGCGGGACGTCAGATCAGGGAGGGCATCCTCGTCCACAACCCCGAGATGAGCAAGCAGGATGCCGACGCACGTGCGCTGGAGATGATCAAGCTCGTGGGCATTCCCGCTCCCGAGAAGGTATTCAAGAGCTATCCTCATGAGCTTTCCGGCGGCATGCGCCAGCGCATCATGATTGCCATGGCCCTTGCCTGCCAGCCCTCCTTGCTCATTTGCGACGAGCCCACCACGGCGCTCGACGTGACCATCCAGGCCCAGATCCTGCAGCTCATTGACCGCATGCGCGAGGAGCTGGGCACCGCCGTCATGCTCATCACGCATGACATGGGCGTGGTGTCCGAGATGGCGGACTGGGTGCTGGTCATGTATGCGGGACACAAGGTAGAGTACACCCTTGCTCCCGAGCTCTTCACCAACCCGCTGCACCCGTACTCGCGTGGGCTGATCGACTCCATTCCCTCCCTGGACTCCTCGGTGGACACGCTCTATGCGATTCCCGGCAACGTCCCCATGCTGAGCGAGATGCCAACCGGCTGCCCCTTCCATCCCCGCTGCCCCTTTGCCAAGGACATCTGCCGCGCTCGCGTCCCGCAGATGGAGGCGGTTGACGGAGACGAGAACCACAGGGTGGCCTGCTGGAAGTACACGAAGGAATGGGGTGAGTAGACCATGGGCAAGAACAGGGACATGAGCGAGGTCGTCCTCAGGGCCGAGCACCTCACCAAGCGCTATCCCATCAAGAAGGGGCTCTTTGGCAAGGCCGCCAACTACGTGCACGCGCTGGAGGACGTCTCCTTCGAGCTGCACCGTGGCGAGACCTTTGCCATCGTGGGAGAGTCCGGCTGTGGCAAGTCGACCACGGGCAAGTGCGTCCTGCGCCTCACCGAGCCTACCGAGGGCAAGGTGCTTCTGGGCGAGGAGGACTTCACGTCCCTTTCTGGCGAGGCGCTCACCAAGGCCCGCCAGAAGATGAAGCTCATCTTCCAGGACCCCTACAGCTCGCTCAACCCGCGCATGACCGTGGCGGACATCATCGCCGAGCCCATCGACATCGCCGGGACCTACAAGACGCGCGCCGAGCGCGACGCCCGCGTCGAGGAGGTCATGGAGGCGGTCGGCCTTGACCTGGCCTTCAAGTACCGCTACCCGCACGAGTTCTCTGGTGGCCAGCGCCAGCGCATTGGCATCGCCCGCGCCATCGTTCTCGAGCCAGAGATCGTGGTCTGTGACGAGCCCGTCTCGGCGTTGGACGTGTCCGTGCAGGCAAAGGTCATCAACCTGCTGGAGCAGCTTCAGGACAGGCTGGGCCTCTCGTACATCTTCATCAGCCACGACCTCTCGGTGGTCAAGCACATCTCGGACACGGTCATGGTCATGTACCTGGGTCACGAGATGGAGCTTGCCGACAAGGAGGCGCTGTTCGCCAAGCCGCTGCATCCCTACACGCAGGCCCTTCTCGACGTTATCCCTCGCATCCGCCACGAGCGCATCCAGGACAAGAGGATCCTCGAGGGAGACGTGCCCAGTCCCACCAACCCGCCCTCGGGCTGCGTGTTCCACACGCGCTGCCCCAAGTGCATGAAGGTGTGCAGCGAGCGTGCGCCTGAGCTGCGCGAGGTTGAACCGGGCCACCTTTGCGCCTGCCATCTCTTCGACGATGCCCTGAGCGAGGCGGAGCGCCAGCTGGTGGGCGTGAGCGTTGCGGCAAAGTAGGAGGGCATTCTCGCTTCGGTGAGGTTCCTTCCCCGAGGTGGGCAGATACGGCCCTCTCGCTAGAAAACATCGTTCTTTTGCGCGTTGACCCATCAAAACAGGCATTTTTGGTGGGTCAACGCGCTGTTTTCTCTCCTGCAGAAGCGCAACCCGCGCATTGACCCACCCGCCTGGGTCTCCTTGGCGGGCATCCGCCCATCTTGGCTTGCTACACACTAAACGGGTTGGTGCCAAAGAGCATCGTCCTGAGCTCTCTTCGTGGGAGAAGCGCCTCCTCTTCCTGTGCGCAGTCCACCTCCTTCCCTAGGATCTCTCGAATCTGTGACACGAGTACCGCGCACTCGTCCGCCTTGCTGAGGTCGCTGTATTCGCAGACGAGCACTTTGTGCCCCAGCGTCTTGAGCGCGTTCAGTCGCAGCTGGTCCTTGCGCGCCTGCCGCCCTTCGCCATGCCAGCGCCCGTAGTACTCAAGCCCCAGCATGCGCTGGCTCCAATAGAAGTCGACCGAGAAGAAGCTCCTGTCTGGTCTGTCCAGAAGAAGCTGATCGATGCCGTTAGTCGGTATGCGATGGTTGACGGAGAAGGGACCCAGGTCGTAGCCTCCATAGCGCTGGGGGAGGGCAAAGAGGACAGCTCCGTCTTCCTCGATCGGTGACGCCGCGTTCTCGCTCATCCAGCGCAGGGCCTTCTGCAGCTTCCTACAGCCGTACGAGCTTCCCACCTCATCGAGGACGCGCCGCAGGGAGCTGCGGCTGCAGAGCGGAGCCCTCCTCTCGAGCGTTGGACCCTCCATGCGAAAGCAGCTCATGAGACGAGTTCCCGCGATGACCAGCTCGAGGACGCTGAGCTTCCCAGCGAGCTGAAGCAGGCAGAACTCTGGGGTGCTCACGTATACCTCGGGAGAGACCCTCACAAAGGCCCTGCTGGGAATGGTGCCGCGCCAGGCATGGCGAAAGACGCCACCAACCTCCTTGCTCCTCTCTCCCGAGCTCAGAAGGTGAATCGGGCCGTCGGGTTGGTCTGTCGCGTGCATTCCCGCGCTGACGACCGCGCGCTTCGTGTGCTCCGCATCCGAAAGCGTGTGGTGCAGCGCGTGGTGCAGCATGGACACCTTCCTCTCGTTCGCAGAGAGCCAGAAGTGGTACGCGCTGTTGTGACTCAGATAGATCGCCATTTCTCCTCCTTTGTCGCGAGTGGGAGGAGCGTAGCTGCCATCCGCAGGAGAGGAAAGAAGCCGCGTTGCAAAAGTTCTGGTCAGCGGTAGGAAATTCCCTGAGAACCTGGCGATGTACTTTTGCTTGCGGCTGCCTGGCACAAAAGCGGGAGCCGGAGGCGCGCGTCGCTGGCAGTCAGGAGAGAATCTGTGTCAGAATCACCCCAAGTTTTCTTCCGCATCCAGGCTCGAAACGAGTCGATTGTTGGGACTGCCATGTTGGGGGGTGAGCAAATGTGCGCCCGGTGTGCCGCAGATTCCTCGGGTGTCGTGTTCACCCACCCGAGTGGCTTTCTGGGATGGGCGGACGCGCAGCTTGACGCCGCGTGAAGCCCCAAAGCCCGCATTCGCCCACCCGGAGGGGCGACTTGGGTGGGTAAAAACGCCAGCTTGCGTCCACAATCGCCCAAAATAGCGTGTTGACCCACCGTCGCCACGGCCAGCGGTGGGCCAACACGCAGGGTGGTGTCGTGGAGAGGTGCAAGGGTCGCATCGACCCACCCGCAGGGCGGCCTGGGGTGTGTCGATGTGCGGAAATCTGCTCTCCGCGAGGAGAAGGCACGAATCCGCCCACCTTGCCAGGTGCGGCGAGGTGGGCGGACGAGAGCGAACGGCGGATGGTGGCGGCCCCGCGGACCCCCGACGGCTACGCCTTGACGCTGACTCCGCCGAAGAGCGGGTTCACCAGCACCTTGAGGCCCGAGAACTCAGGCTTGAGCGCATAGGGCATCTGCGGCCAGTCGATGGGAAGGCAGGCCCAGTCGCTGCGAACAAGCTGCCTGTCGGCCTGCTTGGTGAGGTCTATGACCCTGTCGTTGTCGTTCACGGTCTGGCGCGCCTCGTCCACCAGCGCGTCAAAGGCGTCGCTGGCGTAGAAGGAGGACTTCTGCGCCGCGCGGTCGCTCCTGAAGTAGGAGCCCATGTGCTCGATGCCCTGGAACGAGAGCGTGGACCAGGTGACGGTGGTGACCACGAGGTCCCCGTTCTTGCGGGAGTCGGCCCAAACGCCGTTGTCAATGACCGTCACGTTGCAGGTAACGCCGATTTTTGCCCAGGAGTCCTGCAGGGCAACCATGATCTTCTGGTCCTGCGAGCGCACCTGCGCGTTGAGCGTGATGCCCTCGGCACCCGCCTCGGCGAGAAGGGCCCTTGCTCTCTCGGGGTTGTACTCAAGGACCTCCAGGCTGCTGTCGTGCCCGGTGCAGGACTCGGGAAGGAAGCAGCTGGCGGGCTTTGCGCAGCCGGCGAGAATCGTGGAGCAGATCTCCTCGCGGTTGATGGCCAGGGAGAGCGCCTCGCGCACGCGCACGTCTGCGAGGTACTCGTTCTTCTGGTTGAGGTTTACAAACTGGCAAGACCCAGGGGTGTAGTAGACGATCTGGTCCTTGACCTCGGGGTCCTCCTTGTACTGGCCCATGAGGTCGCGGTCGATGAAGGCGAGGTCTATGTCGCCGTTCTTGTAGTTCATCATGCGCGTGTTGGCGTCGTCGATGTAGACGAAGTCAACCTCGTCAAGGCCCGGACGCCCGCCATGGTAGTCCTCGAATGCCACGAGCACGCACTCGGTGCTGTCGTCGTTGGAGCTGATCTTGAAGGGGCCGGTGCCTATGAAGTTGGTGCCCGAGCCCCAGGACTCCCCAGCCTCGCTGCAGGCCCTCTCGGGGTAGATGACGGCGTAGAACTGGGCGAGCATGGCGGTGAAGGTGGAGTAGGGCTGCGTGAGCCTGATGGTGAAGTGCGTGTCGTCCTGGACCTCGACGCCAGCGAGCTCGGTGGAGCTCCCGTTCATGACCTCCTTGGCACCCTCGATGTAGACATAGGAGTCCGTCGAGGTCGCCTTGGTGGCGGGCAAAAACATGCGGGTCAGGGTGAACTTCACATCAGAGGCCTTGAGCGTCTCCCCGTTGTGGAACTTGACGCCCTCCTTCAGCTCGAATGAGTAGGTCAGCCCGTCATCCGAGACGCTGGGGAGCTCCTTGAGCAGCACGGGGAAGAGCTCCTGCGTCTCTGGGTCGAGGTTGATCAGGGCCTCGGCCACGGCCTCGGAGACCCCTACGTCGCTCGAGGTCTTCTGCGTGTCCAGGGTCACCTTGGGGTTGTTGACGCCAAAGCGCAGGCGCTTGACGGCGGAATCCTTCGCTCCGTCGCCTCCGGCGCAGCCCGCCAGGAGGCCGGCGCTCGTTGCGGCGACCGTTGCGCCAAGGGTTCCGCGCAGGAAGCTGCGGCGGCTGAGTGATGGCAGGGTGGGTGTGCTCATGGGTTTCAATCCCTTCGATAGGTCGCCGATGGGGCGTGAACCTCATTTTACCCTGCATGCCACCCGTCAATCCCTCCACGGGAAATTGCGCCATCAGGGCAGGTGGGCGGCGCATGCGCAGAACAATGACCCGAGAAAAAAGACAAAACGATTGCGATTGCATAACGGTGCGCGTGCTGGCGCCCCACGGTAGTAGAGTCATTGGGGAAGTGCCCGCGCCGCCGTCACGGCTCGGCATGGGTCTGCAGGTCAGCAAGCTACCGGGAGAGTGCATCGCTTCATGTGCGAAGAGAAATTGGAGGTCGCGGCCACAGCCGAGGGGGCCCGCCCGCTTATTGCCGTGACGCCTCGTTGGACGCCCGAGGACGATGGGGTGCTGGGGGAGTCCCTCAACAAGCTGCAGTTCGACGCCATCATCGCTGCGGGGGGCATGCCGGTCATGCTGCCCATCACCAAGGACCGGGAGCTCATCTCGGCATATGTTGATCTCTGTGACGGCTTCAACCTCCCCGGTGGTCATAACGTCGACTCGACGCGCTGGGGAGAGCCGCCCATCAGCGAGGAGAAGCTCGCGCGAGAGAGGGACGCCCTCGAGTTTCCCCTGGTCGAGATGGTGCTTGCGGCAGACAAGCCGCTCTTTGCCATCTGTCGCGGCGAGCAGCTGCTCAACGTGGCCTGCGGCGGCACGCTGACCCAAGACGTCTACCAGGCGCCCACGCGTCCCGGCATGTGCCACTGGCAGCATCTGAGCGACCTCAACAGACCCGCGCACGAGGTTGAGGTCGTGGCCGGCACACTGCTCTCGCGTTGCGTGGGCGGCGCAAGGATCCTGCAGGTCAACTCTGCCCACGAGCAGTGCGCGGGGAAGCTTGGCCGGGGCATCAGCGTGGGCGCGTATGCCACGGACGGAATCGTCGAGGCCATCGAGCTTGCGCAGAAGCGCTTCGTCCTGGGGGTGCAGTGGCATCCCGAGTACAGCTGGCACCACAACAAGAGGGACTTCATGCTCTGGCGCGCGTTCGTCTCGGCCGCCAGGACTTACAGGGAAGAGAGGAAGCAGCAATGAGCGACGTCGTAGATAGGTTTATGCGCTACTGCAGGGTGGCGTCCCAGTCGGACCCCCTGACGGCAGACTCGGTCCCCTCGACCAAGAGCCAGTTTGCCATGGCCGAGCTTGTGGCGGAGGACCTGCGCGAGCTGGGGGCAGAGGACGTGAGCGTGGACGAGCATGCCTACGTCGTCGCGCACTGGCCGGCATCCGAGGAGGCCCAGGACCTGCCCGCGCTGGGCTTCTGCTGCCACATCGACACCGCCTGGCAGTCCTGGGGGGACGTGGTCACGCCCCAGATCAGGCGCTACGAGGGGGGCAGGCTGGTCATTGGGCGCGGCCGTGACGGCGAGGAGGTGGCCGTCAGCCCCCAGACCAACCCGCAGCTGGAGCACATGGCAGGCTGGGACATCATCTGCAGCGACGGGAGCTCTCTTCTGGGCGGAGACGACAAGGCAGGAATCGCCATGCTCGTCTCGCTGCTGGCACGCCTGAGGGAGAACCCACGCCTCCCGCACCCACGCCTCGCCCTCTCCTTCGTGCCTGACGAGGAGATAGGGCATGGCGCCGCCTTGCTCGACCTCGAGCGCTTCGGCTCTCCCTACGGCTACACCATAGACGCCGGGCCCCTGGGCGAGTTCTGTTACGAGACCTTCAACGCCGCGGAGGTCAAGGTGCGCGCCCGCGGCCTCTCCGTGCACACGGGCACGGCCAAGGGCATCATGATCAACGCCTCGGAGGCCATCATGCGCTTCCACCAGCTCATCCCCGCACAGGAGAGGCCCGAGTACACCGAGGGCTACGACGGCTTCTACTACCTGGAGCGCATGAGCGGCAACTGCGAGGAGGCTGCCGCAGACTACATCATCCGCGACCACGACCAGGAAAAGGTCGAGGCGCGCAAGGAGACCATGCGCCTCGCCGCCGCGCTGGTGAACCAGGCCATGGGCAGCGAGGTCCTTACCGTGGAGGCCAGCGACCAGTATCACAACCTGGCAGACGTGGTCTGCCGCCCGGAGTACGCGCATCTCATCGAGAATGCCCGAAAGGCCTACGCGAGCATAGGGCAGGAGATGAGGTGCATTCCCATGCGCGGCGGCACGGACGGCTCGCAGCTGAGCTTCCGCGGCTTCCCCTGCGCGAACCTCTCTGCCTGCTACTACAACGCGCACGGCGTGCGAGAGTTCGTGCCCGTGCCCGAGCTCGAGGCCATGGTGGACATGCTCCAGGAGCTCGTGGCGCTCTACTCGAGGCCTCAGGCATAGCAAAGGCCGCCACCGAAGGGTGGCAAGGCAAGCACTGCGATTCCAGGACAAGGAGAGCAACATGGCATACCAGATTGACAGGGCCGGACTCGTGAGCGAGCTGAGGGACCTCGTGGCGGTTGACAGCCCGGTGGGCTACTACCCGCTGATCCACGGGTACCTCAGGAGGACCTTCGAGGGCATGGGTTACGAGATGTTCACGGACAACAAGGCGACTGCCTACGTGCGCGTGAAGGGCCAGGACTCCTCCAAGACCGTCTGTGTAGGCGCCCACCTGGACACCATCGGGCTCATCGTGCGCGGCTTCAACGAGGATGGCACCCTGCGCGTCCGCCAGCTTGGGGGCGTCAACTACCACTCCATCGAGGGCGAGACCTGCCATGTGATCTGCCGCGATGGCAACGCGGTGTCGGGGCAGGTCATCTGTAACAGCCACTCCACGCACGTCTTCGATGACGCCCGCACCGTGGAGCGCGACGAGAACCACATGAGCGTCTCCCTGATCGCTGACGTGAAGTCCCCCGCGGACGCCCGCGCGCTGGGCGTGAGCGAGGGCTCGATCGTCTCCATAGACCCCCAGTTCGAGACCTTCGAGAACGGCTACATCGTGAGCCGCCACATCGACGACAAGGCTGCCGTCGCCGTGCTCATCGACACCCTGAGCTGGCTCAAGGAGGAGGACCTGCGTCCCGCCTTCGACACGCTTTTCGCCTTCCCCATCTACGAGGAGATCGGTCACGGTGGCGCGTACGTGCCCTCCGAGGTGAGCGAGTACGTTGCGCTGGACATCACCCTTATCGGCCCTGACTACGACGCCGACGAGCATCACGTGGGCGTCATCGCTGCCGACCACCGCGGTCCCTACGACTGGGAGCTCACCAACCAGCTGGCCCGCTGCGCCCAGAAGGCCTGCGACCCCAAGAAGTGGAACATGCAGGTGTGCTACCGCTACTCGACGGATGCCAACGCGGCCTACGCGCTGGGCGCCAACATCAAGAGCGGTGCCTTTGGCATGGCCTGCCTCAACACGCACGGCCGCGAGCGCTGCCATGTTGACGCCATCATCGGCTGCGCCCAGCTTTGCCGCGCCTACCTCATGGGCGAGGGCTTGAAGTAGAATCGCCCTTCTGTGTCCCATGGCGCCCCGGCGTATGGCTGGGGCGCAAAACGGGCAGCCTAGTGTCAGACGAGAGGCGAGAGCGAGAGGACGGGCATATGAAGAGGGACGAGATTCAGAGCAGGCTGAGCGAGCTTCTGAGGGGGCGAAACGGCTACGACGAGCTGGCTGCCTTCTCTTCCTGGCTGGCGGTTGCCCTGCTGCTGGTCAACCTCTTCGCCCGTCAGGCCTGGCTGTCCGCCCTGGTGCTGGCGATCCTCGCCTACGCCCTCTTCCGCATGGCCTCTGCCCGCGTCGCCGCGCGCAGGAAGGAGAACGAGCAGTTCCTCGAGCTCCTGGGCCCTGCGCGACCTTGGCTGCGCGACCCTCGGGCGGCTCTTGCGGAGGCCCGGCAGTACAAGCACGTGCTCTGCCCCAATTGCCACAAGCGCTTGCGCGTTCCGCGCGGCAAGGGGAAGATCAGGGTCTCCTGCCCCCAGTGCCACCAGAAGTTCGAGACCAAGAGCTAGTCTCGCCATGCGAGCCTTCGAGAAGGGGAGACTTGCATGTACGTTCTGTTTCTGACGGGGGGCACGGCCTCGGGGAAGTCCACGGCCGCTCGCGAGCTGGAGAGGCTCGGGGCCGTTCGGCTCGATATGGACCAGCTCTCGCGAGAGGTGCTTGCGCCGGGCGGGCCCTGCGTGGGCTCGGTCGCTGCCGCGTTTGGCGAGGATCTGCTCGACCCTGCGAGTGGCTCCCTGGACCGACGGCTGCTGGCCCAGCGCGCCTTCGAGAGCGCAGGGCAGGCGCGGCTTCTGGAAGGCATCGAGCTGCCGCATATCAAGGGGCTCCTCCTGCGCAGGCTCCGGGAGCTGGAGGGGCGCTCCGTTGCGGTTTGCGTGGTGGAGGTCCCCCTGCTTGACCGCGTGGAGGATCTGCGCGGCCTGGCGGATGAGCTCGTGTGGGTCCGTGCGGACCCCCTCCTGCGCCGCCAGCGCGCCCTTGGACGCGGCATGGACGCCCGGGACTATGAGCGTAGGCTGGCGGGCCAGCCAAGCGACGCATACCTTGAGGCGCATGCCGATACCGTCATCCCGAACGACGGCGATGCCGAGGAGCTTCTCTTTCGGCTGCGCTCGTGGTGGGATGAGCGCGAGGGCCAGGGATGGCAGAAGAGGGGAGGGGTCACCCTATGAGACGCACGTCTTTTTTCCGCTGGTTCAGGGTTCTGCCCATTCTTGCGATGCTTGCCGTCTGCGCCCTGACGCTCTTTGCCCAGAGCGCGCCGGCGAGCCTCCTGCGCAACCTGCTCTATCCCGTCGAGCATGCGGAGCGCATCGAGGCGGCCTCGGCTCGCCATGGCGTTGACCCGTACCTGGTCTGCGCGGTGATCAAGTGCGAGTCCAACTGGAACAGCGACGCCAGCTCCACGGCAGGCGCCCTGGGCCTCATGCAGGTCATGCCTGAGACTGCCGAGGAGGTGGCCGGCCTGGGACTGGTGGACCGTGCGAGCTTCGACCCGCAGCGACTCACGGACCCCGACACCAACATCGAGTATGGCGTGGCCTACCTGGGATATCTTCAGCGTGCTCTGTCCAGCCAGGACGAGGTGATCGCCGCCTACAACGCGGGCGTGGGTTCCGTGGGAGACTGGCTGTCAGGTGGTGGGGACCTCTCGTCCAGCATCAGGTACGCCGAGACGGCCGCCTACCTCGCGAGGGTGAAGGATGCCCAGGCCCGCTACGAGGAGCTGTACCCGCGAGGCATCTCCAGCTCCTCGTAGGGCTCGCGGCCACCCTGATTTTGGGTACACTTGTTCCAAACAACTTGGGGGGGCAAAGGAGTGCCAGAGTGGCCTCAGCGTGGGATAGTCAGGAAGGCTCCTCTGCGGAGCAGCGCGGCTTCATGACGGACGAGGGCGAGAGCGTGAACTTCGAGCCGCTGGCGGGGACGCCTGCCGCGCAGGAGCGCTTTGGGGCGGAGCTCAGGCGCTTCGGCATGGAGCGAGGCAGCGAGCGCCTGCAGGTGGTCTCGGACTTCGAGCCCGCCGGGGACCAGCCCCAGGCCATAGAGAGGCTCTCGCAAGGCGTCGAGGAGGGCCTGCGCTACCAGACGCTTTTGGGCGTCACGGGCTCGGGCAAGACCTTCTCTATGGCAAAGACCATCGAGGCCGTGCAGAGGCCTACCTTGATCATGGAGCCCAACAAGACGCTGGCCGCCCAGGTTGCCAGCGAGATGAAGGAGCTCTTCCCCAACAACGCGGTGGTCTACTTCGTCTCGTACTACGACTACTACCAGCCCGAGGCCTACGTGCCGCAGACGGACACCTTCATCGAGAAGGACGCCTCCATCAACGAGGAGGTGGAGAAGCTGCGCCACCAGGCGACCTCGAGCCTGCTCTCCCGCCGTGACGTCATCGTGGTCGCCTCGGTCAGCTGCATCTACGGCATCGGCAGCCCGCAGGACTATGCGGGTCTGGCCCCAAACGTGGACAAGTCCGTTCCACTCGAGCGTGATGACCTCGTGCGGGAGCTCATAGACATCCAGTACGACCGCAATGACTACGACCTCTCGCGCGGGACCTTTCGCGTGCGCGGGGATACCGTGGACGTGTTCCCGCCCTATGCGGAGAACCCCCTGCGCGTGAGCTTCTTCGGCGACGAGGTCGAGCTCATCGCGGAAATCGACAGCGTGACCGGGGAACTGGTCCGCGAGTTCGATGCCGTGCCCATCTGGCCCGCGTCCCACTACGTCACCGAGAGGCCCAAGGTCACACACGCCATCAAGACCATCAGCGAGGAGCTTGAGGGGCGCGTGCGGGAGCTCAAGGACAACGACATGGTCCTTGAGGCCCAGCGCCTCTCGCAGAGGACCGCCTACGACCTCGAGATGCTCGAGACCATGGGCTACTGCTCAGGTATCGAGAACTACTCGCGCCACATGGACGGACGCCACGCGGGCGAGCCGCCCTACACCCTGATTGACTACTTCCCTCGCGACATGCTCTGTATCATCGACGAGAGCCACGTCACGGTGCCCCAGATCCGTGGCATGTACGAGGGCGACCGCGCCCGCAAGATCACCCTCGTGGACCATGGCTTCCGCCTGCCCTCGGCGCTTGACAACCGTCCGCTGCGCTTTGACGAGTTCGAGCGGCGCGTACCCCAGTTCATCTACGTCTCGGCGACTCCAGGAGACTACGAGGAGGGTGTGACCCAGCGGGAGGTGGAGCAGATCATCCGCCCCACGGGCCTGCTCGATCCCCTGGTGGAGCTTCGTCCCGTGAGGGGTCAGATAGACGATCTCTTGGAGGAGATCCGCGAGCGCGTGGCGCGCAGGGAGCGCGTGCTGGTGACGACCCTCACCAAGCGCATGGCGGAGGACCTCACCGACCACCTCCTGGACGCCAACGTGCGCGTGAACTACATGCACTCGGACACCGCCACCCTGGACCGCATAGCCATCATCCGCGACCTGCGCCTGGGCAAGATTGACGTGCTTGTGGGAATCAACCTGTTGCGCGAGGGGCTGGACATCCCCGAGGTGTCCCTCGTGGCCATCCTGGACGCAGACAAGGAGGGCTTCCTGAGAAACCGCCGATCCCTCATCCAGACCATGGGCCGCGCGGCCAGGAACGCCCAGGGCAAGGTCATCATGTATGCGGACTCCATCACGGACTCCATGCGCATAGCGATGGACGAGACGGCCCGCCGCCGCGCCCTGCAGGAGGCCTTCAACGAGGAGCATGGCATCACGCCGCAGACCATTCGCAAGTCCATCACGGACGTCACGAGCTTCATCGAGGAGGCATCGGCTACGCTTGGGGGCAAGTCGCGCGTGAACGGGGAGTTCCTCACGGCGGCAGGGCCCGCGGGCGAGGCATCCGGGCAGGCCGGCGAGGACATGGCCCAGGCGCTGGCAAGCGAGCTCGAGACCCTTCCCAAGGAGGAGCTTTCGCGCGTGCTGGGGTCGCTCGAGGACGAGATGCTCCAGGCGTCCGCAGACATGGACTTCGAGCGGGCCG
Source organism: Olsenella urininfantis (assembly GCF_900155635.1). Taxonomy (GTDB): domain Bacteria; phylum Actinomycetota; class Coriobacteriia; order Coriobacteriales; family Atopobiaceae; genus Olsenella_G; species Olsenella_G urininfantis. Next base: position 425,892 of record NZ_LT732540.1, read on the forward strand.
CTCGCCTGCGCGACCAGATCGTGGCCCTGCGCTCCCAGCTCGAGGGCTCAAGCGCGCAGGACGTCATAGACCGCCTGAAGGCGACGGACCGCAAGGGGAGCGCACACGCCACCCGTCGCAGGTACAAGGGTCGCAGGAAGCACTAGGGGGTTGTGCCTGGCGCTAGAGCAGGTCCACTCCAAGCTCTCCGAGCGCCTGGGCCTGCGCGCCAGCGCCGGAGTCGGTGATGATGCCCGTAAAGTCGCTGATGCGGGCGTAGCGGTAGCTGCCTCTGGCGCGAAACTTGTGCGAGTCTGCAACGAGGTAGCTGCGCACGCTGCCCTCGAGTGCGGTCTGCTTCACGGCACCGTCCTCCATGTCGAAGGTGGAGACGCTGTCATCGTTCACGTTTATCTCAAGGGTTCCAAGGAATGCCAGGTCGAAGCGGATGCGCGCAATATCTCGCACGGTCTTTGACCCAACGAGGCCAAAGAGCTCCAGGTTCATCCTCCCTGCGGGGCACTCCGCCACCACGTTCTTCCCTGCGGCAACCCTCTTCACAACGTCGAGCATGTTGGAGACCACCACCGCGCTCTTCGGCCCCTCGGCAAAGAGGTCTGCAAGGTAGAGGTTGGTGGACGAGATGTCCAGGAACACCACCTGCCCGTCTTCCACGATCTCGTAGGCCTTGCGCGCAATGGCGGCCTTCTGCTCGCGGCGGTCGTCTATGCGAGAGGTGACGACGCGCTTCCTGCGCCACTACGGTCGCGAGGTGAGCAAGTACCAGAACGTGCTCTCGGGGACCTTCCAGCCCAGTTCGTACACGGTGAGCGCGCACATCCCTCTGGGCGCCGCCGTGGGTGCCATGCCCGACGGCCGCCATGCCGGCGAGCAGCTTGCCGACGGCGGCCTCTCGCCCATGCTGGGAAGGGACGTGAGCGGGCCTACCGCCAGCCTCATGAGCGTCTCGAAGCTCGACAACTGGAGAGACGCCAACGGGTCCCTGCTCAACGTGAAGTTCTCGCCGAGCACGCTGGCGGGCGAGGGCGGCCTGAAGAAGCTCATGGCGTACCTGCGTGCCTTCTGTCGCCTGGGCATACAACACATCCAGTGCATCAACCCGACTGATGACGAGATCGGGCACATGGCTCAGGGCGCCGTTGAAGCTCGTGGTGGCGATCACTGCGGTTTCTTCAGGGAGCTTCGCGTAAGCGATGTTGTCAGCATTCTTGAGATGGCCCGATAGCCTGCAATCCCACCGCCATCGTCATGCCCTGGACACGAGGGGACTGACGGCGTTGCACTGACCCCTCGTCAGGGCTGCTCGAAAGGAAAGGAAAGGCCGTGCACGACTTTATTCAAGAGCCAAACATCTTCTCTGGGCAGAGTCTGGAAGACCGTGACAGCGTTCTTCGCTTCATTGCGAACAGGGCTGCTGAGCTCGACATTACTGACGATGCCAACGGAGTCTACGAGGCATTCCAGTATCGCGAAAGCCTTGATATGACCGGCATGCTCGAAGGATTTGCAATACCTCATGCCAAGTGTGCCAACATCAAGCGTGCTGCGGTCATCGTAGTAAAGAACACTCATCCAGTTGCGTGGCCGAGTTTCGATGACATTGACTGCGACATCTTCATTGCTCTGCTCGTGCCTGACGTTGAGGCGGGTACGACTCATATCAAGCTTCTCTCCAAGACGGCGGTCCTCCTGACCAAGGACGATTTCCGCAAGAAGATTCGCGAGACTGATGATCGGGCCGAAATAGCTCGCATAATCAACGAGGGCGTTGGCACAGATTGACGTTTGACGAGGCCCATGTCATTCATCACGGTTCTCTCATTGACTGGTTATGCCGTGCATTGTGTCGATTGGCTTATTCAAAGGACTGTTCATGCCTAGCTTGCTTTTTGCATCCGACTCCTTCAAAGGAAGTATTTCTTCAACTCGTGCCTCAGAGCTTCTTTCACTGGTGGCGCATGACGAATGGGCACAGGTCGATTTGCGCTCGGTTGCCGTGGCGGATGGAGGGGAGGGGACTGTCGAGGCGCTCGTGAACGCCTTGGGCGGCGAGTTGGTGCACGTGATGGTTAAGAACCCTTGCGGTGCAGATATACAGGCATCTTATGGTCTTCTGCCTAATGGCGGCGCCATCATCGAGATGGCCGCGGCGTCAGGGCTTCCGCTTCTCTCGACGAATCAGCGTGACCCTCGCTTTACGTCAACCTTTGGAACCGGACAACTAATTGCTGATGCTCTGGACAGAGGAGTTACAGACATCTCGCTTGCCATAGGCGGCAGCGCGACCAACGACGGCGGCATGGGGGCAATGCGTGCCCTGGGTGCCCGCTTCCTTGACGCTGATGAAAGAGAGCTGGCAGGCCGGGGCAAGGACCTAATTCGCGTGCGTTCGATCGATCTTTCCGGTATGGATGAGCGTGTCTCCCAAGTTCATTTTCATGTCATGTGTGATGTCGACAATCCCCTCGTGGGTCCGCAGGGGGCTTCTTGCGTGTTTGGTCCCCAGAAGGGTGCCGATGAGGTGGTTGTTGCTGAGCTCGAGAAGGGCATGAAGTCCTACTCTTCGGTTCTTGCCAAAACCTTTGGCATTGATGTGTCGGGTGACCCTGGAGCGGGAGCTGCGGGTGGTTTGGGCGCGGCTGCGCGTCTTTTTCTAGGTGCTGACATGGTTTCGGGCATTGAATACGTCCTTGATCTTGTGCATTTTGATGAGCTGCTCGAAGGTGTGGACGTTTGCATTACTGGAGAGGGACATGCTGACGGGCAGTCAGTGCGTGGAAAAGTCATAAGTGGCGTTGCCCGACGCTGCAATCGGCATGGAGTGCCCTGCGTCGCATTGGTTGGATCTATGGATTCAAGTGCAACTATCTTGCTTGAACATGGGGTGTCGGCGCTCGTGCCTACAGTGATCGAGTGTGGTTCGGTCGAAGAGGCAATGCGTTATGCGGAGCAAAATTACATCCTCGCGGCTAAACGCATTTTTTCACTCCTGAAAATTGGTACTCAACTTACATAAGTGTGCTGAGGATGTCGGTGAGGTACCTGGCATGAAGCGCGCTCTGATACCCATGCCATGGCATCTCGCGAGAGGACAGCCCTTGTCGCAAGAGATTAAAACCAGGTTCGCTCGAAGAGACGGGTTGTGAGATGTCGCTCTCGTGCTATTCCTTCTGATCAGGTGTAACCCTGGGCTAGACTTGGGTCAAGATGTGACCCCATCTAGTCGAGGAGGAGAAGCATTATGTCCGCAAAGATCGTCGTCGCCTGTGGGTCGGGTGTTGCCACCTCCCAGGCCGTTGCCAACAAGATCCGCAAGCTGCTCGAGGCAGAGGGCGTCGAGGCGCAGGTCGTTGCCACAGACGTGGCCTCCCTGCATGAGGTGCTCAAGGGTGCCGCCGCCTACGTGAGCGTCGTGAAGACGCAGGAGAGGGTGGATGTCCCCACCTTCAACGGCGTCGCCTTCCTCACGGGCATGGGGCAGGACGAGGAGCTTGCCCGCCTCGTGGAGCTCGTTCGCGAGGCCTAGCTGCTCCTCAGGCTCCTCACCAGGGCCTCGGCAACGCGCAGCCCGTCCGTTGCCGCGCTCATGATGCCTCCCGCATACCCCGCGCCCTCGCCGCAGGGCCAAAGGCCCCCTGTCGATATGGACTGGAGGTCCTCTCCGCGCGTCACGCGCACTGGCGCGCTTGACCTGGTCTCCACGCCGGTGAGGACGCCGTCCGGATGGGCAAAGCCATGCAGCCTGCGGTCCATCTGCGGGATTGCCGCGCGCAGGGTCTGGCTGACATAGTCTGGCAGGCAGCCCTCGACGGACCCCCAGCGCACGCCCCGCGGGTATGTGGGGGCAACGCTCCTCTCGCAGCCTGACTTACGCCCCGCGAGGAAGTCACCCACGAGCTGGGCGGGTGCCACATAGCCGCCTCCCCCCAGCTCGAAGGCGCGCTGCTCGCACCGTCTCTGGAGGGCAACGCCTGCCAGCACGTCGTCCCCGGGCAGGTCCCCCGGAAACACGTTGGCCAGAAGGCCGGCGTTGGCGTTTGCGCCCGCGCGGTCAGAGAGGCTCATGCCGTTTGTTACCACGCCCCCTTCCTCGCTGGCGGCGGCAACGACGTATCCTCCGGGGCACATGCAGAACGAGAAGGCCGAGCGGCCGGAGTCGAGGTGCGCAACCAGCTTGAAGGCCGCAGCTCCCAGGGCGGGGTGCCCGGCGGACTGCCCGTACTGGGCACGGTCGATGGTTGCCTGGAGCTGCTCGATGCGCACGCCCATGGCGAAGGTCTTGCGCTCGAGGGCAACCCCCGCCTCCTTGAGCAGGCCGAAGACGTCGCGCGCCGAGTGCCCGCAGGCAAGCACCACGCTGCTGGCGGCAATGCGCTCCTCGCTTACCAGGCCGGCGCCATCTCGCCGCTCGAGCGTGACGGAGCTCACGCGCCCACCGGAAATCCCCAGCTCCGTCATGCGGCAGGAGAAGCGGACCTCTCCTCCCGCCTCCTCGATGCGCCTGCAGACGTTGCTGACCACCTGGGGGAGAACGTCGCTCCCCACGTGGGGCTTCGCATCCCACAGGATCTTGCGCTGGGCGCCGGCCTCGACGAGGGTCTCGAGGATGAAGCGGTGCGCGACGCTCTTGGTGCCCGTCGAGAGCTTGCCGTCAGAGAAGGTGCCGGCGCCTCCCAGGCCAAACTGTATGTTGCTCTCGCAGTCAAGCTCGCCCGTCTCGTTGAAGCGCCCGATCGCGCGCGTGCGCCTCTCGCTGGGCTCTCCTCGCTCAACCAGAAGGGGCTCAAGGCCTGCCTCGGCCAGGGCAAGCGCGCAGAAGAGACCTGCGCACCCTGCTCCCACCACAACGGGCCGCTGGGCGAGCCTGGTCTCGAGGCGGGCGGGAAGTCGGTAACGCTCGTCCTCGACCAGTTGCAGGTTTCTGTCCTCATGGCGGCGCCTGAGACGGGACAGGAGCTCGCGCTCTGCGTTGGACGCGCCCCTGAGCTGCAGCCGCACGCTGTAGGTGTAGAAGATGTCGCCCTTCTTGCGTGCGTCCAGCGAGCGCTTGCGCGGCTCCAGCGAGAGGAGGTCGTCGGGCTGCAGGTGCAGCCTCCTCATGACCTGGGAGCGCAGGACGCGCTCCTCCTGGCCGTCGCTGCCGTCCAGCCCGTTCAGGGGAATGCGGATGTTGGAGAGCTCAAGCATGGGGAACGCCTTCTTCTAGTGTGATGCCTTGCCAAGCGTCTGACCTGCGGCGGCGCTGCCGGCAAGCATGCCGCTCTTCCAGGCCCAGGCCAGGTTGAAGCCGCCACAGTCCGCGTCTATGTCCAGCGCCTCTCCGCAGGCGAAGAGGCCTGGTGCGCTCGCGCACGAGAGGTCCTGCGCCGCGAACTGCGAGCAGGCAAGCCCACCCCGTCGTACCTGGGCATGCGTCTCGTCGGCAGTGCCCAGGGCGCGCAGGCGGAAGCCCTTCGCGAGTCCTGCCAGCTCCTCGCTCGAGCATGCAAGACCCTCGAGGAGAGACGCGATGTCCGGGTCCAGCACCCCGTCCAGGCAGCCGGGAACAAAACGTCCCCTGCGCTTGGGGTCCACCAGGTCCAGAAGCTCATCATGCGTGAGCTCGCTGGCAAGGTCCAGGAGGAGCCCGTCTCCCTCGTGTGCGCGGCGCGAGAGGTCGAATATCACGATTCCCGAGAGACCATAGCTGCGGATGAGCAGCTCGCCCCCCTCGTCCCAGAGCCGCTTCCCCTCTCGGACGAGTGTGACGCGCGCCTGGGCGCGTCTTCCGTCGAGCGTCAGAAGAGGGGAGTCCTCGCAGGACAGCGGGCAGAGCACGGGCCGCCTCTCGTGCAGCTCAAGCCCCAGGCCCGCAGCAACGCTGGCGTCCGTGCCTCCATATGCCAGGACGAGCGAGGAGCAGCGCAGGCTGCCGCGACGTGCGCTGCCTTCTGGGAGCTCCTGCGTGAAGCCCACACAAAAGCCGTCCTCCGTCCGCCTCGCCTCGTCTGCCCTGCGAGCGCAGCCCAGGGTCACCCCTGCGCGCCGGGCGCGTGCGAGGAGGACGTTGCGCAGACTCGCCGCGCGCCGGGAGCGAGGGTAGAGACGGTCCTCCTCCTGGACCCAGCGAAGGCCACAGTCCGAGAAGAACGCCAGGATGTCTTCGAGCGCGCGCTCGCCAAACGCCGCCCGGACGAAGCCCGCGTCGTTGTAGCGCCTGGGGTCTAGGTTGGTGTTCGCGAAGTTGCAGCGGCCGTTTCCCGTTGCGAGGATGCTGCGCCCGCATTCCACATCCGCCTCGAGCACCAGGACCTTCGCCCCCTGCTCTGCGGCACAGATGCCCGCCACGAGTCCCGCAGCGCCTCCTCCCAGCACAACCACGTCATAGTGCTGCGCCAGCTCGATTGCGTCCGCGGCGCAAAGCAGTGCCCCGCGACGCCTGGCCCTCGAGGCCCTGTCCCTTGTCTTGCCCTGGGACATGCCCTAGGCCCCGATGGCGGCCAGGGCCTTGGGAACGAATCCCTCCGGGAGCACCTTCTCGAAGTCACCGGCATCGCAGCTCGCGGCGATGGCGGGATCGATGGGAAGGGTGTCCAGGGCCTTGATGCCAAAGGCCTCGGTGGTCTCGGACAGGTGGCTGGGTCCGAAGGGCTCGATCCTGCGGCCGCAGTCGGGGCAGGCCACGTAGCTCATGTTCTCTACAACGCCCAGCACAGGAACGTCCATCATGGCGGCCATCTTCACGGCCTTGCCCACCACCATCTGGACCAGGTCCTGAGGCGAGCTCACGATGACCACGCCCTCGATGGGCAGGCTCTGGAAGACGGTGAGCGCAACGTCGCCCGTTCCCGGAGGCATGTCAACCAGCAGGTAGTCGATCTCGCCCCAGGCGGTCTCCTCGAAGAACTGGCGCAGCGCGCCCATGAGCATGGGACCGCGCCAGAGCACGGGGTCCGTCTCGTTCTCAAGCACCAGGTTGGTGCTCATGATCTTGATGCCGCCCGCGGACTGTGCGGGAACGAGCTTCTGGTTGAAGGCGGTGGCATGCACGCCCGAGAGGCCGAACATCTTGGGGATCGAGGGCCCCGTGATGTCCGCGTCCATGATGGCGACCTTGTGTCCGGCCCGGCTGAGCTCGCATGCAAGAGCGCCCGTGACCAGGGACTTGCCGACGCCCCCCTTGCCGGAGATGACACCGATCACGTGCTTTATGTGCGAGCCCTCCTCGGGCTGGAACCTCTTGGGGCCTTGCTCCTGGGTACTGTGGTGGCCCAGCGCCTCGTCAACCTCGCGCCTCAGCGCCTCCTCGTCGATGTCTGGCATCCGCATTTCCTCTCCTTGGGGCGGCGGGAACGCCCGCCATGGCGTATGTACTGGCTTGATTCTACCCAAGGGGTGAGCGAGACGACCCAACGCACGGACTCCTGCGTCTATACTTTCGGGAAAGCCAGCAAGCCGCCATCTGCGGCCCAAGAGAGAGGACGCTTTCATGAAGGCTCACAAGTTCTTTGCCTGGGCAACCGTAACCTGCTTCGTCCTGACCATGATCACGGGCTACAAGCGCGCGTAGCGGCCTTGTCCGCACGAAGACCGACAAGGAGGTGGGGTGTGATCGTCTCGTCCCTGAGTCACGTCTCTGAGAACTACCTCTCCTCTCCCCAGCTTGAGAGTCTGCTCGCCTGGATTGGAGAGCAAGGCCTGGAGAGCCTTCCCTGCGGAAGGCACGACATAGACGGTGACGCGCTCTTCGCCAACGTCATGGAGTTCGAGACCGTGGATGCCTCCCAGAAGGACTTCGAGGCACACCGCCGCTATGCGGACCTGCACCTCTGTATCCGCGGAGAGGAGCGCATCGGCGTGGTTCCCGTGGCGGAGCTCGAGTCGATTCAGGAGTTCAGCGAGCAGGACGACTTCGGACTGTACGGCGAGCCAGAAGGCGGGGCCCGAACGTCCTGGGTCACCTTGCGTGCGGGCGAGTTCTGCGTGACGCCTCCCTCCGAGGCGCACAAGCCGGGCTGCTGCGCCGGCGGTCCGGCCTCCCTCAAGAAGATCTGCTTCAAGCTGCTGGTGGGGTAGGGCGCCCTGCGGCCCTTGCAGATGAGCCTGCATGCATGCACGCTGCATGCGAGGGGATGGCCTCATTCGTCCTTCCAATGAAATTTATCGAAAAACGATAAATACATATTGAAATTCGATAAGACATTGCTATCCTAGAGTCATGAAAGGACGGGTGGTGCAATGTCGAAGCGAGAGATGTCCATCGTGCTCAAGGTCATAGACCTCCTGGCCGTTGCCGCCTGTCTGCTGGTGGCCGTGATGGTGATTCCGGCCATCGAGGGCAGGGGAGTGGTCCCCGTGGGGTCCGCCATCGTGTTTGCGCTGGGTGTGCTCCCCCTTGTCGTGCTTGCCGCCGTGGCATGGAGGCTGTTCTCCGCCATCGGGCAAGCCGAGGCCTTCACCCAGGGGAACGCGGCGCGCCTGCGCCTCATGGGCTACCTTGCCGCGGTTGACGTGCTGGTGTGGCTGCTTGCGGCCGTTGCATACATCTCCTGCGCGCAGCCCCTGGTCTTCTCGGTGGTTGCGTCCCTCTCGGTGGCGCTTATCTTCAGCGTCTCCTTGGCCGTGGTCTGCGTGGCGCTCTCTGCGCTCACCGCAAACGCCGCCGAGCTCAAGGACGAGAACGACCTGGTGGTGTAGGCATGGGACGCATTCAGGTGAAACTCGACCTCGTCCTTGCCGAGAGGCGCATGAGCCTCACGGAGCTCTCGGAGCGCGTGGGCGTGACCATGGCAAACCTCTCCATCCTGAAGACGGGCAAGGCCAAGGCCATCCGCTTCTCCACCCTTGAGGCCATCTGCAGGGAGCTGGGCTGTCAGCCCGCTGACCTGCTGGAATACCTGCCCGAAAAGGACTTGTAGCAGAAAGCTGAACAACATGGACGAACGTTTGCAAGGGGGCTGCCCGCCGGCCCCAAGACCAAGCCTTGACCAAAGCTCCGCGCCCGCTCGGCCTTCCCAGCCCGACCAGCCCAAGGGGGGTGGCCCCAAGGACCTGCTCTGCCTGGGTGTGGCCGCGCTCCTCGCGTTCCTCTGGACGCTTTGCGTGGACGAGCTGCCCATGGTCCTCTCCGCCTTCTTTCTTGGCTTGGGTGGGCTGGGCACCACGCTGCTCCTTTGGGGCTTCTTCGTCGCATGCCTGCTTCTGCGCGGTGGCATCAAGGGCCTGGGGAGGGCTGCGCTTCTCCTCATGGCGGCAAACCTGCTCCTTGCCGCCGCTCCCGCCATGGTCTTCAACGCGCAGCTGCGTCTTCTCAATGCCATTGTGCTGGGGATATGCAGCCTGCTTGCATTTGCGCTGCTAGCGGGTGGTGATGAGGCGGCCATGCTTTCCTCGGGTGGCGTGGCGCGCGCCTTGGGCTTCTTTGTGCGCGAGCAGTTCAAAAACTTGGGGATGCTCTTCTCTCTGCGCCCCTCCACAGGAGAGGGCGGCCGGGGGATTCGCTCGGCGGTGCTGGGACTTCTGGCAGGGGCCGCCGTGCTCCTCTTGGTTGTGCCTCTGCTGGCCAGCGCGGATGCGGTCTTCTCGGGCCTGGTGGGCGACGCCTTCTCCTGGCTCGAGGGAGATCTTGAGCTCTGGCTTGTGAGGGGTCTGCGCCTCCTTCTGGTGGGCCCGCTTGCCTTCTCCCTGCTCTTTGGGCTTGCCCATGGGCATGGCAGGTACCTTGCCGCCCCCAAGCCTGGGTGGAGGCCTGCCGTGAGCCCTCTTTCCCTCTCGTGCTTCCTTGCCCTGATCGATTCCGTCTACCTGGTGTTCGTGGCCATCCAGTTCACCTATCTCTTTGGTGGGGCAAGCTCCACCGCCATGTACGGGGGCTATGCCGCCTACGCTCGCTCGGGCTTCTTTCAACTGGTGGCGGTCTCTGCGGTCAACCTGCTTGTCGTGCTCTTCTGCCAGCGTCTGAGGCGTGATGCACCGCGCTCCGCGGGAGTGCTTGCGCTGCAGCTTGCGCTGCTTGCGGCCACGCTTGTCATGCTGGCGTCCGCCGCCTGGCGCATGGGGCTCTATGTGGGCTGCTATGGCCTGAGCCTGCTTCGCGCCCTCACCTATCTCGGCATGCTTGCCATTGCCGCCCTCGTTGCCCTGGTGGCGCTCAGCCTGCTGCGTCCACGGCTCCCTCTCTTTCGCCTGTCGCTTGCGGTCGTGGTGTCCCTCTGGATCGTCTTCGTCTTCTGCAACCCTGTCGGTCGCATCGCGTCGTTCAACGTGGATGGCTATCTTTCCGGGAGCATCGAGGAGATTGATGTCTGCTACCTGGGCTCGCTCTCTCCAGATGCGGCTCCTGCCCTGAGGAGGCTTGCGGAGGCGCGCCCGCAGTTCTCGGACGCCGTGCGAGAGCAGCTCGATGGCTTTGACGCCATGGCCCAGTCCTTCTCCTGGCCGTTCCGGACGCTTGGCCAGCTGATTTCTGGCTAGCCTCGAGTCGGGTCCCTCCAGCTGCATCGTCCACATTTTGTGTCCGTCGCCAAGAGGCAAACGTGTGTTCTATATCTCGGCTAGAATGTTGCCGGGTAAGTTTGGGCAACCGCTTCGTCGGGTATAGGAAAATGCGACTGAATCGCAGACATACGCACACATCGAGGTAGCACATGGCATCCGAGTCCATCGTCATTCGCGGGGCACGCGAGCACAACCTGCGTGACATAGACGTCACCATCCCCCGAGACAAGCTCGTCGTGATAACGGGGCTCTCGGGGTCGGGCAAGTCGAGCCTTGCCTTCGACACCATCTATGCCGAGGGCCAGCGCCGCTACGTGGAGAGCCTCTCCTCGTATGCCCGCATGTTCCTTGGCCAGATGAACAAGCCAGACCTGGACTCCATCGACGGCCTCTCGCCGGCGGTCTCCATCGACCAGAAGACCACCAGCCGCAACCCCCGCTCCACGGTGGGCACGGTGACAGAGATCTACGACTACCTGCGCCTGCTCTATGCGCGCATCGGCACCCCCCATTGCCCGGAGTGCGGGCGCGTCATCGAGCGCCAGACCACGGACCAGGTAGCGGACAAGGTCCTGGCTGCCGGGCAGGGGAGGCGTGCCCTGGTGCTGGCACCCGTGGTGCTGGGGCGCAAGGGCGAGTATGCCAAGCTCTTCGAGGACCTGCGTCACGAGGGCTTCAGCCGCGTGCGCGTTGACGGCGAGGTACGCGAGCTGGACGAGGAGATCAGGCTCGAGAAGAAGCTCAAGCACTCCATCGAGGTCGTGGTGGACCGCGTGGTGATCCGCGAGAACAGCCTGGGCCGCATCGCCGAGTCCGTCGAGACGGCAACCCGCCTCGCCTCTGGTCGCGTGAGCTTCTACCTCCTTCCCGAGCGCGACGCCCCCGATGGCAGCGAGGGAGATCTGCTCAGCTACTCCCTGGCCCTGGCCTGCCCCGAGCACGGTCACTCCATAGATGACCTGCAGCCGCGCGACTTCTCCTTCAACGCCCCCTACGGAGCCTGCCCCGATTGCGACGGCCTGGGCACCAAGCGCACCGTGGACGCGGAGGCGCTCATAGAGGACCCCAAGCTCTCCGTGGCAGACGGCGCCTTCGGCGGGATCTTCGGGCACTCCAACTACTACCCCCAGATCCTTGCGGCGGTCTGCGCCCACATGGGCGAGAGCGCGGACACCCCCTGGGAGAGGCTCAAGAAGAGGACCCAGAACGCTCTGCTCGACGGCTTGGGGGACACCAACGTTCGCGTTGACTACCACACGCGCGATGGCCGCGACACCAACTGGTCCACGAAGTTCCCGGGCGTGCGCTCCATACTCTTCGAGAAGTACCAGGAGACCACCAGCGAGACCATGAGGGCGCGTCTCGAGAAGTACATCCGGGAGGTGCCCTGCCCCACCTGCCACGGGGCGCGCCTCAAGCCCGAGTACCTGGCCGTCACCGTGGGAGACCTCAACATCCAGCAGGTCTGCGACCTCAGCTGCAAGGCCGCGCTGGACCACTTCGAGGCCCTGCGGCTGACGGAGCGCCAGCACCTCATCGGTGCCCCCATCGTTAAGGAGGTCATCGCCCGCCTGCGCTTCATGGTCAACGTGGGCCTGGACTACCTCACCTTGAGCCGCGCCGCCGCCACGCTCTCAGGCGGAGAGGCGCAGCGCATCCGTCTGGCAACCCAGATCGGCGCGGGCCTCATGGGCGTCCTCTACATCCTGGACGAGCCCTCGATCGGCCTTCACCAACGTGACAACGACCGCCTCATCGACACCCTCCGGCGCCTGCGCGACCAGGGCAACACCGTCATCGTGGTGGAGCACGACGAGGACACCATCCGCGCCGCCGACCACGTCATAGACATGGGCCCTGGTGCCGGCGAGTTGGGAGGTGCCGTGGTCGCCGCGGGCACGCCGGAAGACATCATGGGCAACCCCGACTCCCTCACGGGCGCCTACCTCACGGGCAAGAGGCTCGTCGAGCTGCCCGCGGCGCGCCGCAGGCCCGGCCGCGGCGCGCTCAAGATCACGGGCGCCACTGCCAACAACCTCAAGTCCGTCTCGGCAAAGGTGGAGCTGGGCACGCTCACCGTGGTCACGGGCGTCTCGGGCTCGGGCAAGTCGTCCCTGGTCACCGACACCCTGGCTCCCGCCCTCACCAATGCCGTGCACAACTCCAAGCGCCTGGTGGGGCCCTACAAGAAGCTCGAGGGCATCTTCGACGCCGATGGGCGCAAGATCATCGACAAGGTAATCGACATCGACCAGAGCCCCATCGGGCGCACCCCGCGCTCCAACCCGGCAACCTACATCGGGCTCTGGGACGACCTGCGCGCCCTCTTCGCCAGCGTCCCCGAGAGCCGCGCGCGCGGCTACAGCGCCGGCCGCTTCTCGTTCAACGTGCCGGGGGGCCGCTGCGAGGCCTGCAAGGGTGACGGCCAGATCAAGATCGAGATGAACTTCCTTCCCGACGTCTACGTGCCTTGCGAGGTCTGCGGCGGCAAGCGCTACAACCGAGAGACCCTCGAGGTGCGCTACCACGGCAAGACCATCTCGGACGTGCTCGAGATGACGGTGACGGAGGCCCTGGCCTTCTTCGCCAACATCCCGCGCATCAAGAACAAGCTCCAGACCCTCTTCGACGTGGGCCTGGGCTACGTGCACCTGGGGCAGAGCTCCACCACGCTCTCGGGCGGGGAGGCCCAGCGCGTGAAGCTTGCCAAGGAGCTGCATCGCCAGCAGACGGGCAAGACCTTCTACATCCTGGACGAGCCGACCACCGGCCTGCACTTCGAGGACGTGCGCATGCTGGTCGAGGTGCTCGAGAAGCTGGTGGACGCTGGCAACACCGTGCTGGTCATCGAGCACAACCTGGACGTCATCAAGATGGCTGACCGCATCATGGACATGGGCCCCGAGGGCGGAGACGGTGGTGGCACCGTGGTCGCCTATGGCACGCCCGAGCAGGTTGCCAAGGTCGCCGAGAGTCACACGGGCCGCTACCTGGCGCCCATCCTCGAGCGCGACCGCGCGCGCATGGCGGCCCGCGCGGCGAGGGCCTAGCTTCTCTCGGACCGACTGACCGCCACCAAGTGGCGGTCAGTCGGTCTTCTTTTCTTTTTGATAGGCTATATTGGCCCGCATGCCCGCCACTTGGTGGCGGGCATGCGGAAGGCCCGTCTCTTTTACACATCTNAGCTTGAGCGCGGCGGCATCGACTTCGAGCTCATGAGCTACGAGACGGACGACGAGGACCTTTCGAGCGGGGTGGGCGTGCGTATCAGCGAGATGCTGGGGGAGGACCCCGAAACGGCCTTCAAGACGCTGGTCACGGTGACCCCGGCGGGAGGGCATGTGGTCTGCTGCGTGCCCGTTGCGGAGGAACTCGATCTCAAGAAGGCGGCTGCCGCCGTGGGGGAGAAGTCCCTTGCCATGCTGCCCGTGCGCGAACTCGAGCCTACGACGGGCTATGTGCGTGGTGGCTGCACCCCGGTTGGAATGAGGAAGCAGTTTCCCACTCTCATAGACGAGACGGCCCAGCTCTTCGACAAGATCGGCATCTCGGGTGGCAGGAGGGGCCTCTCGCTGAGGGTGAGCCCAGCGGACCTGGCAGCCTTCATAGGCGCTGCGTTCGCGGACATCACGCGCTGAGAGGCGATGCCTAGCGGTACTCCGCCCCGCTCCTCAGGATGGCCTCGCGAATGAGCACGTCCATGGCGTCCAGGCACCTCTCGGGCATCTGGTGGCTGTGCTTGATGACGGAGAGCTCGGTGCAGGCGAGTATCACCACGTCGCAGCCCTGCTCGTCGAACTCCCGCATCACGCGGTCGAACTTGTCCATGTCTGCGGGGCGTCCTGCCTTGACGTCGTCGTAGATGAGCGACATCACGTCGGCCTGGCGCTCGGGAGAGGGAACCACGCTCTGGGCACCCAGGGCCTCGCACTCCCGGCGGTATATGTCGGCGCGGACGGTCCCGTCCGTGCCCATGATGCCAACCCGCCTTGCCCCACGCGTCTCAACCGCCTCGCATGCCGCCTCGCGTGGCATGTGCAGGATGGGCACCTTGGTGAACGACTGGATCTTGTCGAAGAAGAAGTGCGAGGTGTTGCAGGGGATGGCGATGTGGGCACATCCCAGTCGCTCGAGCGCCTCCGCGTTTGAGCGCATGGTCTCAAGCAGGAGCGCGTCATCGCCCGTGAGTATGGCGCGGGTGCGGTCTGGCATGGAGGCCTGGCTCAGTATGGCCATGTCGATGTGGTCCTGGTCGGCATGGGCCTTGGTGTGACGGATGATCCCGTCGTAGAAGTAGAGCGTCGCCTCAGGGCCCATGCCCCCTATGACACCGAGCTTGTAAGCCATGGGCTCCCCCAACCAGCATGCACAGACATATCACAGGCGCATGCTACGCTTCGTGCTATGAATGCACCCCAAAGGAAAGGGCACTGCACACAGATTATGCGAACATTCACTCTGGAGACGCTCGAGCGCTCCGTTTTCGACAAATTCAGCTCGGAACACCCCCAGGGAAATTTCCAGCAGAGCAGTGCGATGGGCCAGCTCAGGGCCAGCCTTGGCGCTCGGCTTGAGTACCTTGGCGTGCGTGAGGGGGGCAGGCTGGTTGCAGCCGGCATGTTGGAGGTCCACAAGAGCAGGCTCTCCACCTTCGCCGTGGTGCACGACGGTCCCCTCTGCGACTACCACGACCAGGAGCTCCTCTCCTTCTTCCTGCGCGCCCTCAGGCTGCGCGCCCGCGAGGCCGGCGCCTCCCAGCTGGAGCTCACGCCCGAGGTCGTCTACCAGCTGCGCAATGCTGATGGACGGCCCGTCCCGGGTAGCCCGGCAGACGACCGGACGGTAAGCTCCCTGACGCTTGCCGGCTACATCCACGAGGGCCTCACCACGGGCTACGGCGCGGTGCCGCGCTGGCGCTTCGTGAAGGACCTGTCTGGCATCAAAGACGAGAAGGGCCTTGTTGCCAGCTACGCCAAGAGCACGAAGCGCAACGTTCGAATCGCGCTGTCGAGTGGCGTGAAGGTCCAGCGTGCCACCCGCGACCAGCTGGGGACCTTCCATGACATCTGCGAGCTGAGCTGCGAGAAGCAGGGCTTCGAGAACCACGAGACCTCCTACTACGAGGCCATGTTCGATGCTCTGGCGGATGCCGTAGAGTTCAACATCGCCTACATAGACTCGCGCGAGTACCTCGAGTCCTGGATCCAGAAGCGCGACGAGTACCAGGCGGAGTGCGAGGCCCTCTCCAAGTCCCTCCAGACCGCCCGCACGCCCGAGAAGGTCCAGAAGAAGCTCGACGACATGAGCTCCAAGCACGAGGCGTCCCTCAGGCGGGTCGAGGACGCAAAGGCCTATATCAGAGACGATGGCGAGTGGATCCCAGCCGCAGCAGCCGCCTTCGCCTGGCACGAGAGGGAGTGCGTCTACCTCTTCTCGGGCAGCGACCCCAAGTACGCCAAGTTCTACGCCGCCACCGCGATCCAGCACTCTCAGATGCTCTCCTGCATCGAGCGCGGGTGCGCGCGCTATAACTTCTACGGCATCAACGGCGTCTTCGACGACCCGCAAGACCCAGGCCGGGGCCTGCTTGAGTTCAAGCAGGGCTTCGGCGGCTTCGTGGAGGAGATGGTTGGTACCTTTACGCTGCCGGTTCGCCCCCTGGTGTTCGCCGCCAAGCAGCTGGCGCACCGCATCCTGCGCCGCTAGGCAGCAAGTCGCCGTTACAAAGCGGGAAGACATCGAGGGGGGCCCTGCCGTGCTCCTAGAACGCGGTGTCGGTGACCTTCGGATAGTAGCGCGCGAACTTGCGCCTGAAGTTCTCCGTCATGAGCAGCCCCATCAGGCGCGCCTTGAGCCCGTCGCCGGGATAGCGCATGGGGTTGAACACCAGGCCATCCCTCACCAGGCCATCGAACTCCTTCGTGAGGGTGCCGTCGGTGAGGTAGCTGCGCAGAAGGGACGTGGGCGTGCGCGTGTAGATGGCCTTGCGGCTGATGCGGGAGATTCCGCCCTTGTGGTCCACCAGGTCCGAGACAAGCACCTCCATGGGGTTGATGCCGCCCGCGCAGATGTAGTAGGAGTTGCAGCCGATGCGTGGGTTGAAGTCCATGAAGAGGACCTCGCCGGTGTCGGGGTCGCGCTTCATGTCAAAGTTTGCAAAGCCCCGCCAGCCGATGTCCTTGAGCAGCCCGCCCACCCTCTCCCAGAGCTCGGGCATGGGACGGCAGATCATTCCCACGGGGTTGCCGAAGAGGGTGGGCGCGTGGTCCTCCAGAAGGACCTGTGCGGAGGCGAACATGGTCACCTCGCCTCGCTGGTCCACGTAGGCGGTGATCATGTCAACGTAGCTGTCATCGCCCATGATGAGCTTCTGCACCAGGAAGTCCCCGACAAAGCCCTCGGCTCGCAGGTTTGCCCAGAGCTCGTCGAGCTCGGCCTGGCCTTGGATGAAGTAGACCTTCTTGAAGCCCCTCTGGTAGAGGCTCGTGTACTCCGCCGAGGATACGGCAGGCTTGGCAATGAGCGGGAAGGGCACGTTGGTGGGGGAGATGGGCTCGTCTCCGGCCAAGTGCACCACCTCGGAGTGGGGCGTCCCCAGCCCGTGCTCGCGGCAGAGCTCCGCGAAGCTGATCTTGTTGGAGACCCTCTCCATCACGTCATGCGGGGGCAAAGGGCAGATGACGTTTGCGGGGAGGAGGCCCTTTACCTCCTCGAGCACCGCCACCGCAGCGTCGGAGTTGGCCATGAGGATGACGTGCCTGTGGGTGTCCCTCGAGGCGATGTCCTCCAATGCGCCCAGAATGTCCTGTGCCTTGAGGTCCCTGGTGCGGTAGTGCTCGATGAAGCTCGAGTACTCGATGATCTTGAGGGGCTCGGGCACCACGCAGATGCTGGTGACGCCAAAGGCCTCATGGAACTCGCGGGCCAGGGGGTATGAGGAGATGTCGCCACCTATGATCACGGGCTGGATGTCCGTGCGTGTCTGATTCGTCTTCAACCTGCGCTCCATTCCAGGGAGGTGCGTGCGGGAATGCGGGCCTTATTCTAGCGCCTTGCCGCGTAACCTCGTTTTTCCGAGCCTCCCTCGGGCGAAATGATGTGCGCCAGCTTCTCCCTCAGTCATCTCGCCCATGAGGGAGCGGGCGGCAGGAGCTGGCCTTTCCCTGCAGGGGAAAGGGTGGTGCAGAAATCTTAAAGTCTTTTTGGTGCTTGTGGGCATCGAATGTGTTCGCGCCAGCGCCCGTGAGTTGCGCCAGGCAGGGCGGGTAGCGTCTCAAGGTACGAAAAGGCGAGGAACAGTCGCGCGATCCGTGCTGCTGTTCTGCGGATTACCTGCCACTTTCCGGCCTGATTCCGTTTGCATTCGCAAGATGTACGTTTTAGGCTAGACATGCACGGGAAATGAGGCATATCCGACGACTATGATTGGATTGGAGCGCGCAAATGCAGAATAATCACCACCGCGTGCAGATACATAGGTCCCTTGCCGTGGCGCTTGCCGCAGCCCTTGCAATCACACCCGCCATCGCCCCCCGCCTCGCCCACGCTGACGAGTCCACCGCAGAGCTCCAGTCGAAGCTCGAGGCGGCCCAGGCGCAGCTCGACTCCCTGCAGAGGAACCTTGACCAGGCCGAGGCCGAGCTGGGCAAGACCAGCTATGACCTTGACCAGACCCAGGCAAGGATCTCTGAGGTCACCGGCCAGATCGAGCAGAACAAGAAGGACCTTGCCGAGGCGCAGTCCTCGCTCTCGGAGCACATCTCAAGCTCGTACAAGAACGACACGGGCAACAGCTTGCTTTCCCTGGTGCTGAACTCCGAGAACTTCGACAAGCTGGTCGCCAACCTGTTCTATGCCAACAAGATTGCCAAGGACGAGGCCGCGGAGATCAAGAAGGTGCAGGACCTCCAGGCGGAGCTCGAGGCAAACCAGAAGGAGCTTAAGGACAAGGAGGCCGAGCAGCAGGCGCTGGTGGCCAGCAAGTCCGACGAGGCCCAGCGTGCCCGCAATGCCGAGTCCGACATGGCCGCCTACGTGAACCAGCTCTCCGATGACGTCAAGCAGGCCCTCGCGGCCGAGCGTGCCCGCATTGCCGAGGAGTCCCGCAAGGCGGCCGAGGCGGCTCTCGCCGCAGAGCAGGCCCAGCAGCAGCCCAACGGCTCCGACAACTCGCCATCCAGCAGCTCGAACAGCTCGAACGGCGGCGAGAGTTCCAACAGCTCGGGCAACGGCGGTGGCAGCTCCTCGAACGATGGCGGCGGCAGCTCCAGCAACGACAACGGCTCCTCCGACGACTGGGGTGGGGGCGGATCCTCCTCGGCAACCTCCGACCAGCGCAGCATTGCGGTCAACGCGGCGCTGGCCCAGGTGGGCAAGCCCTATGGCCATGACAACGACGGCAGCAACTGGGACTGCAACGGCCTTACCAACTACGCCTGGGGGCAGGCGGGCGTGGGCATTCCCCTGACCTCCGGTCACTATAGCTACGGGCAGTTCCAGTGGATGCGCTCCAGCGGCCGCTGGGTCAGCTCCGTGAGCCAGCTGCAGCCCGGCGACCTCGTCTTCTACTCGTACGATGGCGGCAACACCACCTACCACGTTGCCATGTACATCGGTGGCAGCCAGGTTGTCCATGCGGAGGGCTACAGCGTGGGCGTCACCGTGCGCTCCATCGACTGGTGCTACGGCTTCTGCGGCGGCGGCTCTCCCATCTAGGGACGAGAAGCCCAGGCGCAAGATCGGGGCGGGTGCGACTTTGAAAGTCGCACCCGCCCTTTCGCATGCCGGGCGAGAGGCTAGCGGGAGGGGAGGTCCTTGAGGGTCAGCGTGCGGGCGTGCGCCTGCCGGGGGTCTTGGCCGGGATGGTCCTCCCGGTAGTGCGGGCCGCGGCTCTCGTTTCTGAGTAGCATGGCAAGGACGCTTGCGCGCGCCGCCAGAAGCTGTCCGCGCAGCGCCTGGGCCTTGGCGATCTCCGGGAGGTCGGTGCTGGGCCGGAGGCCTTCACGCAGCCGTTCTCCCAGATCCAGGAGCCTCTCCATGGTGGACCGCAGGCAGTCCTCGCTCCTGAGCGCCATGCAGCCTTCCTGCATGAGGGCCCTCATGCCTTCCCCGAGCTCTGCCGCCTGTGGGCAGGCCCTCCCGTCCACGGCGGCCTGGCCCGCGCGGGCCAGCGGGTGCCCGTTTGCCCATGCGGACGCCGAGAGGCCGGCGGCATGGCCAAACACCAGGCAGTTTGCGCTCGAGAGGCCCCCAATGCGGTCTGCGCCGTGCATGCCGCCCGTGCATTCCCCGCAGGCGAAGAGGCCTTCGATCCCCCGCACGGAGGCATCAGGGTTGATGGAGACCCCACCGTTGCTCGCATGGGCGAAGAGGCCGATGGACAGCTCGTCGTCAACTCCCACCCCCTGGCCTTTCAGCCAGTCCCAGTAGGTCTGCATGAGCTCTGGCAGGGGATCGGGGAGGCCCTCGTAGCGCAGCCGCACATTGTGCGCGCGAGAGACGGCGAGGTCAAACTCCCTGGACCGCAGGCGAGAGGTGAAGGGGCCGTGCGTCGCGCGCTGGTCCAGTACGGCCTGGGCGCACGGGCCCAATAGCTCCCCTCCGTCGTCCGTGAGCCTGGCCCAGCGAAGGGCCTTCTCGTTGATCACGATGCCGCGCCTCGGCTCGAGCATCACGGGCATCATCTGGACGAACTCAAGGTTTACGAGGCCTGCGCCGTACGAGAGTGCCAGCCCCTGCACGGCTGCGTTGTTGTCCGAGGGTGCGAAGCTGTCCCGCCAGAGGCCCGCCATGCCGCCCGTGGCCAGAACCGTGCTGGCGGCCCTTGCCTGCACAAGCCGCGCGGGGCTTGCCCCTTTGTCCAGGAACAGCGCCCCCTGCACCCTGTTGCCCTCGCAGGCGAGGTCAACAAGCTCAAACGAGGGCAGGATGCCGACGCCCGCCTCGCGAAGCGCCGTCCCGCTCGCCTCGCGCAGAGAGGGCCGCTCGATGCCGCGCCACAGGCGGCTCTTGTGGTCGAAGCAGGGGATATACTCTCGCTCCCCTGCGTTTGTGGGCCTGCGCAGCCTGACGCCCATGCCCTCGAGGCGCCGTATGGCCCGGGGGATCCCCGCCACCAGCGTGCGCACGAGCTCCGGGTCGGCCATGCCACAGCCCACCTCCTCTATGCTGCGCGCAAACTCCTCCTGGTCCTGCTCACTTTCGGGTCCCACCAGGCCCATGCCCCAGGTGCCGCCCCGGAAGCTGGCGCCCCCAAAGTCATGGAAGCTGCCGGCAAGCAGGACGCGGGCCCCGGCCCGAGCCGCGGCAAGCGCCGCCTGGCTGCCCGCCAGGCCCATGCCCACCACCAGGACGTCTGCCTCAAGGACCGTGTCAACCCGCATGCGTGCCACCTCGCGTCTCTTGTCAGGACCTTTTGCCCTAGGGTAGCGGCTCGCCGCGCACCTTGCCATGCGGCCGCTGCTTCTTCCATGAACTGGCTCACCGAGGGGCATGTCTGCCGCCCATGCAATAGACTGGCTCTCAGAGGAGCCTCGTGGCGGCCGCGCCGCGCGAGAGGCACGCATGTCCGCTGCGAGATGGATGAGCCCCTCTGCCGTCTCATGGTCTTTCTTGGTGCCTGATGCGGGCCCCTGCGGGCCTTGCGGGCGCCTTCGCGAGGTTGAGATGTCACAGGCTATAGGCAATCGCTACGGTAGGCACTTTGCGGCAGAGACGCGCGCAGATGCGGCGCCCGTCGCCGTTAAGGCCCAGGACCAGCAGTCGGTGAGCCGCTCGGCCGCCCTCATGAGCGTCCTGGTCATCATCAGCCGCATCACGGGCTTCTTCCGAACCTGGGGCCAGGCGTACGCGCTGGGCGTAACGGCCCTGGCAAGTGCCTACACCGTTGCCAACGGCATGCCCAACCAGCTGTACGAGCTGGTCATGGGCGGCATGATCATGACCGCGTTCTTGCCGGTGTACATGTCGGTCAAGAAGCGCCTGGGACAGGATGGCGCAACGCGCTACGCCTCCAACCTGCTCTCGATCGTCACGCTCTTCATGGGCGTCCTCACGGTGGCCTCGTTCGTCCTGGCCGGCCCCATCATCTGGACCCAGTCCTTCTCGGCCACCGCGGAGTTCGACGCCGGGCTCTCTGTCTACCTCTTCCGCTTCTTCGTGATAGAGATCGTGCTCTATGCGCTCTCTTCCATCGTGTCCGGGGTCCTCAACGCCGAGAGGGACTACCTTTGGAGCAATGCCGCGCCCATCTTCAACAACGTGATCTGCACGCTCTCCTTCGTCTTCTATGCGGTCTTCGCCCAGAGCAACCCGGCCCTGGCCATGCTTCTGCTTGCCGTCGGCAACCCCCTTGGCGTGGCGGTTCAGGTGGTCATGCAGCTTCCCAGCCTGAGGAGGCATGGCATAGTCCTGCGGCCCCACATCGACTGGCGGGACCCGGCCCTCAGGGAGACGCTCGCCATCGGCGTCCCCACCCTCGTGGCCACCATTGCGTCATTTCCCACGGTTGCGGTGCAGACCTCCAGCTCGCTGCAGGTGAGCGCCGCGGGGGCGTCCATCGCCTATTACGCCAGGCTCTGGTACGTGCTGCCGTACTCGGTCTTCGCCATCCCCACCACGGTGGCGATGTTCACCGAGCTCTCTGACTTCGCCGCTGCGGACGACATGGCCTCCTTCAAGGAGGGCGTGCGCTACGGCAGCGAGAGGATCATCTTCATGCTGGTGCCGTTCACACTCTATCTGGTGTTCTTCGCCCCCTGCCTCATCACCATCATGGCGGCGGGCAAGTTCGACTCCCAGGGACTTGCGGACACCACGATCTACCTGCAGTGGCTTTCCGTCTCCCTGCCCTTCTATGGGATCAGCACCTACCTCCAGAAGATATGCTCCGCCCTGAGGAGGATGAAGTTCTTCGCATTTGCCATCGTGGTCGCGTCGGTTATGCAGGTGGTGTTCTGCCTGACGCTGACGGACGCGCTCGGCCTCGCCGGCGTCGCCTTCTCAACCACCCTGTTCTACCTGGCGGTGGACGTGGTCACCTTCCTGCACGTCCGCTCTCAGGTGGGCGCGCTCGGACTCAGGTCCATGCTGCTTTCAACCCTGCGCTCCACGTTTCTGGGCATGGCGGGCGTGATGGCCGGCGCTGGCATCTTCGCGGTCCTCAACCAGCTGGTGGGCCCCTGGGGCGTGTCCGTGAAGCTGAGCCTCCTGTACTGCGTCTGTGCCGGCGTGCCCGCGGTCCTGGTCACCTATGGCCTGGCGGCACTGCTCAGGCTTCCCGAGAGCGAGGCGATGCGGGCCATGCTCGCCCGCGTCCTTCGCCGCCGCTAGAGCCCGTGGCACTCGCTGGAGCTTTTGGAGCTACCGCGCATTTGCCGACGCGCCCAGGCGCAGTCGTACAATTGACCGACGGGCCGCCTCCTGCGGCCCGTCCGGTGCCCGGTGCCACAGATATGGCCACGTTGGTTTGGAGCGATGCATGCAGCTGAGACAGGTCACCTTCAAGCGCTTTGAGGAAGTCGCGCTCGAGCTGGGCGTCACGCTTCCCATCGAGCAGACCGAGGCGTGGTCTCGCCTCGAGGAGACCGTCGAGGGCCGCGCCCCCTGGGGCTGCTGCGTGATCGAGGGCGAGGACGAGAGGGTCAAGGCGCTCATCTCGTTCGTGGACTACAAGACCCACGGCTACCATTACCTGCGCTCCCATCATGGACCCGTCTGGGTCGAGGAGCCCGGCCCGGAAGAGGAGCGCAAGGCCATCCTCGCCATCCAGGACTTCGTGCGCGGGCGCGACAAGCGCCAGGTGTTCGCCCGCCTCTGCGTCAAGAGCGAGCTGCCCCAGACCCACCAGACGCTCTCCAGCTACCCCTATGACCAGACCGTGGTCATCGACCTCACCGGGGGAGACGAGCAGATCCTCTCGCGCATGAAGCCTCGCGGCCGTCGTGACGTGCGCAAGTCGCTGCGCGAGTGCCAGGCGGTCTTCGCGGACGAGACCGAGAGGGCCAGCGCCTCCTTCGACGAGTACTACGAGGTCATGGTCGAGACCGCCGAGCGGGACGACTTCGTGCCCGCGCCCTGCGCGGAGTACGAGAACATGCTGCGGATCCTGGGTCCCGGGCGCTGCCGCCTCTTTGCCGGCAGGATTGACGGCAGGCTCATCACCTGGACCATCGCCACCATCTCGGGCTCAAGCGCGGTGCGCTACTACGGGGCGTCTCGCGGCGAGGCGGCTCGTGCCCTCGCGACCGACGGGCTCATCTACTACGAATGCTGCGAGCTGGGACGCATGGGCTGCGTGAGCTACGACCAGATGGGCATCGGCAGCGACCTCACCCCCGAGCTCGCTCGTCTCAACACCTTCAAGACGAAGTTCGCCAAGGAGGTCACCCCGGTGGCCCCCGACAGGGACATCGCCTTCAAGGAGCTGGGCTATGCCGCCCTCGTGCGAGCCAAGTCGCTGCGTGGCTGGCTGCGCTCCGTCACCGGTCGGGAGTAGGTTTTCCCGTGCCTCCCCTGGACAGCCTTCCCCAAGGCGGCGTTGGCCCTGAGGGCGCGCCCACCCTCGCCGAGCAGGTGGCCCTCGTGCCCACGGAGCCCGGCTGCTACCTGTGGAAGGACGCGCACGACGAGGTCATCTACGTGGGAAAGGCCAAGAACCTGCGCTCGCGCATGTTCCAGTACGTCAACCTCACCGACGACCGCATGAAGATCCCCCTGATGATGCAGGTGGTGCGCAGCTTCGACTACATCGTGGTCGAGTCCGAGCACGAGGCGCTGGTCCTGGAGCGCAACCTCATAGCCCAGTACCACCCCTACTTCAACGTGGACTTCAAGGACGACAAGAGCTACCCCTACATCGCCCTCACCATGTCTGACGTCTTCCCGGCCATCAAGTACACGCGCGAGCGCCACCGCAAGGGCACGCGCTACTTCGGTCCCTACACGGACGCCCAGGCGGCACGGGAGACCATCGACACCCTGCGCAAGGCAGTTCCCGTCTGCAGCGCAAGCTGCGCGGAGTGGAAGAGGGCGCGTCGCTACCTGGAGTCGCATCCGGACGAGGCGGCCGTCGCCAACATGGTGCTCGCCAAGCGCGGCCGCCCCTGCTTCGACTACCACGTGGGCCGCGGGCCCGGAGTCTGCTGCGGCGAGATAGACACCGTGAGCTATGCGGCGAACGTCCGGCAGGTGGAGCAGTTCCTCTCGGGCAGAAGGTCTGCCATAGTCGGCGAGCTCGAGGGGCATATGCGCGATGCCGCGGCGGCCCTGGAGTTCGAGAGGGCGGGCCGCATCAAGCGCCGCCTGGACGTCATCGAGGGGCTCGACGACAGCCAGCAGGTCATGTTCTCCTCCGAGGTGAGCCTTGATTTGGTGGGCATCTACCGCGAGGAGACCATCTCGTGCGCCTGCGTCTTCGTGGTCCGAGAGGGCCGTACGGTGCGCTCCAGCGAGTTCATCCTCAACAAGGGCGCGGACGTGGACGAGCAGGAGCTCACGGAGGGCTTCATTAAGCGCTACTACGACGAGACCGCAGACGTCCCTGCCGAGGTGGACGTGGCGGTGGAGCTTGCGGACGCGGGCCTTCTGGGGGAGTGGCTCGGCGAGAAGCGCGGCCACCTCTGCCGCATCCATCGTCCCCGGCGCGGTGAGAAGAGCCACCTGCTCGAGCTGGCGTCACGCAACGCCCGCCATGCGCTCATGCGCTACATGGTGCGCACGGGATACGCCGACGAGCGCACCAACCAGGCGCTCCTGCAGCTCGAGAGCGCCCTTGCCCTGGACCGGCTGCCCCTGCGCATCGAGTGCTTTGACATCTCAACCCTGCATGGCAGCTTCACGGTGGCCTCCATGGTGGTCTTCACCAACGGGAGGCCCGACAAGGCGCAGTACCGCCGCTTCAAGATCCGTGCCGAGCTCGACGAGGCCAACGACTTCATGTCCATGGAGGAGGTGCTTGGCCGCAGGTACAGCCCCAAGAACATGGCAGACGGGCGCTTCGCCTCGGCCGCCCCGGACCTTCTGGTGGTTGACGGCGGCAAGCCGCAGCTCTCCGCGGCGCTGCATCAGCTGTCGGAGCTTGGCCTGGACATCCCCGTCTGCGGCCTGGCGAAGTCCGACGAGGAGGTCTTCGTGCCCTGGGACGAGACCCCCGTCGTCCTTCCCTCGGGGTCTCCCTCCCTCTACCTCATCAAGCAGGTGCGCGACGAGAGCCACCGCTTCGCCATCGCCTTCCACCGTGAGCTTCGCACCAAGGCGCAGACCGTGTCCATATTGGACGAGGTGGGAGGCGTGGGGCCCAAGCGCCGCAAGGCGATCATGTCCCACTTCGGCTCGCTGAAGCGCCTGAGGATGGCAAGCGTCGAGGACATTGCCGCCGTGAGGGGCGTAAACGGGCGCATGGCACAGGAGATCTTCGACGTGCTGCGCGCCTGGGAGGGCGAGAGGGCACAGACGGCCCAGGAGTAGGGAGCGCTTTTCTCGCGGGTCATTCTATTCACAATCTAAATTAAATATTCGCAGTTGGAGACGACGGCTGGGTGCGCACGGTTTCAGAAAGCGCTATCACTCGATAGTTGACTTTACAAGTTTGTCCGTCCGTGCCGCCTTGCATGCCGCTGGGCGGAGAAGGTTTCGAACATGTTGCGCGGATGTCATACCCTTCTCGGTGAAGGGGTGTGCCGCAAGGGCGGCGCACGAAGGCACGTATACGTGGAGTGCACCACAAGACATGGAGGATTTCATGAGCATGAACCTTTCTCGTCGTTCGTTCCTCGGCCTTGGCGGCGGCGCTGCGGCTCTGGCGGGCCTTGGCCTCGCCGGTTGCGGCAAGAAGGAGGAGGCGGGCTCCGACAGCGCGGCAGCCACCGCTGGTGGTGGCGAGCTGACGGTCGGCACCGCCTATGCCACCCAGAACTACCACCCGTCCACCACTTCTTCCGCCCTCGCCCTGAGCGCCAATCTCAACGTCGTCGAGGGGCTCTACGAGCTTGACTTCCACGACTACAGCACGCGCCCCGCCCTCGCCGCCGGCGACCCCACCAAGGTCGACGACACCACCTTCGAGGTCACCCTGCGCGACGGCGCCAAGTTCTCCGACGGCTCCGCCGTCACCGCCGAGGACGTTGCCAGCTCCTTCAAGCGCTCCAGCGCCAGTGGCAACATCTACGTCTCCATGCTGACCCCCATCGCCTCCGTCGAGGCCAAGGACGAGAAGACGGTCACCATCAAGACCGCCGTCCCCAACTTCTCGCTGCTCAAGGAGCGCCTGGCCATCGTCAAGGTCGTCCCCACCGCCGCCACCGACGAGGAGCTCACCGCCAAGCCCACCGGCACCGGCCCCTGGATGTTCAGCGAGGTCTCTGACGCGACCGTCACCCTCGTCCCGAACGAGAACTACAACGGCGAGCTCGTCGCCAAGGACAACAGCATCCGCTACGACGTCCTGAAGGACGCCACCGCCCGCGTGACGGCCGCCCAGCAGGGCACCACGCTGATCTCCGAGTCCGTCCCCGCCGACTCCATCGACCAGCTCAAGAGCGCCGGCATGAGCGTGGACACCGTCCAGGGCTTCGGCACCCGCTTCATGATGTTCAACGTCGCCAAGGCTCCCTGGGATAACGTCAAGGTGCGTCAGGCCGTCATGTTCGCCCTGAACTACGACCAGATGATCACCAACGCCATGAACGGCATGGCCGCCGCACCCTCCTGCTACCTGCCCAACGACAAGGCGTTCCCCAACTACCACGAGGCCTCCGTCGTGTACAAGTACGACCTCGAGAAGGCCAAGGCGCTCATCGCCGAGTCCGGCGTCACTCCTGGCGAGGTCACCCTGCGCACCACGGACAAGGACGACATTGTCGCCATGTCCACGCAGATCAAGAACGACCTCGACGCCCTGGGGTTCAAGGTAACCATCCAGACCGACACCTCCGCGGCGACCTACGCCGCCATCGACGGCGGCGAGGCCTATGACCTTCTGCTCGCCCCTGGCGACCCCTCCTGCTTCGGCGCCGACCCCGACCTCCTGCTCAACTGGTGGTACGGCGACAACACCTGGATGCAGAAGCGCTGCCCCTGGAAGGAGTCCGCGGAGTGGAAGACGCTCAGCGAGACCATGGCCTCCGCCCTCGCCGCAAAGGGAGAGGAGCAGCAGAAGCTCTGGAACAGCTGCTTCGACCTCATTGCCGAGAACGTGCCGCTGTATCCTGTTCTCCAGGTGAAGACCTCCACCGCCTCTTGGCGCGAGACCGCCAACGGCGACGGCGTCAAGGTCTCCGCTGACTTCGCCGGCATCGGCACCACCGGCATCGCTCTCACGGGCGTCACCACCGTCAAGTAGTCACACGGACAGCAAGGGAGGGCCCGGGCATCCACGAAAGAAGCCCGGGCCCTTCTTCTCAGGTGAGATACTGTTTTTGTCATTACAAGTGTTCCGGAGCAATGAGAGGGGAGAGGGCTCGTGAACAATTTGCTGCGACTTATCGGTCGTCGCCTGGTCGCGTTGCCGATCATGGCACTTGGTGTCACGATTCTCGTGTTCTTCCTCATGTCGTTCTCGAAGGTCGACCCGGCGTACAACGCCCTCGGCGAGAGCGCGACCCCTGAGGCGGTGGCCCAGTACCACGAGGCGCACGGTCTTGATGACCCTCTGCCCGTTCGCTACGTCCGCTACATGGGCGGCCTGCTCCACGGCGACCTTGGCACCTATGGCGCCGCCAGATACTCCGTGGGGGAGCGCGTCGCGAAGGCCCTGCCCGTGACCATGCAGCTGACCTTCATCGGCCTCTTCATCGGGGCGATTGTCTCGTTCCTGCTGGGCGTGCTTGCTGCCCTCTACCGCGATGGCTGGCCCGACCAGGTCATCCGCGTCTTCTCCATCGCAGGCCTCGCCACGCCCTCGTTCTGGCTGGCGGTCCTCATGATCTTGGTTTTCTCGTTCTACCTCAAGCTGCTGCCCTCCTCGGGCCCGCTGCCCGACCCCTTTGCCAACCCCGGCGGCTACATGGCCCGCATGCTCATGCCCTCCGTGGCGCTCGCGGTTCCCCTGACGGGCCAGATGACCCGCATCGTGCGCACCGCCATGGTCGAGGAGCTCGACCGCGACTATGTCAAGACCGCAAAGGGTGCCGGCCTCCCGCATGCCGTGGTCATCGGCCGCAACGTGCTCCGCAACGCCCTCATCACGCCCGTCACCACGCTGGGTCTCAAGATCGGCTACCTCATGGGCGGCGCCGTGGTCATCGAGACCATCTTCAACCTTCCCGGCATGGGCATGGCCATCCTCGAGGGGATTCAGGGCAACGAGACCATGCTCGTCCAGGGCGTCGTCATCGTGGTGGCCCTCTCCTTCATCATCATCAACATCGTGGTTGACATGCTCTACCTCCTCATCAACCCCAGGATCAGGACGGTGTAGCCATGCTGACCCAGAGAAGAGAACAGTCCCAGCAGCTTGAGGAGATGGCCAAGCGCGGCTCTCGCCTTGGCGGCTGGAAGAAGATGAGCGCGAGCTCCAAGATCGCCCTGGTCATCCTTGTGGTGGTTGCCCTCTCGGCGGTCCTCGCCGCACTGCTTTCGCCCTATGACCCCATCGAGATCTTCACGGCACGCCAGGCGCCCGGCGGGGGCTTCCCCTTCGGCACCGACGACAAGGGCCGTGACATCCTTTCGCGCATGCTCTATGGTGGCCGCTACTCGCTCATCATCGGATTTGGCGCCACGCTGATGGCGCTCGTCCTCGGGTCCATCATCGGCGCCGTTGCCGCCGTCTCGCGCAAGGCGGTCTCCGAGGTCATCATGCGCATCCTGGACATCATCATGTCCTTCCCGGGCATCGCCCTGGCCGCCGTCTTCGTGTCCATCCTGGGCAACTCGGTGCCGTCGATCATCTTCTCGATAGGCTTCATGTACACGCCCCAGATCGCGCGCATCGTCCGCGCCAACGTGGTGAGCGAGTACGGCGAGGACTACGTGCGCGCCGTCATCGTCTCCGGTGCGCGTGCGCCTTGGATCCTGTGGAAGCACGTCCTTCGCAACTGCATCGCCCCCATCATGGTCTTCACCGTGACGCTGGTGGCGGATGCCATCATCTTCGAGGCGTCGCTCACCTTCATCGGCGCTGGCATCACCGAGCCCACGCCCACCTGGGGCAACATCCTGGCAGACGCCCGCGGAGGAGTCCTTGCCGGCCGCTGGTGGCAGGCGCTCTTCCCGGGCCTTGCCATCATGATCACCTGCCTGGCCCTGAACATCCTCTCCGAGGGCCTGACAGACGCCATGGCGGCCGCCCCCGGCGCCCCCGTCGATACGGGCGACTCCGAGAGCCGCCGCGAGGACGACATCCTGGCGGCAGATCCCGTGCGCGCCTATGCGGAGCAGGCGGACTCGCTGGAGCGTAGGCTCTCTGCCCTGCGCGAGGTCGAGCTCGCCCGCACGGACCGTCATGCCCCCGACCATGGCGTGGAGCCGCTGCTGCAGGTCAAGAACCTGGCCATCAGCTTCCTCAGCCACGGTGACGTGCACGTCGTGGACAACGTGAGCTTCGATGTGCGCCCCGGCCAGTGCATGGCGCTGGTGGGCGAGTCCGGCTGCGGAAAGTCCATCACCACCAAGACGATCATGAATTTGGTCGATCCCAAGGAGACCGTCACCGGAGAGATCATCTACAGGGGGCAGGACCTGCTCAAGCTCACCCCCGAGGAGCACCGCAAGCTCCTGGGGACCGAGCTGGCCATGGTCTACCAGGACGCCCTCTCGTCCCTGAACCCCTCCATGCTCATCTCTGCCCAGATGAAGCAGCTCACTGACCGTGGTGGCACCCGGTCTGCGGAGGAGCTCCTCGAGCTTGTGGGCCTGGACCCCAAGCGCACCCTCGAGTCCTACCCCCACGAGCTCTCCGGCGGCCAGCGCCAGCGCGTGCTCATCGCCATGGCCCTCACCCGCGACCCATCCCTGGTCATCTGCGACGAGCCCACCACCGCACTGGACGTGACGGTCCAGAAGCAGGTCATCAAGCTGCTGAACGACCTCCAGGCCAAGCTTGGCTTCGCTATGATTTTCGTGAGCCATGACCTTGCCCTCGTGGCCGAGGTCGCCTCCGAGATCACGGTCATGTACGCGGGCCAGGTCATCGAGCAGGCGCCGACCAAGGAGCTGCTCACCAACCCCATCCACGAGTACACCCGCGGCCTCCTCGGCTCGGTCCTCTCCATCGAGGAGGGCGCCAAGACCGGCGTGCGCCTGCACCAGGTGCCCGGCTCCGTCCCCTCTCCCGAGGACTTCCCCAAGGGAGACCGCTTCGCGCCACGCTCGAGCCACCCCACGCTGGGCCTCGACGTGCACCCCGTTCTCAAGCAGCTGCCCGGAGACGTCCCGCACCTGTTCTCCGAGCTTCCCGACGACTACCTCGAGTCACACGGCATCACCCCGTACCTCGAGGCCCTCAAGGAGGTGAGGTAGATGTCCCAGGAGAAGGCAAGCTCCCAGGAGCCGATCATCTTCCTCGATGACATCTCGGTCACCTTCCGAACCCGTACGGGCTCCATCTTCCATCCCAACCTGGTGCATGCGGTCCAGGGCGTGACCATCAGGCTCATGCCGGGGGAGACCATCGGCATCGTGGGCGAGTCGGGCTGCGGCAAGTCAACCACCGCAAACGTGATGTGCGGCCTGCAGTCCCCCACGTCGGGCAAGGTATACTTCGCGGGCACGGACGTGACCAAGCGCACGTCAGACCTGCGCAAGAAGATCGGCCGCGTGGTCTCCGTGGTCTTCCAGGACCCCGCCACGGCACTCAACCCACGCATGGTCGTGCATGACCAGCTGCTCGACCCGCTGCTGGTCCACGGTGTGGGCGACCCTTCCGAGCAGGAGAGGCGCATCGGCGAGCTCGTGGAGCTGGTCGGTCTCCCCAAGAGCGCCCTGCGCGCGCTTCCCGGCCAGCTCTCCGGCGGCCAGCGCCAGCGCGTCGCCATCGCGCGCGCCATGTCGCTCAGGCCCTCCGCGATCATTGCCGACGAGCCCACCTCGGCCCTTGACGTCTCGGTCCGCGCGCAGATCCTCAACCTGCTCACGGACCTCAAGAAGGAGCTTGGCCTCTCCATGATCTTCATCAGCCACGACATCCAGACGGTGCGCTACATATCCGATCGCATCATCGTGATGAACCACGGCCAGATCATGGAGCAGGGGCCGGCGCAGGAGGTCTTCAACAACCCCCAGGACGACTACACCAAGACGCTCCTGGGAGCCGCCCCTTCGCTGCTGCATCCCAAGCTTGGCCAGTAGCGGGCTCGTATGAAGGGGCGTGTCCGGGTTGGCTCGGGCACGCCCCTTCAGGACACGCGTATGATTTCGTGTGCGCTCCACCCTGGGGCGGCACGACGAACAACAGTCAAGGAGACACACATGGCAGACTTCAAGGTCGGCGGAGTCATCCCTCCCCTCGTCACCCCCGACACCCCTGACCACAAGCTGGACGTTCCCTCCTTCGAGCGTCTGATCAACGGCATGCTGGACGCAGGTGTCCACGGTCTCTTCCTGCTGGGCTCCACGGGCGAGGTCGCCTTCTCCAGCGACCCCCACCGCGACGAGATCGTCCGCGAGGGAGTGCGCATCGCCGCTGGCCGCGTGCCCGTGCTTGTGGGCTGCATCGACACCGAGACCGACCGCGTGGTCGAGCATGCCCGGCGCGCCAAGGCGCTGGGAGCCGACGCCATCGTGGCAACCGCCCCCTTCTACGCCCTGGGCGGCATGGCCGAGGTCGAGGAGCACTTCCGCATTCTCCACGACGAGATAGACCTGCCCATCTTCGCCTACGACATCCCCGTCTGCGTCCACACCAAGATCCCCTGGAAGCTCGCCGTCAAGCTGGGGCGCGAGGGCGTTCTGGCCGGCGTCAAGGACTCCTCGGGCGATGACGTCGGCTTCCGCTACCTCGTGCAGGAGAACGAGAAGGCCGGGCACCCCCTGAGCCTGCTCACCGGCCACGAGATCGTGGTCGATGGCGCGTACCTCTCCGGCGCGGATGGCTCCGTCCCCGGCCTCTCCAACGTGATTCCCGAGCCCTACGTCAGGCAGTGGGACGCCTACCAGGCTGGCGACTGGGAGACGGTCAGGACCATCCAGGACCAGATCAACGAGGTCTCCCACATCTTCGACGTGACCACGGGCGTGCAGGGATACGCCGGCGGCGTGGGAGCCTTCAAGTGCGCCCTCAAGCTCATGGGCGTCATTGACCACGACATCATGCCCCGTCCCGTCAAGCCCCTCGAGGGCGAGAACCGCGAGGCCGTCAGGCAGGTGCTCGTCAGCACGGGGGTCATCCAGGCGTAGTCGCACATGCGAGAGGGGAGAAACGACATGGGAGCAAAGAGGGTCGTCGCGCTTGACATCGGAGGAACCAAGATAGCCTCCGCCCTTGTCACCATCCACGAGGATGGCGAGCCTACCATCGAGCACTTCGCCAAGGTGCCCACCGAGGCGAAGGCGGGGGGAGCGCAGGTCCTCGCCAACGCCATCGCCTCCGCCAGGAGGGTGATCGAGGCGGCGGGTGACGTGCGAATCGAAGGCATCGGCGTGTCCAGCGCGGGCGTCATCGATCCTGCCACGGGCGACGTGACCTATGCCAACGAGATTATGCCGGGCTGGGGCGGGACCCATCTGGGCCAGGAGCTCCAGACCGCCTGCGGGCTTCCCGCCCGCGTCCTGAACGACGTGCACGCCCACGCCCTGGGCGAGGCTCGCTGGGGCGGCGGCAGGGGTGGCTCCAGCTGCCTGGTGGTTGCCGTCGGAACTGGCATAGGCGGCGCCTTCGTGCTCGATGGGCACATACTCCTGGGCGCCCACAACGAGGCTGGCCACATCGGCCACGTCTCCTGCTCTGACGCCCGGGGCGTGCCCTGCTCCTGCGGGGCCACCGGCCACCTCGAGCCCATAGCCGCAGGCCCTGGCATCATCGAGCACTTCATCGAGCTGGGAGGAGACGCCAGCTGTGCCGACGGGACCCCCGCGGACGGTGCCGTCATCGACCAGCTGGCGGCTCAGGGCGACGAGAGGGCCATCGCCGCGGAGGCCCGCTCGGGTCACGCCATCGGAGAGGTTCTCGGCAGCATGTGCAACATGCTCGACCCCGACCGCATCATCCTCTCCGGATCCGTTTCCCAGTGCGGATCCGCCTGGAAGGACGCCATGAGGCGCGGCTGGAACGAGTCTGTCATGCCGCCGGTGTCCTCGACCCCCGTCGTCTCCGGGGACCTTGGCGGCAACGCCCCCCTCGTCGGGGCCGCAGAGAACGTCATCCGCTCGGGCTATGCCGAGCTTGCCAACAACTAGGAGGCACGATGCCCGTATCACCTCTGGTGCAGTCGCTCAAGGGGAAGCTGATCGTCTCGGTCCAGGCCTATCCCGGCGAGCCCCTGCGCCATCCCGAGACCATGGCCCAGATGGCCCAGGCCTGCGAGGAGGGCGGTGCCGCCGCCATCCGCTGCCAGGGGCTGGCCGACATCTCCGCCATCAAGGGCCGCGTGGAGGTTCCCGTCATCGGCCTCTGGAAGGAGGGCCACGAGGGGGTCTACATCACGCCCACGCTGCGCCACGCCGTGGCCTGCGTTAACGCGGGCGCCGACGTGGTGGCCATCGACGCCACCAGCAGGCCCAGGCCTGACGGCCGCAGCTTCGCCCAGACCGTGGCGGACCTGCGCGCTCAATGCGAGACCCTGGTCATGGCAGACTGCATGACCATCGAGGACATCCGAGATGCCGTCGCGTGCGGCTGCGACCTCGTCTCCACCACGCTCTCGCACAACAAGCCCGCCATCGAGACGACCCTGGGCGAGGGCCCGGACATCGCCCTGCTCCAGCAGGCAACCAGCGAGTTCCCAGGGCTCCCCATCATCTGCGAGGGGCACGTGCACACCCCGGCAGACGCCGCCGCCGCGATGGCCGCGGGCGCCTGGGCGACCGTGGTGGGCACGGGGATCACCCATCCCACGAGCCTCACCAAGTGGTTCAAGGCTGCCGTCGAGGGCTAGGCCGCGCCAAAGCCGTACAATCGAGCTAACGCTGGAGGCGGGCGTGAGGGCACCTCGCGCGCCCGCCCGCTTTAAAGGAGGCACCATGGCGGCTCCCGTCAAGGACAACATCGGCTACGACGACTGGGACAAGCTCGACGTGCGCGTGGGCACCATCGTGAGCGTGGACGACGTGCCGGGTTCCAAGAAGCTCGTGGCGCTGCAGGTGGACTTCGGCAGCTTTCAGCGCACCATCCTCACGGGCCTGAAGGAGGAGCGCGAGAACCCCAAGGAGATCCAGGGCACGCAGACCCTCTTCCTCGTGAACATGGCCCCACGCAAGATGGCGGGGATGACAAGCGAGGGCATGCTCCTGGACATCGGCTACGACGACGGCATCCCCTCCGTCATCGCCACGCTCGAGAGGCCCGTACCCAACGGCACGCGCCTCTGCTAGCCGCGGTGGGGGAGCAGCTCATGGGAAATGCCAACCAGCAGCAGATGCGCGCGGCCGCGGAGCTTGACCGCGTGCCTGACGTGGTCATCATCACCGGCATGTCCGGAAGCGGCAGGACGCAGGCGCTGCATGTCTTCGAGGACATGGGCTACTACTGCATAGACAACCTCCCCCCGCGACTGCTGCTTGACCTCGCGCGCGTCGTGGGCATCAACTCTGGGGTGGGGCGCCACCTTGCCGTGGCCTGCGACCTGCGCAGCCTTGGGCTCTTCGACGAGATGTCAGACGCCATCCGCTCCCTCGAGGAGCACGAGATCAGCTGCAAGGTGGTGTTTCTCGACGCCTCCGACGAGGTGCTCATGCGGCGCTACGACGAGACGCGCCGCCGTCACCCAGCGGCCGTCGAGGGGCAGAGCACGCAAAGCGCCATCAGGCGCGAGCGGGCCCAGCTCCAGGGAATACGCGACCACGCCGACCTGGTGATAGACACCAGCCGCATGCGCAGCTCCGCGCTCGGGAACCGAATCCGGCGCACCTTCTCGGAGCTCGCGGACCAGCAGCTCATGGACGTGCGCGTCTTCAGCTTTGGCTTCAAGCATGGGCTGCCCGTGGAGGCGGACCTCATGATCGACGTGCGCTTCCTGCCCAACCCCTTCTACGACCCCGAGATGCGACCCCTCACGGGAAACGACGAGAAGGTACGTGAATTCGTGCTGGGAAACGAGACGACCGCCTCCTTCCTCAAGGCCTGGGAGCAGCTGCTGGACGTTGCCATGCCCGGCTATGTCGCCGAGGGGAAGTCCCAGCTCTCCATTGCCGTGGGCTGCACCGGCGGCCAGCACCGCTCCGTGGCCATTGCCAACGCGACGGCTGCGCACCTCAAGGAGCGGGGGTATCGCGTGACGCTCTCCCACCGCGACCTTTCCCTTGCGAACGGGAGCTAGGCCAGGATGTCATTCACCGCAGAGGTCAAAGACGAGCTCTCCCGCGTGGGAGGAAGCTGCGAGCAGTGCTCATACGCGCAGCTCTCGGCGATCACGAGGGTCTGTGGCACCATGTCCTTCCATGGCTCGGGGCGCTATTCCATCCGCATATCGACCGAGACGGGCGCCGTGGCGCGCACCATGATCAAGCTGACCCACGAGCTCTTCGACCTTGAGACCCCGCTCACGGTGCGCCACTCCAACCTGCATCGCACGAGGAACTACCTCATTGAGATCCCCGAGCAGGACGAACTCGAGGAGGACCTGGTGAGGCTGGGGATCCTCGTTCCAGGAAAGGGACTCTCGGCGGGCGTTCCCATGCAGCTCCTGGAGCGGGAGTGCTGCCGGAGGGCCTTCGTTCGCGGCGCCTTCATGGCGGGGGGCTTCATCGCGGACCCCCGTGGAGACTTCCACCTCGAGATCGCCGTGACGGGGGAGGAGCTGGCCGCGGGGATTGTGGGCCTGCTCGATGGCCTGGGCGTGAGCGCGCGCCTCAATCACCGAAGGGGCTCGTACGCCATCTACCTCAAGAGCTTCGACGAGATAGTCGTGCTGCTCAGGGCCATGGGCGCCACCAGGTGCGCTCAGGTGGTGGAGCGGGTGCGTCACATGAAGTCCCTCAAGAACGACGTGAACCGCAGGGTGAACGCCGAGCTTGCCAACCAGGCACGCTCGAGCGGGGCGGCCGTGGACCAGCTGCAGCTCATAAGCGATGCGGAGCGCTTCGTGGGCTTCAGGTCGCTTCCGCCGGCGCTGCGGGAGTTCTGTCTGATGAGGCGGGCAAACCCAGACATGTCGCTTGCCGCCCTGGGCGCAAGGCTGACTCCCCCGGCGTCGAAGAGCGCTATGTACCATCGCGTGCTCAGGCTGCAGAGAATCGTCGACGAGGCGTGCGGTGGAAAGAAGGCCCCCGGAAAGCATCGATAGCTCCTCTTGGGGTCCTGTCGGCCACGCTTGGTGCGACAGCCCGTCACCTCTCGGGTGGCTGGTGACAACAAGTTTTGTAACCACCCATAAAGCCCCAGTTGATTGATGCCTGCGGTTGCTTTGTTGTCGCTTCTCGGCGTGCCAGTGACAACAAGTTTCGCGTCCGTCTGCAAGACTCCAGTTGGGGGAGAGGCGCATGACATCTTGTTGTCGTATTTGGGCCGTATTTGACAACAAGACGTTGCCTCAGCCGCAAAAGCCCAGTTGGCTCGCTGCTGACAGAATCTTGTTGTGCGCGCTTGGCCGCGCCGTGCCCAACCGTGCGCCCATAACCCCGATTTGCACACGCATGAGTGGTCAATTCATCCCCGGGGCCTCAAATTCGGTCCGAATGCGCCGCGTTGGATACCACTCAGCGAAAAGAGGGTAAACTAATCGCATGCAAGTGTATGGCCAGTCTGGGGATCGGCCTCGGTTGGCCTTGCGAAAGGAGAAAGAATGGCAGTTAAGGTTGCTATCAACGGCTTCGGTCGCATTGGTCGTCTGGCTTTCCGCCAGATGTTCGGCCATGAGGGTTCTGAGATCGTCGCCATCAACGACCTCACCTCGCCCGACATGCTCGCCTATCTTCTGAAGTACGACTCCACCCAGGGCAACTACTCTCGTGACCACAAGGTCGAGTCCACCGAGGATTCCATCGTGGTCGATGGCAAGAAGATCACCATCTACAAGGAGGCGGACGCAAACAATCTGCCTTGGGGCGAGCTCGGCGTCGACGTCGTCCTCGAGTGCACCGGCTTCTACACCTCCAAGGAGAAGGCCCAGGCCCACATCAACGCCGGTGCCAAGAAGGTCGTCATCTCCGCTCCTGCCGGCAATGACCTCCCCACCATCGTCTACAACGTCAACCACGAGCAGCTCACCGCTGATGACAACATCATCTCTGCTGCCTCCTGCACCACCAACTGCCTCGCTCCCATGGCCAAGGGCCTGAATGACTTCGCGCCCATCGTCAGCGGCATCATGACAACCATCCACGCCTTCACCGGCGACCAGATGACCCTCGACGGCCCCCAGCGCAAGGGCGACAAGCGTCGCTCCCGCGCTGCCTCCGAGAACATCGTCCCCAACTCCACCGGTGCCGCAAAGGCCATTGGCCTGGTCCTCCCCGAGCTCAACGGTAAGCTCATCGGTGCCGCCCAGCGCGTCCCGACGCCTACCGGGTCGCTCACCAACCTCTATGCCGTCGTTGACAAGAAGGTCACCGCCGACGAGGTCAACGCTGCCATGAAGGCCTACGCCGAGACCATCCCCGAGACCTTTGGCTACAACGAGGACATGATCGTCTCCCGCGACATCATCGGCGAGACCCACGGCTCCATCTTCGACGCCACCCAGACCATGGTCCAGGACCTTGGCAACGGCCAGAGCCTCGTTCAGGTCACCTCTTGGTATGACAACGAGAACTCCTACACCTCTCAGATGGTCCGCACCATCAAGTACTTCGAGAAGTTCGTTGCCTAGTAGCTAGCCACTTGGCATCCAGGGGGTGCGGCCACAGGTCCCAGGGCCGTGGTCGCACCCCTTTTCTGTCCTCCCAGCACCGAGAAGGAGTGCACATGGCTTTCACCAAGAAGACCGTCCGCGACATTGACGTCGCCGGCAAGCGCGTGCTCATGCGCGTTGACTTCAACGTCCCCCTGAAGGACGGCGTGGTCACGGATGACACCCGCGTCCGTGCCGCCATCCCCACCATCCAGTATCTCAAGGAGCACAACGCCGGCATCGTGCTCATGAGCCACCTCGGCCGCCCCAAGGGCGATGGCCCCGAGCCCGAGCTCTCCCTGAGGCCTGCGGCCGACAAGCTGGCCGAGCTCACGGGCTACGACGTCAAGTTCGTGGACGACACCTATGGCGAGAAGGCCGCAGAGGCCGTCGCCGCCGTCAAGCCCGGTGACATCCTCGTCCTGGAGAACGTCCGCTTCCTCAAGGCCGAGAAGAAGAACGAGCCCGAGGTCGCCGAGAGGCTTGCCAGCTACGGTGACGTCTTCGTGCTGGACGCCTTCGGCACGGCCCATCGCGCCCAGGGTTCTGTGGTTGGCCCCGCCGCCCACATACCAGCCGTGGCAGGCTTCCTGCTCGAGAAGGAGGTCGACACCCTCACCTCCATCTTCGCCGAGCCGGAGCGTCCCTTCGTCGCCATCGTCGGCGGCTCCAAGGTCTCTTCCAAGATCGGTGTCCTCGACCACCTGATCGACTCCGCCGACACCCTCGTCATCGGCGGTGGCATGGCCTACACCTTCTTCCTCGCCAAGGGCTACAAGACCGTCGGGACCTCCCTGCAGGAGCCCGACTGGATCGAGCGCGCGGCGGAGATGCTGAGGAAGGCCGAGGAGAGGGGCTGCAAGATTCTGCTTCCCGTGGATAACGTGGTCACCGACCACTTTGGCGAGGACGCCGAGGGCGAGGTCGTCGCCTCCGACTCCATCCCCGAGGACCGCATGGGCATGGACATCGGCCCCAAGACCGTCGAGCTCTACTGCGAGGCGGTCAAGGCCGCCAAGACCGTGTTCTGGAACGGTCCCATGGGCGTCTTCGAGATCGAGCAGTTCTCCAAGGGCACCGAGGCCGTGGCCCGCGCCATCGCGGCCTCCGACTGCACGTCCATCATCGGCGGCGGCGACTCCGTTGCCGCCATCAACAAGTTTGGCCTGGCCGACAAGATGAGCTGGATCTCCACGGGCGGCGGGGCCTCCATGGAGCTCGTCGAGGGCAAGGCCCTTCCCGGAGTGGAGGCGCTTCTCGATGCGTAAGAGGATGATCGCTGGCAACTGGAAGATGAACGAGACCTACAGCGAGGGCGTCGTCCTGGCCCGTGGCCTCGCCAAGGAGCTCGAGGCCGGCACCGGCGACGTGGACGTCGTCGTCTGCCCCCCGGCTGTTGACCTCAAGGGCGTGTCCGAGGTCATCGAGCAGGAGAGCGCCCCGTTTGCCCTGGGTGCCCAGAACGTCTACTGGGAGGAGAAGGGCGCCTTCACCGGCGAGACCGCCCCTGGCATGCTGACCAACATCGGCGCCACGCACTGCATCATCGGCCACTCCGAGCGTCGCGGCTACTTCGGCGAGACTGACGAGGACATCAACAAGAAGGCCAAGGCCCTCATGGCTCACGGCATCGTGCCCATCAGCTGCTGCGGCGAGTCCCTCGAGGTTCGCGAGGCCGGCATGCATGTGGAGTTCGTCGTGGAGCAGATCAAGGCCGACACCGCCGGCCTGACCATTGACGACCCCTCTCGGTACGTCATCGCCTACGAGCCCATCTGGGCCATCGGCACGGGCAAGACCGCCACGGCAGATGACGCCCAGGAGGTCTGCGGGGCCATCCGCAAGACCCTCGCCGAGGTCTTCGGCCAGGAGACCGCCGATGGCATACGCATCCTTTACGGAGGTTCCGCCAAGCCCGAGAACGTAGCCGGCTTCCTCGAGAAGGAGGACGTGGACGGCGCCCTCGTCGGTGGTGCCTCCCTCAAGGCAGACTCCTTCGCCGCCATGGTGAAGGTCGTCATGTAGCCCGCTTCGGCACAAACGCCTGCGCAACGCGCTCTTCCTGCGGAGATGGCAGGGAGGGCGCGTTGCCTTAGCCCTGTGCCCGCGAGCGCTGTGATATGCTTTTTCGCTGTGTGTGGAAGCGGATTTGTCCCCATGTGGGGCAGATCCCCGGTAAAAGGAGCTACAACGTGGGCGTTTTGAACGTAATCCTTCTCGTGATCATGGCGCTGTCTGCCGTAGCGACGATCATCCTGGTGCTCATGCACTCGGGCAAAGGCACGGGCGTCTCTGACATGATTGCCTCCTCGCTCTACAACTCCGCCGCCGGCTCTGGCGTCTGGGAGAAGAACCTCGATCGCCTCACCATCATCACGGCCGTCGCCTTCGGCCTCTGCCTCTGCGTCCTCGCCCTCACCTTCCCCGTGGGGATCATCTAGGACCTCAGCACCTGCTCTGTGCGTTTTTGGGAGACCCACGAATGGCCTTGAAAGTCGTTACGAATGTCTCCAAATGTTGCCGGCATTCAATAAGTGGTAACATTTTGTAGGTTGTCGTGCGTGTCTGCCCGCCCGTCCCCCTGCAGTCTGCATGGGGCCCGGGAGGGGAGGCGCGCTGCTTGCGCCCCTGTTGGGCTTTGCCAATGTTGAGAACGGCGGTGGCGCGGTTTGAGGAGAGGGACGTGTGCGCATTGCATCACGTTCTCCGCATGCCCTTTGGCGCGCGAAACGAAGTGTGAGGAGCGTCCATGGCGCGATTCGTCGGGTACATAGCCAAGCGTGTGTTGAGCTACATGGTGATGATCTTTGTGGCCACCTCGCTTACGTACTTCCTGGCATCTGCCTTCATGAGTCCACGTTCGAACTACGAGTCCCGCACCCCCAGGCCTCCCCAGGAGTCCATCGAGGCCTCGCTGAACGCGACCAACCTCAATGACAAGACCCCCATTCTGGAGCGCTACAAGACCTGGCTGGGCAACATCGCCACGCATTGGGACTGGGGCAAGACCCCCACGGGCTCCTCGGTCAACGAGGAGATGTCCTCTCGCCTCGCTGCCTCGGTGCAGCTCATGACCCTGGCGACCGTCATCTCCATCGTGGTTGGCGTGAGCCTGGGCGTCTACACGGCGCAGCGGCAGTACCAGTGGCAGGACCGCTTCTTCGGTGGCATGGCCTCGCTCTTCATGGTCGTGCCCACGGTGGTCCTCGCCATCCTCATAGTCTTCTTCGCCATAGAGGTGAACCAGCTTGCGGGGACGCGTCTCTTCTACGTGACGGGCCTCTCCAGCTACGACGGCACCAACCCCTTCATGGCGCTGCTCGACTTCCTGCAGCACATCCTACTTCCCACCGTCGTCCTCACCATCATCAGCTCCGTGGGATACCACCTGGGCCAGCGCACCTACCTTCTTGACGAGATGCACGCCGACTACGTGCGTACCGCCCGTGCCAAGGGGCTCACGCGCAAGCAGGCGATCCGCAAGCACGCCCTGCGCGCCTCCCTGATCCCCACAGCAGTGAGCGTGGCCTTCTCCATCGCCGGCATCTTCACGGGCGCCGTCATGACCGAGAAGATCTTTGCCATCCATGGCCTGGGCGAGTACTTCATCAACTGCATCAACAACAACAACATCCATGGCGCCGTTGCCGTAGCGGCGTTCAGCGGGGCCTGCACGCTGGTGGGCGCGCTCCTGGCGGACCTCTTCGCCGCAGCGCTCGATCCCCGCATCAAGATGAGCTAAGGAGAGCGCGATGTCAGACGAAATCAGGCAGGACGCTCCCATGGAGGAAAAAGGCATGCAGGAAGGCTCTACCGACAGTGAGCCCAAGAAGGCTCAGCTCACTAACGCGGAGCTCGAGCTTCTCGCGGATGAGATGGGCGCCTCGGGCATCGGCGAGGTCAAGCGCATCGGCTACTTCTCGCTCATCGGCAGGCGCTTCGTGCGCCAGCGCAGCGCCATGACGGGCCTTGTCATCCTCGCACTTCTGGCGCTGCTGGCTATCTTCGGCCCCCACATTGCGCCCTTCACCTACACGGACCCGGACTTCACGGCGCTCAACGTCCCGCCCAATGCAACGCACTGGTTTGGCACCGACGGCGGCGGCTTCGACCTCTTCGCCAGCGTCGTCCATGGCCTGGGCCGCTCCCTCGCCATCGGCCTCATCTACTCCATCCTCACCACCATCATCGCCGCCGTGGTGGGCACCTCCATCGCCTACGTGCGCGGCATCCCAGAGAAGATAGGCATGTGGCTCCTGGACATGCTCCTCATCATCCCCAGCTTCCTGCTGGTGGCCATGGTCGTCCGTGCCGCAAGTGGCACCCAGGGCTGGGCCATGCTGATCGTGGGCCTCACCGCCTTCGGATGGATCGGCTACGCCAGGACCCTGCGCACCATGGCCCTCTCGCTGCGCGAGAGGGACTACGTCCGCGCCGCAAAGTACATGGGCGTCTCCCCGCTCAAGACCATCGTCCGCCACCTGATTCCCAACCTGGGCTCCATCCTGATCCT
This sequence comes from Olsenella urininfantis, assembly GCF_900155635.1. Classification (GTDB taxonomy): domain Bacteria; phylum Actinomycetota; class Coriobacteriia; order Coriobacteriales; family Atopobiaceae; genus Olsenella_G; species Olsenella_G urininfantis. Next base: position 468,801 of record NZ_LT732540.1, read on the forward strand.
GGACACCGTCCTGGGCGTCATCGGCGGCATCAACTCCGAGACCGCCTACAGCTTCCTGGGGCTGGGCATCAAGGCGCCGGACACCTCCCTGGGCTACCTCCTGAGCCAGGGCTCCTCGGCGATGCTCTCCGCTCCCTGGATCGTCCTCATCCCCTCCGTCGTCCTTATCGTTCTCTGCGTGAGCATGCAGCTCATCGGTGACGGCCTGCGCGACGCCCTCGACCCGTACTCACGTGCGGCCGGCAGCGTCGAGGATGACGCAGACGAGGATGATTCCAGCAACTAGCCCAGGCACAGCAGGCCGGCGCCCCACCTTCGACGGCGTCGCAACGTCAGACGACAAGTAACGGAGCAAGATATGGCCGAGATGGCAAACGAAAGCACGAGGGGCAGCTGGGTTCCCCAGGACCAGATCCTCAGCTACGAGCTGCTTGAGGGCAACGGACCCAAGGGGGCGCCCGAGGGCGACCCCATCATGAGCGTCCGCAACCTCAAGGTCTCCTTCGCCACCGAGGCAGGCAGGGTCGACGCGGTCCGCGGTGTCAACTTCGACCTTTGGCGCGGCCGTACCCTGGGTATCGTTGGGGAGTCCGGAAGCGGCAAGTCCGTCACGGCGCTCTCGCTCATCGGCCTCCTTGACGACAACGCTCGCGTCGCGGGTTCCGTCAAGTTCGACGGCGAGGAGCTCGTGGGCAAGTCCGACGAGGAGATGGCCGCCTTCCGCGGCAAGTCCATCTCGATGATCTTCCAGGACCCGCTGTCTGCCCTCACGCCCATGTTCACCATCGGCGAGCAGCTGGCGGAGACCCTGCTGATCCACAACCCCCAGATGACCAAGCAGGAGCAGCGCGCCCGCTGCATCGAGCTTCTGCGCATGGTCGGCATCACCAACCCCGAGGATCGCCTGGACGCCTATCCCCACGAGTTCTCCGGCGGCATGCGCCAGCGCGTGGTCATAGCCATCGCCATCGCAAACGACCCTGACGTCATCATCGCCGACGAGCCCACCACGGCCCTTGACGTGACCATCCAGGCACAGATCCTGGACGTCCTTGCCGTGGCTCAGCGCGAGACAGGCGCCGCCGTGGTTCTCATCACCCACGACCTGGGCGTCATCGCCGGCACCGCAGACGACGTGCTGGTCATGTATGCCGGCTGCGCCGTCGAGCGCTCCAGCATCGACACCGTCTTCGCGCGTCCCTCCCAGCCCTACACCATGGGCCTTCTGGGCGCCGTGCCCAAGCCCCACATGGCCGCCGAGCACCGCCTGGTTCCCATCAAGGGCAACCCGCCCTCGCTGGCGGCCATCCCCAAGGGCTGCCCCTTCTCGCCGCGCTGCCCGATGGCCAGCGGCAAGTGCTTCGAGGTGGAGCCTTCCCTCGAGCCCATCGACGCCTCCGAGGGTCACCTGGTGAGCTGCCACAAGCTTGCAGAGATCCGTGACCGCCACCTGAGCTTCCAGGAGGTCTATCCCGAACTCGAGCCCCTGCCCGCCAAGTGGGCCGAGGTCCCTCGCGACCAGCGTCCCGTGGTGCTTGAGGTCAAGGACCTCGTCAAGACCTTCCCTGTACAGGGCAAGGGCCTCATCCGCAGGGAGAGGGGCACCATGACGGCCGTGGACCACGTCTCGTTCAGGCTGCACGAGGGGGAGACCCTCGCGCTGGTCGGCGAGTCCGGAAGCGGCAAGTCCACCACGCTCATGCAGATCATGGACCTGGTCAAGCCCGAGCACGGCAGCATCACCGTCCTGGGCCGCAACACCGCGGACCTCAGGAACAACCGCGAGAGGCGCGAGGTTCGCAAGGACCTGCAGGTCATCTTCCAGGACCCCATGAGCTCGCTCGACCCCCGCATGCCCATCTATGACGTGCTTGCCGAGCCCCTGCGTGCGCAGAAGTGGTCCTCCAAGGACATCAACAGCCGCATCGGCGAGCTCATGCACCTCGTGGGCATCAACCCCGACTACGTAGACCGCTTCCCCAGCCAGTTCTCGGGCGGCCAGCGCCAGCGCATCGCCATCGCGCGCGCCCTGGCAACCAGGCCCAAGGTCCTGCTGCTCGACGAGCCGATCGCCTCGCTGGACGTCTCCATCCAGGCCGGCATCATCAACCTGCTCGAGGACCTGCAGGTCCAGCTCAAGATCTCCTACCTCTTCGTCGCCCACGACCTCGCCGTCATTCGTCACATCTCCGACAGCGTCGCGGTCATGCATCTGGGCAAGATCGTGGAGCAGGGTGATACCGAGGAGGTCTTCACCAACCCTCAGGACCCCTACACCAAGGCGCTCCTCTCGGCCATCCCCATCCCCGACCCCAAGGTGGAGCGCTCCCGCGAGCGCCTGGTCTACCAGCACGGCAAGCTGGTCTCCTCGTCCAGCCTCCTTCCCTCGCTGGGCAAGTAGGGCAGGGGTGCCCTCATTCTGGGTATAAGCTGGGGGCGGCCCTGCCACGCGCGGGCCGCCCCCCTCTCTTTTTGACTGCGCAGCTTGCGCGAACGGAGGCTCACATGGCAGAGCAGTACAAGTCCCGTGCTGACATCCCCCAGCAGTACGTCTGGGACACCAGCAGCTACTTCGCGAGCGAGGAGGCGTGCGTCGCCGAGCTCGAGGCGGCCCAGGAGATCCCGGCCCTCATCGCCGGCTGGGAGGGCAAGGCCCTCTCCAGCGGAGAGAACCTCCTTTCCTACCTGCGCTTCGAGGACGAGCAGACCCTGCGCTTCGAGCGCCTCTACGAGTACGTTGCACGCCGTGCGGACGAGGACACGCGCGAGAGCCGCTTCCAGGACCTGATGGGCCAGATGCGCTCCCTCTACGCTCGCATGGAGGAGGCCTCCGCCTGGTTCCAGCCCGCGCTGCTGTCCCTTGACGGGGACAAGCTCGACCTGTGGTGCCAGGACGTCGAGGGCCTCTCGCTCTACCGCCGCGCCCTGGACAAGGTCCGCGCCCTGGCAGACCACGTCCTGGACCCTGCCCGGGAGGCGCTCTTGGCCAAGGCCCAGGAGATGGCTGCCAGCCCCGAGGTCTGCTTCTCCATGCTGAACGACGCGGACCTCAGCTTCCCGCCCGCTCTTGACTCCGAGGGCAAGGAGCACGAGGTCACTCATGGCAGCTACGGGCCCCTGCTCATGAAGGAAGACCGCGCGCTGCGCGAGAGCGCCTACCACAGCGTCTACGGCACCTACGGCAAGATGAGGAACACTAGCGCCGCCATCCTCACGGCGCAGATGAAGCAGCTCGAGTTCTTCGCCAGCGCCCGCAACTACGTCTCCACCCTGGAGGCCTCGCTTGCCCCCACCGAGGTGCCGCTGGCCGTCTTCGACTCGCTCATCGAATCCGCGCACAGGAACGCGCCGGCAATGCACCGCTACATGGCCCTGCGCGCCCGCGCCCTTGGTCTGGAGAGGATGCGCTACTGGGACGTCTACGTGCCCATCGTCAAGATGCCCGAGCGCCACTACAGCTTTGAGGAGGCCTGCGACCTCATGCTCGAGGCCCTGGCCCCGCTGGGGGAGGAGTACCTCTCGGTGGTGCGCAAGGCGATAGACGAGCGCTGGATCGACGTGTACGAGACGCCCGGCAAGGCCAGCGGCGCGTACTCCTCAGGCGGTCGTGGCCTCACGCCCCTGATCCTGCTCAACTTCATGGGCACCCTGGACGACGTCTTCACCCTGGTCCATGAGATGGGCCACTCCATGCACACCTACCTCTCGAGCAAGGCGCAGCCCCAGCGCTACGCGCCCTACGAGATGTTCGTGGCGGAGGTGGCGTCCACCACCAACGAGATGCTGCTCATGCACCACCTGCTGGAGCACGCCCAGGGCGACGCCGAGCGCGCCTACCTGCTGGACAGCCTCTGCGAGAAGTTCAAGAGCACCCTCTTCCGCCAGACCATGTTCGCGGAGTTCGAGCGTGACGCGAACAACGCCTCGATGTCAGGGGAGGGCTCGGGCGCGGCCGCGCTCAGCAGGCGCTACCGTGCGCTGAACGACCTCTACTACGGCCCCGCGCTCGAGACCGACGAGGAGATCGCGCTGGAGTGGTCGCGCATCCCGCACTTCTACTACAACTACTACGTCTACGTGTACGCGACGAGCTTCGCCGCGGCCGTGGCCCTCTCGGAGGGCATCCTGAGGGAGGGCGAGCCTGCCCGCGAGCGCTATCTGGGCTTCCTCTCCGGCGGCTGCTCCAAGCCTCCGCTGGAGCTTCTTGCCGGCGCTGGCGTGGACATGGCCTCGGGCAGGGCCGTGGACGAGGCGCTGGCAAGACTTGCGCAAATCGTGGACGAGCTGGACGCCCTCATCTAGGAACTGCCGCTGGCGGCGCGATTGCTACCAATCGCGCCGCCAGCTTTGGCCGAAAACGTTTCAACTTGAATGCAGCTCACAGAACTCTCGGGCATTTTGTAACTTTTTGAAATAAAATAGAGCAAGCATCCGATGGGGTGCATGCTCGATGGCATGCGTAAGCAACGCAGAAACATTGGAGGAGACATGATTTCGAACATCATCAGCCGTCGCTCGTTTGTGGGCATGGCCGGCACCGCTGCCGCCCTCGCGGGACTGGGGCTCGCCGGCTGCGGCGGATCCAACGGCTCTGGCGGCACGAGCGCCCCGGTCACTGACGTCGAGCCCCAGAACGGCTCGCCCGCAACCACGCCCCTTGACAAGCTTCCCCTGCCCGAGGAGGGCAAGACCTACAACAACCCCCTGAGCCGTGACAAGGTCAAGGACGGCGGCACCCTGACGCTCTCCGTCACCGAGGTCGGCCCTGACTTCAACTACTACAGCGTCAACGGCAACACCACCTACATCAACTGGTTCTGGAGCCTCTACATGCCGGGCAACTTCCAGCTTGACGCCACCGGCTCCAAGTTCACCCCCGACCCCAACTTCATCGACTCCTCCTCCGTGGAGATGGTTGACGGAAAGGAGGTCGTGACCGTCAACATTGCCGAGAAGGCAACCTTCAACGACGGCACCCCCATCGACTGGCGCGCCATCGAGGCCGTGTGGAAGTGCTCGAACGGCACCAACGAGGCCTACACCCCCTCCACCACCGATGGCTACCAGCAGATCGAGAGCGTCGTCAAGGGCGAGACGGACAAGCAGGCCATCATCACCTTCTCCCAGCCCTACTACCCCTACGAGGCCCTCGTCGCCTTCATGCACCCCAGCGCCGCGGACCCCGAGACCTTCAACAACGGCTGGAACATGCAGGTCCACAACGAGTGGGGCGCCGGTCCCTTCGTCGTCGACACCTTCGACGAGACCCAGATCACCTTCAAGCGCAACGAGAAGTGGTGGGGTGACGAGGCGAAGCTCGAGTCCATCACCTTCAAGCAGATGGACTCCCAGGCAATGTTCAACGCCTTCAAGAACGGCGAGATCGACGCCACCGAGCTGGGTGCCTCTGGCTCTGGCGAGATGCTCTCCAACTTCGTGGGCATGGAGAACACCGAGATCCGTCGCGCTCACTCCAAGTCCATCGCCGTCATCGAGGTCAACACCACCCGCGAGGGGCTGAAGGACGAGGCCGTGCGCAAGGCCTTCATGCAGTGCATCAACACCGAGACCATCGTCGGCATCGTCTACCAGGGGGTCAACTGGAGCGAGGAGCGCATGGGCTCGATGATGATCAGCCCCTGGATGGATGGCTACGACAACAACCTGCCTGAGGACGTCGCGGCCAACACCACCGCCGAGGCCCAGGCCGAGGCCGCCAAGAAGACCCTTGAGGCAGCCGGCTATGAGATGGGCTCCGACGGCTACTACGCCAAGGACGGCAAGCAGGTCACCTTCGCCTTCATGACCATCGGTGACTCCAACGTCACCAAGAACCGTGCCGCAGCGATCCAGAAGATGGCAAAGGACGCAGGCATCAACCTGACCATCGACAACAAGCCCGCCTCCGAGTTCTCCAAGACCCTTACGGGCGGCGAGTGGGACATCTTCCTCTTTGGTTGGTCCTCGGGCTCTGCCACCTACAACAATGGCGGCCAGATCTTCGGCTCCGAGAGCTCCTCTAACTTCACCCACTGCGGCTCGCCCGAGCTTGACGCCAAGTTCCTCGCCGTCACCGGCATGGCCGACCACAAGGAGCAGATGAAGGCCTTCAACGCCGCCGAGAAGGAGGCCCTGAAGTCCTATGCCTTCATCCCCCTGTTCGCAGGCGCAGACACCATCGCCTGCAAGGCCGGCCTGGCCAACTGGGGTCCCTCGCTGCTGCAGACCACTCCCTCCGAGAACATCGGTTGGGCCAAGGAGTAGCTTCCCGTGCATCCGTCCTGCCCATCTGAGCTGGGCAAAGAACCAATTTGGAAAGTGGCGAAAAAAGTTATTGCCACGGGCCAGAGGCGGATGCTATAGTACTCCTTGCTGCAACGCAGCAAGCCATGTCGGAGTGGCGGAATTGGCAGACGCGCTAGCTTGAGGTGCTAGTGACTGACTAAAAGGTCGTGCGGGTTCAAGTCCCGCCTCCGACACCACGATGGTTCGAGGGCCTCCTGCGGGAGGCCCTCTTCTTATATGAAGGCGGGCGACTGCCATGGCAGGCAACTCGATCGTGCGTAGGGTGGATGGCATCGGCGAGCGCAGCGTGAGCGCGGCCCTCTCGGGCTTCCTCGCCATGACGAGCGATGCTGCGCTGGCCTTTGACGCCGCGGGGAAGATCCTCCTCTCGAACGAGGTCGCCGATGCGCTGCTGTTTGTGGCGGGGGAGAGCCTCGTGGGCGAAAGCGTGCTCGCGCTCTTCTCGGTGGACGACCTGAGGTCCCTGCCCTTTTTCCTGGACGGCCAGGTATCCAGGGTCTCCCTCTCGCGCGCAGACGGCAGCTTGCTCGAGCTCACCTTCAGGTGCGACCTCATAGCCTCGGCGGGGGAGACCTACCTTCTGCTGGCGCACGAGACCCACATGGACCAGGCCGCTCGCAGCGAGCGTGACCGCCTGGTGGAGGAGCTCTCGCGCGCCAACAGGCGGCTCTCGGGGACCCTGGGCATAGTCCTTGACACCCTGGACTCCAGCGACGTGGGCGTGCTCTTCGAGCGTGTGCTGGAGGAGATCACCCAGACCATGGAGGCCTCGGGCACCGTCTTCTACATAGCCGAACGCGATGGCTACCACCTGAGGGGCACCAGCTCTTCCCTCAAGGGCGCCCGCGTGCCCCGCTTCATACCTCTGGGTGGCACCATAGACGCACTTGCCATTCGTGCGGGGCGCGCCCTCAGGGCGCGCGTGCTGCCGCCCGAGGGCCAGGACCTGAGGCAGGGCCGGCTCAGTTGGCGCAGCGTGGTGGACGAGGGCACGCAAGAGGTGCATCGGGTGCGCGCCTCGGTGCTTCCGCCCTTCGCGAGCTTCGTGGTCGTTCCCATCTGGTTTGGCGGCCACGTCATTGCCCTCATGGAGGTGGGCTGGGAGCAGCTGCACCCCACGCGCAGGGAGGACAGCGAGCTTCTGGACGCCGTGGCCCAGTACCTCTCGGTGCAGCTTGCCGGCGCCTTCTCCACGCTGCGCTCGCGCAAGGAGCACCATCTGGCAAACGTGGCCTCCTCCCTGCGAGAGGCGCTCATGGGCCAGGACGGGGCTGACGCCAGCCACTTCGAGGAGATGCTCTCTCGCGTCTGCCAGGAGCTGGAGGTCATCCCGGGCGTGTTTCGTCGCTCCTCTCGTGGCAGCTCCCAGCTGGAGCTCGAGCTGGGCGGGCGCACGTTCGACCTGCCCGCCGCGCTGCTGCCCGCCTCGGTAGAGGAGGATGGCCCCGAGTCCGTGGTGCAGCCCGTCACGGAGCGCCCGGAGCTCTCTGGCTGGCTGCGCGAGCGGAATGTCCCTGACGCGGGCGTCTACCTCGACCTGGGAATGCTCCAGGGGGCCAGGAGGCGCTGCCTGCTCCTGAGGGCGGAGGACGCGGAGCCCCTGGATGACCTCGAGCTGGCCTTCCTGCGCGAGGTGGTGCGCGACGTGCGCGAGCTCTCCCTGGGCCAGGAGGCCCGCCGGCAGGACCAGCGCATCTCTCAGGCGCTTCAGACCGGCATGCGCAACGAGCTCCAGAAGGTGCCCGGCATCTCCGCGGAGGGCATCTACTCCTCCGCCACCGCCACCGCCGTCATCGGGGGCGACTTCTACGACCTCATCCGCCTTCCCCGGCAGCGGGCCTGCGTCATCATGGGCGATGTCTCGGGAAAGGGGGTCGAGGCGGCCTCGGTCTCCGCGGCCGTGAAGACGGCGCTGGGGGCGTACTCCTGGCAGGGGCTCTCTCCCGCGCGCATGGTGCGCCTGCTGAACGACTTCCTCCTGGGCTTCTCCCGCATGGAGACCTTTGCCACGCTCTTCGTGGGCGTGGTGGACCTGGGCACGGCCACGCTCAGCTACTGCTCGGCAGGGCATCCTCCCGCAATCCTGGTGAGGGCCTCCACGGGCGAGATAGAGGCACTGGACGTACAGTCCGGCGTAGTTGGCGCCTTCCACGAGATGAGCTACCGCAACGGCCGCGTGAGGCTTTCTGAGGGCGACATGCTCCTGCTCTACACGGATGGCACCACCGAGGCGCGTGCCCAGGATGGCAGCTTCTTTGGCGAGGATGGCCTGAGGGACGCCGTGATGAGCCAGGCGCCACGAGGGTTCGACGGCCTCCTCGACCGCATGCTGGGCGTCCTTGACGGCTTCACCGGGCGCAGCCTGGAAGACGACGTTGCCATGGTCTGCCTGCGCTTTGACGCCCTGGGCGCCGCGGACGCGCCCGCATGCGACTAGCGTCCGGGCATTTGGGTACAACAGCCGCATGAACGTCAGTCCAGACATAGCCCTGGTTCCCCTTGACGCGGACCTTGACGTTGCCTCCGTGGCGCGCGTCAGGGACCAGCTTGACCGCATCATAGACGGCGGCTGCAAGCGCATCGTGCTCAACATGGCGCAGGCCAGCTACATAGATTCCGCGGGCATGGGCCTCGTCTTCAGGGAGGTCCGCCGCATGCGCGCGGCTGGCGGCCTCATCTCCATCACCAATGCCAGTGAGAGGGTCCTGCGCTCCCTGCGTCTCTCTCGCCTGGTTGACTTCGCACCCGTCTCGGGGGTGGGGACGCGCCCCGCCGTGCAGGAGCTTGACCCCTCCGCGGTACCCCTGTGGTATCGGGTGGTGCGCATAGACCCCCATGACCTTTCGGCCACGCGCTCGCGCGTCGAGGAGCTGCTGGGCCGCGTGAGGCTTTCCCCTGATGCCCTCTTCGACCTCACGCTGGCGGTGGGGGAGGCCATCGGCAACGCCGTGGACCACTCCGGCGGCTGTGACTGCGCCCTGGTGGCGCTCGAGTGCTATGCGGACCGCGTGCTGGTGGACGTCACGGACTGTGGCTGCGGGTTTGAGCTGACGGATGGTGACGGTATCCCTGACGTGTCCGAGAACAGCGAGCGTGGGCGTGGCATACGCCTGATGCGCCTGCTGGCAGACTCCGTGACCATAGAGAGGCGCGCCGCCGGGCGCGGGACGCGCGTGCGCATAGTGAAGCTTCTGGGGCCCGGCCCTACCGATCCTGACCAGGCCCCCTGGCCCTAGGCCCCACGCCAATGCGCCGCGCAAAATGAGGGACGCCCACCGAAGTGGGCGTCCCTGTTGCGTTCGTTGGAGGCGAGACCCGGATTCGAACCGGGGATAAAGGCTTTGCAGGCCTCTGCCTTACCACTTGGCCATCTCGCCGTATGAAAAAGGCCGATCGAAACCGGCCTTTGAGTTCGCATGGAGCGGGCTACGGGGTTCGAACCCGCGACCTCCACCTTGGCAAGGTGGCGCGCTACCAACTGCGCCAAGCCCGCGAACGCGAGGAATAATATACGTGAGGCTCAGCGAGGATGCAAGCAATAATTCCCAATAATTTGAAATTATTGGGAATTGCCAGCTCAAGGTAGGTGTCGTGCATCAAATGAGGAGAGCTGACGCCCCTTTTGGGCCCCATGGGGCCATGCGCTATCCTAGTTGGGCATTCAAGATGACCTTCCATGCGGGAGAGGAGTGGCATGTTCTACAGCGTTCTCACCCTGCTTGTGCTGCTCTTGGTCTTGCGCCTGGGCTTCTTGGCCGCGCGCAGCTTCTGGATCTGGCTTGGGCGTGGCAGGGACCTCCAGAACGCCGTTGACCACAGGAGGCTCAGCGAGCAGGCGGTTGCGGCGCGCCTACGCGGGGAGCGTCTTGGCAGGACGTATCGCCAGGAGGTGCACCGCGCCCGTGCCCTGGCCGTGGAGGAGTACCTGGACCGCATGGACTTCGGCTGGTATCAGGCGGTGTTCATCTTTGTTGCCGGATCCGTGGCGGGGCTGGTCCTGGAGGAGGTCTGGATGTTCGTCACCGCGGGGCTCACCCAGAGCCGCGTGGGGTTGGTGTGGGGCCCCTTCTCGCCGCTCTATGGGGTGGGGGCGGTGCTTCTCACGTTGTTGAGCTTCTGCCAGCGCCGCAGCCGTGCCACTGACCTCCAGCTCTTCCTGACCTCCGTCCTGGTGGGCGGCGGCCTCGAGCAGCTCACGGGCTGGGGGATGCAAGCCCTCTTCGACGCCCAGTCCTGGACCTACCTGGGCCTCCCTGACCACATAACGCAATGGGTTGCCTGGCGCTTCCTGCTCATGTGGGGACTTCTGGGGCTGGTCTGGGCCAAGCACGTGATGCCGGAGCTTCTCTACCTCGTAGGGGAGCCGCTCACGCACCGCCAGGTCGCATTCGTGGTCATGCTGGCCATCTATCTCTCGCTGGACGTGTTCATGACGGTGAGCAGCTTCCAGCGCAGGGCAGCTCGCGAGGCGGGCGCCCCTGCCCGCAACGGCTTCGAGTGCTGGATAGACGAGCACTACACGGACGAGTTCATGGCCAACCGCTTCCAGAACCTGGTGGTGGGCCATGACCTGATGGACGAGGGGAACGCGCGCTGATGGAGTCCTACCTGGACTATGCCGCGGCAACGCCCATGGCCCCTGAGGTGGCAGAGGCAATGCTTCCCTACCTGGGAGAGCGCTTCTGGAACCCGTCCGCACCCTACGCGCTGGCGCGCTCCGCCAAGGCAGACCTCGAGGACGCGCGCGTGCGCCTGGCGCATGCCCTGGGCGCACGCGCCGACAACCTGGTCATCACGGCCGGCGCCACGGAGGCGAACAACCTGGCCCTGGCCTCGTCGCAGGGTGCCATCCTCACGGACTCTATAGAGCACGAGAGCGTCCTTGCCTGCGCGCGCTCTCGCGAGCACAGGATTCTGGGTGTGCAGGCAGACGGGCGCCTGCGCGCAGAGGACGTGGCCTCGGCATTGGACGCCAGCGTGGGCCTGGTCTCCCTGGAGCTCGCCAACGGCGAGGTGGGTGCCATACAGCCCGTGAGGGAGGTCTCTCGTGCCGTCTGCGACGAGAGGGCCCGCCGCCTCAGGGAAGGGGAGGGTCGTCCCATCTGGCTTCACGTGGATGCCTCGCAGGCGGCGGGGCTCCTCTCGGTGAACGTGAGCTCCCTTGGTGCGGACCTGCTCACGCTCTCTGCCGCCAAGATCTACGGTCCCAAGCAGGTGGGCCTGCTCTGGGCCGCAGACGGCGTGGTGCTGAGGCCCCTGGTGCTGGGCGGGGGGCAGGAGGGTGGCGTGCGCTCCGGCACCGAGAACGTGGCGGGGGCCGTGGCCTTCGCCTGCGCGCTGGAGCTTGCCCAGAAGCTGCGCAAGGAGGAGGCTGCCCGACTCTCCGGCCTGCGCAACCGACTCCAGGTACGCCTGCTTGGGCGCTTCCCCTGGGCCTGGGTGGCAGGGCCGTCCAAGGACAAGTGGCGCCTGCCCAACCTGCTGCACGTGAGCTTCCCCCTGCTGGAGGCACGTCGCCTGGTGATCCTGCTGGAGAGGCGCGGCGTGAGCGTGGGCACGGGCTCTGCCTGCGCGGCCAGCCGCATGAGAGTCTCACACGTCCTGGCGGCCCTGGGGGTGCCCGAGGAGGTTGCCATGGGCAGCCTGCGCATCACCCTGGGGCGTCCCAGCACCCAGGAGGAGTTGGACTTTGCGGCCGAGGCGCTCGAGGACGCTGTCTCTGGGGAGATGGCAAGGCTGGGGCTCACGGAGGCGCGGATGGCCGCAGAGTCCGCGCGCCTTCGCCGCGAGGGTGGCGCGCGATGAGCCAGACGGTCTTTCTGGGGATGAGCGGCGGCGTTGACTCGGCCCTCTCGGCCGCCCTGATCATCGAGCAGGGCTATGAACTGCGGGCCATCTACATGCGCAACTGGAGCCGGGACCTTCCGGGCTTCAGGTGCTCCTGGGCGGACGACCTTGCGGACGCGGAGCGTGTGGCCGTGACGCTGGGAGTTCCCCTTGAGGTCTGGGACTGCGAGCGGGAGTACAAGGAGACCGTGGTGGACTACCTGGTTGACTCCTATGCCCGCGGCTACACACCCAACCCAGACGTCATGTGCAACCAGACCGTGAAGTTTGGGACCTTCGCCCAGCGGGCCTTTGCCGAGGGGGCGGACCTCGTGGCAACGGGCCACTACGCCCGCACCCGTGCGGAGGGCGGGCGCACACGGCTTCTGCGTGCGCAGGACGAGCACAAGGACCAGACCTACTTCCTCTGGCGCGTGGGTGAGGAGGTCCTCTCTCGCACGCTCTTTCCCGTGGGCGACATACGGGACAAGGCCGAGGTCAGGCGCATGTGCGCCGAGAGGGGCCTGGGAATCGAGCGCAAGCCGGACTCCGACGGCATCTGCTTCGTGGGGGAGGTGGGCATCCGCAGCTTTCTCTTGGACTCGCTCGAGAGGCGCGCAGGTGAGGTCGTCGAGTGGGAGACGGGCAGGGTCCTGGGGCAGCACGAGGGGGCCTTCCTCTTCACTCTGGGCCAGCGCAAGGGCCTTGACCTGGGGGGTGGCCCCAAGCGCTACGTGGTGCGCACGGACGTGGAGGAGAACCGAGTCTACGTGAGCGCAGACCACGACTGCCCTGAGCTGCTCTGCCGCACGCTCGAGCTGGAGGACGTGCGCTGGATAGCCGGGGAGGCACCCGAGCCTGGCGACTATCTGGTGCGCTGCCGGCACACCGGCGAGCTCATGGACGCGCGGGTCTCTCCGCAGGAGCCAGACGCGCGCCACGACGCCCCCTGGGCAAGCCTGGAGTTTGAGCGAGAGCGGCGGCGCGTGGCGCCTGGGCAGAGCGTTGTCGTGTACGATGGACTTCGCTGCCTAGGTGGTGGCTTCGTCTCCAAGGAGGGGCAGCGTGGCTGAGTCTTCCCATAGTGCGGCGCCCAAGGACGTCACCGCCAGGCCGGCGCCCGCGACACCTGCGGGGCCCGCTTCTCAGCCGCACGTGCCCAAGGTCAAGGTCGCCGCCACCGCCTCCGTTCCCAAGGCCCAGGCCGATGCCGAGAGGGAGAGCTTCGGCTCCGTGCGCAAGAGCGTGGCCTTCTTGGCAGCGGTCGCGGCGGCCTACCTTGCCTACCTCGTCTTCACGGGGCAGATAGACGAGTTCGTGACCGCCCTGGGCGGGATCAGCCGCAGCTGGGTGGTTGCTGGCATGGTCTGCTACCTGGTGTATTACGTGCTGGGCGTCCTGGCCTACGTGACGCCCGTGGTGGGGGACCCAAGCTGTCCGGTGGGCCTTCGGGACCTCATGAGCGTGGAGGCGGCAGGCATCTTCTTCTCCAACCTCACGCCCAACGGCGCCGGCGGCGCGCCCGCGCAGATTTTCCGCCTGACCAGGGCGGGCCTCTCTGTGGGAGGGGCCGGCGCCCTGCAGTACACGCGCTTCATAGTGTACGAGGCTGCCGAGGGCATCTTCGCGGCCATCATGCTGGTCTTCCGCTACGGCTACTTCGTGGACACCTACGGGGACGTGTTCCTGGTGGGCGCTTTCCTCTTTGGCTTCAAGATCTTGGAGGTTGGCGCGCTGCTGCTTGCCTGCCTCAGCCCGCGCTTCGTTGCCAGGGTGGGCAACTCCATCCTGGACTTCCTCAACAGGCGCGGCAGGCTCAAGAACTACGATCACTGGCATGAGGTCATCAACGGCCAGGTGATGGACTTCTCGGAGGGCTTCAAGACAGCCTCCAAGAACGTGGCGGGCATGCTGCTCACACTGGCGCTCACCCTGGTGCAGCTGGGCTGCCTCTATGCGCTGCCGTACTTCGTGCTGAGGGCCTTTGGCCAGCCTGCCAACCTGCTGACCTGCCTCGCCTGCGGGTCCATGCTGGAGCTGCTCACCTCGGCCGTGCCCCTTCCGGGCGGGACCTTTGGCGCGGAGGGGGGCTTCGCCTTCCTCTTTGCGGGGATGTTCAACGGAGCGGTGGCGGCGGGATACGTGGTGTGGCGCATGCTGGAGTACTTCCTGCCCACGCTGGTGACGGTGCCCCTGCTGGGCCTGCGCTCGGGCGGGCATGGCACTCTGCACGACCGCTGGTGGCGCCTCGTGAGGCGTCTGGGAGGGCTGCGCGCGGGCAAGTCGGGCACAAAGGTCCATGCGGGCGAGATACGCGTTCCCATGGGACACCAGCAGGGGCAACAGAGGCACAGGTAGAGCCCGGAGGGGGCAAGCCCCGAAGGCGTGCCGATATGCGAGGGACGAACGTCGGTCAAGGGGCCGTGCCGTTCGTCCCTCTTTTGCTACCGCTTGCTGGCGTGCGGAAATACCTTCTCCATATTCGTGCGTCGTAGATTATCTTTGGTTTGAGCGGTAAGACAAAAGAATACCTAGTTATACTAAGTCGTACTCTAAACGCAGCACGAAGCCCGCCGAGGGTGGGCTCAGGGCCATAAACGGATCTAGGAAAGCGCATGAAGGACAAGATGACCCCGATCGTCGCGAAGGTCATGCCTACGGAGAAGGACCGCTTCTTCCAGGCGACCGAGCAGATCGGGACTACACCCTCGAATGCCATTCGGATGTTTATCGCCGCGTTCAACCGTGTTGGGACCTTCCCCTTCGAGGTGGGGGTCCCGGCTTCAGGGAATGTGGGGAAGAGTAATGAGGCGCATGCGTCACTGGCACTGCCTGAGCTTGGCGAGCCTTCTGTATAGGCTGTTCCCCTGTTCCCTGACGGTTCGCTTCAGGGAGGAGCAGGTCAGCCGCTGCATGTACCGCATGTGGGCCGGGCTGTAGGGCTCGGCTGCGGGCGGCCTGGCAGGGGAGAGAAGACGATCTGCGCGGATCTCGAAATTCTCCCTTGCATGGGGCGAATCTATCGTTTATAGTAGCTAACGCGCTGCGCGAGACCCCAAGTGCAGCGGTACATGTTCGGGCGTTTAGCTCAGGGGGAGAGCGCTTCCCTGACACGGAAGAGGTCATAAGTTCAAATCTTATAACGCCCACCACAAATAATCCCCGTATCTGCGGAAATGCGGATGCGGGGTTTTGTTTTATCGCGATTTAGCCCCATGCGCAGCAGCAACGCGAGTCTGATTGCCGTAAGACTGCGGCCTGCACGTGTGCCTGGTGCCGCCATGCGTTAATTCCGTGGCGCGTGGGTTTGCAGGATGGTGGGGTTCAACGCCTCGACGCAACGGATGACCTGGTCGCCTTCCATGTCGCGCGCAAAGAGTACGAATCGCACCTCGTTCTCCGTGAGCGGGTTGATCCTCATGCATATGTTGACCTCCCATCTGAGCGGACAGCTCTTGAGGACCGGCGTCGACACTACTGTTCAAAGGCGGCTAAACTGGATGAGCATGTGGACTCGTCCCGGGTCTCGAGATGGACCAGCAGCAATCTGTGAGAGCTAAAATAAAAGCACGAAATGCTCGGACCATCAATTCGGGGGGACGAACTTGATTTCGATACGTGACGCGTTAGTGGCGGCAGGGTATGACACCACGGCGGAGGAGCTCTTCCGCCTGGATAAGTACGAGCTTCTCGACTCGGACGGGAGCTCCCTCGGCTGGATGACGTGGGACGAGATCGAAAACGGCTATTCCCTCGAGGCAAGGGTCGCTGCGCGCAAAACGTCCTCTCTACCCTGGGACGCCGTCGAGCCAACCGACGGCATCAGAACGGTGTGGCTTCACAACGTCACCGCGAGGGATATTGCGCATCTACCGGAGGGGGAGGTTTCCCCACGTACTCCCACACGGTGGGATGCCTTCAAGCCTTTCGACGAGGTTTACCACCTCTACGATACCGACGGCAAGTATGTGGGTGACCGGACCATGCTCCAGATCCTGAGGGCGCATGACCTTAAGTGGACCTTCTACCTCGACGGCATAAGGACTAACAGATCACCTAAGCACGTCGAAGGCTCTGATCGTCGCGAGACGTCGTCCGATGGCATACGCCCGAGTGGAAAGACTGTCAAGCACACTCGTCCGAGTAGAAGGGCCATCGAGTACGTTGTCCCTCCCGCCCACATGCCAAACAGTAAGTCAAAAAAGGAAAAACCGGATATCGCTCGCATGAAGAGCACCCTCGAGCAGTCACTCTCTCATTCCCAAGGGAACGTCGGAGGGGTCGTCACGGACGACCATAACGCTAACAGGAGGGCTGGGCTTGAGGAGAGGTACCTCTCAGGTTATCCTGAGGACGTGCGCGAGTACGTCAGGGGGAAGCTCCTCGAAAAGGACGTTGACAAGGAGGTCGAAAGGGAGGTATCGAGGCATCCGGGCAGGTACGCGGAGGTGAAGCCCTATCAGGGCGTTCTGCGCAAGGTGACAGCGCTCGCCAACATCTACCTGCATCGTAAGGAAGACAGGTTCGAGGACCTCATGGACCGGGCCCACCTCTTTGTATTCGATGACAATGTATGGTGGGCGGGCAGGGGCTGCACCGAGCCGCTCACGAGGATTCCCTACCCGGTCTGTATTGTGGAGGATGTCGTGTTCTTCGAGGACGGGGACTCTATCAAGACGGCTTCCCTTACGGATTGCGCCGACGTTGAGGGGGCGAGGAGGCTCCTGTCCTTTATTGTCAACGCGTGCAAAGAGGTCCGAGGAAGCGGTCCGGACAGATTTGTCACGAGGGGAGACGCTTCTCCGGAGAGGCGAGCTCCTCGGAGAAGCGAATCGCGTCCGCGCAAGACGGTGCGCTCGGTCACCCCTGTCTCGAGAGTCACAATTGGGGATGCAGGCGAGCACGAAGCGCGCGGAGCCGGGCATCATGA
Organism: Olsenella urininfantis; assembly: GCF_900155635.1. GTDB lineage: Bacteria > Actinomycetota > Coriobacteriia > Coriobacteriales > Atopobiaceae > Olsenella_G > Olsenella_G urininfantis. Next base: position 485,863 of record NZ_LT732540.1, read on the forward strand.
GCCCCCAACCGTTCACTACCGGCGTGGGCACTGGAGGAATCAGGCGTGCGGTCCAGGACTCAAGCAGCACAGGCGCGTCTGGATCAGCGAGACAATGGTGACCCCCTTCGGTATTTCGTACAGAATCGGGAATCCGAAGAGGATCCACAGGGTGTGCTTTCGCGATGACGTTGATGACGATCTCCCGCACTCGAGCCAATCAAGGCATCGCTAGTTGGGCGTGGAGGCCGTGCCCATGGCAGGAGCGGGATTATAGATAGGCACCCGCGCACCGGACGGCCGTGCGTTGCGGGTGGGGTCCGGTGCCTCTATGTAACGGATAGAGCGGCCGCTGCTGATGCCGCGCGTGGCGAGCACGGACCGCGCCTTGTCCTCCGTGAGCGGGCTGACCCTCACGCACATGCCGGGCCTCCTCTCCTCCGGGGGAGGTTCTCACGCTTTGTCCGACGCTCACAACTCGAGCCAGTCGTCGCCCCTCGTGGGAGACGGCTCGTTGTCAATCGTGACAGGGCGGTATCGCCGCACAGTCACGTCTTGGTAGCGCTTGCGCTGCATCGCCTCCCGCTCGCCGGCGTGGATGCTCGTGTTGGGGCCCTCCTCACGCGTGGCGTTCGTCGCTGAGCTCTCTGCTGTACAGAGGCTGCCATCGCCCGTTCCCCGAGCGCCTGCGGAGCCTAGCTCCTCTCACGCTCACGGTCGCCCAACCCCTCGGTATCGTCGTCGGGTGCCGCCTCGGCCTCGGGTGCGTTGTGGCGAACCTGCCGGGGTCGAGCGAGCGCCAGTTGCCGCATGAGCCGAGCACGGTGCACGCGCAGGCGCGGGCCGCGCGATCCCTCTTCTCGTGTCGCGCCACCTCGTCGCGGTGGTGCGTGTGGAGCTGCGCGATGCGCGCGTCGATGCTCTCGAGCGACTCCTCGTCGACATGAGCCAACCTCCTCGTAACGGGTTGACATCTTTGTGGGTTCGCGTCCCTTGCGAGCGTGCCGAGGTATGAGTCATAGCTGCGATGACCATGGGGGAAGCCGGGTTAGCGCGGCATCGCTGACGTCCCGCCACAAAAAGCGAGATGTGCGTAGCTTCGGGGTCCGTTTGGGGCAAGAAGCTACGCACATCTCGGCTGTGGTGGCGGAATTGCTACACACATCGACGGTTTCGTGGCGAGAGGTGCCGTGGCGGTGCCGCAGCGCGGGGACCACCCGCTAGCAGAGCCCGCCGGCCGCGTCGCCGCCCTCGCGGACGATGTCCGCCAGGGTCTTGCTGTCCAGGAAGCTGGCCGTCACGCGGCCCAGGTCCCTCCACACGCTCACGGTGGGGCAGGTCTCTATCTGCGGGCACAGCTCGTCGTTGGTGCAGTCCAGGCAGGCCACGGGCGCAAGCGAGCCCTCCGCCGCGCGCAGGATGCCGCCCAGGGTGTACTCCTCGGGCCTCTTGGTGAGCCGGTATCCGCCGCCCTTGCCGCGCAGGCTCTCAACGTAGCCCGCCTTGTGCATGAGCGAGGCCACCTGCTCCAGGTACTTGCGCGAGATGCCCTGCCTCTGGGCCACGTCGCCCAGGGAGACCCATCCCTCGTGGGTGGCGAGGTCTCCCATGACGCGCAGGGCGTAGCGCCCCTTGGTGGAGAACATGCCAGCCATATCCCTACGCCCCTTCTCGGCCCTCGAGCATCTCGCTCAGGGTCCTCCAGGCAAGCTCGGCGCACTTCACGCGTGCGGGCATGTGCGAGATGTCCTTGAGCATGGCCGCGTCTCCCAGCTGCCCCAGGACCTCCTCGTCCGTCTCCTCGCCGCGCACCATGCGCCCGAAGAGCCGGCAGAGCTCCAGCGCCTCCTCTGGGGTCTTCTCCACCATGAGGTCGCTCATCATGTCCGCGGACGCCTGTGAGATGGCGCATCCCTGCCCCTGGTAGGAGGCCTCCTCGATGCGTCCCTCACTGTCCAGGCGCACGGAGAAGGTCAGCTCGTCTCCGCAGGAGGGGTTCACGCCCTCAAGCGAGAGGGTCGCGTCCTCCATGGGGTACTTGTAGTCCGGGTGCTGGACGTGGTCCATGAACTCGGGGTTGTAGAGGCCGGTGACGCCGGCCGCGGCGCTAGCCATGAAACACCGTCCAAACCGTCTTAAGGCCCTCGACGAGCCTGTCGACATCGCTCTTGTCGTTGTAGAAGGCCACGCTGGCACGGCAGGTGCTGCCATTCTCCACGTCCAGCCAGGCAAGCAGCGGCTGCGCGCAGTGGTGCCCCGCGCGGATGCAGATGTTGCTGGCGTCCAGGATGGAGGCGACGTCGTGCGGGTGCACGCCGTGCACGTTGAAGGCCACGGCCCCAATGTGGCGCGCGCCCTCGCGCGGGCCGATGATGTCGATGAAGTCGAGGGCCGCCAGGCTGTCGCAGAGGTACTCGGCCAGCAGGCGCTCGCGCCTCTCCACCGCCTCCATGCCCAGGCCGTCCAGGTACGTGAGGTCTGCGTCGAAGGCGTAGGCGCCCGCCGCGTCCTGGGTGCCGGCCTCGAACTTCTGGGGCACGGGAGCCCAGACGGCCCCGTCCTCGGTCACGGAGTCGATCATCTCGCCGCCGGTGAGGAAGGGGGGCATCATGTCTAGGATATCGGCCTTGCCCCAGAGCACGCCTATGCCCATGGGGCCTCCCAGCTTGTGGGCGCTGAAGGCCAGAAGGTCGCAGCCCATCTGCCGCACGTCCACCTTGATGTGGGGCGTGCTCTGGGCGCCGTCCACCACCACGTAGGCACCCATTTCATGGGCGCGCCGGGCGATGGCCGCTATGTCGTTCTCCACGCCCAGGACGTTGGAGACCTGGGTTACCGAGACGATCTTCGCCCTGGGGCCGATCTTGGCCTCGAGCTCCTCGCCCGTGATGCGGAAGTCCTCGTTGGGGCGCAGGTAGATGAGCTTTGCCCCCGTTCTGGCGCATACCTGCTGCCAGGGGATGAGGTTGGAGTGGTGCTCCATGATGGAGATGACCACCTCGTCGCCGGGCTCAAGCACGGCCTGGCCCAGGGAGCTGGCCACGATGTTGAGGGACTCGGAGGCGTTGCGGGTGAAGACCACCTCGTCCGAGCGGGCCTGCCCGGCCTCGTCAACGGCGCCGATGAAGCGGGCGATGTGGGCCCGGGCGTCCTCGATGGCCTCGGTTGCCTCCACGGAGAGGCGATAGAGGCCGCGCAGGGGGTTGGCGTTCATGTTCTCGTAGAAGCTGCGCTCGGCCGCGAGCACCGCCTCGGGGCGCTGCGCGGTGGCGGCGCTGTCCAAGAAGCAGATCTCTGAGTGCTGTGCCAGAAGGGGGAAGTCCTGGCGGTAGGGGTTCTGGGCAATCTCTGCCAGCTGGCTCTCTCTCAGCATCAGGCGCTGGCCTCCTCGTCCTCGCTGTTGGTTGGTTCTAGGCCAAGGGTGTCAGCCGCATCGTGCGCTATCTCGGCGCCCAGGACCTGCTCGGCGCGCTCCAGGGCGCAGGCGAGCGAGACTCCTTCCGGCGCATGGATGGCGGCGTCGTCCAGGATGGCGCGGGCGAAGAGCTTGGTGGCCTCGTCCTCCGAGAGCCCGCGCCCGGCCAGGTAGGCCAGCTGCTCGGGACTCACGGAGCCGATGGACGCGCCGTGGTTTCCGGCCACGTCGTCCTCGTCGCAGAGGATGACGGGCAGGGTCTTGTTGACCACCTCGTCACCAGCCACCAGCACCGTCTCCACCTCGTTGCCCTTTGCGCCCTTTGCACCGTGGACGAGGTCTATGGTCTCTCGCAGGGTCTTGTGGGCCGCGTCTTCCAGCAGCCCCTGGGTGACTATGTCGCAGCGGGTGTTGCGCCCGCGCTGCCTGACCACGTGGTTGATGTCCAGGAGGTCGTGGCCGCCCACCAGGTAGCGGGAGTCCAGCCTGAGGCTCGCGCCCTTGCCGGCGAGGTCGACGGCAAGGCCCACGGCGCGCCGTGCCCCTCCCAGGGCGTACTGGCGGATCTCCACGCTGCTGTCATCGTCCGCCTGGATGCCCAGACCCTCCAGGTGCTGGTTACCGTCTCCCACCGAGAGGATTTCGACCACCTTGAGGTGCGCGCCCCTCTCGACGATGACGCGCACGAGCGCCGCGGAGCTTGCGGCCGCGCCGGTGCCCGTGCCGCGGGCGGCAACCACCACGGTGGCGCTTGCGCCCTCGCGCAGCAGCACCCCCAGGTCGTGCACCTCCCCGCCATCGCTGGCCACGTCCACCAGGATGGGCTCCTCGAAGGTGGTGCCGCGCGGAACCTCCACGTAGCGGGCGTCACCGGCGGATGCCTCTATCCAGGACACGGCCTCCTTGCCCAGGCCGCACTCCATCTGGGAGAAGAGGCGGGGAAGGCGGGAGGGGACGGTGCCCTTGGAGACCACGGTCGGCAGCTCGAGGCTGATGTCGTTGATGCGCAGGTAGTTCCAGGTCTGGGCGGGAGGGACGTTGACGCCCGTGAGCGTTTGCGCTGCCATTATCCGATCGCCCCTTCCATCTCGAGCTTGATGAGGTTGTTCATCTCGACGGCGTACTCCAGCGGGAGCTCCTTCGAGACGGGGCTGGCAAACCCGTTGACCACCATGGAGCGCGCCTCGGCCTCCGAGCAGCCGCGGCTCATGAGGTAGAGCACGGTGTCGTCGCTGATGCGGCCGATGGTGGCCTCGTGTCCCACCGATGCGCTGCCGCAGCGCACGTCCATGGCGGGGATGGTGTCCGAGCGGCTGATGTCGTCGAGCATGAGCGACTGGCAGCTGACGCTGGCACGGGCCCTCTCGGCGTGGCGTCCTATGACCACGGAGCTGCGGAAGGTGTTGATGCCGCCGTCCTTGGAGATGGACTTGGTGTCGATCGACGCCGTGGTGTCAGCGCCGTTCAGGATCACCTTGCAGCCGGTGTCCAGGTCCTGCGTGGCGCCGGCGAAGGTGATGCCGGTGAACTCGCAGGTGCTGCGCGCGCCCTGCAGGATGGTGGTGGGGTAGAGGTAGCTCACGTGGCTGCCGAAGGAGCCCGAGACCCACTCCATCTTGGAGCCCGCCCCCACCGTGGCGCGCTTGGTGTTGAGGTTGTACATGTTCTTGGACCAGTTCTCTATGGTGGAGTAGCGCAGGCGCGCACCGTCCTTCACGAAGAGCTCCACGGCGCCGGCATGGAGGTTGGCCTCGAAGTACTTGGGAGCCGAGCAGCCCTCGATGAAGTGCAGGTCTGCCCCGGGCTCCACCACGATGAGGGTGTGCTCGAACTGGCCCGCGCCCGATGCGTTCAGCCGGAAGTAGCTCTGCAGGGGGTAGTCCAGGCGGATGCCTGCGGGCACGTAGACGAAGGAGCCGCCGGACCACACCGCGTAGTGCAGGGCTGCAAACTTGTGGTCGCGCATGGGGATGAGGGTGCCGAAGTACTCGTGGACCACCGGCTCCCACTTGGGGTCGTGCAGGGCGTCCTCGATGGTGGTGTACACCACGCCCTGCTTGGCCACCTCCTCGCGCATGTTGTGGTAGACGATCTCAGAGTCGTACTGGGCGCCCACGCCGGCCAGGCTCTCGCGCTCGGCGGCGGGGATGCCCAGGCGCTCGAAGGTGTCCTTGATGTCCTCGGGGACCTCGTCCCAGCTCTGGGCCTGCTTGGTCTGGGGGCTCACGTAGGTGGAGATGTGGTCCAGGTCCAGGCCGGAGATGTCCGGTCCCCAGTTGGGGGACATGGCGCGCTCGTGGTAGACCTCGAGGGCCTTCAGGCGCATCTCCAGCATCCAGGCGGGCTCGTCCTTCTTGGCGCTGATGGCGCGCACGATGTCCGGCGTGAGGCCGTCGCCGTAGCGCTCGTAGCCCTCCTCGGGCTTCTTGAAGTCATACAGCGAGCGGTCGACGTCCGCAACCTTGCTGCGGCCCCTCTCGTCCAGCTCGGGGGTGGTTGTCTCGCTCACGCTAGGCCTCGGCCTTCTCGCCCGCGCCCTCGAAGCGGCCGAAGCCCTGGGCGTCGATCTCGTCGATGAGGGAGGCGGGGCCCTCTGCCACCAGCCGGCCCTTGACCATCACGTGCGCGTGGTCCACGCTCAGGCGCTCGAGGATGCGGGTGTTATGGGTGATCACGAGCAGCGCGCCGTCGCAGTCCGCGCGGTACGCCTCGATCCCGCGCGAGACCACGGCCAGGGCGTCCACGTCCAGGCCGGAGTCCGTCTCGTCCAGGATGGCCAGCTTGGGGCGAAGCAGCAGGAGCTGCAGCATCTCGATCTTCTTCTTCTCTCCGCCGGAGAAGCCCACGTTGAGCTCGCGCGTGAGGAAACTCTCGTCGAGGTCGAGCTGGTCGGAGATCCGGGCGATGCGCTCGCGGAACTTGCGCGCGCTGGTCTTGAGCTCGGGGCGCATCTGGCAGATGGTGCGCAGGAAGCTGTACAGGGGCACGCCCGGCACCTCTACGGGCGCCTGGTACGAGAGGAAGATGCCGGCGAGCGAACGCCTGTCGGCCGCCTGCGCGGTGACGTCCTGGCCGTCGAAGACTATGGACCCGCTGGTCACCTGGTAGGAGGCGTCACCCATGATCACGTGACCGAGCGTGGACTTGCCGGCACCGTTCGGCCCCATGAGCACGTGCGTCTCGCCTGCGCCGACGCTCAGGTTGATGTCGTGCAGGATGGGCTTGTCCTCGGTGCCTGCCGAGAGGCCCGAGATGCTTAGCAGTTGGTCTGCCATGTGTTGGTCCCCCTCAATTGGGCCTGGCTGCGGACCCTCCTCCGCCCCCAGGCTGAAATCCTACTAACGGAGAGGTATTTTACCCCCACGTTCGCGCGGCAATCAACGCGGAAGAGAGGAAACTTGCGTTTCTCCTGCCCCACCCATCGCGCCCCACTCGTCCGCCCCCATGCGGCTGAAGTCCGGCGGAAATCCCCACAGGAAAAATTTTCCTGTGGCTTCTCCATAACTCAACTGGGCGTTTGCGAGAGAGGCCCTCAGGAAGTTTTTTTCCTAAGGGCCTCGCAGCTGTTGTCGAGAGGCGTCGGGGGTAGCTCGCCGATGCGCTATGCCTGATTCGCGGGCGCCACGATCCTCTCGGCCACCTCTGCCAGGAAACCGTCCTCGTTGGAGGAGGCCGTCACGTAGCCTGCCGCGGCCTTGAGCTCGCCGGTTGCGTTCGAGACCGCGACACCCATGCCTGCCGCGGCAACCATCCCCAGGTCGTTGGGTGCGTCTCCGCAGGCGATGGTCTCGTCCAGCGAGCACCCCAGGAGCTCGGCGAGCCGGTCGAGCCCCGCTGCCTTGTCCACGCCCGCGCAGTTGAGCTCCAGGTAGCGGCCGCTCGAGAAGGTCGGGCTCACGCCGGCGAGGACCTCCTCGGGCATCTTTGCCAGCACCTGGTGGAGGCGGGAGTCGCCGTTGGGCAGGCAGTAGAGGACCTTCACCAGCGGGGTGCCTGCGAGGAAGTCCAGGCTCCTCTCGTCGGACTCCTCGAAGGCGACGTGTCCCTCGAGGTACCCGCGCTCTTCGGCCGGCATGCCGAAGATCCAGATCCTTCCCGAGAGCTCGTAGGCGTGCACGCAAAGCCCCAGCCAACGACCATAGTCAAAGAGCCTCTGTGCCGTCTGGTGCGCCATGGTGGTTGAGAAGAGCGGCTCGTCCTCGCCGGCACGGTTGATGCAGGCGCCGTTGTACGAGATGACGTAGGAACCGTCCATGAGCTCGGGTGGCAGCGCGGCGAGAGACTCCATCACCGAGCCGTAGGGGCGCCCCGACGCGGGGACGAAGAGGCAGCCCATCGCGCGCAGCCGACGGATGGCATCGACGTTTGCCTGCGGAATCGTGTGGTCGTGCGCGAGGAAGGTCTCGTCCATGTCGCTTGCCACGATGCGGTACATCTGCGCTCCTTGCGTTTGAGGTCCGTGCCCGATTGTAGGTCATGCGCGCCCACTGCCTGCGTGCGAAAGACCGTGCGTTTGCGGACGGAGCGGGCTGCTCCTTTTGCAAAAAGCGTCTGAGAGTGCACGACCTCTCGCCGGCGCTGCGCCCTGTGTTGGAAGGCCTCAGAAAATAATTCCCTGAGGGCCTTGCCTACATACGCCCAGTTGAGTTGTGGAGAAGCCACAGGAAAATTTTTCCTGTGGGGATTTCTGTTGGCTTTCAGCTGCGAGAGGAGCGCATGGAGGGCAGGCGAGAGGCGCCGCGCGAATTCTGGCGTCTGCTAGGCTCGATAACGTTGTAATGTCATCGGCCATCGCCCGCACCAGGAAAGGGAGCTGCACGAGGTGAGTCTCTACTCGCTTGGGTTCGTCGTCTTCATGCTGGCTCTCCTCGCCGCCTACTACGCAACGGGCCGTCTGCTTGGTCGTGGCCAGTGGGTGGTCCTGCTGCTGGGCAGCCTCTGCTACTACTGTCTGGCGGGATCGTGGCAGACCCTGGTCTACGTGCTGTTCTGCGCCGTGGTCACCTGGCTGGTCCCTTTGGCGCTCAAGCACATGGACAGGCTTTGCGCCGCCGAGCGCGAGGCATGCGACGACCGTGCGGCGCGCAAGCGGGCGAAGGCCCGCTGGCAGCGGCGCAAGCAGGCGGTCATGCTGCTGGGCCTGCTCATGGCCTTTGGCGTCCTGGCGCAGCTCAAGTACTGGAACGTGATCCTCTACCAGCTGGGTCAGGCGTCCTCCCCTCGCAGCCTGGGCCTGCTGCTGCCCCTGGGCATCTCCTTCTACACCTTCCAGTCCGTCTCGTACCTGCTGGACGTCTACCGCGGCAGCGACGAGGCGGAGACGAACTTCCTGCGCCATCTGCTCTTCGTGACCTACTTCCCGCAGATGATCCAGGGCCCCATCAACCGTCATGCGGAGCTGGCGCCGCAGCTCCTGGCCTACCACGCCTGGGACACCCAGCGCGCCCGCCGCGCCCTGCCGCTCATCGGCTATGGCATGCTCAAGAAGTTCCTGATGGCAGACCTCCTGGTGGGGCCCATCTCCCGGCTGCTCGACGCTCCGGACGCCGCGGCGATGCCCGGCTCCTGGGCGGTGCTCGCCATCCTGATGTACTCCGCCCAGCAGTACGGCGACTTCTCCGGCGGCATCGACATGGTGGAGGGCATCTCGGAGCTTTTGGGCATTCAGATGGCCCCCAACTTCCGCCGCCCGTACTTCGCCACCTCGCTTGCGGACTTCTGGCGCCGCTGGCACATCTCCCTTGGCCAGTGGATGCGCGACTACGTCTTCTATCCCGTGGCCCTCACGCGCCCCCTGCGCGCGCTGGGCAAGCGCGCCGGCCGTGCGGGAGAGCACCTGGGCCGCACCCTGCCCGCCTGCCTGGCAAACATCCTCGTCTTTCTCATCGTGGGCGCCTGGCACGGCGCCCAGGCGCACTTCATCGTCTGGGGCCTCTACAACGGCCTGGTCATCGCCCTGGCAGATCTCCTCAAGCCGGCCTTCTCGGCCGCAGCGCAGCGCCTTGGCATCGATTCGCGCTCGCGCGGATGGCACGTGGCCAGCGTGATTCGCACCTTCCTCGTGGTGAACGTTGGATGGTACTTCGACCGCGTGGAGAGCTTCTCCTTGAGCCTGGCCCTGCTGCGAAGCAGCGTCCTCTCCTTTGGTGCGGCGGAGCTGCCAAGGCTCTGGAGCTCCGCTCTCCTCTCCCGAGCCGAGCACGCCCAGATCCTGCTGGCCGTGGCCATGGCGGTGGCGGTCTTCTGCGTGAGCCTCTGCCAGGAGCGTGGTCACCAGGTTCGCACGCGCCTGCTTGCCTGGCCCCTGCCGTTGCGCTGGGCTCTCTATGCCTTCGTGGGGCTGCTTGTGGTGGCCACATCGGTCCTGCATGTGGGAGGGGGTTTCATGTATGCCAACTACTAGCGACAGCAACCCGGTGGCCCAGGGCCGCTGCGCCAATGGGGCCGCGGCGTGCCGCAGCCTGCGCCGCCGACTGATGGTGGCGCTTGCCGCCGTGCTCTTCGCCATGCTCGTCAATGCCGTCGCGGGCTTTGCCTTGGGCGCGTACGGCACCCTCTCGGGCGTTGCGTGGAGGGACTTTCGCGCGGCCGAGAGGCTCGACTGCGTGGTGGTGGGCTCCTCCTATGCCCAGCGCGGCATCGACCCCAACGTGCTGGACGCCCGCCTGGGCACCAGCACGGTGAGCCTGGCCACGCCGGGCCAGACGCTCTCGGACAGCTTCGAGGCCACGCGCGCGGCCATAGACGAGAAGGGCGCGCGGCGCATCATCCTGGGGCTGGGCGTCGAAAGCCTCAGCACCGGGGACGATGTCGCATCTCGCGCGAGCTTCGCCATGGCCCGCAACGACGGCGACCCCTTGGGCCTCTCGAAGGCCATGCTGAGGCTTGCCCTGAGCCCCTCTGCCCTGGGAGGGCGCGCGTCTTTGGACCTGCTCTCGCCCTGGGTGTTCACGCCGGTGAAGACTCCCTCCGCCATCGCGGACAACCTGCGCGCCCGTCTGACGGGAGAGGACATAGCCCTCTCCGCAGAGCGCACCACGCCCGACTGGCGCTACCTGGGCCGCGGGTACGGAAACCACGAGCGCACGCTCGAGGCCGACGACAGCCGCACGTCGGTGGGGGTGTATGGGCATCCCCAGGCACGTCGCGAGTGCCTGCGCCAGCTCAGGCGCATCTGCGAGCTCTGTCGCGCGCGCAACGTGCAGCTGGTGGTGGTGGCAACGCCGCACCCCGCCTTCGACCTGCGCTCGTTTGGAGGCTCCTACGTGCAGGTCATGGGTCAGGCGGCAGAGGTCGTGCGTGACAGCGGCGCGCTCTTCATGGACTTCAACATAATCCGGCCGGAGCTCATGAGCCTCGAGGCTGATGACTACGGTGACTTCGAGCACCTCAACTTCGGTGGTGCCGAGAAGTTCAGCACGGTGCTGGCCCGCGAGCTCCGAGCGCTGGACGAGGGCGAGGGCGTGGAGGCGGACTTCGAGAGCTACGACAACTGGGACGCCTGCCTGGAGCGCAGGCCCCAGGTTTAGGGGGTCCAATGGACGAGAGGGAGCTTTCCCAGCTTGCCGAGCGCTTCGGCACGCCCAGCTACGTTTTCGACCTGAAGTCTTTCCGCACCCGCCTGCGGGAGGTGTCAGAGCTCCTTGGCCCTGAGGTGGGGCTCTGCTACTCCATCAAGGCCAACCCCTTCCTGGTGTCCGCCGCGGCGGACGAGGGCCTCAAGCTGGAGGTCTGTAGCCCGGGTGAGCTGGACATCTGCGAGCGCCTGGGCGTCGATGCCGGTCGCGTGATCTACTCGGGGGTCTGCAAGCGGGAGGAGGACGTGCGGGAGGCCCTTGCCTTCGGCGCGGGATGCTTCACGGCCGAGTCGCCCCTGCAGCTCGAGCTGGTGAACCGCTGCGCGGAGCGTGCCGGCGTGCGCGTGCCCCTGCTGCTGCGGCTCAATGGCGGCAGCCAGTTCGGCATGTCTCGGGAGGACCTCGTCGCGGCGGTGGCCCGCCGAGAGGGGCTCGCCGGAGTCGAGCTGGTGGGCGTCCACTACTTCGTGGGCACCCAGAGGCGCAAGCTCAAGCGCCAGCGCGCGGAACTCGCCATGCTGGGCCAGCTCCTGGACGACCTGGAGCGTGACTGCGGCTGGTGCGCGCGGCGCCTGGAGTACGGTCCCGGCCTCGCCGTGCCCTACTTCGAGGGGGAGGACTTCTCGGACACCCTGGCCCCTGCCCGCGAGCTGGCCGCGGACCTGCGGGAGCTGGCCCGGCGCGTGGAGCTCACCGTGGAGATGGGCCGCTTCTTAGCCAGCGAGTGCGGGCACTACCTCACGCGCGTCGTGGACCTCAAGCGCTGTGGCGACATCTCCTACGCCTTCGTGGACGGCGGCGTGAACCATGTGAGCTACCTGGGCCAGATAATGGGCATGAAGCTGCCACGCCTGCGCCGGTTGGCTGCCACGGCCGAGCGCTGCGCCCAGGACGGCCCCTGGTGCCTCTGCGGCAGCCTCTGCACCACAGCCGACGTGCTGGTGCGTGAGCTCGACGCCAGCCTGGCCATGGACGACGTGCTCTGCTTCGACAACATAGGCGCTTACTCGGTCACCGAGGCCATGTACCTCTTCCTGAGCCGGGAGCTTCCGCGCGTGGTGCTCAGGGACGAGGACGGCAACGTGCGCCTGGTGCGCGACCGCATGGCCTCCAGTGCCATCAACCTGGGCCTTCCTGCCCCGCGCCCGTAAGGGGCGCCCCAACCACCCGAACAACGGAGGAACGACATGGACGAAATCACCCTGGACGCGGTCATCGACCTTCTCTCGGACATCAAGGACGACGTGGACTTCTCTGCCGCCAGCGAACTGGTGGATGCCCGCATCCTGGACTCCTTTGACATCATCTCCATCGTGAGCGCGGTGGACGAGGAGTTTGACATCGCCATCCCCGCCAAGGAGATCAGGCCCGAGAACTTCAACAGCGCCGCGGCGCTCTGCTCCATGCTCCAGCGCCTGGACGAGGAGGACTAGCGCCTCCTGCGGCGCGCCGCCTGCCGCTTCTGGCTTAGAATGTCCTCCTGAAGCAAATGCCCGGCGATGTCCGGGCCCTATGCGCGTGCGGGAGGCCTCATGTCCCTAAGCAAGGAAGACGTTGCCGGCATTGCCGACTACGCCCGGATCGCACTGAGCGATGACGAGCTCGAGCAGATGCTCGGCTACCTGAACGGTGCCGTGGAGCTGCTAGAGCCTATCCGCCACTTTGACCTGGGGGGCGTCGAGCCCACCTTCCATCCCATAGGCGACCTCTCCAACGTGATGCGAGAGGACCGTGCGGGGGCGTACGGGCGCGGCCTCTCCCTCGGGGAGGCACTGAAAAACGCGGGCAGCGCGCGCGAGCGCTACTTCCGGGTGCCGTCGATCCTGGGTGAGGGGGGTGATCGCTGATGTCTAGCCTGGACGAGCTCTCGGCTGCGGAGATAGCCGTCGGGGTGCGCGAGGGCGCCTTCTCGGCCGAGGAAGTGGCCCGCGCCGCCCTTGACGCCATTGACCAGCGTGAAGGTGAGGTGGCCGCGTTCCTGCAGGTCAGCAACGAGTTGGCACTGAATGTTGCCCGCGCGACCGATGCGGCTCGCCTCAGGGGGGAGGAGCTGGGCCCCCTTGCCGGCGTGCCCTGCGGCTTCAAGGACAACATGCAGCTGCTGGGGACGCGGACCACCTGCGCCAGCCGCATGCTCGAGAACTACGAGTCGAACTTCACCGCAACCTGCGTGGGGCGCATGCTGGCCGCGGGCGTGACGCCCGTGGGAAAGACCAACATGGACGAGTTCGCGTTTGGCTCGTCCACCGAGTCCAGCGCCTTCCATCGCAGCAACAACCCCTGGGACACCACGCGCGTCCCCGGAGGCTCCTCCGGCGGGTCCGCCGCCGCGGTGGCCGCCGGAGAGGCGACGCTCTGCCTGGGTTCGGACACGGGTGGGTCCATCCGCCAGCCCGCAAGCTTCTGCGGTGTGGTGGGCATGAAGCCCAGCTACGGCGTGGTGAGCCGCTGCGGCGTGGTGGCCTTCGGCTCCTCGCTCGACCAGGTAGGCCCCTTCGGGCGCAGCGTAGGGGACGTGGCCCTTGCCATGGACGCGCTGGTCTCCGGTGGGGCCGATCCCTTCGACGCCAGCTCCCAGGCCTGTGAGGCAGGCTTCCTCTCGGCGCTCGAGGCCCCGGTCGAGGGAAGGCGCGTGGGCGTGGTTCCGCAGCTCATGGAGATGGAGGGCCTGAGCGACGAGGTCAAGGACGGCATCCGCCTGGCCGAGCGCGTCCTTGAGGACCAGGGGGCCCAGCTTGTCGAGGTGGAGCTTCCCCACATCGCCAGCGCCATCGCGGCCTATTACGTGATCGCCCCCTGCGAGGCATTCTCCAACCTGGCGCGCTTCGACGGGGTGCGCTACGGCTACCAGGAGCCGGGCTGTGCGACTCTGGACGAGCAGACCGCCAGGAGCCGTGCGCACGGCTTCGGCGAGGAGGCGAAGCGTCGCCAGCTCCTGGGCGCCTACCTGCTCTCGAGCGGCAGCTACGACAAGTACTACTATCCCGCTCAGCAGGTGCGGACCCTCATTACCCAGGACTACCTGCGCGCGTGGGGGAGCTGCGACGTCATCCTCATGCCCTGCGTGCCGCGCTGCGCCTTCAAGTTCGGCGAGATGAGCGACCCCACGCAGATGTACGCCTCGGACATGTTCACGATCTCCAACAACATCGCGGGCAACTGTGGCATCTCGGTGCCGCTGGGGCTGGGGCCGGACTCCTGCATGCCCCTCTCGGCGCAGCTGCAGGGGCCTGCCTTCAAGGACCAATCGCTGCTCTCGTTTGCGCGTGCGCTGGAGCGCGGCCTTGATCTGGGCCGCGGCCTGGGTGCGGGTGCTCCCGTGGCGCCCGGGTTTGCCAAGAGGGGAGGTGAGCTCTGATGAGGAGGCTCGAGGAGGTCCTGAGGGACTGGGAGGCCGTCATCGGCCTCGAGGTGCACACCGAGCTCACCACGCTCGAGACCAAGATGTTCTGCAACTGCCGCCTGAGCCATGACGACGAGCCCAACACCAACGTGTGCCCGGTCTGCCTGGGCATGCCGGGTGCGCTTCCCGTGCCCAACCGCAAGGCCATCCAGTCCATCGTGATGGCGGGGCTTGCCACCAACTGCCAGATCATGCGGCGCTCCATGTTCTACCGCAAGCACTACTTCTACCCGGACATGACCAAGAACTTCCAGACCACGCAGGGCCCGGTTGCCTTCTGCATGCACGGATATCTCGACCTTGAGGTTGAGGCGGCGGGGGCGAGGGAGCGCCCGGAGTGGGAGGACGTTGCCGGGGACGGCAAGACGCCCCTCTCGCGCGCGCAGGACGGCTCCTACGTGGCACCCATCCGCATCCTGCGGATCCACATGGAGGAGGACGCGGCCAAGCTGGTGCACGTGGGCGGCGAGGAGGGCCGCATCACCGCGGCAACGGAGTCGCTCGTGGACTACAACCGCTGCGGCACGCCCCTCATCGAGCTGGTTACCGAGCCCGACCTGCGCACGCCCGAGGAGGCGCGCCTCTTCATGGAGAAGCTGCAGCAGACCTTCCGCACGCTGGGCATCTCAGACTGCTCCCTCGAGAACGGCTCCATGCGCTGCGACGGCAACATCTCGCTGAGGAGGCGAGGGGAGTCTGCCCTGGGCACCAAGACCGAGATGAAGAACATCAACTCCTTCAAGAGCCTGCACGACGCCCTCGAGTACGAGATCTGCCGCCAGGCGGAGGCGCTCGAGGAGGGTGGCATCATCTACCAGGAGACGCGCCACTGGGAGCCGGCGCGCAGGCGCACGGTGGTCATGCGCGTCAAGGAGACCGCGGACGACTACCGCCTCTTCCCGGACCCAGACCTTGCCCCCTTCGAGCTCTCGGACGCGTTCGTGGAGGAGTGCCGCGCTCGCATCCCCGAGCTGCCGGATGCCAAGCGCGACCGCTACGTGGCCGAGCTTTCCCTCAAGCGCAAGGACGCCGCGATCCTGGCGGCAGACCCTGCCATAGCGTCGTTCTTCGAGGACGTGCTCGACGGGGCGGAAACGGGTCTTGCGCCCACCATCGCCAACGTCATGGTGAACCTGGTACCGGGCCACGCATGCCTTCAGCCTGCGCAGGTGCGTGGCCTGGCAGGGCTTCTCGCCGAGGACTCCATCACCTTCGCGCAGGCCCGAGAGGTGCTCGACCTCGTGGACGGCAGTGACGCCGACCCCGTCGCCATGGTGGACGAGCGCGGCATGCGCCAGGTGAGCGATGCGGGCGCGCTCGAGCCCATCGTGGACGAGGTGCTGGGCCGCTGCACGGACCAGGTGCAGCAGTACCGCGACGGCAACAGGAAGGTCCTGGGATTCCTGGTGGGCCAGTGCATGAAGGCCGCCAAGGGCTCGGGCAACCCCAAGCTCTTCAACAAGCTGCTGGCCGAGAGGCTCGAGGCCTAGGAGGAAGCATGTCAGCCCAGAACCTGATCGTCATCCACTATCCGAAGTGCTCCACCTGCAGGCGCGCGCTCGCCTGGCTGAGGGAGCATGGCGTGGCGTTCGAGGCGCGAGACATCACGCTCGAGAGGCCCACGCTCGCCGAGCTTGCGCGCTGGCACAAGGCAAGCGGGCTGCCCATCAGGCGCTTCTTCAACACCAGCGGCGTCCTCTACCGCGAGCTGGGCGTCAAGGCCAAGCTCGATGCGGGCATGACGGACGAGGAGTGCCATGAGCTTTTGGCCACGGACGGCAAGCTGGTGAAGCGTCCCGTGGTGGTGGGGAAGAGGCCTGACGGAAGCGAGCTGGTGCTGCTGGGCTTCCGCGAGCAGGAGTGGGAGGAGAACCTGCTCTAGTTGCCGCCGAAGAGGATGGTGAGCACCTCTCGGCACCACTGCTGCAGAAGCCCCGAACGTGGCGTCCTTGCGGCCACGCATACGAGTTCCACGCCAAGCTTTCGGCCGTGGTCGCGAGCGCGCCAGAGATGGTAGTCGTTCGAGACCACGGCCATCTGCGTGGTGTGCGCCCCATGCCTGCGCAGGGCCTCGAGCGAGAGGGCGATGTTCTCGCGCGTGTTGAGCGCCTCCTCCTCGCGGATGATGCGCGCGGGCTCTATGCCATCCTCCTCAAGATAGCGTGCCATTGCCTCGGCCTCGCCGGCCCCGCTCACCACCACCTGCCGCAGCGGGGCCTCTCGAAGGAGCCGTGCGGCAACGTCGAGGCGAGTCTGGAGCGTGGGGGAGGGACGTCCGTCTCGCACCGTGGCGCCAAGCACCATGAGCGCGGCGTCCCCCGCTAGGCTCGGTGCGTTGGCATAGGCACCCCTCATCCTCAGGAACCAGATGCAGAAGAGCACGAAGAAGCAGGCCAGCAACAGCGCCGTGCCGCCTGCGAACACTCGCAGCACCTGCGGGAGCCCCTCGTGGTGGCAGGCCAGCGTGGACATCGGAATGAGCGAGAACAGGGCTGGCGGGATCATGCCGATGCTTGCGCCCTCATGGCCAGCGAGGTAGAGGGCGTTGGAAAGCAGCGGCAGCGCGCTGAGCAGGGTTGCGGCAGCAAGCTCGGCGGGTGAGGTGCCGGCATGTGCCAACGCGATCAACGTCCAGGCGCAGGTAAGCGTGGCCGCCAGGAAGCTCCCAAGCGAGAGCGGGCCCAGCGCGCGCTCCCGCTGCGCCAGCGTGGGCCCCGCCTTTCCGCTCCTACCCATCGTTTCCTCCATTTATGCATATAAATGTATTATTTCTTTCTTCATGTTTCCAGTGATAGCCATACCGTAGTTTTAGTACCACTTTTACTATATAGGTAACTTAAAAAGTGGTACTAAAACTACGGTATGGGATGATCTGGGCAAGCATTCAGATCATCCCATACATTTTGCCCTTCTGGTGCCTTCACTATGGCGCAGTGCGAATGGGCCTATCTGCCCAAGGAACCCTGTAGGCATCCAGTATCTTGTCCAGGCGTGCCTGTTGGATGACATCGCGAAACGAGAAGCGCACTACCGTCAATCCAGAAAGGTTGAGTCGAGACTCGCGCTGGCGTTCCTCTTGGCGCTTCCCTTCTGGGGTGCGACCTTCAAGGTACTTCTCGCTCTCGTATTTCTGTTTACCGTCCAGTTCTCCGGCAACTTCACTCCCGTCATTGCGCACCCAGTAAAAATCAAGGTAGAAGCAGTGGTTTGGTTCAAGTGGGTCAACCTTTCTCACCTGTAGCTCGGGGATTCGGTACCCTAGCTCTATGATGGCTGCGCGCGCGATCGACTCGCCGCCGTTTTCGCTTCTCCCATCGGCTAATGAGGCGGTTATGCGTGCCTGCTTTGCACCTTTGAATGCTCCTAGTGATCTCACTAGGTTCAGGAGCGCCTCGCGGGTCTGCCCGCTTCGCCTCAACCAGGAGTCTGCAATGGGCAGGCCTTCCGAGAAGCTCAGCATCCTCATGCAGTCAAATACCGTCCAGTCCAGTGTCGTTACGCGCACTCCATCTATCTTGGTAATTTGTTCTCGTGAGGAGAGGTGGTGTCTGGCATGGCATTCGGAATCGTGGCCGTGCGACACATTCCTCGAAGCCGTATGAATGCGGTCAAGCAAGCCGTATGAAACCCAGAGCCCATGCACTGCAGCGGCCGATACCCCATAGAACACCCAGCTTGGATGCAAGGTCGACAGACCGCGCAAAAGGTGAAGGTGACGCTCTAATGGGTTCAAGTTCTGCCAGTAAGCCTCACGTACGAAGAGGGAGCTGAGCGGCATCAGAACTTCTCCGTGCTTAAGGAGCCGTAGGAGCTGCCTGTATTGTGGGCGGCTGCTAGCCACAAGACAGGTTTTCTGGGCTTCGCTTTGCTCAAATGCTTCCCAGAGTTGTTGCTTGGAGTGAGAGGAGAATTTTCTCATGCCTAGCCCTTCCCACCAGGTCGGATGGGCAAGGTTGGCTAGCAGGAAGTATCTCATGCTTTGCGCGGGAAGTCGATGGTGTAGACTCGAAGAGGCATCAAGCAATGCACGCGGAGGGGGCCAGCAATGGCAAACATGGCCGATTACCTGCTTTGGCGAGGAGACCTTTCCTTCGAGGAGAGGGCTCTGGGCGACATCGACGCGCTCATACTCTCCTGCCTGAGCTACCTGGACTTCGGTGGCATCGTACCTGGCCCTGGGGAAGGAGGCCTGAGCCTTGCCGCCGCTGCGTCCGGCCTGCTCGCCCTTGCGGGCGAGGATCTCTCTTCCTATGTGCGCTCGCTCGCCACGCTAGATGCCAACTATCTACGTCAGCTGGGCTGCTCCCGCCGCTTCGGCGACTGCGTGCTGCGCGGCTATGTGGACGTGATAGACGTGGAGCGCTCGCTGCAGTTCGCGGCCCTCCAGATCGTCCTGCCCTCAGGTGATGTATTTGTCTCGTTCAGGGGTACGGATTCCACTCTCGTGGGTTGGCGCGAGGACTTCATGATGAGCTTCGTGGTGACCGAGGCGCAGCGCCAGGCTGCCAGCTACTGCGCCGATACGCTCAGGAGCTTGCAAGACGGCGCACATGCCTATCTGGGTGGTCACTCCAAGGGCGGCAACCTTGTCGCATTCGCCGCGGTGGGCTGCCCGGAAGAGCTGAGAGGTCGCATCAGGTTGGCGTACAGCTTCGATGGGCCCGGTATCGCCCCCGAGGTGGCCCCCCTCTCCGCGCGCGCGGCACTCGGGGAGCGCTTCAGGCAGGTCTGCCCCGAGCATAGCATCATAGGCATGCTCCTCAGCGACCCAGCCGAGCCGCGCTGCTATGTGAAGAGCAGCGCCTCGGGCATGCAGCAGCATGACCCCATGACCTGGCAGTTGGGCCCAGCCGGCTTTGCGTTGGCGGACGGACTGGCCCGCGAGGCCGAGCTGGTGGACGAGGCGATTGCCCAGTGGGTGGCGAGCATAGACCTCGAGAGGCGCTCGGACTTCGTCGGCGAGCTCTTCGACGTGCTGGCGGCAGGTGGCGCCACCACCTTCGCCGAGGTCCTCTCGGCCCCTGGGATACAGCAGGTGCTGAGGGCGGCCGCCACAGCAAGCCCCGAGAGCCGCGAGCTGGTGGGGCGCCTTGCCTCGCAGACCATGGAGGCCTATCGCAACTCAGCGGGAGAACAGGTGGCGGGCGCCCTTGCGGCGGCCGCCCATCGTGTGGCGGAGGTGGGCGAGGCGGTGGCGCAGCAGGCGGCCGTCCTCAGGAAGGGCCAGCTGTTGTCCCAGGCTGGTGGCTCCCTGTCACCTGGCGATGCCGGTGACGCCACTGACGAGCATGCCGGCAAGTGACATCACGATGGCGCCCATGACCGCCGCGCCGAACGACTCGATGTAGATGCCCGCGTGGAACACGTTGCGGGAGAGGCTGCTGGCCAGCTCGAGCATGAAGGCATTGATTACCAGCTGGAATATGCCCAGGCTCAACAGGGTGAGCGGAAAGGCGAAGAACTGTGCGACGGGCTTGATGATGGCGTTGACGAAGGCGAGCGCCAGCGCGCAGAAGATGGGCCCGGCCCAGCTGCCGCCCACGGACTGTATGCCCGGTACCAGCCAGATCGCCGCGGCGCAGGCGACGGACGTGACGAACCAACTACCCATGAAGCCCATGCTGACTCCTTCTTCGAATGACTCGCTCTAGGGGAGGATACCCATTTTCGGGAGTTGTCCCGCCCCTGCGTCCCGCGCTGCTTTAATGCGATAAAGTCTTATGAAAACCATCGTTCGCGCGGCGCATTCGAGAGGAGCCTTGCATGCCTGAGGAGAGGGACGACGAGCTGGCAACTCCTGGCGTCGAGCGTCTTTTTGAGGCGGTGTGCCAGCTTGGGGACCCGTCAGAGGCACGCGCGTTTCTCCTGGACCTCTGCAGCAGGCGAGAGATCATGGACCTGGCGCAGCGTCTTGAGGTCGCGGGCCTCCTGAGGTCGGGCTCGTCCTACGTTGAGGTCTCTGCGGCAACGGGCGCCTCGTCCACCACGGTGAGCCGCGTCTCCAAGTGCCTGAATGGGCCCGAGGGCGGATACCGCCTGGTACTGGGGCGGCTGGGCGGGGCCTGCGAGCGCTAGCCGCCAATTGTTGTTCGCCCTGTGCGCTACCCTGCAGGCACTGAGTTCTGGCAAGGACCGGGAGGGCCTTGCGTCTGGTGAGATGGGAGTTCCATGTCGCTTCGCGTCGTATGGACAAGGGAAGAGGCCCTGGTCTCGTCCGTGGTCGAGCGAACGCTCCGGGAGGGGCTTGCCCGTGAGGGGCGGGCCGTCCTGCTGGTGCCCAGCTTCGCCCAGCAGCTGGAGGCCTCGCGCCAGCTCGCATCGCTGCCAGGGCTTTCCCTGGGGGTAACGGTTGGGGTTGCCGGCTCCTGGGCCAAGGGCCTCTGGGAGGTGTGGGGCGATGGCCGGCGTCCCGTCGAGGACGGCGAGCGCAGCCTCTTGATGCACCAGCTCCTGCGCGAGGAGGGCTCCTCGGTGGGGCAGGGCGCGGGCACCGTCCGCCTGCTCTCGCAGCTGGCGCGCCTGGGCCTGCCCTGGGTGCGTGGGGCCAAGGAGTCCGGAGACGAGGCCATCGGACTCACCCGCGCGGAGCGCGATGCCCTTGACCTGGTGCTGAGATATGCGCATCGTCTCTCGGAGCTTGGCCTTGTCGAGGAGAGCGAGATGCTCTGCCAGCTTCCCGGGATGCTCTCGCAGGCGGGCGCGCTTCCCGCCACGCTGGTGCTTGCGGGAGCTCAAGAGCTGTCCTGCGCCCAGCGCGATCTTCTCCTCGGGCTTGCCGAGGCGTGCTCGGTGAGCGTGGTCCTCTCTGCCCGAAACGAGGTCGTGGACATGCAGGCGCACGCCCTCGTCGAGCGCCTGGGAAAGGGGCTGGGGGGGAGCCTTCGACAGGAGGGGCCAGATTCCCCCAGGCGAGAGGGCGCGGGCATGCGTGCCGACGAGCTGACCCAGCTGAGGGACCGACTGTTCCTGGTGGGGGAGGAGCCCATCGCGCCCACGGGTGCCGTGAGCCTGCTGCACCCGGCCGGCCCCTTGGCGGAGGCGGAGTCGGTCGCGAGGAGGCTCTCCGAGCTTGCCGCGGCCGGGAGCGCCCACATCGTGCTGGCAGCCCCTGACGCGGCGCGCGTCTGGCGTGAGCTTGCGCCAAAGCTTTGCGCCCGCAAGATCTCCTGCTCCGGCGTGCTTCCCATGCCGGTGGCGGGCTTGGAGCAGGGTCGTGCCCTCATCGGCTTCGTGAGCTCGGTGGCGCGGCTTGCAGACCTTTCCCAGGGCTGGCCCCAGAGGGAGGAGGACGAGGAGGGCTCCTTGGTCAGGTTGGGTGACATGAGCTGGTGGCCGCCCTCGGAGCTGGTCGACTTCCTCCTCTCGGACATCTCGGGCGTGCCTGCGAGCAGGGTCTACCGGCTGGATGCCAGCTGGCGCGGCAGGAGGCTCCTCTCACCCGCAGACGTCCTGCTGGACCTGCAGAATCCCAAGAAGACCTCGGCAGAGGTGTCGCGTGCGACGCGCGAGCTGCTCAAGGGGCACCTCGCGGCCTGCGCGTCCACCCTGCTTGGGGCCTACACGCAGAAGAGGCGCGCGCTGCCTGCGGACAGCGTGTTGGACGACTACGGCGAGACGGTTCGCGAGGAGGGGTGGCCCGCTGACGCCCTCGCCGCCGCCTCGGGGGAGGCTGCGCTTGGCTCCGCCATGGCCGCCGCCGGCTGTCTGAGGGACATGGGCATCGGCTGCGCCCCTGCCGCGGAAGGCGGTCGTGGCCTGGGCGAGCTGGCCGACACCTTCCTCCTCCTGATGGGGGGCTCGCACGTGGTGCTTCGCCCGCAGCTCGTGCTCGAGGGCAGCGGCTGCAGGGTCGACATCATGCCCCTCGCCCAGGCATCGCGCCTGGAGCCGCTCTCGGCCGACGCGGTGGTGGCCATGGGACAGTCCTCCGACGAGTCTGCGCTTGGCGGCAGGGATGACGTCCTGGCCAGTCTGCTCGAGCTCATCTCGGCAGAGCCGAGGCCGGACGAGCTGGCGCGCGCACGATCTTGCTTTCACTCCCTGGCCTCCGTCGCCAGGGAACGGCTGGTGCTGGAGCGCACGCTCTTCGACGCCAGCTCCAAGGACCGCTTCCCCTCCGTCATGCTCACGGAGCTCCTGTCCTGCTATGGAGCCCAGAGCGAGTCCGATGCCGGGAGGTTGGGCCTTGCCATCCAGGGTCTGGGAGAGGCCGCGGCTGATGCGAACTGCGCGCCGTCCGGCATGGCCTCGCTGCCCGAGGGCAGCGAGGGGCGCCTGCCTGCCGGTGTGATAGGCGAGGAGGCCCGCCCTCTGGTGGTGGTCCCCAACGAGGGCAACCCCCATGGCTTCGAGGGGATGCCGCTGCTCTCGGCATCCCAGATAGAGAGCTATCTCGAGTGCCCCTACAAGTGGTTCAGCCTCCGCCGCCTGCGCCTCAGGGACGTGGACGCAGGCTTCACGCCCATGGAGATGGGCACCTTTGCGCATCGCGTGCTCGAGGTCACGCATCGCACGCTGCTCGACGAGGCCCGAGCCGCTGCGGGCCAAGACGTCTCCCGGCCCCTGGATGACCTGTCTGCCCACCTGGCCGGCTCAAGGCTGAGCCTTGACGACAGGGGGCTGCTGGCCCATGCGCACGAGGTGCTGGGGGCGGAGTTCGACCTGCACCTGAAGCACCAGTTCCTGCACCAGCCAAGGAGCCAGCGCCAGCAGCTCCTGATCCCCCACACCGAGATGGACCGCGGCATCCTGAGGAGCCTGCGGCAGGACCTCCTCACCGTCCTTGACTTCGAGGCGGGCCTCTTCGAGGGCTTCGAGCCGCGTCTCATGGAATGGGACTTCGGCCGTGGGGGAGAGCTCGTCGAGTACGCCGGAGTCTACATCAACGGCACCGTGGACCGCGTGGACGTGGACGCACACGGGAACGCGGTGGTCATCGACTACAAGCACAAGTCCCCCAATGGGTTCGTGGACGAGTACGCGCTCTTTCCCAGGGGTCGGGAGGAGGGGGCTCCCTTCAGCCTCCCGCGCAGGGTGCAGTCTCTCATCTACGGCCAGGTGGTGCGCAAGGCATATCCGGAGCTTTCGGTGAGGGCGGCGGTCTACCTGGGAAGCAAGGGAGACCATGCGGTCTCTGGCGCGGTTTCGGAGAACCTTGCCGAGAGGGTCTTCGGCACGCACCCGCTCTCGAAGGCGGCGCTCGCGCGCGTGGCCGTCCCTGAGGGCGATGACTTCGGCGTCGGGGAGTGTGGCTTCGCGGGCGAGTGCGGCATCGATGCCGTGCTGGATGCCACCGAGCGCCTCGTATCCCAGAAGATCGAGGAGATGCTTGCGGGCAACATCGAGGCGCGCCCCCTGGACGACAAGGCCTGCTCGTACTGCCCCGTCATGAACTGCGAGAAGAGGAGGAGCAAGTGAGCGGCCTGGACCTCTCCACGCTGAGCGAAGGCCAGCGACGCATAGTCACCACCCTGGACCGGCCCCTGTTCGTGGAGGCTGGTGCCGGCTCGGGCAAGACCTTCACCCTCACGCGGCGTATCGCCTGGGCCCTCAGCGAGGGGTCGGGGCCCTACCTCGAGGACCTGTCCCAGCTGCTCGTGATCACCTTCACGGACGCCGCGGCGCGAGAGATCAAGGACCGCGTGCGCTCGACGCTGCGCGCGGCCGGCATGCGAGACGCGGCGCTTCAGGTGGATGGAGCCTGGATCAGCACCATACACGGCATGTGCTCGCGCATCCTGCACCGCCATGCCCTCGACCTTGGCCTTGACCCCGAGTTTGGAGTTGCCAGCACCAACCAGGAGGCCGAGCTTCGCCATGAGGCCCTGCTTGCCGTGGTGGGCGAGGCCGCGCGTCAAAGGGGGTCGGACCCCGCCCTCGCGCGGCTCTTCTCCACCTTCGAGTTTGGTGCCACGCAGATGGGTGGCTATAGCGGTGTCATGGGGATCGTGGACGCGATCTCCTCTCGCCTGGGGTCTGACGCCGCGTCTTTCGAGTCCCTGGTGATACCCGAGCCAGCGGATGTCTCCGAGCTGGTCGGCCGCGTGCTGAACGCGGTGGAGAGCGTGGCCGCGGCCCCTCGCGTGACGCCTGCCGCGATGTCGAAGCTGATGTCTGCCCTCGAGTCGCTGCGCGGCTTTTTCGACCTCGCCCCAGGCGAGAGGGACGTCCGTAGGGCGTCCGACCTTCTTGCCGCCCTGGCCCTCCCCAGCGCGGCCGGTGCCATAAAGGAGCTGGTAAAGGAGGCAAAGTCCGAGCTTTCGGCGGCAAGGCTGGAGCTGGCGCTTGCGGCATGTCGCCCGGAGGCGCAGACCCTCGTGCTCCTGGCGAGGGCGGCCGCAGAGCGCTACGTGCGGCTCAAGCGCCAGGCTGGCCTCCTGGACAACAACGACCTCGTGACCCTGGCCCTTGCTGCCGTGAGCTCGAACCCGGAGGTCGCGCGAGACTACGCCGGCCGCTTCCGCCTCGTCATGGTGGACGAGTTCCAGGACACGGACGACGAGCAGCTCGAGCTCATCAACCTCCTCTCGGGCGGCGGACAGGCCCTCACCACCGTGGGAGACGCACAGCAGTCCATCTACCGCTTCCGTGGCGCGGACGTGGGCGTGTTCTACCGCCGCTCCAAGACCCTGGGGCAGCAGGGCTGCCTCTGCCTCAACACCAACTATCGCAGCCACCGCGAGGTTCTCTCGCTGGTCGATTGCGTGTGCGGCGGGGACGCGGGCGTGCTCGACGGCTTCATGCACCTGGACTTCGACCCCGCGCGCAAGGACTGCTACGAGGCGGCCCCCCTTCCTCGCATCAACGTGGAGCTCGTGAGCGGCAAGCGCGGGACGGGCGAGCAGGGGAGAGCGGTGCTCGCGCTGGCCGTGGCAGACCGTCTGGCCAAGCTCAGGGACGCAGGCCAGAGGCCCGGTGACATGGCCCTGCTCCTGGGCTCCACAACCCACGCGGCCCTCTACATAGATGCCCTGCGCGCTCGGGGCATAGACTGCGTGGTGACGGGAGGGTCAACCTTCACGCAGGCGTCCGAGGTGGCTGCCATGGCGGCGCTCCTGCATACGCTGGCCAACCCCCACGACACCCAGAGCGGCCTCTTCCCGCTACTCTCGTCCGGCATGTTCGACCTTACGGCCGACGACTTCGTCCAGCTGGGGACCAGGCCCCAGCACGTCCTGGACGCTCCCACTAAGCGCGGCATCGACCGGGGCCTCGAGACCATGGAGCTCTATGGTGCACGCACTCCTTCCAGGCGCCTCCGGCGGGCCTTCGACCTGCTCTCGAAGGCCCGCCTGACCCTGCGCGGCAAGCCCGTGGCAGACGTCTGCATGCAGCTGCTGCGCGAGTCCGGCTGGCTGGCGCGCCTTGAGGCCCAGGGACCCCAGGGCCAGGCCCAAGAGGCAAACCTCCTTGCCGCCGTGGGCTACATCAGGGACCTCTGCTCGGGCATGGGGCTGGGTCCCGTCCGTGCCGCCCAGGAGTTTGACATCTGGCTCGAGAAGTCCAAGATCCCTCCAGCCTCGCTTGCCGGCGGCGAGATGAACTCCCTGCGCATCATGACGGTGCATGCCTCCAAGGGCCTCGAGTTTCCCGTGGTGGCGCTGGCCGAGTGCTGGTCCGACCCCAGGCCCGCCAGGCAGCCCCTCATGGGCAGGGGTGAGGACGGCAAGACCGTCATGGTGCTGGCCCCGTCCGGCCTCTCCGGGCTGGACGTTGCCGAGGGCTGCGGCGAGAGTCCTCGCAGCCTGGGCGAGTGGCACCAGTTCCTCAAGGAGCGCGAGCGCCAGGGAGAGTCCGCCGAGAAGACCCGCGTCCTCTACGTGGGGCTGACGCGCGCCAAGGAATGCCTGGTGGTTGGCCTGTGGGCGCAGGAGTCCTCGAAGGGCCTCACCCCTCAGCTGGCGGCAAGGAGCATAGACGCGCTCTTCGGCTTCGGCATGCCCGCGGTCGGCGAGCGCAGCTTCTCCTACGGCGGCCAGGAGGAGGGCCTCGTGCGCAGCTGCCGCGTGGACAAGTCAGGAGACCTCCTCGTCGCGGACTCCGCCTCCAGCCTCCCGGCCGTTGACGGCGAGCTTCCCTCCTCGCCGGCGCAGACCTGCGCCCTGGGCGGCATCTGCACCCAGGCGGCTCAGGACGACTTCACGCATTTTGCGGTGGAGCCCGATGGGTCTGCCGCGCAGGTGGTCTCCCGTCGCGCGCGAGAGGGCGTGTTCAGCTACTCCTCCGCGCATGCCCAGATGGATGAGGGGCCAGCGCCCCTTGTCCCGTCCGTACTGGTCCAACAGGGTGAGATGGAGGCGCCTGCGGCTCCCGAGGACGGCGACAGGGCAACCAGCCTGGGTTCGGCCTTCCACGAGCTTGCCCAGGTCATGGTCGAGTCCGGCCAGGTGTTTCCCTCGAGTGAGCGCATCGCCGCGGCAAAGCGCTACTGGAGGCTCTCGCCACGCGCCCAGGCGCGCCTGGATGAGGCCCTGGCGCGCTGGTGGGGCTCCGAGCTCCGCGCCCGCACTCTCTCCTTCGAGCTTCAGCGGGCGGAGCTGCCCTTCTTCGTGAAGGTGGACTCAAGGTACGGCAGCCACGTGGAGGGTGCCATAGACCTCCTTGCCAGCAGTCCCTCGTCACGCGAGGCCCTGCTCGTCGATTACAAGACCGGAGACAGGGGGCTCGGCCTGGAGGAGATCAGGTCCCGTCACGAGATGCAGGCAAACTTCTATGCCCACGTCCTTTTGGGTCAGGGCTTCTCTCGCCTGTGCTGCGCCTTCGTCTGCGTTGAGCTTGACGCGAAGGAATTCGGCGGAACCGCAGGGCAGCCGGTGGTGGTGAGCTATGACTTTGACGAGGCCCACCCACCGGTGATGCCGTGAGGCGGGCGTGCCTTTAGCTGTGTGGATTTTTGTGCCCGCCGACAGGCCCTCTAGCTGCATTGACGCACGAAGTCGCAGCTAGAGACCGTGCGCTCCTCTCGGCAGGGGAGAGGCACAAGAGCTATGCTTGCAACATAGTACGTTTGTTCCATTTTTTTGCGGCATGGGCCGCAACGGCTAGGGGAGAGACAACGTGGCCTTCGTTCACCTTCACAACCACTCGGACTTCTCCATCCTCGACGGCGCCACGCGCATCTCGGACATGGTGAGGCGAGCCGTTGAGTTCAAGATGCCCGCGGTGGCCCTCACGGACCACGGGTACCTCTTTGGCATGCCCAACCTTGACCTCGAGTGCCGCAAGTACAACGACGGCGCCTTGGGCATGAAGCAGTGGAGGCATGACCTGGAGTGCCTCCAGAAGGGCTGGGACATAGAGGAGCCGGAGCAAGATGCCCCGGATGCGCCGCCCAGCGAGCGAGCCCATGAGCAATGGGAGTCTGACCTGCGCATATGGGAGGAGTCTGGCCAGGACGTGGGAGCGGTTCGCGCCAACCGCCCCCAGCTCAAGGTGAAGCCCATATTCGGCTGCGAGGCCTACTTCATCACGGATGACTGCATCGAGCGCGGCACCAAGCAGCGTCGCTACCACCTCATCCTTCTCGCCAAGAACGAGACGGGCTATGTCAACCTGATCCGCTGCATGTCCAAGGCCGCAGGTCATGAGATGATGTACTACAAGCCCCGCACCACCCTGGGCATGCTGAGGGAGTTCCACGAGGGCCTCATCTGCCAGAGCGCCTGCGTGCAGGGCATCATCCAGCAGTGCGTCCTCGACGGCGACTTCGAGGGTGCCAGGCACTGGGCAAGGACCTTCCAGGAGATCTTCGGCGAGGACTTCTACATGGAGATCCAGGACCACGGCCTGACCTTCCGCAACGGCTGGGACGACCGCAAGCTGGACGAGTATCTGGTCAAGATGGCCCATGACATGGGCATCAAGGTCATCGCCACCAACGACTTCCACTACCTCGCGCGCGAGGACGCCCCCACCCAGGACGTGCTCTCGTGCATTGGCAAGGCCACCACGCTTGATGACGGCGGTCGCATGCGCATGGACGGCAGCGAGTTCTACATGAAGAGCGAGCAGGAGATGCGCGAGCTCTTCTCCTGGATTCCCGAGGCTTGCGACAACACCCTCGAGGTTGCCGCGAAGTGCGACTTCGAGATCGACTGGACCAACATGTACCTGCCTCAGTACCCTGGCCTTCGCGAGGGAGAGACGGCGGAGGAGCGCTTTCGCGAGGAGTGCGAGAAGGGCCTGGCCAAGCGCTACGGAGATGGCTGGGAGACCCAGACCATCGGTGGGGTCAACGTCCGCGAGCGCTTCGAGTACGAGTACAAGATCATCTGTGACAAGGGCTTTGCCAACTACTTCCTCATCGTTCAGGACTACGTGCAGTGGGCCAAGGACAACGGCATAGGCGTGGGGCCCGGCCGTGGCTCTGCCGCAGGCGCCATCGTCGCCTACGCCATGAACATCACCTCCTTCGACCCGCTCGAGAACGGCCTGATGTTCGAGCGCTTCCTCTCGCCCCAGCGCTCGGAGATGCCCGATATCGACATGGACTTCGACGACGAGCACCTTCAGGACGTCCTCGCCCACGTGCGAGAGGTCTACGGGGAGGATCGCGTCTGCAAGGTCATCACCTACTCCACCATCAAGGCGAAGCAGGCCATAAACGACGCGGCGCGCGTCCTGGGCCAGCCGGTCTACGTGGCCCAGCGCCTCTCGAAGATGCTCTCCAACGACCCAAAGCTCTCCCTGGAATGCGCTCTTCACAAGACCGAGAAACATCCGGACCAGTACTCGCCTGACTTCGAGGAGGCCTATCAGAAGGACCCCGACGCCCGACGCATCATAGACGCCGCCCTCTCCATAGAGGGGATGACCCGTGGCGAGGGCGTGCACGCCTGTGCCACGCTCATCGCCCCCACGCCGGTCACGGACCACGTTCCCACCAAGCTCGACACCAAGGGAAACGTCACCATCACCCAGTACGAGGGTCACTCCGTGGCGGACATGGGCCTGCTCAAGATGGACTTCCTGGGCCTTCGCACCCTCACGGTCATCAACAAGGCGCTTGCCAACATCAGGCGCAGCCATCCGGGCCTTGCCAGCGAGGAGAACATTCCTCAGGCGGTGAGGGACTGCCTGAAGGACGGTGCCACCCACGTTGACATAGACGTGGACAAGATCGACTTCTCAGACCCCAAGATCTACGAGCTTCTGGGCTCGGGCGGCACGGCCGGCGTCTTCCAGGTGGAGTCCGCGGGCATGACCGCCACCATCAAGAACATGCAGCCCAAGGAATACAAGCAGATCGTCGCGCTTATCGCCCTGTATCGTCCCGGCCCCCTTGGCGCGGGCATGGTCACGAGCTACATCAACCGAATGAACGGCAAGGAGTCCGTCGTCTTCTACGACGACCGTCTCTCAGACATCCTGGACGAGACTTACGGCACCATCGTCTACCAGGAGCAGGTCATGCAGATTGCCGTCAAGATGTGCGGCTTCTCCGCTGGCGAGTCCGACTCGCGCATCAGGAAGCCCGTGGCAAAGAAGAAGATCAAGCTCCTGACAAGCACCGTCTTTCACTGGGACAACGGCAAGGACGAGACCACCTACGACCACTGGATGAACGGCGCGGTCGAGAACGGATACAAGAGGGAGGTCGCCCAGCGCATCTGGGACGACGTCCTCGAGTTTGCCTCCTACGCCTTCAACAAGTCCCACTCTGCCGGATACGCCATTCTCGTCATGCAGACGGCCTGGCTGAAGGCCTACTTCCCGCGCGAGTACATGGCCTCGGTGCTCACCTCCTACATGGGCAAGACCGAGAAGATCGTCCACTACGTAAGCTCGTGCCGCCATGAGGGCATCTCCGTGCTCCCGCCCGACATCAACGAGTCCGGCAAGGACTTCACCGCGACCCCGGAGGGCATCCGCTTCGGCTTCGCGGGCATCCGTGGCGTGGGGGACGGCGTCGGCGAGGCCATCATGGGGGAGCGTGCAGATGGAGGCCCCTTCAAGAGCCTGCATGATTTCGTGGACCGCGTGGATGCCTCCCAGGCGAACCGCCGCGTGGTCGAGGCGCTCATCAAGGCGGGTGCCTTCGACTCGACGTCCTACCCCCGTCGCCAGCTCATGGTCTTCGTGGACAAGAACAACCCGCGCAACGTGGTGGATGCCGCGGCCAAGCGCCAGAAGGATCGCGTGGCTGGTCAGAGCTCTCTCTTCGACATGTTCGCGGACACCGCGGGCTCGGGCTTCGAGGACGAGGTCCCGCCCCCCGAGCCAGACGAGTGGGACAGGCACACCAAACTTTCCCAAGAGCACGAGGTCCTGGGAATCTACGTCTCCGACCATCCCCTGCGCCCCTACGAGTACGCGCTCTCCAAGGCACGAGACTACACGCTGGTCGAGCTCGGCGAGTCCCAGGAGGTCGTCAACTACGAGACGGGCGCGACCACCACGACCTACCGCGTTCCCGAGGGCAAGCCCATCCGCCTTGCCGGCATGGTGCCTGTCGGGGGAGTTGCCAAGAAGGTCACCAAGAACGGAGACCAGATGGCGATCGTCACGCTGGAGGACATGGAGGGAGAGATCTCCATCGTCGTCTTTCCCAAGACCTACAAGGAGTGTGTCTCCGCGCTCGAGGGCGAGCTTGACCCCAACACCGGGGAGCGCATGGATGACGTGTTCATCAAGGTCTGCGGCAAACTGGAGCGAGGGGACAGGGGAGACCAGATCATCGCCACGTCCATCGAGGCCCTGGAGCTCTCTGACAGGGCCAACAGGCCCAAGGTCTTGGAGCTCTGCATGAGCTCGCGTCTGCTCTCCCAGGACCGCATGGAGCGCCTCCAGTCCATTCTCGCGCGCTACCAGGGCCTGGACAGGGTCGAGCTCCTGGTGGAGGGGGCGAGCGGGGAACTGATGCGCATGATGCTCCCCACAAAGGTGGATGCCAACAACATGGTCCTCCGTGCGGAGGTGGATGACCTCCTGGGCAGGGAGGGTCGCCTGCAGGTGTCCTAGCTCAGGTCGGGGGGATATGTATCTTGGATTGGGGCATAATGGTCTCAACGCCCGGCGTGGGGCAATCGGTCCCATGCGGGTTCAAGGAGAGGAAAGTGTCATGGCAGAGCTCAAGTTCTATCGCTGCAACACCTGTGGCAACCTGTTCATGGTCATTAACGATAGCAGTGCCGTGCCCGTGTGCTGTGGCCAGCCCATGAAGGAGCTGAAGGCAGGTTCCACGGACGCTGCCGTCGAGAAGCACGTTCCCGCCGTCACCGTCGAGGACGGCAAGATCGACGTCGTCGTGGGCGAGGTCGAGCACCCCATGGCCGAGGAGCACTACATCGAGTGGATCGCCTTCAATGACAGCCACAAGACCGTGGTCAAGCACCTCAAGCCCGGCGACAAGCCGCAGGCCCACTTCTGCACCTGCGGTGGCGAGGGCGGCACCGTCTACGCCTACTGCAACCTCCACGGCCTCTGGAAGGCCGAGGTCTAGGGTCTTTCTGACTCGGAGGGCATGACTTGGTGTCATGCTGGGGCCGCGGCTGCCGGTGCGTTCGGCGGCCGCGGCCCTTTGCTGGTTCACTTGCACGAGAGAGGATGCTTCGCATGAGGGTTGGCATTTGCCAGGTGAACATGAGGACGCCTGACCTCGACGAGCGCTTTGCGCGCATCGAGTCCTATGCGTCGATGGCGGCACGCAGGGGTGCGGAGCTGGTTGCCTTTCCCTTGAACTGCCTCTCTGAGCTGGGGAGGGAGAGCCTGTTGCAAGATGTGGAGCTTAGGCGCGAGCTTTCCCGCGGCCTCGTGGGGCTTTCGGACAGGCTTCCCTGCCCTTGCCTGCTGCCCGTCTCGCTTCCACCATCCGCCGACGGTGATGGCATCCAGCTGCTCCTCATAGGCGCCGGCAAGGCGGAGGCGCTCGTGGACGTCGGGGCCACGCGCGAGGGTCCCATTGTCTTCGAGTTTGCCGGAAGAAAGGTGGCGTCCGCCTTCTCCGAGGAGGACCTTGACTATCTTGGAGGTCGCGGCACGGGCCTTGACCTCGTCTTCTACTTCTCGTCAAAGCCATATGCCAGGGGGGACGTGTCATCAGTCCTGTCCGCAGGCTTGGGGGAGAGTCGCTTTGCCCTGGACGCCCGCGCGGCAGTGGCCCCGCTTTGCCTGGTGGGACCGATTGGCGGATCTGGCCAGAAGGTCTATGCGGGTGGCAGTGGCATCCTCGACACGCACGGCAGGCTGCTTGCGAGCTGCCCCTCCTTCGAGGAGTCGCTTGCGTGCTGTGAGATCGGACCGGCCGCGGCCGATGCCCCCGGGCCGCTTTCCGTTGCTCCCCTGCGGCGAAGCCAGCTCCTCTGGCAAGCTCTGGCTCTTGGCCTGCGAGACCACATGGCAAGACAGGACCAGGGCAGGGAGGTGGTGCTGCCTTTGGACGAGCGTCTCTCCAGCAGGCTTGCGCTGGTGCTTGCCACGGATGCCCTTGGTCCTGGGAACGTGCATGCGCTGCTCGCGGCACCAGACGAGACGGGCGCGCACGCCCTGCGTGCCTTCGCGCAGTCTTTGAGCGTTGACTGCAGGACGGCCTGGAGCACGTCTGCCCTGGCACTGAGGCTGGGCAGGCGCATCCGCCCGCAAGACGTGCTTGGCCAGGGGATGGTGCAGGCCCAGCTCGCATCTTGGGCAGACGAGCTGGGGGCGCAGGTGCTGAGCTGTGTCGATAAGACCTCCCTTTGCCTGGGCGAGGATGAGGGCGTGCCCCTCTCGGCCCGTCTGGCACCCCTGGGTGACGTCTATCGCTCGGAGCTCCCTGCGCTCGCGCGGCAGCGCAACACCGTTTCCCCCGTGTTTCCAAGCACAGACCCTGGCGAGGGCGACCTTCCCCTGCCCCTTGGCCTGGGGATTGCGGGATCTCCCGGGGAGCGTCTGGAGCTCATCGATGCCATACTGCGCGAGCGAGTCACAAACGCCCTCGCGCGGGCGGAGATCGCCCTCTCCCTTGGTTGCGACGACGCCCTGGTAGACCTGGTCGTGGGCGCCATACGCCGTCCAGGCGCCTCTGCGCAGCTCCGCGTGCCGGTAATCGACGTGAGCGGAAGCGCTGTGGCCGAGTGGTGCGCGAGGCGTGCCCGAACCTGGCGATTCTCCCATGAGGCCTCCTTGGCGGCCCAGGGCGTCGAGAAGGCCGCACACATCGAGGCGTCGCTTGGCAAAAGGGCCGACAAGGCCAATCCTGGCGGTGGCCGGGGGGTTTCGCAGACCTCGGGCATCGACCCGGACGAGCTTCGCGAGGCGCTCGAGTTTCTGGGAGATCTCATCCAGGGGGGAACACTCATGTCGCCTGAGGGCATCGCCCCGGAGCCTCCCCAGGACCTCGAGGGGCCGCAGGGCGGCTTGCCCATATGGCCTGCGTCTTTCTCCGAGAACTAGCTGTCGTCCCGACGTTGCTGTGCTAGTATAGAACGGACGTTCTATTAATCTGCTTGAAGGGCATCTCGGGAGGGCTCTTGGTCATACTCGGCATAGACCCGGGGCTTGCCAACACGGGCTGGGGCATAGTGGAGACGCGAGGGTCACTCTGCAGGGCCCGTGCCTATGGCTGTGTTAGCACCGCTTCCTCTGATCCGCTTGACCGGCGCCTGGGCAAGATCTACGCAGAGATTGCGCGGGCGATCCAGAGCTACCAGCCGTCGCAGCTTGCCATAGAGAAGATTTTCTTCGGGGAGAACACGCGCTCTGCCATCGCCACGGCGCATGCCAGGGGGGCGGCCATAGTCGCCTGCGCCCAGGCGGGCCTGGAGGTGGGGGAGTACACCCCCATGCAGATAAAGCAGGCCGTGGTGGGCACGGGCTCCGCAGACAAGCGCCAGGTCATCTACATGGTGCGCAATGTCCTGCAGCTCGACCATGAGCCGCGGCCCGATCACTGCGCGGACGCCCTTGCCGCGGCCATCTGCCACGCAAACCTTACGCGCACCCAGAGAGTGGCCCGCAACTCTGCCGCGGCTCAGGTGCTCGAGCAGGAGCAGGCCCAGGCGGAGCAGGACCGCATCGAGGCGCGTGACATCACCGCCGCCGCGACCGCTGCGCATTCCCGCAGGCCCGACGCGGGCGGCATCCTGGCAAGGCGCCAGAGTAGGAGGAACAGCTCGTGATAGCGCAGCTTACCGGAAGCATCGTGGAGCTCTTTTCCGGCCGTGTGGTGCTGGACGTCTCTGGAATGGGGTTTGAGCTGGGCGTGTCCTCGCTCACCTCGGCCCAGCTGCCGGCTGCAGGAGAGGGGCGTGTCACCCTTCTCACGCGCATGCTGGTCAAGGAGAACGCCGTGGAGCTCTATGGCTTTGCCACGCGAGAGGAGCGTGCTGCCTTCGACAGGCTGGTGGACGTCTCGGGGGTGGGGCCCAAGCTCGCCCTTGCCGTTCTCTCGACCTTCGCGCCCGCGACGCTCTACTCCATAGTCGCCGCCCAGGACATCAACCTCATGTCGCAGGTGCCAGGTGTTGGCAAGAAGAAGGCCCAGCGCCTGCTGATGGAGCTCAAGGACAGCTTTGCCAAGGACGAGGTCCTCTGCACGCTCGCGGGTCTTGCCACCTCCGGGTCCCCCTCCGGTCCCATCGCCCCCGCCCAGGAGGGGGTCATCAAGGAGGCCTCGGCAGCGCTGCTCTCCATGGGCTTCACGCCCCAGGAGGCCGAGCTTGCGCTTGAGGGCTGCGAGAGGGACGGCTCCCTCAGCCTCGAGAAGGCAATATCCCTTGCCCTGCGTCGCCTGGGGGGTGCGCTGTAATGTGGGAGGCGACTGACGAGGACCTCTTCGGCTACGAGGAGATGCGGCGCGCCCAGGGCACGCGCAGCGTCACCGCCGAGCTCACAGGAGACGATCTTGACGTAGAACACAGCCTGAGGCCCACCACGCTGGACGAGTACTGCGGCCAGGAGCGTGTGAGGGACAACCTGCGCGTGCTCATCTCTGCGGCACGCGACAGGCATGAGACCCTTGACCACGTGCTCTTCTCGGGCCCTCCGGGCCTGGGCAAGACAACGCTGGCCAACGTCGTGGCAAACGAGATGGGCGCCCGCCTCAAGACCACCTCGGGCCCAGCTATCGCCCGCACGGGTGACCTCGCTGCCATCCTCACCAACCTCGAGGAGGGTGACGTTCTTTTCGTGGACGAGATACATCGCCTCAATCACCAGGTCGAGGAGGTGCTCTATCCCGCCATGGAGGACTTCGTCCTGGACATCGTGATCGGCAAGGGCCCGGCCGCGCGCTCCATCAGGCTGGATGTGCCCCACTTCACCCTGGTTGGCGCAACCACGCGCACCGGCCTTCTCACAGGACCCCTTCGTGATCGCTTTGGCATCTCGTACCGCCTGGACTACTACACCATTGAGGAGCTCTCGCGCATCGTCACGCGCTCCGCCAGCATCCTGGGCGTTCAGATCGATGCTCATGGCGCCGCCGAGATCGCAAGCAGGTCGCGCGGCACGCCTCGACTGGCAAACCGCCTGCTCAAGCGTGTTCGCGACTACGCTCAGGTGAGGGCCGAGGGATCGGTCAGCTGGGACGTTGCGGCAGAGGCCCTCGGCTTCTTCGAGATAGACGAGATGGGTCTGGACTGGATGGACAAGAAGATCCTCCTCGCCCTGACCAAGACCTTCCGCGGCCGTCCCGTGGGGCTCACCACCGTTGCCAGCGCGGTGGGGGAGGACCCGTCAACCCTCGAGGACGTGTATGAGCCCTACCTGCTGCAGCAGGGCCTCATCGTGCGCACGCCGCAGGGCAGGCAGGCCACCCTGTCCGCGTTCGAGCACATGGGCGTGCCGGCGCCCGCAAACTGCTAGCCGCAAGCGTTGGGAGAGTCGCATGCTGCATAGGGACTACCTGTTGGACATTATCGAAAAGTTCGTGGAAGGCGTGAGTGCGCCCCTGTCCCGCGCCCTGCTCGAGGGGGACCTTGAGGCGGCGAGGGACGTGGAGTCTGCCGTCGCGGGCCTTTTGGACCTTGACCCCAGCATAGCCATGGGTCTTGCGCCCAACTCGCTGGTGACCATGATGCTGCTCTCGGGCGTTGGTGATTCCGTTGCCGCGTACGTGTGCTATGCGCTCAGGCGCCTCGCACAGGCGTACCAGGGGGCGGGAGAGGCTGCCCTGGCCGAGCTCAGGTCCTCTCAGGCCCAGGCCATCGAGGAGAGCTTTGCCGTTGAACCGGGTCTCGTGCCCGCCGAGTTCGCCAGGCTGGACGTCGGCCTTTCGTAGCCAACTAAATTCCCTTGCCAGCGGATTGTTGACCATTCTCACTGGGCAATAGGGTAGAATGACCATCGTTGACCTCACAGGTCACAACGTATCGCGCTCCGGCGCAGTGTTTATGCCCTTCGGGGCAAGAAAGAAAGGCACGACATGGCACAGGGTACTGTTAAGTGGTTCAACCCCGACAAGGGCTATGGCTTCATCTCTCGCGAGGATGGCGACGACCTGTTCGTCCACTACTCCGAGATTCAGATGGACGGCTTCAAGACCCTGGACGAGGGCATGCCCGTCGAGTTTGACATCACCACCGGCCAGAACGGCAAGCTCCAGGCTTCCAACGTTCACAAGATGTAAATAAGCCTATTTCCATAGAGCTGATTTTGGGAGTCGCTTCGGCGGCTCCCTTTTTGTGCCGCGACTCCGCCGTCTCTGCCGACGTGCCTTACGCACCCCCGCCCCATGGTTCGGGTGTAGGTGGGCCAACGCGCCACGAGGGACCTCTTGCGGCCGTAAGGCGCGCGTCTACCCACCTCACGAGGCCTCGTAGGTGGGCCAACGCGCCACGTGAGGCTCTTCTCGGCCAAAACCGCCGCGTCTGCCCACCCGCAGGCGCCCCACGGGTGGGTCAATCCGCCGTTATTGGTGAACCGGGGTGCGGAGTGGCATGTTCGCCCACCCGGCGGGCCCGTCGAAGGGCCGTGCGGGGCGCCAGCGCGCTACACTTCTTGGGCACGGCACACACGAGAGGGGAGAACCATGTCAGAGGAAGAGCTCAAGCGGCGGGTGGACGCCTATGTGGATGAGGTCTGGGAGGACCTCGTCGAGGACATCCGCTCACTGGTGAAGATCCGCTCCGTAGAGGACAAGTCACAGGCGGCGCCGGGCATGCCCTGGGGACCCGGCAGTCACGAGGCGCTTGCGAGGGGGCTCGAGATCGCCTCTCGCCTGGGCCTTGAGGCCCATGACTGCGAGGGCTACATAGGCTACGCGGACCTTCCCGGCGTGAGCGAGAAGCAGATTGCCACCATCGCACACACCGACGTGGTCCCCGAGGGCCTTGGCTGGACCGTTGACCCCTTTGACGTCACGCGCCGCGAGGGTTACCTCATGGGCCGTGGCGTCCTGGACGACAAGGGCCCCTTCGTGCTCTCGCTCTATGCCGCGCACTTCTTCCAGCGCCAGGTTGCGGCCACGGGCAGGAGGCTGCCCTACACCCTGCGCTGCATCGTGGGCAGCGAGGAAGAGACCAACATGGAAGACCTGGACTACTACCTTGCCCACCAGCCCATGCCCGCCTTTGCCTTCACCCCGGATGCGGACTTCCCGCTCATCTGCGGCGAGAAGGGCGTCTACCACGGCCGCTTCATCTCCGCTGACGTCTTTGGCACCTCGGCCGAGAGCCGCATCATCGAGATGGACGGAGGCACCGTCGCCAATGCCATCCCTGGTCTTGCCAGCGCACTCGTCCGCGCAAAGCTCGAGGAGCTGCCCGCATGCGAGGGGCTGGAGCTGACCGAGGGGCCTGACGATACGGTCTGCATCACGGCGCACGGCAGGGGCGGGCACGCCTCCCTTCCCGAGGGAACCAAGAACGCCATCGGCATGCTGGTAGACTACCTTCTTGCCCAGGGCCTCTGCTCTCCTGCGGAGCGAGAGTTCCTGCAGCTCCAGCATGCCCTCTGTGCCTTGGGACACGACGGAAGGGCCCTGGGCATAGCATGCGCCGACGAGAGGTTCGGCCCCCTCACGGTCATCGGGGGCACGGTGCGCAGCGTGGATGGGCGTCTCGTCCAGACCTGCGACTCGCGCTATCCCAGCGCCATAGACGACGCCCAGATTACCCGGGCGCTGGAGGAGCTCGCCGCGGCACACGGTGCCCGCTTCGAGGTGGACGGCGTGAAGCGGCCCTTCTACATCGACCCGGAGACCCCAGAGATCAGGTGCCTGCTCGCCACCTACGACGAGTACACGGGACGCAGCTCCCAGGCCTTCGTCATTGGCGGTGGGACCTACGCGCGCAAGTTCGAGAGGGCCTGCGCCTTTGGTCCGCACGAGCCTGCAGAGGAGGTGCCCTCCTGGGTGGGCTTCGAGCATGGTGCCGACGAGGCGGTGAGCGAGGAGAGCCTGAGGCGCGCGCTCAAGATCTACATCGTGTCCATCGCTCGGCTGATGGAGATCGACTACTAGGAGAGGGCGCCCTGGCCCTGCCGGCCAAGCGCGTCTCTCCAGTCTTCCACCCACACGTCGCTGTAGGAGCGCAGCTCGTCTGCGAACTGGGAATGGTCGTTTGCGCGAACGCCGCAGACGGCCATTCCTGCGCTCTTGGCGGACCTGGCACCAATGTAGACGTCCTCGAAGACCATGCAGTCGGAGGCGCCCACGCCAAGCTGGCGGGCCGCCTCGAGATAGATGTCCGGATGATCCTTGGGCCTTGCCACGTCCGTTCCGTGGACCCGCACGTCAAAGAGGGCGTCGAAGCGAACGTGCTGGATAGCGTCCAGCATGTCGGCATCGTTCACGGTGGCAAGCGCCACCCCGATGCCGTGCTCCCTCAGCGCCCTGATGTAGTTCGCGGCGCCGGGGCGCAGCGTCGCGCTGCTCGCGTAGAGGGCCCTTCCCAGGCGCTTCCACTCCGCGCAGATGTCGTCCACTCCCTCGTCCAGCCCGAAGCGCTCGATGGTGTAGCGAGCGCCCGCCTTGAACCCCAAAGCCGAGAGGTTCTGCTGGTAGTCCGCAGTGAAGGGCAGCCCGCGGGAGCTGAGGAAGGCGCGGTCCACCTTGTTCCAGAGGGCGGCGGTGTCGCTGATGGTCCCGTCGAAGTCGAAGATGGCCGCCTTGAAGCTGGGCGGCCACAGGCTGTGCTGCTTTGGGGGCACGCAGGTCTCCTCTCGCCTGGTTGACTGCGCAAGTCTATCAGAGCCGAGGGGTCCTCTCTCCGCCCATGCTCCGGCAGGCCCCGCCAGCGGATTGCGCCGCGCGGGGAGGCCTGCGCATGTTAATCTTTCTGCGTTGCAATAATCCTGCACTTCTATGCGAAAGGACTTTAACCATGGCAGATGAGGAGCTGAAGCAGAGGGTCCACGAGTACGTGGAGGGCATCTGGGAGGACGCCGTCAAGGACATCGAGTCCCTGGTTGCCATCCGCTCGGTCGAGGACCTTGACCACGCTGAGCCTGGCAAGCCCTATGGCCCGGCTCCCTACGAGGCCCTGGCAAAGGGCCTTGAGATCGCCTCTCGCCTGGGCCTCGAGGCCCACGACTGCGAGGGTCGCATCGGATACGCGGATCTTCCCGGCAAGAGCGAGAAGCAGATCGCCATGATTGCCCACACGGACATAGTCCCCGAGGGAACGGGCTGGACCTTCGACCCCTTCAAGATGACCCGCAAGGACGGCTACCTCATCGGCCGCGGCGT
Organism: Olsenella urininfantis; assembly: GCF_900155635.1. Taxonomy (GTDB): domain Bacteria; phylum Actinomycetota; class Coriobacteriia; order Coriobacteriales; family Atopobiaceae; genus Olsenella_G; species Olsenella_G urininfantis. Next base: position 525,843 of record NZ_LT732540.1, read on the forward strand.
CCTGGACGACAAGGGCCCCTTCGTCCTGGAGCTCTACGCCGCCAAGTACTTCGCTGACCAGGTCGCGGCCACCGGCGAGCAGCTGCCCTACACCCTGCGCTGCATCGTGGGCAACAACGAAGAGACCAACATGGCCGACGTGGAGTGGTACCTCGAGAACTACCCCCAGCCCGAGTTCACCTTCTCTCCCGACGCCGACTTCCCCCTGATCTGCGGCGAGAAGGGTGGCTACTCCGCCACCATCACCTCCGGCCAGATCTCTGACGTGATCGTTGACTTCGACGGCGGCACCGTGGGCAACGCGGTTGCCGGCGAGGCAACGGCCATCGTCCGAGCCGAGCTCCGCACCCTGCCCGCCGCCGAGCGCATCGACGTGGAGCCAGCAGGCGACGGACTGGTGAGGCTTACCGCCCATGGCATCGGCGCGCACGCCTCCATGCCCGCCGGCTCAATCAACGCCATCGGCCTCTTGGTGAGCTACCTTTTGGACAATGGCCTCTGCTCCGATGCCGAGCGGCGCTTCCTCGAGCTCGAGAGCCTGGTCTTCGCGTCCACCGATGGCTCCACCCTGGGCATCGCCGCCACCGACGAGCTCTTCGACCCTCTCACCTGCATCGGCGGCACCATCCGCACCAAGGACGGTCGCTTTGAGCAGACCATCGACTCCCGCTATCCCACCTCCATCACAGGCGAGAAGATCACCGAGCGCGTGGGCGCCCTCGCCGAGGAGCACGGCTGCACCCTTACTGTAGACCTCGACATGGTGCCCTTCTCAACCGACCCCAGCTCCGATGGCGTCCAGGCGCTGGTCGGCACCTACAACGAGTACACCGGCCGCCACGACGAGCCCTTCACCATCGGTGGCGGCACCTACGCCCGCCACTTCAAGGCCGGCGGCGCCTTTGGCCCCAACGACCCCAGCTTCCCCATGCCCGAGTGGGTGGGAGCCGAGCACTCTGCGGACGAGGGCTTCTCGGAGGAGCAGTTCAAGCGTGCCCTCGAGATCTACATCGTCTCCGTCTCCCGCCTGATGGAGCTCGAGTTCTAGGAGCCGCCATCGACGGAGGCATCACACGCGTTCCCAGCCGGGACCCCGCGGGCCGAGGTGGCCTGCGGGGTCCCGTCGTATCCGAACATGGCGTTTGCCAACCCATCCGCCCGCGAATCGCATATCATGCTAGGGACATACGAAACTCTCTATAAAGTCTCGGCGGTGCCTGCGCTCTGGCGCATGTGGTGTGACGCGCGCACCCGCCAAGTGGCAAGGAGCGGTTCCATGCACAACGTGCGACAGATCTCTGAGGACAGCTGGTGGCTGGGGGCCTCTGACAGGCGCCTTGAGCTCTTCGAGAACACTTATCCCACGCCTGACGGCATGTCCTACGACAACTACCTCATCATGGACGAGAAGACCTGTCTTCTCGACGGCATCGACGAGGGCGTCTCGCGCCAGTTCATGGAGAACCTGGAGTTTGTGCTGGGTGGCCGCACCCTGGACTACATGGTCATCAACCACATGGAGCCCGACCACTGCGTGGTGATTCCTCAGCTGGTGGAGAGGTACCCCCAGATCAAGCTGGTGGGCACCACCCAGACCTTCAAGATGCTCGCCCAGTTCTTCGACTTCGACCCCGAGCCCCATGCCGTGAGGGTCAAGGAGGGAGACACGCTCGAGCTGGGCAGGCACACCCTGCGGTTCCTGCTTGCGCCCATGGTGCACTGGCCCGAGGTGATGGTGACCTTTGACCAGCTCACGCACACCCTCTACTCCGCTGACGCCTTCGGCGAGTTTGGCGCTCTCAGCGGCAACATCTTTGCCGACGAGGTTGACTGGGAGCAGGATTGGGCCGACGAGGCCAGGCGCTACTACGTGAACATCGTGGGCAAGTACGGACCCCAGACCCTGGCCCTGCTCAAGAAGGTCCAGTCCTTGGACATCGCCATGATCTGCCCCCTGCATGGTCACCTCTGGCGCAGGGACTTCCAGCTCATCCTGGACCGCTACGCCAAGTGGGCAAGCTACACGCCCGAGCTTGACTCGGTTGCCATCTTCTACGGCTCCATCTACGGGGACACCGCCTGCGCCGCCGACATCCTCTCCATGCGCCTGGCCGAGAGGGGCCTGCGCAACGTGCGCGTCTACGACTGCTCCAAGGCGGACACCTCGGAGCTGGTCTCACGTGCCTTCCAGTACTCCAAGCTGGTCTTTGCCAGCGCCACCTACAACATGGGCCTCTTCGACAGCACGCGCGTGCTTCTGGAGGACCTCTCGAGCCACGCCCTGCGCAACCGCGTGGTTGGCGTGATGGAGAACGGCAGCTGGGCCCCCAAGGCGGGTTCTCTGATGCTGGAGCAGCTCGAGGGCATGAGCAACATGACCATCCTGGAGCCTGTGGTGCGTCTCAAGTCGGGCGTGAAGCAGTCCAACCTGGACGAGATAGAGGCCCTGGCCGACGCGCTGGCCAACGCCTAGCCGCAGCCCCCTCCGCCCTGCGCCTTCCGGGACCCGGCCCTCGTGGGTCGGGTCTTCTGCTAAGTTTGTCTGAACTGACGCTGGCGGCGCCGAAGGAAAGGCGCCCCGAGAGGAGCCCCGCTTGGATTCGCAGACCGGACCTGTGCCACCTGAGCTCGCCAATCCAACGCCTGACGCCCCACCTCTCGGCGAGATGGCGCGGCGCCATTCCCGGTTGGGGCTCTGCCTGCTGCTCTTCGTGGGCCTCTCGCTCCTCTCCTCGGCGCTCGCCTCCTCAGACGAGGTCTATTTTGCCCTCACGGATGGGCTGGGCCTTCCGGACTGGATCATGGAGGCCCTCTACTACCTGCTTGTGTATGGCATCTCTCTTCCGTTGGTGGCCCTGGTCATGAGCCGCATCCCCAAGGACGCTCCGCCCGCGCGGGCGGAGCTGGGCCTCTCCTCCCTTGACATCGCGCTCCTTCTGCTGGTGAGCCTGCCCCTGACGGAGCTGGGGGCCTACCTGGGCGACCTCCTCGCTGGCTTCCTGAGCAGCGGCCTTGCGAGCGATCCGCTCCAGGCTCAGAGCGAGATGCCCCTGGCGCTGGACCTCCTGGTGACGCTTGTGGCGGCCCCCGTGATGGAGGAGCTGCTCTTTCGCCGCTGCTTTCTTGAGCGCAGTGCCCGCTGGGGCGAGGCGGGGGCCATCCTCTTCTCGGCCCTGTGCTTCGCGCTCTTCCACGAGAACGTCTATCAGTTCTTCTACACCTTCACCACAGGAGCGCTGCTTGCCTATGTGTACCTGCGCACGCGCAGCGTGGGAGTGACCATGCTCATGCACTCGGTCCAGAACTTCCTGGGTGGCTCGGTCATGGACATCTGCCTTGCGTTCATGAGCGCCACGGAGGTCGACATCGTGAACGAGACGGGCACCGAGGGGCTCTGGGGCCAGCTCCTCTCGGGCGGCCTCACCCCAGCGGGCACGGGATACCTTGTGTGGGCCCTCGCCATGCCGTTGCTCACCCTGGCGGGGCTGGTGCTTGTCTTTACCTGGCTGAGAGGGAACCTGAAGGTCCAGCGCATGCCCGAGGAGGTCCCCCTATTGAGTGATGGAGGGGGCGAGGGCAAAGACGGCGCTGTGGCGCGCCTGCTCAACCTGGGCATGGGCTGCTTCGTTCTCCTGGAGGCCCTCATCGCCTGTTCCCGTCTGCTCTAGGCGAGAATCTTTCCATTCACAGCAACAACATATTGTGGCTGTAGAAAAATAAAACAACGAGATATTGCGTCTCAAGGCCTCTTTTGGCATGGCGGTATGCTATCGTAGCGCAGGCAATTCACGCATATGCGATGGGGGAGCCATGCAGATAGTCAAGAGAAACGGCAGCCAGGAGGAGTACGACTCCACCAAGGTCGCCCGCGCCATCGGCAAGGCCTTTGCCGCAACCTCCGCACAGCTGTCGGACGAGGGGCTTGCGGTCCTCGTCGCGCAGGTGGAGGCTCGCATGGCCGAGCAGGGCTCCAGCACGGTGGAGCAGATCCAGGACTTGGTCGAGGAGACCCTCATGCGCGCGGAGCACTTCGCGCAGGCAAAGGCCTACATCCTGTATCGCTCCCGTCGCACGGAGCTGCGCCACCAGCGCCAGGAGATAGTCTCGCTGCTGGGTGACGAGGGCATCTCCGGCGTGCTTGCCGGCATCCAGCATGACTTCCTGGACGAGGAGTATGCGACGTCCTCCCTGCTGGGTCGCTTCCGCGGGTTCCTCACCGACGAGCTTGGTCCCCAGGAGCGCCTTGACGCCCTGGTGCGCGCGGCCGTGGAGCTGACCAGCAAGGAGGCCCCCAAGTGGAGCTTCGTGGCGGCGCGCATCCTTGCCTATGGCCATCACCAGAAGGTGGGTCGCCTCATGGCCAGCCGCGGCGTGTCGAGCTTCTACGAGAAGCTTCGTCTCCTCACGGACCTGGACCTCTACGGCAGCTACATCCTGGCGGGCTACACCCGCGCGGAGATCGAGCGGGCCTCGGCCCTCCTGGACGACAGCCGAGACCAGCTCTTCGACTTCGCCGGCCTCGACCTCATCTGCCGCCGCTACGTCATCCGCTCCTTCGAGGGCGAGGCGCTGGAGACCCCCCAGGAGATGTTCCTGGGCATCGCCCTGCACCTGGCCCTGCGCGAGGACCCCAGCTGCCGCCTCGAGTGGGTTGGCCGCTTCTACGACATGCTGAGCCAGCTCAGGGTGACCATGGCCACCCCCACGCTCTCCAATGCGCGCAGGCCCCAGCACCAGCTCTCCAGCTGCTTCATCGACACCGTGCCCGACTCCCTCGAGGGAATCTACCGCTCCGTGGACAACTTCGCCCAGGTCTCGAAGTACGGCGGCGGTATGGGCATGTACCTGGGCAAGGTGCGTGCGGCGGGTGGGTCCATCCGCGGCTACAAGGGAGCCGCCGGCGGTGTCATCCGCTGGATTCGCGTGATCAACGACACGGCCGTGGCCGTTGACCAGCTGGGCGTGCGCTCGGGTGCCGTGGCGGTCTATCTGGACGCCTGGCACCGCGACCTCCCCGAGTTCCTGCAGCTGCGCACCAACAATGGCGACGAGCGCATGAAGGCCCACGACGTCTTCCCGGCCGTCTGCTACCCGGACCTCTTCTGGAGGATGGCCGAGGAGGACATGTCGCAGGAGTGGCATCTCATGGACCCGCACGACGTCCTCACCGTGAAGGGCTATGCCATAGAGGACTGCTTCGGCGAGGAGTGGGAGAGGCGTTACCTCGACTGCGTGGCAGACCCGCGCATCCCCAAGCGCAGCATGCCCATCCGCGAGGTGGTCCGCCTGATCCTGCGCTCCGCCGTGGAGACGGGAACGCCCTTCGCCTTCATGCGCGACACCGTGAACCGCGCCAACCCCAACCCGCATGCGGGCATCATCTACTGCTCCAACCTCTGCACCGAGATCGCGCAGAACACCTCGGCTATGGAGACGGTCTCCCGCGAGGTGCTCACCCGCGAGGGGGACACCGTGGTGGTGAGCACCGTTCGCCCGGGCAACTTCGTGGTGTGCAACCTGGCGAGCCTCTCGCTGGGGCGCATCGCCGTGGAGGACGACGAGGATCTGGGCCAGACCGTTCGCTGCGTGGTGCGCGCCCTGGACAACGTGATCGACCTCAACTTCTACGCGCTGCCCTTTGCCAAGATCACCAACCATCGCTACCGCTCCATCGGCCTGGGCGTCAGCGGCTACCATCACATGCTAGCCAAGCGTCACATCCGCTGGGAGAGCGAGGAGCACCTTGCCTTCGTGGACGACGTCTTCGAGCGCATCAACCGCCATGCCATCGCCGCGTCGTGCGACCTTGCCGCCGAGAAGGGCCCCTATGAGCTCTTCGAGGGCTCCGACTGGCAGACGGGGGCCTACTTCGAGAAGCGCGGGTATGCGGGCGAGTCCTGGGACGGGCTGCGCCGTCGCGTTGCCGAGCAGGGCATGCGCAACGCCTACCTCCTGGCCATAGCCCCCACCAGCTCCACCTCGATCCTCTCGGGCACCACGGCGGGCCTCGACCCCATCATGCACCGCTTCTTCCTGGAGGAGAAGAAGGGCATGATGCTGCCGCGCATCGCCCCCGAGCTGTCCATGGGCACCTGGTGGTACTACAAGGCCGCGCACCTCATTGACCAGAGCTGGTCGGTGCGTGCGGCAGGGGTGAGGCAGCGTCACATCGACCAGGCGCAGTCCATGAACCTCTACATCACCAACGAGTTCACCATGAGGCAGGTCCTGGCGCTGTACATAGAGGCCTGGAGGCGTGGCGTGAAGACCGTCTACTACGTGCGCTCCAAGTCCCTTGAGGTGGAGGAGTGCGAGAGCTGCTCGTCCTAGAGGCGCGCAGTGCGGCTCGGATGCAGGCAAGGCAGTCAGGAAAGCGAGAGGGGAGAGGCCATGGCCATAGAGAGGGACGCGCGTCTTTCACGCAAGGCTCTGTTCAACCCGCAGGGTGACATCGAGGTGCGCGACCGTCGCATGATCGGCGGCAACACCACCAACCTCAACGACTTCAACAACATGCGCTACGGCTGGGTGAGCGACTGGTACCGTCAGGCCATGAACAACTTCTGGGTTCCCGAGGAGATCAACCTGGCCCAGGACGTGAAGGACTACCCCCGCCTGAGCGAGTCCGAGCGCGGCGCCTACGACAAGATCCTGAGCTTCCTGGTGTTCCTGGACTCCCTGCAGAGCGCCAACCTTCCCAACGTGAGCGCCTACGTCACGGCAAACGAGGTCAACCTCTGCCTGGGCATCCAGACCTTCCAGGAGTGCGTGCACTCCCAGAGCTACTCCTACATGCTCGACACCATCTGCTCGCCCGAGAAGCGCAACGAGATTCTCTACCAGTGGCGCGACGACGAGCACCTGCTGAGGCGCAACACCTTCATCGGTGACAACTACAACGAGTTCGTGGAGCGCCAGGACGCCCGCGCCTTCCTGCACGTGGTGATGGCCAACTACATCCTGGAGGGCGTGTACTTCTACTCGGGCTTCATGTTCTTCTACAACCTGGCCCGCAACGGCAAGATGCCTGGCAGCGCCCAGGAGATCCGCTACATCAACCGCGACGAGAACACCCACCTCTGGCTCTTCCGCAACATCATCTCAGAGCTGCAGAAGGAGGAGCCCCAGCTCTTCGACGGGCATATGGTGGCGGAGCTTCGCGCCATGCTCGAGGAGGGCGTGCGCCAGGAGGTGGCCTGGGGCCGCTACGTCATAGGCGACCAGATTCCCGGCCTCACGGGCGACATGGTGGAGAGCTATGTGCGCTACCTGGGCAACCTACGCTGGAGCGCCTTGGGCTACGGCAACCTCTTCGAGGACAACCACCGCGAGCCCGCCGACATGGCCTGGGTCAACCAGTATTCGAACGCCAACATGGTGAAGACGGACTTCTTCGAGGCCCGCTCCACTGCCTATGCCAAGTCCACGGCCCTGGTGGACGACCTGTAGGATCGGATTGGGTGCGGGCGTTCCCGCACGCACGTCTTTTGACAGGGGGAGCGATCCATGTGGCGGCTCCCCCTTGTGCTAGGCTTTTGACATTTGGCCACACGTCGGGGGGAGGCATGCGTGATAGAGATATACCGCACCGAGGACCGCGCCACCTCCCGCGTGGAAGACATGGGCCCGGGCAGCTGGGTGAGACTCAGCGCGCCCACGCTCGAGGAGGTGGACGAGGTCGCGCGCAACTTCGGCCTCGAGCGTGACGACCTCCTTGCTGCCATCGACCCAGAGGAGAAGGCCCGCGTCGAGCAGGAGGGCGACACGCTCATGGTCCTGGTGGACGTGCCCTCCGCCCGAGAGGACCTCGAGGAGCGCGCCCGCAACACCGTGCCGCTGTGCATCATCCTCACCAAGAACAACGTGGTAACCATCTGCACGGAGCGCTTCGCCCTCCTGGACGACTTTTCCTCCGGCAAGGTGCGGGACTTCTCCACCTGGCGGCACAGCCGCTTCGCCTGCACCATCCTGCTGAGGCTGGGGCTCTTCTACCAGCAGGTCCTGGTGGACATCGACCGTCGGCGCCTTGAGCTGGAGGGGCGCATGGACGGCTGGATCAGCGAGGGCGACCTCTTCTCCCTGCATGGCCTGGAGTCCTCGCTGGTGTACCTCTCAACCTCCCTGCAGGGCAACGCCAACGTCCTGGGGAGGCTGAGGCGCCTGGAGCGCCTCCTGTGCCACCAGGGGCTGGACGAGCTGCTCGAGGACGCCATCGTGGAGCACCAGCAGGCCATCGAGATGGCCCAGATCTACCGCAACGTCATCGACGGCACGCGCGACCTCATGTCGTCGGTCATGGACCTGCGCCTGAACGACGTGATGCGCCGCCTCACGGTGATCACGGTGGTGCTCTCGGTGCCCACGATCGTCTCGGGCTTCTATGGGATGAACGTGGATGCGCGCTGGATGCCGCTGTCGGACTTCGCGCATGGCTTTGCGATCATCTGCATGCTGACGGCACTGGTGTGCGTGGTGCTGCTGGCGCTGCTCAAGCACCGCCGGGTGTTCTAGCGCCGCGGTGGCGGCGGCTTTGGAGCCCGGCGACAACGAAGCGCGCCTCTCGCCGCAAAGTGCCTGTTGGTGAGCGGCGCGTCCCGTTTTGTTATCAGTTCTGGTGCCCCAGCGACAACAAGATGCCGCGCCCCTCTCGGCAACTGGGGCTTCATGCCGGTCGCCGCGTCTTGTTGTCGAATGCGGCCCATATTCGACAACAAGTCGCCCGCGCCCCGGCGTTTGCCCAGTTGACGCGCGAGAGAGCTGCCATCTTGTTGTCGCTCGGTTCTTTTGGCCTCGCATCACTTACATGTCCTATGACGAGAGGTGAAGTGACACGTGGGCGTGCTGAGGCTCAGGGTCTCTTGACCATAATGGAGAGGGTGTCAGATAGGCCCAGCAGAAAACTTGCGCTGCAACCCAGTACATGCGCAAGCGAGACGATGTCGGTGGCACTGGGGACATATCTTGCATTCTCTCAGTTGGAGATTGTTTGCCCAGATACCCCTATGGCTCTGCCCAGCTCATTCTGATTGAGATGTGCCGCGCGACGCGCGATTGCGATTCGTGAGCCAATAATCGCTCTTTCGTTCACTGCGGCACCTCCATCTTCTTGTGCATGCTGGATTCGCCTCAGAGGCAAGCGAGACAAATGCTAGCGCTGATAGGAACGGAGGTCTAAAGTGCGTTTATAAACTATATGAAACATTATCATTACAATAAGAAAAATGAGGACGGTGATGAAGTGAGCACGCGACGGTACAGGGAGTGTCGTGAAGAGGCCGGAATCAGTCTGGAGAGTGCAGCGAGCGAACTTCAGGTGAGCGCATTTTCGCTCCTCTCCTTTGAAGAGGGGCTAGCGGAGCCCAACGCTCTCGTTCTTCGCAGGATGGCGTTACTTTATGGATGCACCGGGGACTGGCTGTTGGGTGTAGAGACTTCGACTTTTGCAGATCAAGAACAGAGATTGGAGATCGTTATGTCGGAGAAGGAAGATTTGACCGAGGAAACGGGCTCTTCCGTGTCGGATTCCCGTGAAGATGCGGGGTTTGTTGACGGAACTCAGCCGGTGGTCCCAAAGCATCAAGGTGGTCTTGCAAAAGGACTCAAGCTACTTCTGCCGAAGAGGCGCTACGTGGCGGTTGTGTGTCTTGCAGTGGGATTCTTTCTTGCTTTCCTATTGCAGGGAGCGCTTCAGAGAAGAATCGCGCCAGAGGGGCAGGCGGTCAATTCGTCCGTAGTATTCGAGCGCGTTATTGCTAGGAACGAGATGGTGGCCGCTTCCCAGCGTTATCAGATTATCGAGAAAGCGGAGGACCAAAACCAACTCGAACTTCTTACATGGAAGTTCGACTTACCTTTTACGACCCACAGCTATTGGTACCGTTTTGTCGGCACGCTTAAGGCTGGCGTTGACCTGTCGAAGGCAAGATTCTCCGAAAGTACCGATCGGTCCGTGACGGTGACGCTTCCCAAGCCAACGCTCATCTCCAATACACCAGACCTGGAAGAGTCAGGCGTACTTGAAGAGCACAACAACATCCTCAATCCGATTCACGTTGAGGACGTCGATGCGTTCAGGAAGCAGTGTATGGAAAAGGCAGAGTCAGGAGCGCGGGAAGGGGAGCTGTTCGCCGACGCCAAAACGAATGTAGAGCAGAACATCAGGGACCTGTTTGCTTCTGTAATGGGCGATGACTTCGAGGTTACCTTCATCTGGGAGGAATAACTGAAATGAAGCAGAAGATTATTGTTGCTGCCGTAGCACTTGTGCTGCTGCTGATCGCATGGGGCATATTCAACAACATGGTCCTATCGTGGGGCTAACGTTCCTTACCTTATTACATCGCCCCCGCGCGTCTGGTGCAACAAAGCACGCACCTCGCCGCGAAGCGCCTGTTGGCGAAAGGCGCGTCCCGTTTTGTTGTCGGTTCTGGTGCCCCAGCGACAACAAGTCGCCGGGAACCTCTCGGCAACTGGGGCCTTGCGCCGGCCGCCGCGTCTTGTTGTCGAATGTGGCCCATATACGACAACGTCTCGGCTAGGCCCCGGCGTTTGCCCAGTTGACGCGCGAGAGCCGCCATCTTGTTGTCATGCGCTCCGGTATCCCTGACGCCCTGGTGCTGGCGTTCTCGTGCGTCCTGATGGGGGTGCTGCTGTGCGCAAGGACCTAGGCAAGGCCGGTTGTCCCCGCCGTCGAGGCGGATGTCCAGGAGTTCCGTTACGAGGGCGGCACCGAGCCGACCCTGAAGGACGTCTCGCTTGAGCTTGCCTGCGGGGGCCTGACCGTGCTCACGGGCCTTTCCGGCTGCGGCAAGACGAGCCTGCTCAGGCTGGTCTGTCGTCTCATTCCCGACTTCTTCGAAGGCAGGCTCAGCGGCAGGGTGGCGGTGCTCGGCCGCGACTGCGCCAGCTACGCCTCCGGAGAGATCTCCAGGCATCTGGGCCTGTTATTTCAGGACCCACGAGGGCAGTTCCTCTCCGCTCGGGTTGAGGACGAGATTGCCCTTACGGGAGAGAACCTGGGCATGGGATACGACCGACTGCGTCAGCGCGTAGAGGAGGCGCTGGACGATGCCGTCCTCGGCCGCAACGACGCGCGGGCCATCAACTACCTGCCGCTCCCTGACGCCGGCTTTGCCGTTCCCACGCCCGACCACTACCTGCCGCTGCTCACGGTTCTGGGGGCATCCCAAGACGAGGTGCCCCAAGTCTTCAACCGAAAGCACACGTTGGGGTCCATTGCCATGACCAGCTATGCCTTTGGCATGGAGGAATAGGCCGTCCGCCACTCTCGCTCAGACGCACTTGACAGGTTCTCCTCACGTTACTACTGTGTATATACAACATACACAGTAAGCACGTAAGAGAGGAGTGCCGCGTGGAGATTGTGCTCTCAAACTCGTCGGGAGTCCCCATCTACGAGCAGATAGCCTCGCAGATTCGCTCCTGCATCCTTTCGGGCGAGCTTGACCCCGGTGAGGCGCTGCCCTCGATCCGGGGGCTGGCCGCCACGTTGCGCATCAGCGCCATCACCACCAAGCGCGCCTTCGCGGAGCTCGAGGCCCAAGGTCTCATAGAGACCGTGCCTGGAAAGGGCAGCTTCGTCGCCGGCATAGACCCCGAGCTCCTGCAGGAGGAGCGCCTCAGGCGCGTCGAGCAGGCCCTGTCGCGGGTGCTGCTGGAGGCGCGCGAGGCGCAGCTTGGAAGGCAGGAGCTCGTCGAGATGCTTGACCTGATGTTTGAGGAGGAGTAGGCATGGCAAGGTGCATGGAGTCGTCCGTGGGGACGCTTGACCTTTCGGGCGAGCCCTCCGACCTGCGCGTGCGGGGGCTCGCAAAGAGCTTCGACGGTTTTGCCCTCAAGGACGTGAGCTTTGGCGTGCCCCGGGGAAGCGTGGTGGGGCTCGTGGGTCAGAACGGGGCCGGAAAGACCACCATCATGCGTGGAATCCTGGGGGAGCTCGCGTTTGACGGAGGCGAGGTGGAGCTCTTTGGCCAGCGCCTCTCGGGCCTGGACGATGCCGCGCTCAGGGCCGTCAAGTCTCGCGTGGGCTTCGTGAGCTCCGTCTGCGCCTATCCCGGCGAGATGAGCGTGGCTCAGGTTGCCACCATGCACTACCTTGCCTACCCGCAGTTTGACCACCAGCTCTTCGAGGAGCTGGCAGAGCGTATGGGGCTGCTTCCGCACGACCCCAGGCCGCATCTCAGCCATGCGGCCCGCAAGCTGGTGAAGGACCTTTCTCGCGGCATGGGCATGAAGCTGCAGCTGGCCTGCGCCCTGGCCTGCGGGGCAAGCCTGCTGGTCATGGACGAGCCCACGGCCGGACTCGACCCCATCGTGCGCGAGGAGGTGCTGGACATCATCCGCGAGTACCTGGAGCCGGGCGACAAGTCCGTGCTCATCTCAAGCCACATCACCAGCGACCTGGAGCACCTGGCGGACTACGTGATGATGGTGGACGCGGGCGAGCTGCTCTTCTCCTGTGAGGTGAGCCGCATAGAGGACGAGATGGGCCTGGCCCAGCTGCGCGCCGCAGAGCTGGAGCAGGTGCTGCGGGCGGACGAGAGGGGCTTCGGCCCGTTGCGCGCGCTGAGGCGCTCCGGCGTCACCGCGCTGCTGGTGGCAGACCGCCACGCCTTTGGGAGGCAGTTCCCGGACTATGTCTGCGACCCCGCAGACATAGACGACGTGATGACGCTCATGGTCAAGGGAGAGGTGATCTAGGTGAGGTCCCTGCTGTATGCGGACAGTTGTTTCGCCCTGCGCAGGATGAAGCAGTATCTGCTGGTTGCGCTGGTAATCGCGCTCGTTCCCGTGCTGTTGGGCGTATCGAGAGGCAGCGATCCTCTGGATATTCCGGCCGCATTCCAGATGATGGTGGGAATCGTCGCGCTCTACGTGATGCTCTTCTTCACCCTCTGCGCCAGCTTTCAGGCGGACGAGATGGGCGGCTGGGAGCGCGCCCGCCTGACCCTTCCCGTCACCCGGCGCGATGTGGTTCTGGGGCGCTACCTCTTCATATTGCTCTCCCTGTGTTCCTTCGACCTGGTCATTACGCTGTTGGGCGTTGCCTCGGCCTGTCTTCTGCCACAGGCATTCCCTCTCATGCGCGATGCCTTCGACCTCGGGGGGATGCTGCTCGCGGGAGCGGGGTCCATTGCGGCGTTTCTGGCGCTCGTATCGCTGCAGATGCCCTTCCTCTTCATGTGGGGCGCGCGAAGGGCATCGTTCGCGCTGTCTCTGCCTGCGCTGATCCCCTTGGCATCCATGGTCATTCCCAAGGACGCCGTTGCGCTCGTGGCTCGCGCGGCCATCGTTTGGGTGGGATCTTGGGGCCCGTGGCCGGTCCTGCTCGTGTGCCTGCTGGCGGCGATGGTGATGTACGGCCTCTCCGCCCTGCTGTCATGCGTGCTCTACGAGAGGCGCGAGCTCTAGGGGAGGGGAGGCGGGCGCGACATCCGGCGGACCCGCCTCCCCGCTCGTTTCGCCTGTGATACGTGATCTTCCGGGCGCTGGCGCACATGCTATTCTTCTCCGAAACGATTTGGAGGTATGAGCATGTCAAACGCCACAGCGCCCACGGGCCTCACCAAGGACAAGCTAGACGCGAAGGGTGGCCTCGTCGTAGGCATCACGCTGTTTTCCATGTTCTTTGGTGCGGGCAACCTCATCCTGGCACCCCTGATGGGGCTCTTGTCTGGTGTTCGCACCCCTGCGGCCCTTGTCGGCTTCCTGATCTCTGCGGTGGGGCTTCCCGTGCTCACAATTGCCGCGATAGCGCTTGCCGGCTCCGCGCGCGAGCTGGCAAATCGCATCGACCTCACCTTCTCCAAGGTCTTCGTTGCCCTTGTTTACCTGGCCATTGGCCCCTTCCTTGCCATTCCGCGCACGGCAACCACCTCGTTCGAGATGATCCGCCCCCTGCTTGGAGACGAGCTTCCCGTCCAGCTGGCGCTCTTCCTGTTCTCCCTGCTCTTCTTCGTGGTGGCCTACTTCATGGCCATGCATCCCAGCAGGCTCACCAGCCTCATGGGCAAGCTCTCGGGTCCCACGCTGATTGCCCTCGTGGTCATTCTTCTTGCGGCGACCTTTGTGGCACCTCCGGGGTCTGCGGCTGGCGTGGCCTCCGCTCCCTACGACGAGCTCCCGCTCGTGGCGGGCTTTGTCACGGGATACCAGACCATGGACGTGCTCGCCGCCCTTGCCTTCGGCATTGTCATCTCCATGAACGTGCGGGCCATGGGAGTTGATTCCGCCGAGGGCGTGGCGCGGCAGGTCATGCGCTCCGGCGTTGTGGCAGGGGCGTGCATGGCGGTCATCTACTGCGGCTTTGGCTACCTGGGCGCGGTCATGGGCAGCGTTGTCCCCGATGCGACGAATGGCGCAGAGGTCATCTCCGCGGCGGCGTCGGTGGAGTTTGGCGTCGCCGGAAGCGTCCTGGTCGCGGCCATCTTCACGCTCGCCTGCCTTAACGTGTGCATCGGCCTGATCTGCTCCATCGCGGAGTACTTCTCCGTGAACTACTCCCGCATGGGGTACAGGCGCTGGGCGCTTCTGGTGACCATCCTCTCGTGCCTGCTTTCCAACGTGGGCCTCACGGCAATCCTGGGCTACTCCGTGCCGCTGCTCTCTGCCCTCTATCCTGTGGCGATCGTCCTGGTGATCATGGGGCTGGTGCAGAGAGGTGGGGCGCAGGCCCATGTCCCGGCATGGAGGCTCTCCGTGGCGCTCTGCGCAATTGGAAGCGTTGCCGTGGCGCTCCGAGACGGCTTCGCCCCAGGCGTGGAGCTGCCGTTTGACCTGCTTCCCCTTGCCAGCATGGGCATGGGCTGGGTGCTCCTGGCGCTGGTGGGCTTCGCGATGGGTCTCGCACTGGAGCGATTTAGGGCAAAGAAATAGAACGATCCGATAAGTGGCGCTCGTCCTTTTGGGGATCTGACTTTTTCTCCCACTTGGATCATGCTCTTCAAACCACGAAGGCATGAGCGAGAGGAGAGGAAGTGGATCTGGTTGACGTTGATCGCACGTGGGCGCTCAAACATGGACTCGACTATGGCACGCATGAGGAGATTGAGAAAAGGAGAGGCTGTGGCATCGTCAACTTCCCCAAATCAGCTCCGATGGCATACCTCTGGTCTGAACCTCTCCGCCATGAGCTGGAGCTGATTGCCTGGAAGAATGGCCCTGCGTGGTGCGGTTGCGTTAACTACATCGGGCCAGAGTACGCTTGCGCCAGCGCTGAGGCACCGACCCTCAAGGAGCTGGTGACCCAGCTTCTGGACGAGGTCGTGTACCCAAGCCTTGCAGAGTACATCCTCACTCCAACTGATACGTAGCCTTAGTTATGCGGCGCCCGCCTGTTGGCGCACGAACTGCTCGAAGTGCATTGCCAGCAGGGAGTCAGACGGCCTTTTTGCCCTCTCGTTCGGAACGCGGATGGGCTTGTCTGCATAGCGGGCATAGGCCGAGCTTGCGATACGTTGGGAGAGGCGCAGCACGTGCGTCTCGGGCTCTATGGCAATGAGATTGGCGTCGTAGAGGAGATGTATATCAGCGCGCATCAGGATTCCGTTTACTATCCGCTGAGACCTCGTTCCGCGATACGGGTCGATGTGTGCCGCCTGTAGGGTGTCGAGGACGTCCGTCTGCGTGACGGCACAGCTTCCGCCATATGCTGCGATAAGCGCCTTTCTAAAGTCTGCCTGTCTCTCCCTTCGAACGCGACGGTCAAACTTCAAGGCTTTCTCGCTGTCCGTGTCTTCGGCAAGCAGAAGGGCCTCCGCCTCTTTACGCTCTTTTCCCGTCAGGTCGGATGGCATGAACGAGTAGAAAAGGCCTAGCGATTCCGTCCGCTCGTTGACGGGCCCATGCAAAGTGAACGTCTCGGTCTTCTCGTTGTAGCGTTCGACATAGGCAAGGCCGAGGACGGTGAAGCCACCTCGTTTCTTGTCCTGCACGATGACCCCTACGGGAACTCCGTCCTCCAGATTGCGCATGAGACGCTCATTTGATTTGTCGGTGCTTCGCTTTCCTTCGGCAGTCCGATGGGCCTTGTAATCAAATATCCAGCTTCCATCGCCCCTGTCGATGACGTCCTTGTCGCTGTAATACCTCTGACTCTTAGATTGAACGGTCAGCGCGTATTGAGCCTTGCCGGCACCCTTTGAGGGCAGATTCTCATAGCTGGGGTAGTGGATGCCGCGCTGCGAAGCTACTGTGATGGGTAGCCCGGGAGGCGCGTCCTCACCATAAGGACGTTTGTCGATGTGCCTTCCCTCCTGCGCCATGAACCAGCTGAAAGCGGCGGCGAACTCAGGGGGTGCGAGCCTCTCGGCTCGCCTCAGAGAGAGGAAGGAGACGTCACAGGTGTAGATGAGATCTGACATGTGCTGCCCTAACGGTCCGTCTTGCATCTACGAGAACTATAGGCATTACGTTAATCCTGGTCTGATTAGATCGGCGTGTGGACCATTGCGAGACTGATGGGTAGGATATGCGCTGTAGCCAGGAAGGCGGAACGGGAGCATGCCTGAGATTCGCATCAAGCGCGTGTATGAGGAGCCGTCAGCCGGCGACGGCTATCGGGCGCTGGTGGATAGGCTGTGGCCTCGCGGCATCAAGAAGGAGCTCCTCTCTCATGACCTCTGGGCAAAGGAGCTTGCGCCATCCACGGAGGCGCGCAAGGAGTTTGTCCACAAGGCAGAGAACCTCCCCGCGTTTCGCGCGCGCTACCTCACGGAGCTTGACTCCAGCGAAGCCGCGGCCCGCCTTGCGGACGCCCTTCTCTCGCACGATGTGGTGACCCTGCTCTATGCCGCCAAGGACTCCCAGGTAAACCATGCCGTCATTCTCAAGGAGTGGCTGGACTCCCGCCAGGGGTAGGGCAGGCGCGGCACCTGCCCCCTACAGGACGAAGAGCATTGCCGAGAGAGCCATGCGCACGGCTCCCGCGATCACGAAGAGATGCCAGAATGTCCTGCGCCAAAATGCCGCGGCTCATTGTAGAACCTGCTCATCTGTTGTAAATGCAACAAATTAGTTAGCTTGGGAAAACTAGAATGCAGGCAACGAGAAGCAGGCGTCGGTCGCCCACGAGCCGCGTCGCCAGAGAAGAAGGGTGGAAATCCTGATGGACGAGAAGAAGATCGACCTCGAGAAGAGCGTGTTTGAACTGGTGAGCGCATACCCTGAGCTCAAGGATGTCCTTGCTGGACTGGGTTTCGACGAGATTTGCAAGCCGGGACGCCTGCAGACCATGGGGCGCTTCATGACGCTGCCCAAGGGTTGCGCGCACAAGGGACTGCGGCTCGAGGACGTCGTGGCGGGCCTCGAGCGTGAGGGCTTCTCGGTCAGCGGTGCGCCACAGGTCAGCGCGGATGCTCCCGCGGCGGTGGCCAGCACCCTCGAGGAGCGTCGGATGCTGCTGAAGTCCCTGCTCGAGCGCCTGCAGGCTGGTGAGGCGGTGGAGGACGTCAAGGACGAGTTCGTCGCCAGCTTCAAGGACGTGGAGAGCTCGGAGATTGCCGCGGCAGAGCAGGAGCTCATCTCGGGCGGAGTTGCGGTTGAGGAGGTCCAGCGCCTCTGCGACGTGCATGCCACCCTCTTCGAGGGGCACCTCGCCTGCGGGCCCGCCTCCTCCTCTTCCCCGTCTGAGCAGCCAGGGCATCCCGTCTGGGTACTCCGGGAGGAGAACGCTGCCCTGTCCCGCCTGATCGGTCTGCAGGCCCGCCCCGCCATCGAGCGTGCGCGCCGGGGTGGGATGGAGGACGCTCCTGCGCTCCGTGCCGCCATCGGCGAGATGGGGCAGCTTGCCGTGCACTACAAGCGCAAGGAGGAGCTGGTCTTCCCCTTCCTGGAGAGGCACGACGTGACCGCTCCCTCCAAGGTCATGTGGGGCAAGGATGACGAGGTGAGGGCCCTTCTGAAGGAGAGCTCGGCGCTGGCGGAGGAGGCGAGCGGCCCCGCCACCCTCCGTGCGGCTGCCGATCGGTTCGAGGAGGCCTGCGAGGCCGCGGACTCCATGGTCTTCAAGGAGGAGAACATCCTGTTCCCTCTGGCGCTTGACACGCTCAACGCCCGAGAGTGGCTGCAGGTGAGCCAGGACTCCGCCGAGTACGGGTACGCGTTCATCGAGGAACCGCCCGCATGGAGGCCCTCCATGATGGAGATGGCCGAGGCCGCTGTGCAGGAGGCGGAGGCGGAGAGGGCCGCTCGGGAGCAGGCGGACGTTGCCGACGCATCGAAGGACGGCAAGGTGCACCTCTCAACCGGAGAGTTCACCGCGGCAGAGCTCGAGGCGGTGCTCAACACCATCCCCCTGGACATGACCTTCGTGGACAAGGACGACAAGACCCGCTACTTCAGCCACGGGGAGCATCGCTTCTTCGCGCGTCCCCAGAGCTGCCTTGGCCGCGACGTCTACGACTGCCACCCACCCAAGAGCCAGGCCATGGTGCGCCAGGTCTTCGACGACTTCCGCAGCGGCGCACGTGATTCCTACGAGTTCTGGATCCACATGGGCGAGCGCTTCCTCTACATCCGCTACTTTGCCGTGCGTGACGGGCAGGGAAACTACCTCGGCGCGCTTGAGACCACCCAGGACATCGCCCCCATCCAGGCCATAGAGGGAGACAACCGTCGCGGTGCGGACGTGCGCCGAGAGGAGCGCGAGGCCGCAGGGGCCGCCGGTGGCTGCTAGCCCAGGTCGAGCTCGTCCACCAGCTGGGCAAGGTCCTCTCCACGCTCATGGAGCATGAGGCGCGTGCTCTGGCGGACGAACTCCGCGCTTCCGTGGCGGGTGAGCACGCGCATGAGAGAGGGGTCCACGCTGAGGTGCGTCATGAACAGCAGCAGCTCCTGCCCTCCCGAGAGGCACTCGTCCGCGAAGCCCAGGGCGCAGTCCAGCTTTGCGGCGAGAGCCTCCTCCCGGAGGTCCTCGGCACGGAGGAGCTCATCCAGGTGACCCTTGGCATCAAAGCCCCCCGCCCGCCCGCCTGCCGCGGCTCGTGCGGCCTGCGCGCGCAGCCGCTCGGCCGCCTCCGCCCTGAGTGCCAGCATGAGCTGGCGCCTTGCGCCGCAGGCAGAGCCCGAGCGGGCGCGCTCGAGCTCTGCCTGGCAGCCTTGGGCAAGCTCCTCCAGGAGGGGGAGTGGCTCGCCCTCCGCCTCGGGAAGGTCCTCCCGCAGGCGCGTGAGCGCCTCCCGCTCCGCGTCCGCCTCGTGCGCCCCTGACAGCAGGGCCTCGAGCAACAGGTTCACCAGGGCGAGCCTCTCGTCGAAGCGCGCCTCACGGGCGCGTCGCGCGATCTCTGGGCCTGCCGCGCCCGCCAGGATCTGGTCAACCTTGTAGTCGTCCTGGTAGCGCTCGAAGAGCTCCAGGTAGAGCGAGAAGTCCTCGGCCACCTCCTTGTCCTGCAGGTACTGGGAGACGAGCTCCATCCCCGCCCCAAGCCCCTCGTGGCGGTAGGCTACGAGCATGCGCGAGAGGTCCTCCCATCCGCGGGCGGTCACCAGGCGTGGGCCCGTCACCGACGCGCGAACCCTGTAGAAGTTCTTGGGCTTGTTGGCGAGGTAGCTGGTGATGGCGGGATGCACGCCGTGGCTCACGGCGTAGTCCATCCACACGTCCAGGTCAGGCTCAACGTCGATGCGTTTCATGCGGTCCATCATGGCGGGGTCGAAGTCGCGGGCCGCGCGGTTGTACTCGGGCGGGTTGCCGGCGCAGACGATCGCCCAGCCATGGGGAAGGGCGTGCTCGCCAAAGGTCTTGTACTGCAGGAACTGCAGCATGGCGGGCATGAGGGTCTCCGAGGCGCAGTTGATCTCGTCCAGGAAGAGGATGCCCTCCCGCACCCCCGAGGCCTCTATGGCGTCGTAGGTGGCGGCGATGATCTCGCTCATGGTGTAGCGGCTCACGCGCCAGCTCCTGCCGCCGAACTCAGCCTCGGAGATGTAGGGCAGGCCCAGGGCGCTCTGCCTGGTGTGGTGGGTGATGGAGTACGAGACGAAGTTGACGCCCAGCTCCTCCGCCACCTGGCTCACGATGGCCGTCTTGCCGATGCCCGGCGGGCCCATCATGATGATGGGGCGCTGCATGCGCTCGGGAACCAGGTAGAGGCCGTGCTCGTCCGTTGCCAGATAGGCGCGGACGGCACCTGTGACCTGCTCTATTGCCGATTTGATGTTCATCAGGATCCTCCTAGTAGACCGACATTGACTCAAACTCGCCGGGATGAAGGGTTATCTGCAGCGCCCATGCCGGCACCAGCTCGGGACGGTGGTCCTCGTCGTAGAAGACGAAGGTGGTCTTGTAGGGCGGCACGCGCTCGGGATAGACACCCCAGCCGTCCGTGAAGTAGATGAGGCCCGAGAGGTCGTCGAACTCGCCCTTGGCCAGCAACTCGTCCACGTAGCGAAAGGCGGGGCGGAAGTCCGTGCCTCCCATGCCATAGAGCTTGATGTTGCGCCTCCAGCGGTCCAGCTCCGAGAGCGAGCTGATCTTGGTGTCGCTCTGCACGCGCATGTCCGCCTGGATGATGTGGATGTTGACCCTCTCGAAGAAGCTCGCCTCGCTGGTGAGCACGTCGAAGGTGGCGTCTATGAACTGCTGCACCACCGTGTTGGTGACCGAGCTCGACGTGTCGATGACCAGCGCGAAGTCGCGTATGCGCCTCTCGTCGCGATATTCCAGGGGCTCGATGAGCGGCATGTCCCCGTAGAGCCTGAGCCCGTAGCTGTAGAAGACGTAGTCGAACTCGTCGTCCGAGAGGCGCATCTCCTCGCTGCGCACGGCAAACTGGCGCAGGAACTCACGGTAGTCCACTCGCTCGTGGCTGCTCACCTCGAGCTCGCGCATGAGCGAGCCCAGGCGCTCGCCGCGCGCCTTGGAGAGGGTCTCCAGGTCAACGCGCATGAGCTTGGCAGCTTGCTCCCAGCGCTTGCGGGTCTCGTCGAGCTGGGCGGGCAAGGGGGGAGAGGACCCTGCGGCGGGGTCGGGCGCTGCGGGAGCCTGGCTGCTCTTTGGCTCTTGCTCCGGCACCTGCCCCTGCCCCGCGCCGTCGTCATGGCCGCCGTCCGAGATGCCGTCCCGGTAGTCGCTGCCGTGAGCGCCGGATTGCGAGGAGTCCGCTCCTTGGCCTTGGCCGCCGGGCATCTCCTCGGAGGAGGGCTCGCCATCTGCGGGGGCGTCGTCCCTCTCGCCGCCCTTGCTGCCAAACCAGCGCGCGTGGTCGTCCGAGAGGAACAGCTCAGACCAGCTTTCCCGCATGTTCTCGTATGCGCCCTTGCGCAGGTGGTGATAGATCTGCTCGGCCCCCATGCCGGGATGGAAGTCGCGCGAGAGCTGGTCGCGCACCATGTCCATCCGCGCGGACCTCTCGTCGTCGCGGGGGGCAACCAGCTCCGCCACCAGCTCCTCGGCCACGATGTCGCAGGAGAGGCTCCATGCCTTGGGGTCAACCTGGCTTGTGACGAAGGGATGCAGCAGCAGGCAGTGCACCAGGAGGTGTGCTAGCTCCTGAGTGGGCGCCTTGTGGGTCGCCTTGTATCGGGCGAGAAGAGCCCCTGCGTTCACGTAGAGGCTCTGCCCGTCCGTGGAGAAGAGGGGCTCTGCCACCGCATGCGCGCCCGCGCCCGCCGCCGGGTCTTTCACAAGCACGGGCGAGAGAAGCGCGGCAGCGGGGGCAAGGAAGGGGTTCTGGCTGATGAGCTCGCCTTGGGCGAGCTCAAGCACGCGCAGGGCGAGCTGATCCCTGTTGCCTGCCGCCGGCGTGGATGGGAGGGCCGCTGCGGCCTTGGCCTGCTGCGCTGCGCCCGTGGCCGAAGCATCGATGGGCGTGTGCGGCTCCGCCTGAGCCTGGTGCGGCTTTCTTGGGCGCAGCCCCTGCTGAAGCTGGGCAAGCAGCCAGGCCGCAGCCTCGGCATGGCCCGCCTCGGACGCCGCCTCGATTGCGGGGGGCAGGTTGTCCCCCGTGAGCGTCTGCGGCCAGACGGAGATCGCCTTCAGGGAATCCATGAAGCCGTACTTGGCAAGCAGCTTGAGCAGGAGGCCGTTTGCCCCCTCGCCCACGGGGGAGAGGTGGGGAACCATGTCGTGAATCAGGTCCGCGTCATCTTGGAGCCAGCTCAGCGTTGCCATGCGGCCGAGGAACACCGCTGGCGCCTGCTCGCACACGAAGGCCACCACGCGACGGTCCGCCTTGGGGACCACCAGGTTGCCCAAGATGAGCTCCATGCTGGAGTCACCCATGCCCCTGGCGCGATGGAGCTCGAGCATGCGCCTTCCCAGTTCGAGGCAGGCGTCCGCGCAGGCACGGTCCTGCTCGCGCGGGTGGCGCAGGGCGTGCCAGGCCTTCACCACCGCGGCGCGGAAGAGGTCGTCGAACACCACGGGGTCGAAGAGCCCCTCCTCGGCCAGCCGTGCCACCAGCCTGCAGCTTGCCGCCACGTCGGTGCCTGGGGCCCAGGGCGCGCCCGCAAGCTGCTCCTTGCCGTTGAAGGGCTCGAAGACCTCCGTCGAGACGGTGGGGTCCATGTTGTTCACGAAGAGCGTGGGGCTTTCCCGCACCAGGTCGAAGCGGGTGAAGGCCCCCTCGTGGGGAAGAAGCGCGCGCAAGACCTTGGGGCGGCGTACGCCTCCCAGGAGGTCTACACCCAGGGCGAGCAGGCGGCGGGCGTTGTCTTCCCTGGCGCAGCGCAGGGCCAGGGCCAGCGCCCAGCCCGTATAGGCGAAGTCCCCGCCAAAGCCGTCCCAGACCTGGCTCACCGCGTCTGGACCGCCCAGGCAGGCGGCGCGCTCGAGCAGGTCAACGACCTCTGCGGCAGTGACCTCGCCGCGCTTGGCACAGGACGCGAGACGGGCAAGGACGTCCGAGAGCCGTGGTGCGTCTTGGGAAGAGATGGCCCTCCGGGCCAGGACGAGCAGTCGTTCTGCCTGAGTGCCTTCGGACATGCCGTGCCCCCTCTCGCCTCTGCCTCTTGCGTTTCAACAGCAGAAATTATCCCATAAGGGTCGGGGTTTCATACCAGCGCCAAGATCTTGTCCGGCCAGGGTGTTAGACTCCGGCCGGGGCAACGGAAGGGGGCGTACGTGCGAAGTGTTGTGCGGAAACGGGCGGTTGCGGTAGCGCTCTGCGCGAGCGTGCTGCTGCTTCTGCTCTCGGCGTGCGCGCCGGATGTTCTGGCTGGCCCCTTAGGCGCTGGGCGCCTGGGCGCGGGCGCCTCCTACTCCCTCTGGGATGAGTCCGAGAGCCCCAACTACCTGCGATTGGTGGGGGAGGCCAAGATCGAGGGCACGCTCGAGCCCGGGCAGGTGGAGTATGCGCCTCTCGACGGGCTTGGCCGTGCCGGCCGCGTGAGGGCGTGCATAGACAAGCCCATGATGGACGCGGGTCGCGCGCGGGAGCGCTTGCGCAACCTGCCCAATCCGTCCGGTTGGCCGCGGGGCAACGAGGAGGTTGCCATCGAGCTTCCTAGCGGACGGGTGTATCACGGATGGTTCTGGAACCGCTGTCACCTGCTGGCAAAGTCGTTGGGTGGAAGCGACGAGGCGGAGAACCTCGTCACGGGCACGCGCATGCTCAACGTGGGGGCCAACGACGGCCAGGGCGGCATGGACATGTTCGAGACGGCAATCCGCCGCTGGCTCGACGCGTATCCCCAGGTGAGCGTGCAGTACGTGGCAACGCCCCTGTACGAGGGAGACGAGCCGGTCTGCCGGTCGGTGATGGTGGACGTGCTCTCCTCGGACGGTGCCATCAACGAGCGTCTCGAGGTCTACAACTGCGCCAAGGGCTACCAGATCGACTACGCCACCTCTCGCTTCGCCCCTCTCTCATAATTCCCACGCCACCCCCCAGCCCAGCTGAAGACTGTAGGAAATCCCCACAGGAAAAATTTTTTCCTGTGGGGCTCTGAAGGTTGCTGTGGCGAGAGGCGCCGGCGAGGTGGGCGAGAAGCCGCGTTGTGTCGGGCGCCGCGGTGGCGCTACCTCTCCTCGCCCTGCCTGTCGGGGACCTTGAGCATCATCACGAAGCCCACCACGAACAGGATGACGATGGAGAACACGCCCAGGCTGCCGTTGCCGGTGCTGGCAGTCATGGTGCCCACGATGAAGGTGCCCATGATGGCCGCGTACTTGCCGAAGATGTCGAAGAAGCCGAAGTACTCGTTGGCGTGCTCCTTGGGGCAGAGCTTTCCGAACTCGGAGCGCGAGAGCGCCTGGATCCCTCCCTGGAAGAGGCCCACCATGATGGCCAGGAACCAGAACTCGATGGCGCTGCGCAGGAAGAACGCGGCAAAGCAGGTGATGAAGGTGTAGCCGCCAATGCCCACCAGGAGCATGGTCTTGGTGCCCAGCTTGCGTCCCAGCTTGCCGTAGATGATGGCCGAGGGGAACGCCACGAACTGCGTCACCAGCAGCGCCAGCACCAGTTGCGCCCCCTCGATGCCCAGGTCGGAGCCATAGCTCGTGGAGAGCTTGATGATGGTGTGCACGCCGTCGATGTAGAAGAAGTAGGCAATGATGAAGTAGCGCATGGTGCGGTTCGCCCAGATGTCCTTGAGCGTCTTGCCAATGCCGCCCACGGCGCGCAAGAAGGCGTGGCTCTCGAGCGGCTTGAAGTGGGTCTGCTGTACGTCACGCAGCATGGGGACGGTGAAAAGCACCCACCAGGCGGCAGTCAGCGCGAAGGAGATCTGCATGGCGGTCTGGAGCGTGATCCCGATCCTGTCCTTGCCCAGCACCACCGCCAGGCAGAGGATGAACGGCACCACGCTTCCGATGTAGCCCCAGGCATAGCCCTGGCTGGAGACCTCGTCCATGCGCTCGTCGGTGGTTGCGTCAACCAGCAGCGCGTCGTAGAAGACGATCGACGAGTTCAGTGCAACGGACGAGAGCACGTACACCACAAGGAACGCGGTGGCGCTGGTGGGAAAGCCCATGGCAACGGTGGCGACAACGCCGGTGCCCACGGTGCCGATGATGAATTTCTTCTTCATTCCCTGCATGTCGGCAATCGATCCCAGTATGGGCATGAGCAGTGCAATCACCAAAGACGCGATGGTCTCGGCGTAGCTCCAGGCAACCAGGGCCGGTCCGTCGGCGAGCGACTTGAAGTAGATGGGGATGACGCTTGTGGCCAGAAGCATCAGCGCCGAGTTGCCCACGTCATACATGATCCAGCTCTTCTCGGCCTTGGTCATACGCTGCTTTCCCACGGTGTCCCCCTCCATAAGGCCTGCGTGACAGCGCACATTGTACGTGGACGGCAGCTCCTTTCGGACAGGAGCAAGACCCGTGACGGTGAGCGGCCCGCCTGGCCCGTATCCAATACCGGATGACGCGCATGCAGAGCTTGTGTCTGCCGCGTAAAGCCTCTTTTGCCACTTGCATCACGCGCGACAAAACTTGACCATGGAAGTCCCAGGCATCGCGTAAGAGGGAGGCCACACATGCCTGCGATCCTGACACACGAGTTCTTTGGCCGGGACGCCTTCGCGGACGTCGCGGCCCAGCTTGGCATGAACACGCCCGAGGAGAGGGACGCCTTCCTCCTGGGCAACCAGGGGCCGGACCCCCTCTTCTACCTCATCGCGGACCCTCGCGTGGCCGAGTCCAACCACGTTGGCAGCCTCATGCACCATGTGCGCCCGGCAAAGCTTCTGAGCTCGCTTCATGACGCGCTCAGTATGCTCTCGAACGCCGAGAGAAACGTGGGCAGGGCGTATGCGGCAGGCTTCCTCTGCCACTACCTGCTGGACAGCAGCGTGCACCCGTTGGTCTTCTCCACCGAGTACATGCTTTGTGACGCCGGGGTGAATGGCCTCGACCGCTCGGATGGAACGCCGGTGCATGCGGAGATAGAGCGCGACATAGACGAGATGGTCCTCTATCGCAAGCTGCACAGGACCGTCCGCAGCTTCAAGCCCTACAGCGAGGTGCTGCGCGCCTCCGACCAGACGCTTGCCGTCATCGACAAGCTCTACTTCTACATGAACCTCTGGACCTTCAGCCGCACGCTGGACCTCG
The DNA here is from genome assembly GCF_900155635.1 of Olsenella urininfantis. Lineage (GTDB taxonomy): Bacteria > Actinomycetota > Coriobacteriia > Coriobacteriales > Atopobiaceae > Olsenella_G > Olsenella_G urininfantis. The sequence goes on from NZ_LT732540.1 coordinate 551,863, forward strand.
ACTGCTACACCCGCGCCGTCAGGGCGTTCCGCCGCGTCCAGAGGCTGTTCTACACGCCCGCCAAGGGGAAGACCCTGGTTCTCTCGCCGTTGGAGCGCGCCCTTGCGCATCGCCGCTATTCCCTGTATGCGGCCATGTCGCATCGCAACCGAGCATCGGAGCACTCTGACTTCGCGAACGAGGAGCACGCGGTCTGGGAAAACCCCTTCACGGGTGAGCCGAGCACCGAGAGCTTCTGGGACCTCTATGAGGAGGCGCTCTCGCGCGTGTTCGACGCCGAGCGCGCGTTCTTCTCTCCGGGGTTCGGCGAGCTCTCTGCCAAGCGGCTCACGGGCAACCTCAACTTCTCGGGCCAGCCCACAGACCCCGTCAGACTGGAAGAGCCGCCCGCGCCCGAGCCACGGGCCTGCGTCCCCACCCAGGACCCAGCCATGGCCCAGGCCATGCCTCCGGCAGGCGCATAGGGGCGGCGTGGAAGGGGTCAGCGCAGCCACGCGTCACGTGATGCAGGCCAACAAGAGCAAGAACACCAAGCCAGAGCTGCTTGTTCGCTCGGCTCTGAGGCAGGCGGGCCTTACAGGTTATCGCCTGCACTGGAAGAAGGCCCCGGGGAGGCCCGACATCTGCTACCCGGGGCGCAGGCTGGCCATCTTCGTGAACGGCTGCTACTGGCATCGCTGTCCCTACTGCAACCTTCCCCTCCCCAGGTCAAACGTCGAGTTCTGGCAGGCCAAGTTCCAGCGCAACCGCGCGCGCGACCGCCGCGACGTGGAGGGGCTCATCGCCAGCGGCTGGACCGTGGCGGTCATCTGGGAGTGCAGGCTCAAGGGAAGCGCGCTCGAGGCAAGCATGGAGGAGCTTGTCCGTCTGGTGAGGGGTTGCGCCAAGGACCAGACGGGCGGCCGCCTGGTCGAGATCGGCTCCACCGCCCCCTGGAGGCTGCGCGTCACACGCGAGCGCTACCATCGCCTGCGCGTGCCCCGCTGATGTGGGGCCTGGGTGCTGGTAGGGTAGAGGGTAGACGTGGCGCCACGCATCGCCCGCATGGCGTCCTCTTGGAGAGGTAGGGACAATGGCAAGCTACGCTTTCTCAGACGTGCACGGACACCTGGCCGCGCTCGATCGCTTGCTCGAGAGGGTCTCTCCCTCCTCGGCCGACCGCATCTACATGCTGGGCGACATGATCGACCGCGGCCCTGACCCCGTGGGCGTCATGCAGCTCTGCCGCGGCCTCCCCAGGTCGGTGGTCCTCATGGGCAACCACGAGGACCTCATGCTCTCCTACCTGCGCGACCAGTCCGACCCTGTGGTGCGCCTCAACTGGGAGCGCAACGGCGGCACGAGCACGGCCGAGGGCCTGCGCGCGATGGACGACCTCAAGCGCATCGAGCTGCTCGACTGGATTGCGTCGCTTCCCAGCTACGCGCATGCCTTCGTGGGCGAGAGACCCTACATCCTGGTGCATGCCGGCATTGCCACGACGGGCCTCGCCCCTGCCGAGACCTGGACGGACGATGTCTTGGAGCAGCTGCTCGCCACCCAGCGCAGGGACGACCTCCTCTGGATCAGGGACGAGTTCTGGGGCCAGCCCACCCACCTCCTGAACGAGCGGGGAGAGGGGCCCGTGGTAGTTGCGGGGCATACCCCCAGCCTCTACCTGCCGGGCATGGCGGACCGCATGGGACGCATGCCCCTCGGCGACGACGGCCGCTGTCGCATCGTGCGCGTCGGCGCCTGCGCTGCCACCTGCATGGTGGCGGACCGCTGGGACATCGACTCGGGCGCCGCGAGCGGTGCGGGCATGGGCCAGGTGAGCATGCTGCGCCTGGACGACGGGGCTGAGTTCTACGAGCCCGTTCGAGAGGGGGAGTAGGATGGGCGACCCTGAGCTGGTATCGTCCCCGCTGCCTGCGGTCTTCTTCGAGGACAGCTACGTTCTGCTCCTGGGCAGCCTTCCCAGCCCCAAGTCGCGCGAGAGGGGCTTCCATTACGGGCATCCCCAGAACCGCTTCTGGCCGCTCATGGCCGCGCTCTGGGAGGAGCTGCCGCCGAAGGACCTGGAGGAGAGACGCTCGTTCCTGCGCAACCACCACCTCGCCCTGCATGACGTGCTCCGAAGCGCGGAGATTAAGGGCGCCTCGGACGCCTCGATAGCCAGCCCCGTGGCAAATGACCTCAGGCCCATCCTGGAGGCAGCCCCCATTCGGCGCATCTTCTGTACGGGCTCCACGGCGGGCAGGCTCTACCGAAGGCTCATCGAGCCAGAGCTCGGCATACCCTGCGAGGTGCTGCCCTCCACCAGCCCCGCAAACGCCCGCTGGCGCATGGGGGACCTCCTGCGCGACTACGCGGTGGTGCGCGAGGTGGTTGAGGGCGCGTGCTTCTCGGGTGCCGCGTTCCCCAAACTCTGAGAGAATGACAGCGCCGAGCGACTACACGAAGCTGAAATGAGAGACGTCGATGAGGCTGAGCGAGATGACAGGGAAAGAGAGCCCTGCCGGCGACCTTCTGAGGGGCGCTGGCAAAGACTTCCTGCACGGGCAGCTGCGATGCGTGGACGAGGGAGGCGGCTGGGTGAGGCCCTGGCGCTTCTCGGCAGACCAGATGCGCGCCCTTGGCAGCTGCCAGGCCTGGCATCCGGGTCTTTTCAGGCAGATGGCGCGCACCACGGCAGGCATCTGCCTGGAGCTGACCACCGACTCATCCGAGATCGTCGTGGAGCTGCGAGTGGACGAGGAGCCCAGCGCAACCAGGGCCGTGCTCGACTACGTGGACGGAGCGCAGGTTGAGGCGCGTATGCCGCACGACGGCGTCTCCCTGGACGTGGACGGCCGCCATGTCGCGGCCGCGATGCCGGGCCAAGACGAGGAGCTCATGGCCTTCGCGCTGGACGACCCGGACGGCGCCCCTGCGGGTGGCATCATGCAGCTTCCCGGGTTCGGGGGCAAGCATCACGTGCGCGTGTGGCTCCCGTGCCTGCGCGGCTGCGTGATCAGGGACGTTTTGGGGAACGGCACGTTTCTGGAGCCCGTGGACCCGCGCCCGCAGCTTCTGGTGCTGGGGGACTCCATAGCGCAGGGCTTCGTGTCTGACGACCCCGCGCTCAGCTGGTGCGCCCTTCTGTCCCAGAGGCTGGGTCTTGACCTGGTGAACCAGGGCCTGGGGGGACAGGTCTTCCAGCCTGGCTCCTTCTACGGCTTTGCCGAGGGCGTCTCCCCCCAGAAGATCGTTGTCGAGTTTGGCGCCAACTACCGCTACGAGCACTGCCTGGACCGCCGGGTGACCAGGGACATCCGCTCCTACCTGCTGGAGGTCTCAAGGCTCTGGCCCGCGGTCCCCACCTGGGTGCTCACGCCGCTCTGGCATGACGAGCAGGGCTATCCCTCCCACAGCATGAGCTGCTGGGAGCGCGTCCCCATCTTCCTTGCGGCGCACTGCGCCCCTCACGACCAGATGCGCCTGGTGGACGGCCGGCGCCTGCTCGACCCCAAGACCTCGCTCATGGCGGACGGCTTCGAGCACCCCAACCCCCAGGGACAGCGCCAGCTTGCCCTGCGCTTGGCCGCAAGCATCGAGGCGACGGACGAGACGGGCCAAGACGTCCTGCGCGCCCGCGCCAAGGAGGCGCTCAGAGACGCTCCCAGGAGGGCCTTCCCGCTGGTGGAGGCCGTGCGAAGGGGGCTGGGGCGCGTGGTCTTCGCGCGCGTGGGCTGCGTGCTGCTGGAGCTCCCGGACGGTCAGGAGCTCTTCTGGGCGTCTGATTACGAGCTTGGCCGCTCCGTTATCGCCGCCGTCATGAAGGGGCAGGTGGTGGACGCGCTCGAGCCCGGCCTGGTGAGGGACATCGAGCTGACGCATGGCCTGGGGGAGGTCTCTCCCTACCATCTGGCCATCTACGAGGGCTCCGATCCCCTTGAGCCTGATGCCAGCAAGGACATCCGCGTCCTGGACGAGAGCCACTTCAGCCAGGTGCGCGCCCGCTACAGCCATCCCGAGTATCAGACGGACGACCAGGTGAGGGCGCTCCTTGCCGCGGGGAAGGTCCTGGGTGGCTTCGAGGGAGGCGAGCTCGTGGGCTTCATCGGCGAGCATCCCGAGGGATCCATGGGCATGTTGGAGGTCTTCGAGGGACACCGCAGGGCCGGCTGGGCCCAGGCGCTCGAGGCCGCCAAGATCAACGAGCAGCTCTCTCTGGGCCTTGTGCCCTGGGGGGAGATATATCCAGACAACAGGGCGTCGCTCAGGCTTCAGCGCAAGCTTGGGCTGCGGGTCACCCCCTCCAACGAGCAATGCTTCCTCTCGGCACGCGTCGAGGCCGAGCTCCGGAAGGAGTTTGCCCAGATGGATGAGGGCGAAGCGCCGGCGAGCGAAGGGAAGGCTGCCATCTTCGAGCGGCATGCAGCCCCCGAGGCCAGCGATTCCCTCGCACGCCTTGCGCAGGAGCTGGGGCTGAGGCTCGTGGACGAGGTCTGTGCCCCTCCCACGCCCCTGGAAGGGGACGACGCCTAATTGCTGTCCGCCCCCCCCGCGCTATGCTGTGAACAGAAAACCAGACGGCGGGGACGGGCTGGCCCAGGTCCCGCCACATTGTTTGGAGGAAGCATGCCCCAGCTCGTTAATCCCATGGCGCCAACACTTTCCGGCAGGCTCTCGCCCCGCGCGAGCGAGCAGGTCCTGCAGCTCCGACGCGCGGGCGGTCTCTCGCCCTTCGCCACAAGGGACGAGCAGGTCCTGCGTCGCAACCCAGACCATGACGGTGCCAGCGTGCTGCGCCCCGCCTTCGTGCGCGACTGCGAGAAGGTCCTGCACACGCCTGCGTACAATCGACTCAATGGCAAGACCCAGGTGTTCTCCTTCCGCCCCGACGACGACATCTGCCGCCGGGGCCTGCACGAGCAGATGGTGGGGCGCGTCGCCCGTGACATCGGCCGCGCGCTGGGGCTCAACCTCGACCTCATCGAGGCGATCGCCCTGGGGCATGACGTGGGCCACACGCCCTTCGGCCATGCGGGGGAGCGCTTCCTCAATGGCATCTACCACCAGTGCACGGGTCGCTGGTTCTTTCACAACGTTCAGAGCGTGCGCGTGTTGGACGTGCTCTATGGGCGCAACCTCTCTCTGCAGGCGCTTGACGGCATCATCTGCCACAACGGAGAGTTCGAGCAGCAGACGTTCGAGACGAGCGGGCTCTCCGGCTTTGAGGAGTTCGACCGCATTGTTGACGGGTGCTGGGAGAGGGGAGACCTCGCCATAGGCAAGCTGCGTCCCATGACGCTCGAGGGCTGTGTGGTGCGCGTCTCGGACATGATCGCCTACGTGGGCAAGGACCGCCAGGACGCCCTGCGTGCGCACCTGGTGGACGCCGACGGCTTCGATGACGGGCTGGGCGGGGCCTACAACGCCTGGGCGCTGTCCGCCTTTGCGGCGGATGTGGTGGAGAACAGCCTGGGCAAGCCGCGCGTGGAGATGAGCGAGGAGGGCTTTGCGGAGCTCAGGCGCGCGAAGCGCGAGAACTACCAGAAGATCTACGCCGCCAGCGAGGTGAACGGCGACTTCGCCCAGGGCGTCGAGGAGCTCTTCGGCCTGCTCTACGAGCACGAGCTCGGGGCCCTGCGTGCCGGCAGGGAGGAGAGCGCCATCTTCGCGCAGCACATTCGCCCGCTGGAGAGGCATCTCTCCCATTACGGCCGCACGCATGACTTCGAGGCGGACCCAGACCAGACGGTCTGCGACTTCATCAGCGCCATGACGGACGATTACTTCATTGCCAGCTGCGAGGCGCTCTTCCCCGAGGCCCGCAGGCTCTTCCCGCAGCGCAGCTACTTCGATGGCGTGCGGGCATAGGCCTTCGGCCCCTGGTCTACAATTGCTGTCATGGATACCCTCTTCTCACAGGCAGAGCGCTACAAGCGCAAGGCAAACGCGCCTCTTGCGGTGCGCATGCGCCCACAGTCCCTAGACGAGTACGTGGGCCAGGAGCAGGCCGTTGGCCAGGGCTCCTGGCTCAGGCGTGCCATCGAGCACGACACGCTCTCGTCGGTCATCCTCTATGGGCCTGCGGGCACGGGCAAGACAACCCTGGCGCGGATCATCGCACACACGACGCATGCGGAGTTTGTCGAGGTCTCGGCCATCACGGGCACGGTGAAGGACCTGCGGCGCGAGACGGACCTCGCCGAGAGCCGCCTGCTCACGCAGGGCAGGCGCACCATCCTCTTCGTGGACGAGATCCATCGTTTCAACCGCTCGCAGCAGGATGCCCTGCTGCATGCCGTGGAAGACCGCACCGTCGTGCTGGTCGGTGCCACAACCGAGAACCCCTACTTCGAGGTCAACTCCGCCCTCATCAGCCGCTCGCGCGTGGTTGAGCTGACGGCGCTGGACGAGGGGTCCCTGCGCACCCTGGTCCTTCGCGCGCTGGAAGACGAATCCGGCCTGCAGGGTCGCTTCTCTCTTGCGGACGAGGCCCTGGATGAGATCGTCACCCTGGCGGGTGGGGATGCCCGGAGCGCCCTCACCTCGCTGGAGCTTGCCAGCCAGATGGCAAGCCCGAGCGGTGACGCCGAGTCCCCTGGCGCAGGGGACCGCGTTGCCATAGAACTGCGTCACGTGCGCGAGGCAAACCCGCGCCGCGGCCTCGCCTACGACAAGTCCGGCGACATGCATTACGACATCATCTCCGCCTTCATAAAGTCCATGCGTGGCAGCGACCCGGACGCGGCGCTCTACTGGCTCGCCCGCATGCTGGACGCTGGAGAGAACCCCAAGTTCATCGCGCGTCGAATATTCATCCTCGCCTCTGAGGACATAGGCAACGCAGACCCGCAGGCGCTTCTGGTGGCCGAGGCCGCCTTCAAGGCGTGCGAGGTCATCGGCATGCCGGAGTGCCGCATCAATCTGGCCCAGGCCGTGGTCTACATGGCCCTCGCGCCCAAGTCCAATGCGGCCTACCTGGCCCTTGGGCGTGCCCTTGCCGAGGTGCGACAGGGCCCCAGGCGCGAGGTGCCCAACCACCTGCGCGACCGTCACCGTCCGGGGTCTGACGAGTACGGTCCCTACCTCTATCCGCATGACTATCCCACGGGGTGGGTGTTCCAGCAGTACCTTCCGGATGGCCTTGAGAGGGGGGACTTCTACCACCCTGGCCCGCGGGGATGGGAGGCGTGGCGCATAGAGTCCTGGGGCCATGACCACGAGGAGGGCCCGCAGTCCTAGTCGTCCCCTGTTGCCTCCCCTGCGCTGGGGCCAACGCCATTTGGGTAGAATGATGCGCAACGCAGGCGACGGGCGGGCATCTCGCCGCCGAACCACAAGGGAAGAGGGAAGCGAGCATGGATCTTTCTCCGATGGGCATCATGCTGATCTTGCTGGCGGCAGCTGGCACCTGGGCCGTGGTGGAGCTTGCCCTCACCATGCGCAAGGCCCGCTCAAGCGTTGAACAGGTGACGCGCTCTGCCAACGAGACCATCGAGCAGATCCAGCCGATCATCGCCAAGCTGGATGGTGCCATGGACGACATGCAGCCGGCCATCAAGCAGATAGACCCCCTGGTCGAGAAGGCCAACGGGTCCCTGGATGCGGCCAACGAGGCCCTTTCGCGCGTCAATGGCATCCTGGGCGACGTCTCGACCGTCTCCGGAACCGCCGCCGGCGTCTCCGACGCGGTGGGCCAGGTTGCCACCAACGCCGTGTCCAGCGTCTCCGGCCTCGTCGGCCGCATTGCGGGCAGGTCCGGCGCGCAACCCTCACAGCTTGGGGAGGCTGCCGTCGCGCCAGAGGCCGACCAGCCCCTTCAGGATGCGCCAGCCGCAAGCGGCTACGTGAGCTACAGCGAGCTCACCTCCCAGAACCAGGATGCGGAAGTCGCAGCAGACTCCGCCCGAAGCTAAGGAGCAGCACCCTATGCAGGACAAGACCGTTCGTCTCAGCATCCCTGCCGAGGCAAGCTACGCGCGAGCCGTCCGCATGATGGCGGCAAACCTCGCCGTCCTCTGCGACATGAGCGTGGATGACGTGGAGGACGTGCGCATGGCAGCCGAGGAGGGCTTCGTCTTCAGCTGCGCCACCATGCCCGAGACCTGCGAGGTCAGCTTCGAGCTGGTGGACGATGGCATCGACATGGACTTTCTGCTGGGGGATGCCCATGACGACGAGATAGAGGCGGGCAGCGTCGACATCTCGCTCATCGAGCTCTTGCTCTCTGCGGTCTGCGATGACTTCGACGTGACCGAGGAAGGCTACCTCCACCTGGTCATGAGGGCGGGCAAGGCCCATGCCTAACGCTGACGCGGAGACTCGCGCCTCCTCGCGCCGCCGTCTCTCTCGCCACATGCCCAAGGGCACGGTGGCCTGGGACAAGGGGCGCACGCGCGAGCTGTTCAGGCGCTACAAGGACGAGGGTGACGAGGACGCCCGCGAGCAGCTGGTGATGAGCCACCTGAACCTCGTCCGCTTCCTCGCCTCCAAGTTCAAGAACCGTGGCGAGCCCCTGGACGACCTCATCCAGGTGGGCACCATCGGTCTCATCAAGGCGATCGATCGCTTCGAGCCCGAGCGAGGCCTTGAGTTCACCACCTTCGCCACGCCCACCATCATGGGAGAGATCCGTCGCCACTTCCGCGACAAGGGCTGGTCCGTGCGCGTCCCCCGACGCCTGCAGGAGCTCTCGAGCAAGGTCAACCAGATGACCGACGAGCTCACCAAGGAGCTGCAGCGCAGCCCGTCGGTCGAGGAGATCGCCCATGCGCTCGACAGCACGGTCGAGGAGGTGCTCGAGGCCATGGAGTCCTCCAGCGCCTACAGCTCCGTGCCCCTGGAGGGAGGCTCGTCCTCAGACGACGCCCCCTCCGTCATAGACCACTACGCAAGCGAGGACGAGGACCTTGCCTCCTCCGATGACCGCATGATCATCGAGGAGACCATGCGCGACTTCTCCCCGCGCGAGCAGGAGATCATCGGTATGCGCTTCCTCGAGGGCCTCACGCAGGTAGAGATCGCGGGCCGTCTGGGCATCTCGCAGGTGCAGGTCTCGCGCCTCCTCAGAAGGACCCTCAAGAAGATCCAGGAGCGCATCGACCCCGAGGGGCTCATGCAGTAGCGCCCGCATGGCTGGAGGCATTCCCATGATCGATCACGGCGAGAGCGGCCAGGAGGCAAGCGGCACTGTCCGCGCCAGGCGCGTGGGCGCGCATGCGTGGGCGCTCGTCGGCTGCATGCTTGCCGCAGTCCTGGTGGTCAGGGCGCTGGGCCTGGTGTGGCCGGCCGTGGAGCTGCTCCTTGTCGGTGTGGTGCTGGGCTTCATATGCAGTCCCGTCACCAACGCTCTCGAGAGGAGGGGCGTGCCCCGTGCCTTGGCGGCGCTTCTCGCCCTGCTCCTGCTGGTCTCGGTGGTCGTGCTCGCGGGGGTCGTCCTGGGGCCCGCCTTCCTCAACCAGCTGGTGGACATGCTGCAGCGCATGCCGCGCTACGTCTCGCAGCTGCGAGCCGCCGCGAGCCAGTTCTGGGACGCCTTCGGAAGCTCCCGCACCCAAGAGGTCCAGACCGTCCTGGACCAACTCCTTGCCGCCCTTTCCAACATGGGGCTCAATGCCTCGACCGAGCTCATCGAGAAGCTCTCCTCCGGCTTCGTGAGCAACGTCGTCTCGCTGGTGAACAACCTCTTCACCCTATTCCTGGGCCTGGTGCTTGCCTACTGGCTGGCAAAGGACTACCCGCGCATCGTCCGCGAGCTTGGCGTCGTCGCAGGACCCGCCCACGAGGACGAGCTCTTCGTGGTGCTGGCCGTCATGAGCCGTTCGATGGGCGGCTACATGCGTGGCATCGTGATCACCTCGGCTGCGGGAGGGCTGCTCTCCTTTGCCGGCTTCGCCCTGATAGGGCATCCCTACGCGGGGCTCATGGGCATCGTCGTGGGCGTCTTGCACTTCGTTCCCGTCATCGGCCCCTGGCTGGCGGCGGGCCTTGCCATGCTCCTCGCGCTCTTCGCGAGCCCCGCCCTGGCGCTCGAGACCCTCGTCGTCTCGGTCATCGCCCAAAACGTCACCGACAACCTGATCTCACCCTTGGTCATGCGCTCGGCGGTCAAGGTGCACCCGGCGCTCTCGCTGGTTGGCATCATCATCGGAAGCGCCCTGGGTGGCATGCTGGGCATGGTGCTGGCAATACCTCTCACGGCTGCCATCAGGAGCGTCTTCGTCTACTACTTCGAGACCAAGACGGGACGGCAGCTGGTCTCCTACGAGGGTGCGCTCTTCCAGAGCACGCCGTTTCATGATGACGAGGGGGTGCCGCTTCCTGCCTTCGACGCCCTGGATGATGACAAGTTCTTCGAGAGTACCCTTTTGGTGAGCTCCAAGGGTGCGCGCTGTCCCGTGGCGGACGAGCCTCCGCGAGGACGGAGAGGGTCTCTCGCCACGCGCATCCTGAACGCGCGGGATGCGTCCACCGCCGATGCGCAAGAGAAGGAGAAGGGCGCGTAGCGCAAGTTCGCGTGGCCCTTTGAGCCCTGTACACGTATCATTGATGGGTCGAGTCCGCCCCTTTGGGCTGAGCAGCAAGGAGAACCATGAGCACCGCCGACTACAAGACCATGACCACGGCTGAGATCCGCCGAGACTACCTCAAATTCTTCGAGTCCAAGGGATGCAAGCTCTATCCCTCCTCGTCCCTCATCCCCGAGGACCCCTCGCTCCTCCTGGCAAACGCCGGCATGAACCAGTTCAAGGAGTACTACCAGGGCACCAAGACCATGCGCGAGATCGGCGCCACCTCCTGCCAGAAGTGCTTGCGCACCAATGACATCGAGAACATCGGCGATGCCCGCCACCTCTCCTTCTTCGAGATGTTGGGCAACTTCTCCTTCGGTGGCTACTCCAAGGCGGATGCCATCGCCTGGGCCTGGGAGTTCATCACCGGCACCGAGCACCTGGGCCTCCCCAAGGACCGCCTCTACATGACGGTCTTCGAGAACGACGACGAGGCCATCGAGCTCTGGCACGCCCAGGGCGTCGAGTACGACCACATCTCCCGCCTGGGTGAGGAGGACAACTTCTGGGCGGCCGGCCCCACCGGCCCCTGCGGCCCCTGCTCGGAGATCTACTTTGACCAGGGTCCCGAGTTCGAGGGAGAGGCCCCCGGAGACGACGGGGACCGCTACCTCGAGTTCTGGAACCTGGTCTTCACCCAGTACGACCGCCAGGAGGACGGCTCCATGCCCGAGCTGCCCCACCGAAACATCGACACCGGCATGGGCCTGGAGCGCATTGCCGCCATCATGCAGCACGAGGGCTCCAACTACGAGGGCGACGTGCTGCGTTCCCTCATCCACGTGGGCGAGGTCCTGGCAAGCGTCCGCTACCACAGCTCCGAGGCCGTGGACAAGAGCCTGCGCATCCTCGCCGACCACTCCCGAGCCGTGACCTTCATGATCGGCGACGGCATCCTGCCGGGCAACGAGGGACGCGGCTACGTGCTGCGCCGCCTGCTCAGGCGCGCCGTCTACCATGGTCGTCTGATGGGCGTGAAGGGCTCCTTCCTCACCAGCTACAGCCACGAGGTCATGCGCCTCATGGCCGACGTCTATCCCCAGCTGACCGAGAACCAGGCGCTCATCGACGGCATCATCACCGCCGAGGAGGAGCGCTTCGGCGCAACCCTTGACGCCGGCGAGGCAATGCTTGCCGGCGCGCTCGGGGACCTCGAGGAGGGCGGTGTCCTTCCCGGCGAGCTCGCCTTCCGCCTGCACGACACCTACGGCTTCCCCATCGACCTCACGGTCGAGATCGCCGAGGGCGCCGGTCACGCCACGGACATGGACGGCTTCAACGCCGCCATGCAGGCCCAGAAGGAGCGCGCGCGGGCCAGCGCGAACCGCGACGCCTGGGGCAAGGCCAACAACGTGTGGGTCTCCCTTTCCGACCGCCTGCCCGAGACCGAGTTCTGCGGCTACGAGCAGGACACCTGCGAGGGTGCCCGGGTGCTTGCCATCGTCTCCGAGGACGGAGCCGAGCTCGAGTCTGCCCCTGCCGGCCAGAAGGTTGAGGTCGTCCTCGACAGGACCAGCTTCTATGCCGAGATGGGCGGCCAGGTGGGAGACACCGGCAAGCTGGGCGGCTCCTCCCTGAGCTTCGTGGTCGTTGATGCGAAGCACCATGGGGGTGGCCTCGTGGGCCACGAGGGCGAGCTGGTGGCCGGGGAGCTCAAGCTGGGAGACGTCGTCACCGCGTCCATCGATCACGGCAGGCGCGAGCTCATCCGCCGCAACCACACCGCGACCCACCTGCTTGACAGCGCCCTCAAGCAGGTCCTGGGCGAGCATGTGAGCCAGGCCGGCTCTCTCGTCGCCCCGGATCGCCTGCGCTTCGACTTCACGCACTTCGAGGCGATGACCGCCGATGAGCTCGCCCGCGTCGAGGGCCTTGTGAACGCGGAGATCTTTGCCGCCGAGCCCATCGTCACCAAGGTCATGGGCATCGAGGAGGCCAAGGCTTCCGGCGCCGTCGCCCTGTTCGGCGAGAAGTACGGCGAGACCGTGCGCGTGGTGTCCACGGGCGAGGGCGAGAGTCCCTTCTCGCGCGAGCTCTGCGGCGGCACCCATGCCCGCAACACCGCCGAGCTGGGTCTCTTCAAGATCGTCTCCGAGAGCTCCGTTGGCTCCAACGCCCGCAGGCTCGAGGCCGTGACCTCTGCCGGCGCCATCGAGTACGTGGACGAGCGCATCGCCCTCCTGGGAGACGTCGCGGCAAGCCTCAAGTGCCGCCCCAAGGACGTCATGGCCCGCGTCGAGTCCCTCGAGGCAGACCTGCGGGAGGCTCGCAAGAAGCTCGAAAGCGTCACCGTGGGGGCCTCGAGCGACCAGGTCGCCAGCGCCATCAAGTCCGCCCTCCAGCTTGAGGGCTACCGTTGCGTCATCGCATCCCTCGAGGGCCTTGGCGGCAAGGAGCTGCGCTCCGTCTGGGACTCGATCCGCGACGCCTTCCCCGCGGACCCCGTCGCCTGCGTGCTTGCCTCCGCCTCCCCTGACGGCAAGGTTGCGCTCCTTGCCGCAGGAACCGACGTCGCCGTGTCCTCTGGCTTCAAGGCCGGGGACGTCATCAGGTGCGCGGCCGAGAGGGTCGGTGGCCGCGGTGGCGGCAGGCCCAACATGGCCCAGGCCGGCGGGCCTGACGTCTCGGGCATTCCTGCCGCGCTCGAGAGCGCAAGGGCGCTGCTGGGGGCCTAGGGCGTGCGCGTCCTTGCCCTTGACATAGGTGATGCGCGGATAGGCATCGCTGCCAGCGACATGTCTGGCAGCATCGCCTCTCCCGTGAAGGTGCTTCCCGCGCAGGAGGTCCTTGCCCATGCCCGGAGCTTCCGCATGGTCCTCGAGGACTATGAGCCCGAGCTCCTGCTCTGCGGCAGGCCGAGGACCATGGCGGGGGAGGATGGCCCCCAGGCCAGGAAGGTCATGGCCCAGGCGCAGCAGATCGCCCAGTCATGCGGCCTTCCTCTGGAGTTTGCCGACGAGCGCCTCAGCTCCCAGGAGGCCAAGCGTATCCTCCGTGAGGAGGGCTACAACGAACGCTCCATGCGAGGCAGGGTCGACATGGTCGCTGCCTCGCTCTTTCTGCAGTCTTGGCTCGACGCCAAAGGAGAGTAGGATTCTGCATGGCTGACAACCCCCGCAAGCGGGCGGCTCACTACCACAGGCCCGATCCTTCGGCTCACGGAGCAGGCGGAGGCGTGCCTGCCCGGCGTTCCGCCGCGCCTGCTCCTGGCAGGTTGGGAGTGGGCGCCGGCGTGCGCACGCACGCGAGCTCGTCAAAGGCCGCCAGCGTCACGCGCCGGGTCAACGCGCGCATGCACGGTCGGGGGGCTGGCGGGACGCGTGCGCATGGCCCCCGCCGTGGCCCCGCGGTTTTTCTCGCCGCGCTCCTTGCGCTCCTCCTGCTTGCGGGCGGCGTGTTCGCCTGCAAGCACTTCATGAGGGGTTCCGGCGGACAGAGCCAGGTTGCCCCCGGGCAGATCGTCACCGTGGCCATCCCCGAGGGCTCTGGCAGCACGGAGGTTGCCAAGATCTTGTCGGACAGCGGCGTCATCTCTGACGTCAAGGACTTCCTGGCCGAGGTCAAGTCCCAGGGCGCCGAGGCCTCCATCAAGCCAGGGGCCTACGACCTCATGACCGGCGGCAATCTCAGGGAGCTGGTGCGACAGCTGGTGAGCGGGCCAAACTCCACCAGCGGAAAGCTTGCCGTGGCCGAAGGCCTCACGGTGAGCAAGACGGCAGCCCTGGTCGAGGCGTCCCTGCACATCTCCGCCGAGGAGTTCCTCGCGCAGGCGAAGGCATCCAACTATGCGGCCGACTACCCCTTCCTGGCGGACGCGCAGAACGACTCCCTCGAGGGCTTCCTCTTTCCCAAGACCTATGCGTTCACGTCGGGCGAGCTCACGGCCGACGTAGTCATCCGCGCCATGCTTGACCAGTACAAGGCGGAGGTTGCCTCCCTGGACACGAGCTCGTACCTCGCTGCTCTCAAGGAGAAGTACGGCGTGAGCATGAGCGGCTACGACATCCTCAAGATGGCCTCCATCATCGAGCGCGAGGCGCTGACCAACGAGGACCGCTACAACATCTCCTCGGTCATGTACAACCGCCTCAGGGACGACATGTTCCTGCAAAGCGATGCCGCCATGGGATATGTGACGGGCGGAGAGGTGAACGCCAACGACCTCGACACCGACAGCCCCTACAACACCTACCTCTACAAGGGTCTGACGCCCACGCCCATCTGCGCCCCCAGCCTCGACTCCATCCAGGCGGCGTTGAGGCCCGCGGACACCGGCTACTACTACTTCTGGATCACGAGCAGAGACCACAAGTTCTCCGAGACCTACGAGCAGCATCAGCAGGCCATAGCGGATGCCCAGGGCGGCAACTGATGGGGATTTTCGACGCCGACCGCTACCTTGCGTCCATAGACCTCATCGATGTGGACGAGCTGCGTGCCCAGGGCGTGCGCTGTGTGCTCTTCGACCGCGACAACACCTGCGTCCCCCGCGACACCGGAATCATCCCCCCCAAGGTGGCCGCGTGGTTCTCTCGCGTGAGGGAGGCGGGGATAGACCTCTGCATGGTCTCGAACAACATCCATGCCGACCAGGTGCGCGCGTCCGCCCGCGAGCTGGGCTGCGACGCCATAGCCTTCGCGCTGAAGCCCCTTCCCCTTGCCCTCACCCGCGCCCTCAGGCTGCGTGGTCTGCGTCCCGACGAGGCCGTGATGGTAGGCGACCAGGTCTACACCGACGTCGTCTCCGGGACGCTTGCCGGCGTCCGCACGGTGCTGGTGAGGCCGCAGTCGGCAAGCGACCTCTGGTACACCCTCATCCTCCGCAGGCTCGAGCGCCTCATTGTGGGCGATAGGAGCTTTGAGGGAGAGTAGCCGCGCACCCCTTGCCGGCATGGCCGGATGATAGAATCCCCTGTGAACAACTACTATGAGCGCGGGGTTCCACCAATGTCTGAGCCGGCACGGGGCTACGTGGTCCACGAGGGCTGCGACCATATCTTCTTCGTAGGCTTTCTCGGTGCGGGAAAGTCCACCTTGGCGCGCAACCTCGGCAATCTCTTCCATCGCTCTTTCGTGGACACCGACCGCCTCGTGGAGCGCGCGCGTGGAAAGAGCGTGTGCGACATCTTCGCCGAGGACGGGGAAAGCCGGTTCAGGGGCTACGAGGCCGAGGCGCTGCGCAGGCTCAAGGGGCGCAAGTCTCTGCTCGTGAGCTGTGGCGGCGGCATCGTGGAGGGCCCCGAGGCCTGCGAGCTCATGCATCAGATGGGCCGCGTCGTCTTTCTGGACGGCAGCTTCGAGGACTCCCTGCGCCAGATTCAGCACCCAGAGCTCAGACCGGACTTCGTCTGCGAGAGCGACGCGCAGAGGCTGTATGACATCAGGAGGCCCCTCTACCTCAGGGAGGCCGACCTCAGGCTGGACATCAGGGACAAGACGTTCGAGCAGGTGTGCACCGAGGCTGCCCAGCTGCTCTGGGAGAAGGGTCTGCTATGAGCGAGGAAGAGCTTTCCGCGAAGCCGGGTGAGCTGGCCGGGCAATCCGTCCGGCAGGAACCCACGGCGGCTGTCGTCCCCAGCGTGCAGCGCCAGTGGGTCTCCATCCCCGGTGGCTCATGCGACGTGCGCCTGGGACATGGCGTCATGGGCCAGGCGGCGGCCATCCTGCGCACGGCCGTGGGCCGCCCCCAGGCCTGTGCCCTGCTGGTGGGGGAGGGGTCTGACGAGGGGCAGGTCGAGCTCATGCGCCGCGAGCTCACCTCCGCGGGCTTCCTTGTGGATCGCATCGACCTCCCCGGGCAGGCACCCGCGCGCCAGCTCTCCTGCCAGGTCATGCTCCTTGAGAGGCTTGATGGCGCGCGCATCACCTCGGATGACCTCGTGGTCGCCATGGGCGACGTGGACATGCTCTGCGCGGCCGTCTCCGCCTGCGCCAGCTGGTGCGGGGGAGTGGCCCTGGCCTGCGTCCCTCGTGACCTCGACGCCATGCTCGAGGTTGCGCCCACCCCCCGCGGCATAGACCTCGCCTCTCACGGCGAGATGCTCACCGCCAAGGCCTGCTGTCGCTACCTCCTCTGCGACCTTGACCATATGGAGCTCTCGGTTGGGGCTGAGCCCACCAGGCTGGCCCTTGCGCTCATGGTGTCTACGGCCATGGCCGAGTCCGAGCAGGCCTTCTCGCGCCTCTGGGACAGGAGCATCCAGATTGCCGAAGGGGATGAGGACGCCCTGGCGGAACAGGCGCTTGACACGCTGAAGTCGCGTGGGCACATCGTCTCTTCCACCGCCCTTGCCGTGCGCCAGTCCATCTCCTACGGCAGCGAGCTGGCGCGTGCGCTTGCCCGCCTTGTGGACGAGAGCCCCTCGACCCTGCTTGCGGAGGGGCTTCGCTTCTCCGCG
Source organism: Olsenella urininfantis (assembly GCF_900155635.1). Classification (GTDB taxonomy): domain Bacteria; phylum Actinomycetota; class Coriobacteriia; order Coriobacteriales; family Atopobiaceae; genus Olsenella_G; species Olsenella_G urininfantis. The sequence goes on from NZ_LT732540.1 coordinate 568,805, forward strand.
CGCATCTCGGCTGGCGAGGGCAAGCTTCCCGTGGACGATGTCTTTGCCCAGGACGACCTCCTCGAGCGCCTGGGCCTGCCCGCGCTGAGGAGCGCACCTGCCGCGGAGGACGTGGTGCGCGAGCTCAAGGAGGAGCGCTTCCTGCGCACCAGGCGCTTCCTTTTGGCGCTGCCCCAGGTCCTGGGCCGCGTGCGCCTCTCCTCCGTCGACGATGACCTCCTGCTCGAGCATGTCCAGGCCTGGTGCGGCTCCCGCGAGTCCGCGTAGCAGTCTAGAAAGGAAGAGAAGATGGCAGATGCAAAGGCCACGATGGGGCGCGTCGCCCGCCTGAGAGGGCTGATGGAAGAAAGGGGCTATGACGCCGTCATCCTGCGCAACAACCCCGACCTGCGCTGGCTCACGGGCGCGGAGCGCTGCTTCGATGACGAGCCTGCCCACACGGCCTTCGTGACGGCGGAAAAGCTCTGCTTCCACACGGACTCGCGCTATTACAACAGCTTCCAGGAGCGCCTTGGCGCAGATGGCCCCTGGGCCATGGACATGGACCTCGTCAGTCCCGCCGGCTGGGCGGCCGAGAGGGTTCTCCAGGAGCGCTGCCGCGTGGTCGCCGTCGAGGACAGCTGCACCCTCTCCTTCTTTGACGCCTTTAACGCCGCCTGCGACAGCGTCTCCATCGCCTGCCTCACGCCGCGCATGCACGAGGACATCGCCGACTTACGCATGGTGAAGGACGACGAGGAGATCGAGCTCATGCGCCATGCCCAGTCCATTACGGACGCCGCCTTCGAGCATATCTGCGGCTTCATCCATGCCGGCCAGACCGAGCAGGAGATTCGCGTAGAGCTCGAGAACTACATGCTCGGCCATGGCGCGGACGGCCTGTCATTCGACACCATCATCGCGGCGGGTCCCAACGGGGCCAACCCCCACGCGCAGCCTGGTCCCTACGTGGTCAGGGAGGGCGACCTCATCGTCATGGACTACGGCGCCGCCTATCACGACTACCATTCGGACATGACTCGCACCGTGTGCGTGGGCCAGCCGAGCAATGAGCAGCGCAGGGTGTATGACATCGTGCGCGAGGCCCACGAGCGCTGTGCCGCGGCGGTGCGTCCCGGATGCATCGGAAGCGACATCCACAATCTTGCCGTCAAGGTCATCTCCGACGCCGGCTATGGGGAGTACTTCCAGCACGGGCTGGGCCATGGTGTGGGACTGGAGATACACGAGCGTCCCAATTTTGGCAGGAGCTACGACAGGCCCGTTCCCGCAGGTTCGGTGGTGACCATAGAGCCTGGCATCTACCTGCCGGGGAAGTTCGGCATCCGCCTGGAGGACTTCGGGGTGATCGGCGAGGAGGGCTACCTGCCCTTCACGGAGTCGAGCCACGAGCTGCGTGTGGTCGGCTAGACGGGGTGGATACGCGTGATGAGAGGGGCGGGGAGGGCCAGTACGGCCGCCCCGCCCCTCTCGCGTCTCATCCCCAGGCGACCTGCTCTCCGTTTTGTCTCACGGGTGGGTCAACGCGCGACTTTCTTTTCCATCGGCGGGAAACGACGTGTTCGCCCACCGCAGGCGCCGGATTCGGTGGGTCAACGCGCGACTTTTGGCGGCTGGAGGCGGGAAGTGGCGCGTTCGCCCACTGCGCTCGCGCCTACGGGTGGGTCAACGCGCGGTTCTGCGGCGCTGTGGGCCGAGAGGTGCGCATTCGCCCACTGCAAGGCGCCCACAGGTGGGCAAAACTGCGTTCGAAGTCTTTTTTCGCCAGCCGAGGGCACATCTGACCACCGATATGCATCAGTCGGCGGGCCTCCTGCCCTAGCTTTTATGCACGGAGAAATGCCTAAACCCCTGTTTCACGGGAGTGAGGAGCGCATTATTCGATGATGTCAACACAAATTCTCTAAACGGATTTGTGGATTTTCGTTCGTAAGTACCGCGCTGACCTGTAAATACAAACTGAATTCGAATTTCAAAATATTTGGCAGACGGCGGAGGCTGTCCACAAGCGACTGCAGGCGTATACTAATTTTTGTGTGTAAGAATCATGGAGGGGAAGGGAAACCCAAGAAGACTCCATGATTCGATGTTCTGTGGACAGTGGAAGAACACGTAAGGAGGAAGTTGGATGGTCAGCATTGTCCTAGCCAGCCACGGCGCATTTGCCGAGGGCATCATGGAATCGGGCGGCATGATCTTCGGCCAGCAGCAAGACGTTGCCGCCGTGATCCTGACGCCTGACATGGGTCCTGACGACATGCACAAGAAGCTGCTCGACGCTGTCAGTGGCTTCGCAGACCAGGAGCACGTCCTGTTCCTGGTGGACCTGTGGGGCGGGACCCCCTTCAACCAGGTCTCTCGCATCCTCGAGGAGGAGGGTCACGAGGATTGGGCCGCAGTAACCGGTCTGAGCCTCCCCATGCTTATCTCGGCATATGGAGCCCGCATGGGTGCCGAGACCACGGCCGACGTCGTCAAGGAGATCTACTCCGAGGCGCGTGACGGCGTGAAGGTCAAGCCCGAGTCTCTCCAGCCCGCCGAAGCACGTCCCGTGGCAGCCGAGGCCAGCGCCAAGGCTTTCACCATCCCCGAGGGCACCGTCCTGGGCGATGGCCACATCAAGTTCTCGTTCGTGCGCGTAGACACCCGTCTCCTTCATGGCCAGGTGGCCACCACCTGGACCAAGCAGGCCGATCCCGACCGCATCATCGTGGTCTCCGACGACGTCTCGCGCGACGCCCTGCGCAAGACCATGATCGTCCAGGCTGCTCCTCCAGGAGTCAAGGTGCACGTCGTGCCCATCAGCAAGATGATCGAGGTCTCCAAGGACCCGCGCTTCGGTGACACCAGGGCGATGCTCCTGTTCGAGAACCCCCAGGACGTGTTGCGTGCGGTTGAGGGTGGCGTGGACATCAAGACGGTCAACCTTGGTTCCATGGCACACAGCCTGGGCAAGGTCACTGCTTGCGCTGCAATCTCCGTGGGTCCCGAGGATGTCGAGACCCTCGAGAAGCTCGCGGAGAAGGGCATCAACTTCGACATCCGCAAGGTGCCGACCGACTCGCCCGTTGCTTTCGATTCGATGATGAAGACGGCCAAGACCAAGCTGGCCGAACAGAACAAGTAAGGAGGGAACTATGTCGCCAATCACGATCCTGCTCGTCATCATTGTCGCGTTCTTCGCGGGCATGGAGGGCGTCCTGGACGAGTGGCAGTTCCACCAGCCCCTCGTCGCCTGCACGCTCATCGGCATCGTCACCGGTCACCCCGCAGAGGGCATCCTTCTCGGTGGCTCCCTGCAGATGATCGCCCTCGGCTGGGCGAACATCGGTGCCGCCGTCGCCCCTGACGCAGCCCTCGCCTCCACCGCCTCCGCCATCATCATGGCGCTGGCCCTCTCCAAGGGCAACGTTGACACCACCACGGCCGTCAGCACCGCAATCGCCCTGGCCATCCCCCTGTCTGTGGCTGGCCTCTTCCTCAGCATGATCGCCCGCACCCTCTCTACCGGTATGGTTCACGCCATGGACAGGGCCGCCGAGAACGCCAACTTCGGCGCGATCGGTCGTTGGCAGATGGCTGCCATCGCCATGCAGGGCCTGCGCATCGCCATCCCCGCCGCCGCCCTCTGCGTCATCCCTGCCGAGGCAGTCACCGGTGCACTCAACGCAATGCCCGCATGGCTCGCTGGTGGCATGGCCGTCGGCGGTGGCATGGTTGCTGCAGTCGGTTACGCCATGGTCATCAACATGATGGCAACCAAGGAGGTCTGGCCCTTCTTCGCGCTGGGCTTCGTCTTTGCAGCCATCAGCCAGATCACCCTCATCGGCCTGGGCGTCATCGGCGTTTCCCTTGCCCTCATCTACCTCGGCCTCAAGGAGCTTGCCTCCCAGGGCGGCGGCAACGGTGGCTCGGGCGACCCGCTCGGCGACATCCTGAACAACTACTAGGCCTCAAGGGAGTGTGAAGATAATGGCAGAAAACAAGGTTCAGCTCTCCAAGAAGGACCGTCAGGCGGTTGCCTGGCGCCACCAGTTCCTTCAGGGCTCCTGGAACTACGAGCGCATGCAGAACGGCGGTTGGTGCTACTCCATGATTCCCGCCATCAAGGCGCTCTACAAGGACAAGGATGATCAGGTTGCCGCCCTCAAGCGTCACCTGGAGTTCTACAACACCCACCCCTACGTGTCTTCTCCCGTCATCGGCGTCACCCTGGCGCTCGAGGAGGGTCGTGCCAACGGCGAGCCCGTCGACGACGCCACCATCCAGGGCGTCAAGATCGGCATGATGGGCCCCCTCGCCGGCGTTGGTGACCCCGTCTTCTGGTTCACCGTCCGCCCGATCCTGGGCGCCCTGGGCGCATCCCTTGCCCTGGGCGGCAGCATCATGGGCCCGATCCTCTTCTTCGTGGTCTGGAACGCCATCCGCCTCGCCTTCATGTGGTACACGCAGGAGTTCGGCTATAAGGCCGGCGCCTCTATCGCCAACGACCTCTCCGGCGGCATGCTGGGCAAGCTTACCGAGGGCTCGTCCATCCTGGGCATGTTCATCATCGGATCTCTGGTCCAGCGCTGGGTGTCCATCTCCTTCACCCCGATCGTCTCCAAGATCCCGCAGCAGCCCGGCGCCTACATCGACTGGGCCAACCTCCCCGCAGGTGCCGAGGGCATCAAGACTGCTCTCACTCAGTACAGCGCCCTTGGGGCCAACGGCCTGGACGCCACCAAGATCACCACGCTCCAGCAGAACCTCGATCAGCTGATCCCCGGCCTCGCCGCGGTCTGCCTGACCCTGCTCTGCTGCAAGCTCCTGAAGAAGAACGTCTCGCCGATCGTCATCATCATTGCCCTCTTCGCCGTGGGCATCATCGGCCGCGTCCTCAACTTCATGTAAGCTGAGCTGCGGACACGCAGCTGTCGTTCGACCTTCAGGGCCGCATCTCATAGGCTGGCAGCACGCATGCGGCCAGCCGGGAGGTGCGGCCCTCACATGAGAAGAAAGGGAATCGGGACCAAGAGATGGCTCAGTCGCAGAACAGCAGCGTGGACCTGACGGTCAAGGCAACGTCCTTCCAGGGCCTCGCGACCTACGGAGACCTCATGCTGGGCAACAAGGCCCTCGAGTTCTACAACGAAAAGAACGTGGAGGACTACATCCAGATTCCCTGGGACGAGGTGGACTACGTCGCCGCCTCCGTCCTGCCTGGCGGGAGGATCATCTCGCGCTTTGCCGTCTTCACCAAGGAGAACGGGCACTTCTCCTTCTCGACCAGGGACAACAAGGCAACCCTGAGAGCGATGAGGGCCTACGTCCCCGAGGACCGCCTCCAGCGCTCTCTCAGCTTCCTCGATGTGGTGGGCCTGGGCCTCAAGCGTCTTTTGGACATGGTCACAGGCAGGTAGCCCTTGCTTGTGCCGTATGTGGAGCGCGCCTCGGCCAAGCCGCGGCAAGAATCGGCTGCGCTATACTTCCTGCGCACATGACTGATGCCCGCGCCTGTGCGAGCGGGCGCGTACAAGAAAGAGGTTGGCCAGTGGCAACCATCAGCACCGCAGACTTCAAGAACGGCATGGGTCTCAAGATCAACGGCAAGTACTACACCATCGTCGAGTTCCAGCATGTCAAGCCTGGCAAGGGCGGCGCCTTCGTCCGCTACAAGATCAAGGACCTCCAGAACGGCCGCACCATCGACCAGACCTGCAACGCGGGCACCAAGTTCGAGAACGTGCAGCTCATCACCCGTGAGATGCAGTACCTCTACAACGACGGCGCTGCCTACTACTTCATGGACAACGACACCTACGAGCAGATTCCCGTCTCCGAGGACTTCATCGGCGACAACGCCAAGTGGCTCAAGGAGAACGACAACTGCCAGCTGCTCTACGCCGACACCGACCTCTTGGGCGTGAACCCCCCGATGTTCATTGAGGTCGAGATCACCGAGACCGACCCCGGCTTCAAGGGCGACACCGTCCAGGGCGGCTCCAAGCCCGCCGTCATCGAGACCGGCGCAACCATCCAGGTGCCCATGTACCTGAACCAGGGCGAGATCGTCAAGGTCGATACGCGCACCGGCAAGTTCGTCTCGCGCGTATAGCCCCTTTCCGCATGAGCGCACAGGACCCGCGGGGGCTCTCATCCCGCGGGTCCTTTTTGTCTCTCGCCCATCGGTCGTCTCGGGCCTTATCCGAGCGACGCCAACGTCTATACTGAATGGGATTCGTGACCAGCGGCATGGCTGCGCCCGCATTCTTGGCGCATCTCGTCGAAAGGAACATCATGGGCGAAACGGAGCTCTTCATATCGGGCATCGGCATCTCAAGGGGCGTGCTCGCCACCATCGTGACCATGGCCGCCGAGAAGGTCGAGGGCGTTGCCCGCGTGGGCGGCAATGACATCGCCTCCAGCCTGGTCTCGGTGTTCACCAGTCGCAGCGTCGCCCCGGGCGAGGCGGTGGAGTCCTCCGTCGAGGACGGCGCGCTCAAGGTCACGGTGCACCTCGCGGTGTTCTACGGATACCCCTTCACCAGGCTTGCCTCCGTCGTGCGCGAGGCGGTTGCCACGGCGGTGCTCGAGCAGGTGGGCATCCCGGTGGGGTCAGTTGACGTCTGCATCGACAGCCTCGTATTTCCCAAGGAGTAACGCGCGTGTCCAGAACCCATTTCCACGGGCGTACCCTCGCTCGCAGCCAGGCCCTTCAGCTCCTCTTCCAGGCGGAGCAGACCGCGCGCAGCGTGGACGAGGTCCTGGAGGGCGAGTATTCCCTCTCGGAGGGCCCGCTCGACCCCTTCGCCATCCAGCTTTCCCGCGGTGCGGACGGCATGAGGTCCGACCTCGATGCCGTCATTGCCGCCTGCTCCACCAACTGGAGCATCTCACGCATGCCGTCGGTGGACCGGAACCTGCTGCGCGTCGCGATCTACGAGATGCTCGAGATGGACGAGGTGGCGGTTGCCGTCTCCATCGACGAGTGCGTGGAGCTTGCCAAGGCATATGGCACCGACGAGTCCTCCCGCTTTGTGAACGGCCTGCTCGGACGCGTTGCCACCCAGCTCGAGGAAGGAACCGACGTCGTGGCTGACGCTCGCTTGAAGGTCGGCGCGCAGGCTCGGGAAGACGTCGAGGAGGGCTAGCCCATGGCGAAGCCCGACACAAGCGCGTATAAGACCTTCTCGGCGATCACGGACCGCCTGGACGAGATAATCGATGTCGTGCGCGACAAGGACACCTCGCTCGAACGATCCCTTGACCTGTTCGACGAGGCCATCGCCCTGGGCTCAAAGGCAGTTGACATGGTTGACACCACCGAGCTCACTCCAGAGGAGCGCCTGAGCCTCGAGGGGCCTGCGGACAGCCCCGCGGGCGAGGAGGCTCTTGCCAAGGGCCCCCAGAGGGGCTAGGCAGCCTCATGGCCAGGCGCCGCCGCCTGGACGAGGAGCTCGTCCAGCAGGGGTTCTTCCCCACGAGAGACCGCGCGATGCGCGCGGTCATGGCCGGTGACGTCTCAACCGACGGGCGTCGTCTCGACGCCCCGGGCGAGCAGGTGATCCCCGGCATCTTTCTCCACGTGCGCGACGCACGCGGAGGCTACGTGAGCCGAGGGGGCCTCAAGCTCGAGCGCGGCCTTGACGCATTTGGAGTCAGCGCGAGGGGCTTGAGCTGCCTTGATGTGGGCTGCTCCACCGGAGGCTTCACCGACTGCCTCCTGCGGCGCGGCGCAAGCTCCGTCCTTGCCGTGGACGTGGGCTATGCCCAGTTCGACTGGGCCCTCAGGAACGACGAGAGGGTCCTTCTCCTCGAGCGCACCAATATCGTGAACGTTCCGGGGCAGGGGCGCAGGGCCTGTATCGACCTGGCCGTCTGCGACGTCTCGTTCACGTCCGTCTCAACCGTGCTGCCCGCGGTGCTCGAGCTCCTGAGGCCTGGCGGACGCTTCCTCACCCTGGTCAAGCCGCAGTTCGAGGCAGGGCGTGAGGAGGTGGGGCCAGGCGGCGTGGTGAGCTCGCCCGAGGTCCAGCTGAGGGTGCTCGAGGAGGTCTCGGGAAGCTTCGCTTTGGCAGGTCTCACCCCGCTTGCCTGCTGTCCCAGCCCCATTCGTGGCCACAAGGGAAACCGAGAGTTTCTTCTTCTGGGTGGTTCCACGCAGGATGCGCCCACGCTTGACCTTGCCGCCGTCGTGCGCGATGGTGCGGTCTCAAGATAAGAACACCTGTACTGATTTTGCCACGCACATGTCGTGTGCGTGATACACTGTAGTCATGTTGCCGCCAGCCAAGGAGTGGTGCTCATGAAGGTCCTGCTTGTCCCCAACTATTCGCGTCCCGAGGCAGTGGATGGCGCAAGCCGCCTCGCCCAGTGGCTGGAGGGCGAGGGAGTAGAGGTCCAATGGGCACATGACAAGAAGCTCTTCCCGGGCAAGGTCGTCTCCTGCGAGGGGATCGATCTGGTGGTCTCGCTGGGAGGGGACGGGACCTTGCTGAGGGCTGCCCGCATCGTGGGCTATCGCGAAATACCCCTGATGGGCCTCTCCTATGGCCACCTGGGATTTCTTACCTGCGGAGGTCCCCATGACCTCATCGAGACGGTATCTGCCGCGCTTGCCGGCGAGATGCACGCCTCCCATCGTGCGACCCTGGACGTCGAGGTCGAGGTCGAGCTTCCTGACGGGTCCCGCGAGATGCGGCGCAGCTTTGCCCTCAACGACCTCTCGCTCACCCATGGCGTGCGCGGTGACATGATCGAGTTCGACGTCAACGTCTCCGGGCACCATGTGGACCGCCTCAGGGGAGACGGGTTCGTCATCTCCACCGCCACGGGGTCAACGGGGTATGCGCTTGCTGCCGGTGGCCCCATCGTCACGCCGGAGTTCCATGGCATGGTCTGCGTCCCCGTGGCACCGCACTCCATTCGCGCCCGCGCCTTCCTCACCTCCCCCTCGGACGTGGTGGAGCTCAAGATCAGCCCGGAACGCCATGCCGAGCGGCTGTTCTTCGCAGACGGCCAGCCTTTGGCAGACGGACACAAGGGCGTTCGCGCGCTGGTCAGGAGGGGCCCTGGTGACATTATCCTGCTGGACCGCAGTGCGCGCAGCTTCTACCAGAGCGTATCTCGCGTCTTCTACGGGGAATAGCGCCCATGATCGACGAGCTGCGTGTACAAGACCTTGCCCTCATCCATGATGCGAGCATGGAGCCCGCCCGCGGTCTCACGGTGGTCACGGGGGAGACGGGCTCCGGAAAGACCGCGCTCCTCTCGGCCATCAAGCTCCTCATGGGCGAGAGGGCAGACGCGTCGTCCGTGCGCGAGGGCGCCCTTGGCCTTACGGTGGAAGGCAGGATATTCCTCTCTGACGAAGACCGGGATGGCGTGGTGGTTCGCCGCAGCGTCGCCGGGGACGGCAGGGGCCGCGTGCACGTGAACGGCCACCTCTCCTCGGTGAGAGAGCTGGCCGAGGGGCCAGGCGCCTCCATTGACCTCTGCGGCCAGCATGAGCACCAGCGCCTGCTTCAGCAGCAGGCGCATGTTGAGCTCCTTGACGCGTGGGCTTCCGCCGCGATCCTGGAGCTTCGCGAGGCCTATGCGCGCTCGCTTGACGCGGCCCGCAAGGCGTCTCGCGCACTCGAGCGCGTGCGCGAGATGAGCCGCTTGGCGGACGAGAAGGTGGACGAGGCGGCCTTCGTGCTCAACCGCATTGACGAGGTGTCCCCACGAGAGGGGGAGTACGAGGAGCTTGAGGAGGTTCTTCCCGTGGCGGAGCATGCCGAGCACCTCCTGAGGGTAGCCTCGTCATCCCGCGAGGCGCTCTCTGGCGACGAGGGGGTGTGCGACCTTCTCTCGCGGCTGGTGAGGGAGCTCCAGGATGCAGGCGGCTATGACCCAAAGCTTGGGGGCTATGCCGCGAGCCTGGAGGGCGCGCTCATAGACATCGAGGACGTGGCCGGCGAGCTCAGGCGATACCAGGACGGGGTGGAGCTCGACGAGGAGGGCCTCGCTCGCATGCAGCAGCGCATGTCCCAGCTTCAGGGCCTGCTTCGGAGCTACGGACCCCGCATGCAGGAGGTCTTCGAGCGTAGGGAGGCCGCGCGGGAGCTGGTGTCTGCAGCTCGCGATGGGGGCAAGCGCGTGCGGGCCGCCGAGGAGGAGCTCCGTAAGGCCGAGGAGTCGCTCCTTGCCGCGGCAGACGCCCTCGACGAGGCTCGCCGAAGGCAGGCGCCCCTGCTGGCACGTGCCATAGGCGAGCAGATGTCCTTCCTCGAGATGGGCAGCGCCTCCGTGGAGTTCTCCTTCGAGCGCCTCGAGCGGTCCCAGTGGGGTGCGTCTGGCCCCAGCCGCATCGAGCTCATGTACCGCCCTGCGGCAGGCCTCAGTGCTCGCCCGCTCAGGCGCATTGCCTCCGGCGGCGAGGTGAGCCGCGTGATGCTTGCCTGCAAGGTCGTCCTCGGCCAGGCGGACGGCACCCAGACCCTTGTGTTCGACGAGGTGGACGCCGGCGTCGGCGGCTCCGCCGCCGTCGCGCTGGCCCAGCTCCTGCGTCGCCTCTCCCAGACCCACCAGGTCATCGTGGTCACGCACCTGGCTCAGGTCGCCGTGGTGGGGGAGCGCCACTACCTGGTCCGCAAGAGCCCCGGCTCCACGCCCGAGACAAAGATCGTGCCCATTGAGGCAGACCAGCGCGTGAGGGAGATCTCTCGCATGCTGTCTGGCGATGCGAGCGAGGCCTCGCAGTTGCACGCCCGCCAGATGCTTCGGGACGCACGGGCCGAGGCACAGGAGACCCTCTTCTAGGCGCGGATGCCAAGACGTGTCGCTCGTGTGCGCATTCGGGCCATTTTTGCACAGCCCGCCCTGACCTGCGGGACTGGGTTACCATAAAAACCCGTAGAAGTTGGTCAGTCACTTTTTACGGGAAGGTCTCATGGCATGGCAAAGCACATATTCGTAACCGGCGGCGTGGTCTCCTCCCTTGGAAAGGGCATCACGGCGGCCTCCCTCGGTCGTCTGCTCAAGTCTCGTGGCTACAAGGTCATGATGCAGAAGGCGGACCCCTACCTCAACGTGGACCCCGGCACCATGAGCCCGTTTCAGCACGGCGAGGTCTTCGTGACGGAGGATGGCAAGGAGACCGACCTCGACCTGGGCCATTACGAGCGCTTCATAGACGAGAACCTGACGCGCGAGTCAAACTTCACCACGGGCCTCATCTATCAGTCCCTCATCAGGCGCGAGCGCCAAGGCGACTTCCTTGGCGGTACCGTGCAGGTGATCCCTCACGTCACGGACGCCATCAAGGCGCAGTTCTCTCGCATCGAGGAGCAGACCCAGGCGGACGTGGTCATCACAGAGCTGGGCGGCACCATCGGGGACATCGAGGGACAGTCGTTCGTGGAGGCAATCAGGCAGTTCCGCAAGGATAGGGGCGCAGGCAACACCCTGGTCATCCACGTAAGCCTGGTTCCCTACATCGCCGCCGCGCATGAGGTCAAGACCAAGCCCACCCAGCACTCCGTCAAGGAGCTTCGCTCCATGGGCATACAGCCGGACCTCATCGTCTGCCGCTCGGACCATGAGGTGGACGCCTCCATTCGCGCCAAGATCGCCCACTTCTGCGACGTGGACGAGCGGAGTGTCTTCGAGAACTCCGACTGCGCCTCCATCTACGACGTACCCGCCCACCTGGCCGAGCAGGGCTTCGACCTCAGGGTGTGCGAGAAGCTTGGCCTCGAGGCGCGCGGCTGCGACCTCAGCGAGTGGGAGGCGTTCACAGACGCCTTGCATGCGGCTCAGGAGCGCGCGGACAAGGTGAGCATCAAGGTGGTGGGCAAGTACACCCAGCTGCCCGATGCCTACCTCTCCATCATCGAGGCCCTGCACCACTCGGCCGTCTACTTCGGCCGCAACGTGGACATAGAGCTTATCGATGGCGAGGAGCTCGACGAGGAGGGTGCCGCCCAGAGGCTTGCCGGCGCGGATGGCGTGCTCGTGCCGGGTGGCTTTGGGCTGCGAGGCGTTGAGGGCAAGATCCTCTCGGCACGCCTTGCCCGAGAGAGTCTCCTCCCTTACCTGGGCGTGTGCCTGGGCCTGCAGGTGGCGGTCTGCGAGTTCGCCCGCAACGTCGCTGGACTCGCGGGGGCGAACTCGACGGAGTTTTCCCCTGGCTGCGAGGTTCCCGTCATCGACCTCATGCCAGACCAGGAAGACGTCAGCGCCAAGGGTGGCACCATGCGCCTGGGCGCCTATCCCTGCAAGGTGCTTGGCCCCCTTGCCCGCGAGGCCTATGGGGAGGAGCTCGTCTACGAGCGCCATCGCCATCGCTTCGAGGTGAACAACGCCTATCGCAGGCAGCTTCAGGACGCGGGGCTTGTCATCTCGGGCCTCTCGCCTGACGATCGCCTGGTGGAGATGGTCGAGCTTCCCGAGGACGTGCATCCGTGGTTCGTCGCCAGCCAGGCCCATCCCGAGTTCAAGAGCCGTCCCACCAAGCCCGCGCCGCTCTTCCGCGAGTTCGTCCGTGCCTCCATCGCCCATCACGAGGGCTGCGGGCGCCTTGAGGTTTCGGCTCCTGCCGGCCGCGACGACTAGGCGTGGACCTCACCGACGGCATAGACGAGTACCTTTCCTACCTTACGGTGGAGAGGGGCAGCTCCCCGAACACGGTCGCCTCCTACGGGCGCGACCTCAGGCGCTACTGCGACTTCCTTGAGGCTCGAGGCATAACCGACAGCGATCAGGTCGCTCGCGCGGACATCGAAGCGCACCTCTCGGCACTCGAGAGGCGGGGGCGAGCCGCCACCTCCATCCAGAGGGCGGTCTCCTCCATCAGGGGCTTCCATCGCTTTCTGGTGAGCGAGCAGCTCAGCGAGGTGCAGCCGGCATCTGAGCTGCTGCTGCCCAAGAAGCCCGCCCAGCTGCCCGATGTCATCTCGCGCGAGAAGGCCTTCGAGCTTCTGGAGATTCCCTTTGCGGTGGAGCCCTTGCCCAAGACGCGCAAGGACGGGAGCTTGGATCCTGGCAACGTTGCGGCGTTCCACAGGGACCAGACTATGCTGGAGCTGCTCTATGGCTGCGGCCTTCGCGTCTCTGAGCTCTGTGGGCTCGAGCTCTCGGATATCTATCTGGAGGAAGAGCTGCTGAGGGTGCTGGGAAAGGGGTCGAAGGAGCGTCTGGTGCCCGTGCTGGGCAGTGCTCGGCGCGCACTGGCGGACTACCTCGAGAACTGGCGCCCCGCCCTTGCCGCTCATGGTCGTCCGGGCGGAGCGGTGTTCCTGAGCGCGCGAGGGAGCCGCATCACGCGTCAGGCGGTGCATGGCCTGGTGGAGCGCTATGGGCACATGGTTGGCCTCGACGGCCTGCACCCGCACACCCTCAGGCACAGCTTCGCCACCCATCTTCTGGAGGGCGGCGCCGACCTCAGGATCGTCCAGGAGCTGCTGGGTCACGCCAACATCGCCACGACGCAGCTGTACACCCACGTGGACAGGACGCACCTGCGCATGGTCTACCTTCAGGCTCATCCCAGGGCGGGTCTGGGCTAAGGCCCTCGCATGCGTGTCTTCGATCGATGTGCCAGGGCTCCGCCTCTCGAGGCGGGGCCCTTCCCGTCTTGGACACAGTTCCCACACATTAGCTCTCGCGGGGTCCCATGCCGCTGCCGCGCTCTGGTGCCCAAAACACCTGTTCTCACTACATCTAGTGCCGATGACCCTACAACACTGCGGGCATCGAAGAAAAAAGCAATTAGGTGTCAGAAAGTGTGTCGTCGTGTTGCGATGTGTGTCATTAGATCCTATGATGGACACACGCTTTCGATGGGGAACGTTACCGCAACGCAGAGGGGAGGGGAGATGTACCTGACCGGCAGCTACAGGCACAACCTGGATGCCAAGTCACGTGTCACTCTTCCCGCGTCCTTCCGCAAGCAGTTCGAGGAGCAGCTGTGCCTCGTTCCCGTTGGAAGCGCGATCTACGGCTTCACTCCCCAGAGCCACCAGGAGTGGGTGGCCAGCTTCTTTCCCAACGGGTTTGACCCCCGCAACCGGAAGGACGACAAGCTGCGCCGCGCGCTCGCCTCGAAGACCGTCACGCTCGACCTCGATTCCGCCGGCCGCGTTGCCCTGGGCAAGCTGGCGGACGGAAGCCTCGAGAGGTGCGGGATCTCGCGCGAGGTCGTGATCGTGGGCAACATCGATCACCTGGAGATCTGGGACGCGTCGCGCTACGACCAGGAGATGGAAGAGCTCGACGAGGACCTCGACGGCCTGATGTTCAACGGCTAGGCGGCGCTCAGGGGGTGCGGACGACTTGACAAGCGAATATCGGCATGTACCCGTGATGATCAACGAGGTGCTCCAGGCGCTCGATCCCCAGCCGGGGGAGGTCGTCTGCGACTGCACCCTCGGCGGGGCTGGCCATACCCTGCGTATGGCCGAGAGGATCCAGCCTGATGGGCTCTCCTTGGGCATAGACCAGGACGACATGGCCCTGGCCGAGGCCCGGACGCGTTTTGAGCGCGAGCTTCCTGGGGCGGAGCACCTCTTCCTCAAGGGGAACTTCGGATCCCTTGACGAGCTGCTCGTTGAGGCCGAGGTGCCCGGAGTGGACTGCTTCCTCTTCGACCTCGGCGTCTCCTCGCCCCAGCTTGACATCCCCGAGAGGGGCTTCTCGTACAACGAGGACGCCCCACTTGACATGCGCATGGACCCGGGCAACAACACCCTAACCGCAGCAGAGGTCGTGAACCACTACAACGAAGCTGACCTCGCCCGGATTCTGCGCGTCTACGGAGACGAGAAGTTCGCCTCTCGCATTGCCCACCAGCTGGTGGGGGCCCGTGCGAAGGCACCCGTAGAGACAACGCTCCAGCTGGCCGAGATCGTGAGGTCCGCGATTCCCGCAGCGGGAAGGAGGCATGGGGGACATCCCGCCCGAAAGTCCTTCCAGGCGCTGCGCATCGAGGTCAACCATGAGCTCGAGGTGCTCGACCAGGGTCTTCGGGCTGCGGTGCGCTGGACGAACACGGGTGGCAGGATCTGCGTCATCTCCTACCACTCCCTCGAGGACCGCATCGTCAAGCACATCTTCAGTGAGCTCTCCCAGGGCTGCGTCTGCCCGCCGGACCTGCCGGTGTGCGCCTGTGGTCACGTGCCGATAGTCGAGGTCAGGAACAGGAGGCCCCTCGTTGCGACCGACGAGGAGCTCAAGGCAAACCCAAGGTCGCGCAGCGCCCTCATGCGCGTGGCGGTCAAGCTCGACGTCACGGGCGCGTAGGCAACCCAGCAACACCCATCCCGGGGGCTTGCCCCCGTGCATGGCAAACGCAGCACCAACGACGCACAACGCAGCCCAAACGAACCACCAACGCAGCAGCACGCAGCAAGGTATCGCAAGGCGTGCGCACAGGAGAGGCGCATCATGGCTTACACAGGGTCCGAGGCATATCGCCTCGACTACGGCGCTCAGCAGCGCGCCCGGCAGGAGGACCGGCCCGCGCCCTTCTCCGTCGTCGAGGGCGACGGGCTGGACGCGCGCGCACGCCAGGGCGTCTCCAGGCTCTTCCTCGGCAGGGTGAGCCTCTTCGCGGCGGCGTTCGCCCTCTTCGCGGCGCTCGGCCTCTGCCGCGTGGCCATCTCTGCCGCAACCATCGGATGCCTCAGCAGCAACGGGAGGCTCGAGTCCTCCATAACCGCCGCCCAGAAGCTCAACGGAGAGCTTCAGATGGAGCGCTCGGTCCTCTCGAGCTCGGCACGCATCGACCAGATCGCCACCCAGCTCTACGGCATGGTCTATCCCGTCAGTACGGACAGCATTACCGTCACGTCCGCGGACGAGTCCGCGCAGGGCGGGCAGCCTTCTGCAGATGCTGCGCAGTCTGCGCCTGCAGAAGAGGGCGCCCCTGCGGAGTCGTAGACTCTTCAGACGTGAGACGCAGAGACGAACAGAGAGCCTCCGCACGGAGGGTTACGAGGGGGGCCTCCTACGACGAGGCCCCCCGCGTGCGCATGAGCCGCCGTTCCCGCATGCCGGGCGACGGTCGCAGCTTCTCTGATTCCGCCCACTACCTGACGCTCATCCTTGCCGTGGTGTTGGTGGCGGTCGTTGCCAAGCTGCTGTGGCTGCAGCTGATAGACGCGCCGAGCCTGCGCGACGCCGCTGCGGCACAGCGCACCAGCGCCCTGACCATTCGCGCCAAGCGCGGCACCATCTTCGATCGCGACGGCAACGTGCTTGCCATGAGCGTGGACTGCAAGACCGTCTACTGCAACCCCCGGGAGGTCAACGATCCCAACGGTGCCGCCAAGATCATGGCTGAGGAGCTGGGCGGGGAGGCCGCCGATTACCTTGAGCCCCTCACGCGCGAATCCACCTTCGCCTACATCCGCCGCCAGGTGGACGAGGACAAGGCGGAGAGGCTCAAGAACCGCCTCGAGGCGTCCAAGGTGGATGGCGTCTACTACCTTGGGGACACCAAGCGCGTATACCCCTACGGCTCGGTGGGCGGACAGGTGCTGGGCATCGTGGGGACCGACGGGAACGGCCTCTCTGGCCTGGAGCTCTACTATGACAAGCTCCTCTCCGGCACCGACGGCACCCTGCTGCTCGAGACGGGCGCGGACGGCACGCCCATCGCCGGAGCGCGCTCTCGCACCACCGATGCCAAGAACGGCAGCGACATCGTCATATCCCTGGACATCGACATCCAGAAGGTTGCAGAAGAGACCATCGCCGCGGGCGTGAAGCAGTACGAGGCGGACTCCGGCTCCGTCATCGTGACTGACCCCAGCACAGGCGAGATCCTCGCCGCCTGCTCCACGCCGCTCTTCGACATCACCAACACCTCCGTTATCGAGGAGGGCGCCCTTGACCTCAAGCCCGTCTCGTCCTCCTTCGAGCCCGGTTCCATCTTCAAGCTGCTCACCATGTCCATTGGCATAGAGAACCAGGTCATCAGCACGGACACGCCCTTTACGGTCCCCGCCAAGGTGCGTGTGGGAGACGACATGGTGGGAGACGACGACGGCCGCGACTTCACCATGGTCATGGACCCCCGCGAGATCCTGCGCCGTTCGTCCAACGCGGGGACGGCCCTGGTGGCCCAGTCGGTCATCGGCTCCGACGCCTTCGCGGGCGGCATCCAGAAGTTCGGCATAGGGCAGACCACGGGCATCGACTTCCCGGGCGAGGTCGCCGGACTGGTTAAGTCGCGTGAGCAGTACGATGGCGCAAGCCTGGGCTCCATGTCCTTCGGCCAGTCGCTCGCCCTGCCGTTGGTGCAGATGGTCAAGGCCGTGGGCGGCATCGCCAACGATGGCGTGCTCCAGACCCCGCACTTCCTCATCAGCAGCGCCGGCGAGAGGCAGGAGTGGCCCAGTCCTGGCGTGGCAATCTCCAAGGACACGGCCGACCAGGTCACGGATATGATGCGCACGGTGGTCCAGGAGGGAACGGCCATGTCCGCACGCGTGGAGGGCTATGACATAGCGGGAAAGACCGGCACGGGCGAGCAGGCGGACGACAGCGGCAAGTACCTTGCCTACAGCTTCGTCTCGTCCCTCATAGGCTTCGCGCCCGCGGACAGCCCCCGCGTCCTCGTCTACGTCGGCCTCAATGGCACGCCCTACCTCGCCTCCGGCTCGGCTGCCGTTCTCTTCTCTACAATCATGGGTGAGTCGCTCTCGGACATGGGCGTACAGCCCAGCTCCTAGACGCTCGAGGGAGAGGATCATATGCTCAGTTGCACCGTAGGGGACGTGCTGGACGCCACAGGCGCCCGCCTCGCCCTGGGAGATGAGGGCCAGGCCCTTTCTGGCGTGTCCACGGACTCGCGTAGCGTGGGGCAAGGAAGCCTCTTCGTCTGCTTCCCGGGCGTGCGCGTGGACGGCAACGACTTCGCCGCAGCGGCCCTCGAGTCAGGGGCCGCCGCCGTTGTCATGACGCGCGAGCCCGACGAGGGCGTCCTTGCCGCCGCGCGCACGTTTGACGGCAGCGTCCTCGTCACGCCAGACGCCGACCCCGAGGAGCTCATGCTCTCTCTCGCCGGCTTCTGGAGGGCACGCAACCCCCAGTGGGTCGTGGTGGGTGTGACGGGCTCCGTGGGGAAGACCACCACCAAGGACATGCTTGCCGCGGGCCTTGCCACCCGCTGGCGGGTGCATGCAACTGCCGGAAACTTCAACAACCTCATCGGCTTGCCCCTCACCCTGCTGTCTGCCTCGCCCTCCGACGAGGTGGTTGTGGCCGAGATGGGCATGAACCACGCCGGCGAGCTGGAGCGTCTGAGTCGCTGCGCCCGCCCTGACCTCGCCCTCATCACCAACGTGGGAACGAGCCACATTGGCCTTCTGGGCTCGCGCGAGAACATCGCGCGCGCCAAGGCGGAGATCCTCTCGGGCATGGTCGCGAGCGATTCCGTCGGGCGGGGCCGTCCCAGGCCCTGCCTGGTCCTCGCCGCCGACAACGACTTCGCCTCGCTCATCGAGGGGGAGTTCGCCCGGCCTGCCGGCGTGGATGTGGTCTACGTGGGGTCGTCCCCCTCCTGTCTCGCGAGCTCACGCTCGCTGGAGCTCGACGACCAGGGACATCCGCACTTCACCCTGGCCTTCTCGGACGGCTGGGCGCAGGAGGTCTGCCTGGACGTCCCCGGAAGGCACGTGGTACAGGACTTCCTGCTTGCCATGGCGATAGCCGACCGCCTTTGCACGGACCGCGCCTCCGCCGCCGCCGCCATCGCGCGCATGCCGCGCACCCGCATGCGCCTCGAGGTGGTGAGCGCCCCAGGAAAGCCGCGCATGATCGACGACTCCTACAACGCCAGCCCCAACTCGGTCGCGGCGGCCCTGGACGTCCTCGAGTCAATGGAGTGTGCGGGCCGCAGGGTTGCCGTCCTGGGCGAGGTGGGCGAGCTTGGGGCCGAGTCTGCCCGCCTGCATGGCTACATGGGGGCCTACGCCGCAGGAAAGCCGCTGGACCTACTGGTGCTCGTGGGCGAGGGCGACATCTCCCACACGGAGGAGGCGGCACGCACCATGGGGTTCTCGGAGGACAAGCTCGAGAGGGTCGCAGACGCCGCGCAGGCGCTCGAGCTCATCGCGCCGGTCCTTCGTGAGGACGACCTCGTTCTGGTAAAGGCGTCGAGGGCCGCCGGTCTGGACGCATTCGTCAAGGGGGTGCTTGCCCGATGATCGGCAGTCCCAGCTATCCAACCTACCAGGTATTCGTTGCCGCCGCCCTTGCCGCGGCGGTCACGGGAATCCTCATGCCCGCTTTCATCCGCCTGATGCGCCACGAGGGCGTGGGGCAGCAGATCCGTGCCGACGGCCCCCAGCAGCACCTCGTGAAGCAGGGCACCCCCACCATGGGTGGTGTCGTCATGCTGGTGGGCGTGCTTCTCACCTGCCTGATCCAGGCGCGCTGGAACCTCCCCTTGGTGCTCGCCGTGGTGGTGACGCTGGCGACGGGGTCCCTGGGCCTGCTCGACGACATCGAGTCGGTGGCCCACAAGCGCTCTCTGGGCCTCACCCCCGCCCAGAAGATGGCGGGCCTCCTTGTCATCTCCGTGGCCTTCTGCCTGGTGGCGGTCAACGCCTGCGGCATCGAGCCCGCGGTGAGGTTCCCTGGCGGCCTCTCCATCGACCTGGGCGTCTTGAGCACCAAGCTGACCGTGGCGGGCACGCCCGTCACCATTCCCTGGATCTACCTCCTCTTCGTCTTCATCCTCATGGCGGGGCTCTCCAACGCGGTCAACCTGACGGATGGCCTGGACGGTCTCTCGTCGGGGTGCACCCTGGTGGTCATGGCGGGCATGTCCATGGTGGCCTTCCGCTACAACGAGATCAGCCTTGCCGTCTTTGCCGCGGCCCTCGCCGGATCGTGCGTGGGCTTCCTCTGGCACAACTGCTACCCCGCCTCCATCTTCATGGGGGATACGGGCTCCCTCGCCTTGGGTGCCGCCTTCGCCGCGCTCGCCGTGCTCACCAAGACCGAGGTCACTTCCCTCATCATGGGCGGCCTCTTCGTCTGCGAGGCGCTCTCGGTGATGCTGCAGGTCATGAGCTTCAAGCTCACGGGCAGGCGCATCTTCCTCATGGCGCCCATCCATCATCACTTCGAGAAGCTGGGCTGGAGCGAGACGAAGGTCGTCATTCGCTTCTGGATCGTATCGGCGGCCTTTGTGGCCCTGGGATTTGCGCTCTACTTCCAACTCGGTTAGGAGTCGTTCCGTGCCACAAGCGCAAGCAGCACATGGTCAATTGGGAGACGTCTGCGTTCTTGGCCTGGGCAAGACCGGGACGGACCTCGCGCTCTACCTCAGTGGCCTAGGCGAGGGACGCGTCAGGAGCGTGACGCTTTACGGGGGGACGGGATCTCTCGAGGACGAGAGGCGCGCTGGTCTCGAGGCGAGCGGCATCCGCGTGGTCCTGGGCAGCGAGGAGGTCGAGGGCAGCTATGACCTGGCCGTCTCGTCCCCCGGCATCTCGGAGCTCTCCGGCTTCTTCCGCTCCGCCCGCGCGCATGCGCGCGAGTGCATAGGCGAGCCCGAGTTCGCCTGGCGCGAGAGCCCCCAGAGGTGGCTCGCCGTCACGGGCACCAACGGCAAGACCACCACCACCACGCTTGCCACGGCGATCCTGAGGGAGGCGGGGCTTCCCGCACGCTCCGTGGGGAACATCGGCACGCTCGCAACCGACGCCCTGCAAGACCGAGCCACGGGCGAGTGGTTTGTGGCCGAGCTGTCCAGCTTCCAGCTGGCTGGGGCATACCGCCTGCATCCGCGCGTCGCCTGCCTGCTCAACATCACCCCCGACCACCTCGAGTGGCACGGCTCGCTTGAGGCCTACGCGGCGGCCAAGGAGCGCGTCTTCCAGAACCTCGAGGCAGAAGACCTTGCCATCGTCTCCTGCGGGGACCCATGGTGCCAGGCGGTTCGCACGCGCCTGCTGGGGCGCGGGCTGCGTGTGCTCGCCCTGGCGGAGGAGGACCACCAGGACCCCTGCGCCGCCTTCGTGCGCGAGGGCAGGATGGTCGTGCGCATCGATGGCGAGGAGCGGGAGCTCCTGGGCATAGACGAGCTGCCCATCAAGGGCTCCCACAACGTCCAGGATGCCTTGGCGGCCTCCGCCATGGCTCTTGAGCTGGGCGTTGGCGTCGAGGCGGTCCGTCGGGCGCTTCTTGCGTTCCGCTCCCTCGAGCATCGCATCGAGCCCTGCGGCGAGCATGCGGGCGTGCGCTTCGTGAACGACTCGAAGGCGACCAACACGGACTCGGTGGAGAAGGCGCTCACCGCCTTTGCCGCAGGTCGCATCGTGCTGCTGCTGGGCGGGCATGACAAGGGAACCGACCTCGCCTCGCTGTCGCATGCCGTCGTGGGGCGCTGCCGCGCTGCCGTGTGCTTCGGCGAGGCGGGCGAGAGGATCGCGCTCGACCTAGAGCGCGAGCTCGGCCAGGGCGGCGGCCAGCTTGTCGTGGCACGCGGCGAGCACCTGCGCGACGCGTTCTCGCGCGCGGTGGCCCTCGCATGCCCGGGGGACACCGTGCTCCTCTCGCCGGCCTGCTCCTCCTTCGACGAGTTCGGCAACATGGCTGAGCGCGGACGCCTCTTCAAGGACCTGGTGGCGGCCCTCTCCCTCCCCGAGGGGGATGAGCGCCGATGACGCGCCGGGGCGCGGCAGGCGACAGGCGACGCGCGGCCTCGGGCGATTCGGCCGCCGCCCGTCTCATACTGGGGGTACCCGAGCGCTTCATGAAGCCTTTTCTGGTCTTTATGGCCGCGGCCATCGCTTTGACGCTCTTCGGCCTCCTGATGGTGTACTCGAGCTCCTCGGTCACCTCCCTGCTGAATGAGAGTCTCAACAACAACCCCGCCCACTACCTGACCAACCAGGGCGCCTACATGTCGATTGGCCTGGTTGCCGCCGCGCTGCTCTGCTTCTTCGACTACCACCAGTTCAAGGGGAGGTTTGCCCGGGCGGCCCTGTTGGTGTCCGTGGTCCTCCTCGCCCTGGTGTTCGCGCCGCAGTCCGGGCAGGACGCCTATGGCGCCTCGCGCTGGGTGGGATTCGGCCGCTTCACCATGCAGCCCTCCGAGCTCGTGAAGCCCATCTTCGTCCTGATGGGGGCGCGCCTCCTGGAGGCGTACTTCGGCACGGGAGAGATCACGGGCAGGGACCTCACCCGGTTCGGCGCCCTCGGGATAGGAGTCCCGCTGCTGCTCATCCTGCTCCAGCCCGACAAGGGCACGGTCGCGATCATAGTGGCGACGCTCTTCGTCATGGCCCTTCTGGCCGACTGCCCCAAGGGGATCCTGCTGGGCCTGGTCGCCGTTGCCATGGCGGGCATCATAGCCCTCTCGGTGCTCGACTCCTACTCCCGCGCACGCATCGTCACTGCCTGGAACCCCTGGGCAGATCCCTTTGGGGACGGATACCAGCTCATCCAGGGCTTCTATGCCTTCGGGTCGGGCGGCCTTCTGGGCGTGGGCATCGGTATGGGCAGGCAGAAGTACTCCTATCTGCCCATGGCGCACAACGACTTCATCTTTGCGGTCATCGGCGAGGAGTGCGGGCTTCTGGGCACCCTTGGCGTGCTCCTCGGCTTCGCGCTGCTCCTCTGGGCCGGCCTGAGGATTGCCAAGAACGCCCCAGACCTCGCGGGCCAGCTCATCGCCTCGGGAAGCGTCACCATGCTGGTCATCCAGCTCCTGCTCAACGTCACCGGGGTCATCGGGCTCTTCCCGCTCTCGGGAAAGCCCATCCCCTTCATCTCCTATGGCGGCTCCTCGATCATCGCGACCCTGCTGCTGGTGGGGCTGGTCGCGTCCGTGTTCAGGCAGTCCGTCCGCGCCTTCTCGGAGAACGACGAGAGGAGACGCGACTGGATTGTGTCCGAGGCGGGGAACGTTTGGGTGGGACAGCCGTCGGAGGCTGGGGAGCCGACATCTCGCTCTCAGCGAGGGGCCTCGCAGGCCGCCGGGACGACCTTTACCGTCCTGGGCGGCGGCCAGGGGCAGGAGGCTCCGCGCGGCCGCAGCGTCCGGGACGCCTCGGGCAGGCGGCGCATAGACCTTGGGCCCAGCGCAAGTGATAGGCTCAGGACAAGAAACGAGGGACCGAGGGTGCGTGGCGCACGTGACGCGGGCACGAGAGGGGACAGACGTGGCAGATAGCTTGAAGGTGGCCATAGCCGCAGGCGGGACGGCAGGGCACATCAACCCGGCGCTTGCCCTGGCGGAGGAGCTCTCCGCACGTGGACATGAGCTGAGCTTCTTCGGCCAGCCCACTAGGCTCGAGTCAAGCCTGGTGCCCCAGGCCGGCTTTGCCTTCCAACCCATCGACGTCACCGGCTTCGACCGCTCGCGTCCCTGGACCCTGCTGTCCGCCCTGTGGCGCATGTGGAGAGCCGAGCACGCCCTCGACAGGCTCTTCTCCCGGCAGGGAGCCCCTGACGTTGCGGTGGGCTTCGGCGCATACGTGGAGCTTCCCCTCATGCGTTGGTGCCACGCGCATGGCGTCCCCTTCGTGATTCACGAGCAGAACTCCGTCCCGGGCCTCGCCAACAAGACCTCCGCGGGCCAGGCGGCCTGCGTCTGCGTGTCTCTCCCCGTTGCCATCGACGCCTTTCGCGACCGCGTTGGCGCGCACACCCAGATCGTGGTCACGGGCAACCCCGTGCGTAGGAGCGTCATCTCGGCGAGCAGGTCCCAGGGTCGCCTGGCCCTGGGAATTCCCGAGGACGCGGACATGCTGCTGGTCTTTGGTGGGTCCCTGGGCGCCCGCCACATCAACCAGGGCGTCTTGCGCCTGAAGGACGAGCTTCTCTCGCGCGAGGGCCTCTACGTGGTTCACTCCACGGGCAAGGGGGAGTACGACTCCGTCGTCGGCGAGCTCGCCCTCACCGACGAGGAGGCGCGGCGCTGGAAGGTCCTTCCCTACATCGACAACATGGGCGAGACGCTTGCCGCCTCAGACCTCGTGCTCAGCCGTGCCGGTGCCTCGTCCATTGCGGAGATCGCGGCCCTGGCGCTCCCTAGCGTGCTGGTTCCCTACCCCTTCGCCACGGCAGACCACCAGACCACCAACGCCCGCTATCTTGTGGACGCCGGCGCCGCCGTGATGATAGCCGACTCCGACATAGACGAGGAGTCCTTCTCGCAGGAGCTTCTTTCCCTGGTGGACGACCCCAGGTCCAGGGAGGCCATGCGCGCGGCCGCACGCGGCCTTGGCCAGGACAGGGCCGCGTCTGCGCTCGCAGACCAAGTGGAAAGTGCCGTCCTGCTGGGGGAGTAGCCCGGCGTTACGCTAGAGTAGGGGGAGGCCTCGCCGTGGCGGGGCCTCCCTTGTTGTCACTTCAGGAGAGGATGCCACACACCATGGCTGACAATAGCACCAGCGGCTTCTCGAGCGCCCATTTCATTGGCATCGGCGGCGCGGGCATGAGCGGCATCGCCCTCGTTCTGCACGAGCGCGGCTGCAAGGTAACGGGCAGCGACCTCAAGGCCTCCAGCTACGTCCGCGACCTCGAGGACGGCGGCATCGAGGTATACATCGGTCACAGGGCCGCAACCATTGACGAGGTCTCGCCTGACGTGGTCGTCACCTCCTCCGCCGTCCCCGAGACCAACCCCGAGGTCATACGCGCCCGCGAGCTGGGCATCCCCGTCTGGCCCCGTGCCAAGATGCTCTCGGCCCTCTCGCAGATGGCGACCACCGTGGCGGTGGCGGGCACGCACGGCAAGACCACCACGTCGTCCATGGTGGCCACCATGCTCGACCACCTGGGGATGGACCCCTCCTTCCTCATCGGTGGCGTCGTCGAGGAATACGGCACCAACGGCCGCAACGGCAAGGGCGGCTACTTCGTCTGCGAGGCGGACGAGTCCGACGGCTCCTTCCTCTACCTTGACCCCGACGTGGTCGTGGTCACCAACATCGAGGCGGACCACCTCGACCATTACGGCAGCCTCGAGAACATCGAGAAGACCTTCTGCCAGTTCATGGACCTGGTGGGAGAGTCCGGCTGCATCGTGATAAACGGAGACGTGCCTCACTACGTGGAGCTTGCCGACTCCTGCGGGCGCAGGGTGGTCTCCTACGGGTTCGACGAGTCCTGCGATTACGTCTGCACGCCCCACGAGGTCGGTCACGGCCTCTCCAGCCGCTTCTCGGTCACCAGCCCTGCCGGCACCTCCGCCGAAGTCACGATCAAGGCGAATCCCGGCAGGCACAACATGGCAAACGCCACGGCCGCGCTCGCCGTGGCGGATGTGCTGGGCTGTGACCTCGCCTCCGCGGCAGAGGCGCTCTCCAGCTTTGGGGGCGCCCACAGGCGCTTCACGCACGTTGGCGACATAGACGGGATAACCGTGGTGGATGACTACGGCCATCACCCCACAGAGATCAGGGCGACGCTTTCCGCAGCTCGCGACCTGGGCTTCTCTCGTATCGTCTGTGCCTTTCAGCCGCATCGCTACAGTCGCACCCAGGCCCTGGCCGACGACTTCGCCGCCGCCTTCGACGACGCGGACGTCCTGGTGGTGACCGAGGTCTTCTCTGCCGGCGAGACTCCCATCCCGGGCGTCTCGGGCAAGAACGTCGCCCATGGGGTGGAGAGGCACGGGGGGGTCAAGGACGTGAGCTTTGCCGCCACGCGCAAGGAGCTGGTGAGCAGGCTTTGCGACACCTGTCGCGAGGGGGACCTCCTCATCACGCAGGGTGCCGGCGACATCACCGCCATCGGGCCGGCATTCATCGAGGCCATGAGGGAGCGCGGCCAGGAGGGCCAGGAGGCCTAGTTGAGCGCATTCAACGCATACATGGCCCTTTCGGGGGCCTATGACGCGGATGTGGTCCGCAACGAGAGGCTTTCGCTCAGGACGAGCTACCGCATCGGGGGCCCTGCGGACCTCCTCGTGACCGTGCACAGCTACAAGGCGCTTCTCAAGACCATCGAGGTGCTGTCGCGCGAGAAGGTCGAGTGGGTCATCCTGGGTCGCGGCTCCAACGTGCTGGTCTCCGACGAGGGCTACCGTGGCTGCGTGATCAAGCTCGGCCGCGAGTTCTCACGGGTTCGCCAGGACGAGGACGGCGCCATTGTTGCCGGCGCCGGCGCCAATCTCTCGAGCCTGGTGAGCGAGACCCTCTCGCGCGGTCTCTCGGGCCTTGAGTTCTGCGCGGGCATCCCAGGCTCCGTGGGAGGCGCCCTTGCCATGAACGCAGGCAGCCGCCACGAGTGGATGGGCGGCCGCGTCACGAGCATGGTGACCTTGAGGCCGGCAGAGGGCCTGCGTCGCTGGAGCGCGCACGAGCTGGAGTGGGGGTATCGCTGGACCTCGCTCCCCACGAGCGAGATAATCCTCGAGGCAAGCTTCGCGCTTGTCCCCAAGGGCAAGGAGGCCGTTGCCTTCGAGATGGAGCGTCGCATGGCCAGCCGTCGCCAGCGCCAGCCGCTGTGCCAGCCCTCCTGCGGCTCCGTCTTCAGGAACCCTGGCGACAAGTCTGCCGGTCGCCTGATCCAGGACTGCGGGCTCAAGGGATATCGGGTGGGTGGCGCACAGGTCAGCGAGTTGCACGCCAACTTCATCATAAACACGGGGTCGGCGTCCGCGCAGGACGTGCTTGACGTCATGCGCCATGTGCATGACGTCGTGCTGGAAGCCCAGGGCATTGACCTCCTGCCCGAGCTCAAGTGTCTTGGGTTCGGGGCGAGAGCCTAAGCCATGGCCACCAGAAGACCAACCAAGAGGACCTCGCTTCGCCCGCAGGGACAGCCTGAGGCAGGCGGTCGCAAGCGCTCGACCGTGCCGGCATCGGCCCCTGCCGCCCAGGCTAAGCCGGGCACGTCCCGGCGCATGGGCGGCATCATCGGCAAGGGGGCCAAGCGCCCTGCCGCCCCTAGGCCCCTGGCCGCCCCCCGCACGCGCCGCGACTCCCAGGAGGCGACGGGAGAGCGCCCCGTGCGCGAGCTCCCCATAAAGGGCATCCTCGTGGGCGGCATCGTGGCCGCGGCCGCCGCCCTCGCCGTCCTGCTCGTGGTGCTGGTCCTCTCCTTCACCCCCGTGTTCACCATCAGCTCGCTTGAGGTGGAGCCCACCGAGCATGTCACGGCCGAGAGCCTCTCTCGCCTGGCCGCCATAGAGCCTGGCACCACGCTCCTCAGCCTGGACGAGGCCGCCGTCACGTCCAGACTGCGCAAGAACCCCTGGGTGGGCGAGGTGAGCTACAGCCGCCTCTTCCCAGACAAGCTCAAGATCGAGGTCCAGGAGCGCAAGGTTGACTGTCTGGTTGCCATGGGCACGGGCAATGTGGTCTGGTGCCTGGGCCAGGACAACGTCTGGATCGAGCCGATTCCCGTGAGCGTGGGGGAGGGGAACTCCCTCTCGTCTGCCGCGCTTGCCAAGGCCCAGGAGATGGGCGCACTCCTGGTCACGGACCTTCCTGTGACGGTGGCTCCCATGGCCGGAAGCCCCGCAACGGACGCGGTCATCTCTGCCGTGCAGTCCTACCGCTCCGAGTTCTCCGATGCGCTCAGCGCGCAGGTTGTGAGCTACTCGGCGGCGAGCGTCGACTCCATCTCCTGCACCCTCAGGAGCGGGGTGGAGGTGTCGCTGGGAGGCCCCAGCTCCATTCGCGAGAAGGAATCGGTCATCGAGTCCGTCCTCACGCAGCATGCCGGCAAGGTGACCTACATCAACGTGCGCGTGCCCTCCAAGCCGTCCTACCGCATGATCGACTCGGACAGCGTCCAGGCGGGAAGCGTGGGCTAGGGCTCCAAGGTCGTATCCTTTGCCCTCAAAACCCTCGATGTGCACTCAAAGGATTCGTCTTTCCTAGACAGATGAGTCTAGCTGGGCATTTCATATTTACGACAAAACTGTTGACGCAGGATTGCAAACTGTGCAAGTATTGCACGCTTTATGGAAGGCATAGGGTTCTACCTGAGGTTTAGGGTTTTATCGCACGCCTGGGCGGCTTGCGGAGGACCCCCAATCGCGGGAAAAACGAAGTCTAATCGCAAGACTGGCCGTCTCGTCACAAGCCGTCCCTGCACGTGGGGAGCAGCGGTGTCCCGAAGGCGCCGCAAAACAAGGAGGAACCATGATCGACAACGACATCCCCAGCAACTACATGGCCGTCATCAAGGTCGTTGGCGTGGGCGGCGGCGGCACCAACGCCGTCAACCGCATGATCGAGGAGGGCATCCGCGGCGTCGAGTTCGTGGCCGTCAACACGGACGCCCAGGCCCTCGCCATCTCGGATGCCGACATCAAGGTCCACATCGGCCAGGACATCACCCGCGGCCTGGGCGCCGGCGCCAACCCCGAGGTGGGCGCCGAGGCGGCCGAGGACTCCCACGACGAGATCAAGCAGGCGCTCGCTGGCGCGGACATGGTCTTCATCACCGCGGGCGAGGGCGGCGGCACCGGCACCGGGGCGGCCCCTGTCGTGGCGGACATCGCCAAGAACGACGTGGGCGCCCTCACCGTGGGCGTCGTCACCAAGCCCTTCTCCTTCGAGGGCCGCCCGCGCACCAACCGCGCCACGGACGGCATCCAGACCCTCTCTGACAGCGTTGACGCCCTGATAGTCATCCCCAACGACCGCCTGCTGGACCTTTCCGAGAAGAAGACCTCCTTCCTCGAGGCCTTCCGCATGGCGGACGACGTCCTGTGCAAGGGCACCCAGGGCATCACCGACCTCATCACCGTCCCCGGCCTGATCAACCTGGACTTCGCGGACGTCTGCACCATCATGCGCGGCGCGGGCACGGCCATGATGGGCGTGGGCACCTCCTCGGGCGACAACCGTGCTATCGACGCCGCCGAGGAGGCCATCTCCTCCCGCCTGCTCGAGAGCTCCATCGACGGCGCAACGCGCGTCCTGCTCTCCATCGCAGGCAACAAGGACCTGGGCATCCAGGAGATCAACGACGCCGCCGACGTGGTCGCCAAGAACGTCGACCCCGAGGCCAACATCATCTTCGGCACCGTCGTGGACGAGAGCCTGGGCGACCAGGTGCGCGTGACGGTCATCGCGACCGGCTTCAACGACGCCAACGTGCAGCAGCCCCTGCCCACCCTGGGCGTGGACCGCGGCCGCAGCAGCCGTCCCGCCCCGGCTGCCCCCGCGCGCAGCACGGGCAGCACGAGCTCCAACGACAAGGAGTTCGACATCCCCGAGTTCCTCAAGCACAGCCGCATCTAGCATGGCTGTCCCCGAGCTTTCTCGGTACAGCTCCCAGGGCGTGACCCTGCTCGGCGACACCAGTCGTCCGGGCGGGGTCTCGTTCGCGTTTACGGAGCGCACGGGAGGCGTCTCCGAGGGTCGTTGGGGCTCTTTGAACCTGGGCTCGTGCTGCGGAGACGAGCCGAGCCACGTCGAGGAGAACCGCAGACGCGCCCTTTTTGCCCTGGGGGCCATAGGCGTGGCGGACAGGCTGCTGGTGCCTCGGCAGGTGCATGGAGACTCGCTCGTGTGCCTGGACGCAGGTGACGATGAGTCGCTGGGGCGAGCCCGGCTGTCCTGCGAGGAAGGGGCGGACGGCGTGATCTGCACGGCGGAGGGGGTGCCTGTGCTGCTCTGCTTTGCCGACTGCCTGCCGGTGGTGCTCACCTGCCCCGGAGGCTTCGCCGTGGTCCACTCGGGCTGGAAGGGGAGCATCCTGGGCATCGCGGGCAAGGCGGCCAGAACCCTGGCGGCGCAGGCGGGATGCTCCACGGACGAGGTCTCGGCCTACCTTGGCCCCCACATCCTGGGCAGCGAGTACGAGGTGTCCCTCGAGCTCGCTGATCGCTTCCGCGGCTGCTTTGGAGAGCGGGTGCTTGCCGGCGCGCGTCTGCTGGACCTCTCCGAGGCCGTCCTGGCGTCCCTCGAAGAGGCGGGGGTGCCCGCCTCGCGGGTGCTTGACTCGGGGCTGTCCACCCTGTCCCTGCCCGAGCGCTTCTTCTCCTATCGCAAAGAGAGGGGCAGGTGCGGAAGGCATGCCGCGATCGCATGGCTTCCGTCGCCTGGCGGGAAGGGGGGCCGGAATGGACGAGATTGAGCGCGGGGCCTACCGTGCGCAGCTGAGGAGCCGCAGGGAGGAGATCCTCCAGAGGATAGACGAGGCGGCGCGCGCCTCGGGAAGGCAGGGGTCTGAGGTGGGCCTGCTCGCGGTGTCAAAGACCGTGGGCCCGCTCGAGCTGCGGCTTGCCTGGGAGGCGGGCTTCAGGGCCTTTGCCGAGAACCGTCCCCAGGAGCTCTCCCGCAAGCTCGAGGCGGCACGTGACCTGGCGGGCGTTCGCTTCGACATGATCGGCAACCTGCAGACCAACAAGGTCAACCAAGTCATCGGCAAAGTCGAGCTCGTGCACTCCGTCTCGTCCGAGCGCCTTGCCGACGCAATTGCGAGGCGCTCGCTGGCCCGTCAGATCACCACGCGCGTTCTCCTCGAGGTAAACGTCAGCGGCGAGGCGAGCAAGTCGGGCTTCGCACCCGAGGAGCTCGAGGGAGGCATCGAGGGCATGCTGGACCTCGAGGGCATAGAGATCTGTGGCCTCATGACCATGGCCCCGAAGGGCATGCCGGACGAGGCGCGCAGGTGCTTCTTCGGCCTACGGGAGCTGAGGGATGGGCTTCGGGCGCGCACGGGCCTTGGCCTGGACGTTCTCTCCTGCGGAATGAGTGATGATTTCCAGATCGCGGTGGAGGAGGGGTCCAACCTCGTTAGGCTGGGTAGGACCATCTTCGACCCCAATTACGTGCCGAAACAAGGCTAAGGGCATTGGGCTACAGGCTGGGCTTGGCGCCCGGCCAGGAAGGCGGAAGGCGACATGGGTCTCTTTGACAGCATCAGGGACAGGTTCCGTCCCCAGGACGACAACTACTACGACGAGGAGTACGACGAGTACTACGACGAGCCGGCAGATCCTCGCGGGTTGCGCTCTCTCGACCCAGAGACCTCTGGCGTCCTGGGCAACACCCGCCGCCCCGAGGCTGAGAGCGTCTCGGTCTACACCCGCTCCGGCAGGCCTGTGGGCGACAACGGCAGTTCCGGTCGCGACGTCTATGGCAGCCCCAGCCCCGCAGGCGGGCGCCGCGACGGCGGCTATGCGACCCGCGAATATGCTCCACGCGAGTACGCCGGCCGCGACGCGGCTATGAGCGACTATGCCCAGGACGAGACCGCTCCGGTGGGGAGCCGCGAGGGCGTGCTGGGCAACAGCACGGGCGGAAAGACCCCAGCGGACATCGGACTCAAGCCCATCCCGCGCACCAGCACCTCCGGCCAGCTCCCGCCCTACGTCCTGAAGCCTGTCTCCTACGATGACGTGCAGATGGTCGTGAGGCGCGTGCGCACCGGACAGCCTGTGGTCCTGGTGTTCAAGAGCACCAACATCGATACCGCCAAGCGCATCCTCGACTTCAGCTTTGGCCTGGCCTGCGGCATTGCCGGCCAGGTTGACGAGCTGGGGGACCGCGTCTTCGCGGTGATGCCCCAAGGCATAGAGCTGGGCCAGGCCGACATCGACAAGCTCGTCGCCGACGGCACCATCGAGAGGTAGCGCATGTCCCTGCCAGCAGACACCAGCATCGCCTTCATCGGCGTGGGAGCCATGGGCTCCTCCATCGCCAGTGGGCTTCTGGCCTCCGGCGCCCTGGAGGGGTCGCAGGTCCTTGCCTGCGACCACAGCGCCTCTAAGCTCGAGCCCCTGAGGCGTCTGGGGGCCCGCACCTTTCCCGGCGCCCGGGAGCTGCTCGCCCAGGATCCATCCGTGGTCGTCCTGGCCGTCAAGCCCCAGGTTCTGCCAGCACTTCTCGAGGAGCTTGCGGGCCGGCTTGAGGGACGCCTGGTCGTCTCCATCGCCGCGGGCGTGAGCCTCGAGGCGCTCGAGGGGCTGCTTCCCAAGAGCCGCGTGGTGCGCGCCATGCCCAACCTTCCCGTCCAGCTTCGCTCGGGTGCCACGGCAGTGTGTGGCGGCACGAGCGCCCGCGCCGAGGACGTCCTTCTGGTGCAGGAGGCCTTCTCGGCAGTGGGGGTCGCCTGCGTCATGCGAGAGGACCAGCTTGACGCCGAGTCGGCAGTGGTGGGCTGTGCGCCTGCCTTCATGGCGCTCTTCCTCGACCAGCTGGTGCGCGCGGGGGTGGAGAGGGGCCTTCCGGCCCCGGCCTGCCGCAGCATGCTCCTCTCCACCATGCGCGGGGTTGCCGAGCAGCTCATGGACGGTGGGGAGCATCCCCGTGCCTACATGGAGCGCGTCACCTCTCCGGGCGGCACCACGGCGGCGGCGCTCAGGGCCATGGAGCCGCAGGCCCTTGGCGCCGTCTTTGGGGGCGTTGACGCAGCCCTTGCGCGCAACGCGGAGCTGATGGGGAGGAGGGAACGGTCATGATTCGGGTTCTTCTCGTCCGCCTGATCGAGTTCTACCAGATGCTCATCATCCTGGAGGTCATCGGCTCCTGGCTGCGCCTCTCGGGCAACGGGCTCGTCGAGGACATATTTCAGGCGCTTTCGACTCTCGTAGAGCCCTACCTGGGCATCTTCAGGCGCTTTATCCCGCCCGTCGCGGGGATGGACTTCTCGCCCATGGTGGCGCTTGCGGCCCTCCAGCTGGTCGAGAGGGTATTGCTCTGAGCTTTTGGGATACACTACGAAAAGCGGTCGTGCGCTGCTGACGTAGACATTGACACACAGTTGAAAGGGAACAGAGATGGCTATCACACCAGCGGACATCGAGCAGATGACTTTCTCCGAGGCCAAGAAGCACGGCTACAACACCGAGGAGGTCGACGCCTTCCTCGACCAGCTCTCTGGCGAGGTTGACGCCATGCTCCAGAAGATCGCGGACCTCAAGAGCCGCCTGAACAGCTCCGAGCAGCAGCTTGCCGCGTCGCAGGCGCAGATGGTCCAGCTCAAGGAGCAGGCCGCCGCGGCCATGGCCCCCGAGTTCGCCCCCGCGCCCGCGCCTGCCCCCGTGGCCGACTACTCCGTCTCCGAGCGCCAGATCTCCCAGGTCCTCATCGTTGCCCAGCAGAGCGCCGACAAGCTCGTCGCCGACGCCCGCGCCAACGCCGAGAGCATCCGCAACGAGGCCGACCAGAAGGCCCGCGAGGTCATTCGCCAGGCCCTGGCCGAGAAGCAGAACGAGCTGGACGAGATAGATCGCCTGAAGCAGTCCCGCGAGGAGTTCCGCGGCGAGTACAAGAGGCTCCTTCAGCACTTCATGGACGACGCGGACAGCGTGTTCCCCGAGAACGCCCTGAGCAACACCCCCAATGGCTCCGCCGGCAGCGTTCACGCCAGCGGCTTCGCCGCCCCCGTCGTTCCCGCGCAGCCGTCCATGGCCCCCGAGGGCGACCCTGCCCCCTTCGCTCCCGCAGACACCGACTTCAGCGACCTGGACTAGCCTCGCCCGCATCGCCTGGCCTTCCTGGGGCCCGCTTCGGCGGGCCTTTTTTCGTCCATGGCGCACCATCAGGAATCCTTTGCGACCGTCCGACTCTGCTGTGGAAAATATTTGGGGTCACGATGCTTGAAAAGACAAGTTTTTGCCGAAGGTCCGTGTTTTGAATCCCCCTACGGCATCTCCTGCGCTTCTCGACCGACCGGGGCTGTTTTTCCTATACATAGAACGCACGAGGCCGACTGGCCAGGTCCCTAGTCGAAAGGCAAGAAGATGTGCAAGAAGGCGTTGGTCAAGTGGTCGCTCTGGATCTCCGTGATCGCGGGCATCTATTGCTACCTCTACCTTGTGACCTTGGGTCAGCTGACCGTCACGAGCGTCATCCCGGGCTGGCAGCTGCTTGCGGCCACCTTCACCGCGTTTCCCATCTACTTCACCGCTGGCGCAAAGCGAGAGGACTTCCTAAACTTTGCGGGGAGCTTCCTCTGTGGCGTGCTCTGGTCCATGGTCTATCTCTGGATCATGGATCGCCTGAACACCCTGGGCGTGGACGTCTGGGTGAACATGTCCGTGGTGGTGGCCGTAATCTGCTTCATCGAGTGCTCGCTGCACTTCACCGTTCTGGCGAAGCTTCCCATCAGCCACGTCTCGGCGCAGTTCGGCGCCATCTGCAATGCCTTCTGGTGCTCTAACGCAACGGTTGCCGCCTTGGGGGCCGGTTCCACCTCCGTGGGTGGCTTCTACAACTTCTCGGGCTTTGGAGTGCTGGCAATAACCCTGGTGGGCGGGGCCTTCCTCGCCCTCGTCTGCAACGAGGGAGCCAACTTCATAGACGCCGAGACGGGTGCCTGGAAGTTTGGCAGCAGGGGCTAGGGCGCATGACGGTGCCGCCTGCGGGCGGCGCTGTCTTTTTGTCGCGCCTTACGGGAGCAGATTACCCGTCCGCACGTAAAACACCTTGTGCGACCTATCGAAATCTAAAAAGCGAAGTGGGCCGATGAGCCGGGTTCTGTCGTGGACAATCATTTATCTACGACCGCCGTCACCGACGGCCTCTAGCGCGCAACCCGAGCGCGGTGCGGGCAACACCATGGCGCTCCTATTTGCGTTTGCTCCGGAAGGGGCTTGCCAAGCCGCCCGGTTGCCCGGACGCTGGTGGTCTCTTACACCACCGTTTCAGCTTTTCTCTCACCCGCCGAGGCGGGCAGCGGGAGTCTTCTTTTCTGCGGCGCTTTCCGTCGGGTCACCCCGCCAGGCCGTTAGCCTGCTTCCTGCCCTGTGGAGCCCGGACTTTCCTCATGGGCGTCTCCGCCCCCGCGATTGTCTGGCCCACTTCGCGCCGTTGATTGTAGCATGCGCCGTCACCTGCGAAAGGAGCATGCCAACAAAGGACAAAAGCGGCATGTTCGCACCCTCGCGCCCCTCGTGGGGTAAGATTTTGCTCCATTGAGATTGCGGCATGCGCGCCGCCGAAGACGAGAGGGAACACATGACCTTCCTCAGCAGGTTCAGTAGGTCTGCGACCTCGGCCCGTCCCGAGCGCATCAGGGTGGAGCGGGTGCCAGACCCCATCTATGCGCCTGTCACGGGCGACGTGGTGCGCCTTGAGGAGGTGTCGGACCCTGTCTTCGCCTCGGGGGTACTGGGGCGCGGGCTGGGCATCAGGCCCGAGGGGGGCGTCCTCTACGCGCCTGCCACGGGCGTGGTCACCGCCCTTGCGGCGAACAGCCTGCATGCGGTGGGCATCACCACCCCCCAAGGGGTCGAGATCCTGATGCATGTGGGCGTGGACAGCGTGGAGATGCGGGGGGAGGGCTTCGTCCCCTATGTCTCCAAGGGGGATCGCGTCGAGGCGGGAGACGCCCTCTTGGGCTTCGACCCCCAGCTCATCGCCCGCCGCGGGCACGACAACGTGGTGATCGTGGCCGTGCGTGGCCCTCACGAGAGCTCTGTGGTGGAGCCGGTCAGGTCAAGCCGCGTCGAGGCCGGCCGCGTTGCGGTGGCCGTGCTGCCCTAGGGACGCCGTGGACGCCGGGGCATTCGACGACACGGGCTTCTTGACCCTTGCCGATGGCTTTACGGCCACGGGTGAGTTCGTGGACCGCAAGAGCCGCTTCATAGCGCAGCTGAGGCATGTCTCGGGGGAGCGCGAGGCCAACTCCTTCGTAGACGAGGTGCGTGCGCTCCATCATGATGCACGCCACAACGTTCCCGCCTGGCTCCTCTCGGACGGCCGCGAGAGGTGCTCCGATGACGGGGAGCCGCAGCGCAGCGCCGGCATGCCCACCCTTGAGGTGCTCAGGGGAGGGGGCCTGGCCAACGTCTGCTGCGTGGTCACCCGCTACTTCGGAGGCACGCTCCTGGGGCCGGGGGGGCTGGCGCGGGCCTACACGCTGTCCACGCAGCTGGCGGTCGAGGACGCGCGCTCTCGGGGCGGCCTGGTGAGGATGTCCTTGGTCACGCGCGTGAGCTGCTGCATCCCCTATGCCGCCTACGGGCGCGTGGAGCGCCTGGTGGCCGACTGCGGCGGCAAGGTCAAGGACAGCATCTTCTCCGAGGAGGTGCAGCTCAACTGCGCCTTCCTCTCGGGCGACGAGCGTCGCTTCGTCGCGGGCATGCGAGAGCTTGCCGCGGGAGAGGACCTCTGCCTGGTGGGCGAGCCGCGCTTCGGCGAGTTCTGACGGCTCCTCGGCGCGACGCTTGCCGCCATTGGCTCACGAGAAAGGGCACCCGCCAAGGCGGGTGCCCTTGTCACAGGCGGTTTGGGACGGCGGGGCCACGGGCGGGGCC
>NZ_LT732540.1:605184-716086 GCF_900155635.1 Olsenella urininfantis
CCCGCCAAGGCGGGTGCCCTTGTCACAGGCGGTTTGGGACGGCGTGGCTACGAGCGGGGCCTGCCAAGAGCCCGGCCCATGCCGCTCCAGGGCCCAACTTCCACGGGCTCGGACTCGTCCCAGAGCTTGAGAAGCTCTGCGGGCACGAACTCGCGCCTCACGTCCACCTCGCCCCCGTAGAGGTTGAACCAGTCGGCGCTCATGACGAGGAAGCCGTCCTTGCCCTGGTCCTTGCCCCAGCTGTTCTCCACGCGCCACGCCTTGGGGCGTCCGTCCTCGCCCAGCTCCACTCCCTGGAAGGTCATGGCGTGGGTGAGGCAGGTCTCGTGGATGTCGACCATGTCCTGGCGCGACATGGAGAGGTCCACGCCGAAGAGGCCGTCGAGGTCCATGGCGTCGGTGGAGAGAACGTACCTGAAGTCCTCGACGTGACGGGGGAACTTCTGCATGACGTCGCAGGCCATGGCAAGCGGGTAGCCTGCGCGCAGCGACGCCACGGCGGCGTCCTCCAGCACCTCGGGCTCGACGTTGAGGAAGAGGCCGGGCATGCCGCCCATCACGGGATCGGTGAGGGTGAGGTGGTAGACCTTGCCGAAGGGAAGCAGCGTGCCAGGGATGGAGACCAGGCTCACGAAGCCCTTGGGGTCAACCTGCACGTAGCGCTCGGCAAACTGCTGGGGCGTGATGCCAAAGTCGCGAAGGATCAGAGAGGGCTTCTCGTCCTCGTCGCCCTCGCCCTTCTTGGGGGCGGGCTCGACGGGGGAGAGCTTAGCCTGATCGACCTTGGCGTCCTTGCCCACCTTGAGCTCGAAGTCGAAGGTGATGGGGGGCTCGCCCAGGCAGGTCGCAAGCACCTTCCAGACGTCCGCCATGATCTCCTGCTTGAGCTCCCGCAGCTCGCCTGCGCCCCTGCCGGCCGCATGGGCCTTCCTGAGGGCCATGGTGCCCTTGCGCACCACACGCCAGAGCTGGTCGTTCATCTCGGAGGAGTTCTTGGAGCTGGCGGTCTCCGGCATGACGGACTTGGGCACCAGGCCGTACTTCGCGACCAGGTTCATGGCGGAGGGGTAGTAGCCACCGTCGCTCACGCCAAACTCCATGAGGTACTCCACCTCGCGGGACTCGGTGGAGAGCTCGGCGGTCTGGATCGCGTACTCGAGGGTGGAGTTTGCCTTCTCGAGCTTGTCGTAGAACATGCCATAGGCCTGGCTCAGCTCGAAGCTGTCGACGTCCAGGATGCGCATGGCCTCCTGTCGCAGCACATTGAAGGCGGAGAACATCCAGCAGCGGCCGCTCTGGCGCTGGTTGGTGATGTCCCCCACCTTGGGGATGGCGATGCCGTAGGTGTCGGTGTAGGTGCTCATGATGCTGTAGTCGCGCGCGGCGGCCATGACGCCCATGGAGGTCGTGGCGTTGCGGGCGATGCGGCTGGCACGGCAGTTGGCGAAGGCCTCGTGTTGCTCACGACTCCAGTCGGGGGTGATTGCCTCTTCGGACATGTGATTCCTTTCGTCTGCGGTATGCGGTGCGAGATGAAATCTCGGCCTGCCCTAGTGGGCGAGCGTTCCCATGGGGTCCCAGGGCTCGAGCACGATGGGCTCGCTGTCGAGGGCCGCCCTCTGATCCTCGCTCAGGTACTTCCTGTCCACGACCACCTGGTAGACGTACTCGTCAAACCAGGCGTCGGAGAGGGTGTCAAAGCCGTTGCGGCCATGGTCCTTGCCCCAGCTGTTCTCTATCTTCCAGAGCTCGGGCGATCCGTCCTCGCCTAGCCTGACGCCCTCGATGACCATGGCGTGGGTCATGACGGACTCGCCGAAGTCGAGCCTCTCGGCCTTGTCCATGCTGCCCTCGATGGCAAAGCCCATGAGGGTGTCCACGTCCAGCGCCGCGGTGTCCATGATGCCCTCGTCGCCGAGGTAGCTCTGGTCCACGTCGCAGCCAAACCAGACGGGAAGCTCGTCCTTCAGCTGGGCGATGGCCACGCGCTTGAGCTCTGCGGGCTCCAGGTTGAGGTAGCGCACGGTACCGTCCTCAACCACGTTGCCCAGGCGGCTCACGGTGTAGCTACGGCCGAAGGGCTTGTCGGCGGTGGGGGCGCTGATGAGGGAGACGTAGTCGTCGA
The DNA here is from genome assembly GCF_900155635.1 of Olsenella urininfantis. Taxonomy (GTDB): domain Bacteria; phylum Actinomycetota; class Coriobacteriia; order Coriobacteriales; family Atopobiaceae; genus Olsenella_G; species Olsenella_G urininfantis. The sequence continues at coordinate 607,310 of NZ_LT732540.1, forward strand.
GCTCCATGGCGACGGCCTCTTTGAAGAACTCCTGGGGCGTGAAGCTGCCCGAGAGGACCAGCTTGTCGTCCTTGTCGCGCAGACGCACGTCAAAGCGCACGGGAGGCTCGCCCAGGCAGGTCACCAGCAGGTGGTAGACGTCGTCGAGCATCTCCTTCTTCATGGCGAGGAGGTCCTCCTCGCAGCAGCCCGCACCGGCGCTCTCGCGCAGGCGCTTCGCACAGGAGCGCAGGTAGCGCGTGAGGTACTTGTCCATCTCGCGCGTGCTCTCGGAGCAGGCGGTCTCGGGCATGGCCTCCTTGGGCACCACGCCGTACTTGCGCACCAGGCTCTTGAACATGTCCCACTGCCCACCGTCGCCAATGGGGTCTGCCAGCAGGAAGGCGAGCAGGCGACCAGAGAGGGGCTCGTCCAGGGTGTCCAGGACGTTCTCAAGGAACCAGTTGCTCTTTTCCAGCTTGTCGAAGAAGAGGGGGTAGGTCTGGCTCAGCTCGAAGGTCTTGAGGCCGTACTTCCTCATGATGCGGTAGCGCATGGTGTTCAGGCTGGCGAACATCCAGCAGCGACCCGAGTGCTTCTGGTCGCAGCGCTCGCCCTGCGTGAGGTCGATGTCGAACTGCAGGCCGTTGTTGGCCACGCCCTCGGGCACGCGGGCGGCCTTGCGCAGGCCCGCCGAGGTCACGGCGTTCTTCGCGACGATGTTGGCACGCTCGGCGAGGAAGTTCTCGCGAGAGTTCGCGAGGTCATCGACAGTGACGCTTCTCTTCTCGTCCATGGTGGTCCCTCCTTAGGGGTCCTGTCGTTGTTCAGCCCCTCGAGGATAGCACGCTAGCTGCGACTTCTTGGCTTGCGAGGCATCACATCATGTGTTGGTTACGTGAGCTGAGCGCCGGCGCGTCTGTCCGGTGCGACCGCTCTGCAGGTGGGCCAACGCGCGTCCTTCGGCCGAGAGACGACTGCGATGTCGTGCTGACCCACCTTCCTCCCGCCTGCGGGTGGGCCAATACGCACTTTTCCACTGGGGAGGCCCTCAGATGCCGCGTTGGCCCACCAAAAGGGCCTCCCCAGGTGGGCCAACGCGTGCTTTTCGAATGTGCGGCCTCGCATACGTCGCGTCTGTCCACCAATGTCGCCTCTCGGGGTGGGTGAATGCGCATTTCGCAATGTCTGGAGGCCGAACGCGTCGCCTTCACCCACACACCCTGACTACGAGTCGTGCGCGAGAGGGCACGACAGCGCGTGTACGGCATATACTGCTGGAAACGCCGGCCGCGAAGGATTGCCGGCAACGTCGCCCTGAAAGGGTCCCGTGAAGATGAGCCTGCTCGCGCCCGAAGCCCCTCTCTACGAGTTGCCCGACCACGCTCTCAGGGTGATCCATGCCCTTGAGTCGGCAGGGTTCGATGCCTGGGTTGTGGGCGGGTGGGTGCGAGACGCGCTCAGGGGGGTCGAACCACAAGACGTGGACGTGACCAGCTCTGCCCCCTGGCAGCAGGCGAAGTCCTGCCTCGAGGCCGCGGGAATCGCCGTGCGCGAGACGGGCACCGCCCATGGGACCGTGACCGCTGTGGTGGACGCCCGTCCCATAGAGGTCACCACCTATCGCGTTGAGGGGAGCTACTCCGACCATCGCCATCCCGACGAGGTGCACTTCGTGACGGACGTGCGAGATGACCTGGCGCGGCGCGACTTCACGATCAACGCCATGGCCTTCCATCCCCGGCGTGGCCTCCTCGACCCCTTCGGGGGAAGGGCGGACCTCGCGCGAGGCGTGATACGGGCGGTGGGCGACCCGAGGCTCCGCTTCGAGGAGGACGCCCTTCGCGTGCTGAGGGCCGTGCGCTTCGCCTGCAGGCTGGGCTTTGACATAGAGCCCGCGACGCATGCGGCGCTCGTCGCGTCGGCGTCCGGGCTCGATGACATAGCCCAGGAGCGCGTGGGGCAGGAGATGGAGGGCATAGTCTCCAGCGGCCGCGTGGGATGGGCGCTGCTCAACGCGGGCGAGCCCCTCTTCCATGCGATTCCCGAGCTGCGCGCAATGCGAGGGTTCGACCAGCGAAGTCCCTACCACAGCTACGACGTGCTCGAGCACACGGCGTGCGTGTGCAAGGCGGTGGAGGAGTTCACAGGGGGGCTTGCCTCCGACGAGCTGCGCTGGGCGGCACTTCTGCATGACGTCGCGAAGCCGCTCTGCTTCACGCTCGACCAGGAGGGGAGGGGCCACTTCTACGGGCATCCCCAGCAGGGCGCCAAAATGGCCGAGCGCATCATGCGCAGGCTTTCTCTGCCCAACAGCCTGGTCCTTCCCGTGCGCACGCTGGTGAGGTTGCATGACCACATGGTGATGGCATCGGGGCGCTCCATCAGGCGCACCCTGCTCAAGTTCGAGAAGGCCTGCCCGGGCCGCGCGAGAGAGCTCTGCTTCGCGCTCATAGACCTCAAGCGCGCGGACGCGGTTTCCAAGACCCCCGCTGCGGCGCGGTATGCGGTGGAGGTCGATCAGGTCACCATGGCGCTCAGGCGCGAGCTGGCGTCGGGCGCGGTCTGGAAGCTGCGCGACCTTACCGTGAGCGGGGCTGACGTCATGGCCGAGACGGGCATTGCCCCAGGTCCCGGCGTGGGTATCATCCTGGACGGGCTGCTCTCGTCCGTGGTAAACGGGGACCTGCCCAACGAGCGCGAGCAGCTGCTCGCCGCCATCCGCCTGAGGGGGTAGGGGCTCGGGCAAATGTCCGTGGACTCCATCCGCAAAAAATGTCTTTGGATATCTCGGAAGGTAACTCCTGTGTAACTCAAAGAAGTGTCATTTCGCGAATATGTTCACATGCCCTTGGTAATCAAGTATCAGCTCCCGCGTGAACGGCTGGAAGAGATATGCCACACGATTGGTAGCTGTTCCTCTCCTTGAGGGAGAACGACTCGTACTCCGCCGACTGCCACACGAGCGGCGAGCCCGGGAATATCTCGCGGAAGCGGTATCGCCGGTCGCTCGCGAACTCCAGCAGTTGCTCGTAGAAGTGCTGCGTCAGCGCGTCGGAGTGCGCCGTCACGAGGTTCTGCGGCTTGGGGTTTCGCCCCATGTGCCATATCGAGGCCATCGAGACGGTGGAGCTCTTCGCCGTGCGCGGGGGCATCGAGACGCTGAGGAACTCGGCCTCGGCGCTGGTCTCGAACCATTGCAGCTCGCGGCACAGGCGCATGAGCCGGGAGGGGTGCGAGGGCGTGTCCGGTGGATGTGCCCCCAGTCCGTCTCAGTTGGCGCTCGTTTGCTCTCTGCAACAAAAAAGTCCCTCAGCCGAAGCCACGGGGCCAGTCGCGCGCATGTTCCGGCCCGCGCGCCGCGCCGCTGGAGGCGGGGCAGGGTCCCGCCTCCCCAGACCGGGCTAGTGTAATCCACAGACTAGAACTAATCGAATTAGCCTGTCGGCTGGTCTGTCCTGCCGCCCTCCACTACGGTGAACGTCGGCTTGGGCTGGCTCTTGTCGCTCGCCCACTCGGGCGCTACGAGCGTGGTGAAGAGGCCGCAGTCGTCGCACGCCTCGTAGGCGGCATCGGGGTTGAGCGTGCCCGCGAGCCGTGTCTTGTGCCCGCAACGGGGGCAAAGCCTGACCTGCCTCGCCATGGAGCGGAAGTAGGGGTTCGTAACCGGCCTGTCGAAGAGGCCGTCTTGGCTGAGTCGCATCTCAAGCTGCCTTCCTGAGCTTGTACCACGTGGTCTTGCCGACTCCCAACGTCTCCCAAGCCTCCTTGGCCGTGATTTCCCCGCTATCGACCATTTTCGTGAGGTCGCGAAATTGTTGCTCGTCGTACTCCACGGGCTTGCGGCCAATGCGGAAGTCGGGGTTGTTGGCCCGCGCGACCTCCATGCCCTCGGCGAGCCTCTGGACGATCATGTCGCGGTCGAACTCGGCCATGGCGAACATGACGGTCAGCATCATGCGCCCCATGGGGGTGTCCTCGACGGTGCCCATGTTGAGCACCCGCACCGTCACGCCGCGCTCCATGAGGTCGCGCACGAGCTCGCAGCCGCCGAGCGAGGTACGCGCTATCGAAGTTGCGGTTGTAGACGTCAAGCGCAGGTTTCCAGTTGTCGTATGCGGCGAGTAGCTTAAACCCCGCATTCTTGAAGCCAAGAGACATACCGCCGCAACCTGAGAACAGATCAACGGCTGCCATGCGAACGCTATGCTCCCCGCCAGCGCTCAGCGCCACTACCCCCCCAGTTCCGTTTGCATAGCTGCACAAAATACCCACCTATACCTTCTCCTGCAAGCTAACTATGACACCAGTTGCCGCACGTTGCTTGCCACACCCTTTGCCGTCAACGCTCAATCTCCCGGAATCACGGCCAGGAGAGAAGAGCGCCTGCGAGTATGTACTTCATCCCGGACAGAAATATTAACCGCTTCATTTCCCAAGCTTGTACCACGAGAAGGACAGCTGGGCTGAAAGATGAGATTGGCTCACGCGCATCGTTTTCGCCATTGTGACGTTTGAAGATTTCTATGCCACCAACCTTGGCCGCCGGCCCGGTTGCGCGCTACGTTGTTGCGGGTAGTCCGCAGCCCGGCCGTCCATGCCCAGCGGGGCCTACTGCGAGTCGTTTAGCGTCATGTCCGTCATGCGTCACGCCCGCCCAGCGGCGTACACCCTACGCGTGCCCGTCCGGTCTGCTACCGTCACTCACTCCGTCGCGCACAACCGGTCCATCGTCCAGCGTGGGCGGCATAGACCTCACGGCAACGGTCACGGCGGCAGCCACTGCAAGCCACCAGCCAGCCTATCTCGGCTGCACACGCAGCAGCTCTCACGCGCGCCGCACGGCCCAGAAGCCCAGCAGCGTCCCAGACGCCCCCAGTGTCAGCTCAACATCGATGCCAAGACGGTCGAGCACCTGAAGGCGCGGAAGAAGCTCCATCGCAAGGAGTTCGACCTGCTTTGCAAGGAGCAGAAGCGCGAGACGCCGGTCTGCTGCTCTGACAAGGGCGATTACATTGTGCCCGAGAATGACGAGCAGGCAGCTCTGCTCATCGGAAACCTGCTCTCCCAGCCACCCGCCGGTAAACTGGTTGAGAAAGATCCACTGAGGATGGCGGCTTAGAAGCCGTATTGTGTCCTCAATTGTGTCCTGGTTTCCGTTGTGTCCTGATTGTGTCCTAGAGGGGAGGAGAGATGGCCTACATAAAAACAAACAGGCCACCGGATTGTACCGATGACCTGCGAAGTTTTTGGTAGCCCGTACCAGATTCGAACTGGTGATCTCCGCCTTGAGAGGGCGGCGTCCTAACCGCTAGACGAACGGGCCAAAGGCGCCTGAAGGGAACAGATGGTAGCCCGTACCAGATTCGAACTGGTGATCTCCGCCTTGAGAGGGCGGCGTCCTAACCGCTAGACGAACGGGCCATGCTCTGTGCCAGGCAACACATGGCTGGGACGGAGAGAATCGAACTCCCACTGACGGAACCAGAATCCGCTGTCCTACCGTTAGACGACGTCCCAATCACAGTGTTGTGCGCTTCAGCGCGAGAATGAACTATAAGGGAAACAAAAGGGGGATGCAAGTGGAAACGCCAAAGAACTTTGCTTCACATTTCCTGCCCATGACCGAGCGTTGATTCCCTGGCAGCGAGAGGGGAGGTCGGGGTGGCCGAGGCGACGCCCCAGGGAAGATCGGGGTGTTTTCTCGCCAAGTCTACCTCGAGAAACACTCCGAACCCGCACTTTGCGGCAGGGCCCGCCCGGGTCAGCCCTAGAGCACCTCTACCTGGCAGGACCTGAGCGTCTCCAGCGCGGCCTCATGCCTCTGGGGCGTCACGCCCGCGCAGCAGCGGCTGTCCACCACAATGTCGGCCTCGGGAAGCGTCGCGTGCAGCAGGAGGGCATTGGACACCACGCAGATGTCCGTGCAGAGCCCCACCAGCTCTATGCGCAGCGGCTCCTTCTCGCCCAGCCTGCCCAGCATCCGTGCAAGCTCGAGCGACCCGAAGCTGGGCTTGTCCACCACATGGCTCTCGTCAAGGAGCTCCGTCACGTCAGGTCTGATCTGCCAGCCCTCGCTGCCACGGATGCAGTGCTCGACGGGAAGCAGCCTTCCCTCCCTGGTCTCGAGGTAGTCGGCCTCGTGCGTGTCACGTGTGGCGAAGACGTCCTCGGGCTGGTAGAGGCGTATCTTCTCCTTCACGCGCTCGACTATCCCCTGCGCCTCGGGCGTGCCCAGCGCGCCGTCGATGAAGTCGTTCTGCATGTCTACCACAACGAGTATGTCCTTCAAGTCAGCGTCCTTTCCAAGCGTTTTCCAAGCGTTTTGTCCCAAGCCCTTGCGCAGCTAGCCGCAGCGGCCACAGATCTTGCAGGCGGAAGGCGCCGCCGCAAGCCCTCCTAGCGCGGTCTCGCGCAGCGTGGAGGGAAGGCTGTCTCCCACGGACTTCATGGCCCCGACAACCTCGTCGAAGGGGAGGGGGTCAAGCACGCCCGAGAGGGCCAGCTGTGCGGCGCTGATGGCGTCCGCCACGCCGATGGCGTTTCGGTTCTGGCAGGGGTACTCCACCAGCCCGCGCACCGGGTCGCACACGAGGCCCAGGAGGTTTGCGATGGCCGTCGAGGCTGCGGAGAGAGCCAGCCTGGGGCCTCCTCCCAGCATCTGGGTCACGGCCGCCGCGGCCATGGCCGCGGCCGATCCCACCTCCGCCTGGCAGCCGCCCTCGGCCCCCGCGACGGAGGCGTTGCGTGCCACGATGGCCCCCACCGCGCAGGCACACCAGAGCGCCTCCTGCACCTGCTCGTCCGTAGCACCAACCTCCTCCGCAACGGCGAGCACGGCGCCGGGCACCACGCCCGCCGAGCCCGCGGTGGGGGAGGCAACGATCACGCCCATGGCCGCGGAGCGCTCGAGGACGGCCATGGCATAGGACACGGCCCTCGTGAGGGTCATCCCCATGAGCAGTGATGCCCAACGGGCCGCCGCCTGGTCCACGTCGCGCGCCTGCCCGCCGAGGAGACCTCCCAAAGAGGCAACGGGCGTCTCCAGGGGCTCTTTGGTCTCCGCTCGCATGACCTCGAGCACGCGCGCCATGCCCGCGTCCACGTTCGTCCCGGGCTCGAGCTCGAGCTCTCGCCGGCGCATGAGCGCGCCTATGGAGAGGCCCGTCTCGTCGCAGCGCGCGAGCAGCTCGGCGCCATTGTCGAAGCCGCACCCGAGCTGAGTGTCGGGGGTGGCCTTTGCCGCCCCGGGGATGTCCACCACGCTTGCGCTGTAGATGTTGCTCGCGGCCCTCAGCTGCGCCAGGAGCTCGGGACCTATGGTCTCGTCCAGCTCGAACACGGTGGACGCGCGACCCCCGCGCTGCTTGCGGTAGGTGCGGATGGTCGCTATGTTGACCCTCTCGCGCGAGAGGGCCCCCGTGAGGGAGGCCAGCACGCCCGGGAGGTCGCGGTGCGAGACGAAGAGCGTGGGGTAGTCGCCGCTCATCTCCACGTGGACGCCGTCGATGGAGCTCACGCGGATGCGGCCTCCGCCCAGCGACTCGCCGGTGACCGAGGTCTCCTGCCCGCCCTCGCCGCGCATGGTCACGCGCACCGTGTTGGGGTGCAGCCCCGCGTCATCAGGCCCCTCGACGAAGGACCAGCTGAGCCCCTCCTCGCGCGCGAGCTCGAAGGAGCGCGGCACCCGCGTGTCCTCGGGGGAGAGCCCCAGGATGCCGGCGAGGAGCGCTCGGTCGCTGCCATGGCCCCTGTAGGTGTGCGAGAACGAGTTGAACAGCGTGAAGTCAACGTGGCTGACCTTCTCGGGCCCGAGGGAGCGGGCGACGAGGGCGATCCTCAGAGCGCCGGCAGTGTGCGACGAGGAGGGGCCCACCATGACGGGGCCCAGTATCTCGAAGGCGGAGGTCTGCATATGTCTCCCATCCCGCGTAGGCGTGGCGCCGGCGCGGCTTGAGCGTGATGTTCCCAGATGATGATACGTCGATGCTTCCCCTCCCGCGAGCGGGCAAAACGAAAGTGGGACCTCTCCCTGCGAGCGGAGAGGCCCCACTGCTCATGCAATGAGCGGTCTTGTCGGCAGATCAGGCGCCCTGGGAGCAGAGCGGCATCGCGCGCTCAAGGCGAGCCAGGGTCATGTTGCGCCCCAGGAGCTCGAGCGACTCGCCCAGGGGGGGAGAGACCTGATTGCCGCATTCGGCGACGCGCACGGCCCCGTAGAACTTGCGCTTGTTGATCTCGAGCCTCTCGGGAAGCACCTCCAGCGCGGCGTCGATGGCGGCGCTGGTCCACTCGTCCTCGCCGATCTGCTCGAGAGCCTCGCAGGCCGCAGCCAGCGCCGTGGCGGCATAGTCCTTGGCCAGGTTCTTCTCGACGGACTTCTCGTCGAACTCGAGCCCCTCTCCCGCAAAGAGGAAGCGAGACTTCTCCACCACCTCGGGTGCGAGCGTGGTGCGGGGCTTGAGGATGCTGGCGAGGAGGTCGAACCAGTGGCTGCTGACCATGTAGGCGGCCTCGGGGTCGTCCTTGACAAGGCCTGCCTGATGCAACTGGGGAAGGAGCAGCCTCTGGGCGAACTCCGAGTCGCTCATCGCCTGCAGGTACTGGCCCTGGATCCAGTCGAGCTTCTTGAAGTCGAAGGTCGCGGGGTTCTTGCTCACATGGTCCAGCGAGAAGCGGCTGGCAAGCACGTCGCGCGGGACGATGGTGGTCTCGCCGTCAAGCGCCCAGCCAAGCAGGGCCAGGTAGTTCACGAAGGCATCCGCGTCGTAGCCCTGCTCGCGGTACTCCTCCACGGAGGTCGCGCCGTGGCGCTTGGAGAGCTTCTTGCCATCGGGGCCCAAGATCATGGAGATGTGGGCGAAGGTGGGGGTGGGAGCGCCCAGCGCCTCGTAGACCATCACCTGGCGGGGGGTGTTGGAGAGGTGGTCGTCTCCGCGAATGATGTGGGTGATGCCCATCATGGCGTCGTCCACCACGGTTGCGAAGTTGTAGGTGGGGGTGCCGTCGGAGCGGAAGATGATGAAGTCGTCCAGCTCGCGGGCGTTGAAGGTCACGTCGCCGTGGACGGCGTCGTGGACGATGACGTCGCTGCGGTCGAGGGGTACCTTGATGCGCAGGACGTAGGGCTCGCCAGCGTCGATGCGGCGCTGGGCCTCTGCGGGGTCCATGTCGCGGCAGGTGCGCTGGTAGCCCTGGAAGGGGTCCTTGCGCTCCTGGGCGGCGGCGCGGTCGGCCGCGAGCTTCTCGGGCGTGCAGAAGCAGGGGTAGGCCTTGCCCTCGTCCCAGAGGCGCTGGGCGGCCTGCTTGTAGAGGTCGAGGCGCTCGGTCTGGGCGTAGGGGCCAAAGTCGCCGCCGACCTCGGGACCCTCGTCCCAGTCAAGGCCCAGCCAGCGCATGGCGCGCAAGATGATCTGGGTGTTCTCGTCAGTGGAGCGGGTGGGGTCGGTGTCATCGATGCGCAGGATGAACGTGCCGCCGTTGGCGCGGGCAAAGGCCCAGTTGTAGATGGCGGTGCGGGCGCCGCCCACGTGGAGCTTGCCGGTGGGGGACGGCGCAAAGCGAACGCGCACGGGCTTGTCTGCCATGGAGTCTCCTCCTCGTTGGGTTCCTATCTTCATACGGTTCATAAGTATAGCGAGGCGAGAAGTGCCTCCCGCCCTGACGTGCCATTGGGGATGGGGCTAATGGCACAATTGACGTCCCGAGCCGAGAAATGCGGGCATTGGCGGGGAATCGCTGCCAACGCCCGCATTTCTCGGCTCAACGTCCTCCCGACCCTAATAAAGGCACCCCCGATGCCCGAGCCGGCGGCGGTGCTGCGGTTGCGTGACAAAGCCAACAGAGCGGGAGGCCCCCTTCTCGCCCGGCAAGCTCTTTGCGAAGCGTAGCTTGCAGGCGAAAAGGGGGCCTCCCGCGGTCAGGCCGTTGTCGCGGGGTCGTTGCGCCCCACGCCGGCGTCCCTACATCACTTTCGTTGACTCGAGCTTGCGCTCCATCCACTCGGTGAGCGTGAGCGCGGGTCTCCTCAGCCCTAGGCCGATGACGAGCGAGACCACCACGTAGGAGAGCAGCAGCCCCAGCTCCATCCAGAAGTCGTTGCCGTAGAGGCCGAACATGGCCGCGCGCATGGCGTTCTCGGAGTGCACGAAGGGCAGGAAGGGATAGATTGCCTGGAAGCCCTCCGGCAGCATTTGCACCGGGAAGCTGCCGCCGGAGCCGGCCACCTGGATGACCATGAGCAGCACGGAGACGGCCTTGCCCACGTCGCCGAAGGAGGCCGTCAGGGCGTAGATGATGTTGACGAAGACGAAGGACGCCGCCCAGCCGGCCAGCAGGAACAGCAGTGGGTTGGCGCACTGGACCTGCAGGAAGTAGAGGTCGCCCAGCAGGATCAGCGTGGACTGCATGAGCGCCAGGACCACGAAGAAGACGAGGCGTCCCAGGTAGGCCTGGCTGGGCTTGAGGCCCAGGAGCTCCATGCACCTCTCGCTGGGGTTGGCCTTGACCAGGGCGCACAGCACCACGCCGCCGATCCAGATGGCCAGGGTGGTGTAGAAGGGCGCCATGCCGCTGCCGTTGTTGTCCAGTTGGTAGACGGCCGTGCGGTCCACGGTGACGGGGGCCGAGATGAACTCGGCCAGGCTGTCGGGGCCGCTTGCGAGGATGTTCCTCACCTGGGCCACGTCGTCTGAGGCCAGGGCGGCGGAGAGCCTGCCGTGGAGCTCGCCCAGCATGGCCGCGGCCTCGTCCAGGGACTGGGCGCCGCTGGCAACGCCGGAGGCGGCCTCGGCCACGCTGGAGGCGGCGGAGTTGGCGGTGCCGCGCAGGGAGCTCAGCGTGGCGGAGATGCTGGCGGAGACGCCGTCGGCCTCGCCCGCGGCGGACTCCAGGGTGTTGGCCAGGTTGCCGAGGCTGCCGCGGACGTCCTTCTCGTAGGCGTCCTGGACGCTGCCTAGGGCGTCCTTGGCCGCCTGGACGGAGCCCTGGAGCTGGGCGCGCGCGGCCTCGGCGGTGGCCTTGCCGGCAACCAGGTCGTCGGCGGTCTTGGTCAGCTGGGCGGAGAGCTCGGTCTGACCGTCGATGGCGTCGCACACGCTGTCTTTCAGGGCGCCCACGGAGGAGATGAGGGGCTGCAGTACGTCGTGCAGGTAGCTGTCCTCGGGCAGGCTCTCGTCGGCGCTGCGCAGCTTGTCGTCCACGCTAGCTAGCTTGTCACGAAGCTCGTTCAGGCCGGAGACGTTGGCGTCCACGGCGCCGGCGGCCTGGCGAAGGCCGTCGGCCATCTTGTCGGTCTGGGTGCCGGCCAGCTCGAAGGCGTGTTCGATCTGGTCGGAGACGCCCGAGAGGCCGGCTGCGCCGTCCGAGAGGGCGGAGTTCACGGCGTCCACGGTCCCGTCGACGGAGGTGCCCAGGCCGCGGACGTCGCCGGCGCTCTGGCGCAGGCCGTTTCCGGCCGCCAGCGTGGCGGAGAGGGAACCGGTGGAGGCGTCGGCGCCGCTGCCCAGCAGGGTCTGGGTGGAGGCCAGGATGTCCTCGAAGCCGCGCACGCTCGAGGCGGTGTCCTGGAGGCCGCGCTGGGCCTCGTCGATGGCGCCGTCGAGCCTGCCGGCAAGCTCGGTCATGTGCTCGTCGTCCAGGTAGTCCACCAGCTCGTCCAGCACGCCGCCGCCCACGGTGGTGAGCGCGTGCGCGAAGGACTCGTCAATGTCCTGCTGGATGGCGGTGGAGGCCTTGCCGGTCACGATTTTGCCGATGGCGCTCTCCTTGTCGTTCTGGTAGAAGGAGACGCGCGGCGCGCTGGCACTGTCGGCAAAGCCGGAGAGAAGGTTGCGCGTGAAGTTCTCGGGGAAGACCACGGCGGCGTAGTACTTGCCGCTGCGCACGCCCTCGACGGCGTCCTCCTCGCTCGTCACGGTGTAGCCGATGGAGGCGGACTCGCGCAGCTCTGAGGTCATGCGCTCGCCCATGTTGAGGCTCACGGGGATGAGCTCGCTCGCGTACCCGTCGTCGGAGTTGGCGACGGCCACCTTGAGGTTCTTGGTGTTTCCGTAGGGGTCCCAGCTGCCCGCGATGTTGAACCACGCGTAGAAGCAGGGCACCACGATCATGCCGACACAGACCACGAGGCTGATCACGTTGGTGAAGACGCGCCTGGCGTCATAGCGGATGAGCTCCCAGATCTTCCTCATCGGTCCTCACCGCCCTTCTGGCCGTCGCCGTCTTGGGCGCTTGCGCCCTTGTCGGCCGCGGCCCTTCCGGCCATGGTGGGGGCGTCGGGCAGCGGGTCTGCCGGGCCGGGCGTGCTGTCCCGCTCGGCCTCGCGGTCGAGCCTGATCTTCTCCAGGGGCGCGAAGGCCATGAACTCCTCCTTGAGCTCGGTGTCCAGCAGGCCGTAGAGCTCCTCGCGGGACATGTCGGCAAGCGTGGTCTTCTGGCCCACGCGACTGTGGAGGTACTCCACCACGATAAGGAAGGTGCAGATGACCACCAGTGAGATGACCCAGACGATCATGAGGCCGAACTTGGCCGGCAGCACGAACATGAGCGCCGTGAGGGCCAGCGGCACGATGATGAGCGCCGCAAAGCCGCGTTTGACGTAGACGGGGTAGCGCAGCTCGAAGTGGGCCACGCGGGCCATAAAGGTGCGCTTGTAGCCGCCGGAGTCCATAAGGGCCTTGACGATGGTGGAGAGGCGGAAGCGCGCGCCCTCCATGTCGGTGCGCTCGGAGATCATGAGGTCCGTCTCGGCAAGGCGGCGGTCAAAGAGCGCGTTGATGTTGAGCAGGTGCCTGCGGGCCGCCACGCCGACCAGAAGCGCTGGGATGAGGAAGACCAGCAGCATGCCGAGGTTCTGGGCGTAGTAGCAGCCGTAGAAGCCGGCGACGGACTCGCGCATGGCGTTGATGCCGTAGGTGAAGGGCAGCCAGGGCTTGAGGGCCTGGAAGAACTCGGGCTGCATCTCGATGGGGTAGAGGCCCGAGGCGCCCGGGATCTGCAGCACGACGAGAAGGACGCCCAGCGCCTTGCCGATGTGCTTGAGCGCCACGGAGAGCGCGTAGATGAAGAAGACGTAGACGAAGGACTCCACCATGCCGGCGAAGACGAAGGCCACCGGAGAGACGCACTGGATGCCCAGGCAGAGGTCGCCCACGCAGCAGATGATGGCCTGGAGCTGGCCGATGAGGTTGAGCAGCAGCCAGCGGCCGAAGAAGCCCTGCCAGGGCTTGAAGTCGCCCACGCCCTCGTCGTCGACCTCGAGCTTGTAGATGGCCACGAGCACGAAGCCGCCCACCCACAGGGCCAGGTTGGTGTAGAACGGCGTGACGTTGCTGCCGTAGTTGGCGACGGGGAAGACAGACTCGGTGACGAGCTGGGCGGGAGAGCCCAGGAAGGTGCCCACGTCCTCGGGGTCAAGGTCCAGGACCGTGCTCACGGCGCCCACGGTCTGCAGGCCCTCGATGGCGGCCACGTCGTTCGCGAGGGACCCCACCTTCTGGCCGGCGTCCCTGACGGAGGCGGCGGCGCCTGCGACGGAGCTCGCGCACTGGGCGAGAATGCCGTCCAGCTGGGAGAGGGTGGCGTCGACCTGGTCGAGCATGGGGGAGAGGGCGGCCGCGCCGCCGGCGAGCTGACCGGCGCCGGCGGACACGTCGTCAAGGACGGCGGAGAGGGCGGGCATGGTGGTGCCGGAGACCTGCTGCTGCAGGCCAGAGAGGCTGGAGGCGCCGCCCTGGATGGCGTTGTTCACGCCGTCGGCGAGGCCGCCCACGGTGTCGTTTGCATCCTTGATGTCGGAGGAGACCTGCTTCAGTGCGTCCACCTTGCCGGCGAGGTCGGCCTGGGTGGCCCTGACCTGGGCGATGGCGTCGTCCAGGCCGGCCAGGACGTCGGCCTTGTCCGGGGTGCCGTCGGGAAGGGCGCTTACCTTGTTGTAGACGCGGCCGAGCGAGGTGGCGAGGCTGCCGAGCGTGTCGTCGGAGACGCGGCCCGCCTGCGAGATTGCGCCGTCGAGCTTGCCCTGGGCCCAGCCGATGCTGCCGGTGACCTGGCCGATGGCGTGGTTGGCGTCGGCGGAGATGCCGGAGAGGGAGCCGGCTCCGCTGCCGAGGGCGCCGGAGAGCTGGGCGGCCAGGCTCGTGGCCTTGGCCCGGGTGTCGGAGAGGGTGCCGAGTGCGTCCGTCAGGCTGCCGGAGACGCGCGTGGCGCTGCCGGAGAGGTCCTGCAGGGTGGCGCGGGCCTGGGCCACGGTGACGCGGGCGTCGGCGAGGGTGCCCTGGGCACCGTCGAGGCCGTCGGCCAGGCCGGCCAGGGTGCCGGAGACGTCGCGCAGGTCAGTGACGACGGTGTCGCGCGTCTCGTCGGCCTTGGTGGCGGCGCCGCCCATGGCGTCCTGGAGCTTCTCGATGACGGTCTTGCCCGCCACCTCCAGGAACTGGCCGGTGATCTCGTTGTCCAGGGTGGTGGAGCCGGTGTCGGTGACCTTGGGGGCCACGGCGTTGGCCTTCTCGTTGACGTAGTACGAGATGTGGGCGGGGCTGACGTCGCCGTCGACGATGTCTCCCAGGGAGGCGGTGAAGTCGGACGGCACGACGAAGGCGGCGTAGTACCTGCCGCTGCGCACGCCCTCCACGGCCTCGTCCTCGGAGTCGAGGAAGGTCCAGCCCAGTTGGGTGTTCTCCTCCAGCTGCTCGCGAATCATGTCACCGGCGTTGATCTGGCCCATGTCCCCGACCTTTGCGCCCTCGTCGTCTATGACGACGGCGATGGGCACCGTGGAGGTGTTCTCGTAGGGGTCCCAGTTTGCGAGGATGTTGAACCACGCGTACAGGGACGGGATGATTGCCACGCCAATGGTGACTATGACGGCCACGGGGTTCTTGAGGAGCCTCCTGAGGTCCCTCTTGAATATCTGGAATGCCTTTCTCACCGGCCTCGCTCTCCCTCTAATATGTATGTGGGGGCGCGCCCCACCTGCCTTGCAGTTGCTTTGGTACGTATTCGACCGCATCTCAATTTACCAAGGTGCAGGCATTTCTAAACGCCTGTGTCCAGTTTTTTGAAATAAGCTCAAAAATGAAGACGGAATGCTAGACTGGTCCAAGTCAAACGATGGTGGAGGAGAGTCTCATGAGCCTTCTAGACAAGGACGTGACCGAGGACATAGCGCGCGGCATCCGCACCGTGCACGAGGCGGCCAAGGACGGCATAGAGACTGTCGCGGCCCGTGGCGCCACGCGCCTGAGGAGCGGTGTCAAGACTCGCAAGAGCGCGGCCACGCGCGAGAAGATCATGGCAGCCGCCACCGAGCTCATGGTGGAGCGTGGCAACACCGACTTCCAGATGAGCGAGGTCTCCGCCCGCTGCCAGATGTCCAAGGGCGCCCTCTACTACTACTTTGCCGACAAGGGCGCGCTGGTCCAGGCGATCTTTGACGCCTCCATCGACGACCTCGTGGACCAGATCGAGGGCGCCGTGGCCAAGGCGAGCTCGGCCATGGAGTCCATCGAGGGCATCGCCCGCGTGCTCGCGTGCGGCATGAGGCCCAGAAGCCCGCTGGCCCTGGCCATGGGCCGGGAGGTCTCCAACACCGAGAAGTCCGTCCTGCCCTCCGTGGAGACGCGCCTGGCGCGCATCGTCTCCATCTTCTCGGCGCAGTTCGACCGCGCCAAGGAGGAGGGGCTCGTGCGCCCGGAGGTGAGCAGCCGCCTGGGGGCCATCGCCATCGCCGGCGCCTTCACCTTCGCCGTCCTGGAGCAGCCCGAGGAGAACGACCTGTCCGACTCAGACGAGTTCTCCGCGCAGCTCGTGCGCCTGGCCTTCGAGGGCATGGGCACGCCCAAGGCCCAGGAGCGCCTGGGGCTGGACCGCGCGAGTTAGCGTTGCGGCTGCGCAGGCCTTCTCGCCTGGCGGCCCAACAAACCCTTGCCAACCAAGGCAACGCTGCCGGGTGTCTGACCTGCCCGGCTCCAACATGGTGACAGCAAGCAGAAAGGAAGCATCCGCATGTCACACAAGAGCTACTACTTCACCTCCGAGAGCGTAACCGAGGGTCACCCCGACAAGATCTGCGACCAGGTCTCCGACGCCATCCTTGACGCCATCCTGGCCAAGGAGGCGGAGCTGCAGGAGAAGGGCTACGTCTCTCCCGACGGCGTGCCCGCCAACGTCGAGAACGTCCGCTGCGCCTGCGAGACCTTCGTCACCACCGGAACCGTCATCGTGGCGGGAGAGGTGCGCACCGAGGCCTACGTGGACGTCCAGAAGATTGCCCGAGACACCATCCGCCGCATTGGCTACGACCGCGCAAAGTTCGGCTTTGACTGCGAGACCTGCGGCGTCCTCAACCTCATCCACGAGCAGAGCCCCGACATCGCCCAGGGCGTCGACGAGTCCTTTGACGCGCAGGCCGGCCGCACGACCGATCCCATCGACGAGGTGGGCGCCGGCGACCAGGGCATGATGTTCGGCTACGCCTCCGACGAGACCGACGTCCTCATGCCCATGCCCGCCTACCTGGCCCAGCGCATGTCCGAGCGCCTGGCCGCCGTCCGCAAGGACGCTACCGTGCCCTACCTGCGCCCGGACGGCAAGACCCAGGTCACCGTCCGCTACGAGGACGACCGCCCCGTCGAGGTCACGGCCGTCGTGGTCTCCACCCAGCATGCCGACTCCGTGACCGACATGACCCAGGTCAAGGCCGACATGGTCGAGCACGTTATCGCCCCCGTCCTGGACGCCCAGGGCATCAAGTGGGACGGCGCCGACATCTACGTCAACCCCACCGGCCGCTTTGTGGTCGGCGGCCCCATGGGCGATACCGGCCTCACCGGTCGCAAGATCATCGTCGACACCTACGGAGGCATGGGCCGTCACGGCGGCGGCGCCTTCAGCGGCAAGGACTGCACCAAGGTCGATCGCTCCGCCGCCTACGCCGCCCGCTGGGTGGCCAAGAACGTCGTGGCCGCGGGCCTGGCGCACAAGTGCGAGGTCGAGCTGGCCTACGCCATCGGCGTCGCCCACCCGCTGTCCGTCATGGTGGACACCCACGACACCGGCGTCATCGCCGACGACGTGATCGAGCAGGCCGTCGAGAAGGTCTTCGACCTGCGCCCCGGCGCCATCATCCGCGACCTCGACCTGCGTCGTCCCATCTTCGAGAAGACGGCCGCCTACGGCCATTTCGGTCGCAACGACCCGGACTTCACCTGGGAGGCCACGGATCGGGCGGGCGAGCTCAGGGCAGCGGTGGCAGAGCTGACGGCTTAGGCACGGTGCTCCGGGGGACTGGGCGCCCCGCTCGAGGCGGCTTCTGCCCCCGGCACGCGTCGAATCAAGGCGCAGGGCGCGCGGGCGGCTAGGGCTCCAGCTCTCCCCGCCAGGCCGTTATGCCGCCGATGTTGCGGGCGCCTGCGTACCCAAGCTGCCTCAGGGCCTGCACGGCCCGGGCGCTCCGGGCCCCGCTCCTGCAGTAGACGCAGAGGGGGACGTCCTTGCGAGGAGGCAGCCCCTGCGCAGCGAGGACCTGGGGCAGGGGGAGGTTGATCGCGCCAGGAATGTGGCCCTCGGCAAACTCGCCTTCGTCACGCACGTCCACCAGCAGGCTGCCCTCGGTGGCCCTGCAGGTCTGGACCTCGGCATTGATGTCAGGTTCCATGAAGCCGAATCCAAAGAGTCCCATGGCGCTCCCAGCCGTTGCGTCTCAACTACAATCACAAGACTAGGGGCAGGCACCCGGCCTGTCCAGGGGCGCTTTCCGCAGCGAATGCCGCGGCAGGAGGGGAGGGCTTTCGTGCGCTTTGCATCCGTCGTGCCGGACATCCCCGCGCGGGCGCTGGGTCGCAGCTTCGACTATCTCGTTCCGGAAGGGCTTGCGGGCCAGATCGAGGTGGGCTCGACGGTGCTGGTCCCCTTCTCGCATCGCGACGTGGTGGGCTACGTGCTGGCGGTCTCGGACGAGCCGCCCGAGGGGGTTGACCTTGCGCGCGTCCTGCCCGTCGCGCGCGTGCTGGCAGCCCCCGCCTTCGACGAGGCGGGGGCTGACCTTGCCCGCTGGATGGCCCGGGAGTACGCCTGCCCTCTCTCCGAGGCGGTGCGACCCTTCCTGGCGCCTGGCCAGACCCTGCACGTCCGCCGGGACAGCCCCGACGGCCCCTGGGTGCTGGTCTGCGAGAAGAGCGGGCCTGTGGATGAGCGGTGGGTGCGTCTGGCCGAGGGCGCCGAAGGTTTTGTCCCGCGGGCCAATGCCAGCAGGCAGCGCATGGTCATCGAGGCCCTCCGGGACGGGGCGCTGCGCATGGCGGAGCTCTCTGCCACCCTTCCCGGAGCCTCCGCCGCGGTGAGCGCCCTGGAGAGGCGTGGGGTGGTGCTGGTCGAGGAGCGTCGCCGCCTGCGCGCGGCCGAACAGACCACGCTCTCCTCGGCTGCGGCCGTCCGCCCGGAGCGCTTGAC
Source organism: Olsenella urininfantis (assembly GCF_900155635.1). GTDB lineage: Bacteria > Actinomycetota > Coriobacteriia > Coriobacteriales > Atopobiaceae > Olsenella_G > Olsenella_G urininfantis. The sequence goes on from NZ_LT732540.1 coordinate 625,739, forward strand.
GAGCGGCCAGCAGGGCGCGCTCGCTGCCATCGAGCGCGCCCGCAAGGCGCGCTCGGGAGACGTGGTCCTCGTGGACGGGGTGACGGGTTCGGGAAAGACCGAGGTGTACCTTGCCGCCATCGAGTCCGCCCTCGCCGCGGGCAAGGGTGCCATCGTGCTTGTGCCCGAGATATCGCTCACCCCCCAGACGCTGGGCCGCTTCCGCTCGCGCTTCGGCGACCTCGTGGCGGTGCTGCACTCGCGCCTCTCTGCGGGCGAGCGCTTCGACCAGTGGGACCTGGTCCGCCAAGGCGTTGCGCGCGTGGTGGTTGGCGCGCGCTCGGCCCTCTTCGCACCCCTCTTGGACCTGGGGCTCGTCATCATCGACGAGGAGCATGAGTCCTCCTACAAGCAGGACAGCTCTCCGCGCTACCATGCCCGGGAGGTCGCGGCGCGCCTTGCCCGCCTGCGCGGGTGCGCCCTGGTGCTGGGGTCTGCCACTCCCTCGCTGGAGAGCCTCCTGCGCTGCGACCTGGGTGGGTTTGGGGGCAGCCGCTGGACGCGTGCCGTCATGCCCGAGCGCCCGGGCAAGGCCCTTCTCCCACGGGTGAGCGTGGTGGACATGACGCAGCAGTTCGCCACGGGCCGCCGCTCCCTCTTCTCGGCGCCCCTGATGAGCGCCCTCGAGGGGGTGGCCCAACGCCGCGAGAAGGCCGTGCTGCTGCTCAACAGGCGTGGCTTTGCCAACTTCCTCATGTGCCGGGAGTGCGGCTGCGTTCCCGAGTGCCCGCACTGCTCGACTGCGCTCACCTACCACGAGCGGGGGCACGCCCTGGTCTGTCACAGCTGCGGGCGCAGCTGGCCCCAGAGGGCCTTCCCTGACCCCTCGACGCGCTGCCCCAACTGCGGAAGCCGCTACCTGGGCGCCTACGGCGTGGGTACCCAGAGGGTGGAGGACGAGCTCAGGATGCTCCTGCCCGCAGACGTCGAGGTGGTTCGCATGGACGCGGACAGCACCCGGGCGAAGGGTTCCCACCAGAGCCTGCTCGAGCGCTTCGACGCCGCCGACTGCGCGGTGCTCGTGGGCACCCAGATGATCGCCAAGGGGCTGGACTTTCCCGAGGTCACGCTCGTCGGCGTGATAAACGCGGACACCACGCTCAAGCTTCCCGACTTCCGAGCTGCAGAGCGCAGCTTCGACCTTCTCGAGCAGGTCGCGGGTCGTGCGGGCAGGGGCGGGAGGGCTGGAGAGGTCATCATCCAGTCCTATTGGGCGTCTCACCCCGCCATTCAGGCGGTGGTCCAACACCGGCGCGAGCTCTTCCTCGAGAGCGAGCTCGCCGACCGCAGGGAGGGCGGGTACCCACCCTTCGCCCGCCTGGCAAACGTGCTGGTCTGGGGCAGGAGCGCCACCGACGTCCGCTCCTGTTGCGATGATATCGCCCGGGAGCTGAGGGTGCGCGTGGAGGGTCATGACGGCTGGGAGGTGCTGGGGCCGACGGATTGCCTCAAGGCCCGGGTCAAGGACCGCGCCAGGCGTCACATCCTGGTCAAGGCGCCCATGGAGAGCGACTTGGGCCCGCTGCTCTCGTCCTGCATGGCAGAGGTGCCTGTGCCCAGGGGCGTGAGCGTTGCCTTGGACGTGGATGCCTTTGACACCATGTAGGCTTCGGGTCTGTGCCAGACAACTGTTCTCGCGGTCGCAGTTTGGGTAGTCTTAGCTCAGTTCAGACATACCTTTCGCGCCGCCTTGCCGAGGCGCATCGAGATTCATGGAGGAGAAGAATGAGCGAGCTTCAGGAGATCGTCACCGCACCGGATGGGCGCCTCAAGACGGAGTGCGCTCCCATCGATGCGATTGACGACGAGGTCAAGGCCCTTGCGGGGCGCATGCTCAAGGACATGTACGCCGCCAGCGGCTGCGGGCTTGCCGCGCCACAGCTTGGGGAGACCGTCCAGGTGGTGGTCATCGACGTCGACTACACCGACGAGAGCGACCGCAACCCCTACGTCCTGGTCAACCCGATGATCGTCGTGGCGGACGGGCCTGAGCGTGACTTCAGCGAGGGCTGCCTGTCCTTCCCTGGCATCAGCGTGTCCGTCTCGCGTCCCAGCCATGTGGTGGTCGAGGCCCTCAACCTGGATGGCGACCTCATGCGCTACGAGGCTCGGGACAACCTGCTGGCCGTCTGCCTGCAGCACGAGATCGACCACCTGCATGGCGTGACCATGATCGACCACCTGAGCCCATCGCGTCGCCTTGCGGCCATGCGCAGCTACCAGGAGGCCGTTGCCGCCGGTGCCCTTCCGGGCGAGACGGCCATAGGCTAGGAGGCCAGGATGCGCGTCGTCTTCATGGGAACGCCTTCGTTCGCGGTCCCCTCCCTCTCCCGGCTCGCCCAGGCTCACGAGCCTTTGCTGGTGGTCACGCGTCCCGACGCGGTCCGTGGCCGAGGGCGGGCGCTGGTGCCGTCTCCCGTCAAGGAGCGTGCCCTCGGGCTGGGCCTTCCCGTCCTCGAGACCAAGAGGGTGACTCCCGAGGTGCTCGAGCGCGTTGCCGAGGCGCGCCCGGACGTGATAGCCGTGGCCGCCTTCGGCTGCATCCTTCCGGATGAGCTTCTGGAGCTGGCGCCCCTGGGCTGCGTGAACGTGCACGGGTCGCTTCTTCCGCGCTGGAGGGGGGCCGCCCCCATCCAGCGGGCGGTGCTCTCGGGGGACGAGCGTGTGGGCATTTCCATCATGCGCGTCGTCCACGACCTGGATGCCGGTGCCTGGTGCAGGCAGGCGAGCGTCGAGCTTGCCGAGAAGACCTGCGCGGAGCTCATGGGGGAGCTTGCCGAGCTGGGCGCCTCCGAACTGGTGCTGGCCCTGGAGGACATTGCTGCCGGCCGTGCGGTGTGGAGGGAGCAGGAGCCGGAGCTTGTGAGCTATGCCGCCAAGATCGACAAGGCGGAAATGCTGCTGGACCCCACGGATGGCGCCCTGGAAAACCGCAGGCGCGTGCAGGCGTCGCTGGATGCCGCCCCTGCCCGGCTGTGCCTTGGCGGCAAGGGCGTTCGCGTGCTGGACGCGCGCGTGTCAAGCCAGGAGGTGGAGCAAGGCCAGGTGCTCGTGCGCAAGGGGCGGGTGTTCCTGGGGTGCTCGAGCGGGAGCGTCGAGCTCCTGCTGGTGAAGCCTGACGGCAAGCGAGAGATGCCCGCGTCGTCCTGGGCCTCTGGCCTGCGCGGAAGCCTGAGCTGGGGCGTTGCCTAGCATGGCGGACGGCGTCAGCCCTGCTAGGCGCGTGGCGCTCTCGCTCCTGCGAGAGCAGCGCCTGAGGGACTCGCGCGCGCGGGAGCTCCTGCGTGGCTCTCGGCTCATGGAGGGGCTTGCCGCACGCGACCGTGCCCTGGCCACCCGCCTGGTGCTGGGGGTAGTCTCCGCACGGGGCATGCTTGACGCCCTTGTGGACGCCTGCCTGAGGCCGGGCGGACACCTTGAGCCCCGTGTGCGCGACGCGTTGAGGATCTCTGCATACGAGCTGCTCTTTCTTGGCACGCCCGAGGCTGTCGCCGTGAGCCAGGGCGTGGAGCTCGCGCGTCGCGCGAACCGTCGCTGCGCGGGCCTGGCGAACGCGGTGCTGCGTCGCGTTGCCGAGCGCGACGTGCCACGCCGCGAGTCCGCGCTCGCGCGCCTCCGAGGCGGCGGCACCCAGGCGGAGGATCTCTCCTTGGTGGGGGGCCTTCCCGTTTGGATGTCCCGTGCGCTCGTCGACTCGCGCGGCGCAGGCTTTGCGCGCGAGCTGGTCCTCTCCCTTGCAGACCCCGCCCCGGTCTACGTTGCCGCCAACGCGTTTCGCCACGACCCGCCCTCCCTGGAGAGGATCCTCTCTGACGCCGGGCTCGCGCCAAGGCCAACGGTAGTCCCAGGGGGCTTCGAGCTGGAAAGCCCGGCTTCCCTTGCGGGCTCCGGCCTGGTTGACAACGTGGACCTGATGCCCGCGGACCTGTCCGCTCAGAAGGTGGCGCTGCTCGCCTCGCGCGTCGCGCTGGGAAGCCGCTCGGGAGGCGAGCCTCCCTGCGTGCTGGAGCTGGGGCAGGGAAGGGGCACCAAGACCCTGCTCATGCAGTCGTTTGCGCAGTCTGCGGGATGCGAGCTCGATGTCATCTCTGTCGAGCTGGAGCCGTTCAAGTGCAAGCTTGCCACCGACCGGGTTCTGAGGGCAGGCTGTGCGCGCCATTGCCGCACGATTAACCTCGATGGCTCGCTGCTGGATGCCCCGGGCCTTCCCGACGCGCTCGATCGCGGCTTCGACCTGGTGCTTGTCGATGCGCCCTGCTCGGGCGTGGGCACCCTGAGGCGTCATCCCGAGATAGCTTGGTCCTTGGGGGAGAGGTCGGTATCCACCGGTGGTGAGGGGGAGCTCCCGGCGCTGCAGCTGCGCCTGCTCGAGGCGTCGGCGAGCCACGTGCGCGCGGGTGGGGCGCTGCTCTATGGCACCTGCTCGGCCCTGCGCGCGGAGGACGAGGACGTTGTCGCGTCGTTTCTCTCCACAGAGCTTGGCGAGGAGTTCGAGCCGGAGCCCCTGCAGGCATGGCTGGAAGACGTCCACCCTGGCGGGGGCTCCTCCGGGATGCTGTGCTTTCCCCAGCGCCCGGGTGGCCCTGACGCGCACTTCTGCGCCCTCCTGCGTCGCCGAGGGCTCTAGCCGGGCCTTCCGCCAGACCCGCCGAGCTGGGCCAACACGCGCCTCTCGGCCGAGAGGCGCGTGTTGGCCCGCTGCCGCAGGACCGCCGTGGGGCAGCCCTCCCGACAGGGGCGCCGCCCTGCCCAAGAGGACAAGGCGGCGCAACGCAGAACAGAGGGACGAGAAGCCTACTTGGAGTGCTTCTGGTCGGTGTTGTAGAAGCCAGAGCCCGAGAACACGATTCCCGAGGTGGTGAACACGCGCTCGGCCCTCTCGCCGCAGCTGGGACAACGCACCTCGGGACGGGCGCTCATGGGGTGCTCGACCTCAAAGGTGGTTCCACAGTTGCTGCATTTGTAGTCGTAACGGGCCATGTTCTTCCTCCGACGCTTGCTCACCCGCGGACGGTTCCCGCGGCCAACGTTGCATACTGTACCCAAGGAGCGACCGTTTGGGGCATCTCGTTTGGGTCAGCGGCCGGGCTCCACAACGAATGGACTCGCGTGCGCGCTATGGGGTCGCCTCCGGCGTCCTCGGATGGGGGAGATATGGCAATCACCGGAGCGATCTTCGACTGCGACGGCACCCTCATGGACTCCATGCCCATGTGGCGCGAGGTCACCCTCGGGCTCCTCGCGCAGAATGGCGTGGCCGACCCGGAGCGCGTCTTCGAGGAGACGGAGGTGGTCCCCCTTGACGCCATGTGCGAGCTCCTGCACGCGCGCTATGGGGTGCAGAAGACGGGCGGGCAGCTCCTCGAGGAGTTCGGCCAGATGGCGCGCGAGGGCTACCGTAGCAAGGTGAGCCTCATCGATGGCTGCCTGGATCTGCTCAGGCAGCTCCGCGCGGCGGGCATTCCCCTCTGCGTGGCCAGTTGCACCACGCTGCGGGAGCTGACCTTCGCCCTCGAGGCGTGGGGCATACGCGACTATTTCGACCACATCGTGGACGTCTCTACCATCGCGCGGGGAAAGGAGCATCCGGACATCTATCTCGCGGCCCTCGAGCTTTTGGGGACCCCCCTCGAGAGCACCTGGGTCTTCGAGGACTCCCCGACGGGCCTGGGGAGCGCGCGAGAGGCGGGGTTCCCCTGCGCCTGCGTATATAACGAGCATGACGGACGCGACCGGGAGCTCTGCCGGAGGCTCTCGGACATCTTCTCGCACGGCTACATCGACCTCTCGCTCCCGATTCTCCAGGATTTCGAGAGGCCACGGGCTCAGGGGCACGGGGTGCTGCGCGCGTTGGTGGTGGCCGGCTCGCCCGCGCCCAGCTCCCCTGGGCTGGTCGCCCGCCTTGCGAGCGAGGCGGATTACGTGGTCGCGGCCGATCGCGGGATCGACACGCTGCGCGCCGCGGGCGTTGCGCCGCAGGTGTTCTGCGGGGACTCCGATTCCGCCAGCCCTGAGGGGGCCTCGTGGGGGCACGAGGCCTCTCTCGTCAATCTCGACTTCCCCAGCGAGAAGTACGCCACCGACCTCGCCCTTGCCCTGGAGAGCGCCCGTCACGAGGCGGCGCGACAGGAAAAGAGGCTCGAGCTCTGCCTCAGCTGCGCGTCAGGAGGGCGCCCCGACCATGCCCTGGGCGTGATCGGCCAGCTCCTGAGGCTGAGCGAGGCATCTCCTCGGATGGTCGAGGACGACTTCGAGTGCCGCGTGCTCAGTCCCGGGGGCGCCGGAGCCTGGGATCTGGGCCCGAGGGCACGGGGCTGCACGCTTTCCGTGGTTGCGCTTCTGCCGCAGAGCGTCTGTTCCGAGACGGGCGTGCGCTGGGAGCTGAGCCACCGTGAGCTCCCCCTGCTGGGAGATGAGGGAATCTCCAACGTGGTGACGTCAGATGATGCGCGCGTGAGCTGCCATGAGGGCGCCCTGGCGGTGTTCCTCATGGGCGGAGATGGGTCAACTCGCACTTAGGGAGCGTATTTGCTCATGAGCGTCGAGTTCGCCCACCTGTACGTGTCCATGGGGTGGGTCAATGTGCGTTTAGATGCCCAGGCTTGACAAAAACAACGCGTTCGCCCACCTCTTGCCCTGGTTTTGGTGGGTGAACGCGTCGCCTAGAGGCCCTTTTCGCCAAAGCGTGCGCTTCGACCCACCTGCTTCCAACTCTGGGGTGGGCGAACCCGCCGCGTCACCCCAAGAAGCGTCAAGAACCGCGCGTTGACACACCTGCCGGTGTCTCGGGCAACCTTGACATCCGGCCGCCAGGCTTCATTTGGCATGAAAAAGGGCCCCATGCGGGGCCCTGGCAAATCAAGCGAAGGTGGGGATGGCTACTTGGCCTGAGCTGCGGAGCGGGCGAGGTTGCCCTTCTTGAGGCAGCGGGTGCAGACGTTCTTCTTCACGGCACGGCCGTTCTCGAAAATGGTGACTCGCTGGATGTTGGGCTTGAACGCGCGGCTGACGGTGCGGTGGGAGTGGCTAATTGAGCGACCAGCAACGGCGTGCTTACCGCAGATATCACAGACCTTCGACATGTTTACGACCTCCAAAAGGCGGCGCGCGAGCGCTCGCAATCTCTAAAGTGCTGAGTAAATATAGCACAGGGCCCCAAGGGCGCAAGACAAGGACACAACTTATTGTGGTGGTTTTGTTGCCTCTGCCATAGGGAAGCGCCCATCTCGGAGCGGGGCGGCGTCCCTTGTCCGCCTGCGTTCGTGCAGCGCCCACCCAACTAGGATACTATGGTTTAGATTCATGCTCGGGCCGCCACAGGCGGCAGACGAGAGGAGAAGACATGGCTCGGGTCGTTCCTGGAAGCCTCAAAGTGTCAAACGACTGCATCGCCGACCTCGCGGGCTACGCGGCCCTCGAGTGCTATGGCGTCGTGGGCATGACCGCCACCGACGAGCAGGAGGGCATTGTCCGCCTGCTGCCAACCTACCGTCTGCGCAAGGGCGTCGGGGTGTCCGTCCAGGACGGCCGCGTGGTTGTGGACCTGCACGTCATGGTCGAGATGGGCATCAACATGTCGTCGGTCTCGGACAACCTCGTGAGCTCCGTGAAGTTCCTGCTCGCGCAGATTGCCGAGCTCAAGGACGTGGACGTGCGCGTGCACATAGACGGCATGCGCATCGCCACCGCGCGCTAGCGCCAGGGCGCCTTCCCAACAAGCCAAGAGGAACCGAGGTTCTCGATACCATGATTGCCAACTCCATCCGCAGCTGCTTCCCCGTTGCCGCCCAGGTCGTTGCCGACAAGGCCGAGGAGATCAACAAGCTCAACGTCTTCCCCGTGCCCGACGGGGACACGGGCACCAACATGTCCCTCACCCTGGGCACCGTGGTCAAGGAGATAGGCGCCCTTCCGGCAGGCGCCTCCATGGATGACATCGCCAAGGCCATCACCCATGGATCCCTCATGGGCGCACGCGGCAACTCCGGCGTCATCACCAGCCAGATCCTGCGTGGCGTGGCCGAGGGCCTGACCAACGCGAAGGGTCCCCAGGCCACGACGGCAGACATCGCCTTCGCCCTGCGCAATGGCGTGAAGGTTGCCTTCAAGGCCGTCCGCAAGCCCGTCGAGGGCACCATCCTCACGGTGCTCAAGGACATCTCCGCCCGCGCGGACCAGCTCGAGAAGGCCAGGTCAACCCCCCAGGAGGCGCTTGACGCCATAGTGGTCGAGGCATACGAGTCCGTGGCTCGCACCCCGGACCTGCTGCCCGTCCTCAAGGAGAACGGAGTGGTGGACTCTGGTGCCTATGGCCTTGCGACCTTCATCGAGGCCTTCGTCAACGCCTACGAGGGCAAGGCCGGCGAGCTGACCGACTTCAAGACCACCGTCGACTCCGAGGGCGCGAAGTCCCACGTGGCGGACGTCGTTGCCATCGAGCTCAACGACGATTGGGAGGGCTCCGAGTTCCGTTACTGCACCGAGTTCCTCTTCCATGCCGACAGCCCCGACTTCGACGAGGCGGCCAACCTCAAGTACCTCTCCACCATGGGCGACTGCGAGCTTCTGGTGGGCAACAACCCGGACTACAAGATTCATGTCCACACCAACCGCCCCGACCGTGTGCTGCGGCACATGCTGCATCGCGGGCAGATTTTCAACGTCTTCGTGCACAACATGGACCTCGAGGCGCACGAGCGCACCGAGTCCATCAGGGAGGACCAGGCTGCCCCCAAGGCAGACGCGCCCAAGAAGGCCTTGGGCTTCGTGGCAGTCGCCGCCGGCTCGGGCCAGGCAGAGATCCTCAGGTCCCTGGGCGTTGACGTGATCGTCTCGGGCGGCCAGACCATGAACCCCTCCACGGCGGACATCCTCTCGGCCATCGAGGGCTGCAACGCCGACGCGGTCATCGTGCTGCCCAACAACGGCAACATCCGCATGGCTGCCGAGGCTGCGGCAAGCGCGAGCGAGGACGTCCAGGTGGCCGTCGTTCCCACCAAGAGCGTCCTGCAGGCTTTCGCAGCCATGTTCGTGGCCGACCCCGACGCCTCGCTCGAGGACAACGCCGAGGAGATGGGCGCCGCCATCGTCGAGCTGCGTGACGGGGAGGTGACCTCTGCCGTGCGCGATTCCGCCGCCGCGGACGGCACCCCCATCCATGCCGGCGACGTCATGGGCATCGAGGGCGGTGCCATCGAGGTCGTGGGCAAGGACGTGGAGCAGGTCACCCTTGAGGTCATCTCTCGCATGCAGGAGGAAGAGGAGGGGGACACCCTCACCATCCTGGCGGGCTGCGACCTCTCGGACGAGGCCTTCCAGCACCTGCTCGAGGCGATCGGGGAGGCCCAGCCGGACCTCGAGATCGACTCCCACCGCGGCGAGCAACCCCTCTACCCGGTGATCTTCTCCATCGAGTAGGGCCTGCCATAGTCTCGTGGCGCATGAGCCTACCATAGCGACGGTCGCGGACCGGCTGTCCTGCAGCTGCTCCCTCACGGATGACGTCTCGCTCCTGAGGTATGTCTCGGGGGCGAGACGTGACGCCTTGCTGCGCCTGGGCGTTCGTCGCGTGCGCGACCTCCTGCTGCGCGTCCCCCATCGCTACCTCGACTTCAGCCACACCACTGACATCGCCCACGCGGACGTGGGGCAGGACAGCACCATCGTCGCCACGGTGGACAAGGTGACCCTCAAGCGGCCCCGACCCCGCATGCAGGTCGTGGAGGTCTTCGCGCTGGACGCCACGGGCGTCATTCAGGCGAGCTTCTTTCACCAGCCCTGGATTGCCGAGCAGCTCAAGCCGGGAGACGTTGTCGCGCTCTCGGGCAGAGTCGAGTTTGCCTACGGCTTCAAGCAGCTGCGCTCGCCCTTCTTCGAGCGCCTGGAGCCGGGGGAGGCATCCTCGGGCTATGCTCGCATCCTGCCCGTGCATTCCGTGGGGGATGGGCTCTCCGCCTCCTGGATGCGACGCATCGTTGCCGCCGCCCTCGCGGACAGGGGGGACGTGTGTGACTTCCTGCCTTCCTCGCTTGTTGCCGAACGCGGGCTCATGAGCCTCTCCCGTGCCCTGCGGGAGCTGCACTTTCCCAGCTCTCAAGCTGCGCGCGAGGCGGCTCGACGACGCCTCGCCTTTGACGAGCTCCTCTGCCTGCAGCTCACCCTCAGGGCCCGCCAGCAGATGGAGCTGCGTGACATTCGCCCGCACGCGCATCGCACGGACGGCCCACGCCTGGAGGCGCTCGTCTCCGCCCTGCCCTTCTCCCTCTCTGGGGAGCAGCGCGAGGCGGCAGGCCAGATACTCTCGGACATGGCCGCTCCCAGGGTCATGAACCGCCTGCTATTGGGAGACGTGGGAACGGGCAAGACGGCCGTTGCCGCCCTGGCCCTCGCGGCGGTGGCGGACAGCGGCCTGCAGGCTGCCATGATGGCGCCCACCTCGGTTCTGGCACGCCAGTACGCGCAGGTCATGGGGCCCTGGCTCACCGCGGCGCATGTCTCGTGGGCCCTGGTCACGGGCTCCACGCCCCCGGAAGAGCGCCGGCTCGCGGCAAGGGGCATCGCCTCGGGCGAGACCTGCGTGGCCTTCGGCACCACGGCGCTCCTCTCGGACGACCTGGACTTCGCCTCGCTCAGCCTCACGGTCATCGACGAGCAGCACCGCTTTGGCGTCGACCAGCGCGCGGCCTTGCGACGCAAGGGGCCGGGGGCGGACCTTCTGGCCATGACGGCCACGCCCATCCCGCGCACGCTGGCGCTCTCGCTCTATGGTGACCTCGACTGCTCCCGCATTCGCCATCGCCCTCGCCCGGGGGCTGGGGTTAAGACGAGCTGCATCGCCCCGGAGTCCCTTGACCTTGCCTATGCGGCCATTCGCGAGGCCTGCGAGAGGGGACGGCAGGCCTATGTGATCTGCCCTCTCGTGGACGACTCGGATGACGGGTTGCAGCTGGAGGAGCTGCCCGAGTCGAGCCTCTCCCGCGCCAAGCGCCTGCACTCCGCCGTCTCCACCCTTCGCGAGCTCTCGGAGCGTGTGTTTCCCGAGCTGCGATGCTCCCTTCTGCACGGGCGCATGTCTGCCCAGGAAAAGGACGCGGCCATGGAGGGCTTCCACGCCGGGAGGGTGGACGTCCTCGTGTCGACAACGGTGGTCGAGGTGGGCGTGGACGTGCCCAATGCCACCGTGATGCTCGTTCACGACGCGGACCGATTCGGCCTTGCGACCCTTCACCAGCTGCGCGGTCGCGTGGGCAGGGGCGACCTTGAGGGGAGCGTCTTCCTTTCCTGCGCGGCCAGGCGAGGGACGCCGGCCCGCAAGCGGCTTGCGGCCCTTGAGGCCAGCACGGATGGGGCGGAGCTTGCCGAGATGGACCTGAGGCTGCGCCATGAGGGGGAGCTGCTGGGATACCGCCAGCACGGTGGCATCTCCCTGCAGGTCTCGGACCTTGCCGTGGACGGGGACCTTGTGGCGCTTGCCCATGAGGATGCCCTGGGGATCGTGGAGGCGGACCCAGGGCTTTTGGAACCAAGGCACCGTCCCCTCGCCCTTGAGCTGCGGGACCGTTTCGGGGCCTACTTCGAGGAGGTCGAGCGCGCGTGAGCCGCATGAGGATAGTCGGTGGGTCCTGGAGGGGAAGGGCCATCGAGGCGCCCGAAGGCAGGGACGTGACGCGCCCCACCACGGACCGCACGCGCGAGGCCATGGCTTCCATGGTTCTCTCGGCCTTTGGGCTGGACCTCTCGGGCGTCCGCATCCTGGACGCGTTTGCGGGCTCCGGTGCCATTGGGTTGGAGCTGCTCTCGCGTGGGGCCAGCAGCTGCTGCTTCGTGGACCGAGACCGCCAGTCCGCGGGCCGCGTGCGCAGAAACGCGCGCGCCCTGGGTGCCGAGGGCCTCTGCAGCGTCCTGACGGGAGACGTCATGCGCCTGGCGGGCGGGCGTCTTCCCGGAGGCCCCTTCTCGCTGGTGGTTCTTGACCCGCCGTACGCCTTGGGCGCAGGTCAGGTGAGTGCGCTGGTGGAGACCCTCGCCTCGTCCGGTCAGCTTGAGCCGTCGGCGCTCGTCCTCTACGAGCATGACAGGAAGTCGCCCGGCCTCGGCCTGCCCGCCGCGCGCCTCGTCAAGGAGAAGTCTCGCGCCGCCACAGCCGTGAGCCTCTATCGCATGGGAGACAAAGCATGAGCGAGAGCACCATCGGCCACGTGGTGGTCCCCGGCACCTTCGACCCGGTGACCTTTGGGCACCTGGACGTCATCAGGCGTGCCCGCAGGCTCTTCCCGCAGGTGAGCGTCGCCGTTGCCGCCTCGGTCGGCAAGAACGGCTCGGGTCCGATCTTTGCCCTGGACGAGCGCGTGGGCATGCTCAGGGAGGCCCTCTGCGAGCAGGGCCTCGAGGACGGGGTGAGCGTGCTGCCCTTCTCGGGGCTGCTCGTCGAGTTCTGCCGCGAGCTTGGCGCGGGGGGAGTGGTCAAGGGCCTGCGGGCCATGACCGACTTCGAGTACGAGCTGCAGCAGGCAGACCTCAACAGCTACATGGCGCCAGGCCTCGAGTCCGTCTTCGTCATGAGCAACCCCAAGTATGGCTACGTCTCCTCGTCCATCGTCCGCGAGCTCGCCTCGCTGGGCACGGACGTGGGCTTTCTCGTCCCGTCCTGCGTCGAGCGCCATCTGCGGGATCACTTCAGGTCCTAGCTGCATGACCGTTTGGGCAATCTGCTAACATGGCATCGGCGCGGCCTGTATCGCAGGCACGGATGCGGCACCGGGTCGCAGGCAGAATCGAAAGGAGTCCCGTATGCAGCCGGGTGAGGAAATAGAGAGCCTGGTCGGCGAGCTCGAGCAGATCGTGAGCGAGGGCAAGACGCCCTTTGCGGCCGGCGGTCAGAAGAAGATCGTCGACGCGCAGGACGTCTATGAGATTCTGGATGAGATCCGCAGGGTCTTCCCCCAGGAGTTTGCCGACGCCCGTCGCATCGTCAAGGAGGAGTCCGAGACCCTCGAGCGCGCCCAGCAGCAGGCGGACGCCATCATTGCGGACGCCCAGCAGCAGGCCATGATCTTGGCCGGCGACCAAGAGGTCGTGCGCCTCGCCCAGCAGCAGGCGGACGACATCCGCGACCGTGCCTCGCAGTACGAGCGCGACACCCGCTATAACGCCGAGGAGTACGCGGACACCGTCCTCGCGCACCTCGAGGACAACCTCAAGTCGCTCACCAACTCGGTCGGCCGCGTGCGCCAGACGCTCGACGAGAACTCCGGCCCTCGCAACCAGACCAACAACGTTCCCTGGTAAGCCATGAAGCCGCAGATCCTCACGCTGGACGAGCGCCTCGCCAACCCAGGCGACAGCCTTCCCTTCGCCGGTCACATGGACGACGAGGGCTACCGCCTGGGCGAGCATGACTTCGCCCTTCCCTTTGGCCTCGACTTCGACCTCGTGCTCACCAATGCCGGCGAGGGCATCCTCGTCACGGGCATCGTGCGGGGGCACGTGCAGGGCAGCTGCGACCGCTGTCTGGACATGGCCGAGTTCGACGTCGTGGGGGAGGTTGACGAGTACTATCTCTTCCATGACCCCGGAGAGGTCCAGGGCGCAGACGAAGAGGACGAGGTCGACTACTCCCTGGTCCTGCCGGACCACAGCATAGACCTGACCGATGCGCTCTCCTCGGCCGTCCTCATGGAGACTCCTTACGTGGTGCTCTGCCGCGAGGACTGCGCGGGCCTCTGCCCGGTCTGCGGGGCAAACCTCAACCACGAGGACTGTGGTCACGCCGTCCAGCTCGAGAGGGAGGCGCAGCGCGAGCGCATGGAGTCCAACCCCTTCGCGGTGCTCAAGGGCCTGGAGCTCTCGGACGGTGCGGACTCGTAGCGTCCGCCCCGGGGCAGTTTCTGCGATGAAGAATTGCTGTTTGTCCCCGCAGATGCTGCGGGCATGGTATAGTCTCTTCTCGTGTGTTTGCAGGAAAGACCGCTCGGGTATAGCGCGCGGGCGTTAGGTGAGTCTAAGAGAGGTTCAAGATGGCAGTTCCCAAGCAGAAAAAGGGCCGTGGCGCCACGCACACTCGTCGTTCGGCCAACAGCAAGCTCGCCGCTCCGGCACGCTCCGTGTGCCCCCAGTGCGGCGCTCCCAAGCTTCCGCACCACGTGTGCCCCAACTGTGGCTACTACAAGGACCGTGAGGTCGTTGTCACCGAGTAGTCTCTTCGAATGACGTGGCCTGGGAGGCCGGCCCCAAGGGGGTCGGTCTCCTTTTCATATCGGGCGCCCCTGCGCGCCCGCAGGGAGGCATCATGACATGCATCTGCGTTGACGCCATGGGTGGCGACGAGAGCCCTGAGTTCGTCCTCAAGGGGGTCGAGGAGGCGCTTCTTGAAGACAGCGAGCTCAGCGTCCTCGTCGCGGGTGACGAGGCGCTGGTGGTTCCCTTCGCCGCGGCCCACGAGCGCGCCCGGGCCCTGGTGAGCACCGAGGTCATCGGCATGGAGGAGCACCCCGCCGAGGCTGTGCGCTCCAAGAGGGGCTCAAGCATCGTCCTGGGCTGCGCCGCCGTGCGCAAGGGGGATGCCGAGGGGTTCTTCTCCGCAGGCTCCACCGGTGCCATCTTCGCCGCCGCGAGCACGGGGGTGGGGCGCGTGCGCTCCGTCAAGCGCCCCTGCATCGCAAGCTCCATCCCTGGTTCCACCGGGCGCCGCAGCGTGTTTCTGGACATGGGTGCCAACGCGGACGCCCGCCCGGAGATGCTGGTCCAGTTCGCCCAGATGGGCCGTGCCTATGCCAGGCTCGCCCTGGGCGTCGAGGACCCCAAGGTGGCCCTGCTCTCCAACGGGTCCGAGGAGACGAAGGGGTCGGAGGCCACCCTGGCCGCCCATGCGGCCCTCGTTGCCGCCGGCCCCACGTGGTTCGTGGGCAACTGCGAGGGAGGCGACCTGCTCGCGGGCCGCTTTGACGTCATCGTCACGGATGGCTTCACGGGAAACGTTGCCCTGAAGACCTTGGAGGGCACCGCCAAGTTCATCCTGGGCGAGCTCAGGCGTGCCGTGGGGGACTCCAGGCGCGCCGCCGCGGGGGCTCTTCTCCTGAAGCCCGCCCTCAAGGAGATCGCGGCAGGCCTCTCGGGAGACGAGTACGGCGGAGCCATGCTGCTCGGCCTCAAGTCGCCCGTCATCATCGGCCATGGCGCCACGTCCGTGTCCGCCGTGAAGAACGGAACGCTTGCCTGCGCCTCTGCCGTCCGCTCCGGTCTTGTGGACAAAATAGCCGAGGAGATCTCCCTTGCCAGCTAGCGTGCCGGCGCACGGTACAATGAACTCGATGTCTCACGACGCTACGAGGAGGTTTCCATGGACCACGACGGCATTCTCGAAAAAGTGATCTTGCTCACATCCGAGGAGCTTGAGGTCGATGCGGCAGGGCTCGGCGAGGACACGGCGTTCAAGGACCTTGGCGCAGACTCCTTCGACCTGCTCGAGCTGGTCACCAGCTTCGAGGACGAGTTTGCCGCGACGCTCGAGGACGAGGAGCTCAACTCCATCGCCACCATCGGTGATGCCGTGCGCGCCATCGAGTGCTGCAGGGGCTAGGGGCGTATCAGTTGAAGGCACACAAGCATGTCGTCGCCGTCGAGCAGATCTTGGACTACCACTTCGACGACCAGGCACTCATCACCTCGGCGATAACCCATCCCTCTGCGGTGGAGAATCATCCGGTCTCCGCCTCCTACGAGCGCCTCGAGTTCCTGGGAGACTCGATTCTGGGGGCCATGGTCGCCACGGACCTTTTCGAGCGCTTCCCGGGCATGGACGAGGGAGAGCTCACGCGACTCAAGATCTCCCTCGTCTCGGGCGTCACGCTCAGCAAGGTCGCCGCGGACCTTGGCCTGGCCGACCACATCATCTTCGGCGAGTCCGAGAAGGGCACTGGTGCACGAGGCCTCAACTCCGCGCTGGAAAACGTCTACGAGGCCATCGTGGGTGCCCTCTACCTGGACGCCGGCTTCGAGACCACGCACGAGTTCGTGAGCGCCACCCTGGCCCCACACGTCTCGCCCAAGCTCGCCGAGCGTCCCCTCTCGCCGAAGTCTCGCCTGCAGGAGGTCACCCAGCGCGACTGGCGGTGCGCGCCCGAGTACAAGCTTGAGGCGGAGGAGGGGCCTGCGCACGACCCCACCTTCACCACGGCGGTCCTGGTGGACGGCCGCCGCGTGGGCAGGGGCGTGGGTTCCTCGAAGAAGGAGTCCGAGTCCCGCGCCGCCCTCGACGCGCTCGAGCGCCTGGGCTACGTGCCCGCCGTGGACGCAGGATCGGGCGCCGCTCGCTCCTCGCAGAGCTCCTAGGCAGGGAAGGGCCCGGTCAACGTGTATCTCAAATCTCTTGCGCTCAAGGGTTTCAAGTCCTTTGCGGACAAGACGACCATGGTGTTCGACCCGGGCCTCACCGTGGTGGTGGGTCCCAACGGCAGCGGCAAGTCCAACATCTCGGACGCGATACTCTGGGTCCTGGGCGAGCAGAGCGCGAAGATGCTGCGCGGCCAGGCCATGGAGGACGTCATCTTCTCGGGCTCCTCGGGACGCTCGGCCGTGGGTCTGGCCGAGGTCACGCTCACCTTGGACAACACCGACCATGCCCTGCCCATAGACTTCTCGGAGATCGCCCTCACCAGACGCATGTACCGCTCCGGAGAGTCCGAGTACCTCATCAACGGCGCCCCAAGCCGCCTGAGGGACATCACGGACATCCTGCACGACTCCGGCCTTGGCAAGGACACGCACTCCATCATCTCCCAGGGCAAGCTCGACTCCATACTGGCGAGCCGGCCAGAGGAGAGGCGCGAGCTCATCGAGGAGGCCGCGGGCATCTCCAAGCATCGTCGGCGCAAGGAGCGCTCCGAGCGCAAGATCGCTGCCATGCAGGAGAACCTGCTGCGCGCCAAGGACATAGAGCGCGAGATCGCCCGCCAGCTCAAGCCCCTCGAGAGGCAGGTGGACAAGGCCCAGCGCCACAAGGCCCTGACCGCTCGCGCCTCGGAGCTTACGAGGATCCTTGCCGTGGACGACCTGCGCCAGCTCCAGAGGCGCTATCAGCGGCTCGAGGAGCGTGGCCGCGAGGCCGAGGCCGCCATAGAGCTTGCGCAGTACCGCTTGGACGGCAAGACCGCCGACCTCGAGCGCTACCAGTCCCTTCTCGAGCAGAAGGGCATCTTCGTGGGTGATCTGGGCGAGCAGCGCCGCCGCATGCAGGACGTGCTGGGTCGCATGGACTCCGACATGCGCCTCCTGGAGGAGAAGGGTAAGAACATGGTCTCGCGCCTCTCGGAGATGCGCATGAGCCTGTCCGCCATGGAGCGCCAGCGCTCCGAGGCCGCCCTGTCGCACGAGAGCGCCGCGAGGGAGCTCTCGGAGGTGCGCGTGCAGGCGGAGGAGCTGCAGGGGCGCGTGAGCGAGCTGGCTCCCGCGGCCCGCGAGGCAAAGGAGCGCAGGAGGCAGCTGGGGAGCCGTGTGGCGCAGCTCACCGCAGACCAGAGGGCGGCGCAGCGCGAGGCGGACCAAGAGACGCTGGCGTATGCGAAGCTCCGTGACCAGATCTCCAGCGCCGAGGTAGAGGACCAGATGTTCGCCAGCCGCCTGGCGCAGATCGCGGACGCGCTGGACCTTGCCCAGGCCGCCGTCGATGAGCGTGGCAAGCGCAGGCGCGAGCTCGAGGAGCGGCTCTCGGCCGCCCGCAAGGCGGGGGAGGAAAGCGCCTCTCGCGTCGGCGGATGCAAGGAGACCCTGAGGCAGGCGCGCGCCGGCGAGTCCAGCTCACGAGACAGGCTCTCGCGCAGCCGGGCCACGCTCTCTGCCCTCGAGGCGGTCGACTCCCAGGCAGAGAACGCGAGCGCGCTGGTCGCCGCCCTCTCCCGGGAGGCGGGAGACGAGGTCGGCTGTCGCCTGGCCGATCTGGTGGAGGCCCCGGCGGAGCTTGAGAAGATCATCGAGTCCCTTCTTGGGGAGGACCTCTCGGCCCTGGTCGTCGGCAGCGGCGAGTCCGTGATCGGACTTGCCGAGAAGGGCCTTTCCCTGGGCGTGCGGGGCCGCGCCGCCCTGGTGAGCCTTTCCGAGGGGCCGCATGGCCGCAAGGTCGAGGACGGCCTTCCCGGCAGGAGCCTTGCCGCGGAGCTGACGATACGAGAGGATGCGCGCTCCTTGGTGGAGAGCCTTCTGGGTGACGTCCGCCTGGTGGAGGGGGCTCGCGAGGCGGTTCTTGCCCACGAGAGCTGCCCCGCGCTCACCTACGTGAGCCTCGATGGCGTGTGCGCCCTCCCCGACGGCAGGACCATAGTCGGGCTCTCCTTCGGATCAGAGCAGGGGGCCCTCGAGCGCAAGCGTCGCATGCGCTCGGTGCGTGAGGGCATGCCCGCCCTTGAGACGGCCCTTTCCGAGGCGTCCGCGGCAGTCGCTCGGGCCGAGGCGGAGCTTGCCTCCGCACTCGACGAGAGCGCCCAGGCCAAGGGCGAGGAGGCACGCCTGGCGGGTGAGCTCTCGTCCGTGGGCTCCGAGCTCGCCCGCCTCGAGTCCCAGCTGCGTCAGGCCAGCTCCGAGAAGGAGCAGGTCATCAAGGGCCGCGCCGCCGCGGGGGAGCGGGCGTCGAGGGCACGCGAGGAGGTGGAGCGCCACAAGTCCCTGGCGGCTTCCGCAGCCGCACGTGCGAAGGAGCTTGCCGAGGAGCTGGAAGAGGTCTCGGGGCAGCGCTCGCAGGCCTCGCGCGAGGAGGGGGACACCGAGGGCAGGCTCTCCGAGGCAAGGCTCAAGCTTGCCACGGTCGCCGAGAGGCGCAACCACCTTGCCGTGAGCGAGGAGCAGCTCGCCCGTCAGCTCAAGGACCTCGACGCCAGGCGTGAGAGGACGCTTGCCACCGCAGATGCCCTGGAGGTGCTGCGCCTGCGCGTGGAGCCCCTGCACGGGCGCTATGACGCAATCCGGGAGCGCGCCCTCGCGTGGGCGGCTCGCCTGAAGGACCGCGCCTCCCTGGCGGAGGCGGACTCCGACTCCCTGAAGAAGACCATCTCGGACGCGCGCGAGGCCGTGTCTGCCGCAGCGGGAGAGCTCGAGCGCGCCCGCGCGTCCGAAGGCGATGTCAAGGTGGAGAAGGGAAGGCTCGAGGTGCAGGTCGAGGGGGCGATACATGCCATCACCGCGGACGGCTTCCCCCTGGAGGATGCCCTGGAGCTCCCCGAGCCCGAGGACCGAGGCGCCTTGGAGGGCGAGCTCTCTCGCCTCAGGCGAGACCTCGAGCACATTGGGCCCGTCAACGAGGTCGCCATGGACGAGTTCGAGCAGCTCAAGGCCCGTGCGGACTACATCCGCGAGCAGGTGGAGGACCTCGAGCGCGCCCGCAAGTCCCTCCAGAAGATCACGGCTGCCATCGAGCGCAAGATGCGCCGACAGTTCCTGGTCATCTTCGATGCCGTCAACGGCAACTTCGCAGAGATCTTCTCCCTGCTCTTCCCTGGCGGCCAGGCCCATCTGGAGCTTCTCGACCCAGACCACCTGGACGAGACCGGCGTGGAGATCGTGGCGCAGCCGCGCGGCAAGAGGATACAGAAGATGACCCTCATGAGCGGCGGGGAGAAGTCTCTCACGGCGCTGGCCCTGCTCTTTGCCGTCTACAAGACCCGAACGGTGCCGTTCTATGTGTTCGACGAGGTTGAGGCCGCCCTTGACGACTCCAACCTCTCCAAGCTGCTCGACGCCATCGAGCGGCTCAAGGAGTCCACCCAGCTCATCGTCATCTCCCACCAGAGGCGCACGATGGAGCAGGCGGACGTCCTGTATGGTGTGTCCATGCAGGCCGACGGCGTGAGCCATGTGGTCAGCCAGCGCCTGGACAAGGCAAGCGGAAAGGTGGTCGATGCCTGATGGGCCTGAGGGATAGGCTTCTGCAGGGCCTGACGCGCTCGCGCGAGGCCCTGAGCGAGATCTTCTACATGGGTGGCGAGGTGGACGAGGAGTTCTGGGAGGAGCTCGAGGACCGTCTCGTCATGGGTGACATGGGTGCCGAGGTTGCGCTCAAGGTCTCGGACGACCTTCGCGAGCAGGCGGCGCGAGAGAACCTTCGCAGCGCGGGCCAGCTCAAGGAGGCGCTCGCCAGGCGCCTCTCGGAGCTCTTTCCCGCTGCCGCGCGCGACCCCTTCTCGGACGTCCCGTCCTGCGTGCTCTTCGTGGGCATAAACGGTGCCGGCAAGACCACCACGGTGGGGAAGCTCGCGGGCGCCGCCCATCAGGCCGGGCTTGGCTGCGTCATTGGCGGGGCGGACACCTTCCGTGCCGCAGCAATCGAGCAGCTGCAGGTCTGGGGAGAGCGCTCCGGCTGCGAGGTGGTCACCCGCGAGCGCGGCGCAGACCCCGCGAGCGTCTGCTACGACGTGGTGGCCCGCGCCGAGGACACGGGTGCCGACCTCGTGCTGGTTGACACGGCAGGTCGCCTGCACACCAGTCCCGAGCTCATGCGAGAGCTGGCCAAGGTGGTCAGCGTCACCCGCAGGCGCGCCCAGATGCCCGTGTGCGTGGTCCTCGTGATCGACGCCACCACCGGGCAGAACGGCCTTGCGCAGGCCAAGGAGTTCAACGACGCCCTGGACCTTGACGGCCTCATCGTCACCAAGCTCGACGGCACCGCCAAGGGCGGCATCGCCGTGGGAATCGCAGACAAGCTCAAGCTCCCCATCTTCCGCATTGGCGTGGGAGAGGGCATAGACGACCTCCAGGCCTTCGACGCGCTCGAGTTCTGCCGCGCGCTCGTGGGCGCTGGCGAAGGGAAGTAGCGCATGTTCGACAGCCTCTCAGACAGACTCCAATCCACCTTTGACGCCCTCAGGGGCAAGGGACGCCTGACCGAGGACGACATCAGCTCCGCCATGAGAGAGATCCGCATGGCCCTGCTCGAGGCGGACGTCAACTATCGCGTGGTGAAGGGCTTCGTGGCGGCGTGCAAGGAGAAGTGCATGACCGCCGAGGTCCTCTCCTCGCTGACGCCCGCGCAGAACGTGGTGCGCGTCGTCCTGGACCAGCTCACGCAGCTTTTGGGCTCCAGCGAGTCAAAGCTGGTGCTGGCGCAGAACCGCACCCCCAACGTGATCATGATGGTGGGCCTGCAGGGCTCGGGCAAGACCACGGCCTCGGCCAAGCTGGCCTACCTGCTCAAGGCGCAGGGCCACAGCCCGCTTCTGGCTGCCTGCGACACACACCGACCTGCCGCCGCCGACCAGCTTGCCACCCTTGGCGGCGAGATCGGCGTGCGCGTGTGGCGCGGCGACGGCAAGGATGCCGTCAGGGTGGCCTCCGAGGCCATCCAGGAGGCGGTCGATCACCTCAACGACATCGTGATCGTGGACACGGCCGGCCGCCTGCAGATAGACGAGGAGATGATGGCCGAGGCGGTGGCCATCAAGGACGCGGTCAGGCCGGACCAGATCCTCATGGTGGTGGACGCCATGGGTGGCCAGGACATCGTGAACGTGGTCTCCACTTTTGCGGAGCGCGTGGATTTTGACGGCGTGATCATGTCCAAGATGGACGGTGACGCCCGCGGCGGCGGCGCCCTCTCGGTGCGCGAGGTGACGGGCAAGCCCATCAAGTTCGTGTCCATGGGCGAGAAGCCCGACTCCCTCGAGGTGTTCCATCCCGACCGCATGGCAAAGCGCATCCTGGGCATGGGCGATGTCTACGGCATCATCGAGCAGGCGCAGAAGGTGGCCGACGAGCAGCAGCTCGCCGACGCCGAACGCATGCTGCTCGAGGGCTTTAACATGAACGACTATCTCGACCAGCTGCAGCAGATCCGCAAGATGGGCGGCCTCCAGAAGATGATTGGGATGCTGCCCGGGGGCGAACGCATGCTGAGGCAAGGTGGCTCTGACATGGCCGACGAGGACCAGCTGGTGCGCATAGAGTCCATCATCCGCTCCATGACCACCGAGGAGCGCCTCAAGCCCAAGAAGATCAACGGGCAGAGGCGCAAGCGCATCGCCGCAGGCTCCGGACGCAGCGTGCAGGAGGTCAACCAGGTCCTCAAGCAGTGGGGCGAGATGAACAAGATGATGGGCAAGATGCGGCAGTTCGCCAAGGGAGGCTCGTCCAAGAAGTCCATGCGCCAGATGCGCGGCATGATGCGCAACATGGGCATGGGAGGAATGGGCGGCCTGGGCGGCATGGGCGCAGGCAAGCTTCCGTTCTAGGCGACGCGGGCCAGCGCGCTAAAGTGCTCCAAAGCGCCTCTCTCGGCCGAGAGAGGCGCTTTTTTACGTGTCTAACCACATCTAGGTGCCCTGCAGGTGGGCCAACGCGTCACTCTCGGCCGAGAGAGGCGCAATCGGTGTATTCGCCCACCCCCAGAGGCCCCACGGGTGGGCAGACGTGCCCCGACCGCTCAGAAAACTCCCCACATGGCAAATTCGCCCACCGGGACTCTCTCGATGGGTGAACCAAACCACACGCCTGCGGTGCGGGTATCTCGGCCGTCGAGCCTAGCTGTGGACAACCACCACGTCACCAACCTCGACGAGCTCGAAGAGCTCGGCCGCAGCCGCGGGCGGCAGGTTGACGCAGCCGTGACTGCCGTTGCCCCAGTAGATGCTGCCGCCAAAGCTTCCGCGCCAGCCCGCGTCGTGAAACGCTATGAGGTTGTCCTTGAACGGCATCCAGTAATTGACATGGCTCTTGTAGTCGGGCTCACCGTCGTGGTTCTCGTCCAGCCCGAGCAGGGTCTGGTCGGTTGACATGTTGGAGTTGATGGCCCAGACGCCCTCAGGGGTGCCACGGTCCTCGCTGGGATCGCCTGACACCAGGGAAGACTCCCAGATGAGGGACCCGCTCCCATCGTACATGCGCGCATACTGCTCGCTCAGGTCGCAGTCGATGTATCGATTTCCCCAGTCGGCACCGCCGGGGTTGACGGTGGCGGCAGTCGAGCTGTAAGGAATCTCGACGTTCGCGGCGCTCCCGGAGGAAATGTTGTTGTAGAGGGTGTCTGCCAGCGCCTGGCCGTCCACGCACCAACCGTAGCAGCCGCCCGAGACGCTCACCTGCTTGCCGTCGGCCCTGGTGTAGCTGCGTGCTGCGCCAACGCTGTCATGTGCCTTCGAGAAGTCCCCACGCGCCCAGGTGACCATGGCATCCTTGTCCAGGCTTACGGAGAGGTCGTCTGCCACCTTGACCCAGGCAGACACGGTGTCCGTGCCCAGCACCTCGGGGCTTTGCCCGTTGGAGGTAAGGGTCTGCGTGGCGGACAGCATCTTGTTTGCCTGCTGCTGCGCGTCGACCAGCTGCTTGGTGGAGCTCGTGATGCTCGGCTGAACGAGCACGTCCTTGTCCAGGGTCACCGACGACTTGGAATGGGCGAAGGCCTCGACCAGGCGCTCCTTCACCAGGCGGGGATCTATGGCAGTCCCAGGCTTCTCGGGCATCATCTCGAAGCGCTTGCTCTCGGCGCTGTAGCTCAGGCTGGCGTTCGTGGGCTGCGTGGCACCCTTATTGGTCTCGGCTATTCCGCTCTCTATGATGGCGTCGAGCTTGGCCTCGTCGAAGCGGGGAGTGAGCTTCGCCTCGAGCCTGTTGCCCGAGACGATCAGGTAGGGCCACGCCCAGACGTTCTCCTGCTTGGTAGCGTTGTCAACGGCGGCCGGCCAGCTGGAGTCCAGCCCGATCTCCGACGCCTTCACGCTGAAGCTCGTGCCGTCACCGCTCACGGCGAGCTCGTAGCTGCCAAGCTCCCTCTCGTAGCTCCTGGCAACGCTCTTCGCGCTCTGCAGCGAGACGTTGCGACCGTTAAGGGTGGTGTTGGGCATGTAGACGCTCGACCATGCGACGACTCCGCCAAGGTAGAGCAGGGCAAGGCCGCCCAGGCTGCCCACGACGAACTTGGCCGTGCGGTGCGTGCCCACGCGCCTGCCCCTGCAGGGGATGACGCCTGCCGCCCCCGCAGGCAGGCCCCCCGTCGTCTCGCCGGCATCGCCTCCGCCATCCCCTGGCGCGGCCTCGGTCCTGAAATGCCTGCCACGGCCCCCCGACGGGGTGGCTGGCGCCGCAGGGGAGGCGAGCGCGGCAAAGGCCTGCTCGTGCGGAGACTCGTCGCCTGTCAGGATTTCGAACTGCTTGGTATCGCTCATGGGTGAATCTCCGAAAAGCTATCAATTAGCAGCCAAAAG
This sequence comes from Olsenella urininfantis, assembly GCF_900155635.1. Lineage (GTDB taxonomy): Bacteria > Actinomycetota > Coriobacteriia > Coriobacteriales > Atopobiaceae > Olsenella_G > Olsenella_G urininfantis. The sequence goes on from NZ_LT732540.1 coordinate 649,954, forward strand.
GCTGTACTTTTACGCAGTATGTGCCATTCTAGCCCTTGCAAGTACCTTTCGACGAATGGTTGCTCACTTGATGCCAATCACACGTATCGCCGAGTTGTCAGACGAGAGGGTCAGCCCCTACGTCCGCCTCAGCGACCGTCAGCTGCGACGTGCCGACGACCCTCAGGAAGCGTTGGTGATCCTCGAGAGCCTCCTGGTGATTGGCTCTGCGGTTCGTGCCGGCCTCGACCTGAGGTCTGTCCTTGTGGACGAGAGGCACCTCCAAACCCTGCTCGAGACCATCCCCGAGCTGCATGACCTGGATGTCCCCCTCTATGTCGCCGAGAGGGGGCTCCTCTCGGACATGACGGGCTTTCACGTTACCCGGGGCTACCTTGCCGCGGCCAGGCGGCCCGCATCGAAGGACCTCTCCTCCCTGCTCCAGCGCGCCAGGCGCGTTGCCGTGCTGGAGGGGCTGACGGACATCTCTAACGTGGGCGCGCTCTTCCGCTCTGCTGCGGCCCTGGGGGTGGACGCGATCGTCCTGGCCCCGGACTGCGCAGACCCCCTCAACAGGCGGTCTGTCCGCGTCTCCATGGGAACGGTCTTCCAGATCCCCTGGGCCGTGGCGTCGGGACCCTGGCCGGAGTCGCTTTTCGACCAGCTCCGCTCCCGTGGCTTCAAGAGCGTTGCCCTGGCACTGGACGAGAGGGCCCTCCCCCTTGACGACCCGAGCCTTGCCTCTGTCGAGCGCCTCGCGCTCTTCTTTGGGAGCGAGGGCTGGGGCCTCTCGAGCGAGACGCTCTCGTCCTGCGATTGCAGCGCCGTCATCCCCATGTCTGCGGGAGTAGACTCCCTGAACGTCGCCGCCTCGAGCGCCGTGGCCTTCTGGGAGCTCTGCCGCAAGGGCCGCTAGCGGCCCCGCATCCTCCGCCCGCGCGCCGCCTGCACGTGTTCCCGCAGGAAGGCATCGACCGATGGGGGAGGGAGCCGCCCCATTGCCTGACGCTACTCCTGCGGATACCTGGGGGCGAAGCCGTCGTCGCGGTTGAGGATGTTCATGAACTCCTCGCCGGTGATGGTCTCCTTCTTCTGGAGGTAGTGGGCGATCTCGTGCAACTTGAAGCGGTTCTCCCGCAAGGTCTTGAGAGCGGTGGAGTGCCCCTCCTCGACAAGAGTCTTGACCTCCTCGTCAACGTCGCGCGCCGTGCCCTCGGAGCAGGTGAGCTCTGAGCCGCCTCCCAGGTAGCGGTTGCGACTCTCGCCCAGGGCCATCATGCCGAACCTCTCGGACATGCCCAGCTGGGTGACCATGGCTCGGGCGATCTTGGTCGCCTTCTCTATGTCGTTGGCGGCGCCAGAGGTCATGTGGCCGAAGATCAGCTCCTCCGCCGCACGCCCGCCGCAGAGAACGGCGATGCGCTGCTTGTACTCCTCGCGGGTGGTGAGGTAGCGCTCGTCCTCCTCGGCCTGCATGGTGAATCCCAGGGCGCCCGAGGTGCGCGGCACGATGGTGATCTTGGAGACGGGCGCCTTGCCGTCCTGTACCGCCGCCACGATGGCGTGTCCCGTCTCGTGGTAGGCCACTACCTCCTTCTCGTGCTCCGAGAGGACCGTGGACTTCTTCTTCTCGCCGGCGATGACGGTGTCCACCGACTCCTCTATGTCGGTCTGCGTCACGCGGGTGCGACCCATGCGCACGGCACGCAGCGCGGCCTCGTTGATCATGTTGGCGAGGTCCGCCCCCGACGCCCCCGGGGTCTGGCGCGCCACGGCGGCGAAGTCCACCCCGCCCTCCATCTTCACGTCGCCCGCGTGCAGCTTGAGGATGGCCTCGCGGCCGGTGAGGTCAGGCAGCTCCACGGGGATGCGACGGTCGAAGCGGCCAGGGCGCAGCAGCGCCGCGTCGAGGGAGTCGGGGCGGTTGGTCGCGGCGAGCACCACGATGCCCTTGTGGTTGTCGAAGCCGTCCATCTCGGCCAGCAGCTGGTTGAGGGTCTGCTCCCGCTCGTCGTTGGTGTTGAGCCCCGCATCGCGCTTCTTGCCCACGGTGTCGATCTCGTCGATGAAGATGATGCAGGGGGCCTTCTCCTTGGCCTGCTTGAAGAGGTCTCGCACCTTGGCGGCGCCGCGGCCCACGAACATCTCCACGAACTCAGACCCGCTGATCGAGAAGAACGGGACCTTCGCCTCGCCGGCGACGGCCTTGGCCAAAAGGGTCTTGCCCGTGCCCGGAGGGCCGACGAGCAGGGCGCCGCGAGGGCACCTCGCACCGATGGCGGCGTACTTCTCGGGGTGCTCGAGGAAGCTCACGATCTCCTCGAGAGACTCCTTGGCCTCGTCCTGGCCGGCCACGTCAGAGAAGGTGATGCCGGTCTCCTCGCCCTTGACCTCCTTGGCGCCCGAGCGGCCAAGGCCACCGGCTCCCAGGCCAAAGCCCCCGCCAAAGTTCATGGAGGGCCCATCCTCTCCCATGGCCTTCTTGAGACGGCGGTTGAGCAGCCACGCGCCGCCAAAGATCATGATGAGCGGCAGCAGGTTGATGAGCAGGTAGAGCAGCATGTTCGCGCTTTGGCTGGGAATCTGCGCCGAGAAGGTGGCGCCTGAGTCCTGCAGGCGCTTCACCAGGCTGTCGTCGTTTGGCCAGAGCGTCGTGTGGAACTCCTTGCTGTCCATGCCCGAGCCGGTGGTGAAGGTGATGTCGCCCGTGCTGGTGTCAAGCTTGACCTGCTTGACCTCCTTCTTGTCGACCATGCCCAAAAACTCGCTGTAGCTGGTCTCCTGGATCTGCCCGTTCATGATGCTGGGGAACAGGAAGGTCCTCAGCGCAATGACTGCGGCAGCGGCGATGATCAGGTACAAGATCATCGACTGCCTCTTCTTCTTGTTGTCCATTTCCATCTCTCGTCATCTCCTGGCGCCACGATTGCCGTGCGCCGATGGGTTGCCTGGCTCCGTATGCCCCTGATACCCATGCGGGTGCCCTTCGATCTCTGGCGAGAGGAAACGCGCGGCGTCTCCCGGATACCTCCTCAAAAAGCAGGCTAGCCCCTCTCGGGCAGCACGCCGCTGCGGTATGCCTCCAGCAGCGCCCTCAGCTCCAGGATCTGCTCGCGTATGTCGGCCCCGGTGTCGGTGTCGTCTATGCGCAGCAGCCGAGGCTCGTGCTCGATGACCGTGACCTCGCTCTCTATGTCTGCGTTCTCGTCCAGGGCGGCCTCCACGCTCTGGAAGGGGCGGTGAGCCTTGATGCGCATGCCCGTCGCGCCAGAGATGAGCGTGTAGCCTGCGATGCCGGTCTTCCTGTGGTAGGCGGAGCAGAATCCCCCGTCGATGATGAGCAGCTTCCCGCCTGCCCGCATGGGGCTCTCGCCGCTCTTGGCCTTTACGGGGGTGTGGCCGTTGATGATGTGGGAGTGGCTTCCCGAAAGGCCAAACTCCGCCAGCACGCGGTCGCAGACCGCGGGGTCGTGCGTGAGGCGGTAGTAGGGGTCCTCTGGCTCCACCCAGGTCTTGCGGTCCTTCACGAAGGCGCGCTCGAAGGTCTTCACCACGCGCCCCGAGAGGGGGGAGTGCCTGCCGCACCAGAGGTACCACATCCAGTCCAGGCTCACCTGGTCCGCCTGGTGCCAGGCGCGCCGGGCGATGCGGTCGCAGAAGTCCAGGTACGCACGGCCCCTGTAGGCAACGCCCTCGCAGAGCACGGGGCTGAAGCTGCCGTCCTCCTCAAGCGGGATGCAGCCATGGAAGAGCAGGTTCCCGTTGCGCACCAGGTAGATCGAGCCCTTCTCGAAGAGGAAGCCCACGTGGCGCCTGAGCCGGTCGGACTCGCGGAAGGCGCTCGTGAGCCCGTCCATAACCTGGCGCTCCTCGTCCGAGAGCTCGAAGGGGCGCGCGGTGTTCAGGGTGGGGAAGTCCTGGGTGCGCAGGCGGTGGTCGGTCTCTCCTATGCGCACGCTGACGTCGTCCACGTCCGTCTTGTCAAGCAGCAGTCGCGACTCCATCTGGAAGTCCGGGTTGCGCATGATGACCTGGCCCTCGAGCTTGAAGAGGATGACGTCGATGGCCTTCTCCATGGGGCTGATGACATCATAGCCCACATAGGTCTTCTCGGCGAAGAGCGCCAGCTCGCGCAGGCTGATGCCATAGGCGCTCTCGAGCACGTCAAGGGAGTTGTAGCGTACGCTTGACCTCACCACGGTCGCCACGCACGCCTCAGACCCAGCCGCAGCCCCCATCCAGCAGATGTCGTGGTTGCCCCACTGGACGTCCAGGGAGGGATAGCCCATGAGGTGCTCGATGATGCGGTCCGCATGCGAGCCGCGGTCGAAGAAGTCTCCCACGATGTGCAGGTGGTCAACCGCCAGGCGCTTGATCAGCGAGGCAAGGGAGCAGATGAAGTCATCCGCGCTGCCCGTGTCGATGATGGAGGAGATGATGCGCACATGGTACTCGTGGCGGCTCGTCTCGCCCTGCGCGGAGGCGTGCAGGAGCTCGTCGATGATGTAGGCGTAGGCCACGGGCATGGCGCGGCGGACCTTTGATCGGGTGTAGCTGCCCGAGAGCCAGCGCGCCAGGCGCACCAGCTGCATGAGGGTGGTGTCGTACCAGGCGGGGGTGGTTACCTGCTGCCGCCTCAGGCGCTTGAGCTTCTCGCGCGGGTAGTAGATGAGGGTGCAGAGGTCCGCGCGCTGCGAGAGGCCCAGCTCGTCGGTAAACATGCGGTCAACCTGCTCGCGTATGACGCCGGAGCAGTTGTTGAGTATGTGCACGAACGCCTCGTACTCGCCGTGGACGTCGCTCATGAAGTGCTCGGTGCCCTTGGGCAGGTTGAGGATCGCCTCGAGGTTGATGATCTCGGTGAAGGCCGACTGCGTGGTGGGAAAGCTCTGCGAGAGCAGGCGCAGGTACTTGAGCTGCTCGGCATCGTTGGGCCGCAGATGCTGCGACATGTGGTCCTCCTTGGCATTTGAGGTGCGTGTCCCCTCTACTTGTCGCAGACGGCACGCTTCGGCTCAATGCGCAAGCTGTGGATTTCCGCACGCGGTAGTAGCCCGCAGACGATTGCGCCTTTCCGGACGCCTCTTCTCTTGGCCAGGCCTCAGTTGGGGCCTCCGCCGAAAGTGCCTGCGGGCCTCCGTCAAAGCTCCCGCCGGACTCTCCGCTGGCCTTATCTTGTCTCTTGCCGCAGAATATGAGCCTAATTGCTAAAAAAGTGCGGCGAGAGGCAAGATTAGCCCGCGGCCCTGGCGCGACTGCTGGTAGCACGGCTCCCTGGGTGCGGGCTTGGCCAATCCCTCTTCCAGCGAAGCGTACGTTTGCCAAGGCGCAGCGCGCGCCATCCCTCGCGGTAGGGCTTGCGCAGGCGAGAGGGGCGCCCTGGCCTCGGGATGCCGTACTGTTCCAGCAGCCGCTCGAAGAAGCGCAGGTTGCATACGTCGGCGTATGAGAAGCGCATGACCGTGAGCCCCGCGGCGCTCAGGCGGCTCTCGCGCAGGCGCTCTGCGGCGAGTACCTCCACCACGCTGCGGCCGCTCATCATTGCGGGATTCTGGTACTTCTCGTGCCCATCGAGCTCGCCGACCACCCTGCGTCCGTCGGGAAGGGTCCACAGGAAGTCGACGCGATAGCTTCGGCCTGCGTTCAGGGGGTCTTCTATCTCCACCTGTAGTCGCGGAGCCTGAAAGCCAAGCTCAAGCATGGTCGCGCGAGCTATGGACTCGCCTCCGCTCTCCGCCCGCGCATCCGCAAGCTGCAGCACGGCCAGCGCCTTTCGCAGGCCCGTTTCCTCGCGGTGGCGCACGACGACCCGATCTGCCAGGCGCTCCCAGTCGTCAAGGCCCAGCCTTCGCAACGCCGAGTCCGCAAGCGCCAGGCCGTCCCGGAGGCCCATGCGCCTCAGGCAGTCGAACGTGGTCTCCTCCAGGGTGGTCATGCGAATGCCGTCCACCATCACGCTTGCGCGGGCGCTTGAGGCATGCCGGCAGATCTCGTCCGTGCTTCTCGTTGGGGCGTGCGCAGGGGTGAGGATGTGGAGGCGGGAAAGCGACTTCAGTGGAACGGACAGGCCGTGCGCCGCGCCGGCAGATATATCGCAGAACACCCAACCTGGATGCCTGCGAGAGAGCGTCCTCATCAGATGGAGGGCCCTGTCTCGCTCGCCCAGCGCGCTCCATGCCTCGGGCCGTACGTAAAGGCCGCGGTGGGGGGAGATGAGCCTGCCGGCGCATTTGAGTCTTTGGAGCTTGCTTGCGTCGGCTTTCGTGCGGGCGTGCGTGAGCATGCGCGCTGCCTCGTCCTCCTCAAGGAGGGTGCTAATCCTCTGGTTCGCCTCGCGAGACACCGCACCACCTCATCTTTTGGCTCCAGGCTCTGTGGGTCGGTAGATACCCCGTGAAGGAGATTGCCAGTCAGCGCGCCGACCCGTCTTGCGTTCGCGGGCGTCCAAAGGCCCGCAGCCGGCCCGAAGAGCAGTCTGCCAGGAAGGCCTCCTGCCGCATTGGGACCGCTGGCCCCACCCTCTCTTGATCGACGCCCCTGTCGGTCCAGCCATCCTGGGTCCAGCCATCCTGAGCCCAGCTCCCGCAGAGTCGGTCATCTTGTCTCTCGCCCCACTTTTGCGGGCAATTCGGCCCAACTCTGCGGCAAGAGACAAGATAAGCCGCGTCCCGGCAGCCTGAGGCTCTCCGGGACACCGCGACCCGAGGGCATCTGCGGCTGACTGGCGGTCGGGGCGAAGCCCACGGCCGCATCGGCGCGTGCACAACGTGTGCGTCCCGCCCAAACTGCCGCCTGCGTCCCAAAGGCTGCCGCTGGCGTGCTATCATCGCCCCAACAAAGGCTGTGAAGGGGACGAGTACCCGGGGCAGCGCGGTCAACAGAGAGCGGGGGAGCTGAGAGCCCGCGGCCGTGTCCTGGAGAAGATCACCCCGGAGCCGCGGCCCCAACGCAGCGCCGGCGTGCGCCTGCAAGTAGGCGTCGTCGGAGTGGCCGCCGTCACAGGCCAGCCGAGTTTGGCGGATTTCCGCTCGCTGGGTGGTCACAAGCGAAGTGTCGTGCAAGCGCTTCGTCCCAGCAGGAGGGACGGGCGCTTTTTTGCGTCCGAGGGGTGCCCCGCATGGCGGGCGCACGGCGACACGAAAGGAAGGCGCAAGGGTGGCAAACGAGTACAAGAAGACGACCAACCTCCCGCAGACAGGCTTCCCCATGAGGGCAGGCCTCGCGCAGAACGAGCCCAAGAGGCTTGCGGAGTGGGAGGCCAACGACGTCTACGGCCTCATGATGAAGAAGAACGAGGGTCACGAGAAGTTCGTCCTCCACGACGGCCCCCCCTACGCCAACGGGCCCATCCACCTGGGGCACGCCCAGAACAAGATCTCGAAGGACATCATCAACCGCTATTGGTCCATGCGCGGGTACCAGACTCCCTACGTGCCCGGCTGGGACTGTCACGGCCAGCCCATTGAGCACAAGGTCGAGGAGATGCTCGGCACCGAGAAATTCAACCAGCTTCCCACCGAGAAGATCCGCGAGCTCTGCCGCAAGATGGCCGTCGAGCAGGTTGACACCCAGCGCCAGGGCTTCAAGCGCCTGGGCGTGCTGGCCGAGTGGGACAACCCCTACCTCACCTACGTGAACGACTACGACGCCACCGACGTGGAGATCTTCAAGGCCATCTTCGACAAGGGGGCCATCTATCGCGGCCGCAAGCCCGTGCACTGGTGCAGCCACTGCCACACGGCCCTCGCCGAGGCAGAGATCGAGTACGGCGACGAGGTCTCTCCCGCCATCTTCGTGCGCTTCGAGATGACCACAGTGCCCGCGGGCCTCGAGGCATTTGCCGGCAGGCTCTTCGTGGACATCTGGACCACCACCCCCTGGACCCTGCCCGCCGACGACGCGGTCATCTTGCATCCCGAGGCCAGCTACGTTGCCGTTCTGGTGGATGGCCGCGCAGAGATCATGGCGGAGGCCCTGCGGGAGAGGTGCTGCGAGAAGTTTGGCTACCAGGGCGTGGAGCTCGTGCGCGGCCAGGACGGCGAGCCTTGGCGCATGAATGGCGTCGAGCTTGCCCATAACCGTTACAAGCAGCCCATCTTCGGCGACCAGGGCGAGACGGGCGAGTTCATCTACGCGGACTACGTCACGCTGGACGACGGCACGGGCATCGTGCACAGCGCCCCCGGCCACGGCGTGGACGACTACCTCGCCGGCATGAGGTTCGGCATTCCCGTGGTCATGCCCGTGGACGATGACGGACGCTTCTACAAGGGCGAGGGCATGGGTACCGGTGGCCCCTGGGGCGGCATGGAGGTCAACGAGGCCAACCCCAAGATCATCGAGTGGCTCGACGGGCGCGGTGCCCTCATCCTGCACGAGGACATCAGCCACAGCTACCCTCACTGCTGGCGCTGCAAGAACCCGGTCATCTTCCGGGCCACCAGCCAGTGGTTCGTCTCCATGGACAAGACGGGCCTGCGCCAGCAGGCTCAGGAGGAGCTCTCTCGCGTGAGCTTCTATCCGGCGCACGCCGTCAAGCGCATCGGCTCCATGGTGGAGGGTCGCCCGGACTGGTGCATCTCTCGCCAGCGCAACTGGGGCGTGCCCATTCCGGCCTTCACCTGCCAGGACTGTGACGAGACGGTCATGAACGACGCCACGCTGGACAAGGTCATAGAGCTCTTCCGCGAGAGGGGCTCGGACGCCTGGTTCACGGACGATCCTGCCAGCTACCTGGGTGAGGCCTGCGTCTGCCCCAGCTGCGGAGGCCATCACCTCAGGCCCAACCCAGACATCCTGGACGTCTGGTGGGACTCCGGCGTGAGCCACACCGCCGTGTGCAAGCACCGAGAGAGCCTGCAGTTCCCAGCAGACATGTACCTCGAGGGCTCCGACCAGCACCGCGGCTGGTTCATGAGCTCGCTCATGACCTCCGTGGGCGCCTATGGCGTGGCTCCCTACAAGGCGGTCGTCTCCCAGGGATTCACCCTTGACGGCCAGGGTCGCAAGATGAGCAAGTCCCTGGGCAACGTCATCGACCCCAACAAGGAGTGCGACGCCCGTGGCGCCGACATCCTGCGCCTCTGGGTCGCCTCCGTGGACACCTCCACCGACGTGCCCTGCGACGACCAGATCCTCTCGCACGTGGGCGACGCCTACCGAAAGATCCGCAACACCTTCCGCTTCCTCCTGGGAGAGCTGGAGGGCCAGTTCGACCTCGCCCGTGACGGCCTGCCCACAGACGAGCTCCTGCCCTACGACAGGCTGGCGCTGGCGTGCATGTGCCAGGTGCACGACGAGGTGGCCAAGGCATACTCGGAGTACCGCTTCAACGTGGTCTACCGCACGCTGTACGACTACATCATCACCGAGCTCTCCAACGACTACCTCAACGCCACCAAGGACCGCACCTACTGCGACGGCAAGGACAGCCTCGCCCGCCGCAGCGCGCTCACCGTCTGGTCCCAGGTCCTCTCCATGCTGGTGCACGACTTCCAGCCCATCCTCGCCTACACCACCGACGAGGTCATGGCCTACCTGCCCGAGTCCCTGCGTGACGGCCAGAGGTACGCGGCCCTGCTGGACTGGTACGAGTCGCCCATGGCGGCCGAGGAGTACGAGGCCCTGCTCCCTGCCTACGCCGCCCTGGTGGAGGCCCGCGCATCCTACACCAAGGCCTACGATAGCGCCCTGGCAAGCGGCGTCGTGAGCGAGAAGACCACGCAGGCGACCAGGGCGGAGCTCATGCTGCCCGCCGAGTCGTTCGCGCTGCTGGCGGGGGAGGCCCCGATTAACCTTGCGGAGGCCTTCGTCTGCTCCGACGTCTGCGTCCACGAGGGCGACGCTCTCTCCTGCGAGGTGCTGCCCGCGAACGGCGAGAAGTGCCCGCGCTGCTGGAACTGGCGCGAGCTGGGCGCAGATGGCCTCTGCGAGCGTTGCCACGACGTCATGACCGGCCTGGGCTCAGAGGGCTAGGGCGGCGCCGTGGGAGACAGGACCGCATCCGAGCGCGGCATGCGCGAGCTGCTCTTCTGGCTTGTGGTGTGCACCTCCGTCCTGCTCGATCAGGCGACCAAGGCGGCCGTGCGCACGGTGGTGGGCCTGGGCGAGCGCCTCGTGCTCATACCGCACGTCATGGATCTCACGCACGTGGAGAATATCGGCGCGGCCTTCAGCATGGGGGAGGGCGCGGCGCCCCTCTTCGTGCTCATCGCCCTCCTCGTGCTGGTCCTGGCCTGTGTCCTGGTCTGGCGAGAGGACCTTCCCATGGCCCTGGTGGCGTCCGCCGCCTGCGTGGCGGGGGGCGGCATGGGCAACATGATCGACCGACTCTGGCAGGGGTCCGTCACGGATTTCCTCGCCACGAGCTTCATCAGCTTCCCCGTGTTCAACGTCGCGGACATCTTCGTGACACTGGGCATCGCGGTGAGCATCGTCCTCTGGTGGTCGTGGGACGGCCACCGAGAGGGCAAGCCGACACATTAGTCTCGAAGGGGTGGCGCCTGCGGGCGCCACCCTCGCCTGCTGGCGCGAGGGGAGGGGCCATGGCGCTGCTGCGTAACTTTCTGGTTGGGCCAGACACGGACGGGCTGCGCCTGGACAGCTTCCTGGCCCAGCAGGAGGGCCTGCCCTCTCGCTCCGCCTGCGCCCAGCTCATCGAGGGTGGGCGCGTGACCATAAACGGCACGCCGGCCAAGAGCAAGTCCGAGCGCGTCGTGCTGGGGGACCGTGTGGCGGCCAGCGTGCCCGAGCCAAAGCCCGCGCCCGGCCAGCTGCCGGCCAACCCGCACATCCCCCTGGACATACGCTTCGAGGACGAGCACCTCCTGGTCCTCTCCAAGCAGGCGGGCCTGGTCTGCCATCCCAGCCCGGGACACGTGGACGACACGCTGGCAAACGCCTTGGTCGCCCATTGCGGGTACGCCCACCTGGGCCTGCTCCAGGGGGAGGACCGCCCCGGGATAGTGCACCGCCTTGACATGGACACCTCGGGGCTCATGGTTGCGGCCAAGGACGACCAGACCCAGAAGGACCTTCAGGACCTCATCCGCCTGCGGGTGCTTGACCGCCGCTACATCACCCTGGTGCAGGGCTATGTGGCACCAGGCTCAGGAACCATCACCACGGGCATCGCGCGCTCGTCAAGGGACCGCCTGCGCATGGCGGTCTCAGACGACCCTCTCGCTCGTGAGGCAATAACCACCTTCACCACCCTGGAGCGCTTCGAGGCGGGCCGCAGGGACGAGGGCTACAGCCTCCTCGAGTGCCACCTCTACACCGGTCGCACCCACCAGATTCGCGTGCACATGCGCCATGTGGGACACCACCTGGTGGGCGACCAGCTCTACGGCCGTGGGGACGACCAGCGAAACCTCGGCCTCAAAAGGCAGTTCCTGCACTCCTGGCGCATTGCCTTCGACCATCCGCGGACGGGTGAGCATATAGTGCGCGCCGACAGGCTGCCGGACGATCTTCTCGGTATACTGGAGGAGTTGAAAGGCAGCTCGATGGGTCGTAGCGAGGTGGGGGAGCGCATCTGCCCCCAGCTTGGTATGGATGACCCCTCCTGATGCCTCCGTGCAAAGTGGGGGGTTGAGCTTTGGATCTTTCCAGGCTGGGCATCACGCCCATCGTTATCTTCAACGGCGTCATCTGGCTGTTCTTCACGTTGGCCTACTTCTACCAGCTGGTGTACATCGTGCGCGTGGCCCTGCGGGGCACGGTGGTCCTGCCCAAGGCAAAGAGGAACCACTCCTTTGCCTTCGTCATTGCCGCTCACAACGAAGAGCCCGTCATCGGCAACCTGGTGCGCTCGATCCTGAGCCAGAAGTACGATGGCGTGGTGGAGTGCTTCGTGGTGGCGGACGCCTGCACCGACGCAACCGCCGCCGAGGCCATGAAGGCGGGCGCCATCACCTGGGAGCGCAACGACCTTGCGCGCAAGGGCAAGAGCTGGGTGCTTGACTACGCCTTCGACCGCATCCTCAACGACTACGGCGACAAGTTCGAGGGCTTCTTCGTGATGGATGCGGATAACATCATCGCCCCAGACTACGTGGAGGTCATGAACCAGGCCTTCGACGCCGGTTACCTCGTCTGCACGAGCTATCGCAACTCCAAGAACTTCGACTCCAGCTGGATCAGCTCGGCCTACGCCCTGTGGTTCCTGCGCGAGGCCAAGTTCCTCAACAACGCCCGCATGATGTTGGGCACCAGCTGCGCCATCTCTGGCTCGGGCTGGCTTGTGGCCGCGAGCATCATCCGCGGAATGCACGGCTGGCGCTTCCACACCCTCACCGAGGACATCCAGTTCTCAACCTTCTGCTGTGCGCATGGCATACAGATCGGATACGCCCCGGCGGAGTTCTTCGACGAGCAGCCCCTTACCTTCAAGGCGTCCTGGATCCAGCGCATGCGTTGGACCAAGGGTTTCTACCAGGTGTTCTTCTCCTACTGCAGAAACCTTCTCACAGGGATCGGCAAGGGTCGCTTCTCTTCCTACGACATGCTCATGACGGTTGCCCCGGGCATGATCTTGACGCTGGTCTCCGCCTTCGTGAACGCCGCGTATCTGATCATCGGATACCTGAGCCACGGCTTCATTGCCACGGAGGGCGAGCTTGCCATGTGCGTGGGGTCCCTTATCATGACCTTCGCGTCCATGTACGTGGTGTTCTTCCTGCTGGCCGTCATCACCACCATCAGCGAGCGCAAGCACATACATGCCAAGAAGAAGTGGCGCATCTTCACCAACCTCTTCACCTTCCCGCTCTTCATGATGACCTACATTCCCATCACGGTTGCGGCGCTGTTCAAGAAGGTCGAGTGGGTGCCTACCAAGCACGACATCGCCGTCAACTTTGATGAGGTCATCGGCGAGGGTCCCAACAGCTAGGCCAATCTACGCGAGAGCCCCTGATACCATGCGCAGGGTGCGATCGCACATGGATGCCATGTTCACTGTCTGCGTCGTAGGCGACAAACTCGTATTTGGGATTCTCCGTGAACGCCGTGACGATGTCGGAGTCGGTTGGCCTCTGAGAGGCCATGAGGAACTCTCGCAGTGTCTTTGCCTCAGATGAACCCAAGGATTGTGACAGAAGATATACGCGCGTGCCCCGCTCGGCCCTCTCGATGGCTTCTTCAGGAATGTTTACTCCAGCTAGCCTGAGGTAGGACGGAGATGCGGCAAGGTACCAGAACGGCTCAGGCGCCAAGTTTGATTCTGTGGCCATGTAGGCGCGTATGGTTGTCGTTTCGACGTGGCTGGCATTTGAAAGGTAGACTCCTTCCCCATGCTCGTGCTTGGCATACCAGGCATACATCTCTTGGGACAGGCGCATCGGGTCGCCTTTGAAGCGCGCCCCCCAAAAGTGAAGTCCCTCACTACCGACCAGTTCTCATATTCGCTCCATGCCGTGCGCGTGCGGCCCAGCTCGGCATAGATATCAATGGGTTGATCGATGTATAGGCAACCGCCGAAGATTGCGGCAACGCACAGAAGATAAACGATGTCACTTGTGCCTGGAGTGCCCAGCGTGCTGAAGGTGTAGAGGATAGCCCTCGATTGCAGGAGTTCCTTGCTTCGGCTTATCGCTACAAAGCCTTCCTTGCCGGAGAGATCCTGAAGCGCAGAGGCAAATGTGTCTCTCTGGCTGTCGGTAAGCTGTGCGGTGTAGACCCTGGGTTGCTCTGACAATCATGAGTCAATCGAGCGCGCGAGAAGTACTTCCAAGATGCCCTTTGAGCATACGAGAGACGCAACGCGGAGGGAGATCAGGAGAAGTACGCCCATCAAGAAACGAAGCTTCTTCATGTGGCACCGCCATTGAAATGCTACTTACGGGTTAGCAAAAATCATCGGGTACATCGTCTTCTGGCATATCCTGGCGTGTGCCGCCTATCCCTCACAGTTCCAAATGGCGGTGCCTGTTGGGAAAAGGCTCATAAAATATGAGTACTCTTGTGCTATTTATTGCGCTAGGGGTATGAAAGCTCCTGCGAGAGGAGTCTATGAAGTCCCTTGTAGATGCTACAATTGACGCAACGTTATCGACACACTGGCCGCCACGGGGCGGCCAGTGGCATACCTAGAGACGGGAGAGAGCTGCATGGCAACGTTCTTTGAGGGAGAGTCCCACACCTTCTCTGAGTATCTTCTGGTTCCAGGGTACTCGTCACACAAGAACATCCCCGCAAACGTCTCCCTCGAGACGCCCCTCGTCAAGTTCAGGCGCGGCGAGGAGTCTTCCATCAAGCTGAACATCCCCATGGCGTCCGCCATCATGCAGGCCGTCTCCGGCCCTCGCCTGGCCATAGCCCTGGCCCAGCAGGGCGGCGTCTCCTTCATCTACGGCTCCCAGTCCGCAGAGGACGAGGCCCGCATGGTCAGGGAGGTCAAGACCTACAAGGCCGGGTTCGTGGTGTCCGACTCCACCCTCACCCCCGACATGACCCTCGATGACGTGCTGGAGCTGCGCGAGCGCACGGGCCACACCACCATGCCCGTCACCGAGGACGGCAGCCCCAACGGCAGGTTCTGCGGCATCGTGACCAGCCGCGACTATCGCATCTCGCGCGATGACCGCACCAAGAAGGTGAGCGAGTTCATGACTCCCGCCGCGGAGTGCGTCACCGCGGACGTCACCACCTCCCTCAAGGTATGCAACGACATCATCTGGGACAACAAGGTCAACACCCTGCCCATCGTGGACAAGGACGGCAACCTCTCCTCCCTGGTCTTCCGCAAGGACTACGACTCCCACAAGTCCCGCCCCGACGAGCTTCTCGACGAGCACAAGCGCTACATCGTGGGTGCCGGCATCAACACGCGTGACTACGCCACGCGCGTGCCCCTGCTCGTCGAGGCGGGCGCGGACGTGCTCTGCATCGACTCCTCCGAGGGCTACTCGGAGTGGCAGAAGCTTACGTTGGACTGGATCCGCGAGAACTACGGCGACTCCGTCAAGGTGGGCGCCGGCAACGTGGTTGACGCCGAGGGCTTCCGCTACCTGGCGGACTGCGGGGCGGACTTCGTCAAGGTGGGCATCGGCGGCGGCTCCATCTGCATCACCCGTGAGCAGAAGGGCATCGGCCGCGGCCAGGCGTCTGCCCTGATCGACGTCTGTCGCGCACGTGACGAGTACTTCGAGCAGACCGGCGTCTACGTGCCCGTCTGCTCCGACGGCGGCATCGTGTACGACTACCACATGACCCTTGCCCTTGCCATGGGCGCAGACTTCCTGATGCTGGGCCGCTACTTCGCCCGCTTCGACGAGTCTCCCACCCGCAGGCTCAACGTCAACGGCTCCTACGTGAAGGAGTACTGGGGCGAGGGCTCCGCACGTGCCCGCAACTGGGCCCGCTATGACCTGGGTGGCGAGAAGAAGGGCCTCTCCTTCGTGGAGGGCGTGGACTCCTACGTTCCCTATGCCGGACCTCTCAAGGACAATGTGGACAACTCGCTCACCAAGGTGCGCTCCACCATGTGCAACTGCGGCGCGCTGGACATCAAGGAGCTCCAGGAGAAGGCCAAGATCACCCTGGTGTCCGCCACCTCCCTGGTCGAGGGCGGCGCCCATGACGTCATGCTCAAGGACTCCAGCTCGGACGTGAACTTCCGCTCATAGAGCGCCCACGCGATTCCCTGGGATGCCTCGTTGAATGGGATGTTTTGGTGGAGTATAAATATCATTACCATCGCCTAATCTCTGTACGTATGAAAGGAGCCGATATGCTCAAAGGTCATCCCAGGTGGCTGAGCCCGGGGAGAAGGGCCCTCTCCTTCGCCCTCGCCCTCGCCCTTGCGCTTCAGTCTGTCCCCTTGTCTCCCGCCGTGGCCCGAGGGGCCGGCTCTGAGCCAACTGCCACCTCTGAGGGCGCTGCCCCTGCGCCTGGCGCTGACGAGACCGGAGCGGCCTCTGCCCCTGCCCCCGCGGAGGCGCCCTCGGCACCTGTGCTGGCGCCCGAGCTGAAGGCTCCTGCGGCAGACCCCACAGAGATCACCGAGCTCTGGGTTGACGGCACGGCTGGCTCCGACGAGAAGAGCGGCGCCAGCGAGGGCGAGGCGCTGAAGACCATCGCCAGGGCGCTCGAGCTCCAGAAGGCCAACGACAAGATTGTGACCATCAACATCAAGGGGACGTTCGACGCGGCTTCCTCCAAGGCGGCCATTCCTGCGGGCGTGACGCTGCTCGTTGCGGATGACGTCACCATGACCGGCGCTGGTGCCGCAGGCATCACGCTCCAGTCTGGCTCGGCGCTCCAGTGCAAGGCCGGCGCAACGCTCACCATGAGCGGCTTTGGCACCGCGCTCACCGTTGGCGACGGGGCGGTCGTGCGAGACGGAAGCTACGTGCTGGACGGCAACGCGATTGGATTTGCCGTACAGGGGAGCGGGCGCATCAGCGGCAGCTCCCGCGAGGCATTGAAGGTCTCCGCCCTGAACAGCAGTGGCGGGGCCTTCGCCTATGCGAGTGCCTCCCGCTTCAGCGGCTGCACCATCGACGTCCAGGCAAAGAACGAGGGCAGCGAGCAGTACGCAGCCCTTTACCTCACGGATGCGTCGCTCACCACGCGTGGCGTCTGGTACTACTTCAACCCAGGGGCAGGCGTCCACTTGGACCACGCCGATTTCTACGCATACAAGGCAACGGGATCCCCCGCTTACAAGCAGGTAATGGCAATACTCGCCGATTCCGATCTGAAGAATGGTTCCACACTGACGGGTGACGGGTCCCGAATCACGCTCTCCGCACATCTGACGGTCGATGACTCCAAGGTCGTCATCAAGAACAGTACGGTTGGTGGACTGAACATTAACTACAAACCTGCGGAAGCCGTGTTCAACAATTCGACCCTTGAGACCACCAACATGAGCTGGACCCCGTCCTATGGCACGGGGCAGTCTGATGGCCCCTGCCACCTGACCTTCAAGGGCAGCAGCGTCGTCAACACGGACGCGAAGGACAAGACTGCGGACGATGGTGGCGCAAACCGCAACACCGGTAGCACCTATGTCGTGACGGGTGGCTCGTTCCTCGTTGCGTATGACCCCAGCTTTAACCACGACGTCACGACTCCCACCAACGGCGCGGAGAATGGGGACGAGTGGCTGAGCCTGCTCACCCTTGCCGATTCGAGCACCATGGTGGTCAACCCCATCAACAAGAACGGCGTTCGCTACGAGTATCAGGTGGCCAATGCCTCCAAGGATGGGCTCAAGCACGTGTGGGTTCCTGCGGCCAAGGTGACCTTCAAGCTCAACAACTCCAACGCCAGCTTTGCCGATGGCAGCGTCGAGAGCAAGACCCAGAGCACCGTCCGCGGATACAGGCTTGGTTTTGTGACGGGCACGGCTGACCCTGGCACCCCCTCCGACTCCAAGGGCGTCGCCTTCCTGGGTTGGTTCTACAAGGATGCCTCGGGTCAGGAGCACGAGTTCAGCTTCGCGGACACGCAGTTTGACGCAGACACCGAGGTCTATGCCAAGTGGGACTCCAAGACGGTCATCTATCACAACGGCGCGGGTGCAGAGTTCATCGACTCCATCAGCGCCTCGTCTGATACCGCGCAGGTTCGTTCTTTTGATTCGATAGTTGCCGAGAAGTCTGACTTCAGCGTTGCGGGAAAGACCTTCGCCAACTGGTCCACTGCGCCTGACGGTAGCGGTAACAAGCCGGAGGCGGGGGATGTGCTCACGTTTGCCGCCGGTGTGACCCAGCTTGACCTCTACGCCCAGTACACCAACAACGAGTATCGAGTTGCCTTCTCCGCGAACGGCGGCAGCTTTGGAGATGACAGCGTCTTCAAGAAGAACCCCGAGGTGTTTGCCATAGAGAAGGACAAGAGCGGCGGCGAGGTTGCCGTCCTGAAGCAGAGGGCCACCTACGGCAAGAAGCTGCGGGAGCTGCTTGGTTCTGTGGACCACAACGGCATCGACCCAAAGAACGCCTCTGCAAGCAAGCTTGCCTCCTTGCTGTCGGATGCATACAACTGGTATTCCAGCCCCGACGGCACGGGCAAGCTGCGGTTCTCAGACTATAAGCGTTTTGGGATTTTTCCTGTCTCCGGCGAGGATCCCGCAATTAACGCCGACACCACCTACTACCTCAAGTGGAAGGACGACCCGGCCATCAAGACCATCTCGGCCGACGCAGTCCTTGATGCTGACATGTGGGGCGAGTCTCTCGATGTCACTAACCAGCTGATGTACAAGCGCGTGGGTCGGGAGTTCAGCCTGACAGGCGCCGTGGACACCGCCAAGATCAGGGAGCAGATGAAGGCCATAGAGGCCCAGTTCAACAAGTCCACCGACGAGGAGCTCGAGCAGATCGCCCTCTCTGACCTGAAGTCAAGCTTCACGGCTACCATCACGCTGCCTGCTGGTGTTGTTGTCCCCTCGAATCCCGTGGTAGACGTCAAGGGCCTGGGCAAGCTCTTCTCGGTGGAGTCCACCAAGGTGGAGGGCCAGAAGGTCACCATCGCCTTCAGGCTGGCAGACGGGATCACCAACTACAAGCAGCTCAAGGATGCCGTTGCATCCACTGGTCAGCCTGCGGACCGCTCCGTGAGCCCGCTTGACCTCTCAAGCTTCATCACCGCAACGGTGTCTGGCCTGAAGCTGGACGACAGCGTCCAGAACGACCAGAAGCTCACCGCCACCGGCGAGGTCAGCGGTAACTTCTTCGCCATCGCCAAGGACGATGCCTCAATCAAGCGCTTCAAGTTCAACTGGACGGCCGACCAGCTGGATGCCGCAGAGGACCCCGAGGGCAAGGCCATCCAGCAGACCATCGTAGCCGTAAGGCCCCTCGAGCTTACCCTTCCCGCTGACCTTGAGGCGGACGGCGATACCGAGCACGTTGCGGTTCGCGAAGCCTTCCTGGGCGACAGCCTGAACTTCACCGGGGTCGTGGATGTGTCTGGCATCAAGCGGCAGATGTCTCTCATCGAGCAGCAGTTTGGCAAGACAACGGATGAGGACTTCGAGAAGATCAGCCTCAGCGAGCTGAGCTCCAGCTTTACGGCCACATTCACGCTTCCTGAGGGAATGAGCTTCGGTACCATCCCCACCAAGGACAACGTGAAGCTCGAAGGCTTCGAGGACACCTTTGCCGTAGGCGACGTCACGGTCGATGGCAAGAAGCTCACGGTGAAGATGGGCCTCAAGGATGGCATCGAAAACTACAAGCAACTCAAGGATGCCGTCTCTTCCGTGTCGGACCAGATGCGCCTGACCGTTCCGGACGTCAAGGTTGACGATGACGGTCAGCCCGGAAAGCAGCTGACGGTCGTTGGCACCATTGAGGGCGGCTTCGACTCGAACGCCTCCTTTGAGGGTGGCACCAAGCGCGTGTTCTCCTTCGCCTGGAAGGGCGTGCAGACCGATGCGGGCCGAGATGCCATCCTCCGCGACGGAGACCCCTCCGTCCAGCTGACCATAAAGACCGTTGGCACCATGGACGCAGAGCTCCAGGGCGACATGCTCGTGGGTACCAACACGGAGCACGATAGCGTCATCAAGCAGGAGAAGGGCAGCAGCTTCGACCTTACGGGCGCTGTGAACGTCGCCTCGGTCAAGAGGCAGATGGAGGCCATCGAGGCCCTCTATCCTAGCGTCAGGCACGAGGACATCAGCCTGGACATCCGTGACTTCTCCTTCACCGCCAGCTTCACGGTCCCCGAGGGCATTGAGCTCCCGACCGACCTCGATGCCACCAAGGTGAGGGCCGAGGCCTTCGGCAACGGCTTCAAGGTGAGTGGCGTCAAGGTCGAGGGCAGGACCGTCACGGTGACCTTCGAGCTCGTCGACCCCGCCTCCATCGACACCTACGACAAGCTCGAGAAGGTGGTCGACGCCACCGGCGACGCGGGCGAGACGGATCCCAGCTGGATGAGGCTGACCATCCCCGGCCTGAAGGTTTCTGCCGAGGCCGAGGCGGGGAAGCAGCTCACCATCGTCGGTGACGTCCAGGGCAGCTTCATGTCCTATGCGCGCGTCCCAAGCGGCAAGAGCAAGGCCTTCTCGTTCGCCTGGACGGGCACGCAGTGGGCTGAGGGCAGAGACGCCGTGGCAACGGATGACGCCACCATCCAGCTCACCATCGAGCCCACCGAGAAGCCGGGCACCGACGGCGGCACGACCATCGTCACCACGGTCATCAGGAGGGTGAAGTCCAAGCTCCCCCAGACGAGCGACGACACCGTCTCCGCGCTGGTCCCTGCCGGAATAGCGGGCATCGCCGTCGCCCTCGTGGGGATTGCTGTCTTCCTGCGTCACAGGAACAGCAGATAGGCATTCGTCAGGCGGCGCTGTAAGAGCACATGTCTAGAAGGGCGGGGGCTCGACCAACTCTGGTCGAGCCCCCGCCCTTTCCCTTGCGTCATCCGATGCTTCCAACCCGAAGTCCAGGGGTGCGGGAGCAGGCCATCGCCGTGTACCCTGTCATCAAGTGACAGGGTACGGATGCCGAACGATGATGTTCCGGTAGTTTCGCGCCCCGGTATCCTGTCGCAAGGTGGCAGGATACCGGGGCATCTGCATATGAGAGCGGCCTTAGCGCGTGCCCTACGCGGCGAAGCGCCTGGCGTCGTCTCTCTCGTCCAGGCCCAGCATCCGCGCGGGCCTACCGTCCACGAATTCGGGATGCCTGCGCTCCCACACCGAGAGCGCCAGGGTCCAGAGCGGGATGAGGCAGGGCAGGAAGGTGTAGGCCAGGCTTTCCATGGGCATGCCCACGAAGGCCATGAGCCCGATGCAGGAGGTTGACCAGGGAACCACCGCGGGAATGATGGCCGCGCTGTTCTCGAGGTCGAGGGCAAGGGCGCTGCCGTCGCCCTCGGTCTCGGAGCAGAGCTGGGCCGTGAGCATGATTGCCACAACCTGGTCGCAGGAGATGGCGCAGGTGGCGATGCTGGTGAGCAGCACGCTCAGAAAGGGGGTGCAGCCGCTCGCGAGCCGGTTGACATAGTCCCTGAGGCCCGTGAGCAGGCCCGTCTCTTCGAATATCCCGGAGTAGGTGGAGGCTATGGTGATGATGAGGGCAATCTCTCCCATGCTGAGGATGCCGCCCCCGTTCACCATGCGTGCCAGGGCGGGGTCGCCGCTCCGATAGCCAAACAGGAGCAGGCCGGGAATCTCCGTCAGGGCAGTGCCCTGCGCCACGACGCAGAGCACCAGGGAGCAGGCGAGGCTGGCGAGCATGGTCTGCACCACGGGGCGCTTCATGAGCGAGAGGACGAGTATGACCGCCATGGGCAGGTAGACGTACCATGAGAGGTCGAAGCTCGCGGAGAAGGCACCAAAGAACGAGGGCGCCTCTCCCGCCCTCTGGAAGAGCAGGCCCAGCAGGGCGTAGGCGGCAAGGCTCGCCAGCGTTGGAGGCATGGCGGTGCGCACCATGCGCCTGACGTTGTCGAACACCTGAGTGCCGGTGAGCGTGGCAACCAGCACCGCCGCGCTGGAAAGAGGGGAGCAGCGGTCCCCGAAGAAGCTTCCGCTCATTATCGCGCCGCCCACCAAGGCGGTGTTTGCCCCCATGGCCTCGGCGACGGTCATGCATATGACGCCGACGGTTGCCGCGGTGGCGAACGAGCTTCCCGTGAGCAGCGACATGGCGCAGCAGAGGGCAAAGCTCACGGGAACCAGCGTTGCCGCGCTCACCAGCGAGCTGCTCCAGCAGGTGATGGCGGGAATGGTGCCGGCGGCCCTCCAGGAGGCGGTGAGGGCTCCTATGACCACGAAGAGGACGATCACCGAGCCAATGGTCCTGGGGCCTCGCAGGGCCATGCGCGCCAGCTCCCCGAGGCCGTTTCCTCGCCAGGCCCCGTACAGGACGAAGAGCACAAGGCCCGCAAAGAGCGAAAGCTCCAGAGGCAGGCCCAAGAGCATCCCCGCAACGAGCGACAGGGCGAAGGCGATGAGTACGGCTGACTCGACCATCTGCTGATCTTCTCTTCCTCTGCAGTCGTTCGGTACTTTGGCGCGCAGCTAGCTTAAGGCCCGCTGCGATGTGCGTCCAACTGTTATATTCGATATGGAAAACAGTAAAAATTTGTGACACAAGCGTCGCGCGGGAGGCGAATGTGAACTTCAGCACCATGTCCTATTTCGTGGCCGTCGCGGAGGAGCAGAGCTTCACGAGGGCGGCCGAGAGGCTCTCCATAACGCAGCAGACGCTCTCGGCCCACGTGGCGGCAACCGAGCGCGAGCTGGGGGTGCGTCTCGTCAACCGCAGGGTGCCCCTGACGCTCACCTATGCGGGCAGGGAGTTCCTCGAGTATGCCCGCGAGTTCCAGGCGCGCGAGCGTGCCATGAGGCAAGAGTTCCAGGACATCTCGGGAGACGAGAGGGGGCTTCTTGGCGTGGGCATCGCCTCCACGCGAGGGCACATGCTCATGCCCCAGGCGCTCTCGGACTTCCAGCGGGAGCACCCAGGCATAGACGTCCATCTGCGCGAGGCCGAGAACAGCAGTCTCATCGAGCTGCTGCGGGAGGGCTCCATAGACCTGGCCGTGGCAACCATCCCGCCGGATTCCCCCGGGCTGGTGGTGAGGCACCTCTGCGACGAGAGGGTGGTGCTGCTCGTCAGTCGCGACCTGCTCGGGTCCCTCTATGGGAAAGATGCCGGCAAGATTGCGCTCGACCTCAGGCATACGGGCAGCCTGTCTCGGCTCTCGGGGTGCCCCTTCCTGATGCTTGGCAAGGGCGACGAGCCCGGAGACCTGTCGCGCAGGCTCCTTGCGCGCGATGGCGTGCGTCCCTGGGTGCGCGTGAGCTCCACCAACTCGGAGACCCTGGTGGGGCTTGCGTCGCGCTCCGCCGGTGCCTGCTTCGTCCCGTCGGATTTGGCGGACCTTGCCATGCGGGAGTACCCCCAGGCCGGCCTCGAGGCCTTCGACCTGGGAGGGGAGGCACGCATCTCCATCAGCGTCGCCTGGAGGGCGTCGGAGCACGTGTGGAGCGTGGTGGAGGGCTTCTCGGAGCTTTTGGGGCGCCAGGTGCGCGAGCGGGACGAACGGAGGCGATAAGAGTCGAATTACTCTGGCGCGCGTGGTCGTCCGGGCCCAAAATCCTAGCCAACGGGGGCTCACCTTCGGCTGTGCCCTCGAGCGGACGGAGTGTCGGCCAAGGGGAAGGAGACGACATGTTGGCAAAGGTCTTGAGGCGTGGGAAGGGGAGCGCTCTGGCCGTGTTGTCGGCGCTTGCTTTGGCGTGCTGCGTTCTCCTCACGGCATGTGGTGGCTCTGGAGGCAGTCTCAAGAAGGAGGTGGTCGTCGGCAGCTGGGTTGCCTCCTCCCTATCAGACCCAGAGCTGGGCGAGCTCACGGCAGATGACCTCAATGCGTTCGGCCTGAGCATCGAGATGGTGCTGGAGGAAGACGGCAGCGGGAGCATGTCGTTCTTTGGGGAGCCCGAAAAGCTCAGCTGGGAGGTTTCTGGCGCGGACAAGATCAAGATCAAGTTCGAGGACACGGCCGCATCCGAGTTCAAGTTCGAGGACGGGAAGCTGGTAGGCTCGGACGGGGATTCCAAGATGGTGTTCGAGAGGGGGCAGGCGTCAAGCTCCGGCACGAGCTCCTCGGGCTCCTCGAAGGAAGAGTCCTCAAAGGAGGCAAGGGAGAGCATCGACTACACCATCGCAGACGACGATTACGTGAGCATCAAGGCCACCTCCGTGGTCGTTGACGAGTGGGGAGACCCTGGGTTTGACATCGTGGTCACCAACAAGAGCGACAAGGAGCTGACGCTCCACCCCTCATACTCGAGCTTCTCCGTGAACGGGAAAATGATCGACCCTTGGGGGCTGGCCGAGACCGTCAAGCCGGGAACCTACGCGCAGGCCTTCATGTACTTCGACTCCAAGGAGCTGGGTGGGTCAACCCTGGACGCGCTGAAGCAGGTGGAGGGCAAGCTCGAGCTGGTGGACAGCGAGTACGACACCGTAAGCACGTACGACTTCAGCTACTCGTACGGCTCGTAGGGCCGCAAGAGAGCGCAAGCTTGCCCGCGCCTGGAGCAGACTCCTCCCAGGCGCGGGCCTCTTGTGTTGCGGGGCATCTCGTGGGTGCGTCTGTGCCCAGTCGGGGCATATAATCAACACTTGCGCAAGCTTGTATTGAGGAAGGACGCAGATGTCAGACAACAGCGAGACCGAGCGCAACGATGCCGGCATCCCCAGCTATGACGCCCAGGCCATAGAGGCCAGGTGGCAGCGGAGCTGGGAGGAGGACGGGCTCTACAAGACGGACGAGGACCCCTCGAGGCCCAAGAAGTACGTGCTGGAGATGTTCCCATACCCCTCCGGAGACCTGCACATGGGGCATGCGCGCAACTACACCATCGGTGACGCCATGGCCCGCCAGGCCCGCATGCGCGGCTTCGACGTGCTGCACCCCATGGGCTTCGACGCCTTCGGCCTTCCTGCGGAGAACGCCGCCATCAAGCACAACACGCAGGCCTCCAGGTGGACCCACCAGAACATAGCCCAGGCAATCAAGACCATGAAGCGCATGGGCTTCTCGTATGACTACGACCGCACGTTCAACACCTGCGACCCCGAGTACTACCGCTGGGGCCAGTGGATGTTCATCAAGATGTGGGAGAAGGGCCTCGCCTACCGCGCCACCTCGCCGGTGAACTGGTGCCCCCATTGCCAGACCGTCCTTGCCAACGAGCAGGTGGTGGACGGCCGCTGCTGGAGATGCGGCACGGTGCCCGAGAAGCGAGAGCTCTCGCAGTGGTACCTCAAGATCACGGACTACGCTCAGGAGCTCCTGGACGACCTCGACAGGCTCGAGGGATGGCCCGAGAACGTCAAGGCCCAGCAGCGCAACTGGATCGGCCGCTCCGAGGGAGCGGAGATCGACTTCCAGCTGGCGGACAAGGACGGGACAACGCCGACGGGTCGCACGCTGACCTGCTTCACCACGCGCGCGGACACCCTCTTCGGCGTCTCCTTCCTCGTGCTGCCCCCCGAGTCGTCCCTGGCTGCGGAGCTGGTTGCGGGAAGCGAGCACGAGGCTGCCTACCTCGAGCTCAAGAGCGCGACCGAGAAGGTCTCCAGCGTTGATCGCCAGGGCTCTGCCCGCGAGAAGCATGGCGTCTTCACCGGCCGCTTCGCCATCAACCCCATCAACGGGCGTCCGGCTCCCATCTGGGTGGCGGATTACGTCCTCATGGACTATGGCACCGGCGCCGTCATGGGCGTCCCCTGTGGCGACCAGCGAGACTTCGACTTCGCCAGGAAGTATGGGCTTGAGATCGCGCCCATCATCTGCAAGAAGGAAGACCCTCTCTACGAGGAGCTCAAGGACGAGCGCGAGCTGCGCGTCCTTTCGGTTGACTGGGACGGCGCCATGGACGCGGAGGGCTACCTGGTGCAGTCGGGCGAGTTCACGGGCCTCCCTGGCGGCAAGCACTCCGAGGCGGTGGAGGCCATCGTCTCCTGGCTCAAGGAGAGGGGACTCGGGCGCGAGACGGTCCAGTTCCGCCTGCGTGACTGGCTCATCAGCCGTCAGCGCTACTGGGGGAACCCCATTCCCATGATCCATTGCGACTGCTGCGGGGACGTGCCCGTTCCCGAGGAGGACCTGCCCGTCACACTGCCGGACGACCTTGACCTGGGAGCCGGTCAGACTCTGGCCGAGTACGCGCCATTCTACGAGACCACCTGCCCCAGGTGCGGTCGTCCCGCCAGGCGCATCACCGACACCATGGACACCTTCACCTGCTCGAGCTGGTACTACCTGCGCTACTGCGACCCCCACAACGAGGGGATTCCCTTCTCGAAGGAAAGCGTGGACCGCTGGATGCCCGTGGACAACTACATCGGCGGCATCGAGCACGCCATCCTGCACCTGCTCTACTCGCGCTTCTGGACCAAGGTCCTGCGCGACCTGGGCATGATAGACGAGGGGGAGCCTTTCACCAACCTGCTCTGCCAGGGCATGGTAAAGGATGCCAACGGCGAGACCATGAGCAAGTCCAAGGGAAACGTGGTGCCCCCCTCCAGCGTCATAGAACCCTACGGCGCGGACACCATGCGCCTCGCCATCCTCTTCGTCGCCCCTCCCGAGAAGGACTTCGACTGGGACGAGGAGGCCGTCCAGGGCGCGAACCGCTTCATCAGGCGCGCCTGGCGCGTGGTCTGGGGCCTTGCCTGCGCCGCTGACGCCTCGGCCCCTCTCGACCTTGCCGGTCTGGATGACGCCTCCAAGGAGCTCAACCGCAGCGTTCACGAGATGGGCCTGCGCTGCACCGCGGACTTCGACCGCGGTCAGTTCAACACGGCCATCTCGGCCTGCATGGAGCTGGTCAATGCCGCGAGCAAGTACCTCAACGAGACGGACGAGGACGGCCGCAGCGCCGCCGTGTGCCACCGTGCCGCCCATGACATCGTGACCATGCTCGCGCCCATCTGCCCCCACTGGGCGGAGGAGCTCTTCCACGAGGCGCTGGGCCAGACGGGCTCCGTCTACAACGAGCCCTGGCCCGAGTTCGACCCCAGCCAGGCAAAGAGCGACACCGTCGAGATCGTGGTGCAGCTCAAGGGCAAGATTCGCGCCCGCATCAACGTGCCGGCGGACGCCGGTGCGGAAGAGATCGAGGCGCGGGGCCGCTCCGCCATCGCCGATCAGCTCGCAGGCAAGGACGTCAAGAAGGTCATCGTCGTGCCGGGCAAGCTCGTGAACATCGTCGCCGTCTAGGGCACCCACATCGCGCCCATGGGCCGTCCCTTCGGGGACGGCCCTTTTTGGCGGGTCATCTCGCCTTCGGATGGGCGGGCGGGAGCTTTTTCTTCTGGGAGGCGCCGTGGAAGCCGCATTCGCCCACCCTGCCGCCCTTGGTTTGCAGGAGCTGTGTGCGAGCGGGACCGATTGTGTTGGCGCAGCTAAGATGCTATAGTTGAGAAGCTTAATCGTGGAGGTTCGAGGAAGCGGGGCAGATTCTTTGCCCTGCTTCCTTTTGTATGTAGTGACGCCGCAGGGCAAGAAGGGAGCTGCGCATGGCGCAGACGGAGCTCGAGACGCAGCTGCTCGCCGTGCTCGAGGAGCATGGGGCAGAGCATGCCATCGACATCGTTGACGTCGAGGTGGTGGGATCGCGCAAGGCGCCTACCGTCCGCGTTCGCATAGACCATGCGGACGAGGGGGCGGGCCCCATCTCCCTGGACGAGGTCGCCGCCGAGACGGGCTGGATCAACCAGCTGATAGACGAGGCCGATCCCATCGAGGGAAGCTTCACCCTGGAGGTCTCCTCGCCCGGGCTTTCCAGGCCCCTGCGCAGGAGGCGGGACTTCGAGCGCTTCTGCGGCAGCCAGGTGAGCCTCTCGACCAACGCAGAGGAGGGACGCCGGCGCTTCACGGGCACCCTCAGGGCCCTCGAGGGCGACAGCGTGCTCGTCGAGTGCGAGGGAGAGGAGCTCTCCGTCGCTCTCTCTGACATCAAGTCCTGCAAGCTCAAGCCCAGCTTCGATAACTAGACCCCACCAGACCCCCGCGCAAGGAAGGAACACCCACATGGCATCTGAGATGATGGAAGCGCTGATGGCCCTGTGCCAGGAGAAGCACATAGACGAGCTCTACCTCATAGACCAGCTCGAGCAGTCGCTCGCCAAGAGCTACGCCGAGGTCCTGCACCTCCAGGACGGCGCGCGCGTCACCATTGACCGCGCCACTGGCAGGGTGTACGTCTACGAGCTTGTCCCGAGGGAGGAGTCCTTCGACGACGAGACGGGCCTTTACACCGAGTTCGACGAGGTGGACGTGACCCCCAAGGGTACGAGCCGCGTTGCCGCCCAGCACGCCAAGAGCGTCATCAACGAGATCGTGCGCAACTCCGCCCGCCAGCAGATCTTCGAGGAGTTCTCGCAGCGCATCGGCGATATCATCACCGGCACCGTCCTGCAGACCACGCCCGACTTCGCCTTCATTAAGATCCGCGAGGGCGTCGAGGCCGAGCTTCCCTACTTCGATCAGAAGCGCTACCCCGACGAGCGCAACGAGCGTCCCCAGGGCGAGCGTTATGCCCACAACCAGCGCATCCGTGCCATCATCGTGGACGTGCGCGACCCCAACAGCTCCCAGCCGCCCATCCGCTCCGAGCGCCAGCGCCCTTCCATCGTGGTCTCGCGCACCCATCCGGACCTCATCCGCAGACTCTTCGAGCTTGAGGTCCCCGAGGTATACGACGGCATCGTCGAGATACGCTCCGTGGCGCGCGACGCTGGCGCCCGCGCCAAGGTGGCCGTCTCGTCCATCGACACCCGCCTCGACCCCGTAGGTGCCTGCGTGGGTCCCAAGGGCAGCCGCGTGCGCACCGTGGTCTCCGAGCTTCGCGGCGAGCGCGTCGACGTGGTCCTCTGGAGCGACGACCCCGCCCGCTGCGTCGCCAACGCCCTCTCGCCCGCCCGCGTCACCCGTGTGATTGTGGACGGCGAGACCAACCACGCCACCGCCATCGTCCCAGACGACCAGCTGACCCTCGCCATCGGCAAGGAGGGCCAGAACGCCCGCCTGGCGGCCCGCCTCACCGGCATGCACATCGACATCAAGAACGAGTCGCTTGCCGCAGACGTCATGCGCGAGCTGCCCCGCGAGGTCGAGGCGGAGGCCGAGGAGGGGGAGCATCGCTGCGAGTACGTGGGGCCCACGGGCATCCAGTGCCGCAACATGGCGCGCCCCGACTCTCGCTACTGCGGCATCCACGAGAAGCTCGCCGAGATGGGCGAGGTCGTCGCCTCCGACGATCCCGACTCTTTGATCTAGTGCCGGAAGGCACCCGTCCGTCCGACACCAGATAGGAAGGTGGTCGCACATGGCAAAGACCCGCGTGCATGACCTCGCCAAGGAATATGGCTTGACCAGCAAGGAGATGCTCGGGCATCTCGCAGACATGAAGATCCCCGCCAAGTCGGCATCCTCCACGCTCGAGGACGCCTACGTCTCCATCGTGCGCAAGAAGCTCCAGCCCATCCTCGAGGCCCGCGCCGCAGAGATCGAGGCCCAGAGGCGCGCCGAGGAGGAGGCCAAGGCGGAGCAGGAGCGCATCGCCGCCGAGGAGGCGGAGCGGGAGCGCATCGCCGCCGAGAAGAGGCGCGAGGCCGAGCGTGCCGAGGAGGAGCGAAAGCGCGCCGCGGCAGAGGCCGCCCGCAAGAGGGCCGAGGAGGAGCGCCTTGCCGAGGAGAGGCGCCTCGCCGAGGAGGCGGAGCGCAACCGCGTCAAGGACACCGCTCCCAAGGCCGTGCCCTCCTTCACCTCGCTGCTCGACCAGATCGCCCAGCAGGAGAAGGTCCTCAAGCAGCAGGCTGAGGAGTCCGCAAAGAAGAAGGCGGAGGAGAGCAACGGCTCCCGTCGCGCGGAGCCCAAGCAGCGTGGCAAGCGGGTCGAGCGGCCCAACGTGGAGGCGCCGGTCGTTCCCGCGGAGTCGGAGCCCGCAGACGCCCATGGCCGCAAGGGCAAGAAGTCAGCCCACCGCGGCGGCTCTGACGAGGACCGCTACAGCCGCATGGCCCGCGAGGCCGAGGAGTACACGCGCTCCAGCCACGTCTTCGAGGAGGCCCGCGAGGCCGTCGAGGAGGCGCGCCAGTCCACGGGAAGGCGCAAGAAGCGCAAGGAGCGCAGGCGTCAGCAGCAGGCCGAGGCGGCCGAGCAGCAGCGCATCGAGGAGGCGATCCAGAACGACCAGGACCTCTCGCAGCTTGACACCGTCAAGGTGCCCCAGGGCTCCACGGTCACCGAGCTGGCCGACCTTCTCGGCGTCCCCGCAAACGACATCATCAAGCGCCTGTTCCTTCTGGGGACCCCGCTGACCCTCACCGAGTCCATGTCCGACGAGCTCATCGAGCTCGTGGCGGACGACCTCGGGCGTGACGTCAAGGTCATGAGCAAGGAGGAGGAGAACTCCTTCACCTTCTACGACGACCCCGACACCCTCAAGGGCCGCCCGCCCGTGGTCACCGTCATGGGGCACGTGGACCATGGCAAGACCTCGCTGCTCGACGCCATCCGCCATACCGGCGTGGCAGAGGGCGAGGCGGGAGGCATCACCCAGGCCATCGGTGCGTCGCAGGTCAAGATCAACGGTCGCATCATCACCTTCATCGACACCCCAGGCCACGAGACCTTCACGGCCATGCGCGCCCGCGGCGCCAAGGTGACGGACATAGTCATCCTGATCGTCGCCGCAGACGACGGCGTGATGCCCCAGACCATAGAGTCCATCAACCATGCCAAGGCAGCCGGCGTGCCCATCATCGTGGCCGTCAACAAGATCGACAAGCCGGGTGCGGATCCCACCCGCGTGCGCCAGGAGCTCACCGAGTACGGCGTCATCCCCGAGGAGTGGGGCGGGCAGAACATGTTCGTGGACATCTCCGCCAAGAAGAACCAGGGCATCGACACCCTGCTCGAGTCCGTCCTCCTCGAGGCCGACGTCCTCGAGCTGAAGGCCAACCCCGACACCTTCGCCTCCGGCAACGTCCTGGAGGCCAAGCTCGACCGCGGCCGTGGCTCCGTTGCCACGCTGCTGGTCAACCGCGGCACCCTTCGCGTGGGCGACTCCATTGTGGCCGGCCTTGCCTTCGGCAGGATCCGCGCCATGGTCGACCCTCGCGGGCAGTCCGTCACCGAGGCTGGCCCGTCGGACCCCGTCGAGGTCCTGGGCCTGCAGAGCGTGCCCATGGCCGGTGACGAGTTCCGCGTGTTCCAGGACGAGCGCGACGCCCGCCAGCTCGCGGAGCAGCGTTCACTGAAGGCACGCATCGAGGAGCAGAACCGCGTCAAGCACGTGACCCTCGAGAACCTCTTCGCGACGATGGAGGACGCCGAGGTCAAGGAGCTCAACCTCATCATCAAGGCCGACGTCCAGGGCTCCATCGAGGCGCTGCAGGACTCCCTCGACAAGCTCGACCAGTCCGAGGTCCGCATCAACACCATCCACTCCGCCGTCGGCGCCATCACCGAGACGGACGTCATCCTCGCCGACGCCTCCAACGCCGTCATCATCGGTTTCGGCGTGCGTCCCGAGGCCAAGGCGCGCAGCGCCGCCGAGCGCCAGGGAGTGGAGATCCGCACCTACAGCATCATCTACAAGGCCATCGAGGAGATCGATGCCGCCCGCATCGGCATGCTCAAGCCCACCGAGGAGGAGCGCGAGACGGCCTCCATCGAGGTCCGCAGCACCTTCAAGGTGCCCAAGGTGGGCATCGCCGCCGGCTGCATGGTCCAGGAGGGCGAGGTCACCCGCGACGACCGGTGCCGCCTGGTGCGCGACGGCATCGTGGTGTACGAGGGCAGGCTTGCCTCCCTGCGCCGCTACAAGGACGACGTCAAGAGCGTCAAGGCGGGCTTCGAGTGCGGCATCGGCCTCGAGAACTTCCAGGACATCCACGTGGGCGACATCATCGAGGCCTTCCGCATCGAGCAGGTCGCCCGTACGGAGTAAGACATGAAGCAGAACCAGAACTCGCGAAGGGTCAATCAGATTGCCCGGGAGAAGCTTGCCGGCATCCTCCTCTTCGAGGTCTCGGACCCAGACCTTGCCCTCGTCACGCTCACGGGCGTGGAGGTCTCGGTCGACAAGTCCGTCATGCGCGCCTACGTGAGCTGCGACAGCGGTCGCTACGAGGAGGTCTCGGCGGCCCTCGGCCGTGCCAGGGGCAGGATCAGGAGCCTTTTGGGGCATGCCCTTGGCTGGCGCGTCACCCCCGAGCTCATCTTCGAGATAGACACCACGGCAGACGAGGCCGAGCGCATAGCGCGGGCCCTCACCAACGTTCCTCCCACCCTGGGCGTGGAGAAGGACGACGAGGGCTACCCCCTGGCCGCCGCGGAAGAGACGGAGGAGGCCTAGCCCCTATGGGAGTGATGACGAAGGAGCGGCAGGAGGAGCTCTTCTCTCAGATTGCCGGCGTCATCGAGCAGAGCCAGAGCATCGCCATCTGTGCGCACACCGCGCCAGATGGCGATGCCATCGGCTCTGCCCTTGCCCTGCAGCAGCTGATCGAGGTCCGTTGGCCGCGGAAGCAGGTGGTGGCCCTCCTCGCCGACGAGGACGAGGTGCCGCGCATCTATCGCTTCCTGCCGGGGGCGGGGCGCATGGTCCATGCCTGCGAGTTTGGCGCTACGGCAGACCTCTTCATCTGCGTGGACATTTCCGGGGGCGCAAGGCTCAACCAGGCCCAAGGGATCTGGTCGGCGGCAAGGAGGCGCGTGGTCATAGACCACCACCCCTTTGCCGAGATAAACGCGGACCTCTGGCTCGTGAGACCGTCCGCGGCGGCGACGGGCGTCATCATCTGCGAGTTCGCGCAGCACTTGGGGGTCGGGCTCACGCCGGACATGGCGCGCTGCCTGTACTGCGCCATCGCCACCGACACCGGGCGCTTCCAGTACCAGAACGCGGACAGCGAGGCGTTCAACATTGCCGCGCTTCTGGTGGAGGCGGGCGCCTCTCCCTCTGAGCTTGCGCTCAACGTGTACCAGAACTACAGCCTCTCATACCTGCACCTGGAGGCTGCCGTCATGGGCAGGATCACCACCTTCGAGGGAGGCAGGATCGCCTACAGCTACTCGACCACGGCGGACCTCGAGCGCACGGGCGCGAGCCTGGACGAGTGCGACGGTCTTGTCGACGTGGTGCGCAGCGTTGCGGGCTCGGAGCTCATCCTCTTCCTCAAGGAGGTGCCCGGCGGATGCATCCGTGGCAACCTCAGGTCCAAGGCAGACCACGACGTCTGCGCCATCGCCCGCGAGCTTGGAGGGGGCGGCCACAAGGCTGCCGCGGGCTTCACCGTCAAGGGGGACCTCGACGAGGTTCTCTCCCTCGCCCTTCCCAAGCTTCGCCTGCTGCTCCGAGGGGCGGGGCCGGAGGGGGAGGCCGGGCGGTGAGGCGCGGCGAGAGCGGCATCAACAGGCTTCTGGCGCTTGACAAGCCCCTGGGCCTGACGAGCCATGACGTGGTCTCCCGCGTGCGAAGGGCGCTGGGCGAGAGGCGCGTGGGGCATGCCGGCACGCTTGACCCCGCCGCCTCGGGCGTGCTGGTGGTTGGCGTGGGGCAGGCCACGCGCCTGATGGGACTGCTCGCCATGGACGACAAGTCCTACGAGGCGCTGGTTGCCTTTGGCAGCGAGACCGACACCGAGGACGGCGAGGGCACGGTCACGGCCACGGCCCCCGTGCCAGAAGCGCTTCATGACCCCGCCTTTGCCAGGGAGGCCCTCTCGGCGATCCTGGGCGAGCAGGACCAGCTGCCCCCGGCATACTCCGCCATCTCCGTGAATGGCAGGCGTGCCTACGACCTCGCCCGCGCGGGCGAGGAGGTGGTTCTCGAGCCTCGCCGCATTCGCATAGACAAGGCCCAGCTCGTCGGCATCGAGGAGGCCGACGAGCTCGTGTGGCGCTGCCGCTTCGTCGTCTCGAAGGGCACCTATGTGCGCAGCATCGCGCGCGACCTCGGCCGCAGTCTGGGGACGGCCGCGCACCTCGTCGGCCTGAGGCGCACGGGCGCGGGAAGCGTGCGCATCGAGGGCTGCCTTCCGCTGGCGGCGCTCGAGGCCGCAGGGACCCAGATGCTCGATCGCTGCATCATAGACCCCACAAGCGCGCTGGGGCATGCGGTGATGCGGCTTGACGACAGGGGCTTCGAGCGCGTCTCCTGCGGCCACCAGCTCTTTGCCCCCTCCGAGGTGGAGGAGGGCGAGAGGGTCAGCCTCGTTCACGACGGCCGCCTCGTCGGCGTGTGGTGCCGGAGGGGCTCTCGCCTCGTCTGCGTGGCCAACTTCCCCCAGGGCATTTCGGGAGTCCTCTCGTGAGCGCCAAGCTGCCTGCGCTGAGCGGGGACGACCTGGCCAGCGCCGCCGCCAGGTCGCTCTTCCTCGGATCCGACGGCAGGTACAGCGAGCGCAAGATTCCTGGCGGGGCGCTCTTCCTCGCCGAGGGCGTGCCGCTTGCGCCCACGGAGCAGGCCTGCGTCTGCATAGGGGCCTTCGACGGCCTGCACCTTGGGCATCGCTCCCTGGTGAGGTCAACCATCGAGGACGCCCGCATGCGTGGCTGCCGATCCGTGGTGGTGAGCTTCGATCCCCTGCCCGCCGAATTTCTGGGACGCGCCCACGCCCCGGGCAGGCTGCTCTCGAGCCAGGACCGCGTGCGGGCGCTCGAGTCCCTCTCGCCTGACGCCATCGTTCTCTTCGACTTCGACAGGGGGCTTGCGTCCTTGGGGTACGAGCAGTTCCTGCTCGAGCTTCTGCCGCGCATCGTTCACCCGTCCTCGGTGCACGTGGGAAGCAACTTCCGCCTGGGCCGCATGGGCCTTGGAGACGTCCGCGCCCTCGCGAAGCTGGGCGCCTTGCATGGCGTGGATGTGATCGGTCATGAGCTGGTGCGGATGGAGGGTGCCCCCATCTCATCGACGCGCGTCCGCGAGGCACTCTCTGACGGCGGCGTCGAGCTTGCCGCCAGGCTCCTGGGGCGCCTGCACTTCGTGCGCGGCGAGGTCGTCCATGGCAGGGGAGAGGGTCGTGGGCTGGGCTTTCCCACAGCCAACCTGAGCGTCGCGCGCTGTGCCTGCCTGCCGCGCAAGGGCGTCTACGCAGGCCTTTTGCATGAGGGAGGGAGAGTCTGGCCCGCCGCCGTCAACGTGGGGGCCCCTCCCACCTTCTCAGCTCCCCAAGCGGCGTTTCTCGAGGCCAACCTCCTGGGGTTCGAGGGGGACCTCTACGGCCGTAAGGTGGACCTGCTCTTTACCGACTGGCTTCGCCCGTCTCGCCCCTTCTCGTCCAAGGAGGAGCTCGAGGCGGTGGTTCTGGGGAACATTGACTGGGTGAAAGAGAACCTTGGCTCCGGAATGCTGGAGGTGGGACGTTGATAACAGACGAGGACAAGGAGCGCGTCCGTCAGGCCACCGACATCCTGCAGCTTGTGGGCGAGACGGTGGAGCTGCGGCAGCGCGGCTCCGACTTCTGGGGCTGCTGTCCCTTTCACAGGGAGAAGAGCCCCTCGTTTCACGTGAACCCCGCGACGGGCCTCTGGAAGTGCTTTGGCTGCGGTGCCGGCGGTGACGTCTTCGCCTACGTCATGAAGCGCGAGAGCCTGGAGTTTCCCGACTCCATCCGCTTCCTCGCGGACCGCGCGGGCATTGAGCTCGCCGAGGAGCAGCGCTCGTCGCGTCGAGGCCCCAGGCGCAACCGGCTCATGGAGTGCCTGGCCGAGGCCGAGGGCTACTACACCATGCTTCTGCTGCGCGGAAGGGGAGAGGGGCCCGCCGCGGCTCGCTCCTACCTTTCCGGGAGAGGCTTCGGCTCCGCCGTCTGCCGGCGCTGGGGGCTGGGCTTCGCCCCAGGCCATGGCGCCCTTGTCGAGCACCTGCTCAAGAAGGGCTGCTCTCGCCAGGAGCTGGTGGCAGCCGACCTCGCCCTCGAGGGGCGTGGCCAGCTGCGCGATCGCTTCTTCGACCGCGCCATGTTCCCCATCCACGACGAGCAGGGCAGGACCATCGGCTTTGGTGGCCGCGTTCTGACGGATGCCAAGCCCAAGTACCTCAACACCAAGGACACCTCGGTATTTCACAAGGGAAAGCACCTCTTCGCCTTCCACAGGGCGAAGGAGGCCATGGCCGCGAGCGACACCGCCATCGTCTGCGAGGGCTACACCGACGTCATCGCCATGCACGAGGCGGGGCTCACCAATGTGGTCGCCGCCTTGGGCACGGCCCTCACCCTCGACCACGTAAAGGCCATCGAGCGCTTCGCGAAGCGTCGCATCATCTGCATGTTCGACGGAGACGAGGCGGGCCAGCGCGCGGCGGAGAGGGCCGTCCAGTACATAGACAAGACCTCTGCCGAGCTGCTCTGCGTCGTTCTGCCCGACGGGCAGGACCCTGCGGAGTTCCTTGCGGCCCACGGCGCGGATGCGCTTCGCGAGCGGCTTGCCGCAGCGCCCCCCCTCATGTCCTTCGTCTTCGACAAGCGCCTCTCCGGCATGGACCTGAGCGTCCCGGGACGGCGTGTCGCCGCCCTCGAGGACATGGCCAAGCTCCTGGCTCCTCTCAAGGACTCGATTCTCTTGGACGAGTATGCAACCCAGCTATCGGACCTCCTGGGCGTGAGCGTGGACGAGACGAAGCGCATGGTCCGAGAGACGCCGCTGCCCAAGGGCGAGGTGCAGCCCCGCCAGGGCCGTCCCTCACGTCAGGCCTCCGCGGACGAGGTGCCGCTCGATGCCTATGGTGCCTCCCCCCTGCAAGAGGAGCCGCCCTGGCAGGCACCCGCCGCCGTGCCCGAGGGGGGCGTGTCGCTCGACGCGCTCTCCAAGGACGAGCGCCTGCAGGTCGTGGCCGAGGGGGAACTCCTTGCCCTGCTCGTCACCAACGCAGACGCGGTTCGCCCCTATGGCGGCCGTCTCGCCAGCGTGTCCTGGGTTGACTCGCGCAACGAGGCCATGGCCTGGTCCATGCTCTCCTGCGCCGCGGGAACGCCTCCAAAGGAGCTCGTGCGTGCCGCAGAGGCCGTCGTGCCTGGTGCGCCGGTGCTGCTGGCGGGAGGCAGGCTCCAGCTGGTGTCCAGCCTCACGGTTGATCAGCGTGCGGCGTTCCTCGTCGACGTGGTGGAGCTTTGGTCCTGCCGCCGCGAGGTTCGCTCCATCAAGGCGCAGCTGCGCCTTGCCTCCGGCTCTGGCGTTGACGAGGGGGCCAAGGCCCTGTTCGTCAGGGCAACCGAGTTGCAGAAGAGAATCAATGAGCTCACAAGCTCCCTCTCCTCGCGAGTGTAACTCGCAAAAATGGGTATCATCCATAAGTCTGTGTGCGTCGAAAGGAAGTCAGTGGCTAAGAAGAAGTCTAGCAATGAGCCAAAGCTCACGGACGAGCTCCAGGCGGTTGTGGATAAGCTCGTCGGCCAGTCGGCCAAGTCCGCCAAGCAGGTGAGCGAGGACGATGTCCAGCTCGCCCTTGCAGACATTGACGTGGATGACGACGAGCTCTCTGACATCTACGACTCCATCCGCTCCAGGGGCGTCGACATCGTGAGCGCCGACGAGTCCGAGGGCGTCCCCGTCGCCGTAGACGATGACGACCTCGACGGTGATGACGACCTCGACGGTGACGACGACCTCCCCGAGGACGAGGACGGCGATGACGACGAGGTGAGCGAGGCGCGCGCCGAGGCCCGCGTTGCCAACGAAGTCCTGCGCTCGGCGCCCAAGCCCAAACCACGCAAGCGCTCCAGCCGTGCGCGCGCACGCCGCACGGACAACGCGACCGTCATGCTTACGGGGGACCCCGTCCGCATGTACCTCAAGGAGATAGGTAAGGTTGACCTCCTGACCGCCTCCGAAGAGGTGCACCTTGCCATGAAGATCGAGGCAGGCTGCGAGGCGAGCGACAAGCTCGAGGCGGCCGAGATGGGCGAGATTGAGCTCACCCGCGCCGAGATGCGTCGCCTCATGCGCATCGAGCAGGTCGGACTCGAGGCCAAGCAGGCCCTCATCAGTGCAAACCTTCGTCTGACCGTCTCCATCGCCAAGCGCTATGTGGGTCGCGGCATGCTCTTCCTGGACCTGATCCAGGAGGGCAACCTCGGCCTCATCCGCGCCGTCGAGAAGTTCGACTACACCAAGGGCTTCAAGTTCTCGACCTACGCAACCTGGTGGATTCGTCAGGCCATCACGCGCGCCATCGCAGACCAGGCCCGCACCATCCGCATTCCGGTCCACATGGTCGAGACTATCAACAAGCTGGTTCGCGTCCAGCGTCAGCTCCTCCAGGACCTTGGCCGCGACCCCTCTCCCGAGGAGATCGGCGAGGAGATGGGCATCTCCGCGGACCGCGTGCGGGAGATTCAGAAGATCAGCCAGGAGCCCGTCTCCCTCGAGACTCCGATCGGCGAGGAGGAGGACTCCCAGCTGGGGGACTTCATCGAGGACTCCAGCGCCGTAGCGCCTCCTGACGCCGCAAGCGACTCCATGCTGCGGGAACAGCTCGAGCAGGTCCTTGACAGCCTTGCCGACCGCGAGCGCAAGGTCATCAAGTTCCGCTTTGGCCTCGAGGACGGGCACCCTCGCACGCTCGAGGAGGTTGGCCGGGAGTTTGGCGTCACGCGCGAGCGCATCCGCCAGATCGAGAGCAAGACCCTGGCCAAGCTGAGGCATCCCTCTCGTTCGGGCAGGCTCAGGGACTACATGGAGGAATAGCATCCGCACCGCCTTTCTCGTCATGTCAGGCGCGCCCCACGTCACGCAAGGCGTGGGGCGCGCTCCCATGGGGGCCCGATCGAAATTTCTCAAATTGACCCTTGCGCCACGAAGCGATTCCGCTATAGTTATCAAACGTGCGAACGCGCACGACATATTCCCCGGTGGCGCAGTGGTAGCGCAGCTGACTGTTAATCAGCGTGTCGCAGGTTCGAATCCTGCCCGGGGAGCCAGGCAGCTTCTGGGCGAACCCTTCCGATGGTGAATCGGGCAGGTTCGCCCTTTTTGCCGTCGTAGCGCATGACTACGACCACGTCCTCCTCGGACATGACCACCTGGTGGACGAAGGCATCGAGGATCTGGGCGTCCGACATCGCCCCCGCGCACTGGAGGAAGTCCGCGAAGTCCTCGGGGTCTATCTCGGGCACCGCAGCCTCGTCCAGGGCCGCCTGGGCGTCCCTGCGGCGCGCCTCCAGCGCGCGGATGCGCTCCTGAGCCTGCGGGTGCACCACGCCCGCCTCGATGGCGTCCATGATGTGCCTGAGGCCGTCCTCTGCGGCCCTCAGCTCCCGCCGGGCGGCCTCCATGCGCCCGCCCGACTCCGAGGACCTCCCGGCCTCGAGGATGGCCCTGGCGAGCCTCAGGGCCTCGCTGCGGTCCCCCATGGCGGCGCGGAACCTCCCGGCCACCTCGGGCTCCAGCCAGTCGCGCCTGGCGGGCCTGACGCCGCATCTCTTGCAGCCGTAGTACTCGTACTTGACGTTGCCCCTGCCGCGCCCCGAGAGGCCCACGAGGCCGCGACCGCAGGAGGCGCATATGGCCTTCCCCGACAGCGCAAAGTCGCCCCAGTCCTCGTCGGAGCGGACCTTGCGCGCCCTGACGCGCTGGCACCTGTCGAACGTCTCGCGGCCCACTATCGACGGCATGCCGCCCTCCATCCTCACGTCGTCCCACACGTATGTCCCCACGTACTTCTCGTTCCTGAGCATCTGCTGGACCATCGAGGGGCCGCATGGCCTGCCGGTGTAGGTCGTGACGCCCCTGCCGGCCAGCTCGCGCGCGATCGCGTTGCAGGACATGCCCGCGAGGCGCATCTCGAAGGCGTCGTTGACGTGGCGCGCCTCCTCCGGGACCACCTCGTAGCGCCCGTCGCCGCCGGTGCGGTAGCCGTAGACGCGCACGCCGTTGGTGAGGCACCTCAGGGCGTTTCCGCGCATGCCGCGCCTGACGCGCGCGGAGGTCTTCGCCGACTCGCACGCGGCGAGCCCCTCCAGCAGCTTCTCGTAGATGATGCCCTCGGGGGAGTCGGGGATGGCCTCCATGGCCGAGACGAGGCGCACGCCCTTCGAGGCCAGCTCGCGCTTGTAGGCGGGGGCGTCGTAGGGGTCGCGCGAGAAGCGGTCCATCATGTAGACCACGACCACGTCGGACTCGCCAGCGTTGCCTATCATGCGACGGAACTCCGGGCGCTCGTCGGTCCTGCCGCTCATGGCGTGGTCGCAGTACTCGGCCACGACCTCGTAGCCCTCGCGCCCGCACCACTCGCCGCAGACCCTC
This sequence comes from Olsenella urininfantis, assembly GCF_900155635.1. Taxonomy (GTDB): domain Bacteria; phylum Actinomycetota; class Coriobacteriia; order Coriobacteriales; family Atopobiaceae; genus Olsenella_G; species Olsenella_G urininfantis. The sequence goes on from NZ_LT732540.1 coordinate 689,680, forward strand.
AGCTGGTCGTCGATGGACGCCTCGCGCTGCTTGGAGCAGGAGAAGCGGGCGTATATCACGGCCTTCTTCGTCATGCCCAAGCCGCCTCTCGCGGCTCCCTGACAATGTGCCTACGCATTCGAACCCCAATCTCGGAAGGTGCCTGCAAAATGAAGCCGAAGGACGCCCGCAGCCGCAGGACGCCCGCCGTTGGCGACGAGCTGATAGACATGCGTCCCGGCAGGGGCGAGCAGCGATGGCGCATGACGAAGGTGAGCGAGGGAGAGGGGAGGGTGAAAGTCCTCGGCCTCCTGAACGGCGTGAGGCGCCCCCACGTCGTGCTCGAGCCCGTCGGCCAGCCCAGGCGCATCACCGTCTCCGTCAACGACGAGGGCGTGCTGGAGGGGCTGTGGCTGGCGCCTGAGTCGTGCCATTAGCGGATGCGCAGCTATTTGAACGCCTTCCGCAGCAGATCCCAGGCGCTCACCGTCGTGCGCTCGTAGATCGCCGACTGCACCTTGCGCTTCGGGTGCAGCCACCCCATGCCCCTCTTGCCGTAGCCGGGAACCACGGCCTTCTTGACTTTGCGGGTCACCTTGCCCTTGGTGCGGGCGCTTATCGACTTCTTGATGCTGGGCTTGCGGATGCCGAACTTCATGCTTTGCCTCTCGTCGCGGATTTTTCGTGCTCAGCGGACGGCCTTGTTGCGTCAGCTGGCAGCGTACTTTCCTGTATCTAGCATCGCCTCTGAGGTTCTCTGCGGATGCGCGGAAAGGATTGTTGGGTTGATGGTGCTGTCCTTTATGACCGCGCTTCCACCAGCGCTAAGGGCATATTCGACCGCTTCATCTATAGAGGCGTCGCTGACGTTGGGGTCGAGCACCCTTGCTGCCACGCGGTAGAACTCTATGACCTGCTCGTATGGCCCGGACGCGTATGCCCTGAAGCTGGAGCGTGAGCTGTAGTAACCCCCGTAGCTCCCATAGTTGACCAGCTGAACGCTGAGATCGCCGCATGTACCGGCGAGCCCAAGAGACCCGTCGAAAGCCTGGAGCCGGAATTCTCTCTTGTAGTGCGTCCCGCTGCTGTCGTGTGGGTCGAAGCGCTCGACAGGCGTTATCGGCGTCTCGGCGATAGCGTTGTACTCGTCAACGAACCTTCCGAGCTGGTCTATCTCCTTAGGCTCCTCCCTCTCGGGCTTTTCCTTGGAGGCTACGGGGGCCTTCCCCCTGTCGTCGCCTTCCGTTGGCTGCGCCTGCTGCTTTCCGCAGTTTCCAAGGGCCGCACTGACGAAGACCAGGGCCACCACGATCGTTGCGAGTCTCTTGCCGAGACCCCCGCGCTTTGGCGGGTCTCCCGCCGCCTTCTTGCCGTCGAAAAGTCCCACGTCTTCCTCCTGCTCAACCCCCAGCTATGGGGGAAAATTAGCTGGCGTCGCCGCGACGCCATTCTCCGCAGCTATCAACCAACGCCCTCAACAGATGGAGAACGGAGTGACGCAGGTCGCTGTCTAACGCCTCAAATAGTCCAATGAGTTCGCGTTGCTCGGAATCCAGAGATTCATTTTCCGCGTGTTTTGGTTCCAATCGCACCTCTCTCTCGTCATGTGGCTATGCGGTCTCCTCGGATGCCGCCTGAAACCAGACCACCGTCCCCATCAGCCTCACGTCAGCGTCTTCTCCGGTAAATACCATGTCCTCGTAGTCATCGAACGAGTCGGCGACAAGTATCAGGCTCGATTGGCCCTTGAGATACCTGCGAAGCACCGACTCGCCCGGAGATGGCTCTGCAACGACGGCGCAGCCATTCCACGGCTCTAGGTCTGGGTCAACCATCACGAGGCAGCCCTCTGGGTATGATCGATTCATGCAGTTGCCCTCTACACTGAGCATGAATGCCCTGGGATGGTTTCTGGCGACGCTCTCTGGCACTTCCACCTCACGCTTGTCGAGAATCTCCTCCATGGCGTCACCCGCGTGCGTCGAGCCGAGCACAAGCAGCGGGACCATCCCTGACGCGCCTGCAAGTGACAGCGACCCAGCCGGCCGCTCCTCGGCGACGATGTCTGATGTTGACACGCCAAATACTCCAGCGAGCTTCTGGACCATTCCCATGCGTGGGCTCGACCATCCGTTCTCCCACTGTGTGACAGTAGACCGGGCAACACCAAGCCTGTCTGCCAGCTCGTTCTGAGTCAGGCCGATGGAGTCCCTGAATCGCTTTATGTTTGATGAGACGGACATATCTACTCCTCTTGTCAATCTTTTAGAACATTTTAGGCGATTTAACTTGACCAAACCATGTTTGATTAACTAACATGTTCTTAACGAAAGGAGGAGGCGAATGAGGTCACTTAAGGACGTTCGCCAAGAGCGAGGCGTCAAGCAAAAGGCAGTGGCAGACTACCTTGGAATCTCCCGTCAGACTTACAACCGCTACGAAACCCAGCAGGAAAAAATGACGATTGAGCAGGCGAAGAGTGTTTGCAAGTTTCTACACTGCAGTGTCGCCGATATTTTTTTGCCGCAAGAGGTCAATTAAACAAACATTTATTGAGAGGCCAATCAGATGAACGAAGAGAAGGACGAGGAGCCCTTCGAGCCGCTGACCTACGAGGTGTGGTTCGCGTCGCGCGTCATCGCCCTCTACCGCGAGTGGGTCAAGGCTGGCAGGCCCGGGCTTTGAGGTGGACCACCGGGGACATCGGCTACTTGGAGCGGCACGCCCGCGAGGGCGCGGCTGCGGTGGCGCATGCCCTTGGGAGGTCCAGGGCCTCGGTCGTGTGCCAGGCCCACCGGTACGGCATCTCGCTGCGCCGCTCGTGGCAGTGCCCGAGGTGCGGGCGGGTCACCTACAGGCCCCTCTCGCAGGACACGGGATGGTGCTCCTGCTGCACCAAGGAGAAGCGGGTGGGCGAGATCGCCGAGCAGGTCAGGGAGATGGAGAGGGAGGTGATGCGGGAGAGGGACATGAACCGGGAGAGGCAGCGGCTCTACTCGCGCAAGAGCCGCGCCAAGAGCAGCCTCAAATCGATGAAAGAGAAATGACAGTAGGCGCGAGCTGCGGAAACGCGAAACGAAGGAGGAATTTGTGAAGAGAGTGAGAAGAGAGGCGGGCACCCCCAACCACCAAGTCACGGGAGCCCGCCACGGCAACGAGGCCACGCTGAGGATATCACCCGCGCGAGACCGCCGCGAGGTCTTCCTCTGCGGCCTGCTCCTGGGCCTCGGCCTTGGCGCCATGGCGCTGGCTGCGGTCGTGTGGCTCTGGGCGGTCCCCACGGTGGGCGCGGCCCTCGTGGCGATGCAATGAGCCGCAGCAGGACGAGCGCCCGGAAGGCCGGGGCGAGGTTCGAGCGCGAGGTCGCCGACTTCCTGGCGGCGGCGCTCGGAGACCCGTCAATCGACCGCAGGGTGAAGACGGGAGCAAGGGACAGGGGCGACGTTGCCAACGTCCGCGCGAACGGCCTGCGGGCCGTCGTGGAGTGCAAGGACGTGGCGAGGACGGACCTCGCCGGGTGGCTTGGCGAGGCGGAGGCCGAGAGGGCCAACGACGGGGCGGACGTGGGCGTGGTCATCCACAAGCGCCGTGGCGTCTCAGACCCCGGCGAGCAGTACGTGACGATGACGCTGCGGACGTTCGCGGCCATGGCGATTGGAGGGATGCGATGAGGGTCATCAGCGGAAGGTGCGTGGAGAGGCTCAGGGAGGTCGGCGTGGCGCTCGACGGCCTAAGCGAGGCCAAGGCGGTGCCAAAGGGCGGCGGAGAGCCTATTGACCTGACGGAGTTCGCGATGGGGATGCATGAGGGGGTCGCCCTCGCCGTCGGGCTCGTCGACGGGTCGCTGACCGCCGACGCGGAGGCCTGCGAGTACATCAGCGCGGCCATGCACGCATACCTCGACCTGCGCCGCCAGCTCGCGGGTGGGGACGGGAGCGAGCGCGATGGCGAGTAGCGAGACCATCGAGGCCGAGGCCACGCCCATCGACCCGCCCGAGGTTATCTCCGGCGCCGCACGCTGGGTGTCGGAGCAGCGAGAGCGCGTCGAGCGCATCGCCGAGGAGTTCCAGCCGCACGAGATCACGAGCGCCAAGGACTACAGGGACAGCAAGCGCGCCCGCACGCTGGCACGAAACGCAATCAAGGAGGTGGATGACGCCAAGAGGGCGCAGACAAAGGCCCTCAAGGACGCGGTGAGCGCCTTCGAGGCCGACGTGCGCGACCTGCTGACGCCCCTCAAGGGGATAGACGAGGCCTACAGGTCGGCCCTTTCCAGCTACGAGGAGATGGTCATCGACTCCCGCACGCAGGGCGTGGAGGCCTGGTACCTGGAGACGCAGGGGGACATGGCGGCGATGGTGCCCTTCAAGGCCATCTGGGACCGCTACTCGGCCGAGGGCAAGTGGGGCAACTACGGCGCCAACGCCGAGGCCATCAAGGCCGACGTGTACGAGCGCGTGGGCGCCATCGAGCGCGACTGGGCCACCATCGACGCCAGCCCCTACGACGACGGCGAGAAGGCCGCCATCAAGGCCAGCTACTGCAAGAGCCTGGACCTCAGCGCCGCCATGCGCGAGGCGCAGGAGGAGCGGGAGCGCCGCGAGCGCATCGCCCAGGTCGAGGCCGAGAGGAGGCGCCGCGCCGAGGAGGCGGAGCGCGCCATGCGCGAGGCGCAGGAGGCCCGCGAGAGGCGGGAGGCCGAGGAGGCTCAGGCTAGGGCCGAGGCCGAGGAGCGCGACAGGCGCGAGAGGCTTGCCGAGGCAGAGGGGGCGCTGCAGAGGCGCGTCGCCACGGGCCAGGAGCCTCCGGCCCCCCCGATGGCGCCACCCATGGCCCCTCCCGCGCCCGAGTCGGTCTGCGCGGTCGCGCTCATGCCGTCCCTGACCGCCGACGCGATAAGGGCCGCGCGCCAGGCGCTCGCCTCGGCGGGCGTCGAGGCCAGCGTGATAGCCCTCACGCCCGAGACCTACGCGAGCGTCACAACCCACATCGAGTGCCTGAGGAGTGCCAATGAGCGGCGCTAGCGAGAGGGCGGAAAAGAGCATCTGGGAGGCCATATCGTCAGCGCAGGCGGACGTGGTCGTGCCCAAGGCCAAGTACAACGCCTTCGGGAAGTTCCACTACCGAAGCTTCGAGGACCTGGTCTCCTCGGTCAAGAGGGCCTGCGCCAAGNGAGGCAGCAGGGCGAGTTCTTCGCCGCCCTCGTGGAGTACGACGAGACGGGCGAGGCCCCCGAGGTCCGCGACGCCAAGGCGGCGTTCGGCGTGGCGCTCTGCCTCTCGCGCATCGACAAGGCAAAGGAGCGCGCCCGCAAGCTGAGCGAGAACGGCAGACGCGGCGGGCGACCGAGGAAAACCAAAGCGAAACCAATTGGTTTTGACGGAGAGAAACCAAACGGAAAGCAATTGGTTTCCGAGAGCGCAAAACCAAACCAAAACCAATTGCTTTCCGAAGGTGAAAACCAAAACGAAAGCAATCCTATAAAGAGTGAGAGTGAGAGTGAGAAAGAGAAGGTTAGCTTTTCTAACGAAAAGCTAACTGTTGCACATCCTGACGGATGTGCTTGTCGGGCAGAGGCCCGACGCAAGGCCACGGCGGAGGAGCGCCGGGAGATCATCGACCACCTCAACGCCATGACGGGCAAGGCCTTCAAGCCCGACACCACGGCCACCACGTCGCTGATCAACGCCCGCTTCGCCGAGGGCTTCACCGTCGCCGACTTCAAGCGCGTCATCGACGCCAAGTGCGCCGACTGGATAGGCGTGACAAGCCGCGACGGCCGCGACATGGGCGAGTACCTGCGCCCCTCGACGCTGTTCCGCCCCACGAACTTCGAGGGCTACCTCAACAGCGAGGCCAGGGCCGACAGGCCCGCCACGGCCCCGGGCTACTTCGTCACCGGCTCCGCCGAGGGCGACCGCGAGCTGCGCGAGCGGATGGGCGGCGCGTGATGGGGGCNGCCTGAGGAGTGCCAATGAGCGGCGCTAGCGAGAGGGCGGAAAAGAGCATCTGGGAGGCCATATCGTCAGCGCAGGCGGACGTGGTCGTGCCCAAGGCCAAGTACAACGCCTTCGGGAAGTTCCACTACCGAAGCTTCGAGGACCTGGTCTCCTCGGTCAAGAGGGCCTGCGCCAAGCACGGCCTCGTGGTCACGCTCAGCGACGAGGTCGTGGCCGTGGGGGAGCGCACCTATGTCCGCTCGACCGCCACGGCGCGCTTCGCCGACGGCGGGGATGGAGAGGCGTCAGCGACGGCCTACGCGCGCGAGGACGAGCACAAGAAGGGAAGCGACGACGCGCAGGTGACCGGCATGGCCTCCTCCTACGCGCGCAAGTACGCCCTCTGCGGCCTCTTCGCGGTGGACGGCGACGGAGACCCGGACGAGGCCGCGCCCGCCGAGAACCCCAAGGGGAGGCAGGCACCCGAGAGCGGCCCCTTCACCGCCCGCTGCAGGACCTGCGGCACGGCCTACACGTTCGCGTCCCGCGAGCAGTACGAGGCCTTCGCGGCCACGGCGACCTGCTGCGGCAATCCGGACTGGGTCGTAGATGCCTAGCGGCGTCGAGGACTACGCCGAGCTCGAGGCCCTCCAGCAGCAGCTCATGGAGGAGGTCGAGAGCATGCGTAGGTCCGGCCTGCAGCTGGCGCGCAACGAGCGCGCCTACCGCAAGGCCCTCGCCACGCGAATGTGGCAGGAGAGGGCGGCCGGGATGCCGGTGACCATCATCGGCGACATATGCCGGGGGGACGAGCAGATCGCGGACATGAAGTGCGCCCGCGACTCCTCCCAGGCGATGCACGACGCGTCAAGGGAGCTTATCAACGCGCTGAAGCTGCGAATCAGGGTGCTGCAGAGCAGCATCGACAAGGAGTGGGCCAACCAGCCCAGATAGGAGAGAGACATGCCACACTCAGCGTTCGCCGTCCAGGGGACCGTCACCAGCCGCAAGGACCGAACCTTCGGCGAGAGCAACACCCCGGTCATCGACCTCGTCATAGCCTACAAGCAGGGCACCAGCCAGGCGGGCAGGGACTACACGCTCAGCGCCCAGGTCGAGTGCCTCAGGGACGCGGTCGAGCAGGCCATGCAGGTGTCCGTGGGCGACCTCGTCAGCGTGAGCGGAGAGGTGTCAAGCAGGGAGACCACCACGCGCGACGGGCAGACCTTCTGGCGCACCAGCGCCCGCGCGCAGACGGTGGTCGTGCTCAGGAGGGCGCAGCAGCCCCAGCAGTACGCGCCGGCGCCACAGTACGCGCCGCAGCAGCCGCAGGCCGCCCNATGGGCTACGTACCGAGCGCCGTGGCGCTGCGCGGCATGACCGTGACGGGCGCCGAGAAGATGGGCAAGCCGCACTTCGGGGCCTACTACGCGGGCTCCGGCGTGCGCACCAACCGCCTCGTCAGGGGCGCGAGGTGCGCCGTCTGCGGGGCGCCCGCGACCAACTCCCACCACGAGCCTCAGGTGGGCATGGGGGGCGGCAGGGCGTCGCTCCCGCTTGCGGGGCACGGTCTGAGGCCGGCCCTCATAGCCCTCTGCGGCAGCGGGACCACGGGATGCCACGGGATGGTGCACGCGGGCCTCCTGCGAATCGCGTGGGAGTGGGACGGAGACGGCTCCGACTGGTGGGAGGGGCGCCTGCCGGGCGACCTCTACGAGGGGAACGCCGCCGGGCTGTACGGGCTGGGCTGCTGGGTCGTGCGCGACCGTGGCGGCAGGGTCATCAGGAAGATCAGGGAGGAAATGTGATGGAAGCGATGACGTGCGAGCAGTACGTCCTCGGCGAGCTGGAGCACATGGCCGGCGAGGTCGTGAGGCTGCAGGACGAGGTGGGGAGGCTCGAGGCGCAGTGCCAGATCCTGCGCGAGGCGGCGGAGGCCGAGGCTGCGCTGCGCAAGGCGGCGAGGGAGGCCCTCTTCAAGGAAGTGGCACGCTACGCCATCGGCTGCGGCGAGGGGGCGACGCTCGAGGATTACCGCGACGCCGTGACGAGGGAATGGCGCGCCGACGCGCTCGGGGTGGGCAGGCAGGACCTCTACGCATTCCTCGACGAGGAGTACCGAGAGGCCTACGACATGGCGAAGGCGAGAGAGGTGGAAGCCGAATGACCAAGCGAATCACCCCCGCGCTGCTGCGCGAGTCGGCAGACGTGGCACGCAAGAACAGAAAGAGTCTCGTCGGATGCTCATACCCTGTGTGCAAAGCCATTTTCGGCGAGGTCGAGGTACTCGATTACGAATACACGGCAGACGCGCTCGCTGCGGCCCTCACCGCCACCGCCGACACCATGGAGCGCGACTACCTGCCCCTGCCCGTTGGCGCGGACGGGGAGCCGCTGCGGCTGGGCGAGACGGTGTTCACGGGCGGGGGGAGCGAGCTCGTCATAGACCGCATCACGTACTACCACGAGGGCGGCGAGCCCGAGATCGGGGCTGCGCCGGACGGCTCGGGCGCGTCAGTCGGGTTCGACGCCGAGGACCTGACCCACGAGCGCCCCGACAGCTGGGAGCGCATCATCGACGACGCCTATAACCTCGGCGGATGGGCCGAGGAGATGGTGGGCGACGGCCCCGACTACTCGACGACTGACCTTGTGGAGCGCTGCCGCAGGCTGGCGGGCGAGTCGTGAGCGCGACGCTCCCGCCCGTCCTGGACGCCTGCTGCGGCGGGGAGAGCTTCTACTTCGCCCGTGGCCACGTCCTGACGGTGGACGCCCACCCGAGGTCGGCGACGCTCTGCGACGGGCGCGTGTTCCGCTGCGAGCCGGACCTGGCGCGCGGCTTCGCGGAGTGCTGGCGCGTGCTCGCCCCGCTGGGGACGCTGGTCTTCAAGTGGAGCGACGTGCAGCTGCCGCTCTCCGATGTGCGCAGGGCGTTCCCGGCCGAGCCGCTCTACGGCAACAGGAGGCCGAGGTCCAGCAAGACGCACTGGGTCGTGTTCGTCAAGGAGGAGTCATGACCGAGGAGCTGGTGCAGGAGTGCGTCCAGAGGGAGGGCGCATGACCCCCGCCGAGTGGGACGAGCACCGCTGGCGCTGGTGCGACTGGTGCCGCCACCTCAGGAGCTGCCCCGTTCAGGACATCATGCTGGCGCACCCCGACGACCCCGCCTGCAACGCCCTGCTCAGGGGCGGGAGGTGCTCGCAGTTCGAGCCGCAGAGGGAGTCGATACGAATCACGTCCAGGGGGAGGGGCGCATGACCGAGGAGCGCGTCTGCGCGGTGACGCCCACCGACAAGGAGACGTGGGACACGGAGGTAAGGGAGCCGGTGGTGCGCTGCCGCGACTGCGAGCACTGCAAGTGCGGGGAGTTCTGCGAAATCCTGCTTCGCGAGTACCCAGTGGCGATTGGCGACGGCTTCACCTACCTGGCACCGAGCCACGCCCGTGTCGCGCCCGGTGACTTCTGCGCGTGGGGGCGGCCAAGGGAAGGCCAGTGACCAAGGAGACAACATGGCAAACCATAACGTAGTTCGAGAGGGAGGACGACCGATGACAGCCGACGAGTGCGTGGAAAGGGCCGAGTGGTCGCTGAGGCAGGCCGAGGGGACCTCCGTTGACGTGCGGCTGGTAGAGGCGATGGCCCAGCAGGCAACGGCAAACGCGCTGCTCGCGCTGGTCAAGGTGCTGCGAGAGCGGAGGGAGGACGCATGAGACCGACAGACGACGAGCGCCGCGAGGTGGCGGCGAGGCTGCGGGACGCGGCAGACGAGAACGCCATCACCGCATGTGGAGGGAGAAGCCTGGTCATAGCCATCGGAAGGATGGTCGGCCACGAAGACATGGCGCCATCTTGGCCGATGGCAACTCTTGGCGAGATGGAGGAAGCCGACCAGCGGCTCTTGCGCCGCCTCGCCGACCTGATAGACCCGGACGGGGGCGACGGCGGTGAGTGAGGCAACGCACGGCGAGCTGCGCGACACGCTGGTCGGTATGGCGGACCTCGCCGGATGGGGGGAGGTCCCCGAGCGCACGTGCCACTTCCGCATTGTCCGCGAGTACGTTCCTGGCAGGCGATTCCGTGGCGACATCTGCGAGTGCGACCAGTGCGGATACCGATGCGCCCGTGGGTTCATCAAGGACGAGATTTTCAACTTCTGCCCCGGCTGCGGCGCGAGGGTGGTGGACGGCGATGTGTGAGCTGCTCCCCTGCCCGTTCTGCGGGGGGACCATGCACGTCCGCTCCAAGGTCCGCTACCGGCAGAACGAGGGGCACCCCGAGGGGACCGTCTTCGACTTCCACCCAGGCATGCCGGAGTCCGGAATCTCCGAGGGCGAGGTCGAGAACACGGTCGACGTCTACGACTGGTCCTTCGGCTTCCAGGCGTGGTGCGGCAGGTGCAAGGCCAAGCTCCCGTACACGTGGGGGCCGTGGCACTCGTACGCCGAGGACGAGCTGGAGACGCTCGACCGCTCCGACTTCCACGGGCACAAGCCCGGCCCCGAGGACGAGACGGCGAGGGAGAGGGCCGTCCGCGCCTGGAACCGCCGCTGCGCCACGGACTCCCTGGACGTGACCAGTCCCCATGGGCAGGAGGACAGAGGGCCCGAGAGGGCGAACGGAACGGCACCACAAGCGGGCGCGTAGCACGCAGCGCCCACCCATCGGAACCAGACAAGAGGAGACGACATGGACACCATGACCATCAACGGCGAGGAGTACGTCAGGAGGGCCGACCTGCCCGCCCAGTACGAGGAGGGCGAGCACGTCTGCGTCATCTGCACGAACGGCTGGATATTCGAGGGCCGCAAGGCCGGCGAGGAGGGCGGCGACCTGCTGCTGTCGGATGCCCACGTCGTGCGCCACTGGGACAACGGCCTGGGCATCGGCGGCATCGCGGACCCCGAGCACTTCGCCGACTACACGCTCGACGCCTGCGGGAGCGTGCGCATCCACGGGCGGGCCGTCATCTCCGTCATCGCCATCCGCGACCTCGCCTAGGGGCTGGTGGGGATGTCTATCGGCGACGGCTACGGCTACGGCTACGGCTACGGATGCGGCGACGGCGACGGATACGGCGACGGCTACGGCTTCGGCAACGGCGACGGCTGCGGCGACGGATACGACTACGGATACGGCGACGGATACGGCGACGGATACGGCAGCGGCGACGGCGACGGCCACGGCTACGGCTACCGAGCCGCCGAGGTAGCGGATGAGATGTAGGTACAAAAGCGCCCGCCACCAGAGGCAACTGGGGCGGGCATGTCCAGAACGGAGACGAAATGGACGGCTGAGGAGAAGCGGCCACGCAAGGCGCACGACATCGGCGAGTCGAACAGGCGGCGGCTGCTCGCCGCGATAGGGGGATGACATGCAGACGATGGAGGAGGTGGACCGCATCGCCACTGAGGCGGCGGTCGCGGCGGCCGACAGGCACCACGGGAGGGACGCGACCTGCGGGGAGTGCTGGTGGTACGTGAGCAGCCCCGGGACGTGCAGGGACGGCTGCGGGCTCTGCACGGTGTCGGCGCAGATAGTGCCGAGGAGGGTCGAGGACGCGTGCGCGGCGGACGAGGCGTGCGCGCTGTTCGAGGAGGCATAGCTGGACGGGCGGGGTCTCGGCCCCGCCCGACGACGCGCTTGGAGGAGCGGATGGCAGTGGGATACGAGATAGAGCAGGTCCCCATCGGGGACCTGAGGCCGTACGAGAAGAACGCGAAGGAGCACACGCGCGAGCAGCTCGACGCCGTGGAGGCGTCCATCAGGGAGTTCGGCTTCCGCAACCCCGTCCTCGCGTGGCACGCCGCTGACGGCGCGGCCGAGATCGTGGCCGGGCACGCCAGGGTCGAGGCGGCGCACGGGCTGGGCATGGCCAAGGTCCCCGTGATGTTCGTGGACGACCTGACCGACGCCCAGAGGAGGGCGCTCACGCTGGCGGACAACCAGACCACCATGATGACGGGGTGGGACGAGGACACGCTGTCCTACGAGCTGGACGTGCTGGCCGGGGACTTCGACATGGCGGGCTTCGGGTTCGACTTGGAAGCGTCTGAAGATGGCTTCGGTACCGACTTCGAGATACCGGACGGGGACGCGCCGCAGGCCAAGTCGATGGAGCTTCAGTTCACGGAGGAGCAGTGGGAGCTGGTTCAGCGCGTGCTTGAGACGGTCGAGCCGGTCATGACGGGCGGCAACGGCAATGGCAACAAGGTCTGCGAGGTGTGCCGCCTATGGGAAGGGCGCTAGACGTCGAGCTTCGCGTGATTCCGGCCAAGGTGGCCAACCCGTTCGTCAAGCGGGTTCACTACAGCGGCAAGGTGGTGAACAACAGTTGCCTCCACTTCGGGGCCTTTCTGAACGGGCGGCTCCACGGCGTCATGAGCTTCGGCCCGCCCACCGACAAGCGCAAGGTTCTAGGGCTGGTGGAGGGCACGCCGTGGAACGGGATGCTTGAGCTTAACCGGATGGCCTTCGACCCTGTGCTGCCGAGGAACAGCGAGAGCAGGTGCATAGCGGTGGCCATGCGGCTGCTGAAGAAGAACGCGCCACACGTGAAGTGGGTTCTGAGCTTCGCGGACGGTTGCCAGTGTGGCGACGGCACCATCTACCGCGCCTCCGGCTTCGTGCTCACCGGAATAAAGCAGAACGACACGTTGCGGAAAGACCCTCGGGGGGGGTGATTCACAGCATCGCGGCCTACCATCAGGGAAGGCAGAAGGAGTTCAGCGGGTACGAGAAGGTGAAAGGCTACCAGCTCCGCTACATCTACTTCATCGACAAGGAGTGGCGGGGGCGGCTGACGGTTCCGGAGATACCGTTCAGCCGGATAGACGAGATTGGCGCGGGGATGTACAAGGGCGAGCAGGTTTCCGTTGCGGAGCGCCGCGCGGATGTGGGATAATGGCCGCGCGGCGGTAGTTCAAGCAGGAGAATACCCGGCACCCAGCCGGGAGACGGCGGCGCAATCCCGACCCCTCCGCTCCATCGAAGTGAAAGGCCCCTTTCCGGAGGGGCCTTTTCCTATTCAAGAGCGACCGCAAGATGTGAGTGAGCGCACGGGGAAGGAGCGGGAGCGGCTGACCGGCCGCGTCGCGGAGCTCGACGAGGGGTAGCGCAGCCACCGGGTGACGCCCCGCGAGACGCATCGGCCCCAGAGGGGCGTCGCCGTGGAACGGCGTCTCACGCCTGGAGGACCATCGGGCCATGGGCAAGAGGCGCGACATATGGGGCGGCAACGGGAACGCGAAGCGCAAGCTGACGGCGAGGCTTCGCAAGGAGGGCAGGCCGTGCGCGCTCTGCGGCATGCCGATAGACTACGACCTCCCGGCAGGTCACCCGTGGAGCTTCGAGCTGGACCACATCGTGCCGCTGTCGCGCGGAGGGGCGCCTTACGACTACGCGAACGTGCAGGCGGCGCACCGCATCTGCAACGAGCGCAAGGGCAACCGCATGGCCGGCGCGGCGACGGAGATACGGCGCACGAGGCTCTGGTAGCGCCGTGGAGGGCACGCGCATGACGTTCGGCACGTTTGCCGCATGCGGTCTGTTGCGTGGCATTGGCGGCGTCCTGCGAGGCCAGGGGGGCGTTGCCCCCGGTGGTGGGTCACTGGGCCCGCCCAGCGGCATAGGGCCGATTTCCCCGCAGGCCCCCGTGGCATAGGGGGGGCATCTCACGCCGCCCGTACCATCCCCCTCAGAGGGAGGGCGGAATGGTCACCATGCCAGAGGACATAGCGGCAGACCCGGTGCAGGGCGCCGTGTGGGCGTGCATCGCCCCCGAGGGCAACGGCTTCGCCGAGGCCGACGTGCCGGCGCTGCGCCACCTCTGCTTCTGGCACGCGGTGGCCCGCCAGGCCGAGCAGTCCATCCTGCGAGGCGACGGGCAGATAAGCATCTTCGACAAGGTGGGCGTCAAGCCCTTCAGCGGCCCCGACGGGCGCAAGCTCGGCATGTACCGCAAGACCCCGGCTCTTGCGGTCCTCAAGGAGGCGAGCGCCGAGATTCGCGCGCTCAGCGACATGCTCGGCCTCACGCCCTCGGCGAGGGCTCGCATGGGGGCGGCCCGGGCCACGCAGGTCGAGACGGAGCACGGCAGGAAGCTCGCCGTCGTGCTCGGCGACAGGTCCGAGAAGGAGCGCAAGGCGGCGGGCGCATGAGGGCGCGGCAGACGCCGACCTTCGAGGCCAACGTCCCGGAGGACCTGTCTGGCGACGGGAAGATGGCCACGTTGCTCGCCTCTGCGTACTTCGGCGAGCCGATGGAGTGGCAGCCGCACATCCTGGACGTCCTGCTGGCGCGCGACGAGCATGACAAGTACCTCGTCTCCGAGGCGGGCATATCCATCCCGCGCCAGAACGGGAAGAGCTGGGACGTTCGCGCCCGCTGCCTCTACGGGGCCGTGGCCAACGGCGAGAAGATTCTCTACACCTGCCACCACGGCGACACCTCGGACGAGATGTTCCAGGAGCTGTGCCGCCCCTTCGAGGACGAGGACGAGCCCGAGCTCCGTGCGCTCCTCAGGCACGTGCGCAAGACTAACGGCAAGCAGGCAATCGTCCTCAAGAACGGCGGGCTCATTCGCTTCACCACGCGCACCGACTCGGGCGGTCGAGGCAAGAGCTTCGACGTGCTGATCATAGACGAGGCGCAGGAGCTGACCGACTCGCAGCAGGCGGCGCTGCTCCCCGCGATCTCGGCGGGCAAGAAGAAGAACCCGCAGACCATCTACCTCGGGACGCCGCCAGACACCAAGTGCCTGGGGACCGTCTTCCGCCACCTGCACGACGAGGTCCACAAGGGCGAGTCGTCCATGGCGTGGGTCGAGTGGGGCGCCGGCGAGGTCGGCGACAAGCGCGACCGCAGCAGGTGGTTCGAGTTCAACCCGTCGCTCGGCTCGCTGCTCAACGTCAGGTCGGTGGAGAGCGAGTGCAACCAGATGACCTCCGAGACCTTCGCCCGCGAGCGGCTCGGCTGGTGGTCGCCCGTCGCCGGGCGCCTCGAGCCAGCCCTGGACGCCAAGAGGTGGGACGAGGCGGAGAGGCCAGGCGCGATGGATGGAGGGAAGCTCGCCTTCGGCGTCAAGTTCTCTGCCGACGGCAGGGGCGTCGCGATTTCCTGGGCAAGGGCCGAGAGGGGCGGTGGCTCCTACGTCGAGCTGTACGACGTGATGGGCGCTGCGGCAGGCACCGCCGGGATAGCCGACACGCTCCTGCGCAACAGGGCGGAGATCGCCGCCGTCTGCATCGACGGCAGGGACGGGCGAGACGTGCTCGTGCAGAGGCTCCTCGACGGCGGGTTTCCCAAGAGGGCGGTCGTGGACTGCACCTCGGCGACCGTCCAGGCGGCGGCGTCGATGGTGCGCGACGAGCTGGCGGCGGGGACCCTGACGCACATCGCCTCGCCCGCGCTCGACGCGTCGGCCAGGGGGTGCGTCAGGAGGGCCATAGGCAGCAACGGCGGCTGGGGCTTCGGCGACGGCGAGGGGTGCAGGGCCACCCCCATCGAGTCGGCGAGCCTCGCGCTCTGGGCGGCAAGGACCACTAGGAGAGACCCCAGGAGGGTGCAGGAGGCGAGCTTCTGATGACAGAGATTGACCTGAACTTTGCAGACGGCGTGGCCAGCGCCGTGGGGCTTGCGCCGGAGGACAAGGCGCTTGTTCACGAGCTGGTGGACGTGTGGCGGAGGAAGTGCGGCAGGAACCTTCTACGGGAGAAGTACTACCTCGGCCACGTGAAGGTGAAGGACTTGGGCATCTCCATGCCCGAGAGCCTAGCGAAGAAGATTGACTCGCGTGTGGACTGGCCGCGCAAGGCGGTTCACGCGCTGGCCGACCGGAGCGTTCTGAACGGCTTCACCACCGACGATGAATCCACCACGCAGGATCTGCGGGGCATCTACGCGGCCAACGCGCTCGATTCGCTGTACCGAAAGAACCTGATTTGCGAGCTGAAGCATTGCTGCGGCTTCTGGACGGTGTCTGGCGGCGATTATCCGGTTATTAGCGCTTATCCCGCCACAGCAGCATCGGCGGTGTGGGACGATGCCATGAAGGCCATACTGGCGGGGGGTGTGGGGGGGGGATCCCAANCACGGACACGATTATCGTTCTCCGCCGCAGCGACAACGGCTGGGTCGCGGAGTACCGCGAGCACGGCATGGGAAGGCCGCTCATGGAGCCTATGGCCCACGGCGCGACCTTGGAGCGTCCATTCGGCTCCTCGCGCATCTCCCGCGCCGTAATGAGCATCACCGACGACGCCATCAGGCAACGGGCGCGCATGGAGGTGGCATCGGAGTGCGCCACGCTTCCCCAGACGTGGCTTCTGGGGACGTACAAGCGCATAACGGACGATGGCAACAAGTACGACGCCTCCATGGGAGCTATCAACGAGGTGACGAAGGACGTTGATGGCGATGTGCCGACCGTCTGGCAGGCCGCGCAGCTCCAAATGGCCCCGCTCAC
Organism: Olsenella urininfantis; assembly: GCF_900155635.1. Taxonomy (GTDB): domain Bacteria; phylum Actinomycetota; class Coriobacteriia; order Coriobacteriales; family Atopobiaceae; genus Olsenella_G; species Olsenella_G urininfantis. Next base: position 706,061 of record NZ_LT732540.1, read on the forward strand.
GGAATACCTGCGGCAGTTGGCGTGCCAAATGTCCAGCGTGACCAACGTTCCCGTCTCGTTCTTCGGCGTTTCGAACGACAATCCAAACTCTTCGGATGCCATCGCGGCAGCCTTGGAGCCTTTGGTCATTGATGCCAAGAACCTGAACGCGGAGAACGGCCACGCCCTGCGGAACGTGGCCTACATGGCCCTCGCTGTGCTCCATGGGACGGACTTCGCAACGGAGCGCGACGCAGGCCTCAACGTGAACGCCCGGTTCATGTCCCCCGCCTACCCCTCCGTCGTCTCCCAGAGCGACGCGATGCTGAAGCAGGTGCAGGCGCTCCCGAAGATTGCCGCAAGCGACGTGGCGCTGGAAACGCTCGGATACACCGACGAGCAGATGCAGCGCATCAACAGCGACTATAAGAGGGCGCAGGCCAATCAGGCGGTTCTCTCCCTGCTGACCCCGAAGGAGGACGGCGATGGAGATACCGCGCAGCCTGCTTGACGAGCTGACGGGGGCCGTCAACGCCCTTTCGACCTCGGCGCAGGCGTTGGCGGCTACCGCGCTTGACGAGATTTTCAGGGAGTGGGACGGCGCGGACGTGGCGGGGCTGCGCGTTGAGTGCATAGAGGCGCTGGAGGCAATCGAGAGCGCCTATTGCGACACCTATGCAGCAGGCAAGGCGGCGGAGTTCTACGAGGGCTGTAGGGCGGCGCAGGGCGTGCGCGGTGCCCACAGAGCCGTTGCCGACTCTAGGCGCGACCCGCAGGCGCTTGCCGGTGCCGTGAAGGCCATGATTCAGTACGTGGTCAACGGTGACACGGACAAGTACCGGCGCGAGTGCCTGTCGAGGATTGACGCGGACGTGCGGCGCTCTGCCAACAACTGCGTTGCCTACAACACCCGGCGCGACCCGAAGAAGCCGCGATATGCCCGCGTGCCCACCGGCGGCGAGACGTGCGGATTCTGCCTCATGCTGGCCAGCTTCGGCTTCCACTACACCACGGAGGAGGCAGCGAGCCACGTGCACGCGGACTGCGATTGCCGCGTGGTGCCGAGCTTCGGCAAGGCAACCGTGAAGGGCTACGATGCGGACGGCATGTATTCGCGCTACAACGACGTCCTGGAAACCCTGGGCGGGCGCGACGGCATACGCGCCGAGTGGGACGCGCTGCCGAAGGAGGAGCGCGAGGCGTACATCGCCAGCCACGGCAAGAAGGAGGGCGCGGCCTTCCAGAAGTACCTCAACAAGCGCGTCTCGCAGGAAATCGAGACGAGAGACCCTAAGTGGTTCAAGACCGGCGAAGAGCCAAGAGTCGGGTTTGTCAGCAAAGAGGTGAAGAAGCGGGCACAAAAGCTGAGATAGGGACGGCGAAGAGGCTGGCGCATCACGGTGTTGCTTCGACGTTCATCCAAGATTACAGGTGGGTTCAGGAAGACGGGCGAAAGCGCAAGGTAGGTCTTCCGGACCTGGAAAACGGAATCGAGATCAAGACAATCGGAACGTCTGGAAACGCATGGGGCGCAATGAAGAACTACCTTGACAGCACAGCTGGAAAGGAAGGCGTCAAATGCATGGTCGTGGACAACACGGTATCTGAGCACATAAGCGACAAGGCGCTAATAGGCGCAGCCAATGAGCTTGTCACGGAGTACCCAGAAGTAGCTCATGTCCGCTTGCTGCTAAAGGACGGTAGGTACCTGGCAGTCAAATAAAAAAGGAACGGCACCGAAAACCTCAAAAGTAGAGGGCAGCATGCCGTTCCTATCTGCATTATAGCAGCACAAATCGCCAAGGGCCGCCTCCGGGCGGCCCTTTTCATGCCGAGACGGGCAAATCTCACGCGTATTAGACACTCCTTCACGAAGCGCCGCACGGCGCACATACACACAGACCCCGGAATGGCCGCACGGCCTTGGGGCGCACCGCACGGTGCGGGAAGGAGCAGCGACATGGCAGACGGCAACACGGAGCCGCAGGGCAACGAGCCTACCGAACCCACGGAGCCGCAGGGAAACGAGGTCGATTGGCAGGCGAAGTACGAAGAGCTGAAGAAGGAATCCCGCAAGTGGGAGAAGCGGGCCGAGGCCAACAAGAAGGTGGCGGAGCAGGCCGAGAAGTCTGCCGGCGAGCGCATCGCGGCGCTCGAAGCGAAGCTCGAAGCTGCCGACAAGGCCGAGGCCAAGCGCAAGCTCGCAGCCGAGGTCGCGCAAAAGAAGGGCGTGCCAGCCGACCTTTTGGCCGGTGACACCGAGGAAGAGATGGAGGCATGGGCGGACAAGCTCCTCGCCTTCAACAAGAAGAGGCCCGCAGCCAAGGTGGACAACCCCGGAAAGTTCTCCACGGGCGGCGATGGCAAGGACGATGCGGGGCTGCGCGACTTCACGCGCAAGCTCCTCGGAAATGACTAGAAGGGAGCCAGCAAATGGCAGCTGACACTAGCAAGGTGGTTCTTCCCCGTGAGGTGGTCACCACGCTCATCAACAAGGTGAAGGACACCTCCACCATCGCGGCGCTCTCCCCGAGCGTGCCGCAGAAGTTCGCGGACAAGACGTATCTCGTGTTCAACCCGACCGCAGAGGCCGAGGTCGTGGCCGAGGGAGCCAAGAAGGGCAGCTACAACATCGACACCAAGCCCGTCGTGGCGAAGCGGGCCAAGATTGTCACCACGACCCGCGTGAGCGACGAGCTGCGCTGGGCCGACGAGGACAACCAGCTCGAAATCGTGACCAACATCATCGCCGACCAGACGGCCGCGCTTGGCCGCGCCCTCGATTACATCGTGTACCACGCGGTGAACCCCAAGGGCGGCGCTGCGCTCACCGGCTACGAGGCCCTTACGGCGGGCGCGACCGCAGTCACGGCCACGAGCGACCCCACGGCGGACATCGACAGGCTGACCGACGCGCTCATCGAGTACAACATCAACGGCCTCGCGGTTTCCCGCGCGTTCGCAAGCGAGCTGCGCAAGGTTCGCGTCCCATCCACCGGCCAGCGCCTCTACCCGGAGATCCCGCTGTCCCTCAACCTGGGCAACATCGACGGCATCCCCGCTGCCGCCTCCGGCACCGTGAACGGCAAGCTCGCCGCCAAGGCAACGGGCGTCAAGGCCATCATGGGCGACTTCGGCCTCATCAAGTGGGGCATGGTGCGCGACATTACCGCCGAGGTCATCGAGTACGGCGACCCGGACAACACCGGCGTTGACCTGAAGGGCAGCAACCAGGTTGCCTACCGCACCGAGGCCGTGCTTGCCTATGCCGTGCTTGACCCCAAGGGCTTCTCCGTCCTGAAGAGCGCCTAGGGGGTGGCCTAGATGGTGCAGAGGTTCTTCGTCCACAAGCCGGAGGAGGCGTCGCCCATCTGCCCGGGCAAGGTCGCTCTCTTGGCCGAGGACGGCGGGGCGCTCTTGGGGGCGCTCCCGAAGCTGGGCGACAAGGCCACGGCTGCGCAGACGCGGGAGGCGCACAACGCCCTCGTTGACGCGCTGGTGAAGGCCGGGCTCGCCTACGAGGAGGTCAAGTAGCACATGGCAGCGCTCGCCGCGATAGGGGACTACACCAAGCGCTACGGCACCGTCACCGGCGAGGCCCGTGTGAAGGTGCTCCTTGAGGACGCCTCGAACCTGATGCTCTCGGCATACGAGGCGCATTGGGGAGAGGCCTACGTGAAGGGCGCCCACACGGCGTTCGACCGCGCGGCGGCTGCGGTGTGCTGCAAGCTCGTCCACAACGCCCTGACGGCTCCCGAGGGCTACGAGGGGGCCACCCAGTTCAGCCAAGGTGCCGGGGGCTACACGGCCTCCGTCACCTTCGACGGGGCGGTGGGCGACATGTGGCTGGGCAAGACCGACCTCGCGGACTTGGGCCTCACGGGACAGCGCCGCAGGGTGCTGACCCCCGAGGAGCGGGACGAGGTGACGGACGATGCTTAGCCTCATCAAGGGCGAGACGGTCACGGTCGTGACCGATGGCGTTACCTACGACGAGCTGGGCGAGCCGACCTACGGGGAGGCGACCCGCGAGGAGGTCTCAAACGTGGTCGTCGCCCCCGGCGCGACCGCAGACTTGGACGCGTCCCGCCCCGAGGGCGTCACCGTGGCCTACACCCTCTGCTTCCCCAAGACCTTCACCGGAGAGCTGAAAGGCCGCTCGGTGGAGGTTCGCGGGGAGGCGCTTCAGGTCGTGGGAGACCCGCAGCGCTACACCGACGCCAACACCCCGACCCCGTGGAACCTGACCGTGGAGGTGACCCGGACGGATGGCTAGGTGCGGCGTCAAGCTCAAGGACTACAAGTGGAAGCGGACGGGCTACGTCGAGGTCTTGGACTCCGCGCCCGTGCAGGCGCTGTGCGAGGCCCCTGCGCGGTCAATCGCCGCCGAGTGCAACTCCACCTACACCAAGGGCGCGAAGGAGCTGGGCGCCGGGTACCGCGTCTTCAGGTCGCGGGGCAAGATGTCCAACTACTGCGGCGTCGCCACCGGCACGCCCCACGCGAACAACAGCGAGCGCAAGCACAACCGCTTGAAGCAGGCGCTTGATTCGAGGAAGTCATGATGGACGTCGAGCGCGTGGTCGCCAGGCGGCTCATGGACGCCACGGGCGTCAAGGCGGTGCTCGAGGTGCCGGAGGACAGGCCGAGGGAGTTCATATCCGTGGAGCTCACCGGCTCAGGCCCCGGCCTCTACCCAAAGACATGCTCGCTGGCCGTGCAGTCGTGGGCGGAGACCCGCAGGCGGGCGGCGGAAATCGCGGGGCTGGTTGAGGTCGCCATCTACGAGTTGACCGAGGAGCCGAACGTCTTCAAGGCCTACCCGGACGGCACCTACCGCTGGCCCGACCCGGATTCGATGCAGGAGAGATACCAGACGAACGCAGAGCTGACCATCTGCGAGTAAAGGAGAGATGAAATGGCCGGAACCAACAAGGAGTACACGGCGAACTCCACCGACAACGTTTCCAGCACCAAGGGCGTGCGCGGGGGCTACATCTTCGTCGCCCCTGTGGGCACGAAGCTCCCAACCGACTTCAAGACCGCCCTCGGCCCCGAGTTCAAGGTCCTTGGCTTCATCAGCGCCGACGGCTACGCCGAGAGCGTCGAGAGCGATTCCGAGGACATGGTGGACATGAACGGCGACCTCATGGACAGCCCGCAGACCTCCCGCGTGGAGACCGCGACGCTGACGCTCGCCGAGATCAAGGCCACGACGCTCAAGCTCATGTACGGCGACGAGAACGTGACCGACAAGGCGGGCGTCATCACGGTGAAGCACAACGGCAACTCGGGCGGAACGTGGGCCATCGTCCTCGACCTGCTCCTGAAGAACGACCGCAAGTGGCGCAAGGTCGTGCCCCTGTTCCAGTGCTCGGAGCTTGGGGACATGACGCTCGCGGTCGGCGAGCTCGCGGCCCGCGAGCTTACGGCCAAGTACCTGACCGACGAGAGCGGCAACACCTGCTACGACTACATCCAGTCCACCGAGACGAACGCCGCATAGGAGGGGACATGAAGGAAGTCGTTTTCACGGTCGAGGGCGTGGAGGGGGAGTTCTCCTGCGACGCCGACCAGCTCACGGACTACGACACGGCAAAGCTCATGTTCAATGCCGACGGGGACATGGGCGCGCCGTTCGAGGTCATGGAGCGAATCTTCATGGGCCGCGACAGCGAGTACATGCGCAGGCTCGGCGGCAACGTGTCGCAAATCGACACCCTGGTCACGGCGGCGATGAACGCGGTGGGGGAGGACGCAAAAAACTCCTCGGCTTCGCCTCAGACCTCGAACGCCACCGGGGCGAAGTAGTAGCGGACTTCCAGCAGTTCTACGGCATCGCCCTCCCGTTGGAGGGCGGGCCGCAGGACTGTGGGCGGATGGCGCTGCTCTGGAAGCACCTCCCGGCGGAGTCCAGGGCGGCACGCAGGCAGTGCCCCGAGCTTGAGTGGGGCGTGGAGGCGTACCTGCTCCGGCTCATCGAGAACGAGCTTGCGGGGCTTACGTGGGGCATGTCCGACCCCAAGAGGAGGCCTCCGAGGCCGCCCGAGCCGGTGAAGATGCCAGGGGAGCTGGCGGAGGCGAGGGAGCGCAGGGACAGCGCCCTGCGCGACAAGGAGGAGATAACGAGGCTTCTGGGATTGGAGGGGCGCGTAGATGGCTAACGTGGGGACCGCATACGTGGCGATAATGCCATCCATGGACGGGTTCGCCAAGAAGATTTGCAGCGACTTCGGCAGCGCCGGCACGTCCGCCGGGAAGACCTTCGGCAACGGCCTGTCCGGCGGCACCGAGAGGGGGGCCTCCAAGTCGAGGGGCGCCATCTCCAACCTCGCGGCCACGGCCAAGGACCAAGCGGGCTACATGGCCCTCGCCTTCGAGGAGTCGGGGGCGAGGCTCAGGGCCGCGATGACGCAGAGCGGCGCGTGGCAGACCCTGACGGGCTACGCCACGTCCGCATCGAACAGCATCAAGGGCGCGTTCGTGGGGATAAGGGAGGGCATGGCCTCCAAGCTCTCCGGCGCGGCCTCCGCCGTGAGGGCGGGGCTTTCCACGGTCGCCTCCGTGGGCAGGTCAATCATGGCGGCTGCGGCGAACCTGATACCGCAGCCCCTGGAGAGCGTGGCGGGCAGGGCCGGGTCTTTGCTCTCCACCGTCTCGGGCGCGGTGAAGACCGGCCTCTCCACGGCGGCGAGCGCGGGCAAGTCCATCATGGGCGCGGCGGCCACGCACATCCTGACGCCCTTGAAGTCCCTCGGCTCCACCGTGGGAACCATCCTCGGCCCCATCGCCTCCACCGCCAAGGCCGCGCTCGCGCCCATGGCCCCGGCCCTAGGCTCGGCTGGCAGCGAGGCGGCGTCCAGGCTCAAGGACGGCATGTCCAAGGCGGCGGGCCACGTGACGAGCGCCCTAAGGACGGCAGCGAAGGCCGCAGGCGTGGGCGCGGTGGCGGTGGTCACGGCGGCAACAGGTGTAACGGGGGCGGGGCTGAACAGCTATGCCNGTCCATCATGGGCGCGGCGGCCACGCACATCCTGACGCCCTTGAAGTCCCTCGGCTCCACCGTGGGAACCATCCTCGGCCCCATCGCCTCCACCGCCAAGGCCGCGCTCGCGCCCATGGCCCCGGCCCTAGGCTCGGCTGGCAGCGAGGCGGCGTCCAGGCTCAAGGACGGCATGTCCAAGGCGGCGGGCCACGTGACGAGCGCCCTAAGGACGGCAGCGAAGGCCGCAGGCGTGGGCGCGGTGGCGGTGGTCACGGCGGTAACAGTTGTAACGGGTGCGGTGCTGAACAGCTATGCCGACTACGAGCAGCTCGCCGGCGGCGTGAGCAAGCTGTTCGGCACGGCTGGCATGACGCTTCAGGAGTACGCGGCGAGCGTCGGGAAGTCGGTCGGTGAGGCGAGCGGCAAGTACTCCCAGCTCGAGGAGGCCCAGCGCCTGATGATGGCGAACGCCTCCGAGGCCTTCAAGACGGCGGGAATGGACGCCAACACGTACATGGAGCAAGCGACGAGCTCCTCCGCGTCGCTCATAAGCTCGCTGGGCGGCGACACGGTCCAGGCCGCGAGGTACACGGACCTCGCCATGACCTCCATGGCCGACAACGTGAACGTCTTCGGCAGCAACATGCAGGACGTGCAGAACGCGTTCCAGGGATTCGCCAAGCAGAACTACACGATGCTCGACAACCTGAAGCTGGGCTACGGCGGCACGAAGGAGGAGATGCAGAGGCTCCTCTCCGACGCCAACAAGCTCCCCGGGGTCATGAAGGACGGCAACGACCTGACGATCGACTCCTACGCCGACGTGATCGAGGCCATCGCCCGAGTTCAGAAGGCCCAGGGCATCGCCGGGACGACCGCCAAGGAGGCGGCTTCCACGATTTCCGGCTCGATAGGCATGGCCAAGGCGGCGTGGCAGAACTTCGTCACGGGCCTCGCGCGCGACGACGCCGACTTCTCCAAGCTCACCGACGACCTTCTCACGTCCATCGGCGCGGTGGCCAAGAACGTGGCCCCGCGCGTGGCGCAGATAGGCAAGGGCATCATCGACGCCTTCCCGAAGGTCCTGGCGGGCCTCGGGGGCGTCCTCGCGCCCCTCGTCTCCGAGGCGCTGGCTGCCGCGTGGAACGTCGCGGCGGGCGCCGTCGCGGGGATGGGCATCCCGCTTCCGCAGGTGGACTCCTCCCAGGTGATGTCCGCCATCGACGGCGTCATGGAGCGCGTGCGCGGGGCGGCCTCGGCAATCTCCGGCGCGCTCGGCCCCGCCATGTCCGCGCTCGGCGACGCGCTGGCCCCCGTCGTGGGCAAGGTCGCCGGCGAGCTTATGCCAGCGCTCTCGTCGGTGGCGGACGCCGTGGGCGGGCTCGCGGCTGCGGTCCTGCCGGTGGTCGGCAGCGCGCTCGAGGCCATCGCCCCCGCCTTGGGCGCCGTCGTGGGCCACGTCGTGCAGCTCGCCACGCAGCTCATGCAGGGCCTCGCCCCCGCGATAGACGGCATCAGCGCAATCGTCCAGGCGGTGCTGCCGTTCGTCCGGCGGCTCTTCGAGGTCTGGGGGGCCGCCATCAAGGGCGTCATCGACGCGGTCTTCCCCTTCGTCCAGGCGGTCGTCACCGCCGCCATGGGCGTCATCCAGTCGGTCATCAGCATCGTCCTCGCCGCCGTGAGCGGCGACTGGGGCGGCGTCTGGGAGGGCATCAAGTCGCTGCTCTCGTCCGTCTGGGAGGGGATGCAGCAGATAGTCTCCACCTACATCGGGGCGGTGCAGGGCATCATCGGCTCGGTACTCGACGCCATAAGCGGCACGTGGGACGCCCTGTGGGGCATGGTCTCGGACCGCTTCTCCAGCGTCTGGGAGGGCATCAAGTCTGCGGCCAGGTCCGGGGTTGACTCCGTCGTGTCCACCGTCACCGGGGTCAAGGACAGCATCGTGGGCTTCTTCTCCGGAGCGGGCTCGTGGCTTTACGACTCGGGCCGGGCCATCCTGAACGGCCTGAAGGACGGCATCATGGGCGCCATCGGCTCCGTCACGTCGGCGGTCTCTGGCGCCGTGGAGAAGATACGCGCGTACTTCCCGTTCTCGCCCGCGAAGGAGGGGCCGTTCAGCGGCCACGGCTACACGACCTACTCGGGCAAGGCGCTCATGCGCGACTGGGCGCGCGGCATCGCGTCAGGCGAGGGCGAGGTGGCCGGCGCCATCGGCTCGGCGCTCTCCACNGCCTACTCGGACTGGCTCGCGACCGACGACTGGCGCACGGTCCTCGAGGTGTGGACCGAGGACCTGTCGCAGACCGTCACGCGCATACATGCGACCTGCCGCATCCAGTCGCAGTACGCCCGCAGCACCAACGCCCAGGGCAGCGTCTCCGTGGGCGGGCAGCAGCTCGCCAGCGCCGACGGGGTGCAGCTGGGCGAGTGGTCCACGGCCACCGTCTGCTCGGGCTACCGCGACATGCGGAGGGGCGCGAGCTCCTACGACGTCTCGGTGTCCGCCTGGGGGTACCTGAGCTACACGGGAGGGGCCACGGCGGCCCTCTCCGTGACCATCCCGCAGCGCGGCTACTCCGCGCCCAGGCCGCCCGCCAGCCCGTCCGTCAGGCGCGTCTCCGACACGTCGCAGGCGCTCTCGTGGGAGGCCGACTACACCGGCCTCGACGGGGAGCGTCCCTGGACCGGCATCTACGTGGACCGCAGGACCGACGGCGGGCCGTGGGTCAACATCGCCAAGCTGCCATGGAGCGCGACGAACTACGCCGACAACGGCACCTCCGCCGACCACCTCTACGAGTACCGACTCTGCGCGTGGTCGCGCACGGACTCCTCCGGCTACCTCGAGAGCGACCACGTCGCGGCGGGCACCGTCCGCACGACGCCCGCGGCCCCGGCGTCCGTGACGCTCTCCAAGTCGTCGGCGGGCTCCGTCACGGTCTCCATCTCGGGCGCGTCCAGGGTCGCGACGGCCTACGAGGTCGAGGCGCGCTCGAACGGCGGCCCCTGGGAGCCAGCCGGGAGCTTCCCGTCGCTGCCGCGCGAGGTCCCGGCGGCTG
>NZ_LT732540.1:717892-738400 GCF_900155635.1 Olsenella urininfantis
CCCGTCGAGGTCTCGGTGACCGACGCCACGGGCGTGGCCTCCGCGACGCTCTCGCTCTTGGACGCCTCGGGCGTCACCATCTCGACCGAGGACGTGACGGGGCGCGACCGGGCCACGGTGGGCGGCTACGCCACCCTCGCCAACGACACGCCCTACTCCCTCGTGCTCTCCGTGCGCGGCGGCTCCGGGCTCTCCGCGACCTCCACGCGCTCCTTCGTGACCGGCTGGGACCTGCCCGCCATGCCGTCCGCCGACGTGACCCAGGACGCCTCCCTCGCGTGCCACGTCCGCGTGGTCGGCGGCGACAGCGCCTACTCCGTCGATGGGACGGCGCTGACCGGCCCCATGGTCATGGGCTCCGAGGTGCTCCTCTACGGCACCATGCGGGCCGACGGTGGAGCGCTCGTCGTGGGAGACGCGGCGAGGTGCTCGTCCTACACGGTCGAGAGGGAGTGCGACGGCGAGGTGGCGGTCATCGCGGCGGGCCTCCTCGACGGGCAGGAGGCCATCGACCGCCTGCCGCCGCTCAACGCGCCCTTCCGCTACCTCGTCACAGGGCGCTCCGAGGCGGGCACGTCCTCGCAGGCGGTGGTCGGGGCCACCGTCCGGTCCGGCGGCATGGCGCTCAACTTCGGGCAGGACGCGTCGCGGGTGCTCATCGTCGGCCTGAACGCGGGCTACTCGACCAGCTCCGAGAGGCCGTCCGAGTCCTTCCACCTCGCGCGCGGCGGCACGTCGATGCCCGTTGCGTACCCGCTCGACCAGCTGGACACGTCCACGTCGCTGAGCTTCGAGATGCGGGCGGGCCTGCACTCCGAGTTCCGCCGCGTCATGCGCGAGGAGTGGCGGGGCTGGTGGAGGGGGCACGCCGGGGAGAGGGGGTGCGGCCCCATGACGTTCTCCGAGTCCTTCAAGGCCCCCGGCGTCTGGGAGGGCTCCGTCAGGCTGACCCACGAGGACTTCGAGGAGCCGTCCAATGGCTGACTGGTCGAGGCGCTTCTCCGCCTCCTACCGCTTCATGCGCGTCTCGCGCGCCACCGGGATGGAGGTCGGGAGGCTCGGCAACGTCCGTGCGGGCGGGACCATAGAGCGCAACCTGGACAAGGCCTACGAGACCGGCTCGGTGGACTTCGTGGGCCAGCTCGACCTCGGGGCGGACCTGCTGAGGGTCTGGCTCGACGCGACCTTCGCCGACGGGACGACGGCCTCCGAGCCGCTGGGGACCTTCCTCGTCTCCGTGCCGAGGGCCGAGCGCTCGGGCGGCGTGTCCAGGGGGACCGCCGACCTGTCGGGGAGGCTCCGCGAGGCCGCCGAGGACGAGCTCGAGCCCATGGCCGTCCCCACGGGGACCAACGCCGTGTCCCACGCCGCCGGGATGCTGCGGGACGCGGGGCTCGAGGTGGTGGCGGACGACTCCGACTGGGCCACGTCGTCCACGTGGGTGCTCGGCGCCGGGGCGCAGGACGAGAGGCTGTCCACGCGCCTGGGGGCGGCGAACGCCCTCCTGGAGGCGGCGGGCTTCTCGGCAGCCCGGACCGACCCCATGGGCCGCGTCATGCTCAGGCGCCACGTGGGCGTCGAGGGCCGCGCCCCGTCGCTGCGCATGGAGGAGGGGCCTCTGGCGCGCTTCTGCGACTCCTGCACCGACGAGAGGGACGCCTCTGGCGTGGCGAACGTCGTCCACGCGGTCTACTCGACCGCCGAGGAGACGGTCGTGGGCGTGGCCGTTGACGACGACCAGGAGAGCCCGTGGAGCACCGTGAGCAGGGGCTGGCGCAAGTCGGCCTCGTACAGCTTCAGCGACCTGCCGCAGGGCGACAGCGCGCAGGCGCGGCAGGCCGCGGCGGACGCGAAGGCGCGCGAGCTGCTCGCGAGCCAGCAGAGCGTCGTCCACAGGGTCACGGCCAGGCACGTCTACGCGCCACTGTCCGTCGGGGACGCCGTTGACGTGCTGTGGCCGTCGGCGGGCATCAGGGGGAAGTTCGCCGTCCGCAGGATTGCTCTCACGCTCGTGGGAGGATGCCCGATGGAGATGGAGGTGAGGCGCTTTGAGCGATGAGCTGGCGAGGGCCGCGAGGTCGGCGGGCATCAGGCTCGCGGACGCCCTCTGGGCCAGGCCGCAGGCCTCGCAGGGGGCGTTCTTCGGCACCGTCTCCTCCGTCGCCGGGGCCACCGCGACCGTGGAGGCGATGGGGGCGACCCTCGCGGGCCTGCCCATGACCACGGCATGCGGGGGAGCGAGGGAGGGCGACCGCTGCGTGCTGGCGCGCGTCGGGGCGGGGCTGGTCGTCATCGGGATAGTTTCGAGGTAGGGAGGCGCACATGGCAGGGGCGGCGCTCTTGCAGGACGAGGCGGGCAACATCGACCGCGTCCGCATGTCGGACGGCAGGGTGTTCAGGATTGCGTCCACGGTGGCGACGGAGGCGGCCACGGAGGCGAGGTCCGCCGCGCAGAGGGCGCAGGCAGCCGCCGCCGAGTCGTCGTCGGCCACCGAGGAGCTGAGGCGCTCGCAGGGCGCCAACGACGCCGCGCAGGCCAAGAACGGCGAGGCCCAGAGGGCGAACGACGCCGCGCAGCTCGCCAACAACGCGGCGCAGATGGCGAACAACGCCGCCGCCAAGGGGCTCGTCATCGTGCAGCTTGAGCTGGGCCAGTACTCGGAGTCGATGGGCAGGCCGACCGTCGATGGCGAGCCGGGAAGGCTCTATGTGGTCCCCGCAGGGGAGAACGCGAGCGACCGCTACCTGGAGTTCATGTGGATTGGCGGCGGCTGGGAGCGCATCGGCTCCCAGTCTTCGGCGACCGCCGAGCCGATAACGGCAGAGGACATCGACGCCGCCCTGGACTACGGCTCGCAGGGGAGGCAGGGCACGCAGGTCCTGAACCTGAGCGGGCTCACGTACCTGTGCAGGAAGCTCGTCGAGATGTTCGGGCTCCTGGCGAAGGCGCTGGACGGGAAGGCAGGCTCCTCCCACACGCACTCCGCGTCGGACGTGTCTTCCGGCGTCCTTCCGGCCTCCCGTGGGGGCACGGGCGTCCAGTCGGCGCTGGAGGAGCGGAGGCGCCTGGGACTCGGGACGACCACGGGGGCGCTCCCCGTGGCCAACGGCGGCACGGGGGCGACGAGCGCCGCCGCGGCAAGGGCCTCCCTCGGCGCCGCGTCGTCAGCAGACCTGGAGGCCGTGCGGAGCGCGGTCCTCGACGACACGGGCTGGGTGACCATCAACTCGGCGGTCGCGAACGGAATCTCGTACTGGGTGAAGTACCGCGCCATCGGAGGAATCTGCTTCCTGGTGTGGGACCAGACGGGCGTCAACAGCGACGGATGGTACTGCACGGGCGAGATACCGGCAAAGTACCGGCCAGAGTTCGCGATGTACTTCCCGACTGCGGTCTACGGCTCGAACAACACGGGCTCCGTGTGGATGCCCGCGAAGGGGGACTCGGGCGGCAGGCCGTGGTTCAGATGCTACGACCAGGCGGCCCGCATCGTGGGCACCGCCTCGTGGCCGTATGTAAGCAAGTAGCGCCGCCAGCCGCCCCGGCCGCAGCCACGAAGGGAAATCGGACAGAGAGAGAAAGAGGCAACGAATGAACGGACTTCCAATCTACATCGACGTGTTCCTTGCGCCCATCCGGGACAGCCAGCCCGCGCAGGTCGCGCTGGGGGCCGTGCTGCTCACCATCATGCTTGACTGGGTGCTTGGGACCGCCTGCGCCGTGCTGCGGCACGACTACAGCAGCGAGGTCGCGCGCAGGGGCATCGCCCACAAGGCCACGGAGCTGTGCTTCGTGCTGCTGGGCGTCATCATCGACGGCACCATAGCCGGGGGGCTGAACATCGGCATCGGCGAGCCGGTGCTGGTGGGCTGCTGCGCCTACATCGTGATCATGGAGCTGGCCTCCGCCTTGGAGACCATCGGCGCGGCCAACCCCAACCTCGCGCGCTCGCCGCTCTTCCGCGTGCTGCGGAGCGTCAGCGAGGCTGCGGAGAAGGGGGAGGCGTAGCCATGGCGGACGAGCCCACCCAGGAGGAGATGGGGGCCGTCATGGCCCAGGACGCCCACGACGCGCCCGACGTGGCCGAGGTGGAGGAGGTCGAGTATGAGTAGCGTCGCTGACGTGCTCCGCATCGCGTCCGGCGAGGTCGGCTATTACCGTCATAACGACCCGCTCAACGGCACCAAGTACGGCAGGTGGTACGCGGAGGTCACGGGCGCCCCGTGGTTCGCCAGCAACGGCGTGCCCTACTGCGCGATGTTCGTCAGCTGGGTCATGGACCGGGCGGGCGTGGGCGTGCCCGGGCTTCCCACCGGCTACTGCCCGTCCATCAAGGCCGCGAACGGCCTCGTTGACAGTCGCTCCGCGCGGCCGGGTGACATCGTGCTCTTCGACTGGGACGGGGACCAAGACCCCGACCACGTGGGCATCGTGGAGGTCAACCGTGGCGGGCACCTCCAGACCATCGAGGGCAACACCTCGCGCGGAGGCGGGAGCCAGGGCGACGGCGGATGGGTCGCGCGGCGCACGCGCGGCTGGTCCGTGGTGGACTGCGTGGTGCGCCCCTCCTACGACGGCCACGCCGCGCCAGAGCCGCAGGCGCCCGTGGTCGGCGGGCTCGCCATAGACGGGGACTTCGGGCCTGCCACCACGGCCCGCTCGCAGCAGGTCTTCGGGACCCCCGTTGACGGCGTGGTGAGCGGCCAGCACCCGGCGGACCGCCCATTCGTGCCCAGCGCCCAGGGCAACTGGACGTGGGAGTGCGACGGCTCGCTGATGGTCATGGCCGTGCAGCGCATGGCCGGGGCGGACGTGGACGGCCTCTGGGGGCCCGGCACGAACCGCGCCGTCCAGCGGTGGCTCATCGAGCACGGCTACGACTGCGGCCCCTGCGGCGCGGACGGCTACCTCGGCGGGGCAACCACAAGGGCGTGGCAGCGCTGGCTCAACGACCAGGCGGCGTGATGCTGCCCGACGGCTGGTGGGCCGTGGACGCCTGGACGCGCTGTCCCGGCCCGCTCGGCCACGAGAGGCGCAGGCGCGAGTTCCGCACGCTCCGCGAGGCCACCGACTGGGCAGAGGCGCTGCGGCTCGCGGGCGGCAGGGTCACGTGGTACGAGCGCGAGAGGCGCATCAGCGTCCTGTTCGACTGACGAGGAAGCCCCGTCCTCCTTCGGGAGGGCGGGGCCTTCTTTGTGCCGAAATCCACGGGCGTCTGCCCGCCTTGTCGGTCCGGGGGCCTTAAACGGGCTCACAGCGAGCCGTCTGCCTGCGGCTAGGCGGCACGTGGGAAGCGCAGCAGGATGGCGCCTCCAACCACGGCAATCTCGGTTCGCACAAGGCCAAGAACGGGGAGCCAGACCTTTCAACCCTCCCAGGAGGGTTTTTTTCATGGCCTCGCATGCTCTGGCATTTGTATGGGTTGGTGGGGCGAAAGCAACCCTGTGCTAGGATTAACCCCATCTGAACAGGGCTTGCATGCAGCAATGACGCCGTCTCATGCAGGCAAGGACACGTAGCTCGGAGGCAGTTTGGACGCAGTGAGCCGCGAGGCGCAGATCTCCGCAAAGGACGCCTGGTATTCGGGCAGGAGCAAGGACTGGTTCATCCTCGAGCAGCTGGTCACCAAGGACTTCAAGCTCAAGTATCGTCGCAGCGTGCTGGGGGTTGCCTGGTCGGTCCTTAACCCGCTCTTCATGATGCTGGTCCTTGCCGCAGTCTTCAGCTCCTTCATGCGCTATCAGGACCCGTCCATGGGCAACTATGCCGTCTACCTCATCCTTGGCAACACGGCCTTCCAGCTCATGAGCGACTCCACCACCCAGGGCATGTCCTCCATCATCGCAGCGGCGCCCCTGCTCAAGAAGGTCAAGATCAACCGATACATCTTCCCGGTGCAGAAGGTGCTCTTCGCAGGTGTCAACTATGCCTTCTCGATCGTCGCCATCGCCCTGGTCATGCTTGTGGAGCGAGTTCCCCTGGGGCCCACGGCCCTGCTCTGGCCCTTTGCCCTCCTCATGCTCATTCTCTTCAGCATCGGCCTCGCCCTGCTCCTCTCGGCGCTTTCCGTCTTCTTCCGTGACGTCATGCACCTCTGGAGCGTCGTGATCACGGCGTGGACCTATCTCACGCCACTCTTCTATCCCGTCAGCGTCCTTCCCGAGTGGCTGAGGGGCCTCGAGATGTTCAACCCCATGTATGTCTATGTGACCTACATCCGCGAGGTTGTCCTCTACCAGCAGGTCCCCTCGCTCAAGATGCACATCGCCTGCGTGGCCTGTGCCCTGGTCTCGCTGCTTGTGGGATACCTCTCGTTCCATCGCCACGAGCACAAGTTCATCCTCTACATCTAGCCCACGGAGGGAGAGTCGCGTGTCCGAGCCCATCGCCATGGCAGACCAAGACAGCATCATCGACGTCAACGACGTCTCGATGATCTTCAACATAGCCTCCGAGCAGTTCAACTCGCTCAAGGAGTACTTCATCGCCCTCATGCGCCACGAGCTGCGCTTCAAGGAGTTTCGCGCGCTTGACCACATAGACTTCCACGTGAGGCGCGGCGAGGCGTTTGGCCTGGTGGGGACCAATGGGTCAGGCAAGTCCACCATGCTCAAGGTCATCGCCGGCGTGCTCAAGGCCTCGGAGGGGTGCTGCCAGGTCCGTGGCACCATCGCCCCCCTCATCGAGCTCGGCGCAGGCTTTGACATGGAGCTCACGGCCAAGGAGAACATCTACCTCAACGGGTCGCTTCTGGGCTACCGCAAGGACTTCATAGACGCGCACTTCCAGGAGATCGTCGACTTCGCCGAGCTCCAGGACTTCATGGACATGCCCCTCAAGAACTACTCCAGTGGCATGGTCGCACGCATCGCCTTCGCCATCGCCACCATAACCGAGCCCGACATCCTCATCGTGGACGAGACCCTCTCCGTGGGAGACTTCCTCTTCCAGCAGAAGTGCGAGAGGCGCATCAAGGAGCTTGTGGACTCAAACAACGTCACGGTCCTTCTCGTGAGCCACTCCATTGACCTCGTGGAGCGCATGTGCGACCGCGTCTGCTGGATAGAGAAGGGCAAGCAGCGCATGCTTGGCCCCACGGCGGAGGTCTGTGCGGCGTACAAGCGGTTGGGGGCGTAGGCGGTGGCAGAGAGCCAGGAGCCCTCCGCCGGCAAGCTGCCCCTGCTGAGCGTGCTCGTACCTATCTGCAACGTGGAGCGCTACCTGAGGCAGTGCCTTCTCTCGCTCAAGTCGCAGAGCTTTCAGGACTTCGAGGCCATCCTTCTCAACGACGGCTCGACCGACTCCTCGGGCGCAATCGCCCACGAGCTTGCCGAGGGAGACTCCCGCCTCCACGTTGTGGACAAGCCCAACTCCGGCTATGGCTCCACGCTCAACCTGGGCCTTTCTCTGGCGCGGGGTCGCTATGTGGGCTTCCTCGAGTCCGATGACATCATGTGCGAAGGTGCCCTGGAGAGCCTGATGTCGGCTGCCGTGGAAAACGATTGCGACTTGGTGCGCGGCGGCTTCTCGCTCTACTGGTCCTCTGGCCCCAGGGACCTGATGCAGCATCCCTTTGCGCCAGACCTCATCGGCCGCGTGCTGGATCCCAGGGTCGAGCCCCGGCTCTACCTCTGCCGTCCCGCCATCTGGAGCGGGGTGTTTCGTCGCTCCTTCCTCGAGGAGAACGACATCCTCTTCCTCGAGACGCCTGGCGCCTCCTATCAGGACACCTCCTTCGCCTTCAAGACCTACGCCGCCGCGCGTCGCGCCTTCTTCCTTGACCTGCCCGTCATTCGCTACCGCCAGGACAACGAGGGCTCATCGGTGCGCTCGCAAGGCAAGGTGTACATGGTCAAGGGCGAGTTTGACGAGATAGACCGCTGGCTTGGCGCTCGTGCGGAACGCGAGCACGCCTCGGATCTGAGCCTGGCCTCCCTTGTGGCGCGCTACAACGCCTACCTCTGGAACGTGGATCGCATCGCGGGCGAGTTTCGTGCGGAGTTCATGCGGTCCATGGCCGAGGAGTTCAGGGCGCTTGACGCTTCCGGGCGGATCGAATGGGCTCGCCTCGATGGCTGGAGGGCGCTCAACCTGCGCTCGATCATGAGTGACCCGCAGCGCTACCTCGCCCTGCGCGAGCGTTTTCGCTCGAGCGGCTCCATCTCCAAGCTCGTCTTCGCCTTGAGTCTGGGCGGTCCTGCGGCCGTGGCGGCCGCCCTGCGCGAGCGGAGGGGCCGCTAGATGCCCCGCGTCTCCGTCATCGTTCCCGTCTACCAGGTGAAGGAGGAGCTGCCCTCCTGCCTGGAATCCCTCCTGCGGCAGTCCCTTGATGACATCGAGGTCGTCTGTGTGGATGACGGATCAAGCGACGGGTCGGCGGAGGTCCTTGCGCAATATGCCCGGGAGGACGCCCGCATCAAGGTTCTTCATCAGGAGAACTCCGGCGTTGGCACGGCAAGGAACAAGGGGATGGGACAGGCGTCCGGCGACCTGATCATGTTCTGTGACGCCGACGACGCTCTTGTCGAGGATGCCTGCGAGAGGGTGTCCGAGGCCTTCTCGCAAGACGGTTGCGACGTCATGGTCTTCGGCTTTGCCGTCGAGCCCCCTCAGCTGATGCACCCCTCGCTCGTGGGAAAGACCTCGCCGAGGGATGCCGTCCTGGACGGATCGCCCGAGTCCGTCGTTGCCCTGCTCTTCAAGGAGGACGCGCGCCCCTTTGGGGCCCGCATCGCCCTTTCGCGCGACTTCGTCGAGCGCGAGGGCATCTGCTGGCATCCGGTGTTGAGCCTGGGAGATGACCAGTTCTTCTGCTTCGAGGTCTACGCACGCTCGAGGCGCACCACGCTCTGCTCGCGCGCTCTCTATCGCTACCGCATGCGCGAGGGCTCCCTTACCCACGCCGGCCAGGGGAGCGTGCCCGAGCTCCTGGGGAAGATGGGTCGTCACCTGTCCTGCGAGCGCGCGGTGCTCTCGGACGCCCGCGCCTCGGGGCTGCTTGACATCTGCCCGGAGCGGGTTCTCGATTGGTGCCTGGAGCTCCTGCTCCATGACGGCCTGCGCCTTCCCGAGGGGTCGCGCCAGGGGTTCTGGCGGCGCTGGGAGGCGGCGATGTCCGAGGAGCTCGACCTTGCCACCCTGCGCGTTCGGCTCGGCTTTCCCGCCCGCATGTGCCTGGACAAGGTCTTGGGCTGCGCCCGTGGTGGGGGAGCCGGCCCTACCGGCCTTGACCTTGGCCTCTACTTCGTGCGGAAGAGGGGGCTGACGTCTGCGCTCAGGCGCGCCCTCTGGGGCCTTGCCCGCCGCCGCTAGGCCTACCCGCCTTTTGCCCTATGCTCTAGGTGAACGCAACGCTAAAGACACGTGTGAAGGAAGCCGTCATGCCGCAGATCTCGGTACTCGTGCCCATCTACAACGTCGAGCGCTACCTTGCCCCCTGCCTCGACTCCCTCGCCGCCCAGAGCTTCGAGGACTTCGAGGTGATCTGCATCAACGACGGCTCCACCGACGGCTCGCGAGGCATCATCCAGCGCTACCTCGACGCTGACCCGCGCTTTCGCGTCGTGGACAAGCCCAACTCCGGCTATGGTGCCTCCATGAACCTCGGCCTGTCCGAGGCGCGGGGCCGCTACGTGGCCATTCTCGAGTCCGATGACCTCTTTGTGCCCCGGGCCCTCGAGCTTCTCCATTCGGCGGCCGAGGGCTGCGGGGCGCAGGTCTCCAAGGCGGACTTCGAGCTCTACTGGTCAGAGGGCGAGCGCCACCAGCGCTGCCACGTCGTTCCGAAGGGGCTTGCGGGGCGGTGCGTCTGTCCGCTGGACGAGGGTCGCGAGGTCTTCTACCGTCAGCCCTCCATCTGGAGCGGCCTCTACCGCCGCGACTTCCTCGAGCAGAACGACATCCGCTTCCTCGAGACGCCCGGCGCCTCCTATCAGGACGCGGGCTTCGGCTTCAAGGTCTGGGCCGCGGCCGAACGGGCATGCTTCCTCTCCGAGAGCGTCCTGCTCTACCGTCAGGACAACGAGGCCTCGTCGGTCCGCTCTCCGGGAAAGGTCTTCTGCGTCATGGACGAATACGCCGAGATGAGGCGCTGGCTGGCTAAGCGGGGGGAGGCTCAGTCCATCTTGGAGCCAGTCCTCGCGCGCATGAGCCTCAACAGCTACCTCTGGAACTACGCGCGACTGGGCCCCGAGCTGCGCGAGGGCTTCCTTGGGCGCGCCCGCGCCGAGCTGACGGAGCTGCGCGAGAGCGGCCTCTTCGACGCGTGCGGCATGGGGCCTGTCAAACGGGCCGAGCTGGATGCGCTGATAGACCATCCGGAGCGCTTCGCGCGTGCCTGGTCAGGAGGAGAGCCGGCCCCCGGTCCCCTGGGGATGCTCGTCCATCTGGGTCGCCTGGGAGGTCTTGGCCTGGTGCTCGCGGTCATGGCCCAGAAGCTTGCGGGGAGGGGATAGCGGTGGCACGCCTCTCGGTCATCGTCCCCGTCTACAACGTCGAGGCCTACCTGGACGAGTGCCTTGACTCCCTGGCGGCACAGACGTTCGGGGACATCGAGATCGTCTGCGTGAACGACGGGTCGACGGACTCTTCGCGCTCCATCCTTGCGGAGCACGCGCGCCGTGACGGGCGCATCAAGGTCGTGGACAAGCCCAACGGGGGGCTCTCCAGCGCGCGCAACGCAGGGATGGAGGCTGCGACGTCGGAATACCTCTGCTTCCTGGACTCGGACGACCGCTACCTGCCGAATGCGTGTCAGAGGATAGTGGAGGAGCTGGATGCGTCCTTTGCCGAGCTGCTGTGCTTTGGGGGTCTCGCCTTGCCCAGAAGCGCGTCATACCCCTGGCTCGAGGAGGTGTTCAGCCCGCGCGACGTCCTGTACGAGGCCTTCGAGCCAGCACTGCTCCTGAGCGAGGCCACAAAGCCGCTTGCCGTGCGGCTGTCTTTGAGGCGCGACTTCGCCCTGCGCGAGAACATCCACTTCGACGAGTCCGTGCGCTATGGGGAGGATCAGGTGTTCGCCTTCGCCGTCTTTCCCCGCTCCAGGCGCACCCTGCTCATCTCCGACAAGCTTTACGAGTACCGCATCGCACGCGGCGACTCCCTCGTCAACCGCATGCTCGCGAACCCTGCCCGCATGCTTCGCGAGCACGTTGCCATGGAGCGCCGCATCCTGGACGACTGGAAGCGGATGGGCATCCTGGAGCGCTACTCCGACCTGCAGCTTGCCTGGATCGTGGAGCTCGTCCTCTTCGATGCCATGAGGCTTTCGGACGTGGACTGTGCGGCCATATTCAGCCTTGCGTCCGAGACCCTTCTCGTGGAGTGGGACCTGGGGCGCATCGAAAAGGCCGACGTTGGCCTGGGGACCCGCCTGGCGCTGCTGTGCGCCAAGAGGGGAAGGCCTCCCCGGGGACTTTGGCGAAAGGCCCTCATGTCCCTCTACTACGTGGACAAACGGGGTGTCCTCGGGCTGTTGAGGCGTCTCTTCATGGGCCCGCGCAAGGCCCATGGCTAGACGGCGCACGTCGGTCGACGTCCGCCTCGCGAACTTTCGGCTTGCCAAGCGCGCCGCGCGCGGATACACTAATCCAGACCTTTAAACACGGTACGAGATGCCGGTAAGGTAAAGATGACCCTGCGGGGTCGGACATGGCCTTCTTTCGGGTGTCTTGTGCCGTACATGTACGGGCAGGGCATCTTTTTTTAAGGAAGGAGTCCCATGGAACAGCTTGCGCCCAAGGCTACCATCATGGACGGCCAGGCAATGGAGCGAGCGGTGGTGCGCATCGCGCATGAGATCATCGAGCACAACGAGGGAGCCGCAAACATCGCCCTCGTTGGCATCATCCGCCGCGGAGAGACCCTTGCGCGACAGCTAGCCCAGGCGATCGAGAAGATCGAGGGCAGCTCCCCCAAGATCGGCTCTCTCGACATCAGCTTCTATCGCGATGACGTCACGCGCAACATCGCGCCCGTCCTGCACTCCACCAACATCCCCTTCAAGATCGATGACGCGCACATCGTCCTGGTGGATGACGTCCTCTACACGGGGCGCACGGTGCGCTCCGCCCTCAACGCCCTCATGGACTACGGTCGCCCCAGGACCGTTCAGCTGGCCGTGATGGTGGACCGCGGGCACCGCGAGCTTCCCATCCGCGCGGACTACGTTGGCAAGAACGTTCCCTCGTCCCACGAAGAGGACGTGCGCGTGTGCGTGAAGCCTCTCGACGGCCATGACGCAGTGGAGATCTGGGACGTTAAGAAGCAGGAGATTGCGGGAGGTACCAGGTAATGCTGTCCGTAAAGCACCTCATAGACACCTACAGCCTCACGGCCGACGACATCACTCAGATTCTCGACACCGCCGCCTCGTTCGAGGAGGTCAACAACCGCGCCATCAAGAAGGTGCCCGCGCTGCGTGGCCGCACCATCGTGAACCTCTTCCTGGAGCCCTCCACCCGCACCAAGAGCTCCTTCGAGCTTGCCGAGAAGCGCCTCTCGGCCGACAGCCTCTCCATGGGCGGCTCCACGAGCTCCGTGGTCAAGGGCGAGTCCTTGGCCGACACCATCCAGACCATCGACGCCATGAACGTGGACATGTTCATATGCCGCGCGAGGCTGGCGGGAACTCCTCAGAAGATTACCGAGAACACCGACGCCATAGTGATCAACGCCGGCGACGGCAAGCACCAGCATCCCACCCAGGCGATGCTCGACCTCTACACCATCC
The DNA here is from genome assembly GCF_900155635.1 of Olsenella urininfantis. Lineage (GTDB taxonomy): Bacteria > Actinomycetota > Coriobacteriia > Coriobacteriales > Atopobiaceae > Olsenella_G > Olsenella_G urininfantis. The sequence continues at coordinate 730,624 of NZ_LT732540.1, forward strand.
GCAAGAACTTCGGCCACCTGGACGACCTGAAGGTGGCCATCGTGGGAGACCTCGCCCACAGCCGCGTCTGCGGGTCGCTCGCCCCCGCCCTCAAGACCATGGGCGCGGACGTCACGCTGGTGGGTCCCCCCACCTTCCAGGTGGACGATCCCGACTGGTTCGGCTGCCCCCAGACCTCGAGCCTGGACGAGGTCATCGAGGACATGGACGTGGTCTACATGCTCCGAGTCCAGCTGGAGCGCATGGAGGGTGCGGCGATCCCCTCGCGCCGCGAGTACAACCGCCTCTACGGCCTTGACATGAGGCGTGTCAAGCGCATGAAGGACGATGCCATCATCTGTCACCCCGGCCCGATGAACCGCGGCATGGAGATCAACGCGGACGTGGCCGACTGCGCCCGCTCGAGGATTCTTGACCAGGTCAACGCAGGGGTCCTTACGCGCATGGCCGAGATGTACCTGCTTCTGGGAGGAGAGAACAATGGCGTTTCTGCTTAAGTCCGCTCACGTCGTAGATCCCCAGCTGGGCCTGGACGACATACGTGACGTGCTCATCGAGGGCAAGGAGATCAAGGCTGTCGAGAAGGGCATCGAGTGCGGCGAGGACATGGAGGTAATCGACTGCAGCGGCAAGTACCTCGTCCCCGGCCTCGTGGACATGCACGTGCACTTCCGCGACCCCGGCTTCGAGTACAAGGAGACCATGGAGACGGGCGCCCGAGCGGCAACCCACGGCGGCTTCACCGACGTCGCCACGATGCCCAACACCGACCCCGTGATAGACACGGGCACGGGCGTGCGCTACCAGATCGACCGCGCCCACGCGGCGAACCTCTGCCACGTGCGCCCCATCGGGTCGCTCACCCGCGGCCAGAAGGGCGAGGCCTTGGCCGAGATCGGCGACATGGTCATGGAGGGCGCCTGCGCCTTCTCCGATGACGGGCATGGCGTCCAGAGCGCCGGCATGATGCGCACCTGCATGGACTACGTCTCGCAGTTCGACCGCGTGGCCATCGCCCACTGCGAGGACGAGAGCCTCACCGTGCACGGCGTGATCAACGAGGGCCGCGCCTCCACGCGCCTTGGCATGTTCGGCTGGCCGGCGCTTGGCGAGGAGATGGAGATCTACCGCGACATCGAGCTCTGTCGCCTGACGGGCTGCCCGCTGCACATCGCCCACATCTCCACCGCCAAGGGCTTGGAGCTCGTCAAGGCCGCCAAGGCCGAGGGCCTGCCCGTCACCTGCGAGGTCACCCCTCACCACCTCTTCCTCAACGAGGAGGACATCAGCTCCGTCTATGACACCAACCTCAAGATGAACCCGCCCCTTCGCCTCAAGTCAGACATGGAGGCCCTGGTGGAGGGCGTCATCGACGGATCCATCGACTGCGTGGTCACCGACCATGCGCCCCACGCCCAGCACGAGAAGGACTGCGAGTGGGAGATCGCCTTCTTCGGCACCATCGGGCTCGAGACCTCTCTCCCGCTCATGCTCAACAACCTGGTGCGCACCGGCAAGATGAGCTGGTCGCGCCTGGTTGAGGTCATGGCGGTGCGTCCCCGTGAGGTGCTCAGGCTCCGGCCCGTGCGCATCGAGGTCTCCTCTCGTGCCGACCTCACCCTGATCGACCCGGCCAGCGAGGTCACGGTGGATGCCGACTACTTCGAGAGCCTCTCGAAGAACTCCGCCTTCCTGGGCCAGACCCTCGTCGGAGTCGCCACGGACGTCTTCGTGGATGGTAGGCACACCCTGAAGGACGGCATCGTAGCCTAGTCCCAAGAGATGCGGGCGGCGGGGGGACCATCTTCGCCCGCCGCCCGCGCACGGCAAGAGAAAGGCGGCTCCGTGATGGCGAGCGCGCGCAACGAGCTGCATGAGTTCGAGGTTCTACGCAACGAGGAGCTTGCCCAGGGCATCTGGCGCCTCGTGCTGCATGCGCCTCGGCTTTCCGAGGGCATTCGTCCCGGGCAGTTCATGAACCTCGAGGTTCCGGGAGACAACAGCCACATCCTGCGCATACCCCTCTCCTTCTCGCGTGCGGACGCAGGGGCGGGCGTCGTGGAGCTCGTCTATGCCGTGGTGGGGGAGGGCACCAGGAGGCTTTCCCAGATGGGCCCCGGTGCGGTCTCGACGCTCGTGGGCCCGGCCGGCCATGGTTGGAGGCTGCCTTCGGCAGGGCCTGTGCTTCTCGTTGCCGGCGGCGTCGGGGCTCCCCCCGTGATCGCCGCCGCGGAGATGCTCTCCCTCGCCGGACTGGAGTTCGATGCAATCTTTGGCGCCCAGACGGCGGCAAGGCTCTGGGGGCCCGAGCGCGCCCATGACCTGGGGGCACGCAGGGTGGCGATCACGACGGACGACGGCACGGCGGGCGTCAGGGGATTCACCACCCAGGCCATGGAGCGGCTCTTGGCAACGGAGGAATATGCTCAGGTCATGACCTGCGGACCCCTTCCCATGATGGCGGGGGTGGTGAGGCTTGCCCAGGCCTCGGGCCTCTCCTGCCAGGTCTCGATGGAGCGCATGATGGGTTGTGGCTTCGGGGCCTGCAACTGCTGCAACATTGCTGCCGCGCACGGGGGCTACAAGTCCTGCTGCATGGATGGCCCTGTGTTCGGGGCGGAGGAGCTGGCATGGTAGGGAAGAGCGTGAGCATGGCCGTCAGCCTGGGTGGCATCCAGATGAAGAACCCTCTCAACACGGCCTCTGGAACCTTCGGCTATGGCTGGCAGTTCGAGAGCTTCTTCGACGTTTCCCAGCTGGGGGCAATTACCACCAAGGGATGCTCCGCCGAGCCCTGGGAGGGAAACCCCGCGCCGCGACTGGCCGAGCTGCCCTCGACAATCATGAACTCCGTGGGCCTGCAGAACCCCGGTGTGGCCAGCTTCGCGAGACAGTCCGGCCCCTACCTCTCCAAGCTCGACGAGAGGGGATGTGCGGTCATCTGTCAGGTGGCGGGCCATTCCATCGAGGAGTACGTGCGCGCCGTGGAGCTCTACGAGGAGCTCGCGCCCTTCGCCTCGGGTCTCGAGCTCAACATCAGCTGCCCCAACGTCTCGGCTGGCGGGGCGGCCATGGGCGCGACGCCAGCCGCCGCGGCGGAGGTCATGCGCGCCGTCAGGGGCCGCACGCGCCTGCCGCTGGTGGTGAAGATGGCCCCGCACGACGTGGCGGAGATAGCCCGAGCGCTCGAGTCGGAGGGGGCGGATGCGCTCTCCCTCATAAACACCATTCCCGGCATGGCAATAGACGTGCGCACCAGGCGCAGCCGCGTCTCCCGTCCCACCGCGGGCGTGTCGGGCCCTGCCATCCATGCCATTGCCGTGCGCATGGTCTGGGAGGCCCATCAGGCGGTCAGGATTCCCCTGTGCGGCATCGGAGGGGTGACGAGCGGGGCAGACGCGGCGGAGTTCATCCTCGCCGGGGCCACCGCGGTGTCCATTGGCACGGCAAACCTCACCAACCCGGACTGCGCCCCCCGCATCCTCGCGGAGCTGCAAGATTGGGTGGCATCCCAGGGAGTCAACGACGTCAACGACCTGATTGGAGCCTTCGAATGCTAAGCGAAGACCGTGCGCGCGAGTCAGTCATCATCGCCCTGGACTGCGCGAGGGATGAGGCTATCTCCCTTGCGGATTCCCTTTCCGGCAGGGCTTGCTGGGTCAAGGTGGGCATGACGCTCTTCTATGCCGAGGGACCCTCCATCGTCTCCGAGATGCACAGGCGCGGCCTCAAGGTGTTCCTCGACCTCAAGCTGCACGACATCCCCTTCCAGGTGAGGGGGGCCGCGCGCTCGGCCTCGCTTGCGGGGGCTGACATCCTCTCCATCCATGGCATGGGTTCCGCAGAGATGGTGGCACAGGCCCGTGCCGGCGTCGAGGAGGCGGCAGGGCATCGAGCGGGACAGAGGACGCGCCTGGTCGCCATCTCGGTTCTCACCAGCATGAGCCAGGAGTCCCTTGAGGAGATAGGCGTCACCCTTCCCCTGGAGGAGGAGGTTGCGCGGCTTGCCGCCCTTTCCGTTGGCGCAGGCTCCGACGGCATCGTCTGCTCTCCGCGGGAGGCGTCCGATATGCGCTGCAGGTTGGGGGAGGCGGCGCTCATCGTCACCCCAGGGGTGCGTCCCGCAGGCTCCGAGCTTGGCGACCAGAGGCGCGTGTCAACGCCCGCCTCAGCCATCGCCGCCGGGGCTTCGATGCTGGTGTTGGGCCGCCCCATCACCAGGGCGCAGGATCCCGCAGGGGCCTTCGAGGGTATCGTCCGGGAGCTCGTGGAGGGCTAGGGGCAGGCCTTCTACGTGCGCTTTCTTGGTCCGTTTTGTGTAGATACCTACCACTAGCAGCGAAAAGTCGCCGTGAGTACTTGTAAAAGCAAGTACAAATTGGCAAACTAGGTGCGTGCGCGCCGATGACCTGCTATTATTCTGCGGCGCAAGGAACCAAATCTGTAATTCAACTGTTTGGAGGAACCATGGCACTACCTCAGCTTACCGACGAGCAGCGCAAGGCAGCCCTCGAGAAGGCCGCGGCCGCCCGTCACGAGCGCGCCGAGCTCCGAGACAAGATCAAGAAGGGCGAGACCACCCTCCAGGATGTTCTCGACTCCGAGGATCCCATCGCGAGCCGCATGAAGGTTTCTGCCCTCATCGAGTCCCTCCCTGGCTACGGCAAGGCCAAGGCTGCCAAGATCATGGACGAGCTGGGCATCTCTGCCACCCGTCGCGTCAAGGGCCTTGGCGCCCGCCAGCGCGAGCAGCTCATCGAGGCGCTCTCCAAGTAGTGCCTAGCTACCCTCGACTCTTCGTCGTATCCGGACCGTCGGGCGCGGGGAAGGGCACGCTTCTCTCCTTGCTAAGGAAGCGGCGTCCCGACCTTGGCCTGACGGTCTCGGCTACCACGAGGTCGCCACGCCCAGGCGAGACCGATGGCGTCTCGTACCACTTCCTCTCCGAGGAAGAGTTCTCTGCCCGCCTCGAGCGCGGTGAGTTCCTCGAGTGGGCTGACGTCCACGGGCATCGCTACGGAACGCTGCGCTCGGAGGTGGACGCCCGCCTTGCCGCTGGCGTGTCTGTCGTTCTGGAGATAGACCCGCAGGGGGCCTTTCACGTGCGGGAGGTTTACCCTGAGGCCGTGCTCGTCTTCATCGAGCCGCCGTCCCTGGAGATTCTCGAGGAGCGGCTGCGGGCGCGCGGCACCGAGGAAGAGGCACAGATCGAGCTGCGCATGAAGAACGCGCTCCACGAGATGGAACTGGCGGGGCGCTATGACGTGCGCGTGGTCAATGACGAGCTTGCCCGAGCCACCGACGAGCTGGCCCAGCTGTTTGAACGCTATGAGATGGATGGAGGTAACTCCCACAATGGCAGTTACTAAGCCCGAGATCGACAACCTTCTTACGCAGACCGAGCAGAACCCCTTCCTGCTCTGCACCGTCGCATCCAAGCGCGCCTGCGACATCAACAACATGGTTCGCGGCCAGCACCTCCGCGTGACCGCCATCCAGGACGTGGACGACATCACCCCCGTCGTCTCTGGCGAGGACCCCGTCTCCATCGCCATGGAGGAGATCGAGAGCGGCACCCTGAGCTTCGTCAAGGACGAGTTCGACCGCGAGATCAAGGGCTCCAACGAGCGCGTGGAGCACAACCTCTAAGATGGCTAGCAGAGTCTGCTTCGTTCATTATCACGAGATCGGCCTCAAGGGAAAGAATCGCTCGACCTTCGAGAACCAGCTCGTGACCAACCTGCGGCGTGCGCTTCGTCGATTTCCCGTGAGGGACGTCCGCCGCATCTCCGGCCACATCCTCGTGAGCCTTGAGGACGGCTACGCAACCGAGGAGCTTGCGCGCGCCATCTCCTGCGTTCCCGGCGTGGCTAGGGTCTCTCTTGCCTACGTTTGTGACCTGGACGAGCGGGAGTACTGTGGCGCTGCCGTGAGGGCCCTTGGCGAGGCGGGTGAGTTCGACAGCTTCAAGGTGCACGCGCATCGCTCGTCCACCGACTACGAGCTGCATTCGCTTGACATTAACCGTCTCGTGGGGGACGCGCTCTGCCGCAGCTTCCCCGAGAAGAAGGTCAGGATGCACTCCCCGGACGTGACGGTCTACGTCACCGTGGTCCAGGGGCATGTCTATGTGTATGCCGCCTCCATCGTGGGAGCGGGCGGCCTTCCCGTGGGCACGGCGGGCAAGGTGGTCACGCTGCTGTCCAGCGGCTTTGACTCTCCCGTTGCCACCTGGATGGTGGGCAGGCGTGGGGCGACCTGCGTCCCCGTGCATTTCTCGGGCCGCCCCATGACGGCGGACACCAGCGAGTACCTCTGCCGGGACATAGTTGACGCGCTGGAGCCCGCGGGCCTCGTTGGCCGTCTGTACGTGGTGCCTTTCGGCGAGCGCCAGCGCGAGATCTCGCTTGCCGTGCCCCAGAGCCTGCGCATCATCACCTATCGGCGCGTCATGTTCGCCGTCTCCGAGCGCATCGCGCGCCTTGAGGGGGCAAAGGCCATCGTCACGGGTGAGTCTCTGGGGCAGGTCGCCTCGCAGACGCTCGACAACATCGCCGCCGTCAACGAGATGGCAACCCTGCCGGTTCTCCGTCCCCTCATTGGGTCAGACAAGCAGGAGATCATGCGTCGTGCCGAGCAGATCGGCACCTACGACATCAGCTGCCAGGCGGCAGATGACTGCTGCACCCTCTTCATGCCCCGTAGGCCAGAGACGCACGCCCGCCTCGATCAGGTGCATGAGGCATGGGAGAGCTTCGATCACGATGGCATGATTGACGACCTCGTGAGCAGCGTCGAGTACGTGGACTTCGACCAGTGCGCCTCCTACCACGCCCCAAGGTCGCTCAGCGCGCGTCATCGCGAGCTTGCGCCCGCGGAGTGGGCGGCTCGCTAGGCCAGCCACCGTCCCTTGTTCTTGCCGGGGCCCTGCGGGCCCCTCTTTTTCGCTCACACATTAGACAGGTACCTGTCTAATGTGTGAGTCAAGTGTAGAAGCGCGGGCGGAGGGACTTTTTCCGTTGGCGCGGCAATGGTGCTGGTAAGCTGGATGCATAAAGAACAGGTACCTGTTTAATATGTCGGAAGGGCCGACGCGAGGTGCCTGTCTAGAGAGGTTTTCCATGTCTGAGTTCGAAGTCAAAGAGGCTGAAAAGACCCTGGATTCCGTTGGGAGCCCCGAGGGCAGTGCCCCCGAGGCAGCTCCCGAGGAGATGTCCCTGGTGCAGAAGGTCGGCCGTCTCGCCCGCCTGATGCACCGCTACACCAAGCTCCAGGCAGAGGCGCACGGTGGCTTTGGCGACCCGCTGCGCGGCCAGGGCCGCGTCCTTGCCCTGCTCAAGGCAAAGCCCGAGACCAGCCAGAAGGAGCTCTGCTTCCTGCTTGGGATGCGTCAGCAGTCCCTTTCGGAGCTACTTGCCAAGCTCGAGGAGAAGGGCTTCATCGAGAGGCAGAAGAGCGAGGAGGATGGTCGCGTCACCGTGGTCCGCATCACCGAGGACGGCATCTCCGCGGCCCCCGACCCCAACGTGATGGACCCCGATGAGGATGTCTTCGCCGGGGTGGCAGACGACGAGCGCGACGCCTTCGTTGCCACCGTTGACAGGGTGAGCGAGTCTCTCAAGGAGAAGCTCCTTGCCATGGGCGATGACCCTGATGCGCCCAACAGGCCCAAGTCCGACGACCGTGGCCCGCGCATGGGCCACGGCGGGCGAGACTTCAAGGGCGGCCAGCGCGGCGGCTTCCGCGGCGGCGACCGTGGCGGCTTCCGCGCAGACCG
>NZ_LT732540.1:738490-780245 GCF_900155635.1 Olsenella urininfantis
GGCACGGCCCTGGTGACGACCGCGGCTTCGGCCCTCGCGGTCCACGCGGCGACCGCGGCGGCTTCCGCGCAGACCGTGGCGGCGACCGCGGTGGATTCCGTGGCCCCAGGCGCAACTCCGAGGACTAGTTCCTGAAAATCTGCGCGTGGGTCGCTAGTCGGCCGCAAGCAAGTGGCTCATCCGACGTTTTTTGTCAGATCTCATTCCCACCTCCTCTCCCAGAATGGGAACGGGAGGTGGGTTTTCTATGGCGCAGAAACAAAAGGGCGGACCCCTCGAGGCCCTGGGGAGCCATGTCGTTGGGGCACGGGGAGCAATCGCGCTCCTTCTGCTTGCGCTCGCCTGCGCGGCCGGCGCACTGCTCTTTGGACACGAAGGCGGCCTGGAGCTCAAGCGCGGCGCGCCAGAGTCGGAAGCGTTGGCCGGGGACGCGACGGCAGACGAGCAACAGGATGCCCCCGGGCCGTCACGGGGCGTCGTGGTGCACGTGGATGGTTCCGTGTCGCATCCCGGAGTGTACGAGATAGAAGGCGCTGCTCCGCGGGCACGTGATGCCGTGGAGGCGGCGGGGGGCCTCTCGGAGGGGGCCGACACCAGCGGCATCAACCTGGCCGCACCCCTTAAGGACGGAGAAAAGATTCACATTCCCAGCGCTGAGGACACGCAGGTCCAAGACCAGGCAAGCGCCGTGGCCGCAGCGGTGGCGCCGGGTCTCGTGAACATAAACAGCGCGAGTGCCGAGGAGCTCTGCACGTTGCCGGGAGTGGGCCAGTCAACGGCCGCAGCCATCATCAGGGACCGCGAGTCAAACGGGAGTTTCTCGTCTGTGGAGGACCTCATGCGTGTCTCGGGCATAGGGGAGAAGAAGTTCGAGAGACTCAAGGACAATGTTGTTGTCTAGCGAGCGCATGCCTGACAGGCCCTCGATTCCCCTGATGCTCCCCCTGCTCCTTGCGGTCATCTTCGTTGAGCAGCTTGTCTTGGGCGTGGGCCTCGCTCCATCACCCCCGCTGACCTCGCTCTCTCTGCTAGCCGTGGCGATTTCGACGACATGGCTTCTGCGCGCGAGGCGCCGGCCCAAGGAGGGGGTGACGTTTGTGTGGCTCGCCTCCGTCGTGGCGCTTGCGGGCGTGTCCCTGCACCTTGCCGCCCTGCGTGCGGGTGCTGACGGCCGCGCGGCAGACGCGCTCTCGGCCTCGTCCGTCTCGGCATGGGAGTTCGAGCTTGTCTGCGACCCCAAGGAGTCTCCTCGCGGATGGTCCTCGAGGGCGCGCGCGAGCGGTCCGGCGGGGGAGGAATCGCTGGTCTGGTTGATCCTGCCGGAGCGTTGCGACCTGGGGGACCGCGTCAGGGGCGTGGGGCGCTTCTCCGCGCTGGGTGAGGGTGAATGGGACATCTCCTGCAGGAGGCAGGGCATCTGCGGCCGTGTGAGCGTGTCCAGGATACAGGGCCGCACGCCTGCGGATGGGGCACGGGGGGTCCTGCTTGCGCTCAGGCGCAGCATCATAGAGCGCCTCGCGCCGCAGGAGTCGGCGGAACGCGCGTTGCTTGCCGCCAGCACCTGCGCATATTCCTGCGAGCTGGCGGCACGGGGCGTGAGTGATGCGTTCGCGCGCTGCGGGCTCTCCCATCTGGTGGCGGTGTCCGGCGGTCATCTGGCCATCGTCTCGGGCCTCCTGTCCTCCCTGCTCGAGTCAATGGGCCTCGGCCCGCGGGTGCGCCTGGTGACGCTGCAGCTCACCGGATTCGCCTTCGTGCTCCTCTGCGGCATGCCCCCCTCCGCCTTGAGGGCCTGGCTCATGATGGGGGCGGCGCTGGGAGGGCAGCTGGTGGGGAGGCGCGCGCATGCGACCTCGTCGCTTTGCGCGGTCTGTCTTGCCATGGCCCTGGCGGACCCTGCCGTCACCGGCCAGCTCTCCTTTCTCCTTTCCATGACGTCCGTGCTCGGCCTCTGCCTCTTCGTGCCCTACGCCTCGTCATGGTTGGCGTGCCTGTCCCCTCAGGTCGACCTCCTCCCTGGGTCATCGCTGCCTCGTGGGCTTGCCTTCAGGGTGAGGGGGTGGAGGCGTCTCGTCAGGGACATGCTTGCGGCAACGCTGGTGGCGCAGGTCGCGTGCGCACCACTCAGCTGCGCGGCGTTTTCGGAGTTTTCTCTTGTGGCACCCCTTGCCAACCTCCTCCTCTCATTCCCGTTCTCGCTCTTTCTGGGTCTTGGCATGTCCTCCTTGCTTCTGCTGCCCCTGGAGCCCGTCTCTGGCCTTCTGCTCGCGTCCTGTGACCTTCTTGCCCGCCTGATCCTGGGGCTCGTCCGGGCCTTGTCCGCCTTGCCCCTCGCGAGCGTGCACGTGAGCTGCGGCCTTGCGCCTTCCCTTGCGCTCGAGCTCTGCCTTGCCGCTCTCGTCCTGCTGCTTTGGCCCAGGCCACAAAGGCGGGCGGCCAAGGTGGCGGTGGCCCTCTCTGCGGTGGCTGTAGCCGCCCTGACGCTCTCTTGGACTCTTCTCGCGCCCGCAGGCGTTACGGTCTTGGATGTGGGGCAGGGCGATGCGATCCTGGTGCGGGATGGCCCGCATGCCCTGCTGGTGGACGCGGGCCCTGACGCCAGGGTTGCGGACGCGCTGGCACGGCAGCACGTCTTGCACCTTGACGCCGTCCTCCTGACGCACCTGCATGACGACCACATGGGGGGCCTGTCAGCCCTCAGGGGCCTTGGCGTGGGACGGATCTTCGTGGCGCGTGGCGTAGCCCAGGCCATCCCCGCCGAGCTCAAGGCAACCATGGGCGAGCTCGCGGACGTTCCCCTCGAGGAGCTCTCGCTTGGCGACGTGCTGTCTGTTGGTGGCTTCCGGCTTAGCGTGATCTGGCCGAAGGGGGTCGTGGACGGCAGCCAGAACTCCCATTCCCTGGAGCTGCTCGTGAGCTATGAGGGGGCCGGCCGCAGCCTGCGCTGCCTGCTCACGGGGGATGCCGAGAGGGACGAGACCGCCAGGGCCATGGCGGGCGTCGCGCCTGCCCAGGTGGACTTCATCAAGCTTGGTCACCATGGCTCCAAGGTCTCCATATCAGCGGACACGCTTCGGGCCCTTAGCCCACAGCTCGGGATCGCGAGCGCTGGCAGGGGAAACCGTTACGGCCACCCATCCTTGGAGTGCCGCGAGCTTCTCGCCGAGCAGGGCGTTCGCTTCCTCTGCACGATGGACGTGGGAAGCGTCAGCGTGACGCCGGGAGCCGAAGGCGTTCTCGTCAGCTGCGAGCGACCTGCCGAGGCCTTGCCCGATGTGGCATGATGTTGTGCGTCAGAAGGGGGAGTGTCACGTGGCGGACGACGTGCGTGGCGGGCTTCTGCCCGCATATCTCATCGTGGGCGCAGACGAGCTTAAGAGCCGTAGCGCCCAGCAGCGGCTCAGGGCGCGTCTCGAGCCTGGTCTCGAGGCGTTCAACCTCGACCAGATCGAGGCTGGCCCAGACCTCGAGGAGCCGTCCGTGCGCGCAACGCTTGACACGCTCCCTGTGGGCTCAGGCTTTCGCCTGGTGATGGTGGGCAACGCCGAAAAGCTCCCCAAGCCCTGCTCCGAGGCGATCGTCACCTACCTCAAGGATCCAAGCCCCTACTGCGTGGTCTGTCTGGTTTCGACGTCACTTGCCAAGAGCACCCGCCTCTACAAGGCGGTGAAGGCCGTTGGTGCGAAGTCGGTCATCGACTGCACCCCCAAGAAGCGCTGGGAGCTGACGCCCGGCATCCAGAAGATTGCCCGGTCATACGGAATGAGCATCTCGGATGCCGCGGCCAGCGAGCTCGTCTCCCGCGTGGGGGAGTCGACGCTCATGCTGGACACGCAGCTGAGGACCCTCGCCACGCTCCTCTGCGCCTCCCCCTCGAGGGAGATTACCGTGGAAGACGTCGAGAGGGGCGTCGCTCGCGTTGCCGAGGTCAAGCCCTGGGACTTCTTGGACAGCGTCTGCGCGCGTGACGCGCGCAAGGCCCTCTCGCTCTACCGGCTCATGGCCAAGCCCTCCCAGGTCGCCCTGCTTTCGCTGCTTGTGGGCCGCCTGCGCGAGCTCGTGTGCGCACGATCGCTTGACGCCCGTGGGGAGGGGTCGCTTCTTGCCTCCGAGCTGGGCAAGCAGTCCTGGCAGATCAAGAGGCATCTCCTCTGGGCCCGCGGCTTCGCCGATGGCGAGCTCGAGCGTGCCCTCATGGAGTGCCGTCTCTGCGAGCGCGAGCTCAAGGGCGGATCTGACCAAGATCTGAGCTTTACCAAGCTGGTGCTGTCCGTCTGCGGTTGCTAGGGCGAACGCCCCGCGTGTCATCTGGCCTCGCTTGCGTCATGGCGCCATGAAAAGGGGCACCCAGCTGGGTGCCCCTCAGACATGCGATGTGTTGCGCAGAAGCTACCTGATGGTGTTGACCAGCTTCTGGGCGCCGCTCTTGCGCTGGGCAGCCTGGTTCTTGTGGATGATGCCCTTGGAAGCGGCCTTGTCCAGCAGGCGGCCTGCTGCGTTTGCCGCGGCCTGAGCCTCCTCAACCTTGCCCTCCTCCACGGCAAGACGGACCTTCTTGATGGCGGTCTTCAGCTCGGAGCGGACGGCCTTGTTGCGCATACGGGCCTTCTCGGCGGTGATGATGCGCTTCTTCTGCGACTTGATGTTAGCCACGTGCGGTTCCTTTCGAATCTATCCCTGAGGCCTCTGAACTTGATGAGGTGAAGGATGTGGGGAATCCGACACCTGACACGGCGAGGTCAACCACGGCAGTATAGCATGCTCGCGCGAAAATGCGCTAATATCATCGCCATGTCTACAAACGATACCTCACATATCCGTAACTTCTCAATCGTGGCCCACATCGACCATGGCAAGTCGACCATCTCGGACCGCATACTCGAGCTCACGCATACCGTGCAGGAGCGAGACCTTGCCTCCCAGATGCTGGACAGCATGGACATCGAGCGGGAGCGTGGCATCACCATCAAGTCGAACGCCGTGCGCGTCTCCTACACCGCCAAAGACGGCCGGGAGTACCAGTTCAACCTCATAGACACGCCTGGCCACGTTGACTTCACCTACGAGGTCTCGCGCTCGCTGGCGGCCTGCGAGGGCGCGGTTCTGGTGGTGGACGCCACCCAGGGCGTGGAGGCGCAGACCGTCTCCAACGCAAGCCTGGCCATGAACGCCAACCTGGACATCGTGCCTGCCATAAACAAGATAGACCTGCCCTCCGCGCATCCCGATGAGGTCAAGGCCGAGATAGAGGACGAGCTGGCCATCCCCGCCGAGGACGCCGTGCTCGTCTCGGGCAAGACGGGGGAGGGCATCGCCGACCTCCTGGAGGCCATCGTCTACCTGATCTCCGCTCCGGAGGGCGATCCTGACGCGCCGCTCAAGGCGCTCATCCTCGACTCGTACTTCGACGACTACCGCGGCGTGGTGGCCATGGTGCGCGTCTTTGACGGGTCGATCAGGCGAGGGCAGCAGCTTAGGATGATGGCCCTTGGGGATGACTTCCTCTGCGACGGCGTCGGCTGCAAGCGCCCCCTCGAGACCCCCCTCGAGCGGCTGGGCGTGGGCGAGGTTGGCTACGTGGTCACTGGCCTCAAGGACCCCTCTCTCGTAAAGACGGGTGACACCATCACCGAGCGGGACCGGCCCTGTGACGCCCCCTGCCCGGGCTACCACGAGGCCAAGCCCATGGTCTTCACGGGCCTCTTCCCCATAGACAACAAGCAGTACGAGAACCTCAGAGACGCCCTCGAGAAGCTCCAGGTGAACGACCCGTCCCTCACGTGGTCCCCGGAGACCTCCGTTGCCCTGGGCTTTGGCTTCCGTGTGGGGTTCTTGGGCCTGCTGCACATGGAGGTCGTCAAGGAGCGCCTCGAGCGCGAGTTCGACCTGGACCTCATAGCCACGTCGCCCTCGGTGAACTATCACGTCTTCAGGACGGACGGGGAGATGCTCGAGATCACGAGCCCACAGGACCTTCCCGACGTGACGCGCATCGACCACATCGAGGAGCCATACCTCAAGGCCAAGGTCATCGTGCCCCCCGAGTTCATGGGGGCGGTGATGCAGCTGGCCATCGAGCACAGGGGCGTCACCAAGGACATGGTCTACCTCACCGAGAAGTCCGTCGAGATGCACTTCGACATCCCGCTCGCCGAGCTCATCCTCGACTTCTTCGACCAGCTCAAGAGTCGCACGAAGGGGTACGCCTCCCTGGACTACGAGTTTAGCGACTACCGCCGCTCCGACCTGGTGAAGCTCGACATCCTGCTCTCCTCCGAGGTGGTTGACGCCCTCTCGTTCATCGTGCACAAGGACAAGGCCTACTCGCTCGCCCGAGGCCTGTGCGACAAGCTCAAGGAGATCATCCCGCGCCAGCAGTTCGAGGTTCCCATCCAAGGCGCCATCGGCAACAAGGTCATCAGCCGCTCCACCGTCAAGGCCATGCGCAAGGACGTCCTCGCCAAGTGCTATGGCGGAGACATCTCGCGCAAGCGCAAGCTGCTCGAGAAGCAGAAGGAGGGCAAGAAGCGCATGAAGTCCATCGGATCGGTGGAGGTGCCGCAGGAGGCCTTCCTCGCCGTCCTGAAGGTGGACGACGAGTGACGCAGCCCTCGAAGCTCCTCGCCCGGCATGCCGGGTCGGCGGGGCTATCCGCGCACGCCGAGCCCTTTCCTGCGGCATCCTTTGGCACTCTGGGAAACCTGCTGGGAAAGAGGCCCTTCCTGATGGCGCCCATGGCTGGCGTCACCGACGGGGCGTGGCGCTGCATGGCGCGCGCCGGCGGGGCGTCTCTTGCCTACAGCGAGATGGTTTCCGTTGCCGGCATCCACTACGCAAGCGACAAGACATGGGGTCTCGTCCTTCCCTGCGAGGCCGAGGAGCAGGTTGCCGTGCAGCTCTTTGGCTCGGTCCCCGACCAGTTCAGGGAGGCCGCCGCCGCAGTTGCCCTCCGCCTGGAGGGACGCCTTGCGCTCGTGGACATCAACATGGCCTGCCCCGTGCCCAAGGTCACCAAGGGCGGGGCGGGATCCGCCCTGATGGACGACCCCGCACGTGCCGCCAAGATCGTCCAAGCCTGCCGCTCCGAGCTCAAGGTTCCCGTCACTTGCAAGATCAGGCGCGGAAGGCGGGAGGGGGCGGAGCTTGCCCCGGAGTTTGCCCGTGCGATGGAGGCAGCCGGCGCAGCGGCCGTGGCAGTCCACGGCCGCTTCGCCTCTCAGCTCTATCGCGGCCAGGCCGACTGGGGCTGCGTCGGCCGCGTGGCCCAGGCCGTGAGCGTTCCGGTCATTGGCTCGGGTGACGTGCGCGGCGCTGACGAGGCCGTCGCCATGTTGCGCGAGACGGGCGCCACGGCCGTCATGGTGGCTCGGGGGAGCTACGGAAACCCCTGGGTCTTTTCGCAGGCGCGTGACCTGTTGCTGGGGAAAGAGCCGCAGGAGCCCACGACGGGGCAGCGCATTGAGGCCTTCGAGCTGCACCTGAGGCTGCTTGGCGCAACGGGGGCGCATATGGCGCGCGCCCGGAGCCTTGCGGGGTGGTACCTCAAGGGGCTGCCCCATGCCGCCGCATGGAGAAACGATGCCATGCGCTGCGACACCCTGGACGACTACCTGGCCCTTGCCGCCCGCATGCGCGAGCTGGCGCAGGGGCAGGGCCTCCTGTGAGCGAGGCCGACGCCCCAAGGGGCTGGCCCTCTCGCTACGAAAGGCCAGACGTGGAGTCCGTCTACCTGCACCTGCCCTTTTGCGAGCGCAAGTGCCTGTACTGCGACTTCCCGTCCTGGACGACCCGGGCGCACGACCCGCTCATGGCGGAATACTCACATGCCCTCGAGTCCCAGCTCCGGGCGTTTGCGGGCCTGGGGCTGGTGGGAAGGGCGCGCACGGCCTATCTGGGCGGTGGCACCCCAAGCATGCTGGGGCCCGACACGCTCGCGCACCTCGTTGGGGAGCTTCTTGCCCAGAGCCCCGCGATCGAGGAGCTGAGCTTCGAGGCAAACCCGGAGTCCCTGGACGCAGGGCTGTGCTCCGCCGCGCGGGAGGCTGGCGCCACGCGCGTGTCTATGGGAGTGCAGAGCCTCGATGACGAGGAGCTCTCCCGGCTGGGGCGCATCCACAGCGCGCGGCGCGCGCTTGAGGCGGCCCAGGACGCGCTCTCTTCGGGACTCGCCCTTTCCTGCGACCTCATGTGCGCCATCCCTGCCCAGACGTCCCAAAGCTGGCGGGCGAGCCTTTCGTCACTGCTCGAGTTGGGGGTGGCCCACCTCAGCGTCTATCCACTCGCCATCGAGAAGGGGACAAAGCTCGAGCGTGGTCTTGCGGAGGCGGACCCGGCCTGGAACTCAGACGAGGTCCAGGCACGGCGCATGCTCGAGGCGGAGGGGCTGCTTGCCGCGCGCGGGCTTTCCCGTTACGAGGTGGCGAGCTACGCGAGGCCCGGCCATGAGTGCCTGCACAACCAGAGCTATTGGACGGGACAGCCCTATCTTGGGCTGGGCACGGGGGCTTCCAGCATGCTCACGCGCACGGGCTACCTGCTCCTGCGCGACGTCTGTCCCCAGCTTCCGCCACCAAGGCCCGAGTGCTCGCGCGTTCGCCTTACGGTCACCAGCTCCAGGAGGCAGATGGCCTTGGATCCCGCGCCGTCAAGCCTCTCCTTCGACCTTGAGTTCCTGGACCGCCGCCAGCAGATGTCCGAGGACCTCATGCTTTCCGCCCGCCTGACGCGCGGCATTGACGCGAGGCTCCTGGACTGCGCGCGCGGCGTCCTGGGCGAGGGCCGCGTGGAGGCTGCCCTGGGGGAGCTTCTCGCGCGTGGCCTCGCAACCCCTCTCCCCGACGGAGGCCTTGCTCCCAGCGAGCGCGGGTGGCTTCTGGGAAACGAGCTCTACGGCCGCCTGTGGGGGCTCTCGCCCTCCTCGCCCGAGCCCTTGCATGTGCAGGGCGTCTGAGAGGAGCCCCCGGAGGGAATAGCGCCCCCTCAGCTTGGATATACTTTCCCAACGGCGCCCGCATGCGCCACCCACCACGTCAGCCAGAAGCGAGGGTTCCATGGCCTCCATGAACGAGAAGGACTACTACGCCGTTCTCGGCGTCTCAAAGGACGCGGACACGTCAGAGATACGTCGTGCCTTCCAGCGGAAGGCACGCACGCTCCATCCCGACGTGAACAAGGAACCGGATGCCGAGGAGCGCTTCAAGGAGGTCTCCGAGGCCTACGCGGTCCTCTCGGACGAGAGCAAGCGCAAGCGCTATGACGCCATGCGCCGCGGCTCCCCCTTCGCGGGGTACTCATCGGCCCCAGGGGGAGCGCAGTCTCCCTTTGGCGGCGCTGCCGGCTGGCCTGGGTCTCCCTTCGGCTGGGACTTCCCCTTCGGCGGCCAGTCACGCAGGTCCTCCTCGCGCTCCTACAACCCCCGCGCGGGTGCCGACGTGACCTTTCAGCTTGACCTTGACGAGCAGCTTGCGGCAAAGGGATGCCGGCGCGGCGTAACCTACCAGCGCTATGTCCCCTGTGACGTCTGCGACGGCAAGGGATCCGTCGAGCACGAGCACGCCGAGACCTGCCCCACCTGCGGCGGCACCGGTCACATGAGCGTGGACCTCTCGGGCATCTTTGGCTTTGGCGTGATGGAGATGCAGTGCCCGGAGTGCGAGGGCACGGGAAAGGTCGTGGCGGATCCCTGTCACAACTGCGGCGGCTCGGGCCGCGTGCTCTCTGCCAGCGAGGTCGTGGTGGAGGTCCCGGCAGGCTCGCACGACGGCGACGAGATCCGCGTGACCGGCATGGGCAACGCCGGGACCAACGGCAGGGAGGCGGGCGACTTCGTCTGCCGTGTGGGCGTCCCCACGGAGAGGCTCTCGCGCAGGCAGTCCTTTGGCTTCCAGCTCCTGGGCTTCGCGCTGCCCCTTGCCGTGGTCGCCCTCCTCACCCATACCATCGCCTCCATGGCGTTCGCCATTGTCGTCCCTGCGGTCATGGGCTGCCTCTACGCCTTCAGGGAGGGCGTGGCGCACCCGAAGACCTGGTGGCGCCACGGGGCCGAGTCCATGGCGCGCGGCGCCTCCACCGGGCTCATGCTCGCATTGCTTACGCTGCTCATGCAGTCCTGCTCGGTGCTGGGCAGGGCCGGATACGTGGGCTAGCCGTTCCTCTTCGTTCGACCCGTTCCTAGATCGCGCGTGTTGGGAGATTGGTAAGAGTGGCAGAAGGTCAAGACTATTACGAGCTTCTTGGAGTTGCGCGGGACGCCGACGCCAAGACCATCAAGAGGGCGTTTCTCAAGAAAGCGCGCAGCCTTCACCCCGACGTCAACAAGGACGAGGACGCAGAGGAGCGCTTCAAGGAGGTCAACGAGGCGTACTCGGTCCTCTCGGACGAGCGCAGGCGCGCCAACTACGACCGCTACGGAAACCCTGACGGGCCCGGCGGCTTTGGCTCCGACTACGTAGACATGTCGGACATCTTCGGCGGGGGCTTTGGGATAAACGATATATTCGACTCCTTCTTCGGCGGCGGCATGGGTGGAGGTGCCACCCGAGCCGCGCGCACGCGCGGCCGCGACATGGGCATGACCCTGCAGCTCACGCTCGAAGAGGCTGCCGCAGGCTGCAAGAAGACCGTCTCCTACGAGCGGCTCGCCCCCTGTGACGACTGTGGCGGCTCTGGGGTTGCCGAGGGCGGGCACGAGACCACCTGTTCGCGCTGCGGCGGCACGGGCCGCGTCGTCGAGGTGCAGAGGACCATATTCGGCCAGCGGCAGACGCAGTCCGTCTGCCCCGACTGCGGGGGGACGGGCAAGGTCGTGGACAGGCCCTGCGAGACCTGCGCCGGCCAAGGCAGGACCCCCTCGCGCGAGACCGTTGAGATAGAGGTGCCGGCGGGCGTCCGCTCCGGTCAGACCATCAGCATCAAGGACAAGGGCGAGGCCGGAGTCCGCGGAGACGTCTCGGGCAGCCTTGTCGTTCGCATAGACGTTGCTCCGCACGGCTTCTTCGAGCGCGAGGGGGACGACCTCGTCTGCAAGCTCGAGGTGGACGCCCTGCAGGCGATGGTGGGGACCACGCTCGAGATCGACGGCATCCTGGAGGGCGAGAAGGTCAAGGTCAGCGTTCCCGCGGGCTGCCAGTATGCGGACCAGCTTCGAGTGGAGGGCAAGGGCATGCCCAGGCGCGGCATGAGATCACGCGGCAGCCTCGTTGCGCTCGTGCAGGTGAACACCCCCAGGGACCTCACCGGCGATCAGCTTGAGACCATCGAGTCCCTTGTCAGGGAGCGCGAGGGCAGGCGTGAGGGCGCCGCGTCGGGGAAGGCGGGCCGCCACCGCCGCGGGAAGGGCAAGTAGTGGGTGCGGCCGTCGCCTTCGTCAACCTGGGGTGCAGGGTCAACCGCGTTGAGATCGACCTCATCGCCAGCGAGCTCCTGCGCGCCGGTTGCCGGCGCGTGGAACCCGGCGAGGCGGACGCCATCGTCGTCAACAGCTGTGCCGTGACGGGGGAGGCGGAGGCGAAGACGCGCAAGCTGCTGCGCCACATGTCCAGCCTTCCCCATGCCCCCCTCGTCTGCGCCACGGGCTGCGTCGTCAGCCTCTTTGCCGACGAGCTCAGGGACATCGCGCCCAATGTCCTGGTCGAGCCGCAGAAGTCCAGGGTCGCCCGCCTCGTCTTGGACGAGCTGGGGGTGCACGAGGGTGCCGTGGACGATTCGGGTCAGCTCGTGCTTACGCCAACCGCCACCGGAAGGTGCCGTCCTGGCATCAAGATCCAGGACGGCTGCGACAACCGCTGCAGCTACTGCATAGTCTGGAAGGCCCGAGGACCCGCTCGTTCCCTTGCCGCTGACAAGGTTGTCGAGAGCGTGAGGGAGGCCGCTGCCGCGGGAGGTCGCGAGGTGGTGCTTACGGGCATCAACCTGGGAAGCTATCGCTCCGATGACCTTTGCCTCCCTGACCTGCTCGAGCTTCTCATGGGCGAGACCGAGGTGGGCCGCGTGCGCCTGGGTTCCATCGAGCCCCCGGACGTCACGCAGGCCCTGCTCGAAGTCATGGCGCGCCACGAGGAGCGCATCGCGCCCTTCCTGCACGTCTGCCTGCAGTCTGGCTGCGACAGCACCCTGGCCCGCATGGGAAGGGTCTACGACAGCCGCCAGTACCGGAAGATCGTCTCCGCCGCGCGCAAGGCCCTTCCTCGCCTCGCGCTGGGGACCGACCTCATCGTGGGCTTTCCCGGCGAGACGGACGAGGAGTTCGAGCGGGGCCTCGCCTTCTGCCGGGACATGCGCTTCGCAAAGATGCACGTCTTTCGCTACTCGAAGCGTCCTGGCACCCCCGCGGCAAAGGCCCCTGACCAGGTCCCGCCGCAGCTGATGGCCGAAAGAAGCCGACGGCTTCGCTCCCTCGCGCGCGAGATGCGCCATGCCAGCGCCCTCGAGTGCGTGGGGCGCAGGGAGCTTGCCCTGGTGCAGGGGGGCGGTCGTGGCGTGACGGGCGGCCTCTTCGACGTGGCCCTTGACCCCTCCCTTGCCGTGGACACGCTCGTGCACGTCACGCCAACGAGCGTGCTCGAGGACGGGACACTCGTGGCGCTGAGGGCATAAACCACCCGCCTGGGCCGCTATGATGGCTCTATGCGGTGCAGGAAGGAATGTCGAAGGGACGATTTCGCACAGATGAACCCAACCCAGCTGCGGCTCACCATACCGGACTCCATTGACCCGATCCTGCTCATGGGGCCCGCTGACTCCCTGCTCAGGCGCGTCGAGTCGGCCTTTTCCGCCCTGGTGTCCGTCCGCGGCAACCAGCTCACCCTCATCGGCCCCACGGATGAGGTCGAGCAGCTCACCGCGATCTTCTCTCGCCTGATACGGATGGTGGAGGCGGGGGAGAGCCCCAGCATGGCGGATGTGGACCTTCTCTTGGGGCAGGTCGCGCGGCCTCCCCATGAGCTTCAGAGCTTCTCCGATGACATCCTGCTCACCTATCGCGGTCGTGCAATTCGCCCGAAGACCGCAGGCCAGCTGCGCTACATAGAGTCGATCCGCCAGAGCACCGTGACCTTTGGCCTGGGACCTGCCGGCACTGGCAAGACATACCTGGCGATGGCCATGGCGGTTGCCGCCCTGAAGCGCCATGAGGTTGGCCGCATCGTGCTGGCGCGACCCGTGGTGGAGGCGGGGGAGTCGCTAGGATATCTGCCCGGCACCCTGCAGGAGAAGCTCGACCCCTACGTGAGACCACTCTACGACGCGCTCTTCGACATGACGGACATGGAGAGGGGAAACGCCCTCATCGAGCAGGGCATCATTGAGATAGCCCCCCTTGCGTTCATGCGCGGTCGCACCATGAACGACTCCTTCGTCATACTCGACGAGGCCCAGAACACAACTCCCGACCAGATGAAGATGTTCCTGACGCGCCTGGGGTTCAACTCAAAGTTCGTCGTTACCGGGGATGTCACCCAGCGCGACCTCCTTGGAGCGAACGGCCTCGACTCCGCTCGCGAGGTGCTCGAGGGCATGGATGACATCTCCTTCGTGGATCTCGGGCGCGCGGACATCGTGCGCCATAGCCTGGTCGCAAGGATCGTGGACGCCTACGAGGCGCGCTCGCGCCGTGGCAGAGGGGAAGGTGCGTCCTGATGGCGCGTGGGGATTACGACCTCCATATGGAGGGGGGCGTCAGCTGCCCGCTCGGCGAGGAGGAGCTCTTTGCCGTCATGGACCTGGTGCTGCATGAGGAGGGAGTCTCGCGTCCCTGCATGGTCTCCCTCAGCGTGGTCTCGGACGACAGGATGCGCGAGCTCAACGGCGAATGGAGGGGCCAGGACCGCTGCACGGACGTCCTGAGCCTTGAGTGCGAGAGGCCCGATGACCCCGACCTTGCGCCAGGGGAGCCGTGCGAGCTGGGAGACGTCGTCCTTGCGCCAGCCTACATCGCGCGACAGGCCGAGGGATTTGGGACCACGCCCGCCGACGAGTGCCGCCTGCTACTGGTGCACGGCATGCTGCACCTGCTGGGGTACGACCACCTCGAGGAGGCCGAGGCACAGCTCATGGAGGGACGCGAGGACGAGCTCTTGGCCCTTTTGGGAACGGACCATGCCCTTGATCACGTGACGCTGACAAGGCATCGGGAGGGTGAGGGCGCTTGATACCCGGTAAGCGCCCGAGCCATCCCAGCTTCAAGCGCAGCTTCCTCTT
This sequence comes from Olsenella urininfantis, assembly GCF_900155635.1. Taxonomy (GTDB): domain Bacteria; phylum Actinomycetota; class Coriobacteriia; order Coriobacteriales; family Atopobiaceae; genus Olsenella_G; species Olsenella_G urininfantis. Next base: position 752,687 of record NZ_LT732540.1, read on the forward strand.
CGCCATCCAGGGATTTGTGGGTGCCCTTCGTCAGGAGCGCAACATCAAGGTCATGCTTGCGGCGGCCCTCCTCGCCGTGGCCTTGGGCCTCGTGCTGCACGTCGACCTTCTGAGCTGGGCCGTCATTCTGCTGTGCTGTGCCGGCGTCATTGCCGCCGAACTTTTCAACACTGCCGTCGAGACCGTGGTAGACCTCGTCTCTCCGGAGTTCCATCCGCTTGCGGGCCGCGCGAAGGACATTGCCGCCGCGGCCGTATGGGTCCTGAGCGTCTTTGCTGCGCTGGTGGGCCTTCTGGTATACGCAAACGCCCTGCTTGCCCCCTAGGAACAAGCGAGCTTAGGCTCACGCTCGAAGGAGAAGGAAATGATGCAGAGCCCAGACAGCAAGACCCGGCCTTTTCGCAGCGGCTTCGTTGCCCTTGTGGGCAGGCCGAACGTGGGGAAGTCGACCTTGCTTAACGCCTGCTACGGCGGGAAGATCGCCATCACCAGCCCCGTTGCTCAGACTACCCGCAGGCGCATGCGCGCAGTGGTGAACACCCCCGGCTCCCAGCTGGTCATCGTGGACACGCCAGGCCTGCACAAGCCCAAGGACGCCTTGGGAAAGGAGCTCAACAAGGCCGCCCTGGGCGAGCTTGCTGACGTGGACGTAGTGGCCCTTCTCATAGACGCTACCATGCCCGTGGGCAGGGGGGACGAGTGGGTCGCAAAGCACGTTGCCGCATCACGCGCCCCCTTCAAGCTCTTGGTCGTCACCAAGGCCGACAAGGCGACGAGCGAGCAGGTGGGCGCCCAGCTCGACGCGGCCCGCGCGCTGGCCCCCTTCGATGACGCCCTGGTGGTTTCCGCCCGCGAGGGCTTCAACGTGGACTCGTTCCTGAGCCTGGTCTCCCAGCACCTCCCCGAAGGCCCGAGGTGGTTTCCCGAGGACATGGACGTGGACATGGAGGACGAGGAGCTCGTTGCGGAGTTCATCCGCGAGAAGGTGCTGCTCAACCTCAGGCAGGAGGTGCCCCATTCCGTGGGCGTGATCTGCGATGACGTGGAGTGGGCAAAGGACGGGCATGCCTCCATCAGCGCAACCATCGTCGTCGAGCGCGAGGGGCAGAAGGGAATAGTCATAGGGCACAAGGGTGCCATGATCAAGAAGATCGGCATGGAAGCCCGTCGTGACGTGGAAAGGCTCCTGGACGCCCCCTGCTTCCTGGACCTCCAGGTGCGCGTAAGGCCGCTCTGGAGACGGGACCAGAACGAGATCCGCCGCATGGGCCTCGAGGCGGAGGGCTAGGGTGCCCCAGCGCACGCGGCACCTGCGCTGCGTGGTGCTCGACCGCACCAAGCTCGCGGAACAGGACCTCATCCTGACCATGCTCTCCTCGGAGGGCGAGGAGGTTCGCGCCGTGGCGAAGGGGGCCCGAAAGCCTGGCGGCAGGCTGGCGTCGCGCTCCGAGCTTTTCTGCGAGAGCGACCTCTTGCTGGCGAAGGGCCGCGGGAGCCTTGAGATCGTCTCGGAGGCAAGCATCGTCGAGCCGCATGCGGGCCTGAGGGGAGACCTGGCCCGGGTAAGCGCGGCGAGCGCGGTGTGCGAGGTGACCCGCCTGTGCTCCTTCCAGGACGTGAGGGACCCCTACCTCTATCCCATCTGCACCCGCGCGCTTGCCGCCTGCGAGGAGGCGCGCGGGCAGGAGCAGTTGGACCTCGTCGTTGCTGCCTATGCCTTCAAGCTGCTCGCTCACGGTGGGTGGCGGCCCGAGCTCGGCTTCTGCACGTCTTGCGGAGACGCGCGGGTCTCGCGCTTCTCGTCCTTTGCGGGAGGAGCGCTGTGCGCCAGCTGCGCCAAGGATGTGCCCGGCGCCCAGGAGCTCAGCGCCAGCGAGTTCTCTTGGCTCAGGGCGCTCATCGGCTGCACCTTCGACCAGCTCCTTGAAGGTGACGTGCCGAGCCTTGAGCTGTCAACCCTGCTGGTCTCCCTTGCCCACTCCTGGGCGACCACCCAGACGGACGCGCGGCTTCGATCCCTCGAGTTCCTTCTCAGCGTGTGAGCTTGTGTGCATGCTGCGGGGGCACGCCTCTTGTGGCGTGACGACGAACGGCGTGCTATCCTAGCTGAGTCATTACCCCGTACTTGGCGGTGCGCCATTGCCAGACGCCCATCCCAGTTCGGGGCGAATCTATGTCGAAAGGTGGTTTTACCATGGCAGTTTCCAAGGAGCGCAAGGCAGAGCTCATCGCCGAGTTCGGCAAGGACGCTAACGACTCCGGCTCCGCGCCCGTGCAGGTCGCCCTCCTCACCGAGCGCATCAGGGGCCTGACCGAGCACATGAAGTCCCACAAGAAGGACTTCCACACCCGTCGCGGCCTCCTCATGCTCGTCGGCCAGCGTCGTCGCCTCCTCTCTTACATCAAGCAGCAGGACGTCGAGGCCTACCGCACCCTGATCAAGAGCCTGGGCATCCGCGACAACATCCAGTAAGTCACAGCGTGTCATGAGGGGAGCGCCTGAGGGCGCTCCCTTGCATTTGCGGCCCGCCTGCAAAGGGGCAGGCGGAGATAAGAGGAAAAGAAATGACAAAGGTTACGCACGAGTTCGACCTCTACGGCAAGCACTACGCCCTCAGCTCGGGCGAGCTCGCGAAGCAGGCAACGGGGGAGTGCCTCGTCTCCTGCGGCGACTCCACGGTAAACGTCACCGTGGTGGTCTCCAAGGAGCGCAAGAACTACGACTTCTTCCCCCTGACGGTGGACTTCATCGAGAAGATGTACGCCGTGGGCCGCATTCCCGGCGGCTATCTCAAGCGCGAGGCAAGGCCATCCGAGAAGGCCACCCTCACCGCCCGCATGATCGACCGCCCCATACGCCCCTCCTTCCCGAGTGGATTCCGCAACGAGGTCCAGATCGTGGCAATGCCTCTGGTGGCAGACCAGGTCAACTCCGTTGACACCATCTCCATCATGGGCGCCTCCTGCGCCCTCTCCGTGGGCGGCGTTCCCTTCGAGGGCCCTCTTGCCTGCGTGAGGATCGCCCGCAACCCCGAGACGGGCGAGTTCATAGTGAACCCCACCTACGAGGAGCGCGACACCTCCGACCTCGACCTCGAGCTGGCGGGCTCTGCCACCTTCATCTCCATGCTGGAGGCTGGCGCCAAGGAGATCTCTGAGGAGGACATGCTTGCCGCCATGGCCTTTGGTCAGGAGGCCATCGCTGCCTTCTGCGAGCAGGAGAAGGCCTTCATCGCCAAGTACGAGGAGGCCAACGGCGCGATCGCCCAGCGCGAGTACATCCTCGACGAGCCCGTCGCCGCAGTGCATGACCGCGTGTTTGCCCACTATGCCGAGATGGAGGCCGCCCTCAAGGACGCCGACAAGCTCTCGCGCATCGGCAAGGTCGAGGCGCTCAAGGACTCCATCCGCGACGAGTTCACGGACGAGGAGCGCGCCCAGTGGGAGCGCGAGATCCCCGTGGAGCTCAAGGGCCTCGAGAAGCATGCCATGCGCAAGATGGTCGTCGAGTGCGGCGAGCGCGTGGACGGCCGCGCGGCCGACGAGATCCGTCCCCTGATGGTCAAGCCCGACTACCTGCCCCTGGTCCATGGCTCCGGCCTCTTCCAGCGCGGGCAGACCCAGGTTCTCTCCGTCGCCACCCTGGGCATGCTGAACGAGTGGCAGCGTCTTGACACCATCGAGCCCGTCGATGGCAAGCGCTACATCCACCACTACAACTTCCCGCCCTTCTGCACCGGGGAGACCGGCCGCATGGGCAGCCCCAAGAGGCGTGAGATCGGCCACGGCAACCTCGCCGAGCGCGCCCTTCTGCCCGTCATTCCCAGCGAGGACGACTTCCCCTACACCATTCGCGTGGTCTCCGAGGTCATGGAGTCCAACGGCTCCTCCTCCATGGCATCCACCTGCGGCTCCACCTTGGCCCTGATGGACGCGGGCGTGCCCCTGGCCCGTCCCGTCTCTGGCGTTGCCATGGGTCTCATCCAGGAGGACGGAAAGACCGTGGTGCTCACGGACATCCAGGGTCTCGAGGACTTCCTCGGCGACATGGACTTCAAGGTCTGTGGCACCACCAAGGGCATCACCGCCATGCAGATGGACAACAAGGCCACCGGCCTCACCCCAGAGATCCTGCGTCAGGCCCTGATGCAGGCTCACGAGGGCCGCATGTACATCCTCGACGCCATGCTCGAGCAGATCCCCGCCCCCCGTGAGGCGACCAAGGAAAGCGCGCCGCAGATCATCAGCCTTCAGATCCCCACCGACAAGATTCGCGACGTCATCGGCAGCGGTGGCAAGGTCATCCGCGGCATCCAGGATGACACGGGCGCAACCATCGACATCCAGGAGGATGGCACCGTCTTCATCGCGGGCACCAACGGTGCGGGAGACGAGGCCGCGGAGCGCATCAGAGCCATCGTCAAGGTTCCCGAGGTGGGCGAAGAGTACAACGGCCGTGTCGTGGGAATCCAGCCCTTCGGAGCCTTTGTCGAGCTTCTTCCCGGCAAGGATGGCCTGCTGCACATCTCCCGCATGGCCAAGGGCCGCGTGGAGAAGGTGGAGGACGTCCTATCCATCGGCGACGAGGTCAAGGTCCAGGTTCTCGAGGTTGACGAGAAGGGCAAGATTAGCCTCGACCGCGTTGACAAGCCCGAGGCCCCCGCATCCTCCGGCAAGCCCCACGAGCGCGCGGGCGAGAGGCAGGGTCGCAACCCCCGTCGCCCCGGCGACAAGGGTAACGGCGGCGGTCGTCAGCCCCGTCGTCACCACGAGGGCTAACAGACCCTCGCACGCCCAAGTCTGACCACAAGGCACCTGCGGGAGACCAAGTCCCGCAGGTGCCTTCTTTGCTGTGGCTGTTGGAGGTGTTGCGGTTCGCATCGTTGCGCGCTCGGTGAGGCCTCGTTGCGGGTACTATAGGTACAATCATGCACTTGCAGCAAGCCTGTGACCGGTGCAGCGGCACCGTCTGATAACTGAATCTGCCTACCCGCAACGGAAGGAACGCACACAGCATGGCAAAGAAGCAAACTCCCCTGAGGATCATTCCCCTCGGGGGCTTGGATGGCATTGGCAAGAACATGACCGCCTTCGAGTATGGCAACGACATGGTCCTTGTCGATGCGGGTCTCATGTTTCCCGACGACGAGCAGCCCGGGGTCGACCTCATCCTGCCCGACTACTCCTACGTGCTCGAGAACGAGCACAAGCTGCGCGGCATCATCATCACCCACGGGCATGAGGACCACACGGGCGCGTTGCCCTACCTCCTGATGGACCTTGGCCCCAAGGTCCCCATTTTCTCAAGCAAGCTCACGCTGGGCATCATCGAGGGCAAGCTGGCGGAGCACAAGATCAACTCTCCCAAGTTCCGCGAGGTCACCAATGGCACGCACCTCAACCTGGGTGCCTTCAGCATCGATTTCTTTGCCATGACCCACTCCATCCCCGGGGCCCTCGGCGTCTACATGCGCACGCCTGCTGGGTCCGTCATGCACACCGGGGACTTCAAGCTCGACCAGACGCCCATTGATGGGGTGCGGCCTAACTACCAGGCGATCAACCGCTTTGCCACGCTGGGGATAGACCTGCTCCTCTCGGATTCCACCAATGCCACCAGGCCCGGCTTCACGCCCTCCGAGTCCGCCGTGGGCCCCCAGCTGCGCCATATCATCAAGAACGCCACGGGACGAGTCTTCGTTGCGTCCTTCTCCAGCCAGATCCACCGGTTGCAGCAGGTGTGCGATGCCGCGGTGTCGGTGGGGCGCAAGGTCGTCGTCACGGGCCGCTCCATGGTCACCAACACGCGCGTCGCCCGCGAGCTGGGATACCTCAAGATATCCAACGAGGACATAGTCGATGCCTTTGACATGGCGGACATCCCCGACGACAAGATCGTGGTCCTCTGCACCGGCAGCCAGGGTGAGCCCATGAGCGCCCTCGGCCGCATGGCGTCGGGCGAGCACAAGTCGCTCACCATCACCTCGGATGACACGGTCATCATCTCTGCCACCCCCGTTCCTGGCAACGAGAAGAGCGTCGCAGGCATCATCAACTCGCTCTCCAAGATCGGCTGCGCGGTCTTCGATCGCAGCAACACCCTGGTGCACGTGTCGGGTCACGCAAGCCAAGAGGAGCTCAAGCTCATGCTCGCCATGGCAAACCCCCGCTACTTCATGCCCGTGCACGGCGAGGCCGTTCATCTGCGTGCCCACGCGAAGCTCGCCGAGTCCATGGGCATCAGGCGCGACCGCATCTTCATCTCCGACAACGGCGACGTGGTGGAGATCGCGGACGGCAAGGTCGGCTGGGGCACGCCGGTTGAGTCCGGTGTGGTCTACGTGGACGGCCTCTCCGTCACCGACAGCGACCCCGTCGTCTTCCGCGACCGTCAGAAGCTTGCCAGCGACGGCATCGTGACCTGCGTGGTTACCGTCGCCAAGCGGGGCGGCACCATCGGTGACGTCGAGATCGCGTGCAGGGGCGTCTCGTTCAACACCGACGAGCTGATGGGGGAGGCGCAGGCGACTCTGAAGGAGCAGCTCTCCAAGACGGCCCGCAAGGACAGCTCGAACATCGAGTCCCTGCGCAAGAGCGCCAGAAACGCGCTGGGCAACTTCCTCTGGAACAAGACGCGCACGCGTCCCATGGTCATCCCGGTAGTCATGGAGGTCTAGCCCTAGATGTCCTCGAATCGCAGGTCAAACGTACAAGCAAAGAGGACTGCCGGTCAGGCGGGTGGCCGTCGTCCGCGCACGTCGCTTCCCAAGGCCCCTGCCAGGGGAAGCGCGGTCGGCGATATCATCGGCGTGTCGCTGATCGTTCTCGCCGTCGCGATGGCCATCTCCGTCCTCTCGCCCTCCTCCGCTCCCGTGACGAGGGCCACGGGCGAGTTCCTGGGGCTGTGCTTTGGCGTTGGCGCCCTGCTCTGCCCGCTCTCCATCGCCCTCTTTGCGGGAACCTTCTTCCTGGACGGGGAGGAGCCCGTCTCCGGTCGCATGGCCTTGGGCCTTGCCCTGGTGGTGCTTGCGGTGCTTGGCTTTCTCTCCATCAACATGTCTTCCGCCGAGGCCGACCCGCTTCTGGTGTTTGACAAGGTGGCCATTCTGACTCGTGGTGGCTACGTGGGCGCAGCGATAGCCTGGACGCTGCTGAGCTTCGTGGGCAGGACCGTGGGCAACGTCATTCTTGCGGGAATGGCCCTGGCCGGCGTCATCGTCTGCGGCTTCTCCGTCTCGGGGTTGGTCGCTCGCATCAGGAGCGCGGCAGATGGGGTCATCGACGCAGGGCGCAGCGCAAGGGAGAGGCGTCGGGACGCTCGGGCCGCCTACTCCTCCCCTGAGCCGGAGCCCTACGTGGGACGACAGCCTCCCCTGGAAGAGACCGCCACCACCTTTCTGGGATCGCGAAAGACCAGCGTCCTCACGCGCGGGCGCGCACGGGAGGAGGCCTCGGAGGGAGAGCTTCCTACAGAGTCTTGCGAGCGCCCCACGCGCCTTTTGGGGCGCAGGCGCCATCCTGACATTGACGTGGAGCTCTCCCGTCCCGCCCAGGAGGTGGCGGCCACAGGGCCCGCCTCCGCCCTCGATCGTGAGGCCTCCGACAAGCAGCAGCTGTCCGTGCCAGACTTCCTCCTGGATGCGGCACCGGCAAAGGGGAGACGTGGCAGCAAGCGTGGCGACGCGCCGTCGAAGGCTCCCTCGGCAAGTCCTGTCGTCACCAAGCGGCAGGTGACGAGCGCGCGCTCAGAGGCCACGCGTCCCGGAGATGACGTCGAGGGCTACGAGCTGCCTCCCTTCTCGATGCTCTCGTCCAACCCCAACAGCGCCTCAAGCTCCAGCTCTAAGGACGAGCTCGATCACACCAAGGCCCGCCTGCAGGGGACGCTCGAGGAGTTCGGCCTCTCCAGCAAGGTCGTTGACTATGTCTCCGGCCCCTTGGTCACCACCTTCCGCGTCGAGATGGGGGAGGGCGAGCGCGTAAACAAGATCCGCAACCTCGAGGACGACATCGCGCTCACCCTCGCCGCCGAGAAGGTCCGCATCTTCGCGCCCATCCCGGGCACGTCGTTCGTGGGCATAGAGATTCCCAACCAGGCTCGCCAGAACGTCCATCTGGGAGACGTGCTTCCGCATGCCTCGGGCGGCCCCCTCGAGGTTGCGATCGGCCGCGATTCGGCGGGCAGGCCCGTGGTGGCCGACATTGCCAAGATGCCCCACATGCTGGTTGCCGGCACCACGGGCTCGGGCAAGTCCGTTATGATCAACTCCATGATCATGTCCCTGCTTATGCGTACCACCCCAAAGCAGGTGCGCCTCATCATGATCGACCCCAAGCGCGTCGAGTTCAGCGGGTACAACGGCCTGCCCCACCTCTATGTGCCCGTGGTGACCGAGCCTCGCCAGGCCGCAAGCGCCCTCTCGTGGGCGGTGTCAGAGATGGAGAGGCGCCTCAAGGTCTTCGAGAGGGCCCAGGCGCGCGACATCAAGGTCTACAACAAGATGTGCGTCTCCGGCAAACTCTCCGAGATGGACAACCCCCCCGAACCGATGCCTTTCCTCGTCATCGTCATCGACGAGCTCTCCGACCTCATGATGGTCGCAGGCAAGGACGTGGAGGCCTCGATCGTGCGCATCGCCCAGCTTGCCCGCGCCGCGGGGATTCACCTGGTGATCGCTACGCAGAGGCCATCGGCGAACGTCGTGACGGGCCTCATCAAGTCCAACATCGACAGCCGCATCGCCCTCAAGGTGTCCTCTGGCATCGACTCTCGCGTCATCCTGGACGAGACGGGTGCCGAGAGGCTCCTGGGCCACGGTGACATGCTCTTCAAGGACAGGGGGCTCTCTCCCAAGCGTGTCCTGGGCTGCTACACCTCGGACAGCGAGATCAACTCCGTCGTCGAGTTCATCCGCGATCAGGCGGAGCCGGACTACCACGAGGAGATCCTCTCCCAGGTGGTCCCCGGACAGCCCAGCTCTGGCAGCGGAGAATTCGAGGAGGAGGATGACCCCCTGGTGTGGGAGGCCGCCCAGATTGTTGTGGACTCTCAGCTAGGGTCAACCTCGGGGCTGCAGCGCCGCCTGAAGGTGGGCTACGCTAGGGCGGGTCGCATCATGGACATGCTCGAGTCCAAGGGTGTGGTTGGTCCCCCGGACGGCTCAAAGCCCCGCGAGGTCCTTCTGGACAAGGACGGCCTGGAAGACCTGAGGACCCAAGAGGAGAAATACCGGGAGGTGTAGCAGCGCATGTCTCGACCGCGCTTCAGCGAGATGCTCGTCAACCGCAGGCGGCAGCTTGGGCTGTCCATCACCCAGGCCTCCAACGTCCTGCGCCTCAAGGAGCACATCCTCATCGCCTTCGAGGAAGGCGATTTCGATAACATGCCCAAGAGCGGCTACGCCCAGGGCATGCTGTCCTCATACGCCCGCTACCTCGGTCTCAACACCCGTGCGGTGGTGCGTCAATTCTCGAGCGACCTGTATGACTGGGACCATGGGCGGGGACGCTCGGTGGCGGACGAGGCGATATACGAGCTCCCCGGCGCCAGGGGGCAGTCGGACTACCAAGGCACGCGTGGCCTCCTCCCCACCTCGGGGGGCTTTGCCGGCGACCTCGCGGGCTTTGCGACCACCTCTCCGGCGCGCTCCCGACAGCAGCCGAGCCCCCTCGTGCGCAGCCGCCATGACGGCCCCTCCTACCATGATGACCTGAGGAGGCAGGAGCGCGCCGGGCAGCAGAGGCCCTATACCGCGCGAGACGTGGAGAGCTCCTTCGGCCAGCGCCGCGCCTCTGCCTCCGGCAGCGCCCGTGCGGCGCAGAGGAGGTCGTTGCCATCGGGTCGCGCCCATACCGGGGCAGGACGCGGGCGAGAGGGCATCACCACCCGCCGGGTGACGCCCAGCGAGTACACGGACGATCTGCGCTACGAGGATGCCCGCCCCTATGAGGCGGCCTCCACGCGCACGGGCAGGGCATCATCTCGAAACATCGCCCGCATAGACCGGCCAAACGTGCAGCGCCGCCGGCCTGCCTCGCAGGGCCGCCCTGCGCGCGAGCGCACGAACAGGGAGCGCGGAAGGGGCGGCCTGCCGGGCATCGTCGAGTGGCTTCTCCTGGACATGAGGCGCTCCATGGTCCTTGTCTCGGTGCTGGCGGCCGCGTTCCTTATCCTTCTCATCATCTTCTCCGTCAACTCCTGCGTCAGGGGTGCCGGCAGTGACGCGCGCACCGTTGCGGTGAGCAGCGCTCAGGCAGAGGAGAGGAAGACGAACCCCACCACAGAGGCCGCGCCCACGTCCACCACGGGCAGCGAGGCCGCGGAGAAGGCGGCTAAGGACGCCGCGGAGGCAAAGGCCGCCAAGGACAGGAAGGAGGCAAGCACCGAGACCGTGGTCGAGGTGAGCGTTGCCTCCGGAGACGTCTCGTGGGTGGAAATCAAGAACGATGGCCAGAGCGTGGTCGCCGAGCAGGTCACGGGCCCATGGAGCCAGAAGTACACCGTGACGGAGTCCATCTCCATCCAGGTGAGCAACACCACCGCCGTCACCGTGACCAAAAACGGGACTCCCCAATCGTTTGAGTCGAAGGCCTCAGGCATCGGCTCGCTCACCATCCAAGGAACGAAGCCCGCGAAGTCCGACGACCAGAAGAAGGAGGGGGAATCCGAGGCGGCGGCCAGCACGGCCGAGGCTGGTGCCGCCGCGCCGGAAACCCAGGACACCAGCGCCACCGCAGGCGCAAACTAGGAAGGGGATGACATGGCAAAGGAATCAAGCTTCGACGTGGTCTCGAATGTGGACGTCCAAGAGGTGGACAACGCCTACCAGCAGACCGCGCGCGAGCTCACCCAGCGCTACGACCTCAAGCAGACGGGTGCCACCATCACGTTTTCAAAGAAGGACGAGAGCTTCAGCATCTCGGCACCGTCCGACTTCATCTGCTCTCAGGTGAGGGACGTACTGAACTCCAAGCTCGCCAAGCGACAGATCGACCTCTCCGCGCTGCGCTGGGGCAAGGTCCAGCCTGCCGCAGGCTCCTCCGTGCGCCAGGATGGCTCCCTCGTCCAGGGCATAGACCAGGAGACGGCCAAGAGAATCTCAAAGGACATCCGCGACCTGAAGCTCAAGTGCAAGGCGACGGTCGAGGGGGACAAGCTCCGCGTGAGCTCTGCGTCCCGTGACGTCCTGCAGCAGGTCATATCTACTCTTCGGGAAAGGGACTATGGACAGCCACTCCAGTTCGTCAACTATCGCTAAGGCCCGTCGCAAGTGCCTCTACGTGACCTTGGGCTGCGCCAAGAACGAGGTCGATACCGACCGCATGCGCGCGATCCTCACAAGGGAGGGGTTCGACGAGGCCCAGGAGGTGGCTGATGCCGATGTGGTGCTCATCAACACCTGCTCCTTCCTGGCGTCCGCCACCTCGGAGTCCATCGAGACCACCCTTGAGCTTGCGGATGCCGTGAGCGAGGGCGTTCGCAGCCGTCCCATTGTCATGTGCGGCTGCGTTCCCTCCCGGTATGGTGGCGAGCTGCCGTCGCAGCTGCCCGAGGTCGCCGCCTTCGTCCGCACGGACGAGGAGGACGGCATTGCCGGGGTAGTGCGTGGGGTGCTGGGGATGGAGCCGCCCGTCTTGGCGGCCGACGCCCTGGTCGAGGGGACCCTCAGGACCGTCGAGGGGACAAGCGCCTACGTGAAGATCTCCGACGGCTGCGACCGCTACTGTGCCTTCTGCGCCATCCCATACATCAGGGGTAGGTACTTCTCCCGTCCAGAGCAGGACATCGAGGCGGAGGTCAAGAGGCTCATGGAGGGCGGCGTGAGAGAGGTCGTCCTCATCGGGCAGGACACGGGCATCTGGGGGAATGACCTAGGCGAGGGGAGAGACCTGGCTTGGCTCCTGAGGAGGGTGGCCGCCGCGGTGCGTCCCTACGGGGGATGGGTTCGCGTGCTCTACCTGCAGCCTGAGGGCATGACGGACGAGCTCATCGCCACCATACGCGACACGCCCGAGGTCCTTCCCTACATCGACATGCCCATCCAGCACTGCTGCGAGCGCGTGCTCAAGAGCATGAACCGCAGTGGCTCGGAACCTCAGCTGAGGGAGCTTTTCGCTCGCCTGCGTGAAGAGATTCCCGGCATGGTCCTTCGCACCACGGGGCTCGTGGGCTTTCCGGGAGAGACGGAGGGCGAGTTCGAGGAGCTCCTCGAGTTCGTGCGGGAGCAGGAATTCGACTACACCTCCGTGTTCTCCTACTCGCAGGAGGACGGCACCGCCGCGGCGCGCATGCCCCGACAGGTGGAAGAGGGCGTGAAGCTCGACCGTGCGCAGAGGCTGCTGGACGTGGCGGAGCAGCTGGGCTTTGCCGCAACGGCCAGCCATGTGGGCGAGGTGGTCGACGTCATAGTCGACGGCGTCGAGGAGACCGACGAGGGCATGGAGCTTGTGGGCCACAGCTGGTTCCAGGCGCCCGACTGCGACGGGGCGGTACACGTCGAGATGCCGGGCGAGGCCACGGTGGGTGACGTGCTGCGCGTCCGTTTGGTCGACTCGTTCTGCTACGAGTTGGTCGGCGAGGTCGTCGAAGAGGGGGTGTCCTAGTCGTGACATGCAATTCCATCTGGAAGCCCGCGAACATTGTTACCTGCATCAGGGTCGCCTTCGTTCCCGTCTGGCTTGCTGCCGCAGAGCTTTGCGTCCCCTCGGACGGGAAGACGCTCTCGATATCCGCCCTCCTCGTGGCGCTCTTCTACATCCTCCTTTCCCTGACGGACAAGCTTGACGGCCATCTCGCCAGAAGCAGGGGAGAGGTGACCACCTTTGGCAAGTTCCTCGATCCAATAGCGGACAAGCTTGTGGTGGTGGTGTCCCTTTGCCACCTGCTTGAGGTGGGTGACGTCTCGTCTTGGGTCCTCCTCGTGGTTGTGGCAAGGGAGTTCCTTGTTTCGGGGCTGCGCATGGTGGTGGCCTCCGAGGGTGAGGTCATCGCAGCCAGCAACCTGGGCAAGTGCAAGACCGCCGTGACCATGGTTGCCATCTCGGGGCTTCTGCTCGCTCGCTCGCTTCCCTTGGGAGCCTTCCGGGGACTGCTGCTGCCGCTTTCGCAGTGGCTCCTGCTCGCCGCGGTGCTCCTCACGGCCTGGTCTGGCCTGGATTACTTCATGAAGTCTTGGAAGCACATCGCAAGGGGCTAATGGAATGCTTTACCTCGCGGAGGACATAGGGCTTCCGAGTGACGGGGAGCTTCGCCTGCTCTCGAGTCGCGTCATTGAGGCGGCGACGCTGCTCAACGTTGGCCTTGCCAGCGCGGAATCCTGTACGGGCGGCATGGTGAGTGCCGTCCTGACATCCATTCCGGGCTCCTCTTCCACCTTTCTAGGCGGCGTGACAAGCTACGCCATCCGAATAAAGCATTCCCTTCTGGGCGTCTCGAAAGACGTCCTGGAAGATGTGTCCAAGGGTGCCGTTTCCGAGGAATGCGCGCAACAGATGGCTGCTGGCGCGCGGCGCGTCATGTCTGCGGACCTTGCCGTCTCTACCACGGGGATCGCGGGGCCCTCGGGGGCCGAGCCAGGCAAGCCCGTGGGCACCGTCGTTTTCGGGCTGTCTGTCGAGGAGGGGGAGCGTTCCGTGGCCCACCTCCTCTCCGGCGATCGTGATGAGGTGCGCAGCAAGGCATGCCTCATTGCCCTGGGCCTGCTTTATGAGGAATTGGAGGGGATGCGCGCCGCTCTCTGAGCTTCTCGTGGGAACACCTGAGACATAAGGGGGCCCGGTCGCCGCAGCTTGAGGGGCTTGCGACCCCTTCCCTTCGCATGCCGGGTGCAAGCGCGCGGCTAGTCGCATATGCGAGACCCGCAAGTTACGTTCCCTACCATCAGCGCAGTTCGTTTGACATAGAACGAATGTTCGCATACTATAGGCAAGGGTTCGAGAACAAGGAGAGCACATGGCCAAGAGCAAGAACGCCTCGCGTGAGATTCATGAGAAGACCTTTGGTGAAGAGCGCGAGAAGATGATTGACGCCACCACTTCGGAGATAGAGAAGAAGTTTGGCAAGGGCGCAATCATGCGCTTTGGTGACGGCGGCCCGGAGCTTGAGATCGAGGCCATTCCCACGGGTTCCTTGGCGCTTGACGCCGCCCTCGGCATAGGCGGTGTTCCTCGGGGCCGCATCATCGAGATATATGGCCCCGAGTCCTCAGGCAAGACCACCCTTTCGCTCGAGATCCTTGCGGAGGCGCAGGCAATGGGCGGCGTCGTGGCGTTCATAGATGCCGAGCACGCGTTGGATCCAGGATATGCTGCCCGCATCGGCGTGGACATCGATGAGGTGCTCATCTCCCAGCCTGACACAGGGGAGCAGGCTCTAGAGATCTGTGACATGCTTGTGCGCTCCGGCGCAATTGATGTCGTGGTCGTTGACTCGGTTGCCGCCCTGGTACCCCGGGCAGAGATCGAGGGAGAGATCGGTGACACGACGGTGGGCCTTCAGGCACGCCTCATGAGCCAGGCCCTTCGCAAGCTCGCTGGATCCCTTGCGAAGTCCAAGACGACCTGCATCTTCATCAACCAGTTGCGCGAGAAGATCGGTGTCATGTTTGGCAGCCCCGAGACCACCCCAGGCGGGCGGGCGCTCAAGTTCTTCTCCTCCGTGCGCATGGACATCCGCCGCGTCGACTCCATCAAGCAGAACGGTGACAACGTGGGTAACCGCGTGCGCGTGAAGATCGTCAAGAACAAGGTCGCCCCTCCGTTCAAGCAGGCGGAGTTTGACATCATGTATGGCACAGGCATCTCCAAGGAGGGCTCCGTGCTTGATATGGCTGTTGACTATGAGGTGGTCGACAAGGCGGGAGCCTGGTTTACCTACGAGGGCGAGCGTCTCGGCCAGGGCAGGGAGAACGCCAAAGAGTTCCTTGCCGGCAACCCAGATCTTTTGGAGGAGATATCTCATCGCGTTCGTGTCGCCTGCGGTCTGGATTTTGGTGATGAGCGCGTGGGGCTGCCCGTGGAGCAGGGCGCTGCGTCGTCTCTCCCGGAGGAGTAACCCGCCGTGTCGCCGTCCTGCCCAAGCGCTGCGGAAGCCAAGGCCTTCCACTGGGAGGTCCTGCTTCCCGAGGCGAAGCGTGCGTCCATAATGGGACAAAAGCCCAGGGCCAGCGTCAGCTGCTCGGGCTCTGACGATGCCCTCTCGCTTCCCCTCTCTGTGGGAAAGCTAGCCAGGAGGAAAAAGGACTCAGGGGAGATGCGCCCGCAATCCAGGGCGGAGCTCGTGTTCGAGCTCGTGCGTCTCCAGGAGCAGGTCTCTGCCCAAAGGGTGGCAGGCCTCGTCAATCGCAGGGACTACTCGTGCTTGGAGCTGGCGGACAAGCTTCGCGCGGATGGCTTCTGGGGCTCTGTCGTCGAGGAGCGCGTCAGGCGTTCTCGTGAGTGTGGGCTTGTGGATGACGCGCGCTTCGCCAGGGCGTTCATCAGCTCGAAGATCTATGCGGGCTGGGGCCAGCTACGCATAGCCCAGGAGCTCTCCCGCCGAGGCATTGACACCCACGCCCTCCCTGGGTGGCCAGAGGAGTTCTTTGGGGAGTCCGAGGAGCAGGAACGGGCCTTCGAGCTCGCCGCGCGCAGGAGCTTCGGGGGAAAGGACCCCTATGCCAAGGCGGTAAGGTTCCTCTGTGGGCGCGGCTTTTCCCTGGACACAGCCAGGCGTGTGGCCTCCCGCCTGCGCGATGAGGGGCTCCTTTAGGCTCTTTTCGTGTAGCATGTTGCTGCTTTTGCCCTGCCCGTCACGCAGGATTTGACAGCAGGACCGTACGCACGTACGATTTAGAGGCCATTTTTTGGGTATCTTCTCGTCTGCCGCCTGCGGCCGGCGTCTTCACTTCATGCGTCATGCGTCGTTTGGGCCACGTATTCCAATTGGTCCATTGGTCGAGACATACCTCGGATGGCGGGTTCCGGCGGCTGGACGTTGCCGCTGGTCTCCTTAACCCTTTGACAGACACCATCTGAGGAGCAAGCATGGAAATCATTATTGGGCTGGTATGCCTGGTGGTCGGTGCTGCACTGGCATACCTTTTCGCAACAAACTCGAACAAC
This sequence comes from Olsenella urininfantis, assembly GCF_900155635.1. Taxonomy (GTDB): domain Bacteria; phylum Actinomycetota; class Coriobacteriia; order Coriobacteriales; family Atopobiaceae; genus Olsenella_G; species Olsenella_G urininfantis. The sequence goes on from NZ_LT732540.1 coordinate 768,788, forward strand.
TCCAAGGTCGTAGAGGCCAACCGTGCCGTCGAGGAAGCCCGTAGCTCTGCCGAGCGCCTGACTCAGGAGGCCAGGCGTGACGCCGAGACCGCCCGCAAGGCCGCGCTCGTCGAGGCGCGCGAGGAGATCCTCCAGCTTCGCCAGAAGTCTGAGGGCGAGGAGAAGAAGCGCAAGCAGGAGCTTCAGGTTCTCGAGAACCGCATCATGCAGCGAGAGGAGTCCCTCGACCGCAGGAATGACGCCCTCGACCGCAAGGAGCACCAGCTTTCCAGCCTTCAGGGCCAGATCGACCGTCGCAAGTCCGAGGTCGACGAGCTCTTTGGCAGGCAGACTGCAGAGCTCGAGCGCATAGCCGTCCTCACCAAGGACGACGCCCACCAGGAGCTTCTCGACAGGGTCCGTGCCGAGTCCGTTCGTGAGGAGGCGCAGATTCTTCGCGAGTCCGAGCAGCGCGTGCGCGCCCAGGCCGACAAGACCGCCCGCGAGATCGTCTCGACCGCCATCCAGCGCTGCGCCGCCGACCAGGCCGGCGAGATAACCGTCACCTCCGTTCACATCCCCTCCGACGACCTCAAGGGACGCATCATTGGACGCGAGGGTCGCAACATCCGCACCTTCGAGCAGGTCTCCGGCGTCTCCCTGGTCATCGACGACACCCCTGAGACCGTCATCCTCTCGAGCTTCGACCCCGTCCGCAGGGAAACCGCACGCGTTGCCCTGGAGAACCTCATCGCCGACGGCCGCATTCATCCCGCCCGCATCGAGGAGATGTACAAGAAGGCCGAGGCGCTCGTCCAGGAGCGTGTCCAGGAGGCTGGGGAGCAGGCGGCGTTCGACATCGGAATACATGACCTCCACCCCGAGCTGGTGAAGACGCTCGGCGCGCTCAAGTACCGCACCTCCTTTGGCCAGAACGTTCTCTCCCACTCAGTCCAGGTCGCGACGCTCTGTGGCATCATGGCCAGCGAGCTCGGCATAGACGAGGCTCCCGCGAAGCGCGCGGGCCTTCTGCATGACCTCGGCAAGGCCATCGATCACGAGGTCGAGGGCCCGCATGCCGTCATCGGTGCCGACCTATGCCGCCGTCACGGCGAGCGCCCCGAGATCGTCCATGCCGTCGAGGCCCACCACGCAGACGTCGAGCCCAACACCGTTCTGGACGTACTCGTGATGGCGGCGGACGCCATTTCCGCCGCTCGTCCTGGAGCTAGGCGAGAGAGCGCGGAGAATTACATCAAGCGCCTCGAGAAGCTCGAGGAGATATCCAACGCGCACGAGGGCGTCGAGCGCACCTATGCCATGCAGGCTGGGCGCGAGCTGCACGTCATGGTCGAGCCTGGCAAGGTCTCCGATGCCCAGGCCACCGTCCTTGCCCATGACATCGCCCAGCAGATCGAGGATGAGATGCAATACCCTGGGCAGGTGCGTGTCGTGGTCATCCGCGAGTCCCGCGCCGTGGGCGTGGCAAAGTAGCTCTTCGTGGCCGACAAGTCCGACCTCGTCTCGTTTGTCGCCTCCATGGGGGGAGAGCGCTCGCTCAGGGTCGAAGAGAACCTGGGCGAGGGCTTTGTCCGCCTTCGTGTCGCCGAGGCAGAGCGTCGCCAGGCCAAGCATGACATCCGGTGCATAGAGGACATCGTCGTCGAAATGCTGCGCAACGCCCGTGACGCCGGGGCGAAGCACATCTACGTCGCGACGTCGCGCGAGGGCGACCGTCGTGTTCTCACCATGCTGGATGACGGGTCGGGCATTCCCGAGGGCATGCAGGAGCGCATCTTCGACGCCCGAGTCACCTCCAAGCTTGACTCGGTTCACATGGACCGCTGGGGGGTTCATGGCAGGGGCATGGCCCTCTACTCTGTGCGCGAGAACGCGCAGAGCGCCTGCGTCGTCAGCTCGGGAGCTGGCAAGGGCAGCTCCATCAGGGTCATCGCGGACGCATGCCAGCTGCAGGAGAGGGCAGACCAGTCCACCTGGCCCGTCTTGGGCACTGACGAGAGCGGCAACCAGGCCATTGTCAGGGGGCCACACAACATCGTGCGCTGCTGCGGTGAGTTTGCCCTCGAGGAGCGCGGCAAGTGCGAGGTCTTCGTGGGCTCTGCGCCAGAGATCGTTGCGACGGCGCGCCGCTGGGTCAGGCCAAGCATCCAGGGAAGCGACCTTCTCTTCCTGGACAGCCTGGAGGAGCTCCCCGTGCTTGACAGGCTGAAACTTGCCGCAGATGCTCGCGAGCTGCTCGCCGAGGCCGACTCGCTCGGCCTGGAGATGAGCGAGCGCACCGCCCACAGGATTATCGCCGGTCAGGTAAGGCCCTTGCGCAGCGTTCTCTCCAGGCTTCTCCACAAAGGCGGCCCAAGCGCGCAAAAAGACGTTGACCTCTCCCGTGATCGCCGGGGGCTTAGGCTCTCCCAGGGGGACGCAGAGGAGTTCGCGCGCATCATGGAGAGGGACTTCTCTTTCATCGCCGAGCGTTACTACCTGAGCCTCTCGCGCGAGCCAAGGCTGCGCGTCTCCCATGGGCGTCTTACCGTCAGCTTCGAGCTTGCCGAGGGAGACTGAGGTAAGCGGGCATGGCAAGGGGCTAGAATGGTCCAGGATCGAAGCAAAACGTCGCTATAACACGTCATAACGCACAAGTTGGAGCAACAACTATGGAGTTCTTGAAGGTGTCGAGCAAGTCATCGCCATCCTCGGTTGCCGGAGCAATAGCCGGCATGGTGAAGGACGGTGTTCCGGTCAACCTGCAGTCCGTGGGTGCTGGGGCCATAAACCAGGCAATGAAGGCAATTGCCATAGCGCGTGGCTTTCTCATTCCCACGGGCGTTGACATCTCTTGTGCCCCAACCTTTGCGGACATCGACATAAACGGGGAGAGCCGCACGGCCATTCGCATTGCGGTGTATGTCCACAGGCTGCAGCCCAACGCGGTCTCTCCCGTGGAGACCCATGACGCTGCGGAGCTGGTGTAGAGCCATGGGACGGTGGGACATGCTTGTTGGGAAGACCTATCTCGTCAGGACCTTTGGCTGCCAGATGAACCTCCATGACTCCGAGCGCGTCTCAGGTCTGCTTGACGCCTGCGGCTGCATTGCCGTGGAGCAGGCGGCCGAGGCTGACATCGTCGTGTTCATGACCTGCTCTGTGCGCGAGAAGGCGGACACGCACCTCTACGGCGAGGCCTCCAACCTAGTTCGCCTTCCAAAGGCCCCGTCTGGCAGGCGTGTCGTTGCCGTTGGGGGCTGCATCGCCCAGCGCGACGGCGAGCAGCTCTCTGCCCACATTCCCAACGTGGACGTGGTTTTTGGCACCAGCGCGATCGCCTCCCTTCCTGGCCTGCTCTGCGATGCCCTTTCCTGCGAGGAGGGCTCCGTCTTTGTCGATACCCTGGAGGAGGGGAGGGACTTCTCCTGCGAGCTGCCCTCCAGGCGCGCCCAGAGCTTCCATGCCTGGGTTCCCATCATGACGGGCTGCAACAACTTCTGCACCTACTGCATCGTTCCCTATGTGCGCGGGCGGGAGAAGAGCCGTGTCTTCGATCGAGTGGTCGAGGAGTGCGAGCGCCTGTCCTCAGAGGGCGTGAGGGAGATCACGCTTCTTGGGCAGAACGTCAACTCCTACGGACGGGACCTTTACGGTTCCCCGCGCTTCGCAGATCTTCTCCGCGCCGTTGGCCAGACGGGGGTTGATCGCATACGCTTCACCTCGTCGAACCCGAAGGACCTCTCCGCCGAGACCATATGCGCCATGGCAGAGACCCCCAACGTAATGCCTCATCTCCACCTTGCCGTTCAAAGTGGGTCAACTCGCGTGCTTCGCGCCATGAACAGGAGCTATACGCGCGAGGAGTACCTGGAGGTGGTCCGCAAGCTCAAGCTCGCCGTGCCTGGGATCGCGCTGACCACGGACATCATCGTTGGGTTCCCCGGCGAGACCGAGGAGGACTTCGAGGAGACGCTTTCCCTGGTGCGAGAGGTGGGCTTCTCCTCGGCCTACACCTTCATCTACTCGAAGCGCCCTGGCACCCCTGCCGCAAAGATCGATGACCCCACGTCGCGCGAGACGATACAGGGGCGCTTCGACAGGCTTGCCGCCCTGGTTGAGGAATGCGCCTTTGACGCCAATCAGATTGACCTTGGAAAGTCCGTCGAGGTTCTCGTGGAGGGCTGCTCCAAGAAGGACTCGTCTGTGATGGTTGGGCACAGCCCAAAGAACCAGACGGTGCTTTTTGCCCTGCCCAAAGGCGTCGAGGGCGATTCCCTGGTGGGGGAGATGCGCCAGGTCGAGGTCGAGGAGGCGCGCACCTGGTACCTCCGCGGCAGACTTGTGGACGAGGGGCGGCCAAGGTGAGCCTGCCCGGTCCCGTAGTTGCCATCGCTGGGCCCACGGCTTCCGGAAAGAGCTCTCTTGCGGATGCCGTGGCGTCGGCGCTTGGCTCCTCGGTCGTGTCAGTCGATGCCATGCAGGTGTATCGTGGCATGGATGTCGGCACGGCGAAAACACCACCGCTCGAGAGGCGCTGCCCTCTTCTTATGGTGGACGTGTGCGACTTGCGAGACGACTACTCCGTCCGTCTCTTCCAGCGTGACGCACGCTCTTGCGTTGACGCCATCCTGGCCGAGGGCAGGACTCCCGTGCTGTGTGGCGGCACTGGCTTGTACCTCGATGCCGTGGTCGACGAGATGGAGTTCCCGGACGGTGCTTTGGGCTGTGAGCTGAGAAGCAGATACGACGGGCTTGCAAGGACTTTGGGTCCCGAGGGGCTGCACCACCTCCTTCTCGAGCGTGACCCATGGAGCGCCAAGCTAATCCATCCCCATAACCAACGTCGCGTGATCAGGGCTCTCGAGCTACACGACCAGGGCCTCTCCTATGCGAAAAACCATGAGGGTCTGCTTGCGAAAAATCCCCATTACAAGCTCCTCATGTACGTCATCAGCATGGATCGCAAGCGTCTCTACGAACGCATCGACCAGCGCGTCGAAACGATGTTCGCGTCAGGTCTCGTGGAGGAGGTCAAGGGGCTCATCGCGCGAGGGCTCACGGAGTCTCCCACGGCACTTCAGGCCATTGGCTACAAGGAGGTCGTTTCCGCACTCATGGGCTCGTGCAGCATGGACGAGGCGAAGGAGACCATCAAGCAGCGCTCGCGGCGCTATGCCAAGCGGCAGCTTTCCTGGATCAAGAGGGACGGGCGAGGCCGTGTCCTTGACTATGAGCGCATGGACGAGGCCCAGGCCCTGGGTGTCGTCCTTTCCGATTTGAACGACGTGCTCTCAAGGGGAGAAAGGGATGCATAGGCTCTCGCCAAGCCTCACGGCGCCTACGCCCGAGCGCGTCATCCTCGTTGGCCTGGACCTTGGGACGAGCGACTGGCCTCTTGACGAATCCCTGGCCGAGCTGGGCCGTCTGGTCGAGACCGATGGCGCAGTGGTTGTGGGAACCCTCACGCAGCGTCTCGAGAAGCCAGTTCCACGCACTTTTATGGGGAGTGGAAAGGCCGAGGAGCTCGCGCGTCTGGCCCGGTCGCTCGAGGCCGACGTGGTGGTGTTCGACGACGAGCTCACGCCCTCGCAGCAATCTAATCTCGAGAGGCTCATGGGGCAGGGTGTCAAGGTCATCGACCGCACGGCGCTCATCCTGGATATCTTCGGCCAGCACGCAAGCACGCATGAAGGACGCCTTCAGGTTCAGCTTGCCCAACTCCAGTACCTTCTGCCTCGCTTGAGGGGCATGTGGTCACATCTGGTGGGAGAACAGGCTCGAGGTGGCATTGGGAGCAGGTTCGGTCAAGGGGAAAGCCAGCTCGAGGTCGATAGGCGTCTCATCAGGGACCGGATCTCCTGGCTGAGAAAGGAGCTGGTGAAGCTCGAGCGACGCCGTCAGGTGCAGAGCAAGGCACGATGGGACTCCGGCATATTTCGAGTCGCGTTGGTGGGCTACACCAACGCAGGCAAGTCGACGCTGCTCAACAGCTTGTCTGGCTCGGATGTGTACGCCAGGGACGAGCTCTTCGCCACGCTTGACCCTACCACAAGGGCCATTCAGCTTGCAGAGGGCCGAAAGCTCACCATCACCGACACGGTCGGGTTCATCCAGAAGCTTCCAACAACCCTCGTTGAATCCTTCAAATCGACGCTCGCTGAGGTCAGTGCCGCAGACCTCATACTAGAGCTGGTGGACGCATCTGACCCAAACAGGGATCGGCAAATCGATGCCGTGAGGTCGGTTCTCGCTGAGGTCGGCGCCAAGGACATCCCATCGCTTCTTGTGTTCAACAAGTGCGATGCGCTCGATGCGGATGCCCTTCGCGCCCTGACCGAACGTGCCGACCGGCCCCTGTGCGTCTCGGCTCTTACCGGGCAAGGCATCCCAGGCCTGCTCTTTGGCATCTCAAGCGCTGCGTCCGAGGGTGACAGCACCCTTACCGCGCTCATTCCTTATGACAGGGGCATGCTCATCAAGCTTGCGCACGAGCGATGCCAGGTGATAAGCGAGAAGTACCTTCAGGAGGGCCTGCAGATTACCTTGAGCGCCTCAGAACGTATGGCCAAGGCCTTAGGCCCCTATATTTGTGGCACATGAGGCCGGTTCCCTTACAGCAGGCCTAGGATCAAAAGCAATATGGGCTGGTGCAGCAGGTAGAGGAAAAGAGCGTGCCGTCCGACCAGCTCGAGCGGCCGACAGCGGATGTTGCGTACCGCCCGAGCCATGCCCTTGGACAATGCCCAGCCACCCCACCTCGCACCCGAGAGGTAAAGCAGCGAATAGGGGAGCAGGGGATAGTAGTCCCCCGAGCTGAAGCGAGGTCCCGGTAGGCCGAGCCACGAGAACAGGTCCGTCTCGTAAAGGCCGCGGGGAAGCATGAGCTTTAGTCCCCCCAGGCCGATAAACCCCTTGGGCAGGGGAAGCAGGACCAGGAACGCGAGGAAAAGCATGACAGCCTCTATTGCCGGATGACACGAGAAGTGGCTGCCGATGCGCTCTAGCGCTGCGGCAAGAAGAGTGCTTGCGCCCATACAGAAGACGATGCCAAAGCTGATGGGGTCATCGACCCTTGCGACAATTGTGGATGCCCATATGAGGACGGACACAAACAGATAGCGAAGCGCCCTCCTTGGATTGCTTCGAGACATGTTGCACATGATCCCGGCCAGGAAGAGAAAGTTCCAACTGATGCTCGCCCTCCAGACGTCAATGAGGGGAGAGGCGAAAAGGGGAAGCTCGACACCTTTGAGCACGCTGAGGTCGTAGCAGAGGTGGAAGCAGACCATCGATATGACCGAAAGGCCCCTCAACGCATCGAAAAGGCAAATGCGTCGAGGGGTGCTCGTGCAATCAGGGGCTTCCAAGCTAGGCGATGGAGCGGACGAGGGCGCACACCTTGCCAAGGATCATGGGGTTGGTGGCATAGATGGGCTCCATGGCATCATTTTCGGGCTGCAGTCGAATCCTTCCCCTCTCTCGGTAGAAGCGTTTCACCGTGGCCGAGTCATCGATGAGGGCAACGACAATCTCACCGTCACGAGCGTCTCTCTGCTCTCGGACCACGATGAGGTCTCCATCAAGAATGCCGGCGTTGACCATCGACTGCCCGTGCACGCGAAGAACGAAGGAGCTTGAGTCGCCCACGAGGCTCGTGGGCAACGTGAGGCTGTCTTCCACGTTCTGCTCGGCAAGGATGGGAACCCCTGCCGCCACCCGGCCCAACAGCGGCAGCGAGATGGAGTTGGAATCAAGGTCCTGAGTGACCTTTGCGAGGGGGGTCGAAGCGACCTCCTCCTCAGCGCTGACCACTTCGATGGTGCGGGGCTTCTTGGAGTCTCTCTTGATCAGGCCGCGTTCCTGGAGCACCTTGAGATGCATGTGAACGGTAGAGGGGGAGGCGAGGCCAACCGCAGAGCCGATCTCCCTCACGGAGGGTGGGTAGCCGTGCTCGTCTGTGTACGCACAGATGAACTCATAGATTGCCGACTGGCGCTTGCTGAGCTTGTCCTTTGCCATGTTTCCCCCTTCGTCCTCCTCATCTTAGCCGCGGCGGCGGCTCATTGCAAACAAATGTTCTCTTTTATGTTGACAGAACAGATGTACGTATATATCTTAGTACACATGTTCTGGATATGCACGCTCGAGTTGTTGTCCGGGCCGCGGCCTATAAAAGGAACAAGCAACCTCGAAGGGAGAATATGATGCGCGGCAACACCAATGTTGGCTTCATGACAAGCGGCTCTTCGGCGCTGAAGCCGGTGTCCCGCACCCGGCTGAGGGTCATCGAGGGTGGCTTGTTGCGGGACGACGCCAAGGAAGGCGCCCCTTCCTCTTTCCTCGCCTCCTACTGTGTGGACTGGCGCCCCTTTGGCAGGCTCGCCTATACCGTGCTGGGGGCCTTGCTCTGCGTCGCGGTTCTGTGCTCTGCCCTAAGTGCTCGGGCGCGTGAGGGGGCCCTGTCTTCAACGGCAATCGAGACGGTCCGCATTGGTTCCGGAGACACCCTCTGGGGGATTGCCTCTCAGCATGAGGTGCGTGGCGCAAGCACGCAAGATGTGGTCAGGTGGATCATGGAGCACAATGACGTTGATGCCGGAAGCATCGTTGTAGGGCAGACTCTCCGTGTTCCCAGGTCGTAGCGCGGCTTGTTTCAATCCAGCTATTCCGTTTGGGCTCCAAAGCCTGTATCAGGATTGTGTATGCTATCTTCCTCTTGCAACGTTGTTTTTTTGATGGGAGGAAGATGCACTGTCCCAAATGTGGCTGTGATGAGTCGAAAGTCGTGGATTCACGCCCGTCAGAGAGCAATGATGCCATTCGCCGCCGGCGCGAGTGCGTAAATTGCGGCACGCGTTTTACCACGTACGAACGACGCGAGGAAATGCCTCTCCTTATCATCAAGAAGGACGGTCGCAAAGAGACCTTCGACAGGTCAAAGATCATGCGAGGCCTCGTCGCGGCCACGGTCAAGCGCGATGTCAGCCTTGACGTCCTCGACGAGCTCATTGGGGGCATAGAGTCCGAGCTGCGTGACAAGGGCATCTCTGAGCTTCCCTCGCAGGAGCTGGGAAAGATGGTCCTTCAACGTCTGATTGACGTCGACAAGGTGGCCTACGTTCGTTTTGCGTCCGTCTATCGTGATTTCAAGGACGTCGATGAGTTTAGCGAGGAGCTGAGAAGCCTGTGCCAGTAAACGATGAATGCGTCCGACTTCCCATCAAGAGGCTTGATCCTACGGTTGAGCTTCCCGCTTACGCGTACGGCGGGGACGCGGGGCTTGACCTTCGCTCAAGCGAGGATGTTGTCCTCGCCCCCCTTGAGCGCAAGCTCGTGAGCACGGGTCTCGCCATCGCCATCCCGGATGGCTATGCCGGCTTCGTTCAGCCCAGGAGCGGGCTTGCCTTGCGCGAGGGACTCTCCATGGCCAATACCCCCGGCCTCATCGATGCCCACTATCGTGGCGAGCTCAAGGTGTGCGCCATAAATCTTGACCCCAACAATGAGATCCATATCAGCAGGGGAGAACGAATCGCCCAGCTGGTAATTCAGAAGGTGCCTGTAGTCGCACTCGTCGAGGTCAGGGAGCTTGATGAGACCGACCGCGGCACCGGTGGCTTTGGTTCCAGCGGCGTGTAGCGTCGCTCGAATAGGGAGCTGCGCCTAAACTCGGGGCGTCGCAAACCTTCTTGCTGCGGGTGAAAGCTGTAGGGAAAGGATTGCTATGGAGAAAATCTTCAAAGCGGCTGAGCGGGGTTCGTCCTTTGGCCAGGAGGCGCGTGCGGGTCTTACCACGTTTCTCGCCATGGCCTACATCATTGCCGTCAACCCCTCGCTCCTTGCCGCTGCCGGCGTGCCCGTCACGGCTGCCGTTACCTCCACATGCATCGGCGCTGGCATCATGACCATACTCATGGGCGTGTTTTCGAACCGTCCCCTGGCGTGCGCGTCGGGCATGGGCATCAACGCCGTTGTGGCATTCGGCCTGACGGAGATCTCCGGAGGCGACTGGCATGCGGCCATGGGCGTGATCCTCGTCGAGGGCGTGGCCATCCTCGTCCTCGTTCTCTGCGGCCTGCGCGAGGCCGTCATGGACGCGATACCCGTATCGCTGCGTCATGCAATCTCAGTGGGCCTCGGGTTGTTTATCGCGATGATCGGCCTTGCAAACGGCGGCATCATCGTTGCCAATCCCTCTACCATGGTCGGCCTTGGCGAGGTGAGCAACCCCGTCTTCATCGTGGGCCTCATCTCAATCGTCGCCACCGTCATTCTCTATGCGATGGACGTCAAGGGCGCGCTGCTCATCGGAATCCTCGTTGCCGCGCTCGCGGGCATTCCCCTGGGTGTCACCGCGGCACCTGCGGGCATCGTGTCCGGCCTTGACTTCTCTGCTTTCGGCGCGCCTTTCCATGCTGACGCAGATGGTGTCATGGGTATCGTGAAGGTCTTTTCCACCCCCGTGCTTCTTGTCTTCGCCTTCTCCCTTATGATGTCTGACTTCTTTGACACCATGGGAACGGCCATGGCTGTGGCCAAGCAGGGCGAGTTCCTCAATGAGGACGGAAGCGTCGAGGACATCAAGCCCATCCTCATCGTCGACTCTGTTGCTGCCGCCGCCGGTGGCTTTTTGGGCGCATCGTCCATCACAACCTTTGTCGAGTCTGCCTCGGGAGCTGCCGATGGTGGTCGCACGGGCCTTGCGTCTGTGGTAACGGGACTCCTCTTCATTGTTGCGTCGTTCTTCGCCCCAGTTATTGCCGTCATCAGCTCTGCCGCGACCTGTGGCGCCCTGGTCGTTGTGGGCTTCCTCATGATGGGTGAGGTGACGGGGCTCGATTGGTCCAACCTTCTCGAGGGCTTCCCTGCCTTCATGATCATCGCGGGCATTCCCATGACCTATTCCATATCCAACGGCATCGGCCTCGGCTTCATTGCCTATGCCATCGTTGCCGTCGTCACGGGGCAGGCCAAGAAGGTCAGGCCTCTCATGTGGGTGGCGGTCCTGGCATTTATCGTCTATTTCGTCATCGTCTAGCAGCAAGCGTTTGGGCCCGCGCAGGCGGGCCCTTTTTTTGCGCGCAAAAACGAAAGGAGTGTGCTTTGGCAGGACGTGAACGCGAGGTCATCGGAGTCGATGACCGCGTCTCGGTGGGAAGGGCGATTCCCCTGGGAGTGCAACACATGATGAGCATGTTTGGGTCGACGGTGCTGGTTCCTGTTCTCACGGGGCTCAGCCCCAACGTCGCCATCATGTGCTCCGGCATCGGCACCATCTGCTATCTGCTGGTGACAAGGAACAAGATTCCCAGCTATCTGGGAAGCTCCTTTGCCTTCATCAGTCCCATCCTCGCTGCCACCGCGGCGACGGGCAACCTTGACACGGCGCTTTCTGGCATCGTGGTGGCAGGATGCATCTTCTTGGTTGTGGCGGGCGGTTTCAAACTTTTGGGCACTGGCTGGCTTGACCGCCTGC
>NZ_LT732540.1:780364-1361287 GCF_900155635.1 Olsenella urininfantis
GGTGTGGGACTTTCGGCAACCGCCGTCAAGATGGCCCTCAACTCGTCTACTGACGCATTCGTGGCCGAGGGTGCGGCGGTCGCGGCAATAACGCTGGCGGCGGCAGTGATCTTCTCGAGCATGGGTGGCATTGTGGGAACCCTGCCCATTCTGTTGGCCATCATCGTTGGTTACGTCGCCTCCGCCTTCTTTGGCCTCGTTGACTTCACGGCGATTTCTGAGGCGGCTTGGATAGGGCTACCGCCCGTGCAAGCCCCTCGCTTTGACTGGGGCGCTGTCGCGCTCATCGCTCCCGTTGCGCTCGTGGTGGTAATCGAGCACATCGGACACCTTCTTGCCGTGGGGGAGATCGTGGGCAAGGACTATCGCGCCCTGCTGCCCCGTTCGCTTGCCGGCGATGGAATCTCCACGGTGATCTCTGGCTTCCTTGGTGGGCCTCCTACCACGACCTACGCCGAGAACATCGGCGTCATGAGCGTCACGCGCGTGTATTCGACTCAGGTCTTTTGGTATGCGGCGGGCTTTGCGCTGATAGTCGGCGGCTTCTGTCCCAAGCTTGCGGCATTCATCAATTCCATTCCTACTCCCGTGATGGGCGGCGTCAGCCTTCTGCTCTTTGGGCTCATCGCCTCCAATGGCCTGAGGATGCTCGTGACCAACAGGGTCAACTTCGACGACAACCGAAACCTCATGATCGCCTCCGTGGTCATCATTCTGGGTGTTGGCATGGAGACCTCGGGTATCGCGCTTCCCTTGGGGAGCTATACGCTTCCTGGAATGGCCTTTTCCGCGCTCATGGGCATCATCTTGAACCTGATCCTTCCTCGGCATGCGGTGCCCACCGACACGGAGGGCGCGTGATGCGGTAGGGGAGCCCCCTGCATCCACACGTCCTCTTGGACTACTAGAAAACGGGCATCTTGGACATCATCCAGGGTGTCCGTTTTGTGTACGGACTCTCAAAATCTAGAAAATAAATCGCGCACGATTTAAAAGAGAATATGATACTTACAAGCCAGTGATTATGAAGGGGGATGCCTCATGAGCGATTCCATTAAGGACCTCGTCATTGTGGGTGGAGGCCCAGCAGGCCTATCGGCAGCAATCTATTCCGCCCGGGCGTTGCTTGATGCTGTCACATTGGAACAGTCCGCAGTTGGTGGACAGGTCATTCTTACCAACGAGATCGATAACTACCCGGGCGTACCGCACACGGATGGCTTCACCTTGACCGATGCCATGCGGAGCCAGGCGGAGGACCTTGGTGCCCACATTCGCATGGAGAATGTCACGGAGCTCGCTCATGATGATGACACGGGCGAATTCGAGGTTCACACGACTGAGGGCAGCTATCGCAGCAAGGCGATAATCGTCGCCGGCGGTGCAACCCCACGTCATGCCGGCTTCGAAGGCGAAGATCGCTTCCAGGGCCATGGCGTCTCGTATTGCGCCACCTGCGACGCCATGTTCTATCGAGGCAAGCAGGTCTTCGTAATCGGAGGTGGCAACTCTGCCGCCGAGGAAGCCCTGTTCCTTACCAAGTTCGCCGACCACGTGACCATGATCGTGCGGAAGGATCACTTGCGCGCACAGGCTGTCGTTGCAAAGCAGGTTGCTGAAAACGATAAGCTCTCCGTGCTTTACCTGACCTCAATCACCAAGGTCGAGGGCGGTAATCTTCCGAGGAGCATTACCTTCAGGAATAACGAGACGGGTGAGGAGACCACGCGGGCCTATGACGAAGGCTCCTTTGGCATCTTTGTCTTTGTCGGTCGCGTCCCTGCGTCCGGGCTTCTGGGTGACCTCGCCGATGTGGACGCTCAGGGTTACATCGTGACCAACGAGCGCATGGCCACGAAGACCCCAGGCCTCTTTGCCGCCGGAGATGTTCGTCAGAAGAGCCTGCGCCAGATAGTCACCGCCGCCTCAGACGGGGCGATTGCGGCTACGAGCGTCGCTGCGTATCTTGGCCAGCCCGTAGAAGGCTGATGCCTATGGCAAGCATCCTCTCGCAATGATCCTCGAAAGGCCTCCTGCATGACCGAGTGCAGGGGGCCTTTCCTGTATTCCTACAAAACACTGATAATATATCTTATGTCAAGTAGATGTTATTCCAACACCAGTGGAGGTGTAGTCCTGCAGATAAAATGCCCCCTCCCGCTCTACCTTGCCAGCAGCGATGGCTACTTGCCTTTGTGCGGGTCGGCGGACACGAACGGGCTATGGCCAGCGCCCAATGACCTGAATCCCGTCTGGGGCTCTGAGTTCGCCAGTCTCGCGTGACTCATCTCGCGAAGATCCTCCTGAACTCGATCCTCCTCGCAGGCGCTCATGATGACAAGGATCTCGTCAAGCGCCTGAAGCGTCGTCTGTCCGGTGGGAACGATCTCTGCGGAAGCCCTTGAGATGGTCACGACACGCGAGGTCCCCGGCCAATGAACCTCCGAGAGCCGCTTGCCCTCCAGGAGGCTTCCCGCTCCGATGACGTGCAGATGCACGACCTTTTCGCTCAAGTGCTCATCCGCAAGCTCGAGGCCGTGCGTGCGGCCCAGCTGAAGTGTCACCAGGTGCTCATAGAAGGCATCAACCCTAAGTTGATTCGCAATGACATAGGATGCAATCGCAACAATAGAGGAGGACAGAAGTGCGTCGAGGGTACCCGTAAGCTCGAACGCAAGAACCACGGCCGTCACCGGGGCCCTAACGACCGAGGCAAATAGGCCGCAGATTCCCAGCACGATGAAGTTTGGCAGGTAGAACACGGGGACGCCAGAAAGGCGCACGCAGGCGCTCCCGAATGCTGCACCCAGGAGCATGCCCATGACGCAGAGGGGGAAAAGGGTGCCACCAGGTGCCCCAGAGCCGAAGCATACCGTGGTAAGTAGGTACTTCCCTACCAAGAGGCCCACAAGTACCAGCAGTCCCAGCTTTTGGGGGGCAATCAGAAGCTCGGCTATGGCATCGCCACCACAGAGCAGCTGGGGGAACGCAAATGCGCAAATGCCTGACGCAAGGAAGGCGACGGCAAACCTGCTATAAGGAAGCCCCCTCTCTATTCGTGCGTAGACCCTCTCGCTCATCAGGAACATGAGCTTGTTGTGGACGGCCCCGGCGACCCCACAGAGGATACCGAGCAAAAGCACGAGCAAGTATGAGTTGTGGGGCAGGTCCTTTGAGAAGGTCAGGCGCAGGACGGGCGAGACCCCGAGGACTCTTGACATCAGAAGGTCTGCCGCCACGGAGGACGCCATGACGGAAACGATGAGAGGAGCCGAGAACTCCCTGTGAATCTCCTCTATGGCAAAGAGCACGCCCGTCAAGGGCGCGTTGAAGGCCGCTGACATGCCCGCGGCCGCCCCGCACGTAGTGAGAAGGCGCTCCTCTCCCCTTCCTCGCTTGAGAAGCCTGGAGACAGCCTTGCCACACATGGCACCAAGCTGAACGCTGGGCCCCTCCCTGCCAAGAGACAGACCTCCCAGGGCACAGAGCGTGCCTTCGGTGAACTTTGCGGCAAGAACCCGGTGCAGGGGCATGTCAAGCTTGCCCATGACCTCAAGGTCAACCTGAGGTATACCTGATCCTTGGGTCAGGGGTTCCCAGCGCACGAGCCATGAGACGGCAAGGCAGAGCAGGGTCAGGATCACGAAGAAGGCCGCGACGCCCAGGGGGCTCCCGCTTGCGAGGAAGATGGCCGAGCGCAGGACGCGCTCGGCCCAAGAGAGGCTCATGCGGTACAGGCAGATCAGGGCACCACAAACGCCTCCCACAAGCAGGCCCTCAACCACAAGATCAGCTTGGAGCCTGCGTGAGAAATGGCGGGCGACAGAGCCCCTCTTATTATCTTCTGACATGAGACACGCGCCCGGGGTCTACTTGACCTGGATGAGCGTGAACACCTCCTGGTCATAGCTCTCGGAGATGGTCTTGCGGGGGTCGAGGAACGCGAGCTCAAGAATAAAGGAGAACCCTGCCACCTTGGCCTGGGCCTTCTCGATGAGCTGTGCCGTGGCGACGGCGGTGCCACCCGTGGCCACGAGATCGTCCACGATGAGCACGACGTCGTCAGGACCAAGGACATCCTTGTGAATCTGCAGCTCGTCAGTGCCATACTCAAGGTCGTAGCTTTGGCTGTAGACCTCTCGGGGAAGCTTGCCGGGCTTGCGAGCGGGAACGAACCCGGCACCAAGCCTGTATGCGACGGGGGCACCAATGAGGAACCCACGTGCCTCTGCCCCCATGACCTTGGTAATGCCCGCGTCCGCGAAGTGCCCCGCGATCTGGTCGACCGCCGCGGCAAGCCCCTCCGGAGCCGCCATGAGGGGCGTGATGTCCTTGAAGACTACTCCCGGCTCGGGATAGTCGGGAATGTCGATGATGTACTTCTCGAGGTCAATTGCGGACAAGGTGGTTCCTTTCCATTGTTACGCAGCACGAGCCCACGCTCGCCTATCCCTCCATGCGAGAGAAGGTCCTGCTGATCTGACGATGAATCAAGCTGTCCCGAACCTGTCCGGTGAGGGCAAGCATCTGTTGAAACGCCTCCGAGAACTGCTGGCGGCTCTCGGAGGTGAGCTCCATCTCCACTCCCCCTCCCTTTCGGGCAAACACAATGAGGGCCTGCTCGAAGAGCGAGCTCTCTCTGTTGGCGGCGGTGACGTACTGCCTGAGGTTCTTGGGGCCTATGCCGTAGCGCCTGAGCTCCTCGCAGCAACGGATGAGGGGAAAGTCGTGGCCATCAACGAGGTCCCTGCCGTGCGGAGACTTCTTTAGGGGGATGAGCCCCGCCTCGGAAAGCTGGCGCACGAAGCTGATGGATACGCCCAGGAGCTCGGGCATCCGATCGATGGGATGCAGCTTTTCGCTCAGCCCTTCGTCCTCGCGCGAGCTCGTGAGGGGCCCCAGGGGAAGGTTGCCACCGAGGCCGCCCCCCTCCCCCTTCTCCAGCCGCTCTCGGATGACCTGCAGCGGCAGGAAGCGATTCTTCTGAAGGTAGAGGATGGTCTCCAGGCGCCGCACGTCATGCTGTGAGTAGAGGCGATATCCAGAGGGCGTCCGCGAGGGGGTGAGCAGCCCCTCGTCCTCAAGATAGCGGACCTTTGAGATGGAGAGGTCGGGATATTGCCCCTGCAGCTTCTTGACGACCTTCCCTATGGTGAGGTAGCCGGCGTCTGGCATGGCCTATGCCCCGGTCTCGATCCGGACGGGCTTGCGGTTGGCATGGAATACCATGCGGAAGGTGCCGATCTGGATGGTGGAGCCCTCCTTGAGGGTCGCCTTGTTGATGATGGCGCCATCAACCCAGCTTCCGTTGAGCGAGCCCAGGTCCTCGATGGTCACGAGGCCTGAGGAGATGCCCGAGAGGTCGATGCGGGCGTGTCGGCGAGAGACCGTCATGTCGTTGAGAAAGACGCTGTTGGAAGGGTCTCGGCCGATGGAGACCTCGTCGCTGTCCAGCTCGAAGACAGATCCCGTCTGCGGCCCCTTGACGATCACGAGGGTGGGCAGGCTGGGCTTGGCGTTGGCCATGAGGTCGGGCGCCGTCGCTTCGGTCGCGGGCATACGAAATATCTCGGTGGCCCCCATCTCGGGGGTGTCGTTCTTGGGCTGCATCCAGTGTGCTCCTCTTCATCGAAGGCAATGTAACAATGATAGCGTTACTACCTGCAGGCCACGCAGTCCATCTCGATGAGCGCGTCAAGCGGAAGGCGAGAGACCTCGACGATGCTGCGCGCGGGAGACGGCTTGGGCAGGCGCCGCTCGAACACCTCGTCGACGGCAGGCAGGTCACCCATGTCCCTGAGGAACACGTGAATCTGAGCCACATCCGCCAGGCTGCACCCGCATTCGTCGAGAAGGTCCGCGAAGATCTCGAAGATTCGCTCCGCCTGAGCCACCACGCCACCCTCGACCAGGCGCTCGGGATCGGTTGGGCTCCACCCCAGCTGGCCGGAGGTGAAGGCAAGCCTCCCGGCCGTCGTTCCCTGGGAATACGGTCCGGGCGCGTCGGGGACCCGTGCCGCATTGATGGCGTACTTCATGCTTCCTCCTAACCGCGTGTCGTACCCAGACCGCGCACGTGCGCGGCGTGCACGAGCCTCTCGAGGGACTCCTCCATGACCGAGCGCGGGCAAGCCAGGTTGAAGCGCTCGAAGCCGCCCCCACCCTCGCCAAAAATGTATCCCTCGTCGAGGAAGAGGAGGGCATCCTGGCACATGAACCTCTCAAGCTCCTCGTTTGTGAGCCCCCACGGCCTGAAGTCCACCCAGGCGAGGTAGGTTCCCTCCAAAGGATATACCTCAAGTTCAGGATGATAGTTATTGAGGGTCCCGCGAAGCAGCTCGAAGTTACCCCAGACGAGCCCTATGAGCTGCTCGAGCCATTCGTCGCAGAGCGTGTAGGCGGCCGTGGTGGACACGTAGGCAAAGGCATTGAGGCTCCCGAGCGGGATGTCGCGCAGGCCCCCGACAAAGCGGTCGCGCAGCGACTCGTCGGGAATATAGATCGCGGACGCCTGGCAGCCTGCCAGATTGAAGGTCTTGGAAGGGGCCGTGCAGACCACAAGGTGGTCATATTCGCCTGCCTCGGCCACGGACATGATCGCCGTATGGGTGATGCCGGGCATGATGAGGTCGTCGTGAATCTCGTCTGCGATGACGATCACGTCGTTTCTCACGCAGGCGTCAAGGAGCCTCCTGAGCTCCTCTGCCGTCCAGACCCTCCCCACGGGGTTGTGAGGGCTGCAGAGTATGAGAAGCTTGACCCGGGGTGACGCAACCTTGCGCTCGAGGTCCTCGAAGTCCATCTCGTAGCGATGGCTGCCATCCTCAAGCTCAACCACGCGTAGAGGGTTGTCCACAAGGGTGCGCCCCGCCCGCTTGACGGCCTCGCTGAACGGATAGTAGACGGGAGACTGGACTATCACGCCGTCGCCCGGATCCGTCAGGGACCTGACGGCGTTGTAGATGGCGGGGACGACGCCGGGAGAGGTCACCAGAGAGCTCTTTTGGGGCATCCACCCATGGTGGCGTGCCTGCCAGGAGACGCAGGCATCGACAAACTCGTCCGTCGGCCCCACGTAGCCCAGGACCGCGCCGCCTTGAAGGTAGCCCACGAGCGCCTCGATGACCTCAGGCGGGTTGGGCAGCTCCATGTCCGCGACGGACAGCGGAACTATTCCCTTTCCCACCCGTGGGTTCTTCTCGTACATTGACGCCCACTTCAGGGACCCGCTTGACGACCGAGACACCTTGCTGCTGAAGTCGTATTTCATGAGTGTGTCCTTTGAGTGTTGGATGGGAGCAGGCCCACCCTCAGCCTACGAGGCCCCGCGTGCCCACAAAGTCCCAACCCCTGCGGGTGAGGCCCGATGACCTGAGGACGCTGCCCTCCACGACAATCCTGTCGGTGCTTGCCAACAGCCCAAGAGGTGCGAGCTCCCTGCTTGCACGGTCAAAGAGGTCGAGGTATCCCACGGGCGACACCTCGGAAAACGAGAGGAGGCTGCGCCAGATGACGCGAGCGTGACGTGGCGCCACCAGAAGGAGCTGACAGTCGAGATCCCCAACTTGGTGATGCAGCGCGATGGCGGGAATGCGCCCGTCGAGCACAAGATTCGCGACACCGCCGTCTGAGGGAAGCGCCTGCCCCTCTCCGAGGTAGTCCGTGAGCACCTCGGCGGCCTTGGGCCCCGCCAGTAGAAGGGAGACGAATTCATCGCCCAAATCGGTGCAGGCAAGCCCCTCGAAGGGCTTGACCCCGCCCTGGTCTACCCGAGAGAGGAACGAGAGCCAGGCATCCAAGGTGTCCGAGCGTGGCGAGAAGTCCCACACCAGATATTCTGCCTCTGCGCTCCTGGCACAGAGGGGCATCGACGCCAGTGCCCCGTCACCCAAAAGGGATGCCTCGAGGGCGCACTCCCCCACGCCAAGCTTCCTGCCCGAAAGCGCGGTCTCGGCAAACGAGGTGGCGGCCTCGCCCGAGAACATGAGAGCGAGGCACCCGCTCAAGTCGCAGAGGGCCGCGCCTTGATCGAAGGGATCCGCTGATGATGAGGGAGCGTGATACGAACGAGGGCCCAGGAGTCCCGTGTCGTGAGTCTCGTCAAAGCAACCACCGAGAAGCTCATGCTCCTCGTGCAAAACGTTCTGCAAGTTCGTGCGCCTCCTAACTGGCCAGCTGGTCGACATCAAAGAACAGCGGCAGCGCAAATATGTTGACCGCAGGAACGTCATAGAGCTGCGAGCGCGAGCGGTAGGTTGCGCAGGCAACCTGTCGCGTGCCCTGCGACCAACTCGAGTAGCCACATGCCGCGTCGAGGTCGATAAGGCCCGCATCGCAGAGCGTGGTCGAGTAGGCAATCTCCCTGCCCGGCTTAACATAGCCCCCGCTGTCACTCTCGCTTGTGACGATGAGCTTGCGCGAGAAGCCGAGGGCCCAGCTCTCGACGCGAATGGGCCAGCTTCTCCTGCACATGCTCATCTGCTGGTAGTGCTCGTTGTATGCCCAGTCCATGAGTGCGGCCGTGTCATCAAAGCGGCCATCGTAGGTCTCGCATCCCAGCACGCAGGTGTAGAGAGAGATCCCGTGCCTTCTCGAGGCTCCGAGGAAGGTGGTTCCGGACTCGACCGAGCCCGTCTTGATGCCACAGAGCCCCTCATAGGTTTTTATGAGGTCGTCCGTGGACTCAAGCGTAACCTCCTTGCCCCCCGCAACGACGGTGACGGACGGCATGCGCACGGCCTCGGCTATGAACGGGTAGTTTTCGAGGGCATATCGCCCCAGCTTGACAAGGTCGGCCGCGCTTGCATGATGCCCCTCCGCCATGAGCCCGTGCGTGTTGGCGAAGCGAGTGTGCTCGAGCCCCAGATCGGCGGCCTTCTCGTTCATGCGCCCGACGAACTCCTCGACCGATCCGCAGACGCTGAGCGCGACGTTGTCAGCGGCGTCGTTTCCCGAATATATGAGCATCGCCTGAAGGAGCTCGCGAAAGCTCGGGGTGTCCCCATCGACGAAGCCGGCAAGCTGGGCCGCACTCTGATATTCGATGCCTCGCACCGTGCAAACGTCATCCAGGGACTTGCCCGAGTCAAGCGCCACCACCGCAGTCATGATCTTCGTGATCGAGGCGGGGTCCATCTCTCGGTCGGGATTGAGGCTTGCGAGCACCTCCCCGTCCTGGTCAACGATCTGGTAGCATTGCGCCTCGGAAACGCCCGGCTCGCTTGCCAGTGCGCAGGCGGGGAAAGCGGCCAGGGCAAGTGCGAGCCCCAGGGAACAAAGCGAGCGTCCGTGCAGCTGCATCTACTCTTCTCCTTCGCGCTGTTCTGCGGTGACCTTCCTCTTGATCCATACGCCCGTCTTGGTGTAGACCGCGGCGGTGATGGCCGAGAAGGCCACTCCAGCATAGACGAAGTAGATGCCCAGGGCCGAGGGTGTCCCATTGAGCCCGGGGAGCCAATCGACGCTCACTATGCCCAGGCCTGGCAGCATGGGAAGGTTGAGCAGAAGGTCGCAGAACCCCGTCATGAGGAGCGCTGTGGCGATCTTGCCGACATAGACCACGTCAACCGGCCTACGACGGTAGTGTTGCAAGATCATGCCGCCGATGGCGAGGTAGACGTCCCTGCCTATGACGAAGGCCGCGACCCAGATGGGAAGCTCGCCCGTTACCACAAGGCCCAGGACCCCGGTGAAGAGGAGGACGCGGTCCATCACGGGGTCCATGATTTTGCCCACCCAGCTGACGGTCTGCGTCCGACGCGCGACCTGCCCGTCAAGGAAGTCGGTAACGGCTGCGACTGCGTAAAAGGCAAGCGCAAGGCCCCTGTTGAGGTCGTTTACGAAGAGGTAGAGGAAAGCAAGGGTGAGCACCAGCCGACAGAAGGTTATGCCGTTCGCAACGGTGAGAATCTTGCTGGAGGGGTTTTCCGGCGTTCCCACTGGGGCATAGATGCTGCCGTTGGCCTGGGCCTCGGCCACATCGTGGTCAAGGCGGTCCTTGACGCTGTTCCTCAGACGGGTGCTGGTTTTTGACAAAGCGCTCTCTCCTGCCATGTACGCATCAGACTTGAATCTTAGCCGATGCAAACGCCCTGCAATCGCGCAAGGGCGCACGACCACGGCTTCACCAACTGGCTCGAGGTGCCTAGCGCAGCGCGTCCTGCGTAAGGCTCATGCGGCGATAGCGTATGCCGCAGCGATCGAAGACGTTGCGAGATATGGCGCCGTCCTGTGTGTGACAGTACTTGTCATTGAGGTAGACGACCTCCCCCACCCCAGCCTGGACGAGCATCTTTGCG
This sequence comes from Olsenella urininfantis, assembly GCF_900155635.1. Taxonomy (GTDB): domain Bacteria; phylum Actinomycetota; class Coriobacteriia; order Coriobacteriales; family Atopobiaceae; genus Olsenella_G; species Olsenella_G urininfantis. Next base: position 790,663 of record NZ_LT732540.1, read on the forward strand.
CACTCCTTGCAGGGGAAAAGGGTTACGTACACCGTGGCGCCCTGGACGTCCTTCAGCGATCCACGATAGTTGAGCAGGGCATTTGCCTCTGCGTGAATCACGTAGCTGTGCTTGTCGGAGAGGGGATCGTCTGAGTCTGCCCAGGGGAAGCTGTCGTCGTCGAGTCCCGCTGGCGTTCCGTTGTAGCCCACCGAGAGGATGCGATGATTGCGGTCAGCGATGCAGGCACCCACCTGGGTCTTCGGGTCTTTGCTGCGCAGGCTGGCGGCAAAGGCGACACGCATGAAGAACTCGTCCCAGGAGATGACGTCAGAACGCTTGCCAGGCATATGTTGCCTCCTTGGTACTGGCTGCTTTTACGCGGGATATTGTATCCCTTAGCAGGACGTCGATTTCCGCTAGCCGCACTCCCTCCCAAAGCGAGCGCACAGCACGGTCAGAAAAACGAGGGCAAGACCAACCCTGCAGGCGATCAGGGACGAGCCCAGCACGGCAGGAAGGGAGAGAAGTCCGAGGAGAAGAAGGAGGGAGAGCTCGAACCCCAGGCGCCATCCCGTTATTGGGAGACGCACGGCAGAGAGCCCACAGGAGAGCAAGGCCAGCAGGTCAATCAAGAGGAGCAGCGCAAGGGAAAGGAAGTCCACCTCTGCGACCAGCCCCATCAAAGCCCATGAGAGGACGGAGAGGGCGAAGGACAGCGCAAGCGCGGGAAGCGAGCTGAAGAACAGCAGGGCGAGCGTTCCGAAGGGAAGCGGGCACCTCAGGGCACGCAGCTCCTGAGCATCGAGGAAGCACCCCCCGATGACCCTGGCGTCCAGGGAGCGTAGGGAACAGGCGGCGATCCAGGGCAGCAGAAGGGTTGCGGACGCACGCCCGCCCAGCATGGGAAGCCCCGCGGGCACCATGATGCCAACCCAGGCGACAAGGCCGGGCAGGGACTCGTAATGCCTCAGCAGCGACAGGGCGCCGTGCGCAAGCAGGGCCCGCCTGTCCACCTGCACCAGGCTCTCCTCGGCCAGGAATGGAAGGCACGTGCGGCCAGAGAGTCGGACGCACCACAACGCCAGGAGGGGAAGCAGGGCGAGAAGAACCACTGCAACAGCCGGAAGCAGTGACGAAAGCGCCTGGTGCAGGAGGAGGGGAAGGAGCGAGATGGTCCAGACGAGGAGCATGGGGACCAAGATCTTGCCAAGGGGCGCCGCGACCTCTCCCCCACCCTCGAGCCTCATGAGGCCCAGGGCCCAGGAGAGCAGCGAGGAGGCGGACATCAGGAGGGCGAGGAAGAGGCAGCAGACGGCCACGGGTGCCTCCCGTATGGACGAGGACACGAGGAGGGCCAGCGCGGCACCCGCCAGGCTCGCACGAAGCACGGACATCGCGAGCTCAATGAGAAGGAGGCCTCTCGTCGCGGCGGCACAGCCCGAGAACATCAACAGGTCGGCAAGGCACAGCGTCCAGGGCGCAACGCACAACGACCGAATGGATGCGAAGGAAAGATACGCCAAGGAGAACAGCGGCAGCGCCGCGAGCACGAGGGAGGCGCCTTCGACGCCGAGCGGCAGAAGCGTCTGGGCGAGCTGGGACCGCAGCGCGGACCACGAGAGGCAGGCCCAGACGAACAAGAGCGCAAGAACATAGAGCAGGTAAAGGCGGTCCATGAGGTTGTCCGCCTCGTCTAGGTCCATGCCCGTGGCAAAGAGGAGCCGGTTGAGCTCCGCCCTGGCATGACGAAGCCTCAGGCGCAACATGGACGCCAGAGGCTCAGAGACGACCACGCGACTCCCCTTCTCCGCCCCGCAGAAGCCCAGAGCGGCCGAGCTCAAGCCTCTGCGTGGAAACCAGGCCCCTCGGTTCCTGGTGACAACTGAGCAGAATGGCCGAACCCTCCGAGGCAAGCTCCCCGAGCAGCCCGCCAAGCAGCAGTGCGGCCTGAGGGTCAAGGGGACCGTAGGGCTCGTCGAGGAGCAGGAGGCTCGGGCGAAGCGACAAGGCCAGCACCACGGCAAGCTTGTAGCGCATCCCCCTAGAAAATGAGGATGGATAGACGTCCAGGTGGGCGGATAGGCCGAATCGATCCATGAGCTCCAGGGCGGACTTCTCCCTCTCATGCAGCCCGTTTGCCCTCAGGAGGAACTGGATGTGCTCCCGGGCCGTGAGGTCGTCGTAGAAGGATGGGGTGTCGCACACGAAGAAGAGCGGGGACGGGCATCCGGCCGCACCACGAGTCACGTCCTTGCCCTGCAGCACGATGCTGCCCTCGCTGGCCCTCTGCCACAGGGCAAGACACCTCAGGAGGCTGGTCTTGCCACTCCCGTTGGCCCCCCAGAGCTGCGCGACCTCGCCGGGCATCAGTCTCAGCGAGACATCCTCCCACAGGATGCGACGACCGTAGGAGAGCGAGAGGCCCCTTGCCTCGAGTATCGCATCCATGGATGGCACCTCTCAAATGAGGAGAAACACTAGCTTGCTCAGGCCGATTGTACCTACCGCAGGCGAGGGAGCCAAGATGTCGCCGGCATGCGTCACGTATACTTCGAGAGGCGAACAGGAGGAGGATGCATGTGCACGGTTGAAACGCTGCTCCCGGAGGAGCTTCAGGTCATCAGGGATGCCGCGGCGAGCAAGAAGTACCTCGACAGGCCCGTTCCGGACGAGCTCATGCTCGAGTTGCCCCACGACCTCGCCAACTCGGTGGAGATCGCCGGGGTGTCCCAAGTGAACCTCGCCGCCCTCTATCCCCCTGGTCATGACGGACTCTCCGCGCTTCAGGACGACTGGGAGGTGGCGCGTGAGGAGGGGGCCCTCTATCTGTATGGCGACGGGCGCATCAACTTCGCCACCCACCTGCGCGTGAGGAGCGGCGAGGCCGCAGAGGTGTCTATCTCTAGAAACGTCAGGGCCCTGCAGGGCCTGCCTGGATGCAAGCCCTGGTTCATGAACTTCGTCCCCGCTCCCGACCTCATTGACAGGGGACCCCAGAGACCGCGGCAGGACGGCACTGGCCTCGTCGGCGAGCAGGGCACCCTCCCTCCCCTTCTTTCGGATGCGATTCTCGGAATGAAGAGAAGCAAGGACTACCTGCGCGGGGTGGTCCTCGAAGACGAGCTCGCGCGCATCTCCTCCCACGGTGGTCCCCTCTCGTCCTGGGCCCATGTCCCCGAGGGATGGAGGCGCCAGCTCGAGGAAATGGCGAGGGAGCCCCTGGATGTGATCGGCCTTCTTGACCGCGACTTCAAGTTCGCCCTGGACCAGCGTGTCCTCAGGCAGTATGAGGGAAAGCTGATCTTCCCCATAAGCGTCCTGAGGGAGGATGGGCGCACCCCCGTCGAGGTGTCCCTGAAGAGGTCCCAAGGCCCTGAAGGCGGCAATGCCGAGGAGATGAGGCCCTGGCGGCTCAGCTACGTTGACCGTTACGTTCCAGACGGCGAGCCAGCAGGCAGGGCGCTCGAGGGCTGGGCCGAGCTGGGAGGCTGGGACCAGCTCCTCGAGGAGCTGGCAGGCATGGCCCTTCCCGAGACGTGGGACTTCGAGGGAGGCGATGGCACGGGGTCCAGGCGAGCCATACTGAGGAGCTACCTCTGCTACAGCTTCTATAGGCTCAAGAGCGAGGGCAAGGTGCTCGAGAACCCCGAGCGGGGCCTGGCGGCGTTCAACACGGGGCTTGTCGACAGGCTGTACGAGCCCATCTACGCCTGCTTTCACGCAAACGACGGCATCCCCGCATGGCGCTTCGGGGGATTCTGCAGGTCTGGCGCAAAGGGTCTCGGCAAGCAGCTTGTGTCGGCGTTCAACCCCCTGCCGCAGGCCGCGTCGTACTTCTCCCGCAAGGAGGACCTGCTCTTTGACATGACGCAACCCCTGGAGCTTGACACCGACCACATCCTCCTGGACAACATCGACCGACTCCCCCTGGGGTTTCTCGAAGACGAGCTCGGCCGGGACGAGACGGCCGCTTCCCTGCTTGCATCCATCAAGGACACTGAGGGGCTCCTCCAGAAGAACGCCCTCTACAGGGAGCTTGCCGACGTCATCCGAGCCGATGCCCGGACGCTCAGGAGGCTCATGAACCGCCTGAACGACGCCAAGGAGCTCGCACTCAAGCGCGTGGGATGGAATTTCAGGACTGCCGTGCCGGCCTTCTATCCCAGGCGTGACAGCATGAGCCTGCTGCTTCCCCTGGACCTCACCGAGGACGGGCGGCCCGATGTGGCCCTCGTTGTTGAAATGACCGAGTCGGGGGCGTACCTGGGCCAGACGGTGCTCACCATGCGCATGGCGTACACCGATGCCCGCCTGGTCTCAAGGCCGGACAGCGACTGGCTGAGTCCCCGGAGGGCATAGAGGGCCCCAGGGAACGCCGGGCCCTACCGTGATGCGCTCCGGCGTCCTCTGACGACTCCATTCACCCACGCAAAAAGGCCAGGCAGGTTAAAACCTGCCTGGCCTGCTGTTTTGCTGGTCGGGTGGACTGGATTCGAACCAGCGACCCCTTGACCCCCAGTCAAGTGCGCTACCAAACTGCGCCACCACCCGCTTGCTCACCTTGCCGGTGCGCGAGTAAGTAATCTAACACTCATTCCCAAACAAGGCAAGCAGGAATTCAGAAGCATTTTGACGTGCGCCGCTAGCGAGAGGATGCCTTCCCCTCGCGGAATTGCTTAGGGCCTTGGTTTAACGTATCCAATAGGGAAATCACTCCAGGGAGGATTGCGGTATGGCGGACAACGCACGAGAGGGCTTCTTTGGGCGCTGCTATGCGCTGGTGAGGCAGATACCCAGAGGGCGGGTCAGCACCTACGGGCAGATTGCCTCCATGCTGGGAGAGCCGCGCAAGTCTCGCTTCGTGGGCTTCGCCATGCATGGCAGCCCAGGCGTCGCCGGAGGCGTGCCCTGCCATCGCGTGGTCTTCAAAGACGGCACCCTCGCTCCGGGATTTGCCTTCGGGGGGCCAGACGCGCAGAGGGGTCTTCTTGAGTCAGAGGGAGTGGGGTTCCTGGAAGATGGTCGCGTTGACATGGCAAACCACCTCTGGGAGGTATAGGGGGGCGAGGGGGACCATCAAGCTGAACTGATGGCCCCCCTCGCATGGCTGCGTTCCCGCCTGACTTAGGCCAGGCAATCCTTGGTGGCAACAACATTGACACCCGTGTCACAGACGTTTGCCAGCACGACATCCCCGATGCGCACGGGTGCCTTGAGCTCTATGCCCGCCAAGGCATTGACCACATCGAGGACGAGGCCCTTGGGCACGTCCCGCTCGGTCTTGACGGACACCATGCGCTCGAGCGCGCAGCCCCTGACGGGCACGGAGCTCGTGACCGCCCTGGTGGGGTCACAGATCTCCTTTCGGGCGTACTCGTCGCCCCGAGGGCAGGAGTTTCCGCTTACGGAGAGAACCCTGGGCTCCTCGCCCCTGGCCTCGAGCTCGACACGCAGCAGGCAACCCTTCGGGCAGCGTATGCAGATGAGTTCCATGACGTCCATTCCCTACTCCCCTTCCACGAGCACGTGCAGGTGGCTTCCGGGCTCCAGTCCCTCAAGCTGGCTTCTGCGCAGGGTGATCTCCTGCATCTCGCCCGGGGCGACAACCTGCCTCCTTCGATGCACGATGCGCTTCTCGCCCGCATATACGCTCAGGTAGCAGTCCTCGAAGACCTGCCCCACACGTAGCCGGAGGACGAGCCTCTCGTCCATGCTCGAAGGCGAGATGCGGCTGGGCACGGTGTATCGGACGCCGCCGGAGACCCTGACCTCGAGCTCGTCCTCACGCCTTGGCCTCCTTTCCTGTCCTGCCTGGACGTACTCGGCGGCCTTCCTGCCGGCATGGGCCGCCTCCTCGCTCACGAAGTCGACGAGGTCATGCACGTGCAGGACGTTCCCGCAGGCAAAAATGCCGTCCACGCTGGTCTCGAGGCTCTCGTCCACCAAGGGTCCGCGCGTCACGGGGCTCAGCTCAACAGACGCCTGGCGGCTGAGCTCGTTCTCGGGGAGAAGTCCCACGGAGAGAAGCAGCGTGTCGCAGCTGTAGCGCTTCTCGGTGCCAGGTATGGGACGCAGGCTCTCGCCGACCTGAGCCAGGGTAATGGCCTCGACGCGCTTTTTGCCCTCTATTCCTACGACGGTGTGCGAGAGGAGCAGTGGTATGTCGAAGTCGTCCAGGCACTGGACGATGTTGCGCCTGAGGCCACCGGAGTACGGCATGAGCTCTGCCACGCACTGGACGTGGGCGCCCTCGAGGGTGAGGCGCCGCGCCATGATGAGCCCGATGTCCCCCGAGCCCAGGATGACCACCTCGCGACCAGGAAGCCAGCCGTCGATGTTCACGAGCTTCTGGGCACACCCTGCGGTGTAGACGCCAGCGGGACGGCATCCGGCGATGTTGAGGGCGCCTCTCGGGCGCTCACGGCAGCCCATGGCGAGGATGACGGCACGGGCCTCGATCTGGAAGACTCCCTGCTCTGCGGAGACGGCCGTGACCACAAGCTTGGGGCTGACGTCCAGCACCGTCGTGGAGAGCATGCGCTCGATCTTTCGATCGTCGGCCATCTGTATGTAGCGGGCCGCATACTCAGGTCCGGTCAGCTCCTCCTTGAAGCTGTGGAGGCCGAAGCCGTTGTGTATGCACTGGTTGAGGATGCCGCCCAGACGGGGCTCCCGCTCGAGCACGAGGATGGAGCCGGTGCCTGCGTCGTGCGCGGCAACCGCAGCGGAAAGGCCGGCGGACCCGCCGCCCACGATGACTATGTCATAGCTAAGCACGCTGCCCGCCACCTTCCAGGCTCCCCTTGATCTTGCCAACGACATACTCGGAGCCGGGTCCGCACTTGCTCGCGTGCTCCATGTCCATGTCGGGTATCTCCTCGCAAAGGATCTCCAGTATGCGCGGCGTACAGAACCCAGCCTGGCAGCGGCCCATGCAAGCTCCCGTGCGGCTCTTGACGCCGTCGAGGCTGCGCGCGCCCGGCACCCTCCTGCAAGCGTCACGAATCTGGGCCTCGCTTACCCTGCAGCAACGGCAGACGATGGTGCCGTAGGCGGGATCTTCCTTGATGAGCTCGTTCCACTCGTCGGCAGGTATGTGGTTGAGGTTGGCAAAGCCCTTCCTCTGAGGTTGGAAGTCCCTCCTCTCTTCTGGCGAGAGGATCCGCCTGACGATGCCAGCGACCATGCGGCCGATGGCCGGGCTTGCCGTGAGCCCGGGGCTCTCGATGCCCGCGCAGTCCACAAAGCCCGGGGCGTCGGCAACCTCTTCGATGATGAACTCGTGTGCACTCTGGTGGGCGCGCAGGCCAGAGAAGGACGTCACCGTCTCACGGAAGGGGATGTTCTTGACCGTGAGGGCGCTCTTCTGTACGACGGCTCGCAGGCCAGCGGCGGTGGTGCGCGTGTCGTCCTTGTCATCTATGTCATCGGCGGTGGGTCCCACGAGCAGGTTCCCGTGGATGGTGGGCGTCACGAGCACGCCCTTGCCCATCTCGTTCGGCAGCATGAAGACGGTGTGGCGCACATGGGTGCCGGCCGTGGTGTCAAGGAGCTCGTACTCACCCCGACGGGCGACGATCTCCATCTTCTGCTCGCTGACCATGTTGTGGAGCTCGTCGGCATGCACGCCGCCGGCGTTCACCACGACGCGGGCACGGATGGGGCCCTGGGCGGTGCACAGCTCCCAGACGCCCTCGCTCTTCGAGACGCCCGTTACGGGCGCGTCAAATATGAATTCGACTCCGTTCTCGGCGGCGTTCTCGGCGAGGGCCACGTTCAGGCCAAAGGGGTCGCAGATGCCGGCAGTGGGGGCGAAAAGGGCACATATGGCCGCGTCAGAGATGTTGGGCTCCATCCTCTCGAGCTCGTCCCTCTCGACGATCCTCAGGCCGGGGACTCCATTTCTCACGCCGCGGTCACGCAGCTCCTCGAGCGCCGGTCTACCCTCCTCGCTTGTGCAGACCACGAGAGAGCCAATCTGATCGAAGGCGAAGTCCAGCTCCCGGGAGAGCTCCCCGAAGAGGGCGTTGCCCTCCACGTTGAGCCTTGCCATGAGCGTGCCCTCTGCGGCGTCGAAGCCTGCGTGGACGATGGCCGAGTTCGCCTTGGTGGTGCCGCAGCATACGTCGCCTTCTGCCTCCACCACACAGGCGTCGAGACGCAGGCGCGAGACCTCGCGCGCCACGGCGCAGCCGCTCACGCCGGCGCCGATTATCGCGACGTCGTATAGACGTTCATTCATATTGGGTAGTCCCTCTCCCTGGTGGCATGGGCCACGGCTTGCAAGCCGTGGCCATATTACGTGCTGTAAGCAGCTTGGATTGACAAGTATCAGCAGACGGTAGACGACCATCTGCGGGAAGCGGGCAGGGCTTAGCTATCGGGCAAACTGGCTCTGGTAGAGCTCTGCGTAGCGACCTCCCCTGGCAAGGAGCTCCTCGTGGGTGCCTCGTTCCACGATCTTGCCGGCGTCCATGAAGACGATGAGGTCGGCGTTCTTGATGGTCGAGAGGCGGTGGGCGACCACGATCGAGCTGCGCCCCTCGATCATGCGGTCGAAGGCGTCCTGGACCTGGAGCTCCGTGCGCGTGTCGATGGAGCTGGTCGCCTCGTCGAGGAGCAGTACCGCAGGGTCGCTCAGCATGACACGGGCGATGCAGAGCAGCTGGCACTGGCCTGCGGAGAGAGAGCCTCCCCCCTCGCCTATGGGCGTGTCGTAGCCGTGCGGAAGCTGCTCGATGAACCTGTGCGCATGGGCGCGTTCGGCAGCCGCGCGAACCTGCTCGTCCGTTGCGTCGGGGGCTCCATAGCGAATGTTGTCGGCCACACTTCCCTCGAAGAGCCAGGTGTCCTGCAGCACCATCCCGAAGGCAGCGCGAAGGCTTCGCCTGCTGAGCTCGCGCAGGTCATGCCCGTCGATGCGAATGCGACCGCCGTCGATCTCGTAGAAGCGCAGGAGGAGGTTGATGAGGGTGGTCTTGCCGCAGCCCGTTGGTCCCACGAGGGCGATGCGCTCGCCTGGCCTCACATGAAGGTCTATGTCCTGCAGCAGGGGACGGTCCTTGCGATAGGAGAAGCAGACGTGGTCGAGGTCAACGGCACCCCTTGGCGCGGCGAGCTCGAGGGCCTCTCCCGAGTCAGGCGGCTCCTCTTGGGCGTCAAGAAGCGCAAACACGCGCCCAGCGGAGGCGAAGGCGGACTGGAGCTGCGTCACCACGGATGAGACCTCGTTGAAGGGACGCATGTACTGGTTCGTGTACGAGAGAAAGCTCTGCACCTGCCCCACGCTGAGGGGCGACGGCCAGCCAGAGACCACGCAGACGCAGCCCAGGACGGCAACCATGCCATAGCTCAGGTTGTTGACGAGGCGCGTCGAGGGGTTCGTGAGCGAGCTCACGAACTGCGCCCTCTCGCCGACGCCATAGAGCCTCTGGTTGATATGGGAGAACTCCCCCGTCACCTCGCGCCCATGCGAGAAGGCGCTTGCCAGGGCATGGTTGGAGATCATCTCCTCGACGAAGCCGCCCAGCTCGCCCTGGGTCTGCTGCTGCGCGCGAAAGCTTGCGGCGGAGCGGCGGGCAATCCAGGACGCAGCAAGGAACGTGAGGGGTGTGATGAGCACGACGGCGAGGGCGACGCCACCCGAGAGCGAGCACATGTAGACGAGCGTCCCTACGATGGTGACGGCGCCCGTGAAGAGCTGGTTGAAGCCCTGAAGGAGCCCGTCCGTGACGGCGTCCACGTCGTTTGTCACTCGACTCAGCAGGTCTCCGTGGGAATGCGCGTCAACGAAGGAGAGCTCGAGGTGCCTCAGCTTGCCAAAGGCGGCGTTCCTGAGGTCCTTCGCGGTCTTGTAAGAGACGCGAGAGGAGCTGTAAAGAGAGACCCACTGAGTCAGCGCCGCAAGAGTGACGCAGGCCGCGAGCCAAGGGAGCAGGTCTGCCAGGGATACGAGGTCGACCTTGGATGCCGAGACCATGCAGTCGATTGCCTGCCCGATGACGATGGGCACGTAAAGCTGCAGGAGGACGGAGACGGTGGCGCATGCGAACGAGAGTAGGAGGAAGCCCGCGTGGGGGCGTGCGAACGAGAGCGTGCGCCTCAGGAGCTCCCGAGCCGAAAGGTCGCTTGCGCCGAGGTCTTGCGCGCCTTTCCCAGATTCGTCCGCGCGCACGCTTGACAGGGCCGAGGTGGCGCTTCCGCCACCGGAATAGGGATTGGGCATCAGGCACCGAGCTCCTCTCGACTCAGCTGCGAGAGGCAGATCTCGCGATACAGAGGGCAGGTTTCGAGCAGCTCAAAGTGACTCGCGAGCCCCACCATGCGCCCATGGTCAAGCACGAGGATCTTGTCGGCCTGCATGACGGACGAAACGCGCTGGGAGATGATTATGGACGTGGTCCCCTCCCCCAGGGTTCTCAGGCTCCCCCTCAGGGCGGCATCGGTCTTGAAGTCAAGCGCGGACGCGGAGTCGTCCAGAACGACGAGACGAGGGCTCCCGACCAGGGCGCGCGCTATCGTGAGCCTCTGGCGCTGTCCTCCCGAGAAGTTCCTTCCCCCCGCCTCAACCGCCTCGTCGAGACCGGAGGGCTTCGCTCGGACGAAGTCTGCCGCCTGGGCAAGCTCAAGGGCCTTCCAAAGGTCGTCGTCGCTTGCGTCGGGGTTGCGCCAGCTGAGGTTTGACCGGATGCTGCCGCTCACCAGCGACGCATGCTGCGGAACCAGCGAGACAAGCGACCTGAGCTGACCCAAGGGGTAGTCGGCAAGCTCGTTGCCCATGAGGCGCAGCGACCCCGAGCTTGGGTCATGCAGGCGCAGCAACAGGTTGGCGAGCGTGCTCTTGCCCGAGCCCGTCCCTCCGATCACCCCAAGGGTCTCCCCCCTTCCGAGGGACAGGGTGACGCCCGAGAGGGCGGGCGTCGCGCTGGCATCGAAGGAGAACGAGACGTTTTCGAGCTCCAGGAGCTCTGCCGCGGGATCAACTGAAATGTCGCGGTCGGCGTTCTCGACAACGCTGGGGCTGGTCTCGAGGACCTCCTCTATGCGACTGGCGGAGGCGGCACCCTTGTTGAAGACCACGACGAGATTCGCTACGTAGGCAATGGCCACCAGAGTCTGGGTCATGTAGTTTACGAATGCCATGACCTGGCCCTGCGAAAGGCCGCCCGCGTCGATGCGCACGCCACCGTTCCAGAGGATGGCGACTATCCCGAGGTTCATGATGAGGAAGGTGGAGGGGCTCAGCAGGGCCGAGAGCCTTCCGGAGGCCACGGCAAGCTGTGCCTGCGCACCCGAGGCTTCCCTGAAGAGCCCGTCCTCGAAGTCCTCCCTGCGAAACGCGCGGATGACGCGAACTCCGGAAAGGGACTCGCGGCAGATGAGGGAGAGCCTGTCGAGGGTCTCCTGGATGCGGGAGAAGTAGGGAACGGACCTAGACATGACGAACCAGAACACGAGGATGATGGCAGGCACGCACGCGAGGAACACCAGGCCCAGGCGGAGGTCTATGAGCAGTGCCGCCACCATCGACCCCATGGCCAGGATGGGAAAGCGCACCAGCTGGCGAATGGCCAGGGCGACGGCAAGCTGAACCTGGTTTACGTCGCTCGTGACGCGCGTCACGAGCGACGGCGTGCCGAAGCGGCTGACATCGGCCACCGAAAGACCCATTATCCTCTGCATGAGCGCATCCCTGAGGTTCGTCCCCATGCCCTGGGAGACAAGGGCCGCCATCTTCTGGCACACAAGCGTGAAGCAGTAGCCGAGCAGGGCGAAAGCCAGGAGGAGCGCGCCATAGCGCAGGAGCACCGAGGCGTCCTTGCTGGCCACCCCCCTGTCGATCATCCGCGCAATGACCAAGGGGGTGATCAGGTCAAAGACGACCTCGACGACCTTGGTCGACATGCCCAGGGCGATCTTTGCCCCGAAGGGCCGCGCGAAGCGAGCGAGCAGCTTTCCCATACGAGAGTCGAGCCCCCTCCTATTCGATGCCCAGGCGCTCCGCAAGCTCGAGCCATTCGTCCTCAAGCGCGGCAAGCTCCTTCTCGGCGACGTCGATCTCGGCCTGCTTTTGAGCAAGGGCCTGGTAATCGCTCCCATCAATCCCGAGAAGCTCCCTGCGCAGGCGGACAGGCTCGCCCTGGAGCCTGTCTATGCGACGGGCAACGCTGTCGTGGCGCTTCTTAAGCTCCCGTCTCTCCTGGTTGGATAGTCCGATGGGGGCCCCTTGCGCCACGGGCTCGGTGAACCCGCGAACAAGGCCGCCGTGGCTCCTTCCCGAGAGCAAGGAGAGGTACTCGTCCACGCCCCCCGGAACATGGCGAATCGTGCCGTCGATGATGGCAAACTGGTCATCCGTGACCCGCTCCATAAGGTAGCGGTCATGGCTCACCAGGATCAGGGTCCCCGGCCAGCTGTCCAGCAGATCCTCAAGCACGGCAAGCATGTCGGTGTCAAGATCGTTTCCCGGCTCGTCCAGTATGAGGACGTTGGGCTCCTGCAGCAGGACGCACATGATCGCAAGCCGTCTGGTCTGCCCTCCCGAGAGGTCCCGGATGAAGGTCGGGAACTCACGTCTCTGGAAGCCCAGGCGCTCAAGCAGCTGCTCGCTGGTCTGGGGCTTGCCATCGACCACGACGTAGTTCTTGTAGCTCGCCACAAGTTCGCTGACGCGCCAGTCGTCGCGCTCGTGCAGCAGCGAGAGGTTCTGCGAGAGCAGCCCGAAGCGCACCGACTTGCCAACCTTCACGTAACCCTGGGAGGGAAGGAGCCTGCCGCACATGAGCGAGAGCAGGGTGGACTTGCCCGCGCCGTTCTCGCCCAGGACCCCGATGCGCTCGCCGGGGCCGATGAGCCAGTCGATTCCCTTGATGACCTCGGTGCCGTCATAGCTGGCGTGGACGTTCTTCATCTCTATGACCTGCTTGCCCAGGCGACTCACCGCAAGCCTCTTGAGCTCGACGTCATTTCTGAGCGGCGGATCGTTCTCGAGGAGGGCCATGGCCGCGTCAATGCGAAACTTCGGCTTAGAGCTTCTCGCCTTGGCTCCGTGGGCAAGCCAGTTGAGCTCCTTTCGCAAGGTGTTCTGGCGCCTCTCCTCCATGACGGCCGCCTGGCGCTGGCGCTCCACGCGTTGTTGGACGTACGCCGAGTAGCCTCCCTCGAAGGGGTCTATGCGCCCGTCATGGACCTCCCACATGTGCTCGCAGACCTCGTCCAAGAACCAGCGGTCGTGCGTGACCACCAGCAGCGCGCCAGAGCCTTTGGGCCATCGAGACTTGAGGTGGTCTGCGAGCCACCCGATTGCGTGCACGTCCAGATGGTTGGTTGGCTCGTCCATGAGAAGGACGTCCCAGTTTCCCACGAGAACGCGGGCAAGGTCGCAGCGACGCCTCTGCCCGCCGGAGAGCGTCCCGACAGGCGCATGCCAGTCTATGTCGCTCAGGAGCTCGTCCATGATGGAGCGCGTGCGTGCGTCTGCCGCCCACTCGTACTCCAGGGCATCGCCGACCACGGCATGCTCCACCGTCTCGTCATTCACGAGGCGGTCAGACTGCCCGAGGAATCCAACGGTGATGTTGTTGCGCCAGGTGACGGAGCCGGCATCGGGCCCTATCCTTCGTGCGACGAGGTCGAGGAGGGTGGACTTCCCATCGCCGTTTCTTCCCACGACGCCTATGCGCTGGCCCTCGTTTATGCCAATGGTCTGCTCGTCCAGGACGGTTTTGCCGGGCCACTCGTGCGAGAGGGACTCGCAGCCGATGAGTATGCCCACGCCTATGCCCCCTTCGCGAGAAGCGATCCCAGACGGTCGAGAAGGACCTCTGCGACATCGTCGAGGGGCTGGGTCTCGAACTGCTCCACGTCGTCCGGCCCCACGAGGGCTATGCGGCTCGTGTCGGCGCCAAAGGTGGAGTCGGGACGAGAGACGTCATTGGCCACGATCAGGCTTGCGCCCTTGCGCGCGAGCTTCGCCCGGGCGTTGGGGATGAGGTCGTCAGTCTCTGCGGCGAAGCCTATCACGGGACGCCGTCCACGGATGTCGCAAAGGGTGGCGAGGATGTCTTGCGTCCGCACGAGCTCGATGCTCTCCAGGGGCTCGGCCCCTTTCTTGAGCTTGTGGTCAGCGGGGTGGGCGGGGGTGTAGTCCGCCACCGCGGCGCTGCAGACGGCAGCGTCGCAGCCCTCGAAGGACGACAGCGACGCCTCGAGCATCTCCTGCGCGGAGACGACGTTCAGGCGTCGCACGCCCTCGGGGGTTTCGAGGGACGTGGGACCGCTCACGAGCGTTACCCGCGCCCCGCGCTGCGCTGCCCTGCGAGCGATGGCGTAGCCCATCTTCCCCGTAGACGAGTTGGCTATGTAGCGCACCGGGTCTATCGCCTCGTGCGTGGGGCCGGCGGTGACGAGAAGCCTGGTCCCCAGAAGGTCCATCTGCGGAATCGCGCCGTTGGGCGCAGGCTCGTCAAGGGCACCAAGGAGGCCCTGCCTCGAAAGAAGGCCCGAAGCCGCAGCCACTATTTCGTCTACGGAGGCGAGCTTGCCCTGGCCCACCTCCCCGCAGGCCAGCCTTCCGCTGCCCGGGCTCACGAAATGGGCCCCCCTCCCCTTCAGGATGGAGACGTTGGCCTGCGTGGCGACGTTGTTCCACATGCGCGTGTTCATGGCGGGCGCCACCAGCACGGGGCAGTCGAGGGCCACGAGCGTGGTGCTCAGGGCGTCATCGGCGATTCCCTGGGACATCTTGGCGAGCATGTTGGCGGTGGCCGGCATGAGGACGCAGAGATCTGCGAAATCGGCAAGCTCGATATGTGGGATGGGAGACCCCGGCGTGCCGAAGAGGCTGGTGACCACGGGGTGTGTGCTCAGGGCCTCGAAGGTCATCGCGCCCACGAAGCGAGTCGCCTCCTCGCTCATCACCACGCGTACGTCGCATCCCGCCCCCTGGAGGCCCCTCAGCACCTCGCATGCCTTGTATGCGGCGATGCCGCCACATACGCCCAGCACTACGTTCCTGCCGCTCACTGCGCGACCTCTTCCGTCACGAGGAGACGGTGGCAGTAGGGGCACTCGCAGATGGGGCCCTGTCGGCGAAGCTCGGCATAGGAGCTTGCCTGGAGCTTCACCCGGCAAACGGACGGGACGTTTCCCACCAGGCGTTCCACGGCAAGCCCGTCGAAGCGCCTGCTGGCCCTCTCGTAGCGCTCCGCGGTGTCGTCGTCAAGCTCGGCGATGAGGCCCTTGCGAGCGGCGGCCAGCGTGCGTGCCTGGGACATGAGGTCGGCGGTCTGGCGCCTGAGGCCCTCCTCCTGCTCCGCAGCCTCTCGCCTGAGCTTCTCGCCCAACGCCTCCGCGCCCCTTTCCGCCTTGAGAAGGCGATCAAGGCGCAGAACCTTGTCGTCATGAGTGAACTCGAGCTTCTCGAGCTTCTTCGCGATGTGACTCAGCTGTGCGTCAAGGTCCGAGAGCTCCCGGTAGCCGGCGCCGTCCGCCTTGGCGCGGACCGACTCGCGCACCTCGAGCAGGTGGGCATGCTGCGCCTCGCTCTCCTCGAGCTCCATCTGGCTGTCCTTGCGCTGGCCAAGAATGCGCGAGAGCTCGCTGGAGATCTTCTTTTGCGCCTGCCGGATGGCGGCAAGCTTCTTTTGCTGGGGCATGTCCTTCAGGCTGCGACTCAGCCTCATGAGCTTAAGGTCGGTCTCCTGGAGCTTGAGGAGGGCCTCGTAGTCGTTCATCTCGTTACTCCCTTTCAGGGATCGTTGGTTTCTAGCGTCGCCTCAGGAGGGAGACGGTCTCTAGAAGGGCGCTGGCAAAGGCATCCAGCTCCCCGTCGGTCGTGCGCTCGTCAAACGAGACGCGCAAAGAGCCAAGGGCGAGGCTTCGGGGGATACCCATGGCGGAGAGCACGTGGCTGGGGTCAAGGGAGCCCGAGGAGCAGGCGGAGCCCGCGGAAACCTCAAACCCCCTTTGGTCGAGCTGGAGGATGAGGCTCTCGGAGTCGAGCCCCTCGACGAGAATCGACACGAGCCCCGGCAGGCGGTCGTCACCAACCTCGCAGCCGGCGGTTGCCAGAATGCGGCTTCCCTGGGCACAGACGCGCTCGTAAAGGCGTCTCGAGCGAGCCGAGACCACGGCGCGTCTCTCCTCGAGCTCGCCCGTGCAGGCGCGAGCGGCGGCGGCAAAGGCGAGGGCGCCACGAACGTCCTGGGTTCCCGCCCTTCTCCCCTGCTCTTGGCCGCCACCGAAGCTCTGGGGTCTAAACGGGCAGCGGCCACGCAGGGCGAGGGCACCGATCCCCACGGGACCACCGATCTTGTGGGCGGCGACGCTCACGCCGTCCACGTCGCGAAGCTCGAGCGGAATGCGCCCGAAGGCCTGCACGGCATCGGTGTGAACAAGGGCACCCACGCCATGAGAGAGCCGGGCGACCTCAGCGAGGGGCTGCACCACGCCCGTCTCGTTGTTGGCGCTCATCACCGAGACGAGAGCCACGCGCTCGTCCAGCCCGTCGTGAAGGGCGTCCAGGGAGACCTTCCCGTCGCTTCCCACGGGAATGGTCTCGGCCTCGAAGCCGGCGTCCCTGAGCGATGGCAGCACGTCCAGGATCGAGTCGTGCTCGATGGCAGAGACCAGGACCCTGCTGCGCCGGCGGTCCCTCTCCCTTGCGCCTGCGGCCATGCCGTGCAGGGCGATGTTGTTGGACTCGGTGCCACCTGACGTGAGCACGATGTCAGCGGGCCTGAACGCAGCGCCCAGGCACGAGGCGAGGGCCCTGCGCGAGGCGTCAAGCTCGCGAGCGGCCCTGCGTCCCAGCGTGTGCAGGGAGTTGGGGTTGACGCCCGCGATCTCTGAGCTCTCGTAGTCTCTCTCGGCCCTTAGAGCCTCCCCGCACAGGGGAGAGGAGGCGGCGTGATCCAGATACACAAAGCTCATGCGATCAGCCTACGCCATGAGGGCGAGGCCGCGCTGGCCCGCCGCACGGATGGCCTCGACGTTGGCGGCATGGTCTCCCTTGAAGACGGCAGACCCCGCAACCAGGAGCCTCGCTCCCGCGCGCACGACCTCCTCGGCGTTCCCCTGGCCGATACCCCCATCGACTTCGATGAGCGGGCTCACGCCGCGCTCATCGCAAAGGGAGCGCAGCGCCCTGATCTTCCTGGCGGAACCCTCGATGAAGCTCTGGCCGCCGTAGCCAGGGTTGACGGTCATTATCAGCACGAGGTCCAGCTCGTCGATGATCGAGTCGAGCACGTTCACGGGAGTGGCGGGGTTGAGGGATATGCCTGCCCTTGCGCCGCGCTCGTGGATGAGGTTTACCAGGCGCTCTGCATGAATCTGCGCCTCCCAATGGAAGGTGACGACGTCCGCGCCGGCATCCAGGTACCAAGGAACGCTCTCCTCGGGGTTGCTGACCATGAGGTGCGCGTCAACGGGAATGTCCGAGCAAGCCTTGACCTGTCTGAGGATGGAGACTCCAAACGAGAGGTTGGGGACGAAGTGGCCATCCATGACGTCGTAGTGGATGTAGTCGGCATTCGAGACGCTCCTGATGTCCTCGCCCAGGCGAGTGAAGTCTGCCGAGAGAATCGATGGCGCTATCTGCACTGATTCGTTGAGCATGTGTGCGTTCCCCTATTCGTTTGTGTTCAGGCCGTAAAACTCCTCGTGTGGGGTGCGCTCGAGGAGCGCACGGGAAGCCTCCTCCAGCGACAGGCCATCATACAGGATTGCGTGCACCGCCGAGCTTATGGGTGCCTCAACCCCCCGCCCCCGCGCGAGCTCCCAGACGCTGAGGGCCGCGCGCGCGCCCTCAACAACCATACCCGTTGAGCTCTCGTACGCCTCGAGGGTTTGCCCATTCGCAAGAGCCTCACCAAAGCTCCGGTTACGTGAGTGGCGAGAGGTGCAGGTCGCAACCAGATCACCCATGCCGGCCAGACCCATGCAGGTCATGGGCAGGCCACCGCAGGCAGACACGAAGCGGCCCATCTCGGCAAGACCCCTCGTCATGAGGACGGCAAGCGTGTTGTCGCCCAACCCGCGTCCCGCGCACACACCGCAGGCGATGGCGATGACGTTCTTGATCGCCGCGCAGAGCTCCACTCCCCTGAGGTCGAGGCTTCTGTAGACCCTAAAGCAGGAGTCGGAGAACAGGCCCTGGAACAACCGAGAGACCTCCTCGTCCTCCGAGGCGACGACTGCGGCAGAGACGAGACGCCTGCAGATCTCCTCGGCATGGTTTGGGCCGGAGAGCGCGGCCACGCGCGAGGCGCCTCCCAGCGCGTCCGAGACGACGTCCGTCATGAGCAAGTGGGTTGCGGGCTCTATCCCCTTGGTGAGGACCACAACGGGAACGTCCCTTGCTATGAGGCCCCTGAAGTCCCCCATCGTCTGCCTCAGGTAGGAGCTGGGCACGGCGACGACGATGGCCTGCGCCTCGCGGGAGGCCTCTTCAGGATGCGTGGTCGCGCATATGTTCGATGGCAGCAGGCATCCGCTCAGATGATGCGGGTTGCGATGCTCGTTGGAGATCGAGTCGGCGGCATCCGAACGTCGGGCCCACATGACGACCCTCTCGCTGTTATTGGAGACCAGGCCTGCCGCAGCGGTGCCCCAGGACCCCGCACCAATGACAGCCACCTTGTCCAGCATCTTGCCACCCCCCGTCAGTTGCGTCTCTTCGTTCCCCTGCTCTTCTCCTTGGGATTTCCGGGATGAACCGTGAAGCGCCTCTCCGTGCCAGCCAGAAGGCGCCCCGCGTTCTCCCTGTGACGCCATAGGACCACGCCGGACGCGAGGGCGAGCAGGAGCACCGCAGGAACATGGAAGCCAAAGGCCGCCGCAAGAAGAGGGAGGGCAAGGGCGGCGGCAATGGACCCGAGCGAGACATAGCGACTGGGAACCGCAAAGACAAGAAAAACCAGCAGGACGCCCAGGGCCAAGGGCCACCACAGCGCGAGCGCCGAGCCAAATCCCACTGAGATCCCCTTGCCGCCCCTGAGGTGCAGATAGGGCGAGAACACATGCCCCAGGACGCAGGAGACGCACACGCAGGCAAGCAGCCATCCCATGGAGGAGCGCGGGTCGGCAAGATCTGCGGACGCGACGGGAGCGAGGCCGGTCAAGAGGAGCCTCGAGAGCGAGACCGCAAGAAAGCCCTTTCCCGCATCGCAAAGGAGGGTTGCCGCCCCCGCGAGGGCGCCCGCGGAGCGCGCGACGTTGGTCATGCCGATGTTTCCCGACCCTACGTGACGGACGTCGACGTGCCCGGGCGAACGACGCGCTATGAGCAGACCAAAGGGGATGCCGCAGAGAAGGTACGAGAGGGCAACGCTGGCAAGCCCCGCGGGCAGAAGTGGGCTCATGTTACTTGGACTCATCCTTTCTGCGGAACCTCAGGCGGATGGGGGTGCCCTCAAGGTCGAAGGTGGCGCGCAGCCTGTTCTCCAGGAAGCGCTCATAGTTGTCGTCGATGAGGTCCGGCGCGTTGCACCAGAAGCTGAACACGGGCGGCTTCGAGCCGGTCTGCGTGCCGTAGTTGATCTTGAGGCGGCGGTTCTTGCTCGTGACGGTGTGCCCGCTCTCCCTGACCTGCGTGATAAGGTTGTTGAGCTGGGGAGTCTTGATCTGCTGGGAATGGTTTTGGGCAACGCGCAGGGCCGCCGCGAGCACGCGGTCGGTGGAGCGGCCCGTGAGCGCAGAGATGTTTACGGATGGTGCCCAGCTCGCGAAGCTCATCCGCTGGCCCAGGGATGCCATGACCCTGTCACGCTTCTCGTCCGTGTCGATGAGGTCCCACTTGTTGAGGACGATCACGATGGCACAGCCGCGGTCCACAGCCATCCCCATGAGCTTCTGGTCTTGTTCCGTAACACCCACGGTGGAATCGACCACGAGCAGACATACGTCAGCCCTGTCCATGGCCTGCAGCCCCCTTACCAGGCTGTAGTACTCCACGTCCTCATGAACCTGGGTCTTCTTGCGCATGCCTGCCGTGTCGACCAGGCGAATGAGGTTATCCTTCCACGAGATGAGCGTGTCGGTGGCATCGCGGGTTGTCCCCGCGAGGTCAGCGACGATGAATCGCTCCCTCTTGGCGAGGCGGTTGGCCAGGGAGGACTTCCCCACGTTGGGACGACCGATGATGGCAACGTTGAGGGCCCCGTCGTCTGCGGGCTCCTCGTACCCGTCGTCTGCGGGAAGGGCTGCGATCACCTCGTCCAGGAGGTCTCCGGTACCATGGCCGTGGCTGGCGGAGAGTGCCTGGGGCTCGCCCACCCCGAGGCTGTAGTAGTTCCAGCTGTCCAGCTGCGCCTCGGGGTTGTCGATCTTGTTGACCACGAGGAAGACGGGCTTCTTGGACGCGCGGACCACGCGAGCGACCTCCTCGTCCTCGTCCGTGACGCCCACGCTTCCGTCCACGACGAAGACTATGGCATCCGCCTCGTCGCAGGCGACAAGCGCCTGCTCGCGGATGCGCGGCGCAAAGACGTCCTTGCTGTGGACGGACTCGATGCCACCCGTGTCGATGAGCGTGAACTCGCGACCGTTCCAGTCGCAGTCATGGTATGAGCGGTCGCGGGTGACGCCGCGAGACTCGTGGACGATCGCCTCCCTGCTCACGGCAAGGCGGTTGACGAGCGTGGACTTGCCTACGTTGGGGCGGCCGACAATGGCTACGACTGGCTTTTGCATGGTTCTCCCTGCTGTTGGTTCTATCTGCAGAAGTCTACCATGCGCCAGCTTTGCCCAAACGAGGCGCACAGCAACGCCATCAGCGGGACGGGCCCTACAGGAGGCGCTCCACGAGGGAATCCACCATGGCCGTAGGCGTGGTGTTGACGACAAGCGCCTCTCCCCCGCGACGGGCGACCTCCTCCACGATGTGGTCCTGAGTGTCGCCGTCCAGGGTCACGTGATCGAAGTTGAACATGATCTCGGGGATGACGACGATTCTGCCCCGCAGGTCGTCGGGCAGCTGGCTCAGAAGGTCGCAGCTCACGATGAGACCCGTCACGTTGACGTCTCCACCGTAGTAGTCGTTGCGTATTGCCTGGGCGGCGAGCCCGGAGGGCATGCCTATCGCGTCAGACCACCCACCCAGGAAGCTCTGCGTGACGCCCAACGCGGCCTCGCCGCAGACGAGCAGGCAGCTCCTCGACGAGTCGCTCAGGGTCTGGCTGATGAGCTGCAGCTCCGCAAGCCTACTCGAGCAAAGGAGGTTGGCTTCGTCCAGGAAGCTGCGCAGCATGCCGATGCCGTCATAGAACTGGGGGTAGCCGTCATAGTTCTCGGCAGGGGGGACTTCCTCCCGCGCATCGATGTAGAACTCGTCCGAGAGCTGGAAGCGCGTGATGCCCATGGACTCCCGCGCGCGCCTCTGGTAGGGCTCTATGAGACGAATGACCGCACGGGATGCCTCGACGTCCTCGGAGAACGACTCCGAGAACTGCTTGGAGTACTTGGTGTAGCCCATGGGAACCAGTGCCAAAGACGTGATGTTCGGCCTCTCCTCCACCCAGTCGAGGGTGCGCCTGAGCTCCTCGCCGTCATTGATCCCCGCGCAGACGACGATCTGCCCGTGCACCTCAAGCCCCGCGTCGCACAGGCCCTGGAGCACGTCGATGCCACGCTGCGCACGGGCTCCGATGAGGGAGCGCCTCACTTCCGGCGAGATGGCATGGATCGAGACGTTCATGGGCTCCATGCGGCATTCGATGATCCTGTCCAGGTCGGCGTCGGAGACGTTGGTGAGCGTAACGAAGTTGCCCTGGAGAAACGAGAGGCGATAGTCGTCGTCGCGCAGCATGAGGGAGGCACGCGCATCCTCCGGAAGCATGCGCATGAAGCAGAACTGGCAGGCGTTAACGCAGGTGCGAATGCCATCGAACAGCACGTCGCTGAACTCTACGCCCCAGTCCTGGCCCTGCTCGCGCTCAAGGGTGCAGGAAAAGAGCCCCTCCTCGCCGGGAACCTCCACATCCAGCTCGGCAAGCTCGCCATCTGCCTCCCAACGCCACGTGATGATGTCGAGAAGGGGCCTTCCGTTGACGCTCTCGATGCGCATGCCGGGCTCGAGTCCCGCCTCCCAGGCGGGGCTGCCCTCCTCGACCTTGGTGAGCCAGGCGCCGTCAGCCTGTGGCCTGGTGGAGGCGTAGTCCGAGCGGGTCTTTCCGTCGTAGCCCTTTGCCATGCTACTCGCCGACCATTTCCCTGATCGCGAGGACGACCTCGTCGATCTGCTGCTGAGGCGTGGACGCGCCGGCAGTGACGCCGACGACAGGCGCACCCTCGAACCAGCTTGGGTCAAGCTCGACCGGAAGCTCTATGTGATGGGTGCGCCCGCAGCTTTCGCGACAGATCTCCGCGAGGCGCGTCGTGTTTGCCGAGTTGCGGCCACCGATGACAATCATTACGTCCGACCTCTCGGCCAGGCTTGCCGCCGCCGACTGCCGCAGGGTGGTTGCCTCGCAGATGGTGTCTATGATCCTGAGCTCCTCACAACGCCCTATGAGCTCTGCCGCCAGCCGCCTCAGCCTCGCGCGCGACTGGGTGGTCTGCACCACGACCCCCACGCGGCGACCCATCACAAGCCGGCCAAGGTCGTCAAGCGAGGAGACGGTGCGGGCGCCGGGCGCATGGGCCAGCGTTCCCTCCACCTCGGGATGCCCCGGCTCGCCAAGCACGATCACCTGGTAGCCCTCACGAGTAAGCTGCTCAGCCGCGCGATGCGCACGCACCACGAAGGGGCAGGTGGCGTCAAGGACGAGGTTGTGGCTTCTTCTGGCAAGCTCCTCCTCATCGGGGGTCACTCCATGGGTCCTGAGGAGGAGCGTGCCTCCAGGCCGCTCCTCGGCATGCTGCACCACATCCACGCCCTCGCGCTCGAGCTCCTGCACCACGCTGGGGTTGTGGATGAGCGGCCCGAGCGTGTGGACCGGGCCATCTGCGTCACGGAGGGCTGCGCGCACCATGTCAAGCGCGCGGTTCACGCCATAGCAGGCCCCCGCCTCCTGCGCCACCAGCACCTTGGTCCGGGACATGGTCAGTCCTTCCCGGGGTGGGCGCGCCTGAGCTCGTCACGAAGGGCGTAGACCCTCTCCATCGCCAGCCTCTCCATTGCGGCAGACTGTGCCTTGCGACCCCTCGCGTCGAGCTCCGAGAACTCGATGCAGGGACCGACCTTGCACCAGACGCGCCCAAGCCGCTTGATGCGACGCCCCTCGACAGAGATGTTCCGCGCGCCCACGATGGCCATGGGCTGGACGGGGGCCTTTGCGAGCTGTGCCATGAGGGCGAACCCGCCATGGATCTCAACGGGCTGGCTGTCGGAGCGCACGCGTGTGCCCTCGGGGAAGATCAGCACGCACTCCCCGCGCCTGAGGGCGCGCTCCGCCCTGCGGACGGCCTTGATGTCTGCGGTTCCGCGCACGACGGGGATGCCGCCAACTCGCGAGAAGAACCAGCTGACTATCCCGCTCTTGTCAAACTCGCTCTTGTAGATGGGGCGAACCCGCAGGCCGTGGGCCCACATCGAAACCACCACGATGATGGGCTCGAGGATCGAGACGTGGTTCATCACGATGACGCGCCCGCGCCTCTCGCGCCAGAGAAGGGCGCCCTCCTCCACACGCCACGGCCAGAGCAGCTTGGTGAGGCCCCCCACGACGCAGACGACAAATCCAAAAAGCAGGCGGGACGGCAGCGGGAAGTCCCGCATGCCATGATCGTAGTAGTCGTCGAGGGTGTTGCAGCCAAAGGCGCGAAGGCGGTCGCGGGCGGGAGCGACGGTCATCTTCGACGCAGGCCTGGCGGCAGCCTGCGCCTCGTCCATGAGTCGGCAGACCCTTGCCACGACCTCCTCGATGCCGAGCGTCGACGAGTCTATGCGATGGGCGTCCGCCGCCGGCTTGAGAGGAGACTGCTCCCGCCTCGAGTCCGCCTCGTCGCGCCTGATTATGTCGGCGAGGATCTGCTGCTCCCCCTCGCCCTCGTCCCCGCGCTGCACGGCCCTTCGATGGGCCCTTGCGGCGGGGTCTGCCGTCAGGAACACCTTGACGTCGGCGTGAGGAAACACCACGGTACCGATGTCACGGCCCTCGGCGATCACGTTTCCGCCCTGGGCAAGCTTGCGCTGGCCCTCGACCATCGCGGCGCGCACCCCCGCAATGGCGGCGACCTTCGAGACGCTCCGGTCGATAGCGGGGCTCCGGATCTCAGACGAGACGTCCCTCCCGTCGAGGACCGTGGTCTGGCTTCCGTCCGCCGCCTGGCCGAATTGGATCCGCGCCTCGCGCGCAACGCGGGACACCGCCTCATGGTCATCGAGGTCCACCCCGCGCCGGAGGCACTCCAGGGTGACCGAGCGGTACATGGCGCCGGTGTCAAGCAGCGTGAGCCCTCGGCGTGCGGCGATGGCGTGGGCAATGGTTGACTTGCCCGACCCAGCCGGCCCGTCTATGGCAACGATCATCTGACATCACTCCAAAAGTCCTCGTCGAGCGGCGCGCGGGCAGACCTGAGCCTAAGTTCTTCGGGCCTGAGCCCCAGGGCCTCCAGGGCAAATCGCCTTCCATCGCACGACATGATCTGAGAGCTCACGTTTCGCACCTGCAGGTTCCAAAAGCTCGTGAGCGGTGTGTCAAGAGCAGCGCCGATCAATGCCCTGGTGAAGCCGCCATGCGTTATGCAGGCAGTCCTGCCCGAGAGCGGCCTCAGCTCGTCGAGCACGAGGCGGGCCCTCTCGACAAGCTCCTCGAAGCTCTCGGCGCCTGGGGCAGGGAGGGAGCGCCCTGCGTCATCGAAAGGCCAGGGAAAGCTATAGCCTGCGGAAACGAGGCGCTCATGGGTCCAATCCTGCACCGAGCCAAACTCGATCTCTGCCAGCTCCTCATGTACCTCGCAGCTCAAGCCGAGCGCCGCCGCCACCTCCTCCGCAATGGCGCGGCAGCGCGCGAGCGGAGAGCACCAGATGCGGTCTGGCCGCCAGGCGGCGAGGGCGCCAATGGCCTCATACATCTGCGAGACCCCCAGCTGAGTAAGCTCCACGTCCTTTCGCCCGGAGAGGAAGTGCTCGGTGTTGGCGAAGGTCTGGGGGTGACGCATGAGAAGGACCTGCTGCCTAGCGGGCATGGGCCGCCTCCTTTTGGCCAAGCTCCTCCAGCATGCCGACCTCGCCCGGCTCGAGAAGCCTCCATGCGCCCTCGTCCACGCCTTCGAGGCGAAGGGGGCCAAACTGGTCCCTGTGAAGTCTGAGGACCTCGTGTCCAACATGCTTGAGCATGCGCTTCACCTGGTGCTTGCGCCCCTCCCTGATGCGCAAGCCCACAACGGCGCAACTCCTTGGAATCCCTCCGGGGCACACGCTCGAGACGCGCGGGTCGCCCTGCGAGAGCACGCTCGCCTCGGCCGGAAGAGCCGCGCCATCGTCCAGCACCACGCCCCTGCGGAGACGCTCGAGCTCAAGGGGGCCCGGGACGCCCCGAACAAGGGCGAGGTAGTGCTTCCACACGTGACAAGAGGGATGCAGCAGCCGATTGGCGACGTCCCCGTTTGTGGTGAAGAGCAGGAGGCCCGTCGTGTCCGCGTCAAGGCGACCCACGGGAAAGAGCCCTGGGAAGCGGTCGACCGGCACGAGAGAGGCGACGCAGGGCCTCCCCTGGGGGTCGCTCATGGTGGTCACGTAACCAGAGGGCTTGTTGAGCATGAGGTAACCGTGCGCGTCAAAGAGCGCGTAGACCCTGCCGTCCACGCTCACCACGTCTCGCTCGGGATCAACCTTGCTCCCCAGCTCGGTTACCACCCTCCCGTTCACGCGCACGCGTCCTGCCGTCATGAGGTTCTCGGAGCCCCTGCGGCTGGCAACGCCAGCACGCGCGAGAAAGCGCTGGAGGCGCATGGTGCACCCGTGCCCGAGGCTACCGCTCGTCTCCATAGTCACCACCCAGCAGCTCCCTCTCGTCGTCGATGTCTTGGGAGGCCTCCTCCAGCGTAGAGGAGATTGCCCTGCCGGAGAGACGCTCCCGAATGAAGCGCTTCGACTCCTCGTCCGGCGCGAAGTCCTCGAGCGGAGGAAGGTCGCGCAAGGACTTCAGGCCAAACTGCTCGAGGAAACGCCTCGTCGTTCCGTAGAGGGTGGCACGGCTGCGGTCGCCCTCGTGGCCCATCTCCCTCACCAGGCCCTTGTCACGCAGCGAGGAGATGACCCCGTCCGAGCTCACGCCTCGCACCGCCTTCACGCCCTCGCGGGTGACGGGCTGATGATAGGCGATGACCGCAAGGGTCTCGAGCGCGGCCTGGGAGAGCCTGCGCGTGTCCCAGCTGAGGACATAGCCCTCAACCTGCTCGTGATAGGCGGGATGGGTGTGGAGCCTCCACCCGCCGGCGACCTCGCGCAGCTGAAACCCGCGGTTCGTGTCAGCATACTCGGCGGAAAGCTCTGCCAGCGCCGAGGACACCTCGCCAGGGGCCGCGCCCAGCACCTTTGCGAGCTCTGCCGCCGCAACGGCGTCGCTTGACACGAGGAGCAGGGACTCCAGCGCACCCTTGAGCGAGTTTTCGTCGATTCTGTCCAGGTCACGCATCAGGCATCCTCCTCGATGCTGGTAAGTTCCGAGCCGTCAAGCTCAAAGGCGGGCGCGCCCTCCACGCGGGCGATGTCAATCTCGCCGAAGGCCTGAGACTGGGCAAGGGTCACCGCCCCCCTCTTGCTGAGCTCAAGGATGGCCAGGAAGGTCGCCACGACGGCCTCTGCCCTCAAGTCCGAGCCAAGGAGCTCGGAGAAGGTCAGGAGCGGCTTGCTCCTCGTCATCCGGTCAACGCTCGCGACGGTAAGCGCGATGGGAAGCCGTTTTGGTGCGACGTGCTCGGCCTCCAGCAGGAGCGACTCCCTTCTGCTGTCAAGGTCGGCGCAGATGACGGCAAGCGACCTCAGGGTGATCCCCTGGAGGTAGTCGGGCATGAGGCCCAGAAACTCCGGGTCCGGCCCAGCGCTGCGGCCCTCCATGAGGCCCTCCGCCTCCATGCGGCTGGACAGGGCGGCGGCGGCGTTTCTGAACTGCTTGTATGCTATGAGCCTGGCGATGAGGACCTCTCGCGCCTCATCCGGGGTGAGACTTGAAAGCTCGTCCTCGTCGCCCTCGTCCTGAGACCCCCTCGCGGCATGGTCCGGGACGAGCGCCTGTGCCTTCATGTCCAGGAGCGTGGAGGCGACCAGAACGAAGTCGCTGGCAACATCCAGGTCGAGCGCGCCCATCGACTCCACCTCTTCGAGGTACTGGTCTGCCACCGCGGAGATGGAGATTGCGCCGATGGCGAGCTTCTGCCGGCTGACAAGCTGCAGGAGCAGGTCAAAGGGTCCCGAATACGCCTGTGTCCTGACACTGTACGACAAGGCTATGCCCCCATGCCCAGGATGAGGTCCGCCAGGCCACCGGCAGTGACGTTGAGATATACCCCGAGCGGGTTGAAGTGCAGGAGGTACGGAAGGGCATAGAGCAGGACGAGCAGCACGGGCATCGAGTAACGCTGCATCTGGTAGTAGCGCTCGAGCGCCTTGCCGGAAAGGAGGGGCGTCACGATCTTGGACCCATCCAACGGAGGCAGGGGTATGAGGTTGAAGAACGCAAGTACGCAGTTCACATACACGTAGGTGGACACGAAGCGCAGAAGCCAGAAGAGGGGCCCATAGGCGCCGTCGTAGAGACGGAGAAGAAGGGCGAAGACGATGCCGCCCAGCACGGCCTGGAAGATATTCGAGGCGGGCCCTGCCAGGGCCACGAGAACCTCGTCTCGCCTGCGGTTTCGAAGGCGAGACGGATTGTAGGGCACCGGCTTGGCGAAGGCGAACACGGGCCCGTTGAGCCACGCCATGATCATGGGCAGGACGAAGGAACCGAAGGGGTCGAGGTGCGCGCGGGGGTCCAGGGTAAGCCTGCCCGCCTCCTTGGCGGTGGGGTCACCCAGCCTAAAGGCGACGTAGCCATGTGCCACCTCGTGCACCACGGCGGAGAACATGACCGCGACGATGGAAACCACAACGGTGTAGACCCGAAGGTTAAAGGGGTTCAAGGGGTGCTCCTAGCGCATTCTCATGGCTGCGGACCTACGCGACAGCAGCCAATCGCAGATGAACAATATGATAGACGCAATGACGAAGTCGCCCCTGAGGGCGCCGCCAAAGGGAGTGGGGACCACAAGGACGCCCGAGAGGGCCGCGGGCTCGATCCTCCCGGCCAGGCCCGTGAGCCCAAGGAGATGGAGACGCAGCGATCCGGTTACCAGGGCGTTTGCGCAGACCAGAAACGCCAGCAGCAATGCGGCCAGGCGAAGCGCGAGGGCCAGCAGGCCCAGGAGGCGCGCTTCGAGCCGTCTCAGGAGGAGGGACTCCCCTGCGACATCGCCCCCGCGACGCCCGTCCGCGGCAGCGAAGGGCTGCTGCCTGGGGCTGGGAACGGCAACCTGAGGGCTGTCGTGGAATTGCGGGGGCCGTCTGAGCGTGGAAGCGCTCCCACGGGGCGGCTCTCCCCAAGGGCTCCCCTCTCTCACGCTAGGCATGTGCCGCCTCCTCGATGCGCTCCGTCAGCTCGAGCCACTCCTCCTCGAGTGACGGGATCTTCTGGGAAAGGGACGTGTACTCCTTCATGCAGCGATCGAATTCGTCGGCGTTGGCATAGAGCTCCTCCGACGCCATGAGGTCCATGAGTTCCTTGTAGCGGGCCTGGGCGGGCCTGAGGGCAGCCTCCACCTGCTTGAGCCTCCTGCGCTCTTCCCTTACGGCCCTGTTGGCCGCGTTGCGTGCCTCCGCCTCCGCCCGACGCTGCTCCTTGGTCTTTACGTTTCTGCCTGAGGGCCGAGCGTCTTCGCCTGCGGGACCTTCAGCCGAAGAGGGTTCCGACTTCGCCGCAGGCCCTGCGGCAGGAACCTCCTCCCCCCTCGCGCGCGCCTCGAGCTCCGCGCGCTTGAAGAGGTAGTAGTCGTAGTCCCCGTCATAGACGCTGACCTTGTGGTCGCGCACGTCAACGACCTTGTTTGCCACGGCTCGCACCAGATGCTCGTCATGGCTGATGAGGACGATGGTGCCGGGGAAGTTGATCAGGGCCTCCTCGAGCACGTCAACGGAGTCGATGTCCAGATGGTTGGTGGGCTCGTCCAGGCACAGGAGGGGATCTGGGGCAACCAGCATGCGGGCCAGTGCCAGACGAGCCTTCTCGCCACCCGAGAGCACGCCGACGCGCTTGTCGACGTCGTCCCCATGGAACAGGAAGGCGCCCAGGAGCCTGCGCTCCTCCGAGCTGGTCCAGCCGGGGGCCGCCTCGTCCATCTCCTGCAGCACGGTCATTCCCTCGTTGAGGGTCTCGAGCTGATGCTGGGCGTAGTACGCCTGGGTCACGTTCTGGCCCAGGCGTATGAGCCCCCTGTCGGGACGCTCGTGCCCGTTGATGAGCTTCATGAGCGTTGACTTGCCCGCTCCATTGGGCCCCACGAGCACGACATGGTCACCGCGATACAGCTTGAGGTCAACTCCCTCATACACGAGGTTGTCGCCATAGCTCTTCGTGACGTTCTCCACCGCCACGACCATGTCCCCCGTGCGCGGGGGCTCCGGAAAGCGGAAGTGCACCTTCTTGGAGGACTCCGGGAGCACCGTGAGCTCGCCTTGGATCTGCTCGATTCGGCGGATGCGCTCCTGCACCTGCTTGGCCTTCGTGGGCTTGTAGCGGAACTTGTCCACAAAGACCTGCATGTGGTTGATGTCTCGCTCCTGCGCCGCCCTCTTGGCGCGCAGCTGCTCCAGGTTGTCCTCCCTCTGCCTCAGGTAGCTCGAGTAGTTGCCCACATAGGTCACGAGCCGCTTGTTCTCGAGGGAGGCGACATGGCTCACGCAGGCGTCCATGAACGAGCGGTCGTGGCTGACGAGGAGGACGGCACCGTCGTATCCGGCCAGGAAGCCCTCGAGCCACTTGACGCTCTCGAGGTCAAGGTGATTGGTTGGCTCGTCGAGCAGCAACAGGTCCGGATGCCTCAGCAGGAGCTTTGAGAGGGCGATACGCATCTGCCAGCCACCGGAGAACTCTGCGGCAGGCTTGTCGAAGTCCTCGACGGGAAAGCCGAGGCCCCCAAGTATCTGCCGCGCCCGCGCCTCGAGCTCGTAGCCCCCCAGGCGCTCGTAGCGGTCCTGGGCGTTGGCATAGCGCTCGAAGAGCTTTGCCTGGTCCGGCCCCTCCTCGGTGACCGAGATGAGATGCTCCATCTCCTTGATGTCCGCCTCGAGCCCCTTGATCTCGCGGGCGGACTCGACCACCTCGGCCAGCGCGCTCGCGTGTCCCGCGAGCTTGGTCTCCTGCTCCAGGTACCCAATGCTCGCGTCTCTCGCGAAGCTGATGCTGCCCTCGTCGGCACTCTCCTGTCCCATGAGGATCTTGAGCAGGGTCGTCTTCCCGGCGCCGTTGGGACCCACGAGGCCCCAGCGCTCGCCGGCGTTGAGCTGCAGCGTTGCGGCCGAGTACAGGACCCGGCCGCCGAATGACTTGGATATCTTGTCTGCAAGTGCGATCAAGCGCATCCCTCCGCAGGATGGTGTCTCTATTTTGCCATCAGTATACGAAATGGGACCGCACGTGCCGAGCGGCGGGGCATCAATACCCACAAGCAACATGCCCTGCCGTGCTCGCGAAAAACAGGGAGACGTGCCAGGTCAAAGCCAGACAAAAAGGCAGGCTAGATGGTTTTCGCCCATCTGGCCTGCCGGTTCATGTGGTGGGCCCAGAGGGATTCGAACCCCCAACCCAGGGATTATGAGTCCCCTGCGCTAACCGTTGCGCCATAGGCCCTTGAAAAAAGGCGACGGCTCATGCCGCCGCCCTCGTGTCCATGGTGGAGAATAGGGGGTTCGAACCCCTGACCTCATGACTGCCAGTCATGCGCTCTCCCAACTGAGCTAATTCCCCGTGCGTTGGTGCGTATGAAACAATAGCAGACGCCCACCTCTCGTCAAGCCCGAATTCTGCCTGACGGTAAATTCCCATAGGTCCTAGACGAGGCGACCTGCCTGACGTCTCAGTCATCGGAAAGATGGGGTCGCGATGCCTTGGGAAGTCCCGAGCGCACCAGGAGATAGGAGTTGATGACAAGGGACCGCAGGAGGTCCTCGTCCAGGCCATCCTTTGCCCTGACGCTGATCCAATGCCTCTTGTTCATGTGATAGCCAGGCTCGATGCAGTTGAAGGATTCCACCAGGGCCCGAACGTCACCCGGGGCCGCCTTGAGGTTTACCAGCATCCCGCCGTGGTCGCTCGCAAGCATGAACCACTTGCCGCACACGCGCGCCGCCTCCCAGTCCTCGGCGAAGACATATGGCTGTGCCTCGGGAAGCGAGAGGGCGATTCCCCTTGCCGTCCGATAGAGCCACTTGTCGTCCATCCGCCCCAGCCTCCGCGTGGAAAGATGCAAAAAAGCCCGGTCCATCAGGACCGGGCATCACATGCGATGGTGGAGAATAGGGGGTTCGAACCCCTGACCTCATGACTGCCAGTCATGCGCTCTCCCAACTGAGCTAATTCCCCGTGCGTTGGTGCGAGAGACATAATAGCAAACCATGACCTGCGGTCAAGCGACAATTCGAAGAATTGTCCTCGGACCTGGCATCGGCCTCAGCCGCGGCTTTCACATGCTTCTCAAATTTCACTGGACAGCGTCAGATATTCTGATAAGATAGCTCACGCGCTAGGGCGATTGGCTCAGGGGTAGAGCACTTCCTTCACACGGAAGGGGTCGCTGGTTCGAATCCAGCATCGCCCACCATGAACTCGCAAGGCCGTCGGAAAACCGACGGCCTTTTTTATTGCCCGACGCATCTGACTAACGTGACCCACCTGCGGCTACACTAGTTGAGTTGCACAACACAGCATGAAAGGAGTCATCATGACCGGTGACCACAAGGCCCTCAAGCTGCTCTGTCTCGCCGACCTGGTCTTTGGCCTCGCCTCCATGTCCTTTGGGGTTCTCCTTCTCGCGCAGAACCCTCTGGCGGAAACGTCCTGGGCCTGCGCGACCTGCGCCTTCGTCTCCCTCTTCCTCGGCATCCGCGGGGCGATGCTGGCAAACGTCCCGTCCAACGCGCGTCAGGTCAGCAGGGTCGCCGCAATATGCTCCCTTCTCGTCATGGCGGCGTCAGTGCTCCTCTTTGCCTCGTCTGCGGCCGTGGTCCTCATGCTCATCGTTGCCGTGGTTGCCTTTGCCCTCTCCATCGCCATCTTCCTCGTCGCTCGCAGGCTTGCGGACGCGCAGGAGAAGGCCTGACGGACTTCCTTAGGGGTTACGCATGGATGCAAACGTCGCATGGGGCATCCTCGTGCCCTTTCTGGGAACCACGCTTGGTGCGGCGACCGTCTTCTTCATGAGAGGCTCGCTTGACCGAATGGTGCAGAGGGCCCTCACGGGCTTTGCTGCGGGGGTCATGGTTGCGGCGTCCATCTGGAGCCTGCTGGTGCCCGCCATGGACGAGAGCGCCGCAATGGGCCGCCTCGCCTTCATCCCCGCAGTGGTTGGGTTCTGGGCAGGCATACTCTTCCTCCAGCTGCTGGACGCCATCATCCCCCACCTTCACCTTGGAGAGGGCGACAGAGAGCCCGAAGGCGTCAAGAGCGGGCTGCAGCGAACGACCCTCATGGTGCTCGCGGTCACCCTGCACAACCTTCCGGAGGGCATGGCGGTGGGAGTCGTCTATGCAGGCTGGCTTACGGGGGACTCGAACGTGACTGCCGCAGGAGCCTTCGTGCTGGCCCTGGGCATTGCCATCCAGAACTTTCCTGAGGGGGCCATCATCTCCCTTCCCCTAAGGTCCGAGGGCGCGAGTCGCACGAGGTCGTTCCTTGGGGGTTTTCTCTCGGGTGTCGTAGAGCCCGTGGGGGCCGTGCTCACCATCATTGCCGCCCGGTCCGTAACCCCGCTTCTCCCCTATCTGCTGAGCTTCGCCGCAGGGGCCATGATCTACGTGGTGGTGGAGGAGCTAATCCCTGAGATGAGCGAGGGAGAGCACAGCAACGTGGGAGTCCTCATGTTCGCACTCGGCTTCACCCTCATGATGGCGCTGGACGTGGCCCTGGGATAGCGCCTCTCGGGCAAGGGTCCCGACCATGGGACGCCCCCTCCCATGAGGCCTTGGGAGGGGGCGTCCTCGCATGAGGCGATCAGATTGCCATGGGCCTAGATGCGCTGGGACTTGACCCTCTCGGCCAAGAGCTCGACGAGCTCGTCCAGCGCAACGTCGCTGCGCTCGCCCGTCTCTCGAACCTTGAGCTCCGCGTTCCCGGCCTTGACGGCCCTCTTTCCGCAGACGACCTGGAACGGGAAGCCCATGAGGTCGGCATCCGCGAACTTGACGCCCGGGCGCTCCTTGCGGTCGTCGAGCACGACCTCGATCCCCGCCTGGCTGAGCCGCTCAGCCAGGTCGACCGCGGCAGGCCAGACGAGGTCGTCGTTCACGTCCAGGGGAACGATCTCCACCTCATAGGGGGCAACGGAGACAGGCCAGCAGATGCCCTGCCCGTCATGGTGCTGCTCGACCACCGCGGCGAGCATGCGAGAGACGCCGATGCCATAGCAGCCCATGAGGAAGGGCCTCTCGCGACCGTCCTCGTCCGCGAAGGTCGCCCCCATGGCCTCGGAGTACTTGGTGCCCAGCTGGAAAACCTGGGAGACCTCGATGCCGCGGGCCGACTTGAGGGGCGCTCCGCACCTGGGGCAGCCGTCGCCCTCCCGCGCGCCGGCAAGGTCGAGCCACTCGTCCACCTCGAAGTCACGGCCGGGGCGGGCGCTGAGATAGTGGAAGCCCTCCTCGTTTGCCCCGATGGTCCAGCGGACGCTGCCCTTGAGGGAGACGTCCGCGACGATGCGCAGGTCCTTGCTGGCACCAATGGGCCCCATGTAGCCCGCAACCAGCCCTGCCCGCTCAAGCTCGTTGGCGGACATCATCGCGTAATGCCCAAAGGCATGCTCGGCCTTCACGTCATTGAGCTCGTGGTCTCCTGGGAGCAGGGCGAGCACGAGGCCCCCATCCTCAGCGACCAGGGCCACGGACTTGCGACAGGCGCCCTGCTCCACCCCCAGGAAGGAGGCGAGCGCCTCGAGCGTTCCCTCGACGGGAGTCGCGACCTTCTCGAGCTCGCCACTCCCGGGACCCTCGGGAATGTCTATGACCGAGGCGGCCGCCTCGGTATCCGCCGCGAATCCGCAGGAGTCGCAGTAGACCAGCTCGGCCTCGCCAGAGTCTGCAAGCGCCATGAACTCGACCGAGGTGTCACCGCCGATCTGACCGGAGTCCGCGACCACGGGAAGGGCGCGCAGGCCCGCACGCTCGCAGATGCGGGCGTAGGCGTCCTTCTCCTGGTCATAGCACTCCTGCAGAGACTCCTGGGTCGCGCTGAAGGAGTATGCGTCCTTCATGATGAACTCCCTGCCGCGCATGAGGCCGAATCGAGGCCTGAGCTCGTCGCGGAACTTGTCCTGAATCTGATAGAGCGTGACGGGGAGCTGCTTGTAGCTCCTCAGCTCGTTGCGCACGAGGTCCGTGAAGGACTCCTCATGAGTGGGGCCAAGGGCATAGGGGTGGTCGTGGCGGTCGTCTATGCGCATCAGCTCGGGGCCATAGACCTCCCAGCGGCCGCTCTGGTGCCAGAGGGCGGCGTCGGTCAGGATGGGAACCTGCATCTCCTGTGCGTCGATGGCCTCCATCTCCTCGCGGATGATGGACTTGATCTTGGCGATGGATAGCCACGCCAACGGCAGGTAGCTATAGAGCCCGGACGCGCCCTTGCGGATCATGCCCGCACGCAGCAGCAGCCTGTGGCTTGCCAGCTCTGCGTCGGCAGGGTCCTCCTTGAGCGTGGGAGCGTAGAGCCTTGACATCTTGGCATAAGTCTTCACGTCAAATCCTTCCAACCTCGCTCGGGGCGAAGCCCCAAGAGTTGCATGCGAACGTCAATGGTAAACCTAGCCTCACGCAAGAGAGGCCTCAATGCGGTCAGGGGCAGACGCCTCCTGGGAGCAAGCCTACTCGAAGCGAGAGTGAATCTCGTCGATGAGCGCGTCAACGACCTCCTCTTCGGCAACGCTGCGAATCT
Organism: Olsenella urininfantis; assembly: GCF_900155635.1. Lineage (GTDB taxonomy): Bacteria > Actinomycetota > Coriobacteriia > Coriobacteriales > Atopobiaceae > Olsenella_G > Olsenella_G urininfantis. The sequence goes on from NZ_LT732540.1 coordinate 825,765, forward strand.
TCTTCCCCTCCTGGAAGAGCACGGCACGGCCGTGCCCGCAGGCAACGCCCAGGTCGGCGTCTCGAGCCTCTCCAGGGCCATTGACCACGCAGCCCATGACGGCAACGGAGATGGGGGCACGGACGTCAGCGAGGCGACGAGAGACCTCCTCGGCCATCTTGATGAGGTCAACCTGGCAGCGGCCACAGGTGGGACAGCTCACAAGCTCGGGCCTGAGCCTCCTCATGCCCAAGGCCGAGAGGAGGTCCCAGGCCACGTTGACCTCCTCGACGGGGTCTGCCGTGAGCGAGAGGCGCATCGTGTCCCCAATGCCCTCCTCCAAAAGAATGCCGACCCCCGCGCAGTTCTTGACGGTACCCTGACGCAGGGTCCCCGCCTCCGTGACGCCAACGTGCAGGGGAACCTGAGGAAGCTCCCTTGCCAGGGCGCGATAGGTCTCGAGCGTGATGGGCACGGAGTGCGCCTTGGCCGAGAGGACGATGTCCGCAAAGCCCCGTCCCTCGAAGTGCTCTACGAAGGAGCTGGCGGAGGCGACGAGCTTCTCGCTCAGGCTCAAGTCCTGCCTGTCGTCAAACGCGGGGTCGAGGGACCCCGCGTTGACCCCGATGCGGATGGGGATGTGGGCGTCCCCCGCGGCATCGATGACGGCGTCCACTCGCTCGAAGGAACCTATGTTCCCCGGGTTGATGCGCAGGGCCGCCGCCCCACGACGCGTTGCCTCGATGGCAAGACGGTAGTCGAAGTGGATGTCGGCAACCACGGGAAGCGGGCTCTCGGCACAGATGCGAGAGAAGCCGTCGAGCGAGGCTGCATTGGGGATTGCAACGCGAATGATGTCGCAGCCAGCCTTCGCAAGATCGCCGATCTGGGCAAGCGTGGAGGCGGCGTCATCGGTCTTCGTGGTGCACATGGACTGAACCGTGACAGGGGACCCCCCGCCAACGGGAACGCCGCCGACATGCACTCGTCGCGTCCCCTCCCTGGGGAGGGGGGGCTTGGGCTGGTCGTTCATTTCAACTCCTAACCCGCCAGAATGCTACCGATGTCATTTCGCAGCGCGAAGACGAACAGTGCCAGAAACAAGGCAAGGCCCACGTAGCTGACGGCATTTTGAACACGCACGGAGAGAGGCCTGCGGACGATGAGCTGCACGAGCTCTATGGCCACCTTCCCCCCATCGAGAGGGGGGATGGGAAGCAGATTCATGAATCCGAGGGACAAGGAGATTACGGCGGCAAAGAGCAGCAGGCTGTTCGGCCCCTGGGAGGCGGCCTTGCTCGCCATGGCAGAGATTCCCACGACGGACGAGGTGCCCTTGAGGGTCTCGAGGCTGTAGCGAGGCGTGATCAGCCTCAGGGCCCCCTCCCCCACCGCCGCGGCATAGCGCAGGGCGGCACGGAAGGCCTCGCCGAGGGCAAGCCGCCTCATCAGCGTGGGAGGAGCTATGCCTATGACGTCAACCGGCTGGCCATCGGGCAGGTCAACCACCAGGTCTCGCTCCTCCCCAGAGCTGATGACGCGGATCTTCAGGTCCTTGCCTTGGGGGAGGAGCTCATGAAGGCGAGCGACTATCGACGACCAGTCGTCGACGGGCGCACCATCGATGGAGATGACTTTGTCCCCCGGCCTGACGCCCGCCTCCCACGCGTATCCCCCCTCGCTGACTGACCCCATGACGTTGGTGTTCTCGGCAACCTCAACGCCAAGGGCGGAAAGGCTGAAGGTGACGATCAGGAGGGCAAGCAAGACGTTGAGCGCGGGGCCAGCGACAAGCACCAGGACACGCGAGATGAAGCCATGCCCAAGATAGGTGCGACCGCGCTCCGCGGCGAGAAACTCCTTGAGGTCCCCCGCTATGGGACGAGCAGCCCCCGCCATGGTTGACCCCGCGACAGAAAGGTCATGGCCCCGGTCATACTCCGTGAGCATGTCCGCGTCGCGCGGCAGGGTCTCGAAGCGTTCGCCGCCTCCGCAGTCCCTGATAGACGCCCAGTCGCTCAGGGTAAGGAGCAGGGAGAGCGCCCTCTCCTCATCTATCCCCAGCCGCACGGCCACCTCAGACGGCGTGCAGCCGCCCCAGGACTGGACAAGGCCCAGGCAAGGTGCCAGAAGCTCGTCCTGACTCCCCTCCATGCCACAGATGCGCGTATACCCGCCGAGGAGGACGGGGGTGACGCCGATCTCCGTGCCGCGCGTCCTTGACTTGTACGAAAGCTTCAACCTGCATGGCATGCCCAGGAAGAACTCCGTGACACGCATGCCGAAGAAGCGTGCCGCCAGGTAGTGGCCCAGCTCGTGAACGAAGACGAGGACGGAGAGAACGAGCGCGCCCCAGAACACGGCCGAGGCGACCGAGGCAAGCGCGCTCATCGCGACACCGTCCCAAGGTGCTCGGCCGCTCGCGTGCGCGCCCATGAGTCGACCTCCATGAGCTGTTCCAGTGACTCGACGGGGGACGGCACGCAGTCATCCATGACCTCGGACACAGCCCGCTCGATGTCAAGGAAGCCGCAGAGGCCGCGACGGAAGGCGAGGTTCGCCACCTCGTTGGCGGCGTTCATCGCGCAGGGCAGCGTCATTCCCACGCGACCCGCCCTTCTGGCGAGCTCGAGGCAGCCGAAGGCCTCCTCGTCAGGGTAGGCAAAGCTCATTGGCCGCAGCTCTCGATATTCCACGCGCTCGCAGGGGCTCTCCCAGCGATCGGGATAGCTGAAGGCATATTGGATGGGAATGCGCATGTCAGAGGGACCCAGCTGAGCCTTCACGCTGCCATCGGAAAACTCGACCATGGAGTGCACGCGGCTTTGGCGGTGCACGAGGACCCTGATTCGGTCTATGTCCACGCCAAAGAGCCTCGTCGCCTCGAGGACCTCAAGCCCCTTGTTCATGAGCGTCGCGGAATCGATGGTGATCTTTGGGCCCATCTTCCAGGTGGGGTGGCTCAACGCCTCGGCGGCGGTGACACGAGAGAGGCGATCCCTGCCCCAGCCGAAGAAGGGGCCGCCAGAGCAGGTGAGCCAAAGGGCATGTACGTCAGAGCGCCCCTCCCCCACCAGGCACTGGTAGATCGCGCTATGCTCGGAATCCACCGGAATGAAGCGACCTGGTTGCGCCAGGGGCATGAGGAGGTCCCCGCCGACCACGATGGACTCCTTGTTGGCGTAGGTAAGGATCTTGTTTGCCCTGAGCGCCGAGAGCCCTGCCCTGATGCCTGCAAATCCCACGACGGCGTTGAGCACGCAGTCGACCTCGTCCATCTGGACCAGCTCCTCAAGCGCGTCCGGCCCAAAGCCACAGCAGCAAGATGAGGGGAGCTCGGACAGGACCGGGTCGGCGGCATGGGCGGGGTCTGCAACGACCACATGACGCGCCGAGAACTCCCTGGCCATTTCCACGAGCCTCTCGGTTGACGAGCTGACGGAGAGGGCGACGACCTCAAGCCTGTCAGGGTGTCTGCGGCATACGTCCAGGGCCTGCGTGCCAATGGAACCTGATGCGCCCAGTATCGCGAGGCGCAGGGGCGCGGTGCTTGCGGGCACGTGGGCCACCCGCTCGAAGATACTCAAAGAACGCCTCCAAGTCGAAGCAGGAGAAAGGCGACGGCGCAGCCGAAGAGCATGGAGTCAGACCTGTCCAAGAGGCCTCCATGGCCTGGCAGAACGTTTCCAGAGTCCTTTACGCCCACACCGCGCTTCACGCGGGACTCGAAGAGGTCTCCGGCAACCGCCATGATGCCCACAACGGGCCCCGCGACAAGGGCGAGTGGCCAGCCTATCCCCGACACGGGTATGACCGCCATCACGAGCCAGATGAGCACGCTGCCCGCAAGCCCCCCGAAGAGGCCCTCGATGCTCTTGTTGGGAGATATCTTCGGCGCAAGCTTGTGCCTGCCGAAGCGCGTGCCCACAAAATATGCCGTCGCGTCGTTCAGCCACACGGAGCCCATCACGCCGAAGGCGAGGAGACCCCCGTCGAAGCCGGGGGCAGCAGACCTGATGGTGACGATCGTCGAGAACATGAGCGAGGTGTATATGGGTCCGAAGGCCGTAAGGGCCACGTCGGCGATGCCCGCACGCGGGGTCATGACGTACCAGACGGCGCAAAGCACCATCATGAGAAGCAGCACGTAGAGCGTTGCGGAGCCATGCGACGCAAGCGGGGCCAGGGTGAAGAGAATCGACGCGCCGAGCCCCAGAATCTCGTTGGGCTCATGCCCGCCCATCCGGGACATGCGGAAGAACTCCGAGCAGCAGGTCCACGCCATGGCGGTGACGAGAACGGCAGTGGGGACCTTGCCCCAGAAGAGGCAGACGACCGTGAGGATGGCATACACGGCCCCGGTTGCGGTGCGCGTCAGGACCTTTTCGGTCCAACCTCGGGCCTTCTGGCCGCGAAGGTCGCCCGCGGCCCTTGCGCTCTCCTTGGCCTTTCGCACGAGCTCCAGGCGCTCTATTCCCCTCTCGATGCCCCTTGCGTGAGGCTCCGGGCCTTCCATGCCCCCCTTGCCCTGGCGCTCCCTCATGCGGATATTCCTCCAAAGCGTCTGTTGCGAGACTGGTAGGCCAAGACGGCCTGGAGATAGTCCCAGCGGCTAAAGTCAGGCCAGTAGCGCTCACTCACGTAGAGCTCCGCATATGCAAGCTGCCAGAGGAGGAAATTCGAGAGCCTGAGCTCTCCTGAGCTGCGTATGAGAAGGTCAGGGTCAGGAAGGCCCGCCGTATAGAGCTTCTCCTCAAGCATCCGCGAGTCAATGTCGTTGGGGTCGAGCTCGCCTCCGGCGGACATCCGCGCCAGCTCCCGGGCGGCACGCACGAGCTCCGCCCTCGACCCATAGTTGACAGCCAGGGCAAAGACCATGCCGTCGTTGCCCTGCGTGGAACGAAGCCCCTCTTGGAACACCTCGAAGGTCTCCTTGGGAAGCGCCGTGAGATCGCCGAAGAAGCGCAGGCGGACGTTTTCCTGATGAAAGAGGGGCAGCTCCTCAAGCAGAGTCGTCGCAAAGAGGTGCATGAGAAGGTCGACCTCGTGCTGGGGCCTATTCCAGTTCTCCGTTGAGAACGCATAGACGGAGAGGACGTCTATGCCAAGGCGAACGCTTGTCGTCACGGCCTCGCGCAGGGAGTCCACGCCAGCGACATGGCCAGCAGACCTCTCGAGGCCGCGCTCCTGCGCCCATCTGCCGTTGCCGTCCATGATGATGGAGACATGGCGGGGCATGCGTGACAGGTCAAGGGAGCCAAGCTTGGCCCCCTCATCCCCCCGCGAGAAATACTGACGTAGCTTTTCCTCGTCTACCTGCACCTAAATCTCCATGACCTCGGCGGTCTTGCTCTTGAGAAGCTCATCGATCTTCTCGATGAAACCGTCGGTAACCTTCTGAATGGCCTTCTTCTCACGGGCGATATCGTCCTCGGAGAGCTCCTCGTCCCTCTCGGCCTGGTTGTTGGCATCGCGTCGAGCGTTGCGAACGGAGATCTTGGCGTCCTCCGCGTAGCGGCTGCAGTCCTTTGCGAGCTCGCGCCTGCGCTCCTCGGTGGGCTTGGGGAAGGGAAGACGGATGCTCACGCCATCATTGCTCGGGGTGATGCCGAGGTCAGAGGCCTCTATGGCACGCTCGATCGCCTTCAGGACACTCTTGTCCCAAGGCTCGACCACGAGCATGGACGCCTCGGGCACCTTGACGCCGGCAAGCTGTGTGACGGGCGTCATCTGACCGTAGTAGTCAACCCTGATGTCATCGAGAACGTGGGCGTTGGCACGCCCCGTGCGGACCTTCGCAAAGTTGTGAAGCAGTGCGTCAACGCACTTCTCCATGTTGCGCTTGGCGGAATCGCTGTACTCGCTCATGTGCTCTCTCCTATTATTCTACGACGGTGGTACCTATGGCCTCGCCACGAAGAGCGCGTTCGAAGATCTGGTCTCCATCGAGGTCAAAGACCATGATAGGCATATGGTTGTCTTTGCAAAGCGCGGTTGCCGTGGCATCCATGACATGGAGGTTGCGACTCAGCACCTCAGCGTAGCTGATGGTATCGAACTTCTTTGCGTCGCTGTTGGTGACGGGGTCCGCGTCGTAGATGCCATCCACCTTCGTGGCCTTCATGAGGACCTCTGCGCCTATCTCACACGCGCGCAGGGCGGCGGCCGTGTCCGTAGTGAAGTAGGGGTTGCCCGTGCCCGCGGCGAAGATGGTGATGCGGCCCTTTTCGAGATGCCTGATGGCACGGCGGCGGATGTAGGTCTCGGAGACCTGATGCATCTCGATGGCGCTCATGACGCGGCAATGCATGCCGGCATGCTCGAAGCTGTCCTGGAGGGCAAGGGAGTTTATGACAGTTGCAAGCATGCCCATGTTGTCACCTTGGGCGCGGTCCATTCCGGCGGCGGCGCCGGACAGCCCCCTGAAGATGTTTCCGCCGCCCACGACCACGGCGATCTGAACACCATCCTCGTAGGCGGGCCTGATGTCAGAGGCGATCTTCTTGAGAACAACGGGATCGATTCCAAAGTTCTTCGAGCCCATGAGAGCCTCGCCGGAGAGCTTCAGGAGCACACGCTTGTACTTGTAGTCAGACAAAACGAACCTCCGTAGGTGGGGCGGAGCCTGCGACGACGCCCATCAGGGCATCCGAAGTCCAGATGATTCTATCAGAGCCAATGGGCTCCTTGCGAAAGCAGACATTCACGACAAAGAAGGGGCCGGCACCCAAAGGCGCCGGCCCCTCTCATGCTCTGGTCGCCTTGTTACTCGCCAAAGGCAAAGCGCACGAAGCTCTTGATGACGATGGTGTCGGAGCAGTCCTTGCCGACCTTCTCGGCAAGAGCGGAGATGGTGGTGGAGGGGTCCTTGATGAACTCCTGCTCGGTAAGGACGATCTCCTTGTAGAACTTCTCGAGCTTGCCGGCAGCCATCTTCTCCTGGATGAACTCAGGCTTGCCAGACTCGGCAGCCTGGGCCATGTAGATGGCCTTCTCGTGCTCGATGGTCTCCGCGGGCACGTCCTCGCGACGAGCGGAGACGGGTGCCGCGGCAGCGACCTGCATCGCAACATCATGTGCAAAGGTCTTGAAGGTCTCGTTGGCACCGGTCTCGGAGGCGGAGAACTCGAAGGTCACGATGTCGGCAAGCTTGCCGCCCAGGTGAATGTAGGAGGAGAGCGCACCGGACTCAACGCAGACGCGCTGGAAACGGGTGACCTTCATGTTCTCACCGATGACGTGAATCATCTCGGTGAGCTCATCGGCAACGGTGACCTCGCCCATCGTGCATGCCTTGAGGGCATCGACGTCCGCCGGATCGCTCTCGACGACGACCTTGGCAAGATCTGCGGCAAAGCCAGTGAACTTGGGGTTGGTGCCAACGAAGTCGGTCTCGCAGGTGAGCTCAAGAATCGCGCCAGTCTTGCCGTCCTCGGAGATGTAGGTGGCAATGGTGCCCTCGTTGGTGTCACGGCCGGCGCGCTTGACGGCCTTGGCAACGCCCATCTTGCGAAGGACGTCGACGGCGGCCTCGATGTCGCCGTCGGCCTCGACGAGGGCCTTCTTGCACTCCATCATGGGAGAGTCGGTCATCTCGCGAAGCTGCTTGACCATAGCTGCGGTAATCTGGGCCATTGTTCCCTCCTTGGGATTACGTTGCGAACGTGTCAGAAAGCCATCGGCCTGGGCTACTCGGCTGCGGGAGCCTCGACCTCGACGGCAGGGGTGGTCTCGCCAGCAGCCATCTCCTCGACGGAGATCTGCTCCTTGCCGGAGCCGGCAAGGACGGCGTCAGCGACAAGCTCGCACATAAGGCCGACGGAGCGGATGGCGTCATCGTTGGCGGGAATGCCGAAGTCAACGACATCAGGGTCGGAGTTGGTGTCGAGAAGGGCGATCACGGGGATGTGAAGGCGGTTGGCCTCACGGATGGCGATCTCCTCGCGCTTGGAGTCGACCACGAAAATGGCCTGGGGAAGGGCCTTCATATCGCGGACGCCGCCGAGGTTGCGCTGGAGCTTCTCGAGCTCCTTGGTGAGAACGGCCTGCTCCTTCTTGCCACGCGCGGCCATGCTGCCATCTTCGACCATGGCCTCGAGCTCCTCCATGCGGTCGATGCGGGAGCGCATGGTCACGAAGTTGGTGAGCATGCCGCCGAGCCAGCGCTGGTTGATATAGGGCATGCCGGAGCGGGTGGCCTGCTCGGCGATGGGCTCCTGAGCCTGCTTCTTGGTGCCCACGAAGAGGACGCTGCCGCCCTTGGACGCGGTATCCTTGAGGAAGGTGTAGGCCTGGTCGGCGTTGACCACGGTCTGCTTCAGGTCAAGGATGTAGATGCCGTTGCGCTCGCCGAAGATGTAAGACCTCATCTTGGGGTTCCAGCGCCTCGTCTGGTGACCATAGTGGCAACCAGCCTCGAGCAGAGTGCGGATGTTGATCTTGACAGCCATGTTCTAACCTCCGTTGGTTGTTCCTCCGCGCGAGTCAACCCCCTCTGAGCCACCCCTCGCTTGGCTTTAGCGAGGGGCACCACGGCCGAGAAGTCATCGCACGTGTGAATTTATGCCGTGTGGTTACACGACAAGCAGGCATTGTATCAGCAGATCGTGGCAAATGCCACCGACACCACATACCCACATATGTCGGCTGCTTTTGCCTGGCCGGCTACTCCCCCCGGGGGTGAGCCTGACGGGCGGCGTCCTTGAGCCTGTCCACGGAGAGGTGCGTATAGATTTGCGTTGTTGACAGGCTTGCATGCCCCAGCAGCTCCTGCACGCTGCGTAGGTCAGCCCCTCCCGCAAGAAGCTCCGTTGCGAATCCGTGGCGAAGGGAGTGTGGGGTCAGGCCCTCGTCCACGCCGGCCCTCTTTGCAAGCTGGGCGAAGGCGTGCCTGAGAGCGTCGGCGCCCATCTCCTTTCCCCTTGCGGAGATGAAGACGGACGCACAGGCCCTTTGGCCGCCTCGCGCGAGGAGCTCCCTTCGTGGGCCCTCGAGATACGAGGCAAGGCGGGAAAGCGCCCCTGGGTAGAGGGGAACGATCCTCTCTTTGGAGCCCTTGCCAAACAGCTTGACCTGCCCCCGGGCGAAGTCCACGTCAGCGACCTCAAGCGACGCGATCTCCGAGATTCTCGCCCCAGAGGCAAAAAGCAGCTCGACGAGGAGGGCGTCACGCCTGCCCACGGCGTCTTCCCCGCAGGCAGAAATCATGCGGGCCACGTCATCGACCGAGACCGCCTTTGGAAGCGCCTTGGAAAGCCTGGGGCTTGCGATGGTGGAGATGGACGCCGGGACATCCAGCCCCTCTCGTTCCATCCAGCGAAAAAAGGACCTGAGGGACGAAAGGCGTCTGCCGATGGTCTTGTCGGAATAGCGCGCGCGCGTGAGCTCAGCCAGGTACCCCCTGAGCTCGCGGTGCGTGGGGGCAAGGGGGTCGATGCCCGCGCGCACCGCCCACGCGCCATAGGCATCCAGGTCACAGCCATACGCACGCACCGTGTGCTTGGAGAGCTTCCTCAGGGTCTCGAGATTGCCCAAAAAGCGAGGCACGAGGTCATCCAGGGAGGTTCCCGCCGTGGGTTTCTCACTCATTGGGCGACGGGAAGAGGTCGGGCCTGCTGGCAAGGTAGGCGTCCATCTCGGCACTCGCTCGATCGGCATACGCCTGGTAACGCTCCCGCTTTTTCAGCCTGGCGCCCCCAAGAGGAGGGACAAGGCCAAAGTTCACGTGCATGGGCTGGTAGCACTCCGTGGCCGGATCAGTCGCGTAATGGACGAGAGACCCCAGCGCGCCGGTGCGCGGAAGGCTGACTCGATCGAGCCCTCTCAGGTCTGCGTAGGTGTTGAGGGCGGCAAGAAGGCCTGACGCGATGGCCTCCGCGTAGCCCTCCGTACCCGTGATCTGGCCAGCGAGCCGCACCCTTGTGCCCGGGATGGCAAAGCTGCCGTCGAGCACCCTGGGGCTGTCCACGAACGAGTTGCGATGCATGACGCCATAGCGGAAGAACTCGGCGTTCTGCAGGCCGGGAATCATGCGAAACACGCGCGCCTGCTCGCCCCAGGCAAGATTCGTCTGAAAGCCCACAAGGTTATATGCCGTCCGATCGACGTTCTCCGCCCTAAGCTGGACGGCTGCCCATGGCCTTCTTCCAGACCTTGGATCGCTCAGCCCGACGGGCTTCAACGCCCCGAAGCGCAGGGAGTCCCGCCCCGTGCGGGCTACCTCCTCGACAGGCTGGCAGGCGTTGAAGAGGTCGCTCTGCTCGAAGTCCCGAGAGACCACGCGCCGGGCGCAGATCAGGGCATCGTAGAACGCGTCGTACTCCTCACGGCTCATGGGACAGTTCAGGTAGTCGCCCTGCCCCCCCTCCTCGTAACGTGACTGAGAGAAGACCACGCTTCGGTCAAGCGACTGGGCGTCAACGATGGGAGCGGCCGCATCGTAGAACGAGAGGGCGTCGCTTCCCAGAATCCCTGTCAGCGAACTGAACAGGGCGTCGGAGCAAAGCGGCCCGGCGGCGATGACGCAGGGGCCCTCCGGGACGACGCGCTGCTCCTTGCGCTCCACCGAGATGAGCCCGCAGCCCTCAACCTCCCGGGTGACCAGCTCCGAAAAGCGTTCCCTGTCAACTGCCAGGGCCCCTCCCGCAGGAACGGCAGACTGCTTGGCAAGGCTCAGGAGGCGAGAGCCCATGGCCTCAAGCTCCTCCTTGAGCAGCCCCGCAGCACTGTCATGACGTGTTGACTTAAGGGAGTTGGAGCAGACGAGCTCCGCAAACGAGTCGCTGCCATGAGCGGGGGAGCTTGCCTGGGGCCGTTGCTCCATCAGACGCACGCGAACACCTCGCCGCGCGAGCTGAAGTGCGCATTCGCACCCGGCAAGACCGGCACCAACAACCGTGACCTCATCTGTCCCCATGTCACTCCCCTCCTGTGACCGCCAACGGCCCAAGCTCATCTGCGTGTTTTTCGACCATTCTACCGTGCGCAAGGTAGGCGGCCTCGCTCAGGCTGTATCGCCCATCGGGAAGACGCACCACCACGCCCCTGCACTCGTAATCCGAAAGGGACCGCAGGACGTTCACGACGCGCTCGCTCAGGTGCCTTGCCAGATCGTCTGCCCTCATGGGCTCTGCTATGAGAGACGAGAGGATGCGTCCCTCGGGTCGCTCCGACCCCTCCCTCAGCATGCGCAGGACGCCATAGTCAAGTGAGATGCGCTGCTCCAGGTCCAGCTCTGACGCGATGACGTAGGCCCCGTCGGCAATGAGCTGGTTCGCCCCCGCCGACTCGGCAGAGAAGATGCTTCCAGGCACCACGTATAAGTCTCGCCCAAGCTCGCTTGCCGCAAGAGCCGTTGAGAAGGTGCCCGACCTCACCCCTGCCTCGCATATGAGGATGCTCTGCGAAAGGGCCGCAATGACCCTGTTTCGCTTGGGGAACGCATAGCGGCGAGGGGGCGTCCCCCAAGGCTCCAGCGAGATGACCGCGCCCTTGGACCTGGAGCGGTCGAACACGTCCGCAGAGGAGCTTGGGTAGACGAGGTCGGCTCCGCACCCCGCGACCACTATGCTCGTCCCGCCCGCATCGAGCGCCGCACGCCCGGCAGCTGAATCGCAACCCATGGCACCGCCCGAAACCACCACGATGCCGGACTCCGCGGCGACCCTGCCGCCAAGGCGAGCGGCGGCGAGGCCATAGGGGGTGGCACGCCGCGCGCCAATGATCGAAATGCTTCGCTCCCGCAAGGCCTCGGCGCACCCCATGCCATAAATCAACTCGGGGGGTCGGTCAAGCTCATCGAGTCCCTTGGGCCACAGCTCGTCCCCAGGGCGCAGAACCCAACCCTCAGACATGTGCTCCACCCTCCTCTCCCAGGCGATTCCTGTAGCTGCTCGCCTCGAGAACGTGCGGGCGCAGGACGCGGTCGCTTTGCTCGACGTCGGCGATCGTCCGCGCGACATGGGCCATGCTCACTATTGAGCGCCCTCCCAGCGCAAGCCTTGACGCAAGCCCCTCGAGCGCGCCCGCTGCCGCGGCGTCAAAGCGGAGTGCCGACGTAAGCGGGGCGCCCTCCCCATCGGCCTCGCGGCTTCTCCAGCTCGCGCGGGCACGGGCGTCACAGACCCTCTCTCGCATGCCCCTTGAGTCCATTCCGCGCTCGCCCGCTATCACAACGCCGGAGCCAGGTCGCCTTACCTCAACGTGAAGACCGATGCGATCCATCAGTGGCCCACCGATGCGGCCCTGGTATTGCAGGATGCGCGCGGCGCTGCAGCGGCAATGATGCCCCTCGTCGCCAAGATAGCCGCAGGGGCAGGGGTTTGCGGCGGCAACGAGCTGAAAGTCGCAGGGAAACGAGTAGACGCCATCGACTCGAACAAGCCTCACCGCCCTGTCCTCCATGGGTTGCCTGAGTGCCTGCAAGACGTTGCCGGCGAACTCGGGCAGCTCGTCCAGGAAGAGCACCCCCTTGTGCGCGAGCGAGATCTCTCCCGGAATGACGGGACGACCCCCTCCGACCAATCCTCCCAGTGAAATGGAGTGGTGAGGGGCCCTGAACGGCCTCTGCCTGGCCGAGAGCGCGGAAAGGTCTTGTCCTGAAACGGAGTGCAGGAGGAGCACCTCCTCGAGCTCACCCTCCTCGAGGGGAGGCAGAATCGAGGGAAGGCGGCGGGCAAGCATGGTCTTTCCCGAGCCGGGAGGGCCAACCATGAGCAGGCCGTGCCCTCCCGCCGCTGCAATCAGCAGCGCACGCTTCGCCTCCTCCTGTCCATGCACGTCACTGAAGTCGAGCCCATCGCCCTCGCAAGATCCTCCCTCAGGCCCATTGGCAAGACGAGGGGATCTTCCAAGCCCGTCCTCACCAGCGCGCAGGTCCGAGAGCCGATCCAAGGCGCGGACGTCTCCCTTGGGGCCCCTTGCCCCAGACGCCCCCTTGGCACAGACGAGGGCCCTGCCCTGCTGGCGCGCCAAGAGCTGATAGGCGACGTTCCCCCTGGTGGCACACACTGAGCCATCAAGCCCGAGCTCGCCCACATAGAGGTGGTGCTCAAGACCCTGTCGAGGTATCTGCCCGCTCAGCATCAGGATCGCGACGGCAATGGGGAGGTCGAAGCCCGTCCCCGTCTTCTTGATCGACCCCGGCGCGAGGTTGATGGTGAAGTGCAGCCTCGGCATCTTGAAACCGCAGGCCTTGAGGGCACACCTCACCCTTGACCGGGCATCGAGGACACCCGTGTCGGGCATGCCGACGATAGTCAGACCAGGTATTCCTCCCGATGCGGCAACCTCGACCCGAACGGGCTGCGCCTGGGCCCCACGCAGACAGGCCGAGCTTACGCTGACGCTTCCCTCCCCCATCAGCTATCCCAGGAGAAGGCGCCGACGAGGTGGCGCAGACGAGCGCTGCGCTCGCCGTCGATCGTGATGGCGATGACGTCGAACCGCACGCTGTACACCTCAGGATGCTGGTAGAGATACATGAGCGCAATTTTGCGATAGCGCCGCTGCTTCTCTGCGTCCACCGCAAGCTCGGGGATGGCCTCATCGCCGCCACCCGTACGAGAGTTGCGCGTCTTGACCTCCACAAGCACCACGCAGCCGTCGTCCAGCGCCACGATGTCTGCTTCACCACCAGGATTTCGCAGCTTGCGTTCCAGGATCTCGAAGCCGCGGCTCTGAAGGTAGGTTGAGGCAAGGAGCTCGCCCTGGTCGCCCAGGCCCTTGCCCGTCGCGGCATGCGCCCCCGCTCCGCAGGACCCCATGAGCTCCGCGTCATCCCCATCTGCCGCCGTCCAGGCTTGCCCATGTGCGAAGAGTCCCGAAAACTCCTCGTCCAGGATTTCTTCCTCGCGATCGTAGCCCTCGTATGCGCCCCTTCCAAAGACCTGCTGCGTCAAAAACGACCTTTCGACCACCCTTGCCTCCTTACCCCAATGGAACGGAGCAAGAAGCCTGACGGACCAGACTGGCCGGTCCCTGAGCTTTGGCTAGCAGACAGCTTGCAGGCGACAAGCGAGCGCGGCCCTAGTGACAGCGGCCACGCCGCTAAGGACCACGACCTGATGTTGAAAAGTGCTTTCAGCCAGAATCGGTCGCCTAGAAGAGACGGGCCGGCTCTATGAAATTCCCACAGAAGCTCACGCGATGCAGGGGGGTCAGTCCGTGCATGCGGATTGCCTCGATATGGGAGGGCGAGCCATATCCCTTGCACTCGTCCAGGTGGTACTCGGGATACTCGCCGGAGTAGCCAACCATGAGGTCATCCCTGGTGACCTTGGCAACTATCGACGCCGCGGCGATTGACGCAATGCGAGCGTCACCCTTGACAAGCGTTCTTTCCTTGGGATGGGCGTGAACGGGATTTCCGTCAATGAGAACGCAGTCGGGATCGACGCCGGTATCCTCGACCGCCTGCGCCATGCCAACGCGAAGTGCGGCGGCCATGCCCACGGCGTCGATGGCCTCGGGGGCAACATGCGCGATTCCGATTGCCTCAGCACGGCAGACGATGTCGGCGGCAAGCTCGCTCCTGCGCTTCGGGGAAAGCTGCTTTGAGTCGTTGATGCCCCAGACTATGGGCTCCGCGGGAAGCACCACCGCCCCAATGGTAAGCGGGCCCGCAAGGGCACCCCTCCCCACCTCATCCACGCCTACCACCACACCACCGCCGGAAAGCTCGTCCTGGAGCCTGTACATGCCGAGGACGCGCTCCCGCTCCGCCCGAGCGCGGTCACGCCTTCTTACGGCCGCTTCGATCGCGTGGACGACCTGCCTGCGCGGATCGTCTCCATAGCGGTCGAGAAGCAGGTCAAGCTCCTGTTCCGGAGCACCCGATATGAGCGCCGCAACCTCTCGTGCACTAGCCGCGTGCGTAGCTGACACCTTGCATCATCTCCATATGCAAAGAAGGCCGCCCCGGTTTCCCAGAGCGGCCTTTGCGGGCAAGGGGGCAGGGCCTCTAGCGCTTCTCGCGCAGGCGGGCGGCCTTGCCGACGCGATCGCGGAGGTAGTAGAGCTTGGCGCGGTGAGCAATGCCGTGACGAACGATCTCGAGCTTGGCGATCTTGGGGCTGTGCAGGGGGAAGGTGCGCTCGACCCCGATGCCGAAGCTGATCTTGCGAACCGTGAAGGTCTCGCGAGAGCTGCCACCGCTCAGACGGATGACATCGCCCTGGAAGACCTGCTCGCGCTCGCGGTCACCCTCCTTGATGCGGTAGTGAACCTTGACGTTGTCGCCGACCAGAACCTGAGGGATGTCCTCGCGGATCTGCTGGCGCTCGATGGCGCGGATGTAGTCCATGTTTTCCTCGTCTCTAGAGGTGCCGCCATACCAGAGCGACACATAGGTTTACACACAGAGCGGAATTATAGGTCAGCTCGGTCCCAAGGGCAAGGTTCGCACAACGCACATTTTCCAGGCGACCTACCCCTGCGTAGCGAGGCGCCAGCCTATGGTCTTCTCGCGCATGTCCACGAACTTGCGATAGATGCCGGGTTGTGCCATAAGCTCTTCGTGGCTGCCGCACTGGGCGAGGCGGCCCGCATCGATGACGGCTATCTGGTCCGCATCGCGCACCGTCTTGAGCCTGTGCGCGATCATGATGACCGTCTTGCCCCTCTTGAGCTCCTCGACCGCCATCTGCAGCTCTCGCTCATTCTCGGGGTCGACATTCGCCGTCGCCTCATCGAGCACCACGATGGGCGCATCCTTGAGGATGGCCCTGGCGATGGATATGCGCTGTCGCTCCCCGCCGGAAAGGGTGGCCCCGCCCTCGCCGATGCGGGTCTCGTAGCCCTTGTCGAGACGCTCGATGAAATCGTTACAGCAAGCCCTTCTTGCGGCCTCCATCACCTGCTCCCTCGTTGCCTCGGGGCAGCCGAAGCGAATGTTGTTCTCGATGGTGTCGTCGAAGAGGTACACGCCCTGGAATACGATCGAAAAGCTCGCAAGCAGTGAGTCCACGTCCCACTCCCTGACGTCCTTTCCGCCGACGAGCACTTGTCCCTCGCTCACATCCCAAAAGCGAGCCATCAGGCGGGCGATGGTGGTCTTTCCGGATCCTGACGGCCCCACGATCGCACAGCTGCTCCCCTTGGGTATCGAGAGGGAAAGACCGTCGATGACCCTGCGGTTCTCATAGGAGAACGACACGCGGCGCAGCTCGACGCCCATCTGGCCGCCGTCAGCCTTGTAACTTCCGCCCTCCATGACGGGCTCCGCTATGAGCTCGTTCACCTTGTCCATCGAAAGGTCGATCTGCCTGAGAACGCTCGAAAACAGTCCCGCGAGCTCGAGCTTGGCAAAGACCATGAACGACGCCACCACCATTACCAGGCAGGTTGCGGTAGGCATGTCACCCGCCAGCCACAGCCCTATGGAGAGCAGGCACATGAGCACGCTCGCTGACTTGCACACAAGGGTCTCCAGGGCCGCGAAGAGCATGAGGCGGAGCTCTGCGGCGATGTTGACGGCCTCGCATTCCCCAATGGCTCTCCCAAGCCTCCCCTCGACGCGGTCAAGCAGGCAGAACGCACGGACGACGCCCATTCCCTGCACGTACTCCAGCACTGCCCCGACAAGCGAGCGCTGGGCCTTCACGCGCCGGGAGGAGAGGGCGCGAGACGCGCTCTGCATGAGGGCGTTAATCAGGAGGATGAGCGCTATGGCAGAGAGGGCCAGCAGGCCGCACCTCCAGTCCATGGCCCAGAACATGAGGGCCATGATGCAGGAGAGGACCATGCCCGATATGACGGACGAGTAGACGAGACCTCCGATGTTCTGCACGTCATCCAGGGTGTTCGTCATGGTGCTCGCCATCTCGCCCAGGCTGCTCGAGTTGAAGTAGCCCATGGGGAGGTAGCGCATCCGGTCTCCTATGGCGGAGCGCTTTTCGGCACACATGGAGTAGTTGCCGTCACAGAAGTTCTCGCTCTTGAAGTGTGCCGTGACGAAGCTCCCTCCTATGGAGAGCAGCATGACCGCCAGGGAGGAGAGCGCCGTATGCGCGCCCGCGGCCCCGTTTGCGACATCGGCAAGCACTATTGCCAGGGCCCATATCTGCACCGACTCGAAGAAGGAGTTTGCAATGGACCACGCCATGCCCCGAGTGAGCTTTTTGGAGCTCTTACCGCCGAACTCGAAGTACTTGCGTATGGTAGAGACCATGTCCTATCCCCTCTCGATGTCGACGGAACCAGATTCGTCACGAGCCCCCATGTGCGCGTGATACATGTCGCGATAGAGCTCGCAGGCTGACATCAGCTCGGAATGCGTGCCACTGGCCTCGATGCGCCCGTCCCTCACGACGACGATGCGGTCCGCGTCGACGACGGTCGAAAGCCTGTGGGCGATGACGACGAGCGTCTTGCCGGCAACGAGGCGGGAGACGGCGGCCTCGACCTGCGCCTCGCTCTCCGGGTCCGTGTAGGCGGTCGCCTCGTCCAGGATGACGATCGGGCTGTCGTGAAGCATCGCACGCGCGATGGCGATGCGCTGGCGCTCTCCGCCTGACAGATGCCCGCCACCGCCTCCCGCTATCGTCTGATAGCCATTCTCGAGTGACTCGATGAACTCATGGCAGCCGCTTTGGGCGGCGATGCGCATAACCTCCTCGTCACTCGCGTCGGGACGGCCCATGCGAATGTTTTCCATGATGGTCTCATCAAAGAGGTAGTTGTCCTGGGAGACGTATGCGATGGCATCGCTCAGCTGACGGGCGCTCAGACTGCTCAGCGGTCTTCCCCCAAGGGACACGCAACCTCCGTCGCAGTCCCAGAATCCCGCTATGAGCCGCGCCAGGGTGGACTTGCCAGACCCGGATGGCCCCACCAGCGCGGTGACCTTGCCAGGCTCTATGCTCAGGCTCACATCGTGAAGAACCTCCGTCGCACCATAGGAGAAGCTCACCTTCTCGAGGTCGATCCCAGGCACCTGGACGCCCTGCAGGTCCTGCGAGCGGGCCTCGTCGGCGCGGCGCTGCTCCTCCTGGTCGAGGACCTGCGCGATCTGTTCGACGGTCGTTCCCACCTGGGCCAGGGAGTCCATGAAGCTCATGGCCGCATAGAGCGGCGGGAAGATCGCGAGAGACAGCACGGCCACCAGGACGAAGGTCGCAGGCTCCAGGCTGCCGGAGGCCAGCAGCAGGCAGCCCACGGGCAGCACGCCCACAAGAGACGCGGGCATGATGGAAAGGCCAAGGTCGGACCAGATCTGGCAGTGGGCCATCCAGTCTATGAACGAGCGGGCATACCCCCAAACCGCCTTCGAGAACTTCTCGTACGAGCTTGCTGAGCGGCCGAAGGCCTTGATGACCTCGATGCCATTGACATACTCGATGGCTGCCGACGACATCTCGTTGCCGCTCGTGACGGTACGTCCATACCATTTCTCGTAGTCGCGCATCATCTGGGCAAACGCCAGCGCGCCCACCGGGATCGTCACGAGCGAGACCAGGGCGAGCCTCCAGTCGAGGCAGAACATGTATCCCAGCACGGCCAACGGCACGAGCAGGTTGCTCGTCATCTCGGGAACGGCGTGCGCAAGCGGGGTCTCTATGCCGTCGACCTTCTCCACCATGACCGTTTTGAGCGTGCCCGAGGGCGTGTCCAGCACGTATCCCAACGGGACGCGCGTGAGCTTTGCCGCGAGGAGCCGGCGGATGCGAGAGATCGTCTTGAAGGTCGCGACGTGGGAAAGCCCCGTGGACGCATAGTGGAACAACAGGTATGCAAGGTAGCACAGGGCGGCAAAAGAGCACCAGCCAACGTAGAACGAGAGATCGTTCAGGCCATCGAGGACCCCCACGACCATGCGACCCGCGGCGTAATACGGCATGACGCTTGCCGCGACCCCGGCAACAGCCAACACCACCGACGCGAGGTAGTAGCCCCGATATGGTGCTGACCAATCGAGAAGCCGTTCGGCGGGCGTGCCGCCACCCTCTTTCTTCATGTGAAACCTCCTAGAGTAAAGTTAGCCTTAGCTTTCTCTAGGAGGTTATAACAATGTTATAACCTCCTGACAAGAGTTAGATGAAGATAAATCTACGGGTGGCATCTGAAGGCAGGTGCTAGGAGAACATGCCGCGTGCGCCCTCATGGAAGAAGCAGCCATAGGCATAGACGAAGCTCTGGGCTTCTCTGCGGCTCAGGCCGAGCACTATGGGCTGAAAGATTCCTTGAATGAATTGATTCACAATATAATCGAGGAGGACATGGCTCTGCCCCTCGTAGGCATCGTCATGAGCATGGACGGTGCGCTCGTATTCGATGGTGCTCATGAGCTCGAGCTCCATCAGGCGGTCCTTGTAGTGCTCCCAGGACGTACCCGACGAGCACGTGCAGATGAGGCGAAAGCAGTCGTAGTTGTCATACATGAAGTCAACGAGGCGGGCCATGGAGACACGCTCGAACTCGCCCATCGCATCCCAGCCCCGCTGCTCCTTGGGAAGCAGGGAGAATTCGGCAATGATTTGCTCGTAAAGCTCGACAAGGCCATCACCGGCGGCACTGACCACGGCATCGAACAGGTCCTCCTTCGAGTGGAAGTTGCCGTAGATTGCGCCCGTGGTGAGTCCCGCGTCATGGGCTATCGCGCGCAGCGACACGCCCTGAAAGCCGTGCTCGAGAAACGCCGACCTGGCGGCATCCAAAATGGCACTGCGAGAATCGCGTGACGGGGTTCGAGCTGCTTTCACCTGTGACACGGACTGCCCTCTTGAGATGTTGCTTATATCCACGAAATTCTATCATGGAGACAAAGAAAAAGGTACTTAGAAAGCCTCATTATATCTGCGCAGCTTCGGCACGCGCCAGGCCCTTGGCACCTTGAGCTCCTCGAAGACCCTGAGTGCATAGCGATCGGTCATCCCCGCCACGTAGTCGGCAACCTGCACATCGGGACGATCTTCGCTTGAGCGTCGGTACTCGTCTGGTATCTCGTCGATATGACTCACGAAGTAGTCGAAGAGCTCCTCTATCATGCGGTCGGCCTTGGGCTCCTCGTACTTGGCGTCTCCTTTTGTGTAGAGGTGATCGAAGAGAAAGGACCTGAGCTCGCTCAAAGCCCTCCAGACGCCCTCGGACATGAGGATGTCGTCTCTCCCGGAGCTTGCGAAGACGAGGTCCTGAACCATGGTGCTGATCCTGTCGGAGGAGCTGCGACCGAGCACCGAGCAGGGCCCACTGGGAAGGTCTTCCTCGCTGAGCAGCCCCGCACGCTCGGCGTCGTCTATGTCGTGGCACACGTAGGCGATCCTGTCCGCCTTTGCCACCACTCTCCCCTCGAGCGTCATCGCCCTCAGGCTTCCTCGGTGGCAACGGATGCCATCCAAGACCTCGTGGCAGAGGTTGAGACCCCTGCCCTGCCGCTCGAGCACCTCGAGTATGCGCACGCTCTGCTCGTTGTGGGAGAAGAGACGGAGTCCCTCCTCGCTTGCGGGGTCAACCTTTCTGTAACGCGAGATGGCGCGCGAGAGGGCTCGCTCCCCCACATGCCCAAAGGGAGTGTGTCCCAGGTCGTGCCCAAGCGCTATCGCCTCGGTGAGGTCCTCGTTGAGGCCAAGGGGACGAGCGATGTCGCGGGCGATCTGGGCGACCTCCAGGGTGTGCGTCAGGCGAGTGCGGTAGTGGTCTCCCTCCGGCGCAAGGAAGACCTGGGTCTTGTTCGCGAGCCTACGGAAGCTCTTGCTGTGCAGGACGCGATCCCTGTCGCATTGGAAGCAGCCGCGCAGCGCATCGGGCTCTTCGGGCACGCGCCTGCCCAGGCTCCGGTCGCTGAAGCAGGCATATGGGCTCAGAGTCTCATGCTCCCTGCGCTCAAGTTCCTCACGCACGATCGCCTTGCCCATGCATCCTCCCTCTCTAAAAAGAGAGGGAGGGACCCCTGGGGCCCCTCCCTCGTCTAGACAATCAGCCCAAGCATGAGCTAGGCGAGCTTCTTGGCACCGCCGTTGGACCTGATCTTGGCCTGCGCTCCAGCCAAGCGCGCGATGGGCACGCGGTAAGGGGAGCAGGAGACGTAGTCAAGGCCGAGGTCATAGTACATCTGGATGGAATCGGGATCTCCGCCCGTCTCGCCGCAGACGCCGCAGACGATGGTGGCGTTGGCCTTATGGCCACCCTGAACACCCAGCTCGACAAGCTTGGCAACGCCCGCGTCAAGGGTCTCGAAGGGGTTGGTCTTAAGAAGCTTCTTGTTGAGGTACTGCGGAATGAAGGCGCTCTCGACGTCGTCGCGGGAGAAGCCGAAGGTGGTCTGCGTGAGGTCGTTCGTGCCAAACGAGAAGAAGTCGGCGAACTTACCAATCTCATCGGCGGTCACGGCGGCGCGCGGGAGCTCGATCATGCAGCCGATGGGAATGTTGAGCTCGACGCCCTCGGACTCTGCGACGGACCGGATGACGTCCTCAATCTGCTCGCGAACGAGCATGAGCTCCTCGACGGAGGAGATCAGGGGAACCATGATCTCAGGCTTAGGGTTGAGGCCCTGCTTCTTCAGGGTGGCGGCAGCGCTGGCGATCGCGCGGACCTGCATGTCGTTGAGCTCGGGGTAGACGATGCCAAGGCGGCAGCCGCGCAGGCCGAGCATGGGGTTTGCCTCCTGGAAGGAGTCAAGCCTGGCAAGACGATCGCGCATCGCCTTCAGCTGCACCTCGTTCTCGCCGCGACCTTCGGCGTGGGCGATCTCTACGGCAAGCTCGCGGGGGTCGTCGAGGAACTCGTGCAGAGGGGGGTCAAGCAGGCGGACGATGACGTTCTTGCCGTCCATGGCCTTGAACATGCCCTCGAAGTCGCCCGTCTGTGCCTTGAGAAGCTGGCCTAGCGCCTGCTGCTTCTGGCCGTCGCTGTCGGCGAGGATGAACGACTGGATGATCTGCTTGCGCTCGCCCAGGAACATGTGCTCGGTGCGGTCGAGGCCAATGCCCTCTGCGCCAAAGTCGACGGACAGCTGCGCGTCCTCGGGGTTGTCCGCGTTGGTGCGAACGCCGAAGATGCGGCCACGAGACGCGTCGCGGCGGACGTCGTCGGCCCACTCGAGAATGACCTCGAGGTCGCCGGTGAGCTCGGGACGGGTCAGGGGAACCGCACCCAGGATGATGTCGCCCGTGGTGCCGTTGATGGAGATGATGTCCCCCTCGTGCAGGACGACGTTGGTTCCGGAGACGACGACCTCCTTGGCCTTTGCATCGATCTTGAGCGCCTCGGCACCGCAGACGCAGGGGGCGCCCATGCCGCGGGCGATGACGGCCGCGTGAGAGGTCTTTCCGCCATGAGAGGTGAGGATGCCCTCGGCGGCAACCATGCCCTTGAGGTCGTCGGGCGTGGTCTCCCAGCGCACGAGGATGCAGGGCTTCTCGATGTTGGAGTAGCGAACTGCGGCGTCCGAGGAGAAGACCACGGCGCCCACCGCGGCACCAGGGCTGGCGTTCATGCCCTTGGCTATGACGTTGAGCTTCGCCTTGGGGTCAAACTGCGGGTGCAGGAGCTGGTCAAGCTGGTCGGGGGCGACGCGCAGGAGCGCCTCCTCCTTGGAGATACGCCCCTCGTCGACCATCTGCATGGCAACCTTGAGCGCGGAGAGCGCCGTGCGCTTGCCCACGCGGGTCTGGAGCATCCAGAGCTTGCCCTGCTCGATGGTGAACTCTATGTCCATCATGTCGGCATAGTGGTCCTCGAGAATCTCGAAGACGTGGAAGAGCTGCTCGCCAGCCTCCTTGAGGGCAGGGATCTTGACGAGGTCGGCGATGGGCTCGGTGTTGCGGATGCCCGCGACGACGTCCTCGCCCTGGGCGTTCACGAGGAAGTCACCGTAGCGCTCGTTGGTTCCGTCTGCGGGGTTGCGGGTGAAGGCAACGCCGGTCGCGGAGGTCTCGCCCTTGTTGCCAAAGACCATGACCTGGACGTTGACGGCAGTTCCCAGGGAGTCGTCGATCTTGTTCTGCTTGCGGTAGAGAATGGCGCGCTCGGTGTTCCAGGAACCGAAAACGGCCTGCTCGGCAAGACGAAGCTGCAGGTAGGGATCGTCGGGGAAGGATGCGATGCCGTTGGGGGCAACCTCGGGGTGGGCCTGGGAGTCAACGTTCTTGGCAAAGATCGCCTTGAAGGTCTCGGTCAGTTCCTTGAGGTCCTCGGCGGAGAGGTCGGTGTCGAGCTTGACGCCCTTCTCCTCCTTCTTGGCGTTGATGGCGTCCTCGAAGAGGTCGCCGTCGACACCCATAACGACGTTGGAGAACATCTGGACGAAGCGGCGGTAGGAGTCCCATGCGAAGCGCTCGTTGCCGGTCTGGGCGATGAGGCCCTGAACGGAGTCGTCGTTAAGGCCGAGGTTGAGGACGGTGTCCATCATGCCAGGCATGGAGAAGGGGGCGCCGGAGCGCACGGAGACGAGCAGGGGGTCTTCCTTGTCACCCAGCTTCTTGCCCATGCGCTTCTCGAGGTCTGCGCGATACTCGTCGATCTCGTCGAGCACGCCCGCGGGCCACACGTTGTTCTTGGAGTAGGCAACGCAGGTCTGGCAGGTGATGGAGAATCCCGGAGGAACGGGCAGGCCGATATTTGCCATCTCGGCAAGGTTTGCGCCCTTGCCGCCCGTGATCCACTTCGCCTCCTCTACGCTATTGCCAGCGACCTCGGTGACGTTGTTGCCGTTTTCGTCTGTGCCGAAACGGTAGACGTGCTTTTCAGCCATATGACACCCCTGATCTTCTTTACCGGAGCACGAGCTCGGGCCCGCGCCATTTGCAAAGAACACCTGCCAAGGAACTCGGCAGGTGTTCGCGAGAACAAAGAACATTTTATAGGGCACGCGCCTGTCCGGGCGCAACATCCGATTAACGGCTGAAATATGCCCGTCAGGTAGTTGCAGCGGTACCTGACAAAATAAATATGTATATACTAGAGAACCTATGCTTGCGCGATAAGGCTACTCGAGGGACTGCACCTGGTTCTTGGCACGATGCCCGGCCTGGTACTTGGGCTCCTCGCCCGTGAGCGTAGATATGACCGTGATGGCAGGCCCCAGGAGGTCGATGCTGGGGATGCCGCGCTTGTCGAGCTCGCGGCGGATGTCCCTGCGCAGGTTGCGGTCCACGATGGTGTGGAAGACGGCCATGGGGACGTCCTCGGTCACGTTCTGGTCAAGGTAGTCGCACACCATGCCGACCGAACGCACGTTACCGAGCTGCCTGATCGTGACGATGCCATCGCTGAACTGGTCGGCGGCAGCCTCCACCACGCTGGTCGCGGTCTTGCCGCGAGCATCCGAGAGAACGAACACGACGGGCGTCACGTTGGCAAAGGGATCCACAACCTCGAGCGAATCCTCAGTCATATGCTTCTCCTTCCCATAGGACCGGATGTGGCCCTGCCCAAGATGGTCCCGACAGGGCCACCCCTGTTACTTCCTCTTGGAGAGCGCCCCGATGTCTGCCACGCCATCGAACACGGCAGCGAAGCCGTTCAGCAGGCGGAGACGGTTCTCCCTTAGCCTAGTTTCACCGTCCATGACAAGGACGTCATCAAAGAACCGGTCGATTGGCCCCCTCAGTTCGGCGAGAGCCTTGCAGGCGCTCCTGTAGTCGCGCTCGCTCAACGCAGTCTCCACATTCTTGGAACCCGCCTCGCAGGCTCGGAGGAGTGCAAGCTCTGCCTCGCCCATGAGGCTCTCGTCAACCGTACAGCCCAGGCTTGCGTCACCAAGGTGGGAGGCGCGGGCATACGCGGTGGCGAGGTCATCGAAGAGCGCGGGGGCCTCGCGTCTCTCGTCCTCGAGGGCATGGGCGCGCTCGAGGAACTCGCAGGGGTCGATGACTCCCAGCGAGGAGATGGCGTCGATGACGTCAACGGAGATCCCATCCTCCCTTGCGATCCCCACGAGACGCCCGGCAAAGAAGTCGACGACCCCCTGGGACACCGCCTCGAGGTCGAACTCGAGCCCCTGGCCAAGGTAGGCGCCAAGGGACAGCCCTATGAGCGTGCGCAGGCGCACCTCAGGAAGGGTGCGCAGCATGGACACGACTCCGATTGCCGCGCGGCGGACGGCGAAGGGGTCTGAGGAGCCGGTGGGAGGCTCGTTGATGGCAAAGATGCCGCAGATGGTGTCCAGCTTGTCGGCTATCGCGACCGCCTTGCCGATGACGCCCGCAGGGAGATCGTCGCCCGCGAAGCGGGGACGATAGTGCTCCCGGATGGCGCCAGAGACCTCGGCGGGCTCACCGGCAGCATCCGCATAATAGCCGCCCATGACACCCTGCTGGCTGGTGAACTCGACGACTGCCTGCGTAACGAGGTCGGCCTTGGCGAGATGGGCGGCCCTTGCGGCACGGGACACCGACCGGTCGTCCTCCCCCGCCTCGCGCGCGACCTCGGCGGCCAGGGCCTCCATACGCTCGACCTTCTGCAGGACCGTGCCGAGCTTCTCCTGGAAGACGACGCTGGCGAGCCTGTCGACGTACGCGTCCAGGGGCCTCTTGAGGTCTTCCTCATAGAAGAACTTGGCATCATCGAGGCGGGCGCGCACGACGCGCTCGTTGCCGTCAATGACGCGATCGGAGCAGGCGGGGTCTGCGTTGGAGACGATCACGAACTCCCTCGTGAGCTCGCCCGCGGCATCATATATGGGGAAATAGCGCTGGTTCGTGAGCATGGACTCGCAGATGATCTCATGGGGAACGCGCAGGAACTCCTCGTCGAAGGACCCCACGATGACGCTCGGCCACTCGCAAAGGTTGACGACCTCGTCAAAGGTGCGCTTGGGCGTATCGACGTGCGCTCCGCCACGCTGCGCCTCCACCGCCGCGATTCCCGAGCGGATGACCTCGGCGCGCCGCCTTTCGCCAAGCACGAAGCAGGACTCAAGAACGCCCTCGTAGCGAGAAGGCTCATCGACCCTGTGCTCCCCGGGCCCAAGGACGCGATGCCCGCGAGTGGTGTTGGAGCTCCTGACGTCCGCATAGCTCACGTCAATGACCTCGTTCCCGAGCAGGGCGCAGATCCACCGAACGGGACGGACGAAGGTCTCCTGCGTCGAGCCCCATCGCTGGCTGCGGTAGTTCGGCCACTCGAGCGAGGCGATGACCTTCTCGCAGAGGGCGCTCAGAATGGGGGCTGCGGGCCTTGAGGCGATGCTGCGCTCCGCAAAGACATATTCGCGCCCGTCAGAGTCGACCCTCCGTATGAGCTGGGACGCATCGACGCAGCTCTTGCGGGCGAAGCCCAGGGCCGCCTTGGTGGGCTGGCCGTCCTCCCCAAAGGCGATCCGGGCCGCGGGGCCGCGCAAGACCTCATGGATCTCCTGGGTGCTCGTGGCAAGGCCATCAACGATGACGGCAAGGCGACGTGGGGTCGAAAGGGTGCGCAAGGCGACGAAGCCGAGGCCTGCGGCGGCGAGACCGTCCTCGAAGAGCTTGGCGAGCTGGCGCTGTGCGTTGATGAGGGGCGCGGAGGGCATCTCCTCGCAACCGACCTCGAGCAGGAAGTCCTTGCTGTCTGCCATCTAGGCCACCTCCCCTTCGAATGCATGAGCAGGACTCTTGGTGGCGACCTCCGCGAGATAGGCCTCGCAACAGGCCTTGGCAACGGAGCGCACGCGCAGGATGTAGTTGGCGCGCTCGGTCGCGGAGATGGCACCGCGGGAATCAAGCAGGTTGAAGGCGTGACTGCACTTCATGACGCAGTCGTAGGCAGGGAGCGGAAGCTTGCGCTCGAGGCAGGCGTGGCACTCCGCCTCGTACTCATCGAACTTCTCGCGCATCAGGGCAACGTTTGCAACCTCGAAGTTATAGGCGCTGAACTCGCGCTCGTTCTCCAGGAAGACGTCCCCGTAGGTCATGGGGGTTCCGTCGGGCAGGTAGCTCCAGACTATGTCGTAGACGGAGTTCACCCCCTGCGCGTACATGGCGATGCGCTCCAGGCCGTATGTTATCTCGACGGGCACGGGGCTGACCTCGATTCCACCGACCTGCTGGAAGTAGGTGTACTGGGTTACCTCCATGCCATCCATCCACACCTCCCAGCCAAGGCCCCAGGCCCCTAGCGTGGGGCTCTCCCAGTCGTCTTCGACGAAGCGGACGTCATGCTCCTTGGGATCAAGTCCGATGGCGGCAAGGGAGCCCAGGTAGAGCTCCTGAGAATCGGCCGGCGAGGGCTTCAGGATGACCTGGAACTGATAGTAGTGCTGCATGCGGTTGGGGTTCTCGCCATAGCGACCGTCCGCAGGACGGCGGCAGGGCTGGGGATAGCAGGTGCGCCAGGCGGAGGGGCCAAGTGAGCGCAGCAGGGTTGCGGTGTGGAAGGTTCCCGCGCCGACCTCGCTGTCATAGGGCTGCATGACCGTGCAGCCCTTGTCCGCCCAGTAGTGCTCGAGCGCGAGGATCATATCTTGGAACGTCAGTGGACGAGCTGCCATTTGGCTCAGTTCTCCCATCTTTTGAGCGGCGCGGGCCTAGAGTGCCCGGGCGTCAGTCGGGGGCCAGTAGATGAATAGAGCGTGCGAGCTGATGCTGCTCATGCGCACGGCACCAAAGTAGCGCGAATCAAGCGAGTTTGTGCGATTGTCACCCATGACCCACACGCAGCCCTCGGGCACGACATAAGGGTAGCTGATGTCCTCGGAGAGGTTGGGGGCATGGCCCTGCAGGGGATAGCTTGGCTTGCCAAGCGTGTAGGCCTCTTCTTGCGCAAGGCCGTCGACGACGAGCCTGCCGTCCCTCAGGTCAACGGTCTGTCCCTCGGTCGCAACAACGCGCTTTATGAGCGTGACGCGTGGGTCGGCTGGGTCGTCAAAGGTGACCACGTCACCTTTGGAGGGCGCATGCGAGCGATAGCTGATCTTCTCTCCCACCAGGCGGTCGCCCTCGTGAATCGTCTCGAGCATGGAACCCGAGGGGACCAGATAGACGCCAATGACCAGGCTCCTGAGCAGGAAGGCTATGGCGAGTCCTGCGATGATGGTGAGGATCCACTCCAGCCAGGACGGCAGGAGGTGCGCCCCCTCGGTCCTCGCGTGCCTCATTGCCGCTCCTCTCGCATCGAGCGCTCCGCGAAAGCCCTCTCCTCGTCAGTGAGCTCTGCTACCTCGAGGAGGTCTGGGCGCCACCGCGCCGTGCGCTCGATGGCGTTCCTGCGCCTCCATGCGTCAACCGCGGCGTGGTTTCCCGAAAGGAGCACCTCCGGGACCGCGCGCCCCCGAAAGACGGCAGGCCTGGTGTATTGGGCGTATTCGAGAAGCCCGTCCGAGAAGGACTCGTCCTTGGCGCTCATCTCGTCTCCGAGGGCGCCTGGAAGCAGGCGGACCACGGAGTCAATCACGCACAGGGCCGCGAGCTCCCCGCCCGTGAGGACGTAGTCGCCCATGGAGACAATGTCGTCCGCGAGCTCGTAGGCCCGCTCGTCCATCCCCTCGTAGCGACCGCACACGAGAAGGATGCGATTCTTGTGCGAAAGCTCCTCGGCAACGGCCTGACAATAGGGCCTGCCGCAGGGAGAGAAGAACACCACGTGAGGTCTGGCCTCGCCACGAGAGGAGATGTCCTCTATCGCCTCGAAGAGCGGGGCGGGCTTCATGAGCATGCCCTGCCCGCCGCCGAAGGGGCTGTCATCCACCGTGTTATGGCGATCGTGGGTCCAGCTACGCAGGTCATGGGCCACAAACTCGAAAACGGAGCGCTTGCGCGCGCGCCCCATGATAGACATGTCCAGGTAGGAGTCAAAGAACTCTGGAAAGACGGAAAGCGCCTCAAACCTCACGTCTCAACCTCCCAGGCCTAGGATGCCTTCCGGCACACGAACCAAGATGGGTCCCTCGTCATTCCAGGACCGGACGATGGGCTCAACCGCAGGAATGAGGACCTCTCCGTAGGGGCCCCTGACCACCCAGACGTCATTCGCAGGCCCCACGAGAAGATCGCAGACGCTGCCCAGGGAGCCAAGCTCCGCGTCTTCCACCTCGCGCCCCACCAACGAGCGAGGGTCGTGCAGCTCGAAGTCCCCGGGAAGCTCGTCCTGGCGCGCAAGAACCCATCTGCCGACAAGCCTGGAGGCGGCGTCTATGTCATAGACCCCCGAGAGGGACACCAGCTGGGCAGACCCCCCGGCACTCTCTGAGGTCACCACGTGGCCGCGAGGGCCCTTGAGCTCAGGGGGCACCAGCGTGACGTGCATGTCCTCGCGCAGCAGGAGGGGGAGGCCGTGGACGGCATCCGCCACGACCTCCCCCCTTCTGCCATGCGTCTTGGTAACGCGAGCTATGCAGCGATAACGAGAGCGCAAGACCTTATCCCAATACCTCGACCTCGACGGAAGTTCCAACCCTTGAGCCCAAAGCTCGGGCGAGCGTCCTTATTGCCTTGATGGTGCGCCCACGACGACCAATGATGCGACCTGCATCCTCCTCGGAGCAGGAGACCTCAATGAGTGCGGAACCATCGCTGTCCGTGACGTCCAGAGAGACGGCATCCTCGTTGGTGACCAGGCCACAGACGATATACTCGACCAGATCCGCAACCTTGTCGGAAGCCATCGCCGCAACGTCTTCGGACGAGCGCTCGAGGGAGTCAGTGTCCACGACTTCCTCAGACACGATCGCTACTCCGCGTCCTCGGCGGCCTTCGCGGCCTTGGCGGCAGCCTTCTTGGAGAGCTTCTGCTTCTTCTCGGGAGCAGGGGTGCCGGAGCGCACGATGTCGATGAGGTGGGAGACGGCGCCAGAGGGCTGGGCACCCTTCGCAATCCACTCGTCAACCTTCTCGAGGTCAAGATCGATGGTCTTGGGGGTGGTCAGGGGGTTGTAGCGACCAACGAGCTCGATGTAGCGACCATCGCGGGGCATGCGGCCATCGGCGACGACGACGCGGTAGTACGGATGCTTCTTTGCACCGTGACGAGCGAGACGAATCTTAACTGCCAACGTAAAACTCCTTCAGACGAGCGACGCCGGGGTAGTCGAAATGAAATGCGTCGCATTGCCACATAAAGCAGCATTTGATGATACGACAAACATGGAAATATGTGGGGTGCAGTTTTTGTGAACGCTGTTACGGCCTGGGGTCAGCAACAGGTAAAACGACCTTTGCGCAACAGGCGTTCAGGTGGCTCGTGCTATTTTGATTAAACGGGAGCGCCCTAACAGTCAACGCCCTCGCGGGAGGTATCACATGAACATTCTTGTTGTCGAAGACGAGAGAAACCTCGCAGACGCCATCGTCCACATCCTGCAGGACGCAGGCTACAACGCAGAGGCCGCCTACGACGGAAGCGTCGGCCTGAGCTCGGCACAGAGCGGCCTGTTCGACGCGGTCATCCTGGACGTCATGCTTCCCGACATGGACGGCCTGCAGATCGTGCACGAGCTGCGCCACGCCAACAACCCGATCCCCATCCTCATGCTCACCGCGCTCACCTCCACGATGGACAAGGTCCAGGGCCTGGATGCCGGCGCCGACGACTACATGACCAAGCCCTTCGAGACCCCGGAGCTGCTCGCGCGCCTGCGCGCCCTCACGCGCCGCCAGGGCGACGTCGTGATAGACGAGGTCACCTTTGCCGACCTCACCTTGGACCTCGCGACGCATGACCTCAGGACCGAGCATCGCGGCGTGCACCTCTCTGGCAAGGAGTTCGAGGTCCTTCGCCTGCTGATGAGCTCCACCACCCGCGTCATCTCGAAGCAGGACCTGCTCGGCCGCGTGTGGGGCACGGACGCAGACGCCTCCGAGAACTCCGTCGAGGCATACATCTCGTTCCTGCGCAAGAAGCTGGCGCACGTCCGCTCGAACGTGCAGATCACCACTCTGCGGATGCTGGGGTATCGCCTCGAGGACTTCAGCGATCAGGACGTCGAGTAGCCCCTTTCGGG
Organism: Olsenella urininfantis; assembly: GCF_900155635.1. Lineage (GTDB taxonomy): Bacteria > Actinomycetota > Coriobacteriia > Coriobacteriales > Atopobiaceae > Olsenella_G > Olsenella_G urininfantis. The sequence continues at coordinate 856,596 of NZ_LT732540.1, forward strand.
AGACGGCATGCTCAAGCGCCTCAAGGTCAAGTTCATTCTCATTGTCATGACGCTCGTGGGGCTCGTCCTCGCGAGCGTTCTTGCGTTCTCGCTGTTCTCCTCCTACGCTGCCCAGCAGAGACTCATAGACGAGTCCCTCGCGCGCGGCGTCGCCGGATCCCTCAACGACATACCGGTCATCGGGGGAGCCGGAAGCTCCGAGGCCGAGGGACTGTCCTCCTCGAGCATGCTGATGCTCGCGCTTGACATCTCCCCCGACGGCACCATCCTCGCCCGCAGCAGCTCGCCGGTCACCATAAGCTCCGACACTCTGGGCGAGGTGCTCGACGACATCCAGCTGAGGGACTCCAGGAAGGGCCGGCTTCCCGAGAGGCACGTCGCCTGGATGTCCGGCGAAGGCGGTGACGCGGGCACGCGCATCGTCATCGTCGACACGAGGGGCTCTGACGCGGCGATGTACTCGCAGCTCGTCCAAGCGGCCGCGATCATGCTGGTGGGGCTTTTCGCTCTGTTTGGCATCACCGTCTTCCTCTCGGACTGGGCTCTCAGGCCCGTCGCCAGGGCATGGGACCAGCAAAGGCGCTTCATCGCAGATGCCTCGCACGAGCTTAAGACCCCGCTCTCCGTCATCATTGCCAACACGGAGATCCTTGCGAGCTCTCGAAGCCTAAGCGCGGAGGATCGCGAGTGGGTGCGCAGGACCGCCAGCGAGTCTCGGCACATGAAGGCGCTGGTCGCAGACCTGCTGCAGCTCGCACGCACCGATGACGCGGAAGCGCAGGGCTACGCTACCGCCATAAACAGGACCACCATCGACCTCTCGGAGATGGCCTCTTCCGCCGCCCTGGAGTTCGAGCCCCTTGCCTTCGAGAAGGGCTGCAGCATAGAGATGCGGGTTCAGGACGGCGTGAGCATGCAGGGGGACAGGGAGTGGGTCGACCGCATGATAAGAATCCTGCTGGACAACGCGTGCAAGTACGCAAGCCCGGACAGCAAGATCACCCTCGGGCTCACGGAGCAGGGCCAGCATCGCATCCTCTCGGTCAACAACATGGGAAACCCCATCGAGGCCAAGGACCTCGCACATGTGTTCGAGCGCTTCTACCGAAGCGACAAGGCGCGTGCGCGCGGCGAGGGCGCTGGCGGCTTTGGGCTGGGCCTCGCCATCGCCAAGGGCGTGGCAGAGGCACATGGCGGCAGCATCTCCGTGACGAGCGGCCGGCGCGAGGGAACAACGTTCACGGTCCAGCTCTAGGGCCTCCCTAGGCCCTATACTCTCTCACATGGAAAGAGCTTCGCATAAGGAGAGGCAGGCAGAGACCGCCAGGGACGCGGGCTGGAGCGGTCCTGCCATTGGCCTGCTCGACCTCGACGCGTTCTTCGCCTCCGTAGAGCAGCTCGATCACCCTGAATGGCGCGGAAGGCCCGTCATAGTGGGCGGTTCCCCCGAGAGACGTGGCGTCGTCTCGACCGCCTCCTACGAGGCGCGCCGCCTCGGCGTCCACTCTGCCATGCCGTCGTGGCAGGCCGTCCGCCTCTGTCCCAATGCCATATGGACCAGAGGGAACTTCCCCCGCTATCGCGAGCTCTCTCGCAAGGTCATGTCCCGCATCGCAGACGAGACGCCCCTGGTCGAGCAGGTGTCGATAGACGAGGCGTTCTTTGACATCACCCCCGGGAGGTTCTCCAACGAGAACCCCCTGGATATCTGCCTGAGGCTGCAGAGGCGCGTGGACGAGCTGGGCATCAGCTGCTCCATCGGACTCGGCGTGAACAAGACCGTGGCGAAGATAGCCTCCGAGAGACGCAAGCCGCACGGGCTGAGCGTGGTGCTCCCCGGCAGCGAGAAGGACTTCCTAGCCCCGCTTTCGGTAAGGTCCATGAGCGGCATAGGGTCCTCGAGCGAGCGTCGCCTGGCGAAGATGGGTATCCACACCCTGGCAGAGCTGGCCGCCGCGGACGAGGAGCGCCTATCGCTCGCCTTTGGCGTGACGGGGCCCCGGCTGAGACTCAGGGCGTCGGGAGCGGAGCGCAACGCCATACGCAGCCTCGCAGAACCCGAGGAGGCCAAGTCCGTGTCCAACGAAAGGACCTTTGCCCGCGACCTTCGTACCAGGGAGGAGCTTGAGGCGGCAATAGACCACGTTGGGGCGGTGGTAGGCAGCCGCCTGAGGAAGAGGTCGCTCAGAGGAAGGCGCGTGACGCTGAAGCTTCGCCTTGACCTGGACCATGGCCGCAGCGCCCAACGGCACCTATCCCATCCCACCGACGACGAGCACGTCTTCTGCGCGCTCGCCAAGGAGCTCCTCGATGGTATCTGGGCAGAGGGCCAGGGCGTGCGCCTAGTGGGAGTGGGCCTTGCTGAATTTGGGGAGGAGGAGAGCTGTCAGCTCGAGCTTTTCTCAGATGTGACGGCCAGAGAAGCGCAGGGGGAAGCTCGCGCAAGGCGTGACCTGCGCGAGCTTTCGATTGTGGCCGACCAGGTCCGTGAGCGCTTCGGCAGCACGGCACTCGGGTGGGGGCGTGACCTGCGCCTAGGGGGGCTTGGCTCGGACACGCCCGCGCTCAATGGGGCGGGCGTGCCCGGCGGCGGCACGCCCTAGGAGACGTCGCCCCCTTCGTCACGGGCACCCAGGCCAAAGTCCACCCGAGGAGCCTCAGCCCAAAGCCTCTCCAGGCGGTAGAACTCACGGACCTCAGGCTTGAAGACATGCACGACCAGGCTGCCATAGTCCAGGAGCATCCAGCCCGAGCCTCCCTTGCCCTCGCTCGAGAGCGGCGACTCCTGAGCAGCGGAGCGCAGCGTCTCCCTGATCTCGTCTACGATTGCGTCCACCTGGGGCGTGCTGCCGCCCGTGCAGATGAGAAAGTAGTCGCAGACGTCGGAGAGCTCGGTCAGGTCCAGAAGGACGATGTCCTGCGCCTTCCTTGCGTCTGACGCCCTTGCGGCCAAGCGTGCGATCTCATACGAGCTCAATGCCATTAAGGCCTCCCATCAGCGCTGCCCGCGGGCAGCATCTCGCGCTCTCTCGAGCACGATCTGGTTGTATGTCTCTATGGTACCCGGATAGAGGTAGCGTCTGGTCTCAATGACGAAGGAGACCCCGGACGCGAAGGACTCCCAATACAGCTCTGGCAAGGAGGCGCCCCGGGCCAGCATCTCTCGCACCCGCGCTATGCCTGGGCTGGCCTTGCGGAGCGGCTCGATGCCATCCGCAACAAAGAGGATCATGTCCAAACCCGTCATGCGCGCAGACCCGAGCGTGTGCAGCCTGATGGCCCGAATCACGCTTTCCGGCAGCTCAGGATAGAGCCGAGGGAGCCTTCCTGCAGCCGTGAGACCATGCAGAAGCGGCAAGACGAGGCTAAGCTCGACCCCAAGGTCAATCCCCTGGCGCATCGCCTCGGCCAGCTGCTCCTCGCCGTCTAGAACCTTATCCCAGTCATGGAGCAGGCCGGCGAGGCGCGCCTCGAAAGGGTCCTCCCCATAGAGCAGCGCCAGCTCCTCGGCGGTCCTCGCAACCGAGAGGGAGTGGGCGAGGCGCCTGGGCTTTGCCGCGGACATGCGCGCCCTCAGGTCGCGCTCCACGCGGGCGAGGAGCTCGACCTGCGCCGGCCCATAGCCTTGCCTGAGGGACGAATCAGACAATGCCGTCCCCTCCCATGGAACCGTAGCGCGCGGGCCTCACGCCATAGAGCTTGTGCTTGTGGATGTAGCCCGTCACGGGGTCTGGCGTCAGGTAGCGTAGGCTCTGAGACGCCGCCACCCTCGCGCGCAGATAGCTCGAGGAGATGGCCAAGGCAGGAACCTCCAGATATATGACCTTGAAGCCGTAAGGGGACTCGGCGATGCTCCTCTGGGCGGAGCTCAGGTCATATCCTGGGCGCGTCGCCCCCACCAGCGTGGCGAGCCGGGCTATCTTGTCGGCAGACCGCCAGCCCACGATCTCTGCGATGGCGTCCGCGCCCGTGATGAAGTAGATTTCGACGTTGTCCGGGTACAGCTCGCGCAGAAGCTCCAGGGTGTCAACGGTATAGGTGACGCCAGGGCGGTCCACCTCGAAGCGCGAGGCGACGAAGTGAGGGTTGTCCGAGGTGGCGAGAAGCGTCATGGCGTAGCGGTCCTCGCCCAGGGACACGCGCCTGTCCTGCTTGAAGGCAGGGCGACCGGCGGGCATGAACACCACCACGTCCAGGCCCAGGTCGTCGAAGGCCTGCTCGGCGGCCACCAGGTGGCCATTATGTATGGGGTCGAACGTGCCGCCCATGACGCCTAGGCGATAGCTCCTTGCCGGGTCCTGCCCCAGGAGGGGTAGGTCTCCCCTGTCCAGGACACCCTGCGCGAGGTCGACGAGGCGGGAGGACATGAGCTCGACGTAGCCAGCCATGCTACAGCACCAGCAGTTCGTCACGATGGATGGCCGGCTGCCCCTTGCACTGGGGGATGAAGCGGGCGATCACGTCCAGCTTGAGCCCCATCACGCGGCGCATGTCATCAGCTCCATACCGGACGACGCCCCTGCCCACCAGGGTGTCATCCCCGAGGCGAAGGTTTACGACGTCCCCCGCCGAGAAGCTCCCCACGCATCGCGTGACGCCCACGGGAAGCACCGAAGCCCCGTCCTGCGTGACGGCGCGATAGGCGCCCTCGTCTATGTAGAGGCTTCCGCGTGCGACCTCGGCAAGGCCGATCCAGAGCTTGCGGGCACTCTCGTGAGCGCAGCCATGTCTGGCCTCGAAGCGCGTCCCCATCTCTTCCCCGTCAAGGAGTCGCACGAGAACGTCGCGCGCACGGCCGCGGCAGATGACCATGGGGATGCCTGCGGCGAGCATGGCCCGTCCCGCCCTGAGCTTCGTCACCATGCCGCCCGTGCCGACGGGAGAGCCGGCAGACCCCGCCACGCCCTCAAGCTCGCGCCCGACCGAGTCCACCCTGGGGATGAGCCGTGCCCCAGGGTCTGCTTGTGGGTTTGAGCTGTAGAGGCCATCGACATCCGAGAGGATCACGTATAGGTCTGCGTTGACGATGCTGGAGACGATGGCGCCCAGCATGTCATTGTCACCAAACGCGAACTCTGAGACGGAGATGGTATCGTTCTCGTTGATGACGGGGATGGCGCCAAGCGAGAGAAGCCTGCCTATGGTGTTGCGAGCGTTGAGATAGCTCTCGCGGTCCGTCAGCTCGCGCCTGGTGAGGAGGAGCTGGCCACAGGGGATGCCGTGCCTTGAGAGCTCTGCCGCATAGGCCTCCGTCAGGGCCGCCTGCCCGGCCGCGGCACAGGCCTGAAGGCCAGGGACGTCCTGAGGGCGACCTGGCAGGCCAAGGCGTTCGAAGCCCGCAGCAACAGCGCCCGACGAGACGATGATGGGGTGCAGCCCACAACCGACCAGGCGAGCCGCCTGGTCGCAGAGAGAGGCCATGAAGGCCCTGTCCACCCTCCCCCTCTCATCCACCAGGGTAGACGACCCGACCTTGACCACTATGACCCCAGGGGCCTCGAATACCTCCTCCACCCTACTCCCCAGACCCCGCAGGCCCATCGGCCTCGGGCTCGAGGGGAGAGCCTTCCGGGCTATCGGGCAGCTCGAGACCGTCAAGGTCCTCGTCCTCATGGGCATGGACGCCCTCGTAGCTAAAGGCAAAGCCCAGGATGCGAATCTCGTCGCCAGGCTGGCAGCCGGCGCTGGCGAGCCTGGCGTCAACCCCCAGGCGCGCGAAGCGATGCTGAAGGTAGACTATGGCCTCGTCGTTCTCCCAATCGGTTTGGACGACCATGCGCTCCACAGCACCACCGCTGACGCGCCAGACGTGACGCTCCTCCCTGGTCACCGTGATGCTGCGATCCCTGCGCAGGCGCTCTCGCTCCACCATCTCGGTAACGTCCACGGTTGGGGCATCCACACGAATCTGACGCCTGAGCTCGGCGACCTCGTGCGAGCAGCTGAGCACGAAGTCATCAAGGCCCTGCCCGCTCACCGCCGAAACGGCAAAGAAGCCGTGTCCGTCTGACTCGGCGGCCACTCGCAGGCGCTCGACTGCCTCCCCATAACCCGGCATGTCGCACTTGTTCGCAAGCACGATCTGGGGTCTCGACGCAAGGTCCGCGGCATAGGCGGCAAGCTCGGCATTGATGGTGCGATAGTCCTCGACGGCATCCCGGCCCTCGTAGCCGCCTGTCACGTCAACCACGTGGACGATGAGGGCGGTGCGCTCGATGTGGCGCAGGAACTCATGGCCTAGCCCCTTGCCCTCGCTCGCCCCCTCGATGAGGCCGGGAACGTCTGCCGCGACGAACGAGCTGCCATCCCTGGCCCTCACGACGCCGAGGTTTGGAACCAGGGTGGTGAAGGGATAATCGGCAATCTTGGGGCGTGCCGCGGAGAGGCGGGCGATGAGGGAGCTCTTGCCCACCGAGGGCATGCCCACGAGCGCCGCGTCTGCCATGAGCTTCATCTCGAGCTCAATCCAATGCTCCTGGGCGGGCTCGCCCTTCTCGGCGAAGGAGGGGGCCCTGCGCACCGATGTGACGAAGTGGATGTTGCCGAGGCCTCCCTTGCCTCCCGGGGCCACCACCACGCGCTGGCCAGGCTGGGTGAGGTCCGCGATGTCAAAGGAGGGCGTCATGGTCTCGGGGTCGAGCTCGCGGACGACCGTGCCCAGGGGCACCCTCAACTCCAGGTCCTCCCCCACGCGACCGTGCTTGCGGGCACCCTGGCCGTGCGTGCCGCGCTCCGCCCTGAAGTGATGCTTGTAGCGGTAGTCAATCAGCGAGGAGAGCTGCGGGTCGCAGACCAGAACGACGCTTCCGCCGTTGCCGCCGTCGCCGCCGTCGGGCCCACCCTTGGGAACGAAGGCCTCCCGACGAAACGACATGCACCCGGCACCGCCGTCCCCGCCCTTGACGTTGACTCTGCAAAGATCAGTGAAGCTGTTGGTTGGCATGTCCCACTCTTTCTCGACCGTTGTCCACTCCATGGTAAAGCATCCCAGCGGAGCGACAGCTAAAAGAGGATGCCCAGCACGACAAGGACAAGCCCCGGAAGCACGCAGAGCGCGTCGGTGGCAACGAGGGGGTATCGCTTGTACGACGAAGAGCGCCGGCGCAGGTAGAAGCCCCGCTCCTCTGCCGCGAGCGCGGTGGCATCGGCCCGTGCAACTGACGAGATGAGCAGGGGGGCCGCAAGGGGAAGCATGAGGTGCAGCTTGCGCAAGGGGTTGGGGGTGTCGAACTCGACCCCGCGGGCGGTCTGCGCCTCCACGATCTTCGACATCTGATCTGAGAAGATTGGCACGAACCGCAGGGCGGTGGTGATGGTGAAGGCATAGCGATATGGAACATGGAGCAGCTCTACCGATGCGTTCGCAAGGTCGGTGAGTCTCGTGAGGGACAGCATCATGACCAGCGGCATGGCAAAGGCAACAAGCCTCAGCGCGACGCGGAGCCCCGTCTGGAGACCCACATCCGTCACCCAAAGCAGCAGGGGGGTTCCCTGGCGCACCAAGGCTGTCTGCACGACGAACATCAGGAGGGCGAGCAGGGAGAAGCCCGCGAGCAGGGCAAGCGTGCGGCGAAGCATGCCCGCATAGACGCCCGTGGCCACGAGGAACGCGATTATGCCCAGAAGCATCAGAGGGCTCTGCGAGAGGAATGCCGCAAGGCAGACGCAGATGGCAAGGGCGAGCTTGGCCACGGGATTTGCCCTGTGGAGCGAGGTGTGGCCCTCGGAGTAGTCAAGCACCGACGACATCTAGCCCACCAGTCCCTTCGTGACAGAGACGACATCGCTGACTTCGCTCGCGCCTTCGAAGGCGCGAGAAACCGATGCCGAGAGCCTGCGAGAGAGCTCGAGCACCTGCGGCGCGGCCACACGAGCACGTCTCATGAGCGCCTCGTCTGCGAAGAGCTCGTGAGGCAGGCCGTCCGCAACGGCTCGCCCGTCATCGACCACCAGCATGCGTGTGGCGAAGTCGGACACCACCTCCATGTCGTGACAGACCATGACCACGGCGCACCCCTGCTCTCGTGCCGCCTCGACCGCCTCCATGACCACCATGCACTCGCGATAGTCCAGGCCACTCGTCGGCTCATCAAGGATGAGGAGCTGGGGGTTGGTAACCACCACCGAGGCCAGGGCGACGATCTGACGCTGTCCGCGCCCCAGGGAGAAGGGCGCCGCACAGGCGGGAAGCCCAAAGTGCTCCACGGTATCCCTCGCGCGGGAGAGGGCCTCGGTTTCCCCTACCCCCAAAAGCCGCAGGCTGAATGCCACCTCCTCGACCACGCTCTCCTTGCAGATCTGGCGGTCTGGATCTTGGAAGAGGGTGGACACCCTACGTGCGATCTCGCTCGTGCGGGCACGCCTGGTGTCGAGCCCCGCGATGGTCACCGTGCCCGAGCTTGGCTTGAGAATGCCGTTCATGAGCTTGGTGGCGGTCGTCTTTCCCGCCCCGTTCTCCCCCACCACGGCAAGGAGCTCCCCGGGGGCCAGCTCCAGGCTGAGCCCCTTGAGCACCTCTTCTCCCCCAGGATAGGAAAAGCGCACATCCTCGAGCAGGAGCAGGGGCGCTCCGCCGCTCCCAAGGCACGCCTCGCCTGGCGTGGGGCGAGCCTCCCCTCCCTCGCGCACACGAGACCCTCCCGCGATGCGAGAGATGAGCTCTTCGGCCTCGTCGACGCTGAGACAGATGTCGGCTGCGCCCGCAAGCCCCAGGGCCTGCAGCTGGTTGGAGATGCGCGTCACGCGCGGGCTGTCCACCCCAAGCTCCCGCAGTTCCCTTGAATGGGAGAAGACCTCCCTCGGACTGCCGAGGAAGGCAAGGCGCCCCTCGTCCATCACGGCCACCCTCTGGCAGAACTCGCAGAGAAGGGCCACCTTCTGCTCGATGATGACGACGGTTATGCCCTCCTCCGCGTTGAGCTTGCGCAACGTTTCGAACACCATGCGCGAGCTGGCGGGGTCAAGGGCTGCCGTCGGCTCGTCGAGCACCATGATCGAGGGGCGCAGGGCCAGGATCGCGGCAATGGCGAGCTTCTGCTTCTGTCCCCCCGAGAGGGTCGCTATCTCCCTGCGGGCAAGCTCCTCGATCCCGCAGGCCCTGAGCGCGCCACTGACCCGAGAGGGAATCACCTCGTGGGGCACGCCGAAGTTCTCAAGGCCATAGAGCATCTCGTCCTCGACGTTCGAGGCGACCATCTGGGCGTCGATGTCCTGAAGGACCGAGCCAAGCCGGCGGGAGATGTCCGTAAGGCCCACCTCGCAGCTGTCCGTTCCCATTACGCGCGCGACGCCACAGAACTCCCCTGCGTAGTGATGGGGAATCGCGCCAGAGAGGATGGAGGCAAGGGTGGTCTTGCCAGACCCCGATGGCCCGATGACGCCCAGGAACTCGCCTCGCCCGACCTGAAAGTTCAGGTCCCGCACGGCAGGGCGGGGCTGTCCCTCATAGCTGAACGAGACCCTCTCGAGGCTGATGAGCGCATCGTCTGAAAAAGCTTCTGGCACAAGATCACCCTTCTGTCGAAACGGGGACAGCCTGGCGGCAACTACCTTCTGGCCGCCTTCTTGAGCGGAAGATACAGTACCTGCACGATGACGCAGTTTGCAAGCGCCGTGCCGAACACGACGGGCAGCATGGCCACGATGGAGGACGGGGCCGCCCCGAGCACGACGACGGTTGCGAAGCTCGCGAAGATGAGGCCCGACACCGCGGTGGTGACGAACGTGCCAACCAAGGGAATCAGCCCCGCCCTGTCACGACCTGGGATTGCGCGCGCGAAGAGGAACATCACGGCGGATGCGGGAATGTCCCCCAGGTATTCGAGCCCGGGAATCGAGGTGGTTATCTGTATGACCGTCGCGGCGAGGACCCCCATGAGAACAGCTTGGGGAAGCGTGGGCTGAAGGATGAGGATGGCCAGGCAGTAGGCGGCAATGACGAACTCGGGCTGGATGCCCGTGATGGCGAGCGCCTTGCCCACCGTCATGTTGAGGACGAAGCCGGCGGCGAAGAGAATCGCCAGGAGGACGAGGGACGCGACGTCGAGCTTCCCTCCCCTGTCCGACGAGCTGGTAGTTACGCGACGGGGTTCTTCTGAGGTCTGCATGGTGCTCTTCCTTTCAGCGCTGGCATTGTGTCGAAGACGACCTTGGGACAAACAAAAGGGCCCCCGGTCAACCCGGGGGCCCTTGCCTGTATCTATATGGCGGCAGTGGCGCGACCTAGGGTCGACGAGGCGAGGAGGAGCTCTGCCACCACCAGTTCATTCCCAGAAAACGAAGGCTCTTGCCGTGCATGGCGAACTCCTCTCTCTCGGTCGTCGGCGTCACAGGCATAAGGCTAGGGCGCCACTGGAAGGACCTCAAGCGCCCGGGCCCTTCCGTTGCAAGACGGTAACAAAAAAGGGACCCAGAGGGTCCCTTCGGAAATTAAGCGGTGCGAACGTGCACGTAGTGCTTTGCGCCCTTGGTGAACTCGACCGTGCCGTCAGCCAGGGCAAAGAGGGTGTCGTCCTTGCCACGACCCACGTTCTCGCCAGGGGTGATGTGCGTGCCGCGCTGACGGACGATGATCTGTCCGGTCTTGATTGCCTGACCGCCGAAAATCTTGGTGCCAAGACGCTGGGCGTTGGAGTCGCGCCCGTTACGAGAGGAGCCGAGGCCTTTCTTGTGAGCCATCGTGTACCTGCCTATCTACTCTTTGAAACTACTCGGACTACTCGGGAAGCTCAGTGACCTGCAGCTTGGTGAGGTTCTGGCGATGGCCCTTGGTGCGGTGGTAACGCTTGCGCTTCTTGAGCTTGAAGACGAGGACCTTCTCGCCCTTGAACTGGTCGAGGACCTCGCAGCTGACCTTCTTGTCGGCAAGCGCAGCAGCGTCAACGATGGTCTCCTTGCCGTTGTTCAGCATGAGAACGTCAAGGGCGACCTTATCGCCAGGCTGCGCGTCGAGCTTCTCGACATCGATGATGTCGCCCTTGGCAACCTTGTACTGCTTGCCACCAGTGGTAACGATTGCGTACATGTTCTACCCTTCATTACTGGTTCTAGTGCAACAGGCAAACATCCTACCAGCGACCACCTGCTCAGTCAACAAGAACACGTGGTACACACGCAGAACGCGCCCTGCAAAGGATATCCCCCGGGCACTTCCCCTCAGGCTCTTGGCAGTGCCTCCACAAGACGACCATCTTCCTCGTGCCACTGGCACAGCCTGCACACCCTGAGGGCAGGTGTCTCCTGGCCCAAGGACCGTGCGGCAGCCGCAACGAGGGTCGCGGGCCGCAGAGACCCCTCGTTCGAGGACCTGCAATCGAGCAGAAACCCCATCCCCGATGGTCTGGGCTCGACCGAGACGAGCGACGAGGCAAGGTCGATGCGCCTGGGCTTGCCGTTGCGGTCGTAGCACAGTGACCCCTGCTCCCTAAGGAGCCCGATGGCCCCCATGAAGGCAGCGACATCCGCATCATCGAGAAGGGTCACGCCCCAGCTCGAGCGGGTGAGCCATGCCTCGAGCGCCGGGAGCTCATGGGCGACGTAGCCCGACTGCAGGGGTGCCAGGGCAGGGGGTGTGCTACGCTTGAGGGCCGCAAGTGCATCCTGGGCATCCACGCGCTCGGTGAGCAGAAGGTCGAAGAACTCTCCCGCGGACGAGGCCCCAACGGGCAGGGCCTGGGAGAACTGGAGCCTGATGCGGCGGGCGAAGCCGTTGCCCACCGCAAAGGGCAGGCCCGAGCGCCTGACGCAGCGGTTGATGGTGTTGATGACCTCAAGGTGCCCAAGGTGTGCCAGGCGGTCATGCTTGCTGTAGCGGACGCGCAGCCGAAACTGATCGGCCTTGTTATTTGGCATGGCGGTCTCCCGCGATCAGGTTGTCCACCCCAAGCGTTGGGCAGACCCCACAGCCCGTGCAGCTTCGCATGGTGCAGTCGGGCGTGGTGACTCCCTCCATTGCGCGGCGCCACTCCCTTTGCAGGAAGCCCTTTGACACCGCGGGCGACGTGTGGTCCCAGGGGAGCCTCCTGTCGAGTGCGATGGACGTGCATGCCACGTCATGCAGGCTTATGCCAACCGCCTCGGCGGCATCGCACCAGCGCTCAAAACTGAACTCGCCCGTCCAGGCGTCGAAACGCGCCCCGCGCCGCCACGCCTCCAGGATCAGCTCGAAGCCCCCGCGTCCCATCTTGGAGAGAACCGCCTCCACCAGGGATACCTCCGCATCATGGTAGGAAATCTTGATGTCTCGGTCGCCCGCCGAGCTCAGGAGCAGCTGCTGGCGACGCACGACCTCGTCCATGTCGAGCTGTCCCGACCACTGGAAGGGGGTGTACGCCTTGGGAACGAACACGGCAACCGAGATGGAGACACTCACGCCGCTCTTGCGCCCGCGACCCACCACCTCGCGCCCGATGTCCAAAACGCGCCGCGCCAGCCGAGTGATGCCTAAGATGTCCTCGTCCGTCTCGGTGGGAAGGCCCATCATGAAGTAGAGCTTCATGCGTCGCCAGCCCATCTCGAAGGCATTGCGCGCGGCCGCCTCGAGGTTCTCCTCGGTGACATTCTTGTTGATGACGTCTCGCAGGCGTTGGCTTCCCGCCTCGGGAGCGAAGGTCAGGCCCCCCTTGCGAGCGGCACCCACCTCCGCTGCCATGTCAACGCCGAAGGAGTCGAGGCGCTGGCTGGGAATGGAGACGCGCACGCCCCGTACGCGCAGGTCGGCGTTGAGCCTGTGAAGGATGGCGGCGCACTGGGAGTGGTCCGTGGTGGAGAGGGAGGTGAGGGAGACCTCGTCGTGCCCCGTCAGGGCGAGGCCTTGCGCCGCCGCCCCAACGACCTGCTCGAGGGGCCTCTCGCGCACGGGCCTGTAGGTCATGCCGGCCTGGCAGAATCGGCAGCCTCGAGCGCATCCCCTCAACACCTCAAGGGCGAGGCGGTCTTGAACGATCCCCATGTAAGGCACGATCTTCTGAGGGAGTGGATCTGACCTGGACAGGTCGGCGTAGCTGCGCTTCATGACCCGCTCGGGAACGTCCTCCCCGTGCCCTGGGACCGCGTAGCCCCACTCCGTCGAGCCATCGTCCACAACCAGGTCGTAGAGGCTGGGCACGTAGACCCCCTGCACGTGGGAGAGCTTGCGCAGGATGTCCTTGCGGGCAAGGCCATGGCCCCGGCCGGCGCGCACGCAGGAGCACATCTCCACGATCGCTTCCTCACCATCCCCCAGAAGCACGGCGTCGAAGATCGGTGAGATGGGCTCGCAGTTCCAGACGGAAGGGCCACCGGCAATGACAATCGCGTCATCCTCGGATCGATCCTTTGAGCGAAGGGGAATGCGCGCGAGGTCAAGGGTCTCGAGTATGTTCGTGCACGCCATCTCGTGCGCAAGGGTGAAGCCGACCACATCGAAGGACGCCACAGGAGCTGCGCACTCGAGCGAAAGCAGGGGGATGTCCCTCTCACGCATGAGGTCGGCCATGTCTTTCCAGGGGAGGTAGGACCGCTCGCAGGAGATCCCCTCGGCGGCATTGAGCTGGTTGTAGAGGATGGCAAGCCCCAGGTTGGGCTGTCCCACCTCGTAGGTGTCGGGATAGATCAGGCAGGCGCGGAAGGGCCCGTCCTGCCCCTCGTGAACTCCCCACTCGCGACCAAGGTAGCGAGTGGGCCTCTCCACCCTCCCAAGAAGCGGCTCAATGAGCTCGAAGCAGTCCTTCCTCTCCAGCCTCATGTGCGCTCCCCCTCGAGCTGCAGATACTCTGTCATCGTGTCAGGGCCGCCGGTCGCCGCCCCATCGTCCGCCCCACGCCTCTGCGCACGTCCGGCAAGGCCCTGAAGCTGCGAACGAAGGTCACCCAAGGTGGATGACAGCCGGTCAGAGCCAGCGTAGCAAGAGCTGAGCCCCTTGCCCACGAGATAGGTGCCCGCATACCCCACGCCACCCCTGATCACCCAAGAGAGGCCTGGGGCGAGCCTGCAGAGCCTGCGTGCAACGCCTCGGCTCGCCAGCGAAGCCGCAACGACCACCGCCAGGTCAGCAAGCTGCTCGACCCCAAGGCCGCGTCCGTAGGATGCGGAGAGCTCGAGGGACATCTTCAGCTGGTTCATGACCATGACGGGCAGGTCCGCTCCCGGCATGAGGTCAACGGCGCCAATCGCGGCATTCTGGAGGGCGCACGAGCCAATGAGCTCTTTTGCCCTCTCCCCCCTCAGGAAGGGAAAGCTTGCCGCAAGGGCGGTGCCGGACTCGGGACAAGACGAGACGACCCAGGCGGCGAGCTGCGAAAGCGCGGCAGCTGGAGTGGCCGCCACCAGATAGCGAACGCTTGAGCCCTCGCCAAGCTCCGCATCGCGCGACTCGAGAACGGAATCGACCACGACGCAGCATCGGGTTTTCTGAGCGGCCGCCACGCGCGCGCAGGCATAGGCGAGCTCCCCGCTCTTGTCGGGCAGTATCACCACGAGGTCCGCCGGCGCGGCAAGGGCCACCGGCAGCTCTCCCAGGGGAAGGGGGATGACGTCGCAGCCGGGCTGTTCGGGCATGAGCGCCAGGCGCAACGAGCGGGCAAGCTCCTCATCGGCCTCGGCGGAGACCCCAACCAAGACGCGCAGGCTGGCGGAGCGCCTCCTCTGGGCCCTGCGCCCCTCCCCCAAAAGGTCGACCACCCCTGAAAACGAAACGAACCTCTTGCCGCGAGCCACGAGTCATACCACCTCTCATGAGCAAAGACGAGAACGGAAGCCGAGCTAGGCAGCCTTGGGAATGTGATGCCACACCGACTGGACCATCCCCACCGCCAACAGCTGAGTGACCATGGAAGAAGACCCAAAGCTTATGAAGGGGAGGGGGATGCCGGTGATGGGCATTATGCCGATGCACATCCCCACGTTCTGCAGCAGCTGGAAGGACCACATGGTAGCGACCCCCACCAGCACGAGCTTCCCAAAGGGAGCCTCGACGCGCTGGGCCAGGATGATCGTGGGAAAGATCATGAGCGCATAGAGGCCCAGGAGCGCCACGGACCCGACGAAGCCGAACTCCTCGGCGAGGAGGGCGAAGATGAAGTCCGTGTGGGCCTCGGGCAAGAACCCGCTTGCCGCCTGGGTCGCGTTTCCTATCCCCTTGCCCAGGAGGCCTCCAGACCCAACCGCGATCTTCGCCTGTTGGAGGTTGTAGCCTACGCCAGACGGGTCAACGGAAGAGTCTGCAAACACTATCAGGCGGTTGAGCTGATAGGTCTTGAGTGGATGCGGCATCCCCTCGGTCATGGACATCGCAATGACGAGCGCGGAGAAGGCCACGATGCCCGCAACGGTGACCAAGACCCAGCTCCTGCGGGCCCCCGAGCAGATGATGATGGAAGCACCGACGACCAGCACGATCAGACCCGTGCCAAGGTCGGGCTGCAGAAGAATCAGCAGGAAGGGAACCGTGAGAATGGCGCAGAGCTTGACGTAGTCGCGCAGGGTCTCGATGCGCCCGTTGTATTCGGCGCCAAGCGAGGACATGAGGTAAATGGTGACGAGCTTTGCCAGCTCCGAGGGCTGGAAGGTCATGGGGATGAAGGGAATCTTCACCCAGCCCGTGGCCCCCTTCGCAGACCAGCTGAGCCCTGGGACCATGGGCAGCAGCATCAGGACTATGTCTGCCACGAGCAGAGCGCGGGACATGTTCGCGAAGATGCGGTAGTCGTAGCGCCACATGGCGAATGCCCCGCCGAGGCCTATGCCGATTCCCAGGAGATGGCGCGGAAAGGACGCCTCCGGAATGGTGAGCGAGGCGGACCAGATGACAAGGGCCCCATAGGCGACCAGGAGGAGGGCCGGGACCAGCTGCAGACGATAGAAGCCCGCACGCCTGCGCGAGCTGGCGCCGGCCCCAGAGCCACGTGAGCTCTTGGAGAGAACGCCGCCAAGGCCTTCGAGCACACCGCTGAGTATGCTTCCCAGTGCGGCGCCCATGTTTCCCGTGCCTGCCCTTGTGGTCATGTGCCTCCCCCCTAGCGCACCGAGCTGGTCTCCACCTCGTCAGAGGTGTCGGGCTCGTGATAGATCTCTCCCAGGATGTCCCTCACGACGTACATGGCGCCCTCGCTGCCGAAGCCACCGAACTCGATTGTTGAGGCGACCACGTACTTCGGGCTCTCGATGGGCGCATAGGCTATGAACCAGCCGTGTGGGTGGGTCTTGGAGGACTCGGCCGATCCCGTCTTTCCCGCGACGCTGACGGACAGGTTGGTGAAGTGCGACGCCTGAGCCGCAGACTCCTCGTAGATGACCCCTTTGAGGCCCGAACGAACGAGGTCAAGGTGCGACTGCTCCTGCTGGATGGTGCGCAGGACGCTGCTCTTGTACTCGATGACCGAGCCCTTGCCCTTCGTGGAGCGCACGGACTTCAGGAGATGCGGTCTCCAGGTGACGCCATCGAGCGAGATACCCGCATACACGCAGGCCATCTGGAGTGGCGTGACGAGCAGGTCGCCCTGGCCGATGGCGAGGTTCGTGGTGTCTCCGCCCAGCCAGCTGCGCGCGCTGTCGTCAGAGCTCGAGAAGTAGTTCCACTTCCACTCGGCATCGGGGACCCGACCCGCGGCCTCGCCGGGCAGGTCTATGCCCTCAGCGGCGCCCAGGCCCCAGCTCCTAAAGGTCTCCTGGAGGCCCTCGGGCGTCTCAGAGTAGAAGAAGCCCTTGCCGATCTCATAGAAGACGACGTCGCAGGAGAAGGTGATGCCCGTCTGCAGGTTCATGGTGCCGTGGCCGTTCTTCTCCCAGCAATACTGGCCGTAGGCGGCGCCAAAGCCCGTCCAATAGCCGCTGCAGAAGTAGCTGGTGCCCACGTCCGCGATGCCATGGCTGAGGGCGGCGAAGGCGGAGAGCGGCTTGATGGTGGAGGCAGAGGGGTACTGGCCCGAGATGGCCCTGTTCATGAGGGGGTTGTTTGACTTCTCGGACGAGAGGACCTCCCAGTCGTCGGTCGAGATGCCGCCGACGAACACGTTGGGGGAATAGGTTGGGTAGCTTGCCATGGCAAGGACCTCGCCGTTCGTCACGTCGATGACCACGGCACTCCCGCCGTTGCAGTCCTCCCTGCCGCTGTCATGCAGGCGCTTGATGTTCTTCTCCAGGGACTCCTCAGCCGCGCGCTGGATGTCGGAGTCTATGCTGAGCACCACGTCCGACCCCGCCTGCGCGTCGACCGAGCCGGCATGGCTCAAGATGTTTCCGTCCGCATCCACGTAGACGGTCTGCTCGCCCTTGATGCCCTGCAGCACGGACTCGTACTGATACTCAACGCCAGCCTGGCCAACGATGTCGCCAAGCTCGTAGCCCATTGAGCCCTCGGCGGCCTCGTCCATGGCCTTGACCTGCTCGGAGGTGATGGAGCCCGTGTAGCCCAGGACATGGGCGGCGAGGCTGCCCTGCGGGTAGAGCCTCTGCGACCTCTGCTCGACCTTAACGCCGTCGAAGAGATACGGGTGCTCGTCAATGTATGCGACGACGCGGCGGGACACGTCCACCGCGACCACCCTCAGGCTCTGGGCGCCATGGCTCGAGTCCTGAATCTTGCGCTTGACCGCCATTGCCGGCATGCCTATGAGGTTGCCCAGCAGATGCACGGCAATGGCGTTGTCGGCGACATCCGCCGAGGCGACCACGCTCAGGCTCGCGCGATTGGTGACCAACTCCTTGCCATTGCGATCAAGGATCCTTCCACGTGGGGCCAAAAGCGAGATCGTGCGCGTGCGGTTGTTTTCCGCCTGGGCACTGTAGTCGGCAGACGAAAGCAGCTGCATGCTCCAAAGGCGCGCGAGGAGGGCGCCGATGATCGACCCAGAGAAGACGCCCAGCCCCAGCAGGCGATTCTTGAAGCCGGTCTCGCTCGAGGCGTCCGCACCTCCCGAGGCCTTGGGAGAGGCGCCCCCTATGTCGAAGGTGAAGCGGGTGCCCCCCCTTCCCAGCAGGAAGAAGGCCACCAGCAAAACCAGCAGAACGACAACGAGAACGGCTATGACGACGAGGAACGGACTCATGCCAGGGCCCTAGAGTCTTCCGATGTCGTACTTGCCGACGCGCTTGGCATGAGACCCGCGCATGCCCAGTCCGACGCCCGAAGAGGAGCCGCGAGAGAGGAAGTATGCGAAGGGCAGAAACGAGAGCGCGGTCAGCACGAAGGTCGGAACGCTGCGAAGGAACAGGACGTCCAGAAGGGAGCTGGCCTCGCCCACAAGAAGCATGGCCAGGTTGTAGACAAGGCAGGTCAGGAAGCAGACGATGGCGAAGAGGATCAGCGCCGCGGAGGAGTCGTCCTGAAGGCGGTTCCGCGACTCCATTCCCATGACGAAGGCGGCAACGGTGAGCAGGAGTGCCATAAGGCCCACGGGACCAGTTGAAGAGAGGTCGAACACAAGGCCGGCGAGAAAGCCGCAGAGCACTCCCCAACTGCCACCTATGGTCAGCGATACCACGGCGCAATACACAAGCGAGAAGTTGATGTGACCATTGCCCAGGGCCAGGCTGGGAGAGAGGCACAGCTGCAGCACGAGGCAGAGCAGGGCGAGCCAAGCGCTGTCATGGCGATGCTTGTTCGTGTCGTTTACCTGCATGCTCGCTCACTCCCCTTTCTTCTTCTGGTCCTCGGCGGCAGAAGTCCCGTCAGGCGAGCCCTTGTCCGAGACGCCTTTGACGATGGAGCTGTCCTGCGCATCGGCGGCGGCGATGTCCCCAGCGTCCGCCTCCTGCCCCTCCGTGAGAGAGGTTATGACCAGGACCTCCTCGTTGTTCTCCGTGGAGGACAGGGGCTCGACGTCAATCTCGTAGTAGAGGGCGCCGTCGGAGCGGTTGACGCTGGTGACCTTCCCCAGGGGCAGGCCCTTCGGGAAGACTCCCCCAAGGCCGCTCGTAACCACCATGTCACCAACCGCCACCGTCTGGTCCGTGGAGATGAGGGTCAGATGGAGTGTGCCGTCCGCCGCGCCGCGCAAGACGCCCTGAGCCCGGCTCGACTGAATCATTGCGGAGACGCCAGAGTGCTCGTCGGTGATGAGACGCACCGTTGAGGTCGCCGGGCCGCACTCGATGATCTGGCCGATGACGCCTGCGGAATCCGAGACGGGCATGCCCACGGCAAGCCCGGCCGCGCTCCCCTTGTCAAGCGTGACGGTGCGGTTCCAGGAGTCAACGGAGCCAGCGATGACGCGTGCGGCGGTTGACTGGAGGCTGTAGCTGCTCTTGAGCGCAAGCAGCTCCTGGAGCCTCCTGGCGGTCTGCTCCGCCTCCTCCAGCTCCACGTTGCGAGCCGTCAGGTCCTGGTTCTTCTTCCTGAGCTCCTGGAGCGTCTCCTGGTCTGCGGTGAGGTTGGAGACCACGTTTCCCAGCCCCTGGAAGGGCAGGGAGACAAGGGATCCCACGTAGCGCACGGGCGAGGTGATGGTCATGAAGACGTTGCGGGCGGCAGCCAGAGGGCCCGCGGCGCCCTGGCGCACGCTCACGGTGAACATGACGAGGGAGAGGGCAACCAGAGCCACGAAGAGGCGGGCCCCCGAGTCGGAATCGCTCTTGCGAAGGCCGGACGGCCGCGTCGCGTTGCTGTTGAAAGGCATGCCCTACGCCTACTGGCTTGCGCTCTGGACGAAGCCGCCAGACAGCGCGTTTGCCTCGAGCACTTTGGCGCAGCCATTGACGACGTTCTCGAGGGCCGTCGGCGAGACGTTGACGGGCACGCCCGTCTCCTCGCGAAGACGCTGGTCAAGGCCACGAAGAAGGCCACCGCCCCCTGTCAGGAGCACGCCATAGTACATGAGGTCGCTGGCAAGGTCCGGAGGGGTGACGTCCAGCGCGTCCTTGACGGCCTTGGTGACCTCGTCGAGGGGCTTGTCCAGGGCGCGACGGATCTCCTCGCTCTCGATGCGCACCGTCTTGGGCAGGCCGCTCATGACGTCGCGTCCGTTGACCTCGACGTCCAGCTCCTCCGCGAGCGGAGAGGCGGACCCGACCTTGATCTTGATGTCCTCTGCCGTGCGCTCGCCGATGGAAAGGTTGTACGCGTCCCTGACGTGCTCGAGGATCGTCTGGTCGAACTCGTCGCCCGCCGTGCGGATGGACTGGGAGACGACGATGCCGCCCATGGCGATGACCGCGACCTCGGTGGTGCCGCCACCGATGTCAACGACCATGGAGCCCGTTGGGTCCTCGATGGGCAGGTCCGCACCGATCGCCGCGGCCATGGGCTCCTCGATGAGATAGGCCTGGCGGGCGCCGGCGGAGATGGTGGCCTCAAAGACCGCGCGCTTCTCGACCGAGGTGACGCCAGAGGGCACGCAGACCACCACGCGCGGACGTGGTGACCAGGGATAGCGCCGGCCTCCCCGGGCCTTCTCGATGAAGTAGCGCAGCATGACCTCTGTGACGTCAAAGTCCGCTATGACGCCATCCTTGAGCGGACGCTCGGCAATGATTGAGCCCGGCGTCCTGCCAATCATGCGCTTTGCGTCGGCGCCTACGGCCAGCACGCGGTCCGCGCTCTGGTCGATGGCAACCACAGACGGCTCGTTGAGAACGATGCCCTGACCGCGCGCGGCAACAAGGGTGTTTGCCGTGCCCAGGTCAATGGCTAGATCGCCGTCATATTCCCCAAAGAGCGAGTCGATAAGCGACATTCTTCCTATTCCAATCGCAGTGAGGGCGGTGCCCTGACGAAGGACGAGCTAGTTGCTGCTAGAGCTCCCGTTGGCAATGGTCCCCGTCGATGTTGCCGACCCCGAGGACAGCGTTGCCGGAGTGGTACTCTGAGAAGTGTATACCACCGTGACGGAGCTGACCTTCCAGCCTATGCCGTCGCGAGCCAGGTCGATCTGATACTGCTGCTCGCCGCCCGCGGAAAGCTTGGCGGTGGCAAGCACCGTGGAGCTGTGCATGGACTGGTCCTGACCGTTCACCTCGACGCTCGTGACGGAGGTGGGAAGGATCGCCTCCATCTGGGAGCGGGCGGAGGAGGAGACGCTGGAGGCGAGGAGGGGTGCCACGTCGGCACCGGAGGCGTTGCGCGTGAAGAGGTCCTCCACCACAGACCGCTGTGTGGGCCAACCATAGCCGCGCCAGTAGGCGAAGGCGCCGCCTCCGGCGACCAGGGCAAGCAGGAAGAGCAAGGTAAGGAAGACCTTGAGGCCACGATGGCGGCGCTTGCGCCTCACCTTGCAATCATGCTTGTCCTGGGCCACAAGGTCCTCCTCGCTCACCGAGAAGAAGCCCGTGTCCTCAGGCGAGGGCATGAACTCCCCCGTGGCGCCCGTGGGGTCAAGCGGGTCCACGTGTCCCGTGCCATAGCCGGCCGCGGCCAGGAAGGCATCGGTCTCGGAAGGGCTTCCCTCACCGTTGATCGCCGAGACGGCCTTGCGGGCTGCATCGTAGGCGAGCTGAACCTCGGGGCGCAGGGAGAGGTTGCCGTCCGCGGTTGCGTGAGCGAAGGCATCCACCGCCTCGCTCATGCGGTTTGCGGCGACATAGGCCATGCCAAGGTCTGCGTAGATGGCGTTGTGGCTTTCCATGGGCCCGGCGAAGTCAAGCGCAGTGCGGTAGGCCTCCACCGCGTCGACGGCACGACCCATCTGCATGAAGCAGGCGCCAAGCTCTCGAAGGGCGGCCGAGGGATCGGGGTTGTTCTCGTCAATCGCGGCGTTTCTGAAGGCGACGCCAGCGTCACGAACGTTGCCCACGCGCTTGAAGGCGCCGGCAAGGGCCATGTACGCCTTGTAGGGCGTGGCGTAGCCCTCGTCCTGCACGGCAAGCGTCAGAGAGGCAATGGCCTCCTGGGGCTTGTTGGCGGCAAGGAGGGCGCGGCCCCGGTTGCACGAGAGCGCCCCCGCATGCCCATACGAGGAATCGCGAAGGGCATCGCCGTAGGCGTCGGCCGCCTGGGCGAAGCGCCCCAGCTTCATGAAACAGTTGCCCAGAAGATGGTCAACGGCGCCAGAGACCTCACCGGGCGCCTTCGCCTGGGCGAGCTGCTGGACGGCCGCAAGTATGTCACCGCGCTGATAGGCTGTCTTGCCCGCCTCGAAAGACTGCTCGTTCACTATGCCTCCCTTTAGGACGGAGCCTAGGCCCCGGCGTGCTCGATCCTGATGGAGTTGATGACGTCACCCGCGCGCAGGGAGGAGATGGCCTCCATCCCCTCGAGGGTCTGGCCGAACACCGTGTACCCACCATCCAGCATGTGCTGGGGGCCCAGGCAGAAGTAGAACTGGGAGCCTGCGGAGTTGGGGTCCTGGGAGCGGGCCATGGCAAGCGAGCCGTCCTCGTGGCTGTTCCGGGGATTGGTGGTGAACTCCTCGTGGATGCGATACCCAGGGCCACCCGTTCCCGGCCTGCCGTCGGGACCAGGACGCCCGGAGGCGACCTCCGCGGGGGTCATCTCGCGCGTGTTGGGGCAGCCGCCCTGAATGACGAAACCCGGCTCAAAGCGGTGGAACTTGAGGTCGTCATAGAAGCCAGAACTGGCAAGCTCGCAGAAGTTGGCGACGTGTATGGGAGCGCCCGCGCAGTCCAACGCGACACGAATCGTGCCCTTGGAGGTGTCGAAGACCGCAACCTCGTCGCCCGCGAGGGCGTACTCGGGCGTGTAGAGCGGATCGCCGAAGAAACCCATGCCTCTCCTCTCCCGGACCGCAGAATCATGGTCTCAAGAATCGAATAGCTATCCCATGCATTCTAGCAGCAGGGCGGGTCGTTTCACACATTCGGCAGAGCGGGTGGCAAGCAAGGCTACTTGGCCACGGGCTTCCACCGCTCATAGCTGGCGTCAAACAGAGCCTTGAAGGAATCTGCGATCGAGCCGTCGGAGCCGATGCTGCCGGTGATGACATCCTTGTGGCCTGCCGGGTCGTCGAATTCAAGCGAGCGGTCCCATGCCTCCTGCAAGGCATCCATGCGGTTCCTGAGCCAGTTGCCCAGCACCGAGAGGTTCTGGGCGTCCTCCTCATAGGTTCCCGAGGTGACGTCCACCGAGGAGACGGCATCGATGAGGTTGCTGACGTCAAGCGAGATCTGGTGGGCGGCCTGACGGCCATCCTCTCGGGCGGAGGGGTCCGCCGAGAGACCCTTCTCCCAGAAGAGCCTCTCATTCTCGTCCACACGCCGGGCAAGGGCCGCAAGGTCCTCCCAGGCAGCCTGAAGCGCCTCGAGGGTGGTCTCGTCGCCGCTCTTGACCTCCCCCTCGCCCGCCGGTCCAATGTCCTGGCCCTGCAGCTCCTTCACCTGGCCCGGAAAGCCCGCCATGGAGGTGTCCGCCTCGACCTTCGCTCGCCGGTCGAGGGCGGCCGGGTCCCAGGGGTGGGTTATGTAGAGCACGCTGCCACCCACCAGGGCGACGGCGGCGGCAACCGCCACGAAGAGGGCCCTCGGGTTGGGAACGTGGTCATGGACGGGCCCACCATCCTGCGGGTCTGGCTCGGAGGGAATGGCGCTCTCGATGCGCGGGATGACATTGGTGTGCCCCTCGGAGAGGCCGTCGTCCTGGGGGGGCCCGCTCGCAGTCCCTTCGCCAGTCGCGGACACGAAGGATCCGCTTCGGGGCTGCGACGACGCCTGGGGCGTGGGCATGCCGCACCGAGGGCACACCTGGGAGCCGGGGGCGAGCGATGCTCCGCAGATCGGGCACCAGCTGCCCTGGATCCTGGGCATGGCCGTGGTCTTCCCGAGATCCGCGCGGCAGGCAGGGCAGCGCAGGGAAGAGTCCGGGATGTTGGACCCGCAAACGGGACAGATCACGCCACACCTCCAAAGCAAGCGGCTTTTGAAACTCCTTGGGAGCCTAGGCAAGCTGCCCAAGCACATAGGGAAGGATACCGCCCGCCGAGAGGAACTTGCCCTCCATGGGCGTGTCGACTCGAACGGTGCACTCGAACTCCACGAGCTCGCCCGAGGACCTCTCGGCCGAAACGACGCAGCGAGGGGGGTTGGGAAGCCCTCCGGAAAGGTCTATGTCGCTCACGCTCAGGACCTCGTCACCGGTCAGCCCCAGAAAGGCGGCTCCCTGGCCCTGGTCGAACTGCAGCGGCAGGATGCCCATCTGCACCAGGTTCGAGCGGTGAATGCGCTCGAAGCTCTCGGCTATGACGGCCCTCACCCCCAGGAGCAGGGGCCCCTTGGCAGCCCAGTCTCGGCTCGAGCCCGACCCGTACATCTTGCCGGCCAGCACCACGAGTGGAATCCCGGCATCCTTGTAGTCCCTCGAGGCGTCGAAGATGCTCCTGAGGCTGCCGTCCAGCTGGTCGGTGGTCCATCCCCCCAACCTGCCGCGTGCCAGGAGGTTCTCGAGCCTGACGTTGGCGAAGGTGCCGCGCATCATCACCTCGTGGTTGCCTCGCCTGCTTCCGTAGCTGTTGAACTGCGCCTCCTGGACACCATTACCAAGAAGGTAGAGGCCCGCGGGGGAATCCCCAGAAAAGGAGCCTGCCGGGGAGATGTGGTCCGTGGTCACGAAGTCTCCCAGCAGCGCAAGCGTGCGGGCGCCAGAGATGTTGAGAGGCGCCTGGGGGCGGTCCCCCTCGAAGTAGGGAGGCCTTCTGACATAGGTGGAGCCCTCGTCCCAGGAAAAGCAGTCGGAGCGCTCCTGCGGGAGCTCGCGCCAGGATGCGGAGCCCTCGAACAGCCCGGCAGAGGAGTCGACGAAGACGCTCTCGTCCAGGAACTCCTCGAGAATGTCCTCCACCTCCCTGTCGGAGGGAATCAGGTCCTCGAGCATGACGGGAAGCCCGTCTGCGCCAACGCCGACGCACTCCCGGCTCAGGTCAACATCCACGCTGCCGCAAAGCGAATAGGCAACGACCAGCGCGGGGGAACAGAGGTAGTTCTGAGCGACGTCAGGGGAGATCCTGCCATCGAAGTTGCGGTTGCCGGAGAGCACGCTCGCCAGCTCCACGTCGCCGGCATGCTCCCTGAGGGCGGGATGGATCTCCCCAGAATTGCCTATGCAGCTCATGCATCCAAAACCCGTGGTGTAGAAGCCCAGGGAGAACAGGTCTTCGTCGAGGCCGCTGCGCCTGAGAAGCAGCTCAGTGGCATGGCTTCCCGGCGCAAGGACCTTCTTGACCCAGGGCTTGGGAAGCAGCCCTCTCTCGCGGGCCTTGCGTGCGAGAAGCCCCGCGGCGACCATCATCGCCGGGTCGGTCGCCGTGGTGCAGCTCGTTATGGCGGCGATGGCGATGCAGCCATGGCGCAGCTCGAGGTGCTCGTCGGCCAGGTCCACCAGAACGGGCTCGTCCCGGAACGACCGGCCGTGACCCGCCAGCGCGGAGCGGAAGCGCTCCCTGAGGGCCGCGGGCGTGGTGCGACGATGAGGCCGGGAGGGACCGGCCAGGGACAGCTCCACCTGCGACAGGTCGAGCTTGATGGTACGAGAATACACCCTCCCCTCCCGCGCGCCCAGGACGCCCTGGGCCTCGAGGTAGGAGAAGGCGAAGTCCACCTCGGCCGGGTCGCGGCCCGTGAGCTCGAGGTAGGCGCGGCTCCTCTCGTCAACGGGGAAAAGGGTCGCGGTGGCCCCGTACTCGGGCGTCATGTTCGAGACGCAGGCACGCTGCGTGGCGCTGAGGGTCGAGACGGCATCACCCGTGACCTCGACGACGCATCCCACGACATCCTCAGCGCGCAGCCTTTGGGCGACGCTCAGGGCGAGGTCCATGCCAGAGATGCCATCGGAAAGAGACCCTTCCAGCCTGAGCTCCACGACAGGCGGCACCAGCATGCTGATGGCCTGCCCCAGCGCGGCGGCCTCCGCCTCGATGCCGCCCACGCCCCAGCCGAGGACCCCAAGCCCGTTTGCGGTTGGCGTGTGGGAGTCGGTGCCCACCAAGGTGTCGAAGCAGGCGAGGCCATCTTCGGCAAGGGCGTCCGTGGCGACCACCTTGCAGAACCTCTCCATGTTGAGCTGGTGGCAGATGCCCCCTCCGGGAGGCACGATCTCGACATTGTCGAAGGACTGGCTGGCCCACTTGAGGAAGGCAAAGCGCTCCCTGTTCCGGCCCGCCTCGTGAGCCTCGTTCGCCTGGGCGCAGCGGGAGTGCCCCGTCTCGTCGGCAATGACCGAGTGATCGACCACAAGCGTGCAGGGAATGCGTGGGTTTACCGTCCTGGGGTCACCCCCACGCTCAACCATGGCATCTCGCATTGCGGCAAAGTCCACGAAGACGGGAACGCCCGTGAAGTCCTGAAAGAGCACGCGGGCTGGCATGAACTCGATCTCCTCGCCCTGGGTGCCAGAGAGGCCAGCGTCGACGATGCGCCTGGCGTGCACGATGGCCTCCTCATCGCAGCGTGCCCTGCGGATGCAATTCTCGAGGAGGATGACCAGGGAGCGAGGCAGCCTGCAGGCACCGGGAACACCAGACACGTCTATGTAGCTGCGCTCGATTCCTGCGGC
The DNA here is from genome assembly GCF_900155635.1 of Olsenella urininfantis. Classification (GTDB taxonomy): domain Bacteria; phylum Actinomycetota; class Coriobacteriia; order Coriobacteriales; family Atopobiaceae; genus Olsenella_G; species Olsenella_G urininfantis. The sequence goes on from NZ_LT732540.1 coordinate 883,006, forward strand.
GGAGAGAACGCGCGGGATGCGCGCGAGCCTGACGGCGCGCTCGAAATCCTGAGAAAGCATGGGTCCTACCTCCCGTGAAGCCTGTTGAGAGCGTCGATGAGGGCGCGCGCGTAGCGGCCATCCGCACAGGAGCGCGCGAAGAGCCTGTCAAAGAGGCACCACGACGCAAGCGAGAGAAACGCCAACAATATAAGCATGGCGGGGCTGGGGGCAGAGAGTCTGTAAAAGTCCGGAAACGCAAGGCAGCCGACAATGACCGTGGCGGCCACCACGAAAAGCACCCCCGCGCGCAACGCGTTGAGCGGAAGAGAGATGCGCCTGATGAGGGCAAACCCCACCACGCTCACTATCGCCATGCACATCACCGAGGCCTCCTCTGCACTCATCCCCACGAGCTCGCGTGCCACCAGAGCCGCAAGGAGGCCCAGCGAGATGACGGCCGAGGCGGGAAGCGAGCGACGCAGGACGTTCTCGAGGAAGTTGCCGCTCACACGCTGGCTGTTTGGCTCGAGCGCCAGGACGAACGAGGGAATGCCAATGACGGCCGTCGAGACGAGCGACATCTGAACGGGGATGAAGGGGTAGGGCGGCAAGAGCACGCAGAAGGCGGCAACGACCGCGGAGAAGACGGTCTTGACCAAGAAGAGCGAGGCAGAGCGCTGGAGGTTGTTGATGGACCTCCTCCCCTCCGCCACGACCTCGGGCATATGGGAGAAGTCGTCGTCGGCAAGCACCACATCGGCGACGTTTCTCGCCGCGTCAGTCCCAGAGGCGAAGGAGACCGCGCAGTCGGACTCGCGCAGGGCGAGGATGTCATTCACGCCGTCCCCCGTCATGGCAACCGTGCGACCCAAGGCGTGTAGCGCCCTGACCAGGCTGCGCTTCTGCTCGGGAGTCACACGGCCGAACACGCGGGCCGAGGAGGCGTGGGACATCAGCTCCTCGTCGGACATGCCCGTTGCGTCCACGGCACGATTGGCGTGGGGCACGCCCGCGCGCGACGCGATAGCGGCGGCGGTGGCGGGGTCATCGCCCGAGATGACGATGAGCTCGACCCCCTGCTCCGCGAAGTAGCCCATGGTCGAGGGGGCGGAGGCCCTCAGCTCGTCTCTCAGCGCAAGCTGACAGAGCGGCCGGGGCTCGCCCAAGGGAAGTCCCCGCCCGTCGAAGCCGTCGCAGGAGCAGACGACCAGGACCCGCTCAAGCGCGTCCTCCCTTATGTCCGCAAGCCCGCGCGCGCCACCCTCCCCCAGCACGAAGGGGGCTGCGCCCATCACGAATGACTCTCCCGTCTCAAGGGTGCAGCCCGACATCTTTCGCGAGGAGTCGAAGGGGACGCTGCGCGTGACGGCCTCGTGCGAGATGCCCTCCCGCTGGGACCACGAGAGAATGGCCGCGCTCGTGGCGTTGACGTCGTCCGCGTTCGAGCTGGCGAGGGCGGAGATCGCCCTGCGAGAGAGCCCCTCGTCCACACCGCCCTCCCCCACCACGCGCACGAGCTCCATGTGGCCCGTGGTCAACGTCCCCGTCTTGTCCAGGCAGAGCGTGTCAACGCGCGCGAGCGTCTCTATGCAGCGCGAGCGCTGGGCAAGGACGCCACGCCGAGCGAGCCTGGTGGCGGCGATGGCCATGACGCTCGAGGTGAGCAGCACGAGCCCCTGAGGGATCATGCCGATCACCGCGGCGATGGCGGAAAGGATGGAACCATTCAGCGAGATATGCCCGAGCAGGTACATGCGGGCGAAGAGGATGCAGCCCAAGGGGACGAGGACGCGCGTGGCGCTGCGCACGATGAGGTCGATGGCGTCTTGTATCTCGGAGCGCACGGGACGGACGCGACCCGCCTCACCGGCCAGGCGCGCCGCGTAGCCCTCGGCGCCCACCACCCTCGCGCGGGCCCTAAGCGAGCCCGAGACCACATGGCTGCCCCCTACGACCTGGTCGCCCGCGCGCTTCGAGACGTTGCGGCTCTCGCCCGTGAGAAGGGATTCGTCCACACTGGCCTCGCCAGAAATGACCGTGGAGTCGGCGGGGACCTGGTCTCCATGAGAGAGGAGGATGACATCCCCCAGGACGATCTGGTCTATAGGGACCTCCGCCTCCCGAGCGTCGCGAAGCACGCGCGCGGGCTTTGAGGTGAGGATGGTGAGGCGGTCCACCATGCGCTTGGCGCGCAGCTCCTGGAAGATGCCTATGCCCAGGTTCGCGGCCACCACCCCCACGAAGAGCATGTTGCGCCAGGCGCCCGTGTGCGCGACGAGGAGCGCCATGGCCAGGTTGATGCCATTGAAGGGGGTGACGAGGTTCTCCAGCACGATCTGCCCGACGGTCCTGGTGCGCACCGCAGTTCCGGTGTTCGCCTTGCCCTCCTGGGCGAGGCGAAGCGCCTCGTCGCTGCTCAGGCCCGCCACAGTCCAGCTTTCGCAGGCAGCTTCCTCATCGGGCGCGACCGTCGTCATGTGGGCTCCTCGATGGTGCGATGGGGTGTACATGAAAGGGGCCGCTGCGGGGAGCCAGCGGCCTCGGACCTTCGATGGTGACCCCGGTGGGGCTCGAACCCACGACCTTTCGCTCCGGAGGCGAACGCTCTGATCCACTGAGCTACGGGGCCATGGCTCGCAAGTATAGCCTAAGCGAGGCCCTTGCCCGCCTTGGTCCCAAGCACCCATCGCACTCCCACAAAACAGGGGTGTAACGCTTTCGATAAGGCCGCGGCGCCTGCCCCGATGGGTGGTAGCATCGACAAAAACGACATCACGGCGAAGGGCCCGACATGATCGCGATTGTGAAGAACAGCGCCACCACGGAGCAGCTCGACCACCTCGTGCGCTGGATAGAGGGACGCGGCTTCAAGACCAACGTCTCGAGGGGCGAGAACGAGACCGTGGTGGGGATCATTGGCGACACAACGCAGATAGACCCCTTCCTGCTCGAGTCGATGGACATCATCGACCAGGTAAGGCGCGTGACCGAGCCCTTCAAAAAGGCAAACCGCAAGTTCCATCCCGAGGACAGCGTGGTGGATTGCGGGTTCGGCGTGCTCCTGGGTGGCGGTCACTTTCAGGTGATAGCCGGCCCCTGCGCGGTTGAGGGGAAGGGCCTCCTGCGCATTGCCCGAGCAGTCAAGAGGGCGGGGGCAAGCATGTTGCGCGGCGGTGCCTTCAAGCCTCGCACCAGCCCCTACGCCTTTCAGGGCATGGGGGCAAAGGGCCTGGACCTGCTCATGGAGGCATCTGAGGAGCTCAGGATGCCCGTGGTAACCGAGGTCATGGACCCCCGCGACATCCAGCTCTTCCTCGACAGGGGCATCCACGTCATGCAGGTCGGTGCCAGAAACGCGCAGAACTACAGCCTTCTGCGAGAGCTGGGGCAGACCAGGGTTCCCATCCTCCTCAAGCGAGGCATGTCACAGACCATAGACGAGCTCCTCATGGCTTCCGAGTACGTCATGAGCGAGGGCAACCCCAACGTCATCCTCTGCGAGAGGGGCATCCGCAGCTTCGAGACGCGCACCAGGAACACCTTCGACGTGAACGCCATCCCCGTGCTGCACCAGCTCACGCACCTCCCGGTCGTGGGCGACCCAAGCCATGCCACGGGCTACACCCGCTACGTGCGCCCGGCCGCCTATGCGGCCTGCGCGGCAGGTGCCGACGGGCTCGAGATTGAGGTGCATGACAACCCCAGCGAGGCATGGTCCGACGGGGCGCAGGCCCTCACCCCAGATCAGTTCGCAGACAGCATGCGTCGCATTGCCCTCATCCGCGAGGCCATATGCCAAGACCTGGATGGCGTCGATGCCTAGTCATGGCACCCCCACCTACGTGGACGGACGCGTGGGCGTGGTGGGGCTTGGCCTCATGGGAGGCTCCTTCGCGCGGGCACTCCACGCGGGAGGCCGGGAGGTGTACGCCTGGAATAGGACGCGCTCCACGCTCGAGCTCGCCATGGTGGACGTGGTGGACGGGGAACTCACGGACGAGAGCATCGGCAGCTGCGAGCTGATCATCCTGGCGGGCTACCCGCAGGCGAGCATCGACTGGCTGCTCCAGATGGAGGGGCTCATCTCTCCTGGGGCCATCGCGATCGACTGCGTGGGCGTCAAGCGCAGGGTCTGCGAGAGCTGCTTTGCCATCGCGGCACGGCACGACTGGCACTTCGTGGGCTGCCACCCCATGGCCGGCACGCAGCACTCCGGCTACGCGCATTCGCGCGCCGGCATGTTCCGCGGCGCGCCCATGGTCATGGTGCCCCCACGGGACATGGACGACATCGAGAGGCTCGACCTCCTGGACCGCATCGAGCGCCTGCTTGCGCCCTGCGGGTTCGGCCAGTTCAGCGTGACCACCGCCGAGCGTCACGACGAGGTCATCGCCTTCACGTCGCAGCTTGCGCACGTGGTCTCCAACGCCTACGTGAAGAGCCCCACGGCCCGCGCGCACAGGGGGTTCTCGGCAGGGTCCTACAAGGACCTCACCCGCGTGGCACGGCTGAACGCGCGCATGTGGAGCGAGCTCTTCCTCGAAGACGCGGACATGCTCTCCAGGGAGATCCAGACACTCATCGACTGCCTCCTGGAATACAAGGGCGCAATAGACGCCCACGACGCGGGGAGGCTCGAGGCGCTTCTCGCCGAGGGCGATAGGCGCAAGAGGGAGATTGAGGGACGATGAGCGCGCACGAGACCATAGACGTCAGCACCCAAGACGGAAGCTACGACGTCCACGTGGGGGCAGGCATCCTGGACGGGCTTGGAGAGCTCGTCCGCGGCGCATGCGCGGGGCGGGCGGCAAGGGTCATCTCGGACTCGAACGTGGCTCCCCTCTACGCGAACGACGTCGCCCTCTCGCTTCTTGACGCGGGCTTTGAGAGCAGCATCCACATCTTTGAGGCAGGCGAGGCGTCGAAGAGCATGGAGACCCTCTCGGAGCTGCTGGAACGGCTGGCGGAGGGGGGCCTTGACAGAGACGACGTGGTGGTTGCCCTGGGCGGAGGCGTGACGGGCGACCTCGCGGGGCTTGCCGCCGCCCTCTATCTGCGCGGAATAAAGCTGGTGCAGGTCCCCACCTCCCTGCTGGCCATGGTCGACTCTTCCGTTGGGGGCAAGTGCGCGGTGGACCTAGCGGCCGGCAAGAACCTGGCGGGGGCCTTCTGGCAGCCCTCCCTTGTGGTGGCTGACGTGGACTGCCTGGACACCATTGCCCCCGAGCTCTTCCGGGACTCCTGCGGCGAGGTCATCAAGCACGCCGTCCTTGCGGACGAGGCGCTCTTCGCCGCCCTCGAGCGTCGTACCCTCACCGATGCCGGCCTCACTGGAGAGGAGCTGGTGGACATAGTGGCGCGAAACGTCAGAATCAAGCGTGACGTGGTGGAGGCGGACGAGAGGGAGCTGGGGCTGAGGCAGACGCTCAACCTGGGGCATAGCATAGGTCACGCCATAGAGGCCGCCTCGGGCCTCAGCCTGGGCCACGGCTCCTCCGTGGCGGCGGGGCTCTGCTGCATCGCGCGCGCCTCCTCGCGCCTTGGCTGGTGCTCGGACGAGTGCTGCCAAAGGATCGTCGCGCTCGTGGCCTCCCACGGGCTTCCCACGGACACGGACGTCCCTCACAAGGAGCTCCTCTCCTTCATGCTGCGCGACAAGAAGCGCCACGGTGACGGAATCAACCTGGTAATCCCCCGTGAGATCGCGGACGTTGAGCTGAGGCGCTGCCAGGTGGGAGAGCTCGAGGAGATCGTGCGCTTGGGCTGCGGGGTGAGCTGACATGGACGTGACCATCACCCCTCACCCGCTTTCCGGGAACATCCCCGCCATAGCCTCGAAGTCGGCGGCGCACAGGCTGCTCATCCTGGCGGCGCTGGCAGAGGGCATCACGGATCTTGACTGCGACACCAGCTCTCTTGACATAGAGGCGACGGCAGGCTGCCTGCGCGCCCTTGGCGCCCAGGTAACCCGAACCAAGTTGGGGTTCAGGGTGCGGCCCCTCCCCCGTGACGCCGGCGGGGCCGCGACGGGGCGCCGCGACGCACGGCTCGACTGCGGGGAATCCGGCTCCACCCTGCGCTTCATGCTTCCCGTGCTCTGCGGGCTGAGCACGGGGGGGCAGATCGAGGTGAGCGGCAGGCTTTCCCAGAGGCCCCTCTCCCCCCTCTTCGAGCAGCTCTCGGCCCACGGCGCCCACCTGTCCGAGAAGGGCAGCTTTCCCCTGAAGGTCGCAGGCAGGATGTCTGGAGGCCGCTTCGAGCTCCCTGGCAACGTGTCCTCCCAGTACGTCAGCGGCCTCCTCATGGCGGCTCCCCTCCTCTCGGAGGGGCTTGAGGTCGAGGTCGAGCGTCCCGTGGAGTCGAAGGCCTACGTCGACATGACCCTGGACGCGCTCGCCAGCTTTGGTGCCAGTGTCCAGGTGACCGAAGGCGAGGGCTGCGTCCACTACGGGCTTTCGGCAGGAACGCGCCTGGCATCCCCTGGACGCCTGCGCGTGGAGGGAGACTGGTCCAACGCCGCCTTCTGGCTCTGCGCGGGGGCGCTTGGGGGAGAAGGTGTCACGGTCCAGGGCCTTGACGGCGCCAGCGCGCAGGGAGACCGATGCGTGATGCTCGAGCTCGCGTCCCTGGGCGCACGCTGCTCCACGAGGGGTCGCACCGCGACCTGCGCCAGTCGAAGGCTCGCTCCCGCGGAGATCGACGCCTCGAAGATTCCCGACCTCGTGCCGCCTCTGGCGGCCACCTGCTGCCTCTGCCCAGGGGAAAGTCGCATCGTCAACGCGGGAAGGCTCAGACTCAAGGAGTCCGACCGTCTTGCAAGCGTATCCGCCGCCCTCTCTGCCATGGGCGCTCGCATCACGACCGAGGGGGACGCCCTTCTCATCCAGGGCGTGGCATCTCTTGCCGGCGGTGACGTTGACGCGGCGAACGACCACCGGATCGCGATGATGTCCGCCATCGCTGCAGCCTACGCAAGCGGGCCAACCACCATCCACGGGGCGGAATGCGTCGCGAAGTCATATCCGGGCTTCTTCGACGACTTCCGGCTCCTGGGTGGAATCGTCAAGGAAAGCGAGGTGCGCTGAGGTGCCTTCGAGCTTCGGCAACGCCCTGAGGGTCAGCGTGTTCGGGCAATCTCACTCCGCATCCATTGGATGTGTGGTGGAGGGCCTGCCGTCGGGCTTCAAGGTCGACCAGGGGGCCCTGGCCGCCTTCATGGCGCGCAGGGCCCCCGGGCAAGGACGCTGGACAACCCCACGCAAGGAGTCTGACACGCCACGCTTCCTCTCCGGGCTCAATCCCGCAGGGGCAACCTGCGGGGCCCCCCTCTGCATCAGCATCGACAACAGCAACCAGCGCCCTCAGGACTACGAGGAGCTCAGGCGCATTCCCCGCCCAGGGCATGCGGACCTGGGCGCGCAGGCCAAATGGGGTGGAAGCCAGGACGTCGCCGGCGGGGGGCACTTCTCAGGCAGGCTCACCGCACCGCTTTGCGCGGCGGGGGGAATAGCGGCGCAGATGCTCGACAAGAGGGGTGTGCGCGTTGCCGCGCACCTGCTCTCAGTGGGCGAGGCGCAGGACCAGCCATTCTCGGCCCTGGACATGGACCCCCCCTCTCGCGCCGAGCTCGCACGGCAGATGGAGGCCCTGGCGCAGGGAGGCCCCTTCCCCACCATAGGGAAGGCCGCCGGCAGGCAGATGCTTGAGGCGATCGAGGCCGCACATCAGGACCTCGACTCGGTGGGAGGCGTCATAGAGTGCGTGGTCACCGGTCTTCCCGCGGGCATCGGCTCCCCCATCTTCGACGGCCTCGAAAACCTCATCGCGCGGGCCTGCCTGGGCATCCCCGGCGTCAAGGGGATCGAGTTTGGCCGCGGCTTCGAGGCGTCACGCCTGAGAGGAAGCCAGAACAACGATGCGTGGCAGGTGGATGGCGGACGCATCTGCCCCGTGACCAATAACGCGGGGGGCTCCCTTGGCGGCATCAGCACGGGGGCGCCGGTGCTCTTCCGCCTCGCCGTCAAGCCCACGCCCAGCATCGCCCGAGCACAGCAGAGCGTGGACCTCGAGCTGATGCGCAACTGCCCGCTCGAGGTGAGGGGCCGGCATGACCCCTGCATCGCACCAAGGGCCGTCCCCGTCGCGGAGGCCATGGCCGCCCTGTGCGCCCTTGACGCCTGGCTCTCCTTTGCCCCGGAGGGGCATCCGTTCTCGCTTTCGGAAGAGAGGGATGGATGATGGACTCCCTGGAGGAGATTCGCACGCGCATCGATGACATAGACCATCGGATGATCGAGCTCATGATGGAGCGCATGGGCTGTGCTGAGGAGGTCGCAGCATACAAGCGTGCGCACGCGCTTCCCGTCATGGACCGCCAGCGCGAGCGGCAGCTGGTGGCAGAAGCCATGGCAAGCGTGCCAGACGATCTTGCCAGCCCCACGGCGGCGCTGATGAACCTGCTCATGGAGACCTCCCGCAGCCGCCAGCGGAGGCTTCTGGGGGAAAGGTCCCGGTTCCGCGACGAGCTCGGGGCATCTCTCGCGCACGCCGTCGGCCCCTTCCCAACCCACGCCTTCGTTGCCACCCAGGGGGTCGAGGGGGCCTTCCAGCAGATGGCCTGCGACCGCCTCTTCAGGCACGCGACCCTCAGCTACTTCGACAGCTTCGAGGGCGTCTTCCAGGCCGTGGAGGAAGGGTACTGCGACTTTGGCGTCCTGCCCCTGGAGAACAGCACGGCAGGGTCCGTCAACAAGGTCTATGACCTCATGATGCGCCACGACTTCCACATCGTGCGCAGCTGTCGCATGAAGATCGACCACAACCTCCTGGCGAAGCCCGGCTGCGGGCTTGGGGACGTCACCGACATCTACAGCCACGAGCAGGCCATCAACCAATGCTCGAGCTTCCTCTCAGGCCTTCGCGGAGTGAGGGTGCACGTCTGCGAGAACACGGCCATTGCGTCGCGTATGGTTGCAGAGAGCGAGAGGGGCGGGGCGGCGGCGCTTGCGTCTCGTCCGTGCGCCGAGCTCTATGGCCTGGACGTCCTGGCACGCAACGTTCAGGACCAGGGCAACAACTACACGCGCTTCGCCTGCATATCTAAGGAGCCTCTCGTCTACCCAGGAGCAGACCGGAGCTCCCTGATGCTGGTGGTCGACCACGAGCCCGGGGCCCTCTACAAGGTGCTCGGGAAGCTCTACGCCCTTGACATCAACATCATCAAGCTGGAGAGCCGCCCCCTTCCTGACCGGGACTTCGAGTTCATGTTCTACTTCGACGTGAGCTGCCCGGCAAGCTCCCCTGACTTCGCGAGGCTGCTGGAGAGCCTGGACGAGGTCTGCGAGGACTGCCGCTACCTGGGGAGCTACGTTGAGGTCGTCTGACGGGAGGGCGAACGTGCGCTTTGGGCTCGTGGGGCGGCGGCTCTCGCACAGCTGGTCCCCCGCCATACACGCGGCCCTGGGATCTGCCCCCTATGAGCTGGTCGAGCTAGAGCCCCCGGAGCTTGAGGGCTTCCTCAGGAGGGGCGCATGGGAGGGGCTCAACGTCACCATTCCCTACAAAAGGGCGGCCTTCGAGCTCTCGGACGTCCAGAGCGCCTCCGCGCGGCGCCTAGGCGTCGCCAACACGCTCACGAAGGACGGGCAGGGCCGCATCATTGCCGACAACACCGACCTCGCGGGCTTCTCCTGGATGCTCGAGCGATTCTGCCGGGAACGGCTCGGGCGCCCTGCCGAGCGGGTCCTAGGGAGCGGCAAGGCCTGCGTCCTTGGCTCTGGCGGCGCAAGCCAGGCCGTGCGGGCGGCCCTCGAGGATGCGGGAGCAGAGGTGGTGGTCATCTCGCGAGGCGGTCCCTGCGGATACGAAAGCCTCTCAGGCGGCAACTCCGACTCCGTCCTCATCGTGAACGCGACCCCCGTGGGCATGTATCCCGACTGTCCCCAGAGCCCCCTCACGAAGTCACAGCTGCAGTCCATGCCCCTGCTGTCCGGCGTGCTGGATGTGGTATACAACCCCACGCGCACGGGCATGTGCCTCGATGCGGAGGAGTTGGGAATACCCAGCATGTCCGGCCTTCCCATGCTCGTTGCCCAGGCGGCGCTGTCCTCGTCTCAGTTCCTGGGGTCAGAGTTCAGGGAGGAGGAGGTGGTCGGGCTCTGCGAGCGACTCCTGTCCCAGAGCCTCAACATCATCCTCATCGGCATGCCCGGTGCCGGCAAGACCAGCACGGGCCGCAGCCTTGCCCGTCAGCTCATGAGGCCCTTCGTTGACCTGGACGACGCCATCAGCCTCGAGGCGGGCATGCCCGCGGCACGCTACCTCGAGAGCGTTGGCGAGGACGGCTTTCGTAGGCTCGAGAGCAAGGTGGCCCTGCGCTATGGAAGCCAGAGCAACCTGATAATCGCCTGCGGGGGCGGCGTGGTAGTGCGTGAGGAGAACTACCGCCCCCTCAGGCAGAACGGGCGGATCGTGCTTCTGGAAAGGCCCCTCGATCGGCTTTCCCTGAAGGGACGGCCGCTCTCACGCTCCCGAGGCGTGGAGGCGCTCGCCCGGGAGCGCATGCCGCTGTATGAGCGCTGGTCAGACCTTCGGGTCCACTGTACGGGAAGCCCTGCGGGAGACGCGAGGAAGATTCGTGAGCTGCTTGGCCTATAGGGTCCCTTTTTAGGCGCACGTGACACATCCGGAACGCTCTTTGACGCTCGTCCGTCCACTCACCCGTGGCGGCTTGCGCCGCCCAGACGAACCATATACTTGAGTCTCGTCTCAGGCGGGTACCAGCCATGGTGGTTCGGCAGATCGGGGAAGGAACGATGTCAGTACAAGACGTGGCCCAAAGCGTACTCGAGAGCATCGGGGGCAAGAGCAACCTTCTGTCCAGCATGCTCTGCATGACCAGGCTGCGTCTGAACGTCGCCGACCCGAGCCTGATCGACCGAGAGGACCTCAATGACATCCCCGGCGTCCTCGGCTGTGTGGGCAGGGGCAGCAACGGTATAGAGGTGGTCTTTGGGCCCAACCTTGTTGCCAGCGTATACCAGGCGTTCTGCGAGCGGGCAGGGACCATGCCCGCCGTCGAGGGGACCCTGAGCGTCGCGGGCGGCGGCGAGGGAAAGCTGAGCGTTCATCTCTCCCCCGGCAGCTCCTCCGTGCCCCCACGCGCCATCAGCGCGGCCAGGACCGAGCAGACCGCCTCGGATCCTGGCTCGTCCGAGATGGATGTCCTCACCCGTCTTCTGCAGATGGGAGAGGCGGCCGAGGAGGAGCGCCTGGAGGGAGAGGGCAAGGGTGGCGGCGGCCCTCGGCTCCTCGTGCTCAACGGCCCCAACATCAACATGCTGGGCGTCAGGGAGCCAGAGCTCTATGGGCGGGCAGACTTTGCCGCGCTTCTGGAGGTGTGCCGAAGCTGCGCGGCCGAGGAGGGGTTCTCGGACTGCGTCTGCTACCAGTCAAACCACGAGGGGGACCTCGTGGACCAGATTCAGGACGCGTATCAGAACTTCGACGGCATCATCATCAACCCCGCGGCATACACCCACACCTCCATCGCGCTGCTGGACGCGCTCAAGGCGGTCTCCATCCCCGCCATCGAGGTGCACATCTCCAAGGTGGACGAGCGCGAGGAGTTCCGTAAGGTCTCCTACGTGCGCAAGGCCTGCTTCGAGACCATCTCCGGCCTGGGAATCAAAGGCTATGCGATGGCCATTCGCGACATGGCCTCCCACCTGAGGCGCGAAGAGGGCTAGCGACAGCTCCAGACGCAGGACTCGCTCACCAGCAGGTCAACTGCCACGTCATGCTCGTCTGTGGGCAGTGGGTTCGAGCTGATCTGCATGGACCTGACGAGCCCGACCTTCTTTCCGGGAAAGCTCGCCAGGAAGTTGTCATAGTAGCCCGCGCCATACCCAACGCGATGCCCGCTTCCGTCGAAAACGAGACCCGGCACCAGGCAAATGCTATTCTCCAGCTCTTCCCGTGAGGCCGGGAGCGGCTGGGCGTCACCCCTGCGGACTGCCGCCTCCGCGCCATCGAGCGAGCCTATGAGAACGTACTCGAGGGATTTCCCTCCGCCCACATGGCGCGGAAGGGCGACGCGCTTGCCGTCCCTGAGAGCCCGCGCAATGATGGGGCGCGTGTCGAACTCCTCACGGAAGGGCAGGTAGGCAAGGAGCGTCCCTGCCTTGCGATAGGCGGGATGCGCCAGGAAGTTGCGCAGGAGCTCACCGTCAAGGCGCGCGCGACGGCGCGGCGTAAGCGAGCTCTCGGCCTGCAGGTAGGCCTCGCGCAGCGCGTTCTTGCTCGCATCCTCGCCGTAGGAACTAGCCATGAAAAAACTCCCTCCCGAAGCCCCTTCCGCCGCCTTGGCGCATTATGGAAGCGCAGGCCACACCATTGTATCCAAGCCAGACGAGCAGGAGCGCATCCGTGCCAGTTGGGACCAAGTTCGAGCGCGTGATCTTTGCCGCGGGCCACGAGCTGCTCTTCGTGAGCGGAGGCGTGCGCAGGGTCAACCTCCGCGTGCGACGGGACGCAAGCATTCGCGTCAGCGCCCCCACCCATGTCTCGGAGGCCCAGGTGGTGCGCTTCGTGGAGGAGCATGCCACCTGGCTTGAGGAGCAGCTGCGGCACGTGAGGGAACAGAGCGCCCAGAAGACCATCTCCTGGAAGCCGGGGCACAAGATCTGCGTGCTGGGCGAGGCGCTCGCGCTCCGGCTCGAGCAGTCGCCCCGCCCGTCGGTGCAGAGGGAGGCTGCGGAGCTCGTCATCCGAACGCCGCAGCCCGACCCCACGCCCGACAATCTGAGGAGCCTCTGCACGCCTTGGCTCAAGGGACTGCTCACCGAGGCGTCTCTCCCCCTTCTCGATCGTTACGGGGGACTGATGGGAGCGCGTCACTCTAGCCTTCGACTGAGGTGGATGAGGACACGCTGGGGCTCCTGCAACGTGCGCACCGCCATCGTGTGCCTCAACCTGGAGCTGGCGCTGAGACCACCCGAGTGCCTCGAGTCCGTCGTGGTTCACGAGCTCTGCCACCTCCTGGAGCCCAGCCACAGCGCACGCTTCTACGAGCTCATGGACCACTACCTCCCCAGCTGGCGGGAGGGCCAGGAAATCCTTCGCGGTCAGCCGCCCTCCAGATAGCAGGCGCACTGTGCGGGCAGTTGCCGTAACATGGTGAGGTCTGTGAACCGAAGCAATTGGAGATAACGCCATGCCAAACGAAGGAAGCTACGAGGTTGCCCTGAGGCGCAGTGACGCCATCCAGGCGGACCTTCCCCAGCACCCCGAGAGCTACACCATGCTCACGGGCGACCGACCCACCGGGCGTCTGCACATGGGGCACTACTTCGGCACGCTCGTCGAGCGAGTGCGGCTGCAGGGGCTTGGCGTCAGGACCAACGTCATCATCGCCGACTACCAGGTGATAACCGATCGGGACAGCACCGATCACATCCGTGACAACGTGTACAACATGGTCATCGACTATCTCGCCTGCGGCATCGACCCCTCCAAGACCATGATCTTCACCCACTCCTCGGTTCCCGAGGCCAACCAGCTCATGCTCCCCTTCCTCTCGCTGGTGACCGAGGCCGAGATGGAGCGCAACCCCACGGTGAAGGCCGAGCAGGCTGCCTCAGGACACGCCCTCACGGGCCTCTTGCTCACCTACCCGGTGCACCAGGCCTGCGACATACTCTTCTGCAAGGGCAACATCGTGCCCGTGGGACGAGACCAGCTCCCGCACATCGAGATAACGAGCAAGATCGCCCGTCGCTTCAACGAGCGCTACGGGAAAGTCTTCCCAGATGTGGCGGGCCTTCTCACCTCCACTCCCCTGCTGCCCGGCCTCGACGGGCGAAAGATGAGCAAGTCTTACGGGAACGCCATCTCGCTCTGTATGAGCGCAGAGGAGACCGCAAGGCTCATCAAAAAGTCCAAGACGGACTCGGAGCGCAACATCACCTTCGACCCCGAGGGAAGGCCCGGCGTCTCCGCCCTGCTCACCACTGCGGGGATCTGCACGGGACGTGACCCCAAGGAGATCGCGGATGAGATCGGCATGGGAGGCTCCGGCCAGCTCAAGCGCTACGTCACCGAGGCGGTAAACGACTACTTCGCCCCCATTCGCGAGCGCAGACACGAGATCGAGGGCAACCTCGACTACGTGCGCGACGTGCTGTCGGACGGCAACGCCCGCGCCCGCGCCATCGCCCAGGACACCCTTGGGGAGGTTCGCGAGGCGATGGGCATGAGTTACTGAGGACCCAGGCAACTCCACTCCCCAGGTCGAGTGCCCCCGCAGGAACATCCTGCGGGGGCACTTCTTTACCTCCAAGAACATGAAAAAGGCGCCGCCCACCAGGGGACGGCGCCTTGGGCCTGCAGTCTTCTGAAGACTAGAGCATCAGCATGGCGACAGACAGGATGACGATGGAGACCACGGCGATGACGGCCACGATCTTGACGGCGAACTTGACCCAGGTCCCGTACTCGATGCGGGCAAGGGCAAGGCCACCCATGATGGCGCCGCTGGTCGGGGTAATCAGGTTCACGGCGCCAGAGGCGGCGGAGAAGACCATGACCATGACGGCAGGGTTGAAGCCGAGCTGCTGAGCGAGGGGCCCCATGATGGGCATGGAGACGTTCGCCATGCCGGAGGTGGAGGGGATGAGGAAGGAGAGCACGAAGTAGAGCAGGTAGGAACCGATGGTGAAGACGATTCCGGAGGTGCCGGCCAGGGCGCCGGAGGCGGCGCTCAGGAAGTAGTTGGAGAGGCCAGTGGCGCTCATGAGAACGGAGACGCCACGGGCGACGGCAATGATGAGGACGACGGACATCATGTCGCCGGCACCAGCCATGAACTCGTCAACGATCTCGTGCTCGGAGAGGCCGCCCACGACGCCGATGATGATGGCGAGGAGGAGGAACCAAGTGGTGGACTCGGCGAAGTACCACTCACCGAGGGGGGCGCCGGTCAGGAAGGAGGACCAGCCGGCAGTAGTCTGCTCGACGGTGGTGAGCTCGCCGGTGACCTTATCGCTGTTGAGGACCAGCTCGCCGTCATCCTCGTACTTGGAGACGATGTCGTCGGCGGTGACCTCCGAAGTGACCTCCGCCTCGTCGTAACCCGCGTTGAAGAAGTCAACGCCGAGCTTCTGCCAGGGCACGAAGCCGATGATCATGATGAGGAAGGCCACGCCGAAGAGGGCGAGGACCGCCTTCTGCTTGCCGGTGAGCTCGGCCTTGGTGGCCTCGCTCTCGGAGTCGTTGCCGTAGGCATCGTCAGCAGCCTGAAGCTCGGAGGCGCTCATGAGGGTGCGGGAGGGATCTGCCTTGACGCGCTTGGCGTACTGGAGGGTGAAGAACACCGCGACGGCATAGGTCGCAAGGAGCAGGACGATGCCCAGGACGATGATGACGCCCTGGTTGACGTCGATGCCGAGGCCGGTGAGGGCTGCAGAGGCAACGCCGGTGGCGAAGGGGTTGACCGTGGAGCCGAGGCAACCGACGCCAGCGCCGAGCAGGATCATCATGGCGCCGGTGAGGGCATCGAAGCCCGCTGCCATCATGGTCGCGGCGAGCAGGGCGTAGAAGCCGACGGTCTCCTCGCAGAAGCCATAGGTGGAGCCCAGAATGGCGAAGACGAACATGAGGATGGGGATGAGCACGAGCTCGTTGCCGCCCATCTTGCGAACGAGGGCGTTGATGCCCGTGGTGAGGGCGTTCGTCTTGTTGACGATGCCGAGGAAGCCGCCCAGGACCATGACGAAGAGGCAGACGTCGATGGCGTCAGCGAAGCCCTTCACAGGTGCCATGAGGAAGTCGGACAGTGTTGCTCCCGTGACGGTGTTCTCCACACCATCCATCAGGTAGGTCTGGCCGTTGAGTGCCACGGTGATCACCGCGACAATGGCCAGAAGGATGAAGATGATGGAGAAGGACGAAAGCATCTCCCTCTTCTTCTTTGGCTGCGCCGTCGTTTCAGACATGACCGCAACTCCTTTCGACGTTGTTAACGTCTCCGAACTGAACAGGACTACATACGAAAGCGGAACACAAGGCTCCCAACTCACCCTGACAGCTTACGACTACTGAGGGGAAAAGGCCATAGATTGCCGCGAGCGTTATGCAATAGTCGGCGAGAATCTTGTCATTTACCGTAGACGGAGAAAAACGACCGCTCATAGAGAATCATCTTTCTCGCAACTAGGGCAATGCTTCTTTTTCTGAAAGAAATTGCTGTTCAGATAGGATGGATGGACACCAGATGACCAGTTGGCCATTTGTGATGAAATATTGTATTCACTATCCCATCACAATCATTCATGAGCATATAATAACTATTGTTATTCTAATTTATGAATCCTAAACCATTGGAAACAAAAGTGGCGAGGCAACGACTCGGCCCATGAAAAAGGGCCTCCCCCGCAAGGCGAGGGAGGCCCTTGGTGGGGCTAGTTACTTGAGGGTCGCGTACATGACGGCCTTGATGGTGTGCATGCGGTTCTCGGCCTCGTCGAAGACGCGGGACTGGGGTCCCTCGAACACCTCGTCGGTGACCTCCATCTCGGTGATGCCAAACTCCTCGGCGACCTCCTTGCCATGGGTGGTGTTGGTGTCGTGGAAGGAGGGCAGGCAGTGCAGGAAGATGGCGCCCTTGTTGGCCTGGCCCATGAGCTCCTTGGTGACGCGGTAGGGAGAGAGCATCTGGATGCGCTCGCCGAACAGGTCGTAGGACTCGCCCATGGAGACCCAGATGTCGGTGTAGAGGACGTCGCAGTTCTTTGCGCCCTCGGCGGGGTCCTCGGTCAGGACGATCTCGCAGCCGTTCTCGGCAGCGATCTCGCGGCAGGTGGCCACGAGCTCAGCCTCGGGCATGCGGGCCTCGGGGCCGCAGGCGCAGAAGTTGATGCCCAGCTTGGCGCAGACGACCATGAGGGAGTTGGCGACGTTGTTGCAGCAGTCGCCGAAGAAGGTGAGCTTGCGACCGCGCAGGTCGGGACCGAACTCCTCCTGGACGGTAAGGATGTCGGCGAGCATCTGGGTGGGGTGGAAGCTGTCGGTGAGGCCGTTCCAGGTGGGGACGCCGGACTTCTCGGCGATCTCCTCGACCTGCTCCTGGGAGAAGCCACGGTACTCGATGCCGTCATACATGCGGCCGAGCACGCGGGCGGTGTCCTCGGTGGACTCCTTGTGGCCCATCTGAGAGGAGTTGGGGTCAAGGTAGGTCACGCCCATGCCCAGGTCGGAGGCGCCAACCTCGAAGGCGCAGCGAGTGCGCGTGGAGGTCTTCTGGAAGAGCAGGACGATGTTCTTGCCCTCGAGGTAGCGGTGGGGGGTGCCGGTGCGCTTGAGGTTCTTGAAGTCAGCCGAGAGCTTGAGGAGGTACCTGATCTCGTCGGAGGAGAAGTCCAGGAGCTTCAGGAAGCTACGACCACTGATGTTAACGCCCATTCGAGTTCCTTTCTTGTTTGTCTCGCCCAAGCCATTTGGTTGGGCGCAAAGCAGTGCCTAGAGGGTATGCACAGCCCAAGTCCGGAGGCGGATTAAATCCACCCCCGGACTAGACCAGGTGCCTATATTGGACTAGATGTCCTCACGAGCGAAGGGCATGCTCATGCAGCGGGGGCCGCCACGGCCGCGGGAGAGCTCAGCCGAGGGAACCACGAGGAGGTCGAGGCCCTCCTTGTAGAGCACGTCGTTGGTTACGGTGTTGCGCTGGTAGACGCAGATCTTGCCAGGGGCGACGCAGAGGGTGTTGGAGCCGTCGTTCCACTGCTCGCGGGCAGCCGCGACAGGGTCTCCGCCACCGCACTTGATGAGCTGGACGGCATCGAGGCCCATGGCCTTGGCCAGGACGTGCTCGAGGGTGTCGTTCATCTCCTCGATCTTGATCTCGCCCTCAGCGGAGCCCTTGGTGAGCTTGAAGACCTGAAGGGTGCCCATGATGCCCGGGTGGATGGTGAACTTGTCAACGTCGATCTGGGTGAAGACGGTGTCGAGGTGCATGAAGGCACGGGACACGGGGATGTTGAATGCGTAGATGGTGTCGATCTCGCACTCGTCACCCTTATCCCAGAACATGTGCTGCGCCATGGCGTCAATGGCGGCAGCCTGGGTGCGCTGAGAGATGCCAACGGCCAGGGTGTGGGCATTGATGTTGAGGACGTCGCCACCCTCGGTGTGGTACGCGGAGTCGCGGCGATACCACAGGGGGGCGTCGTTGTACTCGGGGTGATCGCGGAAGATGTACTTGCCGAAGAGGGTCTCGCGGTTGCGCGTGACGGAGTACATGTGGTTCAGGTTCACGCCCTTGCCCACGATCGCGAAGGGGTCGCGGGTGAAGTAGGTGTTGGGCATGGGGTCGATCAGGAGGTCGGACTCGCCGTCCTGGTCATAGCCCACGAGGTCAGCAAGGAGCTTGGTGGACTTGGTGGGAAGCTCAAGCTCGTTCTTGCGGATACCGGCGATGCACTTCTCGACGAAGGCCTGGGTGTCCTCGATAGCGTCCATGAACTCCTTGACGGCGGCACGGGTGTGGGTGCCGCGCAGGCCGGACTCGTCGAGCCACTGGTTGGTGAACTCCTCGCGAGAGCCGGCGGCCTCGAGGGCCTCGGCGACGAGCTTCTCGAGGTAGAGAACCTCGCAGCCCTGCTCGCGCAGAATCTCGGCGAAACGGTCGTGCTCAGCCTGGGCGACCTCGAGGAAGGGCACGTCATCAAAGAGAAGACGCTCGAGCTCGTCGGGAGGAAGGTTCAGGAGCTCCTCACCGGGGCGGTGAAGGCAAACCTTCTTCAGGGGGCCAATCTCGCTGTGGACGTAAAGCCCGTTAGCCATGGTTCCTCCTACTCTTTCCGTGCCAGAACCGTTCTGGCACTTTGACTGATAGACCTCTCGCAGGCGAAGGGAGGCGCGTCGCCCCTCCCCCTCTGCAAGAGCAGAATAACGCCAAAACGAACTATATCCAATAGCCGAAAAAATAAAAACAGCTGAGGAGCCTGGGAAGGGGGAACGGCCCCATTCCGTGCGCAAGCGGTCAAAAATATTTTTTCCTTATAAATCTATAGACGCTTACCTGCTTAAATATAGCTCTCACAGAATTAGTGGGATGGCAAAACAACAAGTAACCTATGGGTTACTTTAATGTCTCAAAGGTCAAAAAGCATTCATAAATATACTATTGTTTCAAACTTTTATTCTTATGTCTAAATGAAGTCGAAAGCCTGTTGCGTTACGGGAGATTGCGGGCCGCATTCCGGACGCGCATGATCCGCTTGATAGAATGTCCTTCCATGCCCACCAGGGCCAAGAGGCGTAGAGGGGACACGCGGTGGAGAAGGAACTGACGCTCAGGCTTGAGCGCATGTCATATGGGGCGGACGCCATAGCGCATGACGAGGACGGAAAGACGGTCTTCGTGAGCGGGGGCGTCGCCGGCGACTTGGTGAGGGCGCAGATCACCCAGTGCGCCCAGAGCTTCTCCCGAGCCAGGGTGATGGAGACCCTCGAGCCCTCCGTCCTGCGCGTAACCCCTCCCTGCCCCTACGCGAACGCGTGCGGTGGCTGCCCCTGGGCCAGCATGTCCCATGAGGCACAGCTCGAGGCAAAGCGCGCAAACGTTCTGGACGGCCTCGTGCGCATAGGCCACTGGGGCAGGGACGCGGCCGAGGCGTTGGTGCGGGAGTGCCAGGCGCCTTCCGACCCCTGGGGCTACCGCAACAAGGTTGAGCTGGGCTTCAGGCTTGAGGGCCGGCGCGCCATCGTGGGCATGCACGACGCGTCCGGAGAGGGCCTCGTCAAGGTCGACTCCTGCCCCCTGCTGGACAGGCGCTACGCCAAGGCCGCCAAGAGCGTCTCCGGTGCGCTCTCCTACCTCGCCGGATCGCGCGGGCTGCAGATCGACCGCGTGGGCATCCGCGCCTCGGCACGCAGCCGGGAGCTCGAGGTGGCGCTCTGGACCGAGCCGGGGGCGTTTCCCCGCGCGCAGGCCGCAAAGGTGCTCCAGGAGGCCACCAAGGCCACGTCCGTGGTGCGCGTCCTCACCAAGGGCCCGCAGAAGGCAAGGCGCGTCACGGGCGTCGAGCGCCTCTCGGGGCACGGGAGCTGGAGCGAGCTCGTAGGAGAGGAGCGCATGACGGTCTCTGCTCCATCCTTCTTCCAGGTGAACACCAAGGGAGCCGAAAGGCTCGTTGATCTGGTGCTCGAGGGGCTGGACCCCCAGGAGGGCGACTGCGCAATGGACCTCTACTGCGGAGCTGGCACCTTCACCCTTCCCCTTGCCAGGCGCTGCTCCTGGGTTGACGCGGTGGAGTCCTACGGCCCCGCCGTACGCGACCTCAGGCGAAACCTCGAGCTTTCCGGCATCGACAACGTGGATGCCCAAGGAGGGGACGCGGGGAGAGAGTTTCCCGACAGCGATGCGGACGTCATCGTGGTGGACCCCCCTCGCGCGGGACTTGGAGAGGAGGTGGTGAGGCTTCTCTCGGAGCAGCCTGCGCGCGCCATCGCCTATGTGTCCTGCGACCCCGCAACCCTCGCCCGCGACCTCGCGCGCTTTGCGGATGAGGGAACCTTCATGCCAGAGCGCATCACGCCCGTGGACCTCTTTCCCCAGACCTTCCACGTTGAGACGGTAGTATTGCTGTCAAAAGTACACAATTAAATATGGAGAAAAGGCTTGAAATAAGATGACGGTGTAGCAAGTGCATTTGTTTTGAAAGATATACTAAATCTTGATAGAATGACAACAATAGGAGGTGGATAGCGTATGTTTTATATATCAGTCATATTACTGGCTGCTCTGATTGCGGTTCAGATAGCGAAGAAGTCCGGGATTCCTTCTTTGATGTTGTTCTTCTCTTTGGGTATTGTAAGCAGCCTAATTGGTTTTAACTTTAACGATTACCAATTTGCGGAAAACTTCTCGAAGATCGCATTATTAATTATCATCTTCTATGGTGGATTTGGCACAAACTGGAAAGCTGGTAGAACTGTCGTAATTGAATCATTAATTCTATCAACTTTAGGCGTAATATTTACGTCATTACTAGCCGGAACGTTGATACATTTTATTCTACGCTTTGGCTGGATAGAGAGCTTCTTAATTGGTTCAATTATTGGCTCTACGGACTACGCATCTGTATCGAATATTCTTTCTTCAAAGAATTTAAATTTAAAATACAATACTGCGTCTCTTTTAGAACTTGAAAGTGGATCAAACGATCCGATGGCGTTTACACTAACTTGTATTTTCTTAGCATTAATCAAAGGTGAGCAGATTTCTATCGGTACAATATTATTCTTTCAGATATTCTGGGGTATTCTCATTGGTGTAATCGTTGCCTATGTTGTTCGCAATTTTATGGAGTATACAGACCTTCAAAAGAGTGGATTTATTACAGTTTTTATCATTGCGGTTGTACTATTATCTTTCTCGACTAGTGAACTGTTGAATGGTAATGGATATCTAACGGTATATATTCTTGGATTGATATTAGGAAATCAAGTTTTTATCGCAAAGAAAGAGGTGATATTCTTCTTTGATGGTGTATCTAACATTATGAATATCCTGTTGTTCTTTATTTTGGGATTACTTGCGACACCTGCACATATCTTGACGAACTTATTCTTTGCGATTGTCATTGCAGTTGTACTCATCTTTATTGTTAGAACAATCGTAGTGTTTGGACTGATGTTACCATTTGATTTGAAGCTCAATCAAAAGTGGTTAGTATCTTGGGCAGGACTTCGTGGAGCAGCTGCGATTGCCTTTGCAATTATGGTAGTGAATCAGTATAAAACGAGTTCTGTGGATATCTTCCATATTGTCTTTGGTGTCTGCTTACTATCATCACTCATACAAGGCTCCTCTATGAAGTGGGTAGCAGAGAAGTTACATATGATTGACCCTCATAATGAAGTATTAAGAACATTTAATTACTATGTTGGAAAAGGGAATATTACATTTGTAAAATCAGTGGTAGATGAGGGTGGTATTCTCGCATATCGTCAGATAAAAGATATTTCTTTAGATAAGCACCTAATTATTGCAAAGATAATTCGTGATGATAAGCCATTAGTTCCTAATGGAAGTCTTGTTCTAAAACCAAATGATGTTATTGTTTGGAGCGGCGAAGAGTATTTTGATCCAAACGGACAAGATCTCATAGAATTTACAGTGACAGAACATCATGCATGGAATCATAAGTATATCAGTGACTTGAAGCTTCCGGACAGTAAGTTGATTATTTCAATTAATCGGAATGATGAAATTATACCAGCAACAGGTAGTACGCTGATTCAAACGGAAGATCGTATATTACTGTTTAAAGGACAGAATATAAAATAGAAAATGACTCGTGCCTATCTTCAAAGAGGAGATGTACGAGTCATTTATTATATGTGCTAGATATGGTATATCCTAGGTATTCAAAACACATTTTCTGCTAAACTATGGAATGTTATTGAAGCAAATCTGAATATAGCGTTGTGGGAGCACCGCATTCTTTAAACAAATACTTCATCATATGTCAATTACAATGACCTGAAAAACGGCATTTACGAAACGACGGAGTTCCTTGGGTATTCCTTCGCAATCTCCTGTTGAACGAGAACCATCCGCTGCATAACCGGACATTGACGATCTAAAACTGGGTATTGAAGCTGTTTTTTCAACCGAAAACGGCAAGCCATATTTTGAAACTGCGTGAGGCATTTCCGGGGCAGACGATCTTTGGGCGGTCAGATGTAATGAGGGCGATTGATCTTGAAATCGCTTCCGGCAGCAGTAGAGTCGAGTGGATGGGAAACCACAGCTTTGCGGACACATTTCCTCAGAGCGAAGTGTCGAGGCAATTGGAAAAATATGTGCGACTGCTTATATATAGCTGGGACAAGCACATCGACCTGTTTCCGAGAACGTTCGAGGTCGAGAAAATGGCATTTTTGAGGTCAAAAAAGCCGTAGATTTATTTCCGAGAACGAACGGAATGATTTTCCGGGGCTTTGACATCCATCTGGAGCAATCGAGCCACGTCGAGACGGTGACGATCTTGAAGCGCGTCCAGGAGGCGGCATGGGCCTGAAGCTAGTGAGGCTTTCAGGGGGGAGCCCCGGCCTCAGTTCATGGAAATGATGGACGAGTGGGCTGCCGACGTCTTCCAGAACCACACGAACCACTCCCCCCGGTCTATCTTTCGCAACGACTACCACGACTTCGAAAGCTACCTCGCCAACCTCGAGATAACGGAGGAGACGCCTGAGGGTCGCGTCCCGGGCACGGCGCTGTTCCCGCTGGACGACGAGCGCGACAAGCTCGTAGGCGCGGCGAACGTCCGCCATTACCTCAACGAGGGGCTCCGCGAAGACCATAGCGCGAAACGGGGGCGTCCTCGAGAGCGAGGTGCTGGGCGAGGACGGCATCCTCGTCCAGCGCTATTTGATCGACGTCAGCAGAGAAATCGTCTGAGCGGAGTCTTTTGTCGTATTGGGGCTGGCGCTGAGGGCAAAGTAATAGTACAAAGATGCAAGACGAACTCGGGCAGGGGGCCCGACGTTCACGCAATGCGAGAGGATTTCAACATGAAGGCTACTGTCAACGAGGATTGCATCGGCTGCGGTCTCTGCGAGTCCACCTGCCCCGAGGTCTTTGTCATCGGTGACGACGGCGTTGCCGAGGTCACCGTCGAGGAGGTTCCCGAGGAGGCAGAGGACGGCACCCAGGAGGCTGCTGACAACTGCCCCGTAAGCGCCATCGAGGTCGAGTAGATCCAAGCGCCTTACCAATGGGCACACGGGGGCGGGGCGTCGCGCGAGCGGACCCGCCCCCTTCCTTTAGAAGGGACGTACAAGCACCATGATCCTTGCCTCCGCATCCCCGCGCCGCCGGGAGCTCCTTCAGGACCTGGGCATTGACGCCCGGGTGATGCCTGCCAACTGCGACGAGACCAGGAAGGACGGCGAGGGGGCCCTTGAGCTTGTGGAGAGGCTCGCACGCGGTAAGGCTGAGGCCTGCCTGCACAGACTCGAGGAGCTTGGGGAGACCCTCCGCGAGACCATCCTTGCCGCCGACACCATCGTATGGCTGGACGACGAGACCGTCCTGGGCAAACCCCGAAGCAAGGAGGACGCCAAGCGCATGCTCCGTCTCCTCTCGGGCAGAACACACAGGGTGAGCACCGGAGTGTGCCTACTGGGCACGCATCGGCGCACATCCTTCACCGAGACGACCGAGGTGGAGTTCTTCCCCCTGGACGAAAGCCTCATATCGGCCTATGTTGAGAGCGGAGAACCGCTCGACAAGGCCGGGTCGTACGGCATCCAGGGCCTTGGTCGCCTGCTGGTAAAGGGCATTCGAGGCGACTACTTCAATGTGGTGGGCCTTCCCGTTGCCCGAACCATCCGCGCCCTGTCCCAGATGGAGAGCGCTCAAGCCGAGGGCGCGCTGGCGCTCGTGAGTGAAAGGTGCAAGCCAGATGGAAGTCATGAGTAACCTGGGCATAGAGGGCGTCTATGCCGCGAACGTGACCAACGAGGAGGCGGGGACGGGCTGCACGGCCATCGTCTGCCCCAAGGGGGCCACGGGGGGAGTAGACGTGCGCGGGGGAGCGCCCGCCACGCGCGAGACCGACCTGCTCAGGCCCGAGGAGACCGTGCAGCAGCTGCATGCCGTGGTCCTCTCGGGGGGGAGCGCCTTTGGCCTATCGGCCGCCTGCGGCGCGGCGGAGGAGCTCGAGAGGCGCGGCATCGGCTTCGACGTGGGGGTGGGGGTGGTTCCCATCGTAAGCTCCGCCTGCGTCTTCGACCTTGCCTGCGGGAGTCCCGACGTGCGCCCGAGCGTCGCGGACGGCGCCGAGGCGGTGCGGCTGGCCCTCGACGAGCCCTGGCGCGAGCTCGAGTGCGGAAACGCCGGCGCAGGCTGCGGCTGCACCGTTGGCAAGCTCACCGGACATGAGCGCGCCATGAAGGGTGGCCTGGGCAAGTCCCTCTGCCAGCTGGGAGAGCTCTCCTGCGCCGCCATAGCCGCCGTCAACGCCTGCGGCACCATAGTTGACCCGCAGACCGGAAACGCCATCGCGGGAACGCTCTCGGACGACCGGGCCTCAGTCCTCTCGGCACAGGAGGCACAGGAGCTCTCGGAGGGGCTCACTCCCCTGCAACGCACCAACACCACCATATCCTGCGTAGTGACCAACGCCCGTCTCAGCAAGGCCCAGGCAACCAAGGTGGCCCAGATGGCTGCCGACGGATACGCGCACGCCATCCGCCCCACGCACACCACCAGCGACGGGGATACCATCTTCGTCATGGCGACGGGCGAGGTAGACGCACCCGTGGACAGGGTGGGCGTGCTTGCGGCAGAGGCCGTGGAGCAGGCCATAACGCGAGGTGCACGGGACGCCCGCACGGCATACGGCTTCCCCGCCTCTAGAGACCTTGGGCAGGCGTAGGAGCATCCCGCCCGGCAGGTGTAGAATTGCTGTGCCTCCGAGGCAGGACGCTGCCACGATGCGAGTCGAAAGGTGAGGGCCAATGAACAAGCTGCCAGCGCTCAGCGAGCTGGGACCGGTGCGCCTCGTATCGCACGCCGAGCAGATGGGCATGGGCTTCGAGGACGTGGTGGTGCTTCTCGCCAGCGACGAGCACTTCGCCCCCTACATGGCCGTTGCCCTGCAATCCATAGTCGAGCATGTCAGCCCAGAGCGCCACTACGACATAGTGGTCCTCACGCGCAACATGAGCCAGCAGACCATTGACACCCTGGTGGGGCACACCCGCCATCCCAACGTGAAGCTGGGCTTCCTGGACGCCGAGACTGCCCTCAAGGGCGCCCACCTCCCCTGCCATGGGCACTTCCGCCCCGAGACCTTCTTCAGGCTCCTGGCACCATGGCTGCTCCCCCAGGTGCGCAAGGCCATCTATCTGGACAGCGATCTCGTGGTGCTTGAAGACCTCTCGGAGCTCTTTGATGTCAACGTGGAGGGCTACCTCCTTGCGGCCACACGGGATGCGGACATGCTGGGGCAGATGGGCGGCTACGACGGCACGGTGGGGCCCTATCTCTCGCAGGAGCTGGGCCTCAGGGACCCAAGCCTGTACTTTCAGGCCGGGGTGGTGATGCTCAACCTTGAGGCGTTCCGCCATGTCTTCAGCGTCACCGACATGCTCTCGCTCTCCACGCGCAAGCTCTGGCGCTGGCTTGACCAGGACATCCTCAACATGCTTGCAGACGGCAAGTACGTGACGCTGGACATGCGTTGGAACACCCTCATGGACTGGAAGCGCCTGAGGCGCGCCAACATCATCGCCCAGGCGCCGGACGACATCCGCGAGCAGTACGAGCAGGCGCGCATGCAGCCCGCGATAGTGCACTTCGCCGGCCCAGATGACAGGCCATGGGACTATCCGGAGTGCGACATGGCCGCCTACTTCTGGGAGTACGCGCAGCGCAGCGCATTCATCGCGGAGCTCGAGCGCAGGCTGCGACTCTCGCGGGGCAGCTTGGGCGGCAGGGCCAATCGCGCCAAGGTTGACCTGATCTTCAAGGGCGTCATGCCCCTCTTCGACCACCTGTGCCCACCGGGAAGCGAGAGGCGCACCCGCGTCATCAAGGGCTACGTCGCCCTTGGCGGCGACATCACCTAGCACGCAAGCGACACGCAATGAAGGTGGCTCCGCGGCGCATGCCGGCGGAGCCACCTTCATTGCTGGATGAGCCAGGGCTAGTTGAACTTGACCAGCTTCTGGGCCACGCGATAGAGGCCGATGGTGACCTTCTCCCCCGCCTCGGTCGGCAGGTTTGTCGCCGTGCCCACAAGGCCGTGGCGGGCATGGCGGTACATGCGAGGGTCGTACTCCTTGAGCTCCTTCCAAAGTCTGTCAAGCTCGTCCATGGCGTCAGGCCTGTCCGAGAGCTTGGAGAAGACCGAGGTGATTGCCATCACGATGGTGAAGTAGCCCAGCATGTAGCTGCGGAGCTTGGGACTGCGCACGTCGTCGTAGAGGTGGTAGGCCTCCATCATCTTGCGGGAGACGCGCCAGTAGTGGTCGATCCTGCTGGTGAGGACCTCCTCGTTGACGGACTGGTCGTCTCTGCCGATGAAGTAGCGGTAGAGGTTGACGTCCAGGTAATAGAGGGTCTTGCAGCGAGGAAGGGGCACGTAGGCGTAGATGTTGTCCACATAGAAGGTGTGGGCGATCATGGGCACGCCGCCGTCCAGGAGGATGTCGCGACGGTAGCAGAGGCTGTGCATGAGCAGGTACTGGGACATGCTGAAGTGGCCGATCTGGTCCCAGGTGAAGATCTTGTCCTTGGGCAGGGCGAAGCTGTAGTCAACGGCGTTCTGCTTGCCGTCCTCCACGTGCTCGTAGACGTAGTTGCTGATGACCAGGTCAACGCGGGTGTCGTCCGCCACGAAGCCACGCAGCTTGGCGAGGAGCGCCTGCAGGGAGGGACCATCCACCCAGTCGTCCGAGTCAACGACCTTGAAGTAGGTGCCCTCGGCGTGCTCGAGGGCCTTCAGCACCGCCGCCCCATGGCCGCCGTTCTCCTGGTGCACGGCCTTGACGATGCCGGGATAGCGCTCCTGCCAGGACTGCGCCTTGGCAAGGGTGTCGTCCTTGGCGGACCCGTCGTCCACGACGACTATCTGCACGTCGTCCGCGTACCCGCTGCCCTCGAGGATGGAGGATATGCAGTGGTCCATGTAGGAGGACGAGTTATAGCAGGGGATGCCAAAGCTGAGAATCTTCTGCATGGGTGATGGGCCGTCCCGTCAGACGTGTGGCTTGCAGGTACTAGGAGTGGTTGCTGATGAGCTCGTCGGAGAGCTCGAGCGCGGACGCCACGACGCCGTCCATGTCGTAGTAGCGGTACTCCGCCAGGCGCCCTACCACGTGGAAGTTGAGCAGGCCCGAGACACGCTCGCGATAGCTGCGGTAGAGCTCCAGGTTGTGGGGCTCGTTGATGACGTAGTAGGGCGTCTCTCCCACCCCGGGCAGGTAGTCGCGGGAGTACTCGCGCATGATGGTGGTTGCGCCGGGACGCACCTGGCCGGTCATGTTCTTGAACTCGGTGATGCGCGTGAAGTTGTCGGAGACCGTGTAGTTCACGGTGCCCACGGGCTGGAACTGGTCCTGGGGCAGGGTCTGGAAGACCATGTCCAGGGTGCGATATGGAAGTGGGCCCAGGTCCATACCAAAGAGCTCGTCAAGCGGGCCGGTGTACACCAGCTCGCCACCGTAGGGCCTCCCGCAGACGCAGACCTGGGTCTCGCTGGCCTCGAGTATGTCTCGTACGTCAACGCCCAGGAACACGTCGATGAGGTCATGGTCGAGCATGCGCTCGAAGAGGGCGGTGTAGCCCTCGGCAGGCATGCCCTGGTGCGGCGCCTGCGGGAAGTAGCGGTCGTCGTCCCCCACGAAGACAGGCACGCGGCCCATGACGGCAGGATCTATCTGGTCGGGAGTCTTGCCCCACTGCTTCATGGTGTAGTGCAGGAAGACGTTCTCGTAGACGTAGTCTGCGACCTCAGAGAGGTCGGGGTCGTTCTTCTCGCGCAGCTCGAGGATGGGGACCTTCTTGTCCTGGCCGAAGGTGACCACGAGCTTCTGGTAGAGGGCCTCTCCCCTCTCCTCGCCGAAGGCAAGCCTGAGCGAGCTGTGGTTGAAGGGGACGGGCATAAGGGTGCCATGCACGTTGGCTAGCACCTTGTGCTGGTAGGGGGTCCATTCCGTAAAGCGCGAGAGGTACTCGTGCACACGCTCGTCATAGGTGTGATAGATGTGCGGGCCGTACTTGTGGACCAGGATGCCGGCCTCGTCCTCGTAGTCGTAGGCGTTGCCAGCGATGTGGCTGCGCCTCTCCACGATGGCGACCTTGTAGCCGCAGGCCTCGGCAAGGCGGCGCGCACAGACGGCACCCGCGTATCCCGCGCCAACCACGAGCGCATCATAGGACTGGGGGTTGAAGCCCTCAGGCAGGCCGGTGGAAATGCTCATGTGCACGACTCCTTCTGATCAAAGAACGGGAGCTGTTGCGCCCCGAACCCAGAACACAAAAGAATCGAGTTGTGGAAACCCACGGCTCGATTGGCCTCGATTCTATCACGCGGTCATATAATGGGTTCCGCTGGGGCGAAAAGCGCAGCCAGCATGCATATTTGCCGTACCCCGCCCTTGGCGAGGCCCACATACGCAGGCGAGCAGAGGAGTTTTGATGAGCGACTTTCTTGAGCGCATGAAGGCGGCTGCAAAGGCAGACGTGAAGACCATCGTCCTTCCCGAGGGCGAGGACCCCCGCACCATCGAGGCCGCCAAGAAGGTCGTGGCCGAGGGGCTGGCCAAGCTTGTGGTGCTGGGCGACCCCTCCCAGGTCAAGATCGAGGGCGTGGAGGTCATCGATCCCAAGACCAGCGAGAGGCACGAGGCTTACGCCGCCAAGTTCGCCGAGCTCCGCGCCAAGAAGGGCGTCACCATCGAGCAGGCGCGCGAGCAGATGGATGACGCCACCTACTTCGGCACCATGATGGTCAAGATGGGTGACGCGGACGGCCTGGTCTCCGGTGCCTGCCACTCCACCGCGAACACCCTACGCCCAGCCCTGCAGATTCTGAAGACCGCCCCCGGCACCAAGCTGGTCTCGGCCTTCTTCGTCATGTGCACCGACAAGGAGGAATACGGCGAGAGGGGCACCCTGCTCTTTGCCGACTGCGGGCTGAACATCGACCCGACGGCAGACGAGCTCTCCGAGATCGCCATCGCCTCCGCGAACACCTGGAAGAGCCTGATGTCCGACGAGCCCAAGGTTGCCATGCTCTCCTTCTCGACCATGGGCTCCGCAAAGGGGGAGGTCCCCGAGAAGGTCCAGGAGGCCACGAGGCTCGCCAACGAGAAGGAGCCCGAGCTCGCCCTCGACGGCGACCTTCAGCTGGACGCGGCGCTGGTGAAGAGCGTCGCCGCCCTCAAGGCACCCGAGTCCAAGGTTGCCGGCAACGCCAACATCCTGGTCTTCCCCGACCTCGAGGCGGGCAACATTGGCTACAAGCTGGTGCAGCGCTTCGCCGGCGCCGAGGCATACGGTCCCGTGCTGCAGGGCATCGCCAAGCCGGTGAACGACCTCTCCCGCGGTTGCTCCGCGGATGACATCGTGGGAGTCGTGGCCATCACCGCCGTCCAGGCACAGATGGCCGAGTAGACGCCCTCGCCACATGCGCACGGCACATGGCCGCCTCGGCTTTCCGGGGCGGCCATGCTCATGAGAATACCCCCCTAGGCCGTCACGTGCTGACGGTCTAGGGGGCCAAATCAAGTCAGATGGAGAAAGCTCCGCCGTTAGACCGCCAACCAGCGACGGTCTAACGGCAGGTTGGTGGCGTCTTCCTACGGTCTCAGAGAATCCGCCGCGTCAGGCGCGTTCTCAGCCTCGGCAATCCACTCTGCCGGCATCTTCCACGCCCGCTGGTCCGTGTGCAGGAGCCTCTCGGCAACATCCGAGAGGGGCCTTTCGAAGTACTCGCGGTAGCAGCGCTCGATGGCAGGGTTCTCGTAGGAGTTTCTCCACTGGGACCTCTTGTCAAAGCCATAGAGCGCAGCCCCGCGTGCGCCCGCCCGCTCCTCACCGTCGTGGATGGGCTGCCCACCTCCGCCCACGCAGCCACCCGGGCAGGCCATGACCTCCACGAAGTCGTAGCTCACCTCTCCTGAGACTATTGCCCTGCAGAGGGCGTCGGCGTTGGCGAGTCCGTGGGCGACCGCCACGCGCAGGCGCTTGTCGCCCAGAGGGAAGATGGCCTCCTTCCAGCCGTCCAGGCCTCGCACGTCCCCGAACATGTCATCCGCTGGGGCGTGCCCGCAAACCAGGTAGTGAGCGGTGCGCAGGGCAGCCTCCATGACGCCTCCGGTGGCGCCAAAGATGATGCCGGCCCCCGTGCCCGTGCCCAGAGGCTCGTCGAAGGGCTCCTCGGTAAGGGAGGCCACGTCCACGTGGTCCGCGCGCAGGAGCCTCTCCAGCTCGCGCACGGTGAGCACGCAGTCCACGTCAGGGTCTCCGCAGGCGTCGCGCATGCTGGGATACTCCGCCTCCGCCTTCTTTGCCACGCAGGGCATGATGGAGAGCGAGAAGAGTCTGTGGGGGTCCTTGCCCAGAAGCTGGGCGTAGTAGCTCTTGAGCAGGGCGCCAAACATCTGTTGCGGGCTCTTGCTGGTGGACACGTCACCCACCAGCTGGGGATAGTGCGCCTTCACGAAGCGCATCCAGGCAGGGCAGCAGGAGGTGAAGAGGGGATATCCGCTCTTTGCGCCAAGATGCCCCAGAAGCTCGCTACCCTCCTCCATGATGGTGAGGTCGGCCGCCACGTCCGTGTTGACCACGTAGTCGAAGCCCATGCGCCTCAGGGCGCAGACCAGGCGGCCCATGCCCGCCTCCTCGCCCAGGCCCCAGTGGTCTCCCCAGGAGGTCCGCACCGAGGGGGCGATCTGGACCACGCAGGTGAGGTCAGGGTCGGCCAGGGCGTCGTAGACGCGCGCGACGTCGTCGCGCTCGCGTAGGGCGCCCGTGGGGCAGTGCGTGATGCACTGACCGCAGAGGGTGCAATCCACGTTGTATATGCTCTTTCCTCCCACGACGTCCACCAGCGTGTGCGTGGCACGGTTGGTGATGCCCCAAACGTGCGATGCCTGCACCTTGTCGCAGACCTGGATGCAGCGCATGCAGCGGATGCACTTGTCGTTGTTGCGGATGAGCGGGAAGTCCTTGGGCCAGCTGGTCTGGGCGAGGATGGTGGGGTAGGTGAAGTCGACTAGGCCCAGGTCGTTCGAGACATCCTGCAGGGAGCAGTTGCCCGAGCGCACGCAGGTGGTGCAGGTGGCGTCGTGCTGGGAGAGCAGCAGCTTCACGTTCTCCTGACGCGCCAGGCGCACCTTAGGGCTGTTGGTGCGCACCACCATGCCCTCCCCCACCTGGTTGTTGCAGGAGGCGACGAGGCGGTCACGTCCCTCCACCTCGACCACGCAGACGCGACAGGAGCCAATCTCGTTGAGCTCGCGGAGGTAGCAGAGGGTGGGGATGTTGGCGCCCGCCGCCCGGCACGCGTCCAGGATGGTGCTTTCCGCAGGCACGCTCAGCTGGGTCCCGTCCACCGTGAGGGTGACCTGTCGTGAGCCCTCCCTTGTGCCGCGCGAGGCAAGCTGGACGTTGGCGTCAAGAGTTACCACTGGATCTCCCTTCCGCCACGGAACGAGCCGAAGCCAAAGTGGTCGCAGCGCAGGCAGCGCGAGGCCTCCTGCAGGGCCTCCTCGTCAGTGAGGCCAAGCTCTATCTCCTGGAAGTCATGGGACCTCTCCCCCGCCTCGCGCAGCGTGGTCTCGCAGCGCGCACAGTGGCCGAGGTCTTGGAGCTGTGGGCTGGGAATGTCCACGTCAAGCTCAATCTTGTGATCGAAGCCCAGGTAGTTGTCTATGTTTCCTGCGGCAACCTTGCCCGCGTTGATGGCCTTGATCACCGTGGCGGGGCCCGTCTGGCAGTCACCGCCCGAGAAGACCCCCTCGAGCTCGGCGATGCTGGCGTCGGTCTGGGTGGAGATGCGCCCCCAGGAGGTGGGGATGCCCAGGCTCTCGAAGGGAGCGGACTCGATGGCCTGTCCTATGGCCACTATCACGCGGTCGCAGGGGATGTGCCTCTCGGAGGCGTCGGCGGCATGAGGCGCGGGCCGGCCACGCCTCCACTCCCCTATGACCTGGGGCTGCACCACCAGGGAGGCCACACGACCGTCCTCTCCCGCCTCTATGCGCACGGGGGCGTT
Organism: Olsenella urininfantis; assembly: GCF_900155635.1. GTDB lineage: Bacteria > Actinomycetota > Coriobacteriia > Coriobacteriales > Atopobiaceae > Olsenella_G > Olsenella_G urininfantis. The sequence goes on from NZ_LT732540.1 coordinate 915,789, forward strand.
CAGCTCGAGCAGCTCGCAGCCCTCCGCGCGCGCACCTTCTATCTCCTCGTCCTGGGCCGTCATGTCAGCGGCCCGGCGGCGGTAGACGATGTAGACCCTCTCGGCGCCGCAGCGGATGCTCGAGCGCGCCACGTCCATGGCCACGTTGCCGCCGCCCACCACGCAGACGCGCTGGCCCGAGAAGTCCGGCATCTTGCCGTTGCCTATGGAGCGCAGCATGTCAACCGCGCTCTCCACGCCGGGAAGCTCCTCTCCGGCTATGCCCAGCTTCTTGTCGGCATGGGCGCCGATGGCAAGGTAGACGGCATCAAAGCTGCCCCTGATGACCGAAAGGGACTCTCCGTCCACCTTCTCGCCCAGGCGCACCTCCACGCCTTGGCCCACGATCCAGCTGATCTCCTCATCGAGCTTCTCGCGCGGGAGCCGGTAGGCGGGGATGCCATAGCGCAGCATGCCGCCCAGGTGGTGCCTTGCCTCGAACACCGTGACCGAGTGGCCCATGAGCGTGAGGTAGTAGGCACAGCTGAGGCCGGCAGGGCCACCTCCCACGACCGCCACGCGACGTCCTGTAGACGCAGCGCGAACGGGCTCCTTGGGAGTCCCCTCATGCTCCACGGCGAAGCGCTTGAGCGCGCGGATGTTGATGGGGTCGTCCACCATGCCGCGACGGCAGTTCCTCTCGCAGGGATGCTCGCACACCAGGCCGCAGACCAGCGGGAAGGGGTTATCCTTGCGTATGAGGCGCACGGCGTCGGCGTTTCTCCCCACGCGGACCAGGGCGAGGTAGCCGGGCACGTCCACGCCGGCGGGACAGCCCGTCTTACAGGGCACGCTGGGGGCCGTCCCAGCGAAGCAGGACCTTGAGCTCACATGGCTCACGAAGTCGTCCCTGAAGCCGCGCACCGCACGCAGGGCCATGGCGCCCGCCTCGTAGCCAATGGCGCAGTCGCTCGAGAGGTAGGCGCCTCTCGCCAGGCGCTCTATGTCGTCTATGGTGCCCATGGTCGCCCTGCCCGTGAGCACGTCGCTCAGCATGTGGCGCAGCACCCTCAGGCCCACGCGGCAGGGCGTGCACTTCCCGCAGCTCTGCGTGGCGCACATGCCCACGAACGACATGGTGAACTCAACCGGGCAGGGCGCCAGGGAGCTTACCTCGAGCCGCCTGCCCACCGAAGCATGCAGCTCATCCATGACCTGCTGCTCGGCAGTCCTCTCCATCAGATGAAAACGAGCCACGTGTTCCCCCAAACCCATACTCGCATCATGACAGGCAGGAGGCGGGACCTGCCCGCCTCCTGATTGCTGAAATGTATATCAATGAGTGGTCATGTTGCGTAAGTTTGCAAGAGGGGCCAATCGCCCCAACGGCACGCTGGCACAGGCAAACGGATGCGCTTGTGGAAGAAGCGTGACCAGGCTAGAGCGGGCTTGGCCACACCGCACGCACCTCGTCTGCCATGCCCGGGTACTTGCCCGTCTCCACGCAGAGCGCACCACGCGAGCTGAGATGCCCCTCGTTTGCCTTGACGGCCTTCTCTACCAGAACGGCCGGGGACGCGTCCACCTGAATTGCCCCCTGCACCCCACCAGTCCACAAGCCGCAAGCTGCTCCTGAATCATGGCACCCTCCTTGAGAAAGCTCGCCGGGCGCACGCCCCTGTGCGAGCAGGCCAGAAGTGACTGGTACCCATGCTAGAAGAGGCGTGGCGCATGCATGGGGACCGTAACAGTTTGTATAAGTGAGCCACCGTCCTCCGCCGGGCGAAAGGCGAGGGAAAAAGCACCTTTTCCGGGGACAGGCACTGCCTTACTATATCTGCGCAACGCAGCTGCAGGCGACCTGACGAAAGGAGGTACCAACGTGGGAACCGTTTCCAAGATCTGCCTTGGGCCACTCCAGGCTCAGGTTGACTCACTTGGGGCCCAGCTCATGAGCCTGTCGTACGAGGGGCGCGAGCACCTCTGGCAGGGCAACGCGCGCTGGTGGCCGCGCCGGGCGCCCGTGCTCTTCCCCATTGTGGGGAGCCTGAGGAACGGCCAGGCAACGAGCAGCGCGGGCGGAGTCCGCCTGGGCAGGCATGGCCTTGCGCGAGGTTGCGAGTTCAGGCTCATGGGGCAGGAAGACAGCGTCCTTCGCTACATCCTTGCCTCAAGCGCGCGCACGCGCGAGGCATATCCCTTCGACTTCGAGCTCAGCCTGACCTTTGGGCTGAGCGAGAGGGGTCTTGAGCAGGTATTTCAGGTGCGAAACGTTGGAGACGTGGAACTGCCCTTCGTGCTGGGAGGACACCCCGCCTTCAACGTTCCCGTGATGGACGGCGAGGACTTCTCGCAGTACCGTCTCGAGTTCGTGCGTGACTGGAGCTGCTCCAGCCCGCGCATCGACACCGAAAGCGGGCTGCTCGACTTCTCCTCGCGCGTTACCGTGCTTGAGGGAGAGAGCGCCCTCCCGCTCGCGCACGAGCTCTTTGACGTGGACACCCTAGTGCTGGAGCAGGTCCCAGGACGCAGCGTGCGATTGGTGGGGCCCGCAGGTCATGGGGTCCAGCTCGACTTTGAGGGCTTCGACTACCTGGGCGTGTGGTCGGCGGCCAACAGCGCGCCCTTCGTTGCGCTTGAGCCATGGACCGGTTGCTCCACGGCTCGGGACGAGGGCGACGTCTTCGAGGAGAAGCGCGGAATGACCAAGCTCCTCCCAGGCGAGAGCCTGGAGAGATCCTTCTTCATCAAACCCTTCTAGGAGACAACCAGACATGATGATTCGAAAGGCAGATGCGCAGGACGTCTTGGCGATTGCCAGGATCTACGATGACGCCCGCCTGCTCATGCGCGAGCGCGGCATACCACAATGGCAGGACGGCTGCCCGGGGCTTGCCGAGGCGGAGGTTGACCAGGAGCTGGGAAAGCTCTACGTGTGCGAGAACGCAGGTGACATCGTGGGCACCTTCACCTTTGCCGAGGGGCCGGACATCACCTACGGCATCATCGAGGACGGGAGCTGGCTCAGCGACGAACCCTATTGGGTGGTCCATCGCTTTGCGGCGTCGCGTCCGGGCGCAGGCGTCGGTCACAAGATGCTGGAATGGGCCTATGCGGACCATGACAACGTGCGCATAGACACGCACGAGCTCAACATCCCCATGCGCAGGCTTCTTGACCGGCACGGGTTCATCCTGTGCGGAGTCATCCACCTGCTCAACGGAGCTCCGCGCTTTGCCTACCAGCGCCGCGCCGCAAGCCTGGAGCCGGAGTTTCCCGCTGCGTAGCCCGCCGAAGGCACGGGATGCATAAGCTGTCGCGTCGCTTTTGCTCCCGAGCGCCATACCGTAGTTTTAGTACCGAATCAGGTGGTCGCCACCTCACAAAAGTGGTACTGAAACTACGGTATGGATGGATATGGGCAACCCAGGCGCCACAAATTGCATAAGCGCACGAAAGGGGGGCCCGCCTTGTGGCGGCCCCCCTTTGGCGATGCAGGGGCGTGAGGCTACTTGCCCAGAAGCTCCTCGACGTCCATGGCGATCATGAGCTCCTCGTTGGTGGGAACCACGAGGACCTTGATCTTGGAGTCTGCGGAGGAGATGACGCGAGGCTCCCCAGAGCGGATCTTGTTTGCCTCCTCATCGAGCTTGACGCCCAGCCACTCGAGCTCCCTTGCCACGCCCAGACGCATGATGTCGGAGTTCTCGCCGATGCCGGCAGTGAAGACCATGGTGTCGAAGCCATGCATGGACTGCGCCATCTCGGCGATGAGCTGCGAGGTGCGGTAGTAGAACATGTCAAGCGCAAGCTCGCAGTTCTTGTCGCCCTTGGCGGCACCCTCCTCGATGTCGCGGGAGTCAGAGGAGACGGCAGACAGGGCGGCAAGGCCGGACTGCTTGTTCATCATGGTGTCAACCTCGTCCACGCTGTAACCGCCAACACGCTGCAGGTAGAAGACGGTAGCAGGGTCAACGGTGCCGGTGCGGGTGCCCATGATCAGGCCGTCAAGCGGGGTGAGGCCCATGGTGGTGTCCATCACGCGGCCATCCTGGATAGCGGCAAGGGAGGCACCGGAGCCCAGGTGGCAGGAGACGAGCTTGTGGACGCCTCCGCCCAAAAACTCGCTTGTGGTCTTCCAGATGTAGCGGTGAGAGGTGCCGTGAGCGCCATACTTGCGGATGTGCAGCCTGTCCACCACGTCGCGAGGGAGGGCGTAGCGCCAGGCCTTCTCGGGCATGTTGTAGTGGAAGGAGGTGTCAGCCACGATCACATTGCCGATAGAGGGGAAGAGCTCGCGGCAGATCTGGATGACGTCAGCCTCCGCATAGTTGTGCAGGGGCGCGAGGGGGGCAACCTCACGGGCCCAGGCCAGTGTCTCGTCAGTGACGACCTTGGACTCGGGGAAGTACCAGCCGCCCTGAACCACGCGGTGGCCGATGCCCTCGATCTTGCCGGTGTCAAAGCCTGCCTGGTCAAGGATGTCGAAGACGTGCTTGATGGCAGTCTTGTGGTCAGGAAGGGTCACTTCGAGCTTCTGCTTGCCGGAGCCGTTCTCCTCGTGGCCGATGAAGGAGCCGTCGATGCCGATGCGCTCGCAGTTGCCCTTGGCAAAGACCTCGTGCGTCTTGGTGTCGAGCAGTTGATACTTCAACGAAGAGCTGCCGGCATTGATGACCAGTACGTTCATGAATCTCCTCTCGCAGGGGAACAGGTCCCGCGTACACACAGATTCAAATATGATAGCCCCTTGCCCGCGCGCTGGTCGCACGTATTGACAAGGGGTCAGAAAAGAGCGAAAAGCGGCCCGCTGGGACTCGCTGCCGGAAAAGACAGCCACCGCCAGCGCGCAGGCCATCTGAAAACAGCGCGGGCAGCCGCGCTGTTTTCCAAGCTACTTCCCCTCTCCGGCATTTGGGTCGAGCGGGCGACCACCAAGGACGTGGATGTGCAGGTGATGTACCGTCTGGCCGCCATCGTCACCGGTGTTGGCAATGCAGCGGAAGCCCGTCTTGTCGATACCCGTCTTCTCGGCCACGATCCCTATGGCATGGGCAAGAGCGGATAGCGTCTCCGCAGGAACGTCATCCATTATGTTCTCGTAGTGCTCCTTTGGGACCACGAGAACATGGACCGGGGCAAGCGGGCTGATGTCAGGGAAGGCCACGACCAGGTCATCCTCATACAGGAAGTCAGAGGGGATCTCGCCGGCGGCGATCCTGCAGAAGATGCAGTCGTCCTGTGCGCTCATGCTGCCTCCCCTACTCGTCGATGTAGCTGGTGGCGGGCGCCGCAGTGCTGTCGAACTCAAGCTTGCCTGCGGTGGTGTCATCCAGAAGGACCTGCACCTTCTGCTCCGCCTCGGACAGGCGCACGCGCAGGCTCTTCAGCAGCTCCACTCCGCGCGCGTAGTACGCCAGAGAGTCCTCCAGCTCGAGCTCGCCGGCTTCAAGGGCGCGCACGATCTGCTCAAGCTCGACGGACGCCTCCTTGAAGCTCATCTCGGACACCGAACGATCGAACTTCTTCTCTTCCATGGGCTTGCTCCTTACGCCTTGGTGGCTTCTTCGTTACGGGCTGGCAGAACCTCAGTGACAGACGCCCTGAAGGCGCCTGCCCCCAGCATGACCGAGACCACGTCTCCCAGCACGACGGCACTGACGTCAGAGATGATTCGTCCGTCCTCGCCCCGCGCCACGGCATAGCCGCGCGACAGGACCTTCAGGGGCGAGAGCGCCTCGAGGGATGCCGCAGCCTGGGAGAGGCTGGCCTCGTACGGCCTCAGCAGACGACCCGAGCTCGCCTCAAGGCGCTGGGAGGTACGCCGAACCTCCTCGTGACCGCGCGCGAGGGCGCGTGGGATGCTGTCATGCAGGCGCTCCTCGGACCGCAGCAGGTCCTCTCTGCGATCGACCAGCATGTTCATGGGGTCGCTCAGGCAGCGACGCCCCGCAAACGACTCCAGCCGCTGGCAGGCGGCAAAGAGGCGCGAACGCATCCCCTGATCCATGAGGCGCGAGAGGTTGTCCAGGACGTCGCCCCTGGTGGAGACGAGCTGTGCGCCCGAGCGCCGAAGCTTGGCCTCTCGCACGTCTATGGCCGAGACGATCTCTGCCAGGGAGGGCGCCACGGACTCAGCCGCGGCCGTGGGAGTCGACTGCCTGCGGTCTGACACCATGTCGCAGATGGAGGTGTCAGGCTCGTGCCCGATGCCCGTCACCACGGGAACGGGACAGGCGGCAACGCAGCGGGCAAGAGCCTCGTCGTTGAAGCACATGAGGTCCTCGAAGGAGCCGCCGCCGCGCACCAGGAGGATGCAGTCGGGCCTGGCTGCCGCAGCCACGTCCAGGGCACGCATGATGGAGGCCGGTGCCTGCGCGCCCTGCACCGAGCAGCCCGCGACCTGTATCTCGACCAGCGGGTTCCTACGCGCCAACGTGCGCTTGACGTCCTCAATGACGCTGCCGGAAAGAGAGGTGACCACAGCCACGCGCGTGCAGAACTGCGGGATGTGACGCTTGCGCGAGGCCTCCATGAGACCCTCGCGCTCGAGCTTGCGCGCAAGCTCCGCAACGCGCTGCCTCAGCAGGCCCTCGCCCGCAAGCGAGATGCCCCTTGCGTTGTAGGACAGCTTGCCGCTGCCCTTGTACACGTCGAAGGAGCCCAGCACCTGGATCTGCAGGCCGTCACGCAGGGTGAAGCCGCAGCGCTCGTACACGCCCTTCCAGACGTTGACGCTCATGACGGACTGCTCGTCCTTGATCTGGAAGTAGCAGTGGCCCGAGCGAGCGTTGGGGCCACGAAATCCCGTCACCTCACCCAGCACCGTTGCCATGGGAATGGACGAAACGGCATGGTTGGCCATCTGGACCGCCTGGCTTACCGAGAGCACCCCGTCCTCGCTCTTTCGCGCCTGCTCGATGAGGTTCATTAGCGCCTGTCCCCGCTGCGCGAGATGATATACGCAAGCTGCAGCACCGATACGAGCGCGGCGGAGACGTAGGTGAGCGCCGCCGCCGTAAGGACCTGCCGCGCTCCCCTCTCGTCTACAGCGGCCCCCGAGCTTCTCAGATAGGCAACCGCCCTGCGAGAGGCATCTATCTCGACTGGGAGGGTAACCAGCTGGAAGAGAACGGAAAAGCCAAAGAGCAGGACCGCGAGCTGCGTGAGGCCAGAGATGTTGAGCATGATCCCGAGGACGAGGACGAGCATCCAGGTCTGCTGGGTAAAGTTGACCACGGGCACCAGGGCCGTGCGGAAGCGCCCAGGCAAGTAGCCCTTGGCCGTCTGCACCGCATGCCCCGCCTCGTGGCAGGCAACCGCGACGGAGGCAACCGAGCCTCCCTCGTAGTTCTCCTCCGAGAGGTGCAGGCGGTTGTCACGCGGGTCATAGTAGTCCGTGAGGTGACCGGCCACCTGGGTGATGCCAACGGCCGAGGCGCCGCTTCCGTCCAGCATGGCGCGAGCCACCTGGGCCCCTGTGGCACCAGAGCTGGCGGGAACCAGGGACCAACGCTTGTAGGTGGAGTTGATGAAGCCCTGCGTGAGCATGCCCAGCAGAAGCGAGACGACAGCGATACCCAGGTAGGCCAGATCCATCCCATATCCGTAATACAGAGGCATAGAAGCCCTCCCATCCATCCAAGGCTTGCCAAAGCTTGTACCCCATGCCAGCGGAATCGAACGACTCAAAGCCTAGTGGGACGCCCGGACGACAATGTGGCACCCCCCCCGCACGCTACAGCAGCTCGATGCGCCCGTCCTTCACCGTGAGGCCAATCTGGCCGTCCAGCAGGCCATCAAGCTGTCGCCCCACCAGCTCGTAGCGCCAGGCAGAGCGTGCAAGGCGCGAGGCCGACCTCAGCGTGACGAACTCGAGCAGGTCGTCCTTGGTGGCGATGAGCTGCGCGGCGATACCGTTCTTCTCGGCAACGATGCGCAGGAGGGCGTACATGAGGTCGAGCACGCCCTCGGTCTCTCCCGAGGGGCGCTCGTGATTGAGGCGCTCGGGATAGAGGGCTGGCTCGCAGTCGAGCCCACGCCTGATGGCGGCGATGGCTTCCTGCGCGTCTCTCTCCCCCATCTGCTCCGCACCCCGTATGCGCCTGAGGCGCTCCGCAGCGCGCGGAGCCCTCTTGCAGGCCTCGAGCACCACCTCGTCAGAGAGGACCCACTTCTTGGGAATGTCGCGCTGTGCGGCCGTACGCTCGCGCCAGGCGCACAGCTCACGGGCGATGGAGAGCTGCCTGCGCGTGAGCGAGTTGGCACGCTTCAGGTGCAGGTACGCCTGGTCAGGAGATCGAGTGAAGCGTGAGGGGTCCGTGAGCTGGGCCATCTCGGGCCCAAGCCAACCCTCGCGCCGACTGCGCCTGAGGGCGTCCGTCATGGTCTGGTAGATCCCGGGCAGGTAGCGGACGTCATCCTCCGCGTACTGCAGCTGCTCCTTGTCAAGAGGACGACGGGACCAATCCGTGAGCGACTCCGCCTTGGGCAGCCTCACACCGCAATACGCCTCTACGAGAGCGCCGTAGCCCAGCTGCTGGCGCTGTCCCAGAAACGCCGCGGCAAGCTGCGTGTCGAACACGGGTGCAACGACGCAGCCCAATGCGGCCTGGATGACCTCCAGGTCCTGGGTGCAGGCGTGGAACACCTTGACGATGCCCCGGTTGGTAAGAAGGTCGACCAAGGGAGAGAGGTCTCTGATGGCAAGGGGGTCGATTGCGGCGGACGCACCTGCCGTGCCCAGTTGTATGAGGCAGAGCCTGGGGTAGTAGGTGCGCTCCCTCAAAAACTCCGTGTCAACGGCAACGACCTGCTCCTTGCTGGCCATCTCGCAGAAGGATGCCAACTCGTTTGGGTCAGAAATGTACACGCGCTCTCGATTCGTCCGTGGTGCGGAAAAGCTAGTATCGATGTCGTGCGGGCCGAGCCCGCACCCGACACATCATACCAACGCTCGATCGCACGAGCAGCCCGGGAAGGCGCAGAGATGTACTCGTTCGACTCACGCGTAAGATACAGCGAGTGCGACGAGAGCGGAGAGCTTTCTATCCACGGCCTAGTCAACTACCTGCAGGACTGCTCCACCTTCCATTCCGAGAGCCTCGGTGTGGGACTGTACCACATGGCAAGCGAGCACTATGCCTGGCTCATCTCGACCTGGGAGATAGAGATTGCCCGCCTCCCCCGCTTTGGAGAGAAGATCCGCATCAGCACCTGGTGCCACGAGATGAGGGGGGCACAGGCTCACCGCTGCTTCACCATCGAGGACGACGAGGGCCGAAGCTGCGTCCGGGCAGACTCGCATTGGTTCGCCTATGACACGCAGCTGAGCAGGCCCATCCGCATTCCCGCCGGGCAGGAGGGCTACCTCACGGGCGAGGGGCGCCTTGACCTGCCTCCCCTGCAACGCAAAATCGCCGTCGAGGGAGCCTTTGTGGCGATTCCCGAGGTCACGGTCACCCGGCAGCTGCTGGACACCAACCGCCACGTCAACAACGCGCGGTACATCCAGCTGGCGCTTGACGCCCTTGAGGCCGCGGGCACGCGGCTCTCGCCCCGCCGCATCTGCGTGCAGTACAAGACCATGGCGCTCCTGGGAGAGCGTATCGCGCCCAGGGTGCACAACGGCCAGGACTCCTGGACGGTTGACCTCACGCGCACCGGCACGGACGAGTCGTTCGCCGTGGTGCGCCTTGAGGGAGTGCGATAGCCGGCCGCCTCCCGCAGGCTAGAATGGTGCCCACAAGACGAGGAGGGGACGATATGCGCAGCATCAACGTGGCGGCGGCCATCATCCAGCACGAAGGCCACATATACGCCGCTCAGAGGGGCTACGGGCCCTTCAGCGGCGGCTGGGAGTTTCCCGGGGGCAAGCTGGAGGAGGGCGAGACCAGCGAGCAGGCGCTCAAGCGAGAGGTCCTCGAGGAGCTGGGCGTGGTGCTCTCCACCATCTGGTACCTAGACAGCATCGAGTATGACTACCCTGACTTCCACCTGCACATGGACTGCTTCGTCTGTGAGCTTGCGCCTGGGTCAGTCCTTGCGGACGAGGAGCACCTGGAGGGGCGCTGGCTCTCTCGCGAGGACCTCCTCAGCGTTGACTGGCTTCCCGCAGACCGGGACCTCGTTGCGCGATTGGGCGTCATGTGGGATGCCATCTTCGACCCCAGCCACCTCTAGAACGCGAAGCCTGGGTATAAGACGCAGGCACACCACCGAGAAAGGAACGACATGCTGCCCCCAGACCAGGCCGATGAGGCCCCCGAGCCAGTGATAGAGTCCGCCTCTGCGACCACCTCCCCAGACAACATGAACTCGGGCAACTCCGCCTACGTCATCACGGCCGTTGGCTTGGGGCTTGTCCTTCTGCTCTGCATGGGCGTCGCAGGCTGCGTCTCCAACCTCGTGACCGACGGGGTTGGCATCCTCGAGCAGCTCTGGTACTACGACTACGATGGACTCGACTCCGAGATGCTCCTTGACGAGGAGGACATGGAGGACTTCGACCTCTACTCGAGCCCCGACACCAAAGACGAGCTCGAGGAGCTCCTCGAGAGAATGCAGGAGCGCGGCGAGGAGGGCGCGGGGTCTCCAAGCCGCAGCTTCTAGAAAGGACCTGACATGAGCAAGGCAGACGACCTCTTCGTCTCCATGTGCACCGACATCATCGAGCACGGAACCACCACCGAGGGACAGAAGGTCCGCCCGCACTGGGAGGACGGCAGCCCCGCCTACACCATCAAGCGCTTTGGCGTGTGCAACCGCTACGACCTGCGCGAGGAGTTCCCCGCGCTGACACTCAGGCGCACCGCCCTCAAGAGCGCAATGGACGAGGTGCTCTGGATCTACCAGCGCAAGTCGAACAACATACACGACCTCAAGTCGCACATCTGGGACGAGTGGGCAGACGGGTCAGGCTCCATCGGCAAGGCGTACGGATACCAGGTGGGCCAGGTGAGCCATTACGCAGACGGTGACTTCGACCAGATGGACCGCGTCCTCAAGGACCTGCGCGAGAACCCCTACTCGCGCCGCATCATGACCAACCTCTACACCTTCGCGGACCTCTCGGAGATGAACCTCTACCCCTGCGCCTTCAACGCCATCTACAACGTGACGCAGGAGCCCTCCGACGATAGGCCCACCCTCAACCTGCTGCTGGTTCAGCGCAGCCAGGACGTGCTCGCCGCCAACAACTGGAACGTCTGCCAGTACGCCATCCTGCTCATGATGGTGGCGCAGGTCTCTGGCATGGTTGCGGGAGAGCTGGTGCACATGATCGCGGATGCCCACATCTACGACCGTCACGTGGATGTCGTGCGAGAGCTCATAGCGCGCCCGCGCCTTACCGCCCCCAAGGTGAGCTTGGACCCCGAGGTCACCGACTTCTACGACTTCACGACCGACGACCTCGTCGTGGAGGGCTATGAGCATGGGCCCCAGGTCAGGAACATCCCCATCGCCATCTAGGCGATCACAACGGAAGCGAGGGCAGTCATGAACGCAATCGTGTCCGTCACCCGTGACTGGGCAATCGGCCTTGAGGGCGCGCTTGTGGTTTCCAATCGGGAGGACATGCGTCGCTTCGTGCGTCTCACCATGGGGGGGACCGTGGTCATGGGCAGAAAGACGCTCGAGAGCTTCCCGGGAGGCCCGCTCAAGGGCAGGCGCAACGTCGTGATCAGCCGAGGCGGGCATGCCCTGCCCGAGGGCTGCGAGTGCGTGGGCACGCCCGAGGCGGCGCTTGCCGCCGTGGCCGCCGATGAGCCCGGTACGGTCTGGCTCATCGGCGGGGAGTCCGTGTACCGGGCGCTTCTTCCCCACTGCGACAAGGTCTTCGTAACCTTGAACGAGACGAGCCGAAAGGCGGACGCCTTCTTCCCGAGGCTTGACGAGATGGACGAGTGGAGGCTGGCAGAGCGCGAGGAGGGCGGCACGACGCCTGAGGGCGTGGCGTTCTCCTACCTTATCTACCACAGGAATCGGCAGGCCGCCCGCTAAGGCTCAGGGGTGGGACGACCAGGCTTGCGCAGGCCGTCCCACCCCTGTTCTCTTGACCCTAGGCCCTAGGATACGTCGGAGAAATCAGCCCCGCCGTAGGCAGCGCTTATGACACCCTCCAGCGAGGCGTCGTCGACCTCCCAGCTTCCGTCCTTCTTGCTGAGCGTCATGGTCGCAGGCGTGCTCGCGGTCTCCGTTATGCCGTCCATCTTTGCGTAGAAGGTCTCGACGTACTTCTGCACGATGGCCTTCTCGCCGCCCTCGGCATAGAGCGCGGCAAGCTGCTCGGCGTTGTCATCCGAAAGCAGCTCGTCCTGGGCGGCCTTGATCGCGTCGTTGAAGTTCACGTTGGTGAGCGTAAGCTCGACCGTCGCCTTGTCGCCCTGCACCTCGACCTTGCCCACCTCGTAGTCGAACCTGGCGAAGCAGTGCTCGAGGAACTCGTAGCCATCGATGCCGTATTTGTCGAACTCCTTGCCAAAGGTTTCGCCCGTCTCCTGCTCGTAGCTCATGAGGGCCTCCTTTGTGGGGGCCTTGAACGTATCGAGGGCGGACGTGATGCTCTCCTTGATGAGCTGCTCGTCATTTGCGCAGCCCGCAAGGCCGCAACCCATGACGAGCGCAAGCGCTCCCGCAAACGCGATGCGCGCGATCTTTCCAACTGTCAATCTTGCCTTCATCAGGCGTCTCCCTTCGCAACGAGTGGATGACGCAATCATACAGAAGGCAAAAAGAGGAGGGCCCACGTCTCGGGGCCCTCCTCCCAATGGGTCGACTGGCGGGATTATCGGCAAGGGTTAGTCGTAGTCGCCCACGTTGATCCAGTTGCGCAGGAAGTCCTCCGAGAGCCCGCGCTTGCGCGAGAGCTCCGCCGCAGCGACGACAGGCAGCCAGTGGTTGACGATCTGCTTGGGAGTGTCCGTCTTGTGGGAGTAGATGTCCAGGTAGAGGTCTGCATGCTCGGGATACTCCAGATTGAACAGCAGGTAGGTCATGGCAGCGTCAACCTCGGGCAGGCCCGCGGTGACGTGCGCCCAGTCACAGAGGTAGAGCTGCTTGTCCTCGTCGCTGACGATGACATTGGAGAGGATCAGGTCCCCGTGGCACACCCTCATGCCGGAGCGCATGCCGTCCACCCGCATCTCCAGGTCGTAGCGAACCGTGGGGTCGATGCTGTGGCAGCTGCCGATCATGCGGGCGAGCTTGTCCTTCTGGCGGTTGAGCAGCGGGGCGTCAAAGGAGTGAACCTCTGCCTGCAGGTCTACCAGCTGCCCGATGTAGAGCTCCATGTTCTTTGGGTCGGCTGCCGCTAGGTCGGCGAGGGTCCTGCCTTTGACGAACCGGGTGGCCAGGGCCCAGGACCCCTTGTGCTCCCCCTCCTCAACGCGCGAGACCTCAAGGATCTCGCTGGCACGGATGCCGGTGTTCTCGATGCGCGCGATGTTGAGCGCCTCGTTGAAGACGTCGGCCGCGGGCTTCTCGCTGTTGAATACCTTGAGGAGACGGTCCCCGTCCCGGTAGACGACCTTGTTGCCACGCCTAACGATCTCTGACTTGCTGTCCGAAAGCCTCATGCTAAGCCTCCCTTGATGGATGGGCCGAAGGTTCCTAGTCCTCGTAGGTGCTTGCCTCACGTCCGTAGTAGGCATCGAGGTACAGCTCGCGAATCTCGCTCATGAGCGGGTAGCGCGGGTTGGCGCCGGTGCACTGGTCGTTGAAGGCCTGCTCGGTCATCTCGTCCAGGTTGTCCAGGAAGTACTTCTCGTCCACGTTGAACTCGGCGATGGTGTGCTTGACGCCCACGTAGTCGAAGAGCTCGGCGATCATCTTGATGAAGCTCTCGAAGACCTCCTGATCCGTCTTGCCCTTGGCCCCGCAGTAGCGACCCGCCTCTGCATAGCGATGCAAGGTCTTGGGGTGGTCGTACTGGGGGAAGGTGCCCATGCGCGTGGGGCGCTCGGCGGAGTTGTAGCGCATCACGCGCATGAGGAGGACGGCGTTGGCCCAGCCGTGCGGAATGTGGTGGAAGGCGCCCAGCTTGTGTGCCATTGAGTGGTTGACGCCCAGGAAGGCGTTGGCGAAGGCAAGGCCACCGAGGCAGGATGCGTTGGCCATGTGGTCGCGGGCCTCGACGTCATTGGGGTTGTCGTAGGCGCGAGGCAGGTAGTCGAAGACCAGCTTCATGCCCTGGAGCGCCAGCGGGTCGGTGTAGTCGGACGCCATGACCGAGACGTAGGCCTCCAGGCAGTGCGTGAGCACGTCCACGCCGGAGGCGGAGGTGAGGCCGCGTGGCTGGGTCATCATGTTGTCGGTGTCGACGATGGCCATGTTGGGCATGAGCTCGTAGTCGGTGATGGGCCACTTAACGCCGGTGGTCTTGTCGGTGATGATGGCGAAGGGGGTGACCTCGGAGCCGGTGCCGGAGGAGGTGGGGATAGCCACGAAGTAGGCCTTCTTGCCCATCTTGGGGAAGTTGTAGACGCGCTTGCGGATGTCCATGAAGTCCGCCGACATGTCCTCGAACTTCTCGCCGGGGTTCTCGTACATGGACCACATGATCTTGGCGCAGTCCATGGCCGAGCCGCCGCCCATGGCAATGATGACGTCGGGCTCGAAGGCGTTCATCTGCTGGAGGCCCTCAAGGGCAGACTGCAGGGAAGGGTCGGGCTCGACGTTCCAGAAGCTGGAGTGGACGATGCGCATCTGGTCGAGCTTGTCCTCGATGGGCTTGGTGAAGCCGTTCTTGTAGAGGAACTGGTCCGTGACGATGAAGGCGCGCTTCTTGCCCATGATGGTGCCCAGCTCGTCCAGGGCCACGGGCATGCAGCCCTTCTTGAAGTAGACCTTCTCGGGGGTGCGAAGCCACAGCATGTTCTCACGCCTCTCTGCGACGTCCTTGATGTTGAGCAGGTTGGCAACGCCCACGTTGCCGCAGACGGAGTTGCCGCCCCAGGAGCCGCAGCCGAGCGTGAGCGACGGGGTCATCATGAAGTTGTAGATGTCACCGATACCGCCCTGTGCCGCGGGGGTGTTGACCAGGATGCGGCAGGTCTTCATGGTGTTGGCGTGCTTTTCGAGCTTCTCGGCCTCGCGCACGTCACAGAAGAGGGAGCTGGTGTGGCCATAGCCGCCATCGGCAACCAGGCGAGACGCCTTGGCGATGGCGTCATCGAAGCTCTTTGCGCGGTACATGCCCAGGATGGTGGTGAGCTTCTCGTGGGCCCAGCGGTTGGAGGGCTCGACGGACTCGGTCTCTCCGATGAGGACCTTGGTGGACTTGGGGACGTCCACGCCGGCCTCGCAGGCGATGTGGTAGGCAGACTGGCCGACCATGGCCGCGTTCACAGCGCCACCATCCTTGATGACCAGGTTCACGACCTTGTCGGACTCCTCTCCCTTCAGGAAGTAGCAGCCGCGCCTCTCGAACTCGGCCTTGACCCTGTCATAGATGCCGTCCACCACGATCACGTTCTGCTCGGTGGCGCAGATCATGCCGTAGTCGAAGGTCTTGGAGTGGATGATGGAGTTGACGGAGAGCTCCACGTCGGCGGAATCGTCGATGATGGCGGGGTTGTTGCCAGGCCCGACGCCCAGAGCGGGCTTTCCGGAGCTGTAGGCGGCGTTGACCATGCCGGGGCCACCGGTGGCGAGGATCGTGTCGCAGCTGTGCATGAGCTCGTTGGTGAGGGCCAGCGAGGGGACGTCGATCCAGGAGATGATGTTCTTGGGCAGGCCCGCCGCCTCGGCGGCATCGCGCACGGTCTTGGCCGCCGCGATGGTGCACTCCTTGGCGCGGGGGTGCGGGCTGATGATGATGGCGTTGCGCGTCTTCAGGCAGATGAGCGTCTTGAAGATGGCGGTTGAGGTGGGGTTGGTGGTGGGGATGACCGCGGCGATGATGCCGATGGGCTCGGCGATCTTCTTGAAGCCGAAGGCCTTGTCCTCCTCGATGACGCCACAGGTCTTGGTGTTGCGGTACTTGTTGTAGATGTACTCCGCGGCGTAGTGGTTCTTGATGACCTTATCCTCGACGAGGCCCATGTGGGTCTCGTCGACGGCGAGCTTCGCCAGAGGGATGCGCGCCTTGTCGGCCGCCATTGCTGCCGCGTAGAAGATCTTGTCGACCTGCTCCTGAGTGAACGTGGCAAACTTCGCCTGAGCGGCGCGCATCTCCGCGATCCGCTCAGTCAGGGCGTCGACGCTGTCGATGACTTTCTCGGCCTTGGCCATGCTTCCCCTTCCGACTGCCTCAAAGGACTTGTGACTATCCGGGTTGCCTTGGTTGAAACGCACCATAGCATCCTCATGATACAGGAGAAAATATGGTCGATTTTATGCGAGGACACAATTGAGGGGATTGTTGGTGCCTCTTGCCTATTTGTCTATTGTGTCGTGGTCAACTTGCGCTACAGCACCGCCGGAGGGTGGGTAGATGTGCGCCAGGCGGCGGGCTAGTGGCCTAACTCAGCCTCGAGTGAGAGGATCCTCTCCCTTGGGTCGCCTCCGTCACAACGAACGCGGTGCCAGCGGTCCTCCCCCGCGAGGCGATAGTCCAGCAGCGGAC
The DNA here is from genome assembly GCF_900155635.1 of Olsenella urininfantis. Lineage (GTDB taxonomy): Bacteria > Actinomycetota > Coriobacteriia > Coriobacteriales > Atopobiaceae > Olsenella_G > Olsenella_G urininfantis. The sequence continues at coordinate 932,335 of NZ_LT732540.1, forward strand.
CGAAGCCACCCTGCAGCGTGCGCGCGGCGACCTCGAAGCTGGGGTCTGTGGTAAGCCCCGGATAGCGCAGCTCGGTCACGTCAGGGTGACACGCAAGAAACGAGGCGACGACCTGGGCCTCGTCGGATGCGGCACGCCAAGAGCGGCCGTCGTCGCATGTCGCGTCCTCCAGCCGCTCGCCGCCCGACATGCAGCGGGCGTCGAGGTGCTCGCGCAGGCGCCTGCTCCCCTCTGCGCCGTGCTTCAGGAAGAAGCGGGAGAGCGACACCGCCACCAGGCCCTCCCCCACACGCCCCCAGACCACGTCCGCGCCCAGGACGCAGGCAGCACAGCCCCAAGAGCCGGGCACGCTGTTGTCCACGAGAAGGACTCGCCTCTCTCGCACGTCGCGCATGTCGTGGCGAGCGGCCGCCACGGCCCTCACGTCCGCGCAGGCCACGGGAACGCCTCCCAGCACCGGAAGCGCCTCTCCCAATCCCAGCTCCTCGCATGACGAAAAGGCGCCGCACGCGAGCCATGTGTGACCCGCGTGCAGGCGCATCGTTATTCCCTGTGAGAGCTCCGACGCAAGCACCGCTAGCGCCTGCGCTCCTTGATCTCTGCCGAGACGGCGGCCACGAACTCGTCAAGCTCATGCTGGGTGGTCTCACCAGAGCGGTCGCGCACGGAGATGTTGCGCGCCTCCTTCTCCTTCTCGCCCAGGATCAGCATGTAGGGCACGCGGTCCTGCGAGCGGGCCTCACGGATCTTGTAGCCGATCTTCTCGTCGCGCTCGTCCACCTTGACGCGCACGCCCGCCTCGCGCAGGGCCTCGGCCACCTCGTTGGCGTAGTCACGCGTCTTCTCCGAGACGGGAAGGACCTTGACCTGGCAGGGAGAGAGCCAGGTGGGGAACTTGCCGGCGTACTGCTCGGTGAGCATGCCGATGAAGCGCTCGAAGGAGCCGAAGCCCGCGCGGTGGATCATGATGGGGCGCTGCTTGGAGCCGTCCGAGGCGGTGTACTCGAGCTCGAAGTTCTGCGGAAGCTGGAAGTCGAGCTGGATGGTACCGCACTGCCAGGTGCGGTTGAGGCAGTCCTGCAGGTGGAAGTCAATCTTGGGGCCGTAGAAGGCGCCGTCGCCCTCGTTCAGGGTGTACTCCACCCCCATGCTCTCGAGCGCCCTGCGCAAGCCCTCCTCCGCGAGCGCCCAGTCCTCGTCGGAGCCCATGGAGTCCTCGGGGCGGGTGGAAAGCTCGACACGGTAGGGGAAGCCGAACTGCGCGTAGTAGGCGGTAATCAGCTGCGCCACGTCCGTGACCTGCTCGGTGATCTGATCGGGCGTGATGAAGAGGTGGGCGTCGTCCTGGGTGAACTCGCGCACGCGGAAGAGGCCGTGCAGTGCACCCTTGAGCTCGTGGCGGTGGTCAAGCCCCGCCTCGGCAAGCTTCAGGGGCAGGTCACGATAGCTGCGAGGCTTGCTCTTGTAGATCAGGCAGGCACCCGGGCAGTTCATGGGCTTGACGGCGTACTCCTCGTCGTCGATGGACGTGGTGTACATGTTCGCCTTGTAGTGGTCCCAGTGGCCGCTGGTCTCCCAGAGCCTGCGGTTGAGGATGATGGGGGTCTGCACCTCGTCGTAGCCGAACTTTGCCTGCATCTCATGCCAGTAGTCCATGATGGAGTTGCGCACGAGCATGCCGTTGGGTAGCCAGAAGGGCATGCCCGGCCCCTCCTCCACCATCATGAAGAGTTCCATCTCGCGGCCGATCCTGCGGTGGTCGCGCTTCTCGGCCTCCTCGAGCAGCTTGAAGTAGGCCTCCATCTCCTCCTTGTTGCGGAAGGCGACGCCGCTCACACGGGTGAGCATTTTGTTCTTGTTGTCGTTCTTCCAATAGGCGCCGGAGACCGCCGTCAGCTTGAAGGCCTTGAGGGCCTTGGTGTACATGAGATGGGGCCCCACGCACATGTCAACGTACTCGCCCTGCTTGTAGAAGGTGATGCGGCTGTCCTCGGCAAGGTCAGCGATATGCTCAACCTTGTACTTCTCGCCGCGCTCTTGCATGTGGGCCACGGCCTCCTCGCGCGGGAGCTCGTAGGTCTCGAACTTGAGGTTCGCCTTGGCGATCTTGCGCATCTCAGCCTCGATCGCGGGGAAGTCGTCCTCAGAAATCTTGCTCCCCTCGGGGAGGTCGATGTCATAGTAGAAGCCGTTGTCGGTTGCGGGGCCGTAGGCGAAGTCCGCCTCGGGGTACAGGCGCTTTATGGCCTGGGCGAGGATGTGCGCCGCGGAGTGGCGGATGACGTGAAGCTCCTCGTCCTCGGGAATATCGTCCACGTGACCGTCGTTGAACAGTGCCTTCATAGGGAAATCCTCTTCCTGTTTTTGTCATCTGGATGCAAGGGACGTGGCGCATGCCCGCAGCCGTTGGCCGTGATGAAGGGGCAGGCGCCTAGATAGTCTGAGTTCGCGTTGCCAACAGGAAAAGGGCGGGGCTGTCTGGCTTGGTGGCGAGAATGTTCCCGTGGTGCTGCCACATGAAAAAGCTTCCTCCCAGATCTGCGAACGTTGCAATCCCTCTTACTTTACAACACGTGAGGCGAGACGGGCGCCACGCACGACAACAAAGCGCAGCAGCCTGCGGGAAGCCCCTGTTGGGACGAATGACCGCGCGACTTGTTGTGGGAAGTTGGCCTATTACGACAACGAAATGAGGCGCTAGGGGCAAAAACGCTGCTCATCGGCAGACCGACAGCTTTTGTTGTCAGCACGACGCCCAAAATGACAACAACCCGAAGAGCCATCCTCGATTGCCCAGTTGGCGAGAAGAACCCTTCGGGTTGTTGCATCCAAGAGAGGCGCTATGGGCACAGACGGTGGCCGCTAGCCCAAGAGCGCCATCGCGTCCGCGCAGATCTGCTCGGGTGTGAGATGCGCCTCCCGCATGAGCTCGGACGCATCGTAGCGATCGTAGAAGGCCTTCTTGAAGCCATAGTTGGCAACGAGCGTCTTGCTGGTCCCGAAGTGACGGGCGACCTTCTCGCCGAAGCCGCCGTCGAGGGAGCCGTCCTCAAGGGTGACGATGAGGCGATGATCTGTGGCAAGCTCATCGAGCATAGACTCGTCCAGGCCGGAGGCAAAGAGAGGGTTGACGAGCGTCACCTCGTGACCCAGCTCATGCGAGAGGAGGTCTGCCGCCTTCTCTCCTAGTTCGAAGAAGTCACCCAGCGCGAGAATCGCGACCTTCGAGCCCCTGCGGACAACCTCGAAGCGCCCCAGCTGGGAATAGTCGCCGCGAACGGGGGTCGCGCTGTGACGCACCGGGCCGCCGGGGACGGCGATGTAGACGGGGTGCTCGCTCTGGTTCAGCGACCACTCGAGCATGCCGAGGTACTCCTCGGCACTCGTGGGCGCCAGGAAGACGATCCCCGGGATGTTGGCGATCATGGGGATGGAGTAGAAGGCCGCGTGGGTGACGTCGCTCATCCCCCAGACGGACCCGTCGCCACCCAGGATGGTGGCAGGATTGCCGTTGATGGAAAGGTCCTGAGAGAGCTGGTCATAGGTTCGCTGGATGAAGGTCGCCTCGCTCCCCCACACCACGTGCGCACCGCGCTTTGCGGCTCCGGACGCGAGGGCGACGGCGCACTCCTCGGCAATCCCCACGTCCACGTAGTGCTTGCCCAGCTCCTCTCGCCGCTCGCTGTTGAGGCCCATGGCACCGGGGACGCCAGACGCCACGATCAGAAGCTTCGGGTCACGCCTGGCGCGCTCGACCAGGTAGGTACCGGTAAGGGAGCCGTAGGTCTCGCGTCGGGGCCACAGCCCCTCACCCGTTGCGACGTCAAAGGGACCATGCCAGTGCCAGGCCTCCTTGTTCTCCTCTGCAGGAGCATAACCCTTGCCCTTGACCGTGTTCACGTGGACCACGACAGGGTGATTGATGTCCTTGACCTTGGAGAAAGCCGAGATGAGAGCCTCCGTGTCGTTGCCGTCCGCAACGTAGAGGTAGTCAAATCCCATGACGCGGAAGAGGTTGTCCTCTGCCTGGCTGCCAGACTCGCGCAGACGGGCGAGCCCGGGATAGATGCCTCCGTGGTTCTCCGCGATGGACATCTGGTTGTCGTTGAAGACCACGATGAAGTTGCTGTCCAGCTCGGCGGCGGCATCCAGGCCCTCGAGTGCCTCTCCGCCGGAAAGGGAGCCGTCGCCGATGATGGCCACGACGTTCTCGTGGTCGCCCATGACGTCGCGAGCCTTGGCCATGCCCAGGGCAAGGGCGACAGAGGTGGAGGTATGGCCCACCTCGAAGAGGTCGTGGTCGGTCTCCTTGGGGTTGCTGTACGCGCTGACGTCATCGTAGTGCTCCTCGAAGAGGAAGGCGTCCTTGCGTCCGGTCAGCATCTTGTGGATGTAGGTCTGGTGGGAGATGTCGAAGACCAGGTGGTCATGTGGGGAGTCGAAGACCGAGTGCAGGGCGATGGTGGCCTCCACGAAGCCGAAGTTGGGGCCGAAGTGCCCACCGCGGACGCTCTCCTTCTTGAGCAGGGCGTCGCGAACCTCCTGAGCGAGGGCGCGCCTGCCCTCAGCGTCGAGCACCTTAACGTCCGCCGGACCGTTGACGTTCTCGAGATACATACCGTGCCTCTCTTGCTGGGTGACTTGGTTCCGTCTGCGTGTTCCCCGGAGGATCCGTGCCTATGCACCCGCTCATCGAACTGCAACAAATGCCGTGAGTCGCGCGACGGGAATGCCACATGGCAGGTGGGCGAATGCGGTGCTTTGAGCCCACGCGGGGCGAGAAGCGCGCATTGGCCCACCCGCGACGGCATAAAAAACCGACCGGCACGAGACCGGTCGGCAAAGCGGGCAAACGAGGCGAGGCGGAGGGCTACTGGATGCGCGTCCTGCAATAGGGGCACACCTTCCAGTCCGCGTTGAGCGGGCGGTGGCAGGTAGGGCACACGTTGCGCACCTGGGTGTTGCAGATGGGGCAGACCACGAAGTCCCTGTCGATGGGGGCACCACACTTGGGACAGATTCCGTAGTGCGAGAGCTGGTGCTCGCGCAGGGCGATGTCCAGGTCCTGCTCCTCGCGGTCAACCAGGTAGGAGCTGGGACGTAGGATGACGTAGGCAAGCAGGCCCACGATGGGAATCACCGAGATGATCGCCCACAGCCACCAGGGCTCGGCTCCACGGCGCTGGGCGTCGCGGATGACGTAGACGATGGAGAGGATGTAGAGCATGACCAGGCACGCCACCATAAGGTAGAGCACCATGCGGACCTCTGGCGTAATGAGCTGATCGAGAAGATCTGACATAGAGCGTGCGCTCCTTCACTGACGTAGGGGTCCGTACCGACGAAGGCCCGCAGCCTTGGCCTGACACAGAAAATTGTAGCAGAAGCTACGATAGCTCAGCCGTCAGCTCGCCCGCAAGGGTGATGGACCCGCAGGCGACGAGCGCCCCTCCCCCAAGCGCGGCAAGCGCCTCGGGCACGCTGGGGTAGCTGCCCTGAGGCTCGGCGCCCGCAGCCCTGAACGCCTGCGCCAGCTCATCTGCAGGCAGGGCCCGCGCGGAGCGGGTCTCTGTGCAGGCGACACGCGGAAACTCCTTCGCGAGGAGCGACACGATGCCCTCCACGTCCTTGTCCGCGAGCACCGCGCACAGCAGGCAGGGCCTCTCCTCGACCACCGGGGCAACCAGGCGAAGCGCTGCCAGGAAGGCCTCCACCGACTGGGGGTTGTGGCAGGCGTCTATCAGGATGGGCGGCTCGGACCTGAGCAGGGAGAAGCGGCCTGGCGTGGGGCACTGCACCACCGAGGAGAAGAGCGCATCCTGGTCAAGCGGCCTGTCCAGGAACAGCTCCGAGAGGAGCACGGCACAGCTGATGTTTGCGGCCTGGTAGCTGGGCTTGAGGGCGGCGAGCTCCTCGTAGCGGGCGTGGGAGGTCTCCACCGTGAGCTCCAGGGGAAAGCCCAGGCGACGCGGCAGCTTGGTGACACGGAAGCTTGCGGCAGGGAGATCCGCATGGGTCCTCGGCTCCCCGCAGGCCAGCTCGCCCGCCGCGTCAGACAGCTCCTCGGGCCTGAGCAGGACGGGGGTCACGCCCTCCAGGCGGCAGCGCTCGAGGAAGACGTCCTCGACGCTTGCCGGCGTTGCCGTGCCCACCCCCAGCACGCAGCCCCTGCCCCTCTTGATGATGGCGGCCTTCTCGCCGGCGATCTTCTCAAGCGTGTCGCCCAATATGCGCGTGTGGTCGAGACCCACGCCCGTCACGGCGACGGCCTCGATGGACTTGACGGCGCTGGTGGCGTCCCAGCGCCCGCCCATGCCGCACTCGAGCACGGCCACCTCGACCCCAGACTCCGCGAAGCAGACGCAGGCGCCAACGGTGAGCAGGTCGAACTCTGTGATGTCGTAGGGCCTCTCCCCCGCCTGGACGCGGCGGGCGTTGACAAGCCGTCCCGCCTCGAGCGCGGCGGAGATGCCCCGGGCGAAGAGCTCCTCCGAGACGGGCGAGCCGTCCAGCTCCATGCGCTCCGTGTAGCTGACGAGCTCAGGCGAGGTGTAGAGCGCGCAGCGCAGTCCCTCCCCGCGAAGGATCGCAGCCGTGTAGCGGGCGGTGGACGTCTTGCCGTTGGTGCCGGCAATCTGGACGCTCCTGAAGCAGAGGTCTGGGTTGCCCAGCTCCGTCAGCATGTCCTCGACGGTCTCGAGCATGGGACTTATCCCCAGCTTGAGCGTGGAGCGCAGCGCGGCGAGCGCCTCCTCGAAGCCAAGCGCCCCCATGGTGATCGGAAGCTGGTACATGCTTGCCCCTCCCTGGTGTGTCACGGCGAGAGAACCCTAGAGCCCCAGCAGGCGCAGGGCCTCCTCGCGCGTCTTGCTGTTGCTCTTGAAGCATCCGCGGACGGCGGAGGTAGTGGTGAGCGCCCCCGCGCTGCGCACCCCGCGCATGGTCATGCAGCTGTGCTCGGCCTCCATGACCACCATGACCCCCAGGGGCTCGAGCTCGGCCACCATGGCGTCGGCGATCTGTGCCGTCAGGCGCTCCTGCACCTGCAGCCGATGCGCGAATCCCATCACGCAGCGGCTGATCTTGGAGAGGCCCGTGATGCGCCCCTCTCGCGGGATGTAGGCCACGTGGGCGCGGCCCGTGAACGGGAGGATGTGATGCTCGCAGAGAGACGAGAAGGGGATGTCGCGAACGATGACCATCTCCTGGTTGCGCTCCTCGTGAAACTGCTTGCGCAGGTGGGCGCCTGGGTCCTCCTGCATGCCACCCAGGAGCTCCTCGCAGGCTCGGGCAACGCGATCGGGCGTGCCCACAAGGCCCTCCCGGTCGGGGTCCTCGCCAATGGCCAGGAGAAACTCCCTGACGGCCGCCTCGACACGAGGCTTGTCCAGCTTTCCGAACGTCTCTTCCATGCTAGAAAGCCATCCTCTCGGCCGCGCGCACCACATGCGTGGCGAGCACGGCGGTGGTAACAGACCCCACCCCGCCCGGAACGGGCGTGATCGCTCGGGCAGCGCCTTCGCAGGCGAAGAAGTCCACGTCCCCCACGAAGGCCTGGGACGCATCGTCCCAGTTGAAGCCTACGTCCACGATGACCTGGCCGGGCCGTGTGCATGCCGCACCCGCGGTCTTCGGCCTGCCCGTGGCAACAAGGAGCAGGTCCGCCCGCGCGCACTCCTGCGCAAGCGCCTCGGTCCTGCTGTGGCACATGGTCACGGTGGCGTCGCGCGCCTGGAGCAGCAGGGAGAGGGGGCGGCCCACCACCAGGGAGCGGCCCACGACGCAGGCGCGCTTCCCGGAGAGAGCCACGCCGTAGTGGTCGAGCAGAGCCACGCAGGCCTCAGCGGTGCACGGGGCGAACCCCAGGTCATCGCCAGAGAAGACCCCGGCAAGGGAGAGTGGGCTGACGCCGTCCACGTCTTTCTCGGGCACCAGGGCCGCGCAGGCCGCCTTCTCGTCCAGCTGGGCGGGCAGCGGGCGAAACATCAGGCAGCCGTGGACGCCCGCATCCGCATTGACCCCAGCGACCGCATCCATCAGCTCGCCCTGCGTGCAGGAGGCGGCAAGCGCCACGGAGCGAAAGGCGATGCCCACCTTCTCGCAGCGGCCCCTGACGTTGCGCTCGTAGGACAGGTCGTCCTGGCGCTCCCCCACCCTGATGACGGCGAGCGTGGGCGTTACGCCACGCGCGCAGAGGGCATCCACGCGAGGGGCCAGGGCGTCCATGAGCGCGCGTGCCACCGGGGCACCCCTCAGCAGCTGTGCCAAGCTAATCCCCTCCCCTGAGCGTCTCCGTCACACGACTTGCCGTGCGCTCGAGACGTGGCAGGCACTCGTCCAGCAGCGCGTCGCAGCGCGCAACCAGGTCTCTGGCCCGTTCGCGGTCCGAGAGGGCGCGGGCGTTCACGAGAACATTGAGACTTGCCGCCTCCAGCGCCGCACGGCACAGCTGGGCGCCACAGCCCACGTCGGAGACCAGCAGCGTCGAGCACTTCTGCCCCATCTCCTCGAGCAGGAGGGAGGCGCGGGCGACCTCGCCCATGACAGCCAGCGGAGAGCCGCAGGCGGCCACCATGAGGCGCTCCAGCTCGGCCACCCTGCGCGGGTCGTCCTTGGGGAGGGCGAAGACCTCCATGAGCTCGCGCACGCCACGCGCGTCCTCGTCCACCAGCCCCAGCAGGCGAAGGCGAATCTCCTCCGCCTGAAGGAGCATGCGTGAGAGGTCCTCCTCATAGGCGGCATAGCGCTTCTTGCCCAAGGTGAAGGCGCCCGCCATGGAGCATAGCGCGGCCCCCAGGGCGGCAGCCAGGGCGGCGGTTCCACCCCCACCAGGGACGGGCTCGCGCGCGGCAAGAGCCGCGGCGAAGTCAGAGCAGCTGAGCTGTGAGGGTTGCTGGCTGGACATGGGCGCCTCTCGTGCGGTGGGCTAGAACAGGCCGACGATCTTGCCGTCTGGCGTGACGTCGATCTTCTCGGCGGCGGGAACCTTGGGCAGGCCAGGCATGGTCATGATGTCGCCCGTGAGGGCAACGATGAAGCCCGCGCCGGCACACACCCTGAGGCCGCGCACGGTGACGCGGAAGTGCTCGGGCGCACCAAGCCTCGTCTGGTCGTCCGAGAAGGAGTACTGCGTCTTTGCCACGCACACGGGCAGGCCAGCGAAGCCCTGCTCCTCGAGCTGGCGCAGCTGCTTCTCCGCAGCCGACGTGAGGTCAACGCCGTCCGCATGGTAGACCTTGCCAGCGATGGTCTCGAGCTTCTCGCGCACGCCGCAATCGAGCTCATAGGCAAAGCGGAAGTCCTTGGGCTCCTCACAGAGGCGCACGACCTCCTCGGCCAGCGTCATGCCCCCCTCGCCGCCCTTGGCCCAGACCTCCGAGAGGGCCACGTTCACGCCAAGCTCGCGGCAGCTCCTCTCGACGAGGGCAAGCTCCGCCGTGGTGTCCGCGGGGAAGGCGTTGATGGCAACAACGCAGGGAAGGCCCCAGACGTCCTGGATGTTGCCCACATGCCGAAGGAGGTTGGGCATGCCGGCCTCGAGCGCGGCGAGGTTCTCCTGGTTGAGACCGTCCTTGGGCGCGCCGCCGTTGTACTTGAGCGCGCGCACCGTTGCCACGACCACCACGGCGTCGGGCACAAGGCCCGCCTCGCGGCACTTGATGTCCAGGAACTTCTCGGCCCCGAGGTCAGCGCCGAAGCCCGCCTCGGTGACCACGTAGTCAGCCAGCTTGAGGGCGCAGGTGGTTGCCTCCACGGAGTTGCAGCCGTGGGCGATGTTTGCGAAGGGGCCGCCATGCACGAGGGCAGGCGTGTGCTCCAGCGTCTGGACCAGGTTGGGCTTGATGGCATCCTTCAGAAGGGCGCACATCGCCCCGTCCGCCTTCACGTCCGCACAGGTGATGGGCCTGCGGTCGAAGCCGTAGCCGACAACCATCCGGCCCAGGCGCCGCTTCAGGTCCATGAGGTCCGTGGCGAGGCAGAAGCAGGCCATGACCTCGGAGGCAACGGTGATGTCGAAGCCGTCCTGGCGAGGCATGCCGTCCGCGATGCCGCCCAGGCCGTCCACCACGTTGCGCAGCTGGCGGTCGTTCATGTCAACGCAGCGCCTCCAGGTGACGCGGCGCGGGTCTATTCCCAGCTCGTTTCCCTGCTTGATGTGGTTGTCCACCATGGCGGCAAGGAGGTTGTTGGCGGCGCCGATGGCATGGAAGTCCCCCGTGAAGTGCAGGTTGATGTCCTCCATGGGCACCACCTGGGCATATCCGCCGCCGGCAGCGCCGCCCTTGACGCCAAAGACGGGGCCCAGGGAAGGCTCGCGCAGGGCGAGCATGGCGTTCTTGCCAGACTTCCTCAGGGCGTCGGCAAGGCCCACGGAGGTGGTTGTCTTGCCCTCTCCCGCCGGAGTGGGGTTGATGGCCGTCACCAGGACGAGTCTGCCCTTTCGAGGCCTGTCGCCCAAGGCGTTGAGGTCGAGCTTGGCCTTGTGGCGGCCGTAGAGCTCGAGGGCGTCATCGTCCAGGCCGATGCCGCGCGCCACCTCGGTGATGGGTAGCATCTGGGTCTCCTGCGCGATCTGGATGTCTGTCTTTGCCATGTCTGACTCCCCCTCAGCCCACGTGGACGGGCAACAAACCAAAGACGCCGCGCAAGCGAGGCGCCCGCAAGCCCTGCAAGCATACCACCCTACGGGGATTCGGGGTCCTACGCAGCATCGTGCGCAATAAGAACGCAGCGGGGAGACGCCTGAGGGCCACCTAGAGCGCCTGCAGGAGGAGGGCCTCGCGCTGCACCTGGGCCGCATCGATCACGGGCAGGGTCGCATCGCTGGCCTCGGCCAGGGAAAGCAGGGCCGGGTCGCTCAGCACCAGAACCTCGGCACCATGGTCCATGCCCTCGGCCACCATGTGGCGAAAGCGCTCTATGGCCTGCGCGTCCACCGCGCCCTCCCCGGCCAGAAATTCATCCAGCCACCGAGCGTCCTCGCCACCTGGAACCACCACGGGCACGTGCGCCAGCACGATGGGTGACTTGAAGAACTTCCTCCTCAGGGTGAGCGCCGAGCCCAGGAGCATGGCGCGGCCGAAGCCCTGGGCAAGGATCCTCTCTCGGCAGGCCTCGACCATGCTGACCAAGGGCACGGGCGAGAGCTGCCTCACGGCCGAGAAGACCAGGTGCGCATCGCTGCCGGTGAGTGCCGCCAGCTCGCAGCCCTCACCGGCGAGGGAGCGCAGGGCGCCCAGTATGAGTTCGGCCATCTCGTCCAGCCTGCCCTCCTCGGCAAGGGACCTCAGTCGCGCCTCGTCGCAGCGCACAACGGTGGCGCCGGCGGGGAACTCATCCAGCCGGAGCCCCCTTCCGCATGCGACAATCCCTATCTTCCTCATACGCCTCTCCCTCTTACACCGGAGCAGTGCCCCCCATGCTGACAATACCCAGCTCGCACGCCAGCAAGTCGACGGGCTGGTCGTGCGGCTCCACCGCCCCCAGAAAGCGCAGCCTCTCGCACAGCTGTAGCGAGTAGCAGACGCCACAGCTCACTCCCGAGAATCCGGCCAGGAAGCGGTCGTAGCAGCCGCCACCGTAGCCCAGGCGCATCCCCGCTCGGTCAAAGAGCAGCCCGGGGACAACGGCGAGGGCGTCCCCTCCTGCCTGCGAAAGGGAAAGCTCGCGGATGGGGTCTGCCGGGGGCTCCAGGACACCGAACGAGGAGCGCTCCAGGTCATCGAGGTGGTCCACGTGATACCAGTGCAGCTCGTAGCCTTTGGGCGACACGTGCGGGAGCGCGACCAGCTTTCCCTGCTCCCAGGCGAGGTGGATGAGGGCATACGTCCGCACCTCCGACCCCATCGAGAGATACGTGAGGATGGAGCGGGCCTCTCGCCATGCGGGGAGCGATGTGAGGTTGGCGCAAACGGAGGCGCTGAGGGATTCCCGCTCGCGGGGAGAGAGGGCATCTCGCCTTGCCCGCGACTCGGACCTCAGCCGCCCCTTTGCCTCGTGCGCTCCCGTCATCCTACCAGCGAGCCGATCGCCGCGGCGCAGAGGGCGCCCAGGAACATGGTTGCGGGCAGCGTCACGAACCATGCCGTGACGATGTTCGAGGCGATGCCCCAACGCACCTTCTTGGGGCCGCGCGAGCTGCCCGCGCCCATAATGGAGGTGGTTAGCACCTGCGTGGTCGAGACGGGGGCGCCCAGCGCCGTCATGAGCTCGATGGCCATTGCGGAGGAGGTCTCGCAGACGAAGCCGATGACTGGCTCGAGCTTGGTGACGCCGTTGCCAACCGTCTTCATGATGCGCTGGCCGCCAATGGCCGTGCCCAGGGCCATGGTGGCCGCACAGAAGACCTTGACCCAAAGGGGAACGCCCGCATCCTGCGGCAGCATGCCGGACGACATCAGCGCGATGGTGATGATGCCCATGGTCTTCTGGGCGTCGTTGTTGCCATGGCTGTATGCCATGAGCATGGACGAGACAATCTGCGTCTTGTGGAAGAAGGCGTTTGCCTTGGAGTGCGTCCAGCCCGCAAAGAGCTCATACACGAGGCGCATCATGAGAAAGCCCAGCACCATGCCCACCAGGGGCGAGGTGAAGAGCGGGATGACCACCTTCGAGGCGACCCCGCCCCAGAGCACGTCCTGGGAGCCGCCCGTGAAGAGCATGGTCGCACCTATGAGGCTGCCGATGAGGGCGTGGCTGGAGCTTGACGGGATGGAGAACCACCAGGTGAAGAGATCCCAGATGATGGCCCCCAAAAGGGCGGCGAGGATGACGTAGAGGTCAAGCTGGACGTCCACGAGGCCCTTCGCGATGGTCATGGCCACACGCTCGCTCATGAGGGCTCCGATGAAGTTCATGCTGGCGGAGGCCAGGATGGCCACGTGTGGAGGGAGCGCCCTGGTGTAGACGGTGGTGGCGATGGCGTTGGCCGTGTCATGGAAGCCGTTGATGAACTCGAAGGCGAAGGCGGCCGCCAGCACGGCCACGAGCAGGGGGCTAGGCATTCTTGATGAGAACGCTGCCGATGATGTTCACCGCGTTCTTGCAGTTGTCGAGGCTGTTCTCCATCATGTCCAGCAGACTCTTCCACTTGAGCACGTGGATGGGGTCTCCGTGCTCGGCGAAGACCGTGCCCATCGCGTTGCGATAGACGATGTCGCCCTCGTCCTCCAGCGCGGCGATGGCACGGCACTTCTCGCGCACCACGGGGTCCTTCTTGAAGTCTGGGAGGTGCTCGAAGAGGACCTGCAGCTCGCGGGCGGCGGAGAGCTGCAGGCGCGCCATCTGGCCCGCAGGGGCGATGACCTCGTTCACGTCATATATCGCGAAGCGCGCCGAGACGCCCTCCATGCCGTCCACGATGGAGTCGAGCATGTGGACGAGGAGGTTGATGTCCTCTCGGTCGAAGGGTGTGATGAACGAGCGGTTGAGCTCGTCGAGAAGGTGCGCCGCAAGGGCGTCGTGCTGGCCCTCGTACTCCTTCATGCGCGGGATGAGGGCCTTTGACCTGGGCCATTCCTCGATGATGCGCAGATGGAGCTCTGCGGCCTCCCCTATCAGCAGGGACGACTCCTTGAAGCCGTCGTAGAACACGGCCTCCTTGCGGCTCACGCGACTCATAGACCACTCCCCGAGGGCGAACGACCTCCCATTGAATTTTTGCAACATGTGCGATGGTACCCCGCCGCAGGTGTCAACACGACGGGTTTGCCAAATGCGTCGAAAAGGCGAGGACGCTCCTCTCGGGCCTTGCCCGTGCGCCGCCGGCCGGGGAGTCGGGCTTGCACGATAGTCATGCGATTGTGCCGTTTCTTACCAAAACGACCGGCTATCGTGCATCCCCAAGGCTTCGGCACGCGCTATCTGCACGATAGTCGGCCGTTTTTGGAGGATTGCACTAAAACGTACGACTATCGTGCAAGTGCGACCGGACGGGAGGTGCTCCACGGGCAGGCCGGCGGGCCAAGGGCGCTGCCGAGAGAAAAAGGGCGCCCCCTCCGTGACGGGGGCGCCCTTGCGGACGCAACGGGCTGGCGAGAATCCCTACTCGAAGTCGGCGATCTGCTGCCTGAGGGCCTCCACCATTGCCTCGAGCTCAGCCTGCTGGCTGCGCTTCTTCTCGATGACCTCGGGCGCCGCCTTGGCCACGAAGCCCTCGTTGCCCAGCGTCCGCACCACGCTGGCCAGGTCCTTCTCGGCCCTGGCAAGGTCCTTGGCCAGGCGCGCCGCCTCGGCCTTGAGATCAACCAGATCACCCACCAGCACGTAGGCGTCGAAGTCGCCCTCGTGCGTCACCACGGCGCCTTCGGGCTTGGCGAAGCCCTCGGCCACGGAAAGCGCCAGCTCGCTCACGCGGCCCACCTTGCGGATGAAGTCCACCTGCCCGGACAGGACGTCCACCGTCCGCTGCCCGCCACAGCTCACCTCGACGCGCAGCTCCTCCTTGGGAGAGAGGCGGTAGCGCGCCCTCGTGGAGCGCACCTGCGAGATGAGGCTCTTGGCCAGCTCGAAGTCGCCCTCGGCCTTGTCGTTCACGAAGCCGGCGAGGACCTCGGGCTCTGGCCAGGCAGCCAGCATCAGGAACTGTGCGTCGTGGCCGTCCAGCCCGGAGGCGGGAAGCATGTCCCACACGCTCTCGGTCACGAAGGGCATCACGGGATGCAGCAGCCTCATGCTGACGTCAAGCACGTACACCAGGTTGCGCTGGACCTGCAGCCTCTCCTCAGGCGTGCCGTCCAGCAGACGTCCCTTGCAGAGCTCGATGTACCAGTCGCAGACCTCGCTCCAGAAGAAGCTCTGAACGTCGCGGGCGTAGTCACCAAAGTTGTAGCCCTCCAGGGCCTCGGTGGCGCTGGCGACGGCCTTGGCCAGGCGACTCAGCATCCAGGCGTCCTCGGGCGTCTGGGCAAGGGGGGCGCCAGGCGTGTATCCCTCCAGGTTCATCTGCACGAAGCGGCTAGCGTTCCAGATCTTGGTCACAAATCCGCGCGCCTGCTCGGTGCGGGGGCTGTCGATGAGCTCGCCGGTCTTCTTGTCGATGTTGGCGTCGAACTTGACGTCCTGGTTGTTGGTGATGAGCGTGAGCAGGTTATAGCGCATGGCATCCGCGCCGTACTTGTCCATCAGGTCCATGGGGTTGACGCCGTTGCCCTTGCTCTTGGACATGCGGCTGCCGTCCTTGGCCAGGATGGTGGCGTAGATGTACACGTCATGGAAGGGGATCTGGTCCGTGAAGTAGAGCGAGCTCATCACCATGCGCGCGACCCACAGGGCGATGATGTCGCGGGCGGTGACCAGCACCTTGGTGGGGTGATGCTCGGCAAGCCGGCCTGCCTCATCGGGCCAGCCCTGCGTGGCGAAGGTCCAGAGCTGGCTGGAGAACCAGGTGTCCAGAACATCCTCGTCCTGGTGGACATGGCGTCCGCCGCACTTGGGGCACACGTCGGCGTCCTCCATGAGGGCGTCCTCCCAGCCGCAGTCCTCGCAGTAGAACACGGGGATGCGGTGCCCCCACCAGAGCTGACGAGAGATGCACCAATCCTTGAGGTTCTCCATCCAGGTGAGGTAGGTGTTGGTCCAGCGCTCGGGGTGGAACTTCACCTCGCCGCTCCTCACCACCGCGCAGGCGCGATCCTTGAGTTTGTCCACGGCCACGAACCACTGCTCGGAGAGCCAGGGCTCGAGCGCGGTGTCGCAGCGGTAGCAGTGCATGACGGAGTGGTCCAGCTCCTCCACGTGGTCGAGCAGGCCCTGCTCCTCGAACCATGCCACGATCGCCTCGCGGCACTCCTCGCGGCTCATGCCCGTGTAGGGGCCGTAGCCCTCCACCACGTGCGCCGTCTCGTCGAAGATGTTGATCTGCTCGAGGTCGTGCGCCTGGCCCATGGCATAGTCGTTGGGGTCGTGGGCAGGCGTCACCTTCACGAAGCCGGTGCCGAAGCCCGCGTCCACATGCCAGTCCGAGAAGATGGGGATCTCTCGGTTGACGATGGGCAGCATGACCTTCTTGCCCACCAAGGGGGCCTTCTCGGGATCAGACGGGCTCACGGCAACGCCGGTGTCGCCCAGCATGGTCTCGGGACGGGTGGTTGCAACCGTGATGTAGCTGATGCCGTCCACGGGCTCCACCAGCGGGTAGCGCAGGTACCAGAGGTGGCCCTTCTCGTCGTGGTACTCGGCCTCGTCGTCCGAGATGGCGGTGCGGCAGCTGGGGCACCAGTTCACGATGCGCTTTCCGCGGTAGATGAGGCCGTCGTGGTACCAGTCCACGAACACCTTGCGCACCGCGCGCGAGAACTCGGGGCTCATGGTGAACTGCTCGTCGGCGAAGTCGATGGAGCAGCCCATGCGCTTGATCTGGCTCACGATGGTCCCGCCATACTCGTGCGTCCAGTCCCAGCAGGCCTTGAGGAACTCCTCGCGCCCCATCTCCAGGCGAGACTTCCCCTCGCTCTTCAGCTTCTTGTCCACCTTGGTCTGGGTGGCGATGCCGGCGTGGTCCGTTCCCAGGATCCAGCGGGTGGAGCGGCCACGCATGCGGCTGTAGCGCACGTAGGAGTCCTGGATGGTGTCATCCATGGCGTGCCCCATGTGCAGGATGCCGGTGACGTTGGGGGGCGGGATGGTTACGGTGCAGTCTCCCACGCCCTTGCTGCGCTGGTAGCAGCCCGCATCCATCCACTGCTGAATGAGCTTGGGCTCGCTCTCTTGCGGGTCGTAGGTCTTGGGCATCTCTTCCATGGCGATCCACCTTCTTCTGGGCGGCATGGCACGCGTTGGCACTCGTGTCTTGAGCGCGCGCGACCACATCCGCGGCCTGTGTCTGCCGTGTCAGGATGCTCCCGACACGGTTGGTACAAAAGAATAGCACGGCCCTTGCCGCTACAATCTCTTGCATACGAGAAGGGGGCACGGCATATGGACGAGCAGCTTGGCGAGAGGAGCGATGCGGCGGAGACGTCGCTCGACCGCCTCAGGCTGGTGATGGGCAGGGAGGCGCTGGCACGCGTGCAGGCAAGCTGCGTCATGGTGCTGGGCCTGGGAGGCGTAGGGTCCAACTGCGCCGAGGCGCTGGCGCGCGGCGGCGTGGGCGAGCTGGTGCTGGTTGACCGCGACGTAGTTGCCCCCAGCAACATCAACCGCCAGGCCGTGGCGTGGCAGAGCACCGTGGGCCAGCCCAAGAGCGAGGTCATGGCCCGCATGGTCACCGACATCAACCCCGACTGCCGCCTCACCCTGCGCCGACAGTTCATCCCCAAAGAGGGCTGTGCCGAGTTCCTCTCCTCCCTTCCCCACCCTGACTTCGTGGTCGACGCCATCGACACCATCTCGCAGAAGCTGGCCATAGCGCGCTGGTGCCAGGACGAGGGCATAGCCCTCATCTCGAGCATGGGGGGCGCCAACAAGCTTGATCCCAGCTGCCTGCGCGTCTCAACCATAGAGAAGACCAGCATCGACCCCGTTGCGCGCGTCATGCGCAAGGAGTGCCGCAAGCGCGGCATCAGGGGCCTCACGGTGCTCTTCTCGGACGAGCAGCCGCTGGAGCCCATTGGCAAGTGGGAGGCGCTGGGCGAGGGCGGCTTCGTGCGCGAGGGGGCCTCCATCCTGGGGACGATGAGCTACATGCCGCCCATCATGGGACAGATGATGGCGGGACACGTGATCTGCGAGCTCGCAGGGCTGCGCACGCGAGGAGGTCGCTAGCATGGGTGGCTCCTGGAGGCTGACGGACGCCCACTGCCACCTGGACTTCATGTCCAACATGAGTGAGGTCGCAGGGGATGCCCGCGTGCGCGGCGTAGGGATGCTTGCCTGCAGCGTCACGCCCGATGGCTACCTGCGCATGAGGGAGACCCTGGCAGATGCGCCCAACGTGGAGCTGGGGCTGGGGCTGCACCCCTGGTGGGTGGCAGACGGCCGCGCGGACGCGCGGGAGCTTGGCCTCTTCGAGGAGCTTGTGGGAGAGGCGCGCGTGGTGGGCGAGGTGGGGATGGACCTCTCCCCCAAACACGTCCCCGCAGACAGCCCCGAGGCACAGCGGCGCGCCTTCGGGCGCGTGGCCCGCGCCACGGCTAGGGCAAGCTCCCCTACCACGCCCAAGGTCCTCTCCCTGCACTCCGTCCGGGCGGCCGGTGAGGTCCTGGACGTCCTGGAGGAGTGCCGCTGCCTCTCGCGCTGCCGCTGCGTCTTCCACTGGTTCAGCGGCAGCTCGGACGAGCTTGCACGCGCGCGGGACGCGGGCTGCTGGTTCTCCGTCAACGAGATGATGCTTTCCACCCGGCGCGGGTGCGAGTACGCCCGCCAGCTTCCCCTGGGACGGCTGCTCATGGAGACGGACCTGCCGCCACAGGAGGGCGCCCCCTTTTCGGCCGAGAGGATCGAGGCGGCGCTCAGAAGCTGTGTGGAGGTGTTGGCGAGGCTGAGGGGAATGGACGAGCCCACGCTCCAGGACCAGATCTCGCGCAACGTGCGGGCACTCCTGTCCTAAGGGAGAGCCCCTGGGCCGCAACGCGAACCAGGGGCTCAGGGGAGCTGCCGTGGCACCGCGCGTCTATCCCGCGCGGTGCTTGCCAAACACGCCGGCGGACTCTCGCTCCAACAGGGGCTGGCTCGCACCGCCCACGCACTCGGGAGTGACCACGACGCCTGTGATCTCAAGGTCGCTGGGCAGGTCGAACATGGTCTCCTGCAGCGTTGACTCGCAGATTGCGCGCAGGCCGCGCGCGCCCGTGCCGCGCTCGATGGCCTGGCGGGCGATCTCGCGCAGGGCCTCGTCCTCGAACTCGAGGCTCACGCCCTCGATCCGGAACATGCGGCGATACTGCTTCACGATGGCGTTCTTGGGCTGGGTGAGGATCTCGACCAGGTCGTCCTCGGTGAGCTCCTTGGTGGAGGTGATCACGGGAATGCGGCCGATGAACTCCGGAATCATGCCAAACTTGTGCAGGTCCTGGGGCATGACCTGGCCCATGAGCTCGTCCTGGTTGTCCTCCACCTTGCGGGCGAGCTCGGCGTTGAAGCCGATGCCCTTCCTGCCGATGCGGTCTGCCACGATCTTGTCCAGGCCCACGAAGGCGCCGCCGCAGATGAAGAGGATGTTCTTGGTGTCGATGTGGATGAGCTCCTGCTGGGGGTGCTTGCGGCCGCCCTGGGGAGGAACGCTGGCAACCGTGCCCTCAAGGATCTTGAGCAGGGCCTGCTGCACGCCCTCGCCCGAGACGTCCCTGGTGATGGAGAGGTTCTCGGCCTTGCGGGCGATCTTGTCGATCTCGTCTATGTAGACGATACCCAGCTCAGCGCGCTCCACGTCGCCATCTGCAGCGGCTATGAGCTTGAGGAGGATGTTCTCCACGTCCTCGCCCACGTAGCCCGCCTCGGTGAGGGTGGTGGCGTCCGCAATGGCAAAGGGCACCTCGAGGAAGCGAGCCAGGGTCTGGGCGAGCAGGGTCTTGCCCGTGCCGGTGGGCCCCAGAAGCAGGATGTTGCTCTTGGCGAGCTCGACCTGCTCCTCCTCGGCAATGGGCTCCTCGCCCGTGAAGATGCGACGGTAGTGGTTGTACACCGCCACGCTCATGGCGCGCTTCGCGTCCTCCTGGCCCATGACGTACTGCGAGAGCTCGTCGTAGATCTGGTGTGGGGTGGGCAGCTCGCGCATGATGACGGGCTGCTCGGCCTCAGGCTGGCCCCCCTCGTCCGCGAAGCCGTGCTCGGCCATGATGTCGGCGCACTCGCTCACGCACTCGTCGCAGATGAACACCCCGTTGGGGCCCTGGATGAGCTTGCGCACCTGGCTGCGGCTCTTGCCGCAGAAGGAGCAGTGCAGCTCCGGCATGTCTTGATCGTTTGGTGACATCTAGTCTCTCCCCGGAGGAACTGAGTTTGGTTTCTGACGTTGGCTTCCGTGCGGACACAGGCGCAAGTCTACTCCGACTGCTCCGCGCGAGAGGTGATGACCTTGTCAACCAGGCCGTAGGCCTGGGCCTCGGCGGCGCGCATGTAGTTGTCGCGCTCGGTGTCCGCATTGATCCTCTCAACGCTCTGGCCGGTCTGCTCGGAGAGGATCTGGTTGAGCTTGCCGCGGATCCAGCGGGTCTCGTCCGCCGCGATCTGGATGTCCGTCTGCTGGCCCTGAGCACCCGAGAGGGGCTGGTGGATGAGGATCATGGAGTTGGGGAGCGCCAGGCGCTTGCCCTTGGCACCGGAGGCCAGAAGCACGGCGGCCATGGAGGCGGCCATGCCCACGCAGATGGTGGAGACCTCGGGCTTGATGAAGTTCATGGTATCGAGGATGCCCAGGCCGGCGTAGACCTCACCGCCGGGCGAGTCGATGTAGAGGGAGATGTCCTTGTCGGGGTCCTGGCTCTCGAGGTGCAGGAGCTGGGCGATCACAAGGTTGGCGCTGTCGCGCGTGATCTCCTCGCCCAGAAAGACGATGCGGTCGTTGAGCAGGCGGGAGTATATGTCGTAGCTGCGCTCGCCGCGCGGGGTCTGCTCCACGACGTAGGGAATGAGTGGGGTTGCCATGGGGTTGAGCATGGGTGCTCCTCCTTCTGTGTTGATAAAGGCGCTCCGAGGTACTGTTCCCCTCGGAGCGCCTCCGTAGTCCCAGGCGTATGTGCCTCGCAAGGAGAGACTACTCGCCGGCCTCCTCGGCCTTCTTGGCGCGGGCCTCGGCGATCTCGTCCACCTCGGTGACGGTGGCGTTCTCGGCGAGCCACTTCACGGCCTTGGTGCGGCGGATGGACTCGCGCACGGCGGGCATCTGGCCGTTCTCGAGGAACTCGGACATGGACTTCTCCACGTCCTCGACGCCGGCGCGCTCGAACTCGGCGCGGACCTCATCGGTGGTTGCGGTGAACTCGAGCTTGTCGGCCAGGGCGTCAAGGGCCAGGGACTGGCGTGCGCGCTCCTCGGCCTGCTCGCGCAGGTCTGCCAGGAACTCGTCACTCTTGATGCCACGGGCGCCCAGGTACATGTCGAGGGACATGCCCTGGCGCTGGAGCTGGCTCAGGAACTCGTTCGCGAGCTCGGAGAAGACCTGGTTCTGGTAGGCCTCGGGGACCTCCTCCAGCACGAGATGCTTGCCGATCTCCTCGACGACGCGGTCCTCCTTGAGGGCAGGCAGACTCTGCTTCTTGTCCTCCTCGATCTCCTCCTTGACGGCGTCGCGCAGCTCGGCGACGGTGTCGAAGCCGAAGCTCTTCTTGGTGAACTCGTCGGTGAGCTCGGGGGTGACGGCCTTCTTGATGGTCTTGAGGGTGACGGTGACGGCGGTTTTGTGCTCGTGGTCGCCGTGGGCGTGGGACCACTCGACGTCCTTGGTCTCGCCCTTGGTCATGCCCTCGATGCCCTCCGCGAGCTCCTCGGGGAGGTAGCCCTTGCGCAGGGAGAGCTGGCGGTCGGTGCCGGCGAGCTCGGGCGCGCCCTCCTTGTTCTCGATGTCCACGACGATGACGTCGCCCTCGACGGCGGCGCGCTCCTCGGTCTCGTCCTCGTAGCTGACGTGATAGCTGAGGAGCTGCTCGATCTGCTGCTCGACCTCGGCCTCGGTGGCCTCTGCAGGAGGCATGCTGATGGCGGGGGCGTCATAGGAGTCAAGCTCGCAGGTGGGAGGCACGGGGATGGTGGCCTCGATGACGAAGTCCTCGTGCTCGACGACGAGGGCGGGGTCCTCGCCGTAGTCGGGGCGGTCAACGGGAACGATGTCGAGCTCCTCGTACATCATGGGCTGGGCCACGTTCATGAGGTTCTCGGTGGCCTGGGCGAAGACGGCCTCACGGCCGACCATGCCATCGATGACGGGGCGCGGCGCACGGCCACGGCGGAAGCCCTGGAAGGAGTACTTCTGGGCGATGTCCTTGTAGGCCTGGGCGATGGCGCTGTCCACGTCCTTAGCGGACACGACGACCTTGGCAGCCACCTTGTCGTTCTGGGGCCTCTCGGCGGTGACGGTGATGTTCAACGTTCCTCCAGTGTCTTCCTGCTTGGCAGGCCAGCCCGCCTCGCAAAGTTCCTACGCATCTTGTGACGTGGTGCGGGCGAAAGGACTCGAACCTTCACGGAGTCTCCCCCACTGGAACCTAAATCCAGCGCGTCTACCAGTTCCGCCACGCCCGCATTTGTCGCATGCAGCTTATGGATGATAGCAAAGGCCAGGCAAGTGTTGCGCGCCATCTGCGTTCTTCATGCAAAAGCTCTGACGAGAGGGCCTTGTTGATGCCGCAGGAGGCCGGTGGTGTCGCTTTCCCTAATCTCAAGCGCGCTTCGCAGTGCATCATGCCTCCGAGGCACCAACGCCTTGCCGACAACAGGTGCCAACGAGGTTAACTAGCTTACGAGCCAGCCCCTCGTCCACGCCGTCATGGCAGGTGTCGTTGGGGCCGTCCAGGTAGGCATAGCTCACGTGCTCGGACCGAGTCGTGGGGTCTGACATGTAGCCACGACATGAGGCATGGACCTGGGCCACGCCCGTCTCCCCCACGAGCGCCGTCACGTTTCTGACATCGATGCCAGAGCCTGCCAGAATCTGGATCCTCTCGCCAAGGCGCTGCTGCAGTTCCCTGATGAGAGGTGCGCCCTCATGGGCAGTTGCCCTCTGGCCGCTGGTAAGGACCCTGTCCACCCCGCAGCCGATAAGGGCCTCAGCGGCAGCAAAGGCATCAGGCGTCACATCGAAGGCCCGGTGGAACACCGCCTCCGCGCCCGCCGCATGCGCCAGCCCTGCCATCTGCCGCGTGGCCTGCTCGTCCACACAGCCATCCGAGCGAAGGAAACCGAAGGCAAGGCCGTCCGCACCCGCCGTCAGCAGCCCGCGCGCATCTGCAAACATGGTGTCGCGCTCCTCTTCCGAATAGTAGAAGCCCGCGCCCCGAGGCCTCAGCATGCAGACGATGGGAATGCTCAGCGCCTCCTTTGCCAGACGAAACGTGCCCATGCTAGGAGTGAGCCCGCCCAGCCAGATCGCCGAGTTGAGCTCGACCCTGTCGGCCCCCGCGCGCTCCGCCGCCAGGCAGTCCGCTAGGCTTCCCGCGCATATCTCAACGGTGAGCGCCACGCCTCTCTCTCCCCTCTCATCGCCAAGCTTCCGGCTCGTCTTCCTCATACTCACCCGCCTCGGCAAGCGCCTCGAAGAAATCGTCCAGGGCGTCCAGGGCCAGGTCCTGCATCTGCGGGCCCAGACCTTCTTGCCACGTGCTTACTGTCCGGCTACATCTTAGTTGGAACGACGGGCATCAACTCACGCGTGCGGAGGGCGAACGCAACGCTTGGCGCCGCGCGAGGCGGTTTTGGTCGCGTTGGCCCACCCACTGGGTACGTAGAAATGGGCAAACACGCAGGCTGACGGAATGGAAGCCATATCTTGATGCATTGGCCCACCGCGGGGGTCACTACAGGTGGGCAGACACGCGCTTTTCGGCCGAGAGGGGCGGGAAATCGCATATTCGCCCACCTACGAACCGCCCTGCGGTGGGCGAAAGCAGCCGTTTGACGCCCAGGAGAGAGGAAATCGCACTTCTACCCACCACCCGCGCCGGTGGGAACACACGGCGCGGTTGTTGTCCGAAGCCTGCGCTAGGCTGTATGCGTCAGGTGAGCGCAAGCAAGGAGAGAGCACATGGCAACCATCGTCTGCCCCCACTGCCACGAGACGTTCGAGCTGGAGAGCTCGGACTACCAGGACATCGTGAGCCAAGTTCGCACCAGCGAGTTCGAGCGCGAGATACACGAGCGCGGCAAGCTCATGGAAAGCGAGAAGGCCGCCGCCATCGCCGAGGAGCGCGCCCGCGCGGAGGCGCGCCTGCAGCAGGAGCTCGCAGGTCGTGCGCAGGAAATTTCCCAGCTCAAGACCCAGATTGCGCAGGCGGACGCCGCATCCAAGATTGCCCAGCAGGAGACCCGCAGCCAACTTCAGGCCGAGCAGTCGCGTCTCTCGGCGGAGGTCGGCCGCCTGAAGGCGGAGCTCGTGGCCCAGGCCACGGCGGCGGAGCAGTCCCGCCAGCTGGCGGTGGCGCAGGCAACCGGCCAGCTCAAGGAGCGCTGCGTGGAACTGGAGGGTCAGATTCGCCAGGACAAGACCGAAAAGGACGCCCTCCTCGCCCGCCACAGCGAGGAGCTGACACGCGCCCGGCGCCAGCACGAGGAGATAGTCCGTCTCAAGGAGGGCGAGATAGAGCGCCTGAAGGACTATCGCATGCGCCTCAACACCAAGCTATTGGGCGAGAGCCTTGAGCAGCACTGCGCCCAGGAGTTCGACGCCTGGCGCTCCAAGGACCCCGCCTCCTTCAAGAACATCTCCTTCGAGAAGGACAACGAGGCCGTGGAGGGGACCAAGGGCGACTTCGTCTACCGCGAGTTCGACGACGAGGGCAGGGAGCTCCTCTCCATCATGTTCGAGATGAAGAACGAGGAGCTCTCCTCCACCAACAAGAAGACCAACGAGAGCCACATGGCCAAGCTCGACCGCGACCGCCAGAAGAAGGGCTGCGAGTACGCCGTGCTGGTGTCCACCCTCGAGCCGGAAAGCGAGCTCTACAACCAGGGCATCGTGGACGTGTCCTGGCGCTTCGAGAAGATGTACGTGGTGAGGCCCCAGCTCTTCCTGGTGATCATCTCCCTTCTGCGCAACGCGGCCCAGAAGTCCCAGGCACTTCGCGCCCAGATCGCCCAGATGAAGAGCGAGCAGATCGACATCACCAACTTCGAGGCGGCGCTGGGGGACTTCCAGGACAAGTTTGGTCGCAACGTGGAGCTGGCAAACAAGAAGTTCAACTCCGCCATAGACGAGATCGACAAGGCGATCTCGCAGCTGCAGAAGGTGAAGGAGAACCTGCTGGGGTCCCAGAACAACCTGCGCCTGGCAGACGAGAAGGCCAGCAAGCTCACCATCAAGCGCCTCACCAAGAACAGCCCGATGCTGGCCGAGCGCTTCGAGGAGCTGGATCAGGGCAGGTAGCATGCCGTCCCGGCGAGGCACGGGTTCTCCAGGAGACAGGCTCGCCACGCTGACGCAAAAAGCGAGATGGGGGCGTTTTTCGGCGTCATTTCGGCGAGAAAACACCCCCATCTCTGTTGCGGCGATGAAAACGCCACCCCAAACGAGCTTTTCGTGGTAGGGCGAGGTAAGAGCGGCTGCGGCAGAGCGCCCTACTCGGCGGCGCGGCGCAGGGTAGCCTGCTCCCAGTCGCACGTGCCCTCGAAGACGTCATGCCTGTAGGGGTTGACGCCCAGCTTCTTTGCTCGGTACGCAATGTAGGCGATGGCAAAGACGTTGGCGACCAGGGCCAGGACGGAGACGACGGTGGCCGCGGTGGGGTCGAGCGTGGAGTGGGTCACGAAGACGCTCTCCTCCTGGAAGGCGGGGAACACCTGCGCGAACATGCACCAGATGGCCAGGGTGTTGGCGCAGTTCTGGATCCAACCGCCCTTGTTCCAGAACGCGTTGGCAACGGTGGGCGCAAGGAGCAGCGCCAGGCCGCAGTACCAGGCGTGGTGGGACAGGCAGTTGTAGGTGTAGCAGAAGTTCCAGATGTCGTAGGCCAGGATGTAGACCCAGGTCATGTCGGGCCAGAGCATGTCGTTGCCGTCCTTGGAGGGATAGACGCTCCACCAGGAGGTCATGCAGAAGATGTTGATGAGTCCGGCGATGCCGTTGAACACGTTGTTCCAGCCGGCCAGCTGCGTGGCGCCCTCGGAGGTGACCCAGGTGGTCTCGCCCAGGGCGAAGAAGTGGTAGGCGCTCTCGAAGTCGGAGCAGACGGCGATCAGGATGTTGATGGCCACGATCACGAACGGGAAGGCGAGGAGCAGGGGCGCCTTGCCCAGCCTGCCCCAGCGGTACTTGATGACCATGAAGCCGATGCAGCCCGCGAGGGCGGCATAGACCTTAGCGTAGTGGAACCAGCTGTTCTAGTAGATGTGGGTGGGATTGTTGAGCGCCCACTCCTGCCCCTGGGCCGCACCCACGCCGATGGCGACGCAGTACGCAGTCATGCAGACGGGCAGGACCACGAACATGATGATGCCACCCAGCTTGGAGCGGCGGGCGAACTCGTTGAGGGCTATGAGGCCCGCGAAGACCAGCGCCCAACCAAGCCACTTCCGGCGGGGTCAGTTCCAATCAAGTCGAATCTGGTCACATGGAGAGTCAAGAAGCGAGAGGCCACAGGAAATTATTTCCTGTGGCCTCTCCACAATTCAACTGGGCTTTTGCAAGCGAAACCCTCAGGAGTTTTTTCCTGAGGGTTTCGGTCTGGCGAGAGAAGACTACCGTGCAAACCGGCGGCTAGCGGTGCCTCCTGAGAAACGCTCCGGCAACGGTCATCGAGAGCCCCAGGGAGCGAGAGAGGCTAGCAGATGCCCTGGGCCATCATAGCCTCGGCCACCTTGAGGAAGCCGGCGATGTTCGCCCCGAAGACGAGGTCCCCCTCGTGGCCGTACTCCTTTGCGGCGCTGGCAGCGGCCTGGTAGATGGAGTCCATGATGCCGCGGAGCCTCTCGTCCACCTCCTCGAAGGTCCAGGAGAGACGCTCGTGGTTCTGGGACATCTCGAGCCCCGAGGTGGCAACGCCCCCAGCGTTGGCAGCCTTGCCGGGCGCGAAGAACACGCCGCTCCTCTTGAGGAAGGCGGTCGCCTCCAGGGTGGTTGGCATGTTGGCACCCTCCACCACGTATCCGCAGCCGTTCTCGACCAGCTTCCGGGCATCGTCTAGGTCAAGCTCGTTCTGGGTGGCGCAGGGCATGGCGATGTCCACCCTCTCGCCCCAGGGGCGCTCGCCGGCATGGTATGTTGCGCCAGCTCGCACGGAGGCGTACTCGGTCAGCCGCGCGCGACGAACCTCCTTGATGTCCTTGAGCAGCTCGACGTCAATGCCCTCGGGATCGTACACGTAACCGCCGGAGTCCGACACCGTGACCACGGTGGCCCCTAGCTGCTGCGCCTTCTGGGCCGCGTAGATGGCAACGTTTCCGGAGCCAGAGACGGCCACGCGCTTGCCCTCGATGCCCTCGCCCCGCTCCCTGAGCATGTTGAGCAGGAAATAGACCGCACCATAGCCTGTCGCCTCGGTGCGCGCCAAAGAGCCTCCATACGAGATGCCCTTGCCCGTGAGCACGGAGGACCAGCTGTTGGTAAGGCGCTTGTACTGGCCGAAGAGGTAGCCTATCTCGCGCGCGCCGGTGCCGATGTCCCCGGCGGGAACGTCCGTGTCAGGGCCGATGTGCTTCACCAGCTCGGTCATGAAGGACTGGCAGAAGCGCATGACCTCGGCGTCCGACTTGCCCTTGGGGTCGAAGTCGCAGCCCCCCTTGCCGCCGCCCATGGGAAGGGTGGTGAGGGAGTTCTTGAAGATCTGCTCGAAGCCCAGAAACTTGAGGATGCCCAGGTTGACGGAGGGATGCAGGCGCAGGCCGCCCTTGTAGGGGCCTATGGCACTGCTGAACTGAACGCGGTAGCCACGGTTGACCTGGACCTTGCCGGAGTCGTCAACCCAGGGAACGCGGAAGATGATGACGCGCTCGGGCTCGACGAGGCGCTCGAGAAGGCCTGCGGCCTCGTACTCGGGATGCGCATCCAGAGCTGGCTGCAGGGTGGTGAGGACCTCCTCGGCTGCCTGGATGAACTCTGGCTGGGCGGCATAGCGCTCCTTGAGCTCAGCTATGACCTTCTCGGAATATGACATGCTGTCTCCTTCCACATGGGGTGGAAATGACGTCTTGGCACTTACGGTTAGAGAATAGGCAACGTCGGCAGGCGCTCGAATTTCCCCCCACGTGCGTAACCAGATGGTCACGCGAGAGAAACCATCGGACAATGATGGGACGCGTCTTGTGGTGAGCCTGCGTTTTCCAAAGAGACGTTGCCCCCAAGACACCACTCCCCTATACTTTCAGAGCGGCTCCGGGGTGTGGCGCAGCTTGGTAGCGCATCTGCTTTGGGAGCAGAGGGTCGCTGGTTCGAATCCAGTCACCCCGACCATCTGCGGCGGTAGTTCAATTGGTAGAGCGTCAGCCTTCCAAGCTGATTGTTGCGGGTTCGAGTCCCGTCCGCCGCTCCATGAATGCGCAGGCCACGGTCCATGGGAACCGTGGCCTTTTTTCATATACAGCCATTTTCAGCATCTGGGGCAGCATCGTGCGTGGAGGGCTAGAATGAATGTGACGTCCCCACTCGCGCGAAAGGTGCTCCATGGCAAACCACCAGCTCGGTCGTACTCTCGTGGTGGCCAACCCTGCATCTCACAGCGGCAAGGGCGCGCAGGCCGCCGAGCGCGTGAGACGCTTCTTCGAGTCTTACGCCTCCGTGTCCACCTCCTTCGACATGAGGCTCACCGAGGCCCCAGGGCATGCGACGGAGCTCGCACGGGAGGCCGCGGGGATGGATACCCTCATCGTCCTGGGCGGAGACGGGGTGATCCACGAGAGCGTCGAGGGCCTCATGGGCCTTGGCGCAGACGCCCGCCCCAGGCTCGCCGTCATTCCCATGGGCTCGGGCAACGACTTCGCGCGCACCATCTCCGCCAGCTACAATGACCCAGAGCGCTCCCTGGCAGAGATCCTCATGGGGAGCAAGCGCAGCATAGACCTGGGCTACGTGGCAAATGACCGTGGCGAGGCGTCCTACTTCGTGGAGACCCTCTCCTTTGGCCTGGACGCCGCCATCGCGCACGACACCACCCGGAGGCGGGCGAACGACACAGGCCAGGAGGGCTCCCTCCTCTTCGCCACCTCCAGCGTGAAGATCATGTCCGCGGGCTCAAAAGGCTATCCCTCTCGCCTGACCATTGACGCGGGCGAGCCTAGCGAGCAGCGCTCCATCATCCTGGCAGTCCAGAACGGGCCCACCTATGGCGGGGGGTTTGCGGTCTGTCCCAGGGCAAACCCCACCGACGGCCTGCTTGATATCTGCTACAACGTGAAGGTTCCCAACGTGCCCCACCTCCTGGGCCTCCTTGGCCTGGCGCGGGCCGGCAAGCACGTGCACTCGCGCATCATCCGCACCGCACGCGCCCGGCGCATTGAGGTCGAGTTCCCCGAGGCAGAGGCTCCCTGCCAGATCGATGGGGAGATGCTCGAGGGCAGGCGCTTCCAGATCGAGGTTGTCCCCCACGCACTTGACGTGATGGTTCCGCAGGCCTGCCCCTGGTAGCGGTCACACCGCCAAGGCAAGGGGCATCCCCTCGAGTCGAGCCACATCCATCTCAACACGAAAAGGACCATTCATATGCGAGAGGGGCACCCGGACAAGCGGGAGCCCCTCTCTGGCATGGCGCGCGAGACTGAGGAGAGGTGTGCCCTAGCGTGCGGCAGCCTGCAGGGCGGCCTTCACCTCTGCGGCGGTCTTGAGGCCCAGGACCTTCTCGGTCAGGGCGTCAGCCTCGGCCTTGGTCCACTCGCTCAGGATGCGCCGCGTGCGCAGGATGGATGGCGCGCTCACGGAGAACTCGCCCAGGCCGAAGGAGAGGAGCACGGGGATGAGCAGCGGGTCGGCGGCGGCCTCGCCACACATGCCCACCATGATGTTTTGCCTGTTTCCCTCGGCGATAATGCGCCTCAGGGAGCGCAGGACCGCAGGCTGGTAGACCTCGTAGAGATAGCCCACGCGGTCATTGCCACGATCTGCGCACATGGTGTAGCCGATGAGGTCGTTGGTGCCGATCGAGAAGAAGTCGCACTCTGCAGCGAGGTCGTCGGCGATGAGCGAGGCGGCGGGCGTCTCGATCATGGTGCCCACCTCGATATCCTTGTTGTAGGCAACCCCACGGGCGTCGAGGGAGGCCTTGCACTCCTCGATCAGCGCCTTGGCCTGACGGACCTCCTCGATGGAGGTGACCAGCGGCAGCATAATCTTGATGTCCCCGAAGGCGGAGGCACGCAGAAGGGCCGTGAGCTGGACCTTGTACTGATCGGAGTTGTTCAGGCAGTAGCGGATGGCGCGGAACCCCATGAAGGGGTTCTCCTCCCTCTGCAAGTTGAGGTAGGGAATCTCCTTGTCTCCGCCCACATCCAGGGTGCGGATGATGACGGGCTGCCCCTTCATGCGCAGAGCCACCTTCTGGTAGGCCGCAAACTGCTCGTCCTCGCTGGGAAGCTCCTTCGCATCCATGAAGAGGAACTCGGAGCGGAAGAGGCCGATGCCCTCGCAGTCATGCTCGGCGGCAACGTTGGCGTCCTCGGGGTTGCCGATATTGGCGACCAGCAGGACCTTTTCGCCATCGCCCGTCACGGTCTCCTTACCGCGGTAGGCCTCGAGCGCAACCTTCTCCTCGGCGTATGCCTTGGCCTTCGCGCGGTAGTGCTCAAGCTCGTGATCGCTCGGGGAGGCGATGACCTTGCCGTTGGTGCCATCGACTACGAGCATGTCACCGGTCTTGATGAGGGAGGTCGCATCGGACACGGAGAGGACCGCGGGGATCTCGAGCGCGCGGGCGATGATGGCGGAGTGGGAGGTGCGCCCGCCCGTCTCGGTCACGATGCCGGTGACGTTGTCCTTGTCGATGTCCGCCGTCATCGAGGGGGTGAGCTCCTTCACCACCACTATGGAGTGCTCGGGAAGCGTGGAGAGGTCAACCACCTCCTTGCCCAGGAGGTCGGCAAGCAGCCCCGTCTTGACGTCGGCAACGTCTGCCGCGCGCTCGCGGAAGAGCTCGTCCTCCATCTGGGAGAACATCGTGTAGTAGGTGTCGTAGGCCTCGCTGACGGCCTGCTCGGCACACATGCCGGAGTCGATGGAGGAGCCGACCATCTCCTTGATGCCCTCGTCCTCGGCGAACTCGATGTGGGCGCCCATGATGAGGGCGGCCTCCTCGCCCACCGTCCTCTTCATGCGCTCGATCTGGGCGTTGGTCTGAGCAACGAACTTCTCGAGGGCGGCCGCGTAGCGGGCCTTCTCCTGCTCCGCGTCCTCGGGGACGGACGGGGTGAAGGAGAGGTCGGGAGCGATGGCCACCTGAGCCACGCCGATGCCAAAACCGTCAGATGCGTTAACACCCTTGAACATGGAAACCTCCAATCAACGGGCTGAGCGCCCAGGCAAAAATGCAGGTACGAGAAAACGGGGCCGGCGACGCCAGCCCCGTCCATGGCTGCCCTACTGGTTCTGTGCGGCGATGATCTTGTTCAGCTGGTCATAGACGCGGTCGATAGTGGCGCGCTTGGCGATGGCCTTGCTGGCGGCGGTCGCGGTTCCGCAGGCGGAGGCGAAGCGCAGGGCCGTCTCGTAGTCCGCGCCGCCCTGGACCTTGGCGACGAAGCCGGCCACCATGGAATCACCCGCGCCGGTGGCGTTCACCAGGCGAATCTTGGCCGTCGGGACGATGTGTATCTCGCCGTTCTCGTCATACAGCAGCGAGCCGTGGCCCCCACAGGAGACGATGACGTTCTGGGCGCCGCGCTCGTGCAGCTCCTTGGCGAAGGGGATGCACTCCTCGGGCGTCTCGGGACGTGCGTCGAATATGCGGCCAACCTCGTGGTTGTTGGGCTTGATGAGGAAGGGGCGGGCGTTCAGGGCCTTGAGCAGGAGGCTGCCGGGCGCATCCACCACGAAGCGGATGCCGCGCCCCTCGAGGCGCTTCATGATGACGTCGTACATGTCCTCGGGAAGCGACTTGGGGATGGATCCGGTCAGCACGAGGGTGTCTCCCTCGCCGATGTAGTCGATGCGCTCCAGGAGTTCATCGACCTTCTTCTCGGAGATCTTGGGGCCCATGCCGTTGACCATGGTCATCACGATGCCGTTGAGCTTGACGTTGATGCGGGTGAAGCCATGCTCGAGACGGACGAAGTTGGAGGAGATGCCCGTCTTCTGGAGCGTCTTGACGAGATAGTCCCCCGTGAAGCCCGCAACGATGCCGAACGCGACATTGACCACCTTGAGCTCGTTGAGCAGGGTGGAGACGTTGATGCCGTTTCCGCCGCAGTAGAGTTCCTCGCTCGATGACCTGTTGGTGAAGCCCATGTCGAGAGTCAGCGGATGCATGACGTAATCGATGGCGGGGTTCAGCGTCACGGTGTAGATCAACGTAAGCTCCTTCCTTGCATGGCCATACGACTTCATTATGCCGTAGAAAAGGCGCTCCGATAATCGAAAAGTCGAATAAGCCTATACAAGTCTCGCGAATCCGATGCCGAAACGCACGTGCAGGCGCCACCCGACGAAGAAGGGCCGCCAGCTCATGCCGACGGCCCCCTGCGCTCAATGGTGCTCCCTAGGCGATTCGAACGCCTGACCTGCGGTTTAGAAGACCGATGCTCTATCCAGCTGAGCTAAGGGAGCAAGCTAGCACATGGTAGCACGAAAACCGCAGGCTGAGGACCAGCTTCGGGCTACGCGGCAGGCACCCCGGAGACAATGAGCTCCATGTTGCCGCCCAGGTCCAGCTCCTCGTGGCCTGCGGGCACCACAAAGTGCTCGCCGCGCGAGAGGGGCCTCTCCCCCACACGGCCCGAGCCAGACACCACGCTCACGCACCAGAATGTCTGGGGGGACTCGAGGGTCATATGCCCGTCCACGCGCAGGCGATCGACGGTGTAGTAGGGACAGCTCACCAGACGCGTACGACCGTCCACCTCCGAAGCCGTGACCTCGCCGGACGAGAGGGGCTCCGCTTCGTAGTCAATGACGTCCAGGCTCTGTTGGAGGTGCAGCTCGCGCTTGCTGCCGTCGTCCTGGACGCGGTCGTAGTCATATACGCGATAGGTGACGTCGCTGGACTGCTGGGTCTCCAGCACCATGGTGCCGCCCCTGATGGCATGCACCGTTCCGGGGTCAATCTGGAAGAAGTCCCCCGCATGCACGTCCACCACGTTGAGGAGCCTGTCCCAGGCGCCCCGGGAGATGAGCTCGGCGCACTCGTCGCGATTCCTGGCGCGCTGCCCCACCACTATGCTCGCACCAGGGTCGGCATGCAGGACATACCAGCACTCGCACTTGCCAAGGGAGCCCCCCTCGTGCTCCGCGGCATATGCGTCGCCGGGATGCACCTGTATGGAAAGGTCCTCCTCGGCGTCAAGGATCTTGACGAGCAGCGGGAAGCGGTCCCCCTTGGCCCTGCCGAAGAGCTCGTGATGCTCAACCCAGAGCTCCGAGAGCCTCCTGCCAGCAAGCGGCCCCTCCAAGACGACGCAATCCCCGGCAGGATGCGCGGAGATTGCCCAGCACTCCCCGATGGGGCCGTCAGGAATCTGGTAGCCAAAGTCATCGGCAAGCCTACGGCCACCCCAGATCTTCTCGTGGAAAAGCGGGGCGGTGAAGATGAGCCCCCTGTCCTCTGCTGGCATCTGTTGCTCCTTTCGTCTTCAGGCGAAGATGACAACCACGGACGGCCCCGTCCCCAGGCCGATGGGCCTGAGACGCCGGAAGCCAGCCCCTCTCTTGGGAAAACCTCTTCCAAACGGCAGTTGCGCATATTTGGCAGATGATGCGAGCTGCGAAAACGCATGCTGCCCGACACCCTATTATAGATGCACGAAAGATGTTGACGCAGGCCCCGCAGCAGGTGTTCGGCACCTCCGGAAAGCCGCTTGGGAACAACGTCACAAAGCCATCCCACAGCAGAACGCAGTTGGCGAGCGGTCCCGTGCCGCCCCATCACCATGAGAACGGACACGCATTGAGCTCAGACACGAACTGGAACGAAACGGAAGGCGGCGGCTTCGAGGGCCTGGGGCTCTCCCAGGTGGTCATGGCAGCCGTCGCAGAGATGGGCTACCAGAGCCCGACGCCCGTCCAGGAGCAAGCCATCCCCCTGGTGCTTGAGGGGCGCGACGTCATGGCGGCGGCGCAGACGGGAACGGGCAAGACGGCCGCCTTCCTTCTGCCCGCGCTCAGCAGGCTGGGCCGTGCGCGCAGGGGTCAGGGGCCCCTCATGCTGGTGGTAACCCCCACCCGGGAGCTTGCCCAGCAGATCGAGGCCGTGGCGCAGTGCGTCTGCGCCCACAGCGGACAGCGCGTTGCGGTTCTCGTGGGCGGCGTGAGCTATGAGCCCCAGCGCCGTGCCCTCAAGAGCGGCTGCGACTTGCTCATCGCAACGCCTGGCCGCCTCATCGACCTCGTCGAGCAGGGGGACGCGAGGCTTTCCGATGTGGAGCTCCTCGTTCTAGACGAGGCAGACCGCATGCTTGACATGGGCTTCCTCCCCGCCGTGCGAAAGATCGTGGCGCAAGCGCCTCGGCAGCGCCAGACCCTTCTCTTTTCCGCAACCCTGGGCGAGGACGTGCTCGAGCACACCAGGTCCCTGGTGAGAAACCCCGCCCGCGTGGACATCGCGCCCAAGGGCAGCACGGCGGCCACCATCGACCAGTACGTGCTGGCAACAGACCCCAAGGACAAGAACAGGCTGCTTGCGGCCCTTCTTCACCAGGAAGGCCCCCAGAGGGTCATAGTCTTCTGCCGGGGGAAGCACCGTGCGGACGGCATCTGCCGAAGGCTGCGCCGGGAGGGCTTCGGCTGCGCGCCCATCCACGGAAACCGAAACCAGAACCAACGAGAGCGAGCGCTCCAGGGCTTTAGGAACGGCGAGGTGGATGTGCTGGTGGCAACCGACGTCCTCGCTCGCGGGATCGACGTTCCCGAGGTCTCCTATGTGGTCAACTTCGACGTGCCGGGAGAGGCCGAGGACTACATCCACCGCATCGGGAGAACCGGCCGAGCCGGCGAGAGGGGCTGGGCCCTGAGCTTCGTCACCGAGGAGGACTACCTCGACCTCCGTGACATAGAGCAGCTCATGGGCAGGATGATTCCCAGCTTCCCCCGGGCAGGGGGACTCTCTGCAGGCAAGGAGGGCGGCCTCTCGTTCCTTGACCCGCACCGTGACCCCTTCGAGGCGCTTCCCAACAAGAAGCTGCGCAAGAAGATGGCCGCACGCCGCGCGGCCGCGAAAACGAGGGACGAGGGAGCCGCGGCACAGGGCCCGTCGGCGAGGAGCGCACGCAGCGACAGCGGGCGCCCCACCAGGAAGCCGCAGGCACCTGGCTCCTCCGCCCCTGCTGGGACACCGTCCGAGAGCGGACGGCCCAAGGCGCAGGGCAGAAGGCAGCGCCTCGAATCCAAGATCGCGGGGGTGGGCTCCGAGAAGGCCCGTCCCAACGGGCGGCGCAAGAACGAGCGGGCCAAGGGGGACGTGAGCTCAGACGGACGAAGCGCCCGCATAGTCTATGGCCCTGGCAACAAGCCCAAGCCCCCCCTCAGGAGGGATGGCGGAAGGCGGCCGGGGGACAAGGGCGGCAGAGGCTAGGCTGCGAGGCGGGCGCCAGCTTGGCGCCCGCCTCCTCCTTGCGCAAACAAGAGGGCCCGGAAGCGCTTGGCTTCCGGGCCCTTGTGTGGCTGGTGGGTCGTGAGGGGGTCGAACCCTCGACCTTGGGATTAAGAGTCCCCTGCTCTACCAACTGAGCTAACGACCCGATTCATGAAAAAAGCTGCATCAGCCTCAATGCAGCCGAGAGAAGACGATGGTGGGTCGTGAGGGGGTCGAACCCTCGACCTTGGGATTAAGAGTCCCCTGCTCTACCAACTGAGCTAACGACCCATCGGCAACGAAATGGGGTGGGTAGAGGGGCTCGAACCCTCGACCTACGGAGCCACGGTCCGTCGCTCTGCCAACTGAGCTACACCCACCATTTGGCCCACCTCGTAACGCGCTTGACTATCATGCCCAAACTTCCCCCAGTATGCAAGCATCAATTTCAAAAAGTCTCTCTCCTTCACCCTGCGCCCAAAGCGTACGCAAGCCTGCTTTTACCGCCAGGGGGACGCAAGCGCAGGCGGGCCCTGGCGCCAGCCAGCCGCAAGTGGTCCCAAATCTACGAAACCCTGAGTCCAGATGCCTGATAACGCATGTGATTCCCTTCCCTCCCGCCGCCAGAGCGCCAAGAATCTCTCCTACCCAACGGTATGGACGGAAAAATGGGAGGAAGGACATGAACGCAGCCAGAAGCATCACAAGACCAAGAGGGGGCCTGTTCGACCAGATGCTGGCCGCGCTCATGGTGACGGCCCTCCTCGTCGTGGGCATGAGGGCCGTCAGCGCACGCGCGCAAGGGCGCCTCATCCAGTTCGAGAACGGTGGCAGCGCCTGGTTTGGGGAGGACGGCAGCCTAAGCGGGCGCATGAGCATCGTCGGGTACACGGAGGACCAGAGGTTTGTGGTCCTCCTCCCGGACGGGCAGCAGCTGGAGTTCGTCTGCATAGACGGGGACCACGTCGCGCCAGCCCCCGGGGAGGCAGACTTCCACGCCACTCCCACGGATGACGGGGGATTCTACGTGATCATGGCATCCGACTCACTCCCCATGACGGAAGACCCGCTCATGATGCCGATCAGGCCGCTCAAGAGCCCCAGCCAGAGGGTTGCGGGGACATGGAGGCCCCACGTCATGGGCGCCATTGAGCTGACGAAGGCCTCTGCCCTCCCTGAGCTCACCGATTCAAACCCCTGCTACACGCTCGAGGGCGCCCATTACGGCATCTGGAAGGACCGCAACCTGACCCAGGAGAGCGGACGGGAGATCGTGACCGACGCGGCCGGGCACGGCAGCTCGGGACAGCTGGGCGCGGGAACCTACTACGTGAAGGAGACCGTGGCTCCTCCGGGCTACGCCCTCGATGACAGGGTCTATGTGGTTGAGGTTGCGGCAGGTGACACCTCCCAGGTAAATGGTGGAAGCGTCACTGACGAGCCCCTGCGCGCGAGGCCGAGGGCGATCATCCAGAAGCTTGACGCGGAGGACTCGTCAGCACGGCCTAGAGGGGCCGCAAGCCTGACCGGGGCGGAGTTTGTCGTGAACTACTATGCCAACACGCAGGGAGACACGAGCTCCGCGCCCACGAGGAGTTGGGTCCTTCGCGCCGACGAGCGGGGGCAGGTCCTGATGGACGAGGAACACAAGCTGTCCGGGGACGATTTTTTCTTGGTAGACGGCCAGGCCGTCCTTCCGGTGGGCACCTTGTCCATAAAGGAGACGAAGGCGCCCAAGGGATACCTGCCGGAGGAAGCGGGGGAAACGAAGGTCCATGTTCTGGTCATGGCGGAAGGAGACGGCCCGACGACGTTTGAGGCATCCCTGCCTCTTGAGGTGCGGGACCAGGTGCGGCGCTCTGACCTTGAGTTCGTGAAAGTCGAGGAGGGCAGCATGAGAAGGATTGCGAACGCCCCCTTCCTCATCTGCTCAAAGACCACGGGAGAGGCCCACGTGGTGGTATCCGACGCCAACGGGCGCATCTCGACCTCCGCAAGCCAGCATCCCCACAGCGCGAGGACCAACGCAAACGACGCGTTCGTTGACATCGCACATGCCCTCACGCGCGATGGGGAGGGAAACTGGGACGTGGACGAGGGCAAGCTCAAGGTGAACGATGAGGCGAGTTGGGACAGCGGTGCTGGCGTGTGGTTCTCAGGAGGCGCGGGCAGGGGTTCTGAGGCAGACGACGCCAGAGGGGCCCTGCCCTTCGACAGCTACAGCGTCGTGGAGCTGCCTTGCAAGGCAAACCACGGCCTGAGGCTGGTGCGCTTTGGCTGCAGCGTCGAACAGGAGGGCAAGACCGTAGACGCAGGCACCGTGACCGACGCCCTGCCCCCTCGGATCGCCACCACGCTCACCGGGCCAAGTCACGAGCACGTGGGACCCGTATCCCAAGCGGTGACGCTCACCGACCACGTTGAGCTCGAGGGCCTCCAGCCCCATTCCAGCTACCGGCTTGAGGGCAGGCTGCGCCTCGTGGGACCAGGAGGCGAAGACGCAGGTCCCGTGATGCGCGACGGAAAGGAGCTGGTGGTCACGCAGGAGCTCTCCCCGCAGCTTTCCCGGACCAGCTGCGACGTGGAGTTCGAGCTCGACTCGAGAGGTCTTGCAGGGCGCAGCGTGGTGGCCTACGAGAGGCTCCTGAAGGACGGGCGCGAGCTCGCCCGCCACGAGGACCCCAAGGACCAGGGGCAGACGCTGCGCTTCCCCGCCATCCACACCATGGCGGCTGACGAGGGCGGAGCGAAGGA
Organism: Olsenella urininfantis; assembly: GCF_900155635.1. Taxonomy (GTDB): domain Bacteria; phylum Actinomycetota; class Coriobacteriia; order Coriobacteriales; family Atopobiaceae; genus Olsenella_G; species Olsenella_G urininfantis. The sequence goes on from NZ_LT732540.1 coordinate 970,317, forward strand.
GCTGTGCGCCGAGGGCGAGACCGTGATGGTGGACACCGTCAGCTTCGAGAACCTCCAGGAGCACGTTACCTACGAGCTGCTGGGTGTCCTGGTTGACGCAGAGACGGGAGAGGAGCTCAAGGACGACGGCGGCAGGACGCTCACCGCCAGGGCCCAGTTCACCCCCAGCGCCCCAGACGGGACCCAAGAGGTGAGCTTCCACATTGACGGAAGACCCCTCGAGGGCAGCTCCGTCGTGGTCTTTGAGACGCTCCTTCATGACGGTGTCGTCCTTGTCGGTCACGAGGACCTCATGGACCTTGATCAGACCGTGTCCTTCCCCCGCATTCGCACCGAGCTCCAAGACGCCCAAGATGGCTCACACGTCATCCCCAGCGAGGGGCCCATCCGCCTCGAAGACACCGTATCGTTCAGCAGGCTCACCCCGGGAAAGGAGTACCTCGTGGAGGGAAGCCTGATGGACCCCGCAACCGGGAGGCCCCTAAGGAACAAGGATGGTGAGCCACTGCGGGCAAGCAGGGCCTTCACCCCCGAGAAGAGAGACGGGGCGGTTGTGGTTGAGTTCGAGCTCGATGGAAGCTCCCTGCCCGAGAGCGGTGCGGCCGTCGCCTTCGAGACGCTTTCCTGCGAGGGACGAGTCGTTGCACGCCACGAGGACCCAAATGACGAGGCGCAGACCGTAAGCCACCCTCCCCACGAAGACCCAAAGCCTGAGCCCGCGCCACGGCAAGGGGGGCGCAGGCTCGCGCAGACAGGCATTCCGGCAATTGGCGTCATGCTGGCGTGCATAGGGGCAATGGTTCTTGGTGCGAGCACGATTGCCAGGCCCAGGCTGCGCAAGGTTAGGAGGAGGCGCTGGTAGGCCTCGCCCGGCTTGCGCCGGGCGCGCTGCGGGCAGCCCAGGTCCTGGGCTGCCTGTGCGTCCTCTTGGGCGGCCTGTTCTATGCGTCAGAGCGGGTCTCGGTGTCTGAGCTCGAGAGGCTTGCCGCGCAATGCCTTGAAGAGGCAGAGGAGGCGAGCGAGAGGAAGGCCACGCAAAGCGCGCAAGATCGAGACGATTTTGGGGTGGGGTGCACGGGCGTCCATGCCCTTGTCGAGCTGGATGCGCTTGGCCTGTGCCTGCCTGTCTGCCAGGCAAGCCCGGAGGCACCCGACTGGTACTTGAGCCATGACCCCTTGGGCAGGGCCTCCGTCGTGGGTGTCCCCTTCATGGACGACCGCTGTGGAGCACAGTCTGCCCAGGTGATAGTGTATGGCCACCGCCTGGCAGGCACCGATGCCATGTTCACCAGGCTTGCCCCCTGCTGGAGGCAGGAGGAGTTCGACCGACTTCAGGGGAAGTGCCTCAAATGGACGACGACGCAGGGCACGGAGGAGCTTGCGCCCCTCTGCGCCCTCAAGCTGCACGAGGACGACCGCGAGATCCAGGAGCTCGGCATGAGGGGACCGGATGAGCTGAGGGACTGGCTCATGGGGCAATGCAGGAGAGCGGACGCCCTGGCCACAGGCTGGCAAGGGCTGGCTGCCACGGCGGAGCGAGATATTGTCCTCGTTACCTGCAACGCGAGCTTCTCGGGCGCGCCATGGCGCACCGTGGTCATCTTCGTGGGGACCCGGAAAAGTTAACAGATGAATTCCTTTGCCACCAAAGCAGGTTTCTCGTCCTCAAGGACACTCTAGTACGCTAAAGTACTTTAGTACGATAGAGTGACGTACCCAAGGAGGAAACGAAATGAGCAACTTCGACCAGAACCTCAGCCGCAGGCAGCTTCTCAAGGCATCCGCACTTCTCTTCTCGGCACCCGCGCTGGCCGCCCTTGCCGGCTGCACTGGCAAGGCCACTCCCGACGGCCCAGGAGGCACGACAAGCCCCGCATCCTTCAGCGGAAACTTCATCGTAGGCTTTGACCAGGACTTCCCTCCATACGGATATGTGGGGGACGACGGTCAGTTCACGGGATTCGACCTCGACCTTGCCAAGGCGGTCTGCGAGAAGAAGGGTTGGACCTTTACCCCCAGCCCCATTTCCTGGGATGCCAAAGATGGCCTGCTCAACAGCGGGCAAATCACCTGCATCTGGAACGGCTTCACCATCGAGGGCCGCGAGGAGGATTACAGCTTCACCAAGGCCTACATGGAGAACCGCCAGGTTGTCGTCGTGCGTGCGGGCTCGAACATAAGCTCGCTTGGTGACCTCTCGGGCAAGAACGTCATCACCCAGGCGGACTCCGCAGCCTATGACCTGCTGGCGGAGGGAGGCGACCAGGCAAAACTTGGCTCAAGCTTCGCGCAGCTTCAGACTATCGCCGAGTACAACACCGCCTTCATGATGCTCGAGAGCGGGTCGGTGGACGCCGTTGCGGTCGACTACCCCGTTGCCGCCTTTAACATTGGCGACAGAACCGACAAGTTCACCATATTGGAGGAGTCCCTCAACTCCGAGCACTTTGGGGTCGGCTTTGCCAAGAGCGACCAGGGAAGGGAGCTTGCGGAGAAGGTCCAGGCGGCACTCCAGGAGCTGGATGCAGACGGCAGCGTGAAGAAGCTCTGCGAGAAGTACGCTGACCAGGGTGTATCCTACGACCTCTGGGTGCTTCCCAAGGCCTAGGCACAGACCCCCCATCCACCCTCGACGCAAGGCGGTACCCGTTGGATCTCTCTACCATGAGCAGCCTGCTCCTGCAGGGATATGCAACATCCCTGCAGATCTTTGCGATCACGCTCGTGGGAGCCATTCCCCTGGGCGTTCCCATCGCCCTGGGCAGGCTCTCTCGCATCAGACCTCTCTCGCTACTCTGCCAGCTCTTCATCTCCATCATGCGGGGCACCCCGCTCATGCTGCAGATGTTTGCGGTCTTCTTCGTTCCCTACTACATGTTCGGCGTACAGACGGGTCCGGGCTACATGTTCGTGGCAGTCATGCTCGCCTTCGTCGTCAACTATGCAGCATACTTCGCCGAGATCTACCGCTCGGGCATCCAGAGCATGCCACAGGGGCAGTACGAGGCCGCTGAGGTCCTGGGCTACTCCAAGGGGCAGACCTTCCTGCGCATCATCCTGCCCCAGGTGGTCAAGCGCATCCTCCCCTCCATGGGAAATGAGGTGGTCACCCTCGTGAAGGACACCTCGCTCGCCTTCTCCATCGGCCTGGCCGAGATGTTCACTTCGGCGCGCGCCCTGGTGGCCTCCCAGCGCACCATGGTTCCCTTCGTCCTCGCAGCCGTCATCTATTGGATTACCTGCCTGCTCATCGAGCTGGTCATGCGCCGAGTCGAGAAGAGGATGGGCTACTACCATGACTAGGACCGAACTCAGGGGCATACCCCAACCAGACCAGAGCTTCGCCTCCTTCATGGGGCTCCCCGCCGTCTACCTGAGGGGCGCAAAGAAGTCCTTCGGCGAGAAGGAGGTGCTGAGGGACGTCAGCCTCCTCATCAACAAGGGCGAGGTCGTCTCCATCATCGGCCCCTCCGGGGCGGGCAAGTCAACCCTTCTGCGCTGCCTCACCCTTCTGGACCGCTTCGATGCGGGAGAGCTTGCCTACGGCAACGTGTCCGTGGCGAAGCAGGAGGCTGCGCACGCGCTCTACGACGATGCCGCCATGCAGCTGGCCCGCATGCGCTTTGGCATCGTCTTCCAGAACTTCAATCTCTTCCCCCACTACACGGTCATGCAGAACCTGACGGATGCCCCTATGGTGGTGCAGGGCCGGCAGCGCGAGGAGGTTGAGGTACAGGCCAGGGAGCTCATGGAGCGCCTTGGCCTGAGCGAGCACGCAGACAAGGTGCCCTGCGAGCTCTCAGGCGGGCAGCAGCAGCGCGTGGCCATCGCACGGGCCCTTTGCATGAGGCCTCAAATCATCTACTTCGACGAGGCCACTTCGGCGCTTGACCCCCGCCTCACCGCCGACATGCATGCGCTCATCCGCGAGCTCGCGGCTGACGGAATGGCCGTAGGCATCGTCACCCACGAGATGGGCTTCGCCCGCGAGGTGTCTGACAGGGTGCTCTTCCTCTTTGACGGGCAGATCGTCGAAGAGGGCTCTCCCGACCAGGTCATGGAGAGCCCCAAAGACGCTCGCACCCGAGACTTTCTCTCCCGCACGCTCGACTAACCGGGCGACATGCGCCCCAGAGGAAGGGGCGGGGACCCCGGGCGCCACGCGGAGACCCGCCCCTTCCGCAGCTGCGCCTTTGGTCCTAGAGCAGGTGCTCGGCTATCTGGACGGCGTTGGTCGCGGCGCCCTTGCGAATCTGGTCCCCGCAGCACCAGAAGCTGAGGGAGCTCGCGCCCTCGGGGGCGGAGAGGTCTCGCCGCACGCGTCCCACGAGAATCAGGTCCTGGTCGGAGCTGTCAAGCGGCATGGGATACGCGAGCGTCTCCGGGTCGTCCACGAGCTTGACCCCTGGCGCCTGCGCAAGGGCGGCACGGGCCTCCTCCACGCCGATGGGACGCTCGAACTCCACGGTGATGGATTCGGAGTGGGAGCGCATGACGGGGACGCGCACGCAGGTGCAGTTCACCCGCAACTGGGGCAGGTGCATGATCTTGCGGCCCTCGTGGAGCATCTTCAGCTCCTCGGAGGTGTAGCCTCCCTCTCCGAACCCGCCAATCTGGGGGATGAGGTTGTAGGCAAGCTGATGGGCGAAGGGCCCGAACTCTCCCAGCTCCTCTCCCAGGGCAAGTGCGCGCGCCTCTCGCTCAAGCTCCCGGAGGCCCGGCATGCCAGCTCCAGAGGCCGCCTGATAGGTGGAGGCGACAATGCGCTTGACCTGGGCAAGTTTGTGGAGCGGCCAGAGCGGGACCAGCCCGATGATGGTCGCGCAGTTGGGATTGGAGATGATGTTGCGGGGATGGTTGGCTATGTCCTCGGCATTGATCTCGGGGATGACCAGGGGGACGTCCTCGTCCATGCGAAAGGCGTGGGAGTTGTCCACGCAGACGGCGCCGCGGAGGGCGGCCTCGGGGAGAAGCTCCCTCGCCTGCTCGTCACCCGCAGCCCCCAGCACGATGTCAACGCCCTCGAAGGCCTCCGGGGCCGCCTCCCTGACGGGAATCTCCTCCCCCCCGAACCTGACGCGCCTGCCCAACGAGCGTGCGCTCGCCAGGGGAACGAGCCTTCCCACGGGAAAGCCCCTCTCCTCAAGGCACTCGAGCATCTGCGTACCCACGACGCCAGTTGCCCCCAGAATGGCCACGGTCTTCTCTGACATGCTCACTCCCCTCCCTGGCCAGGGGTTGCACCCTCACCAAGAATGGCCATCTCGTTCTCGACGAAGCGGTCGTAGATCACATTGATGGCGCGCTCGAAGTCCTCGTTGTTGACTCCCAGGATGATGGATATCTCCTGGGAGCTCTGGGTGATCATGCGGATGTTGATGCCCTCCTCGCCCAGCGCCCCGAAGACGCGCCCCGAGGTTCCGGCGCGCCTGCTCATGTTGCGGCCGACCACCGAGATGAGGGCGAGCTTGTCAACCACGTTGATGCTGTCGGGCTTGAGCTCGCCGCGCAGGTCGTTCACTATGGAGTAGATGCTGTCCTTCACGTCTGCGCTGCTGACCACCACGCCGAAGGAGTCTACGCCCGTGGGGATGTGCTCCACGGACACGTAGTAACGCTCGAAGATGGACAGCGCCCTGCGCACGAAGCCCACCTCCGTGGACATGTGCGCCTTCTGGACGTGCACGGCCAGGAAGTCCTTCTTGCCTGCTATGCCCGTTATCAGGTGCTCGCTGGCACCTTCCTCGGCACTCTCGCGGATGATGGTCCCACGCTTCTCGGGCTGGTTGGTGTTCTTGATCTGGATGGGGATGCCCACCTCGCGCACCGGGAAGATCGCCTCCTCCTGCAGCACCGAGGCGCCCATGTAGGAGAGCTCTCTCATCTCGTCGAAGGTGATGCGATGGATGGTGCGCGGGCTCTTGACCACGCGCGGGTCTGCCGAGAGGAAGCCCGAGACGTCCGTCCAGTTCTCGTAGAGGTTGGCATCGATGCAGCGGGCGAGGATGGCGCCGGTGATGTCGCCGCCGCCGCGCTGGAAGAGCCTGATGGTACCGTCCACCGTGGCCCCGTAGAACCCCGGCAGGACGAAGCTCCCCAGCCGCTGCACCGCCTCGCGCAGGCGCATCTGGGTGCGCTCGAGGTCAAGGGTGCCGTCATGGTGAAAGACAATGACGTCGGCGGCGTCCAGGAAGGGCTTGCCCAGGTACTCGGCCATGAGCTGCGCCGTGAACCACTCCCCGCGCGAGACTACGTACTCGGGAGAGAGGCTTTGCACCACGGAGGAGAACTCCTCGAACTTCTGGGCGATGGGGTACTTCAGCCCCAGCTCGCGGGCAATCTGGACAAAGCGCTCCTCGATGTCCTTGAGCAGGGAGCTGCAGTCAACGTGATACTCGATGTGCGCGTTCACGAGCAGGAGCAGATCGGTGAGCTTATTGTCCGCCGAGAAGCGCTTCCCGGCGGCAGAGACCACGACGAAGGCTCTGTCGGGATCCGATGCGACTATGGAGCGCACCTTGCGGAACTGCTCGGCGCTGGCGACGCTGGAGCCGCCGAACTTGGCAACCTTGATCACGCCTCCACCTCCGCATCGAGGGCAGCGATGAAGCTTGTGGGGTCGCTGGCGAGCGCCCGCTCGAAGACCTCTCGGGCGGATGAGGCGGTGAGGTCGCGGACCAGGTAGCGATCCTGCCCCAAGGGCTCTCCCAGGGACATGGCGCCACCGCTGCGCAGGACGTAGTCGGCGCGCATGAGCGAGTCGTCGAAGGCAAGCGGGCTGGCGAAGTCATAGCTTGGCCTTCGTCCCGCAGCGTAGTCGAGAATGTCTTGCACCATGGCGTTGCCCGTGGGCAGCATTCCCGCTCCCTGCCCGTAGAACTTGAGCGTCCCCACCGTGGTCGCATCCAGGCTGACCAGGTTGAAGTTTCCGGGTACCTGGGCTTCTGGCGTATGGGACGAAAGCGCGACAGGCCCCACGCAGGCGGCATAGCGGCCGTCTCGCTGGCAGGCACGGCCCAGCAGCTTCACCGTCATGCCGCGACGTGCGAAGAAGTCCATGTCGTCCTTGGTGATGGTCCGAATGCCCGTGGTGGGGATGTCCTTGCGGCAGGCCACGTCGAAGGCGACGCTCGCGGCAATGATGGTCTTGTTCTGGACGTCCGTGCCGTCAACGTCTGCGGAGGGGTCCCTCTCGGCGTACCCCAGCTCCTGGGCCTGGGCCAGGACGTCCGCAAAGTCACGTCCCTCCCGGGACATGGCGTCAAGGATGAAGTTGGTGGTGCCGTTCATGATGCCCGAGAGCGACCGCACCTCGTCTATGCGCCGGACCTTCTCTATGCTGGAGATCCAAGGGATGCCGCCGGCGCAGGTCGCCTCGATGAAGAGGCTGGCGTGGGAGGTCTTCGCCTGGCTCACGAAGTCCTGGAAGTAGGCGGCGACGACGGCCTTGTTGGAGGTCACCACGCCCTTGCCGGCGGCCAGGGCGTCCATGATGTGGCTGTGGGCAGGCTCGAGGCCCCCCATGCACTCCACGACGAGCTCGATGGACTCGTCCTGGAGGATTACATCGAAATCTGAGGTCATGCGCTCGTCGCCCAGGCGTCCAGGCAGCTCCAGAATGCGGGCCACCTCCACGCCCTGCACGCGCTCGCTGACGATCTTGTCAACTCCCTGGCCCACGGTACCGTGGCCAAGCAGGGCAATCTTCATGGCAGTCCAATCTTTCTACTGTGTGACAGGAAAAGGCGGCCCGAAGCCGTGACGCTATCATACGAGACGAACGGAACCGCACGCCCCCAGGCTAGGAGCCCCACCGTGAAAACGTTCTATCACAGCACGCGCGGCAAGGATGACCTCGTAACAAGCAAGCAAGCAATACGGGCGGGCCTGGCTCCGGACGGCGGGCTCTATGTGTCAGACCGACTTGGGGAGGACCGGCTCGACCCTCGCGATCTTGCCGACAGGAGCTTCCATGACAGCGCGCGCTGGGTTCTGGGAAGGCTCCTTGGCGACTACAGCACAGAGGAGATCGACGAGTGCGTACGCGCGGCATACGCGGGAAACTTCGATACGCCTGCCGTGGTGCCGCTCAGCCGCCTGGGACAAGGCTGGCTCCTTGAGCTCCACCATGGCCCCACCTGCGCCTTCAAGGACATCGCCCTGCAGATCCTCCCCCACCTCATGTTGAAGGCGCGCTCGGGGGACGAGGAAGACGTGATGATAGTGACCGCTACCTCGGGAGACACCGGAAAGGCGGCCCTCGCGGGCTTTGCGGGCGTTGCCGGCTGCGGCGTCACCGTCTTCTATCCCGAGGGCAAGGTCTCTGACATACAGCACCTCCAGATGGCGACCCAGGCGGGCTCTAACGTTGCGGTCTGCGGGATAGAGGGGACCTTCGACGACGCGCAGGGACAGGTCAAGCGCATCTTTGCGGACGCGCAGCTGGCACGGCGCCTCGCCGAGAGGAACGTGCGGCTCTCGAGCGCAAACTCCATCAACATAGGGCGCCTCGCCCCCCAGGTGAGCTACTACCTGGATGCCTACGCCCAGCTCCTTCGTGCGGGTGCCATAGCAGCCGGTGACGAGGTTGACTTCTGCGTGCCCACCGGCAACTTCGGCGACGTGCTCGCGGGCTATTTCGCCAAGCGCATGGGACTGCCCGTGGGCAGGCTCATAGTGGCATCCAACAGCAACAAGGTGCTCACGGACTTCATCGGGACCGGCATCTATGATCGTCGCCGAGAGTTCGTGAAGACCATCTCGCCCTCGATGGACATCCTCGTGTCGTCCAACCTGGAACGCCTCCTCTACTATCTGGCGGACGGTGACTGCGAGCAGGTGGCCCGGCTCATGTCCGACCTTGAGGAGAAGGGCTGCTACCGGCTGCCGCAGGCCCTTCACGAGCGCCTGCGCGAGAGCTTCGACGCCGGGTTTGCCTCCGACGAGGAAACGCGCTCGACCATCCGCAGGAGCTGGGAGGACGAGCACGTGCTCATCGACCCTCACACCGCCGTGGCACGCTGCGTGCAGGAGAGAATCGCGGGCGGCGGCCACCAGCGCGTGTGCCTCTCGACGGCAAACCCCTACAAGTTCTCTGCCGACGTGCTCGAGGCGCTGGGCAAGGACCCGCAGGGCGGGGATGGCTTCGCCTGCATGGACCGGCTCCAGGAGCTCACGGGCGTTGGTGCGCCCTCCCAGCTCTCGTTCCTGCGCGACGCGCCCATCCTGCACGACTCCCTGTGCGCCAAGGGCGAGATGACGCACTTCGTGGAACGCGCCTGCGCAAGGGCGTTCAAGTGAGCGCCGGGGTCGGCGGGCTTCTCGTAAGCGTCCCCGCTACCTCGGCGAACGTGGGAGTGGGCTACGACTGCCTGGGACTTGCCCTCGACCTCTTCGCCCGCTTTAGGTTCGAGAGAGCAGACGCGCTTGCCATAGACGGCTGCCCCGAGCGCTTTCGCGGGGCAGACAACCTGGTGTGGACCAGCTACCTCGAAGCCTGCCGTCAGATGTACCAGCGTCCGCTGGGCCTGCACGTCAGCATTGACTCCCCCATCCCCCTCTCGGGTGGCCTGGGCTCGAGCTCCACCTGCGTGGTCGCCGGCGTCATTGCGGCGCAGCTGTTGCATGGGCATCCCCTGGACCAGTCGCGGGTCCTTGACATTGCCACGATCATCGAGGGTCACCCCGACAACGTCGCCCCAGCCGTTCTGGGGGGCCTGGTCAGCTCCTTCACGGACACGCGCAGGACGCGCTCCCTGCGCTTCGACGTCCATGACGAGCTGCGTTTCGTGGCGATTGCGCCTCCCTATGAGGTGAGGACCGCGGACGCTCGCAAGGCCATGCCAACAAGCGTGCCCACCGAGCTCGCCGTCTGGCAGCTGGGACACTGCGTCGCATGCGTCGAGGCGCTGAGAGGCGCGGACATGGAGCTGCTCTCGGCGGCCTGCCAGGACAGGCTGCACGAGCCGCACCGCTCCAAGCTCATCCGCGACTACGAGCCGCTGCGCCGCACGGCCCTGGCGGCAGGGGCGGCGGCCTTCCTCATCAGCGGATCGGGCTCCACCATGCTTGCCGTCTGCAAGGGCGACGACGAGGCGCAGAAGGTTGGCGGCGCCGTCTTGGGCATGGTCGAGAACCATGTCGAGGGGCTATGGGTGCGCACGCTTCGCGCAAGTGCTGCAGGAGCATGCGCGCAGACGGTCTGACGTGCGAGCGTGACGCGTGGTCCCGCGAGGCCTTGGCAGGCGAGCGGACCCAATGCATGGCGAGGGCCCGCCTCTCTCCCCAAACGCGCGCCTGCCCACCTGTGAAACCGCTCCAGGAGGACAGGCGCGCGATGGAGTGACCCGCCTTGCCGCACGAGGCGCATGCGCCCGCCGCATCGAAGCGCGGCGGTAGGCCTACGCGCCGAGGTAGGCCTTGCGGACGTCGTCGTTGTGCAGCAGGTCGGCACCCGTGCCGGTCATGCTGATGGTGCCCGTCTCCAGAACGTAGCCACGGCCAGCGATGGAAAGTGCCATCGAGGCGTTCTGCTCGACCAGCAGGATGGTCGTCCCCTGGCGGTTGAGCTCCTTGATGATGGTGAAGATCTCATCCACCAGTATCGGGGCAAGGCCCATGGAGGGCTCGTCCAGCATGAGCAGGTCGGGCTTGCTCATGAGGGCGCGCCCCATGGCCAGCATCTGCTGCTCGCCACCGGACATGGTGCCAGCAGACTGGCTGACCCTCTCCCTCAGGCGGGGGAAGTGGTCGAACACCAGCCTCATGGTCTCCTCGTTTTCCGCATCACTCCTGGTGTAGCCACCCATGTCGAGGTTCTCCGCCACGCTCATCTGGGTGAACACGCGCCTGCCCTCGGGGCAGAGCGCGAGCCCCCTTTCGACTATCTTGTGGGGGCGAACGCCCACGAGGCTCTGGCCCTTGAAGTCAACCTCTCCGCTGGCAGGACGGATGAGGCCCGAGACGGCGTTGAGAGTTGACGACTTGCCCGCGCCGTTTGCGCCGATGAGCGTGACGATCTCTCCTTCGTTGATCTCGAAGGATATGCCGCGCACGGCCTTGATGGCGCCATACGAGACGCAGAGGTCCCGCACCGAAAGGATGGACGACACCTAGTTCACCCCCTGCTTGCCCAGATAGGCCTCGATGACCCTGGGATCGTTCTGGATCTCGTCCGGCGTGCCCTTGGCGATGATCTTGCCGTAGTCCAGCACGCCCACGACCTCGCAGACGCCCATGACAAGGTTCATGTCATGCTCGATGAGGAGGATGGCGATCTGGAACTCGTCACGAATCTTCTGGATGTTCTCCATGAGCTCTTCGGTCTCGTTGGGGTTCATGCCCGCGGCAGGCTCGTCGAGCAGCAGCACCTTGGGATGCGTCCCAAGCGCACGCAGGATCTCGAGGCGCCTCTGTGCGCCATAGGGCAGGTTGCCCGCCTTGGTCTTGGCAAGGCCCTGCATGTCGAAGATGCCGAGAAGGTCCATTGCCTGGTCGTGGAACTCCGCCTCCTGCCTCCAGTGTCGAGGAAGGCGCAGCATGTCGTGCAGGAGATGGGTGGACATGGAGTTGCCCAGCCCCACGAGCACGTTCTCCTCGACCGTCATCTGGCCGAAGAGGCGAATGTTCTGGAAGGTGCGGGCGATTCCCATCTTGTTGACCTGAACCATGGACTTGCCCGCGGTGTCGTATCCGTCGATGAGAACGGTGCCGCGCGTGGGCTTGTACACATTGGTGAGCAGGTTGAAGATGGTGGTCTTGCCGGCGCCGTTCGGCCCGATGATGCCCGAGATCTCCGTGGGACCCATCGCGATGTTGAAGTCGTCCACGGCGGTCAGCCCACCGAAGTCAATCCCCAGATGCTCCGCCTGGAGCACGGGAATCTGGCCCAGGTCTCGCTCGGGAATGAGGTTGGGGGTCTCCATCTGAACGAGGATGGAGCGCCTGTTCTTGCTGCCTTCGTTAGGCATCGGCTCGCACCTCCCCACCCTTCTGCTTCTTCCAGGGCAGGTCCCCGTTACGGAAGCGATCGACCCAGGAGGTCAGGGAGAAGTCATAGGTCCCCATGAGGCCCTGGGGACGGAAGATCATGACAACGATGAGCACCACGGCATAGGCGAGCGTGCGGTAGTCGGCAAAGGCGCGCAGGGCCTCGGGGAGAATGGTGAGCACGGTGGCGGAGAGCACCGAGCCGAGCATGGAACCCATGCCGCCGAGTACCACCATGACCAGAACCTCTACGGACTTCATGAAGCCGAACTTGGCAGGGGCCATGACGCCGATGCAGCCCGCGTACAGCCCGCCGGCAATGCCCGCGAAGAACGCGGAGACAACGAAGGCAAGGGTCTTGTAGTAGGTGGTGTTGACGCCCGTTGCCTCAGCGGCTATCTCGTTGTCACGAATGGCCAGGATGGCGCGGCCATGGCGCGACTTCATCATGGTGTGGATCAGGAAGAGCGAGATGGCCACCACGACGAACGTGTTGAGGAAGCTGGTGTAGGCGGGGATGCCCGTAAGGCCCTTGGCGCCGCCCGTCAGGTCGACTCCCAGGAGGCCGTCGACGTTGAGCATGACCACACGGATGATCTCGGCGAAGCCAAGGGTGATTATGGCAAGGTAGTCGCCCTTGAGCCGCAGGGCGGGAATGCCTATGACCAGGCCACAGAGCGCTGCCATGGCGCCGCCGAAGAGCAGCCCGCAGACGAAGAGCGCGAGCGCCGCGGGAGTGGGAGCCGCGAAGTCGCGCAGCGCGATGCCAAACACCGGCTGCAGGCGCATGATGAGGATCGCGCAGGAGTAGCCGCCCACCGACATGAAGCCGGCATGCCCCAGCGGAAGCTGCCCCAAATAGCCCGTAGCGATGTTGAGCGAGACTGCCATGATGACGTAGATGCCTATCTGCTCCAGGACCGAGGTCTGGTAGCGGCTGATGGAGCCGCCATCTATCAGGAGCTCCCCCACCACCAGGAAGGCCAGGACCAGGGCGGCATTGATGGCATAGCGCACAGGCATGGGAAGCGGCCTGCGGCCCCTCCTGCCCCCTGCGCCCAGCGAGATGTACGGTTTGGGATCACGTGTCTCCTTGACCATTGGCGTACCCCCTATACCTTCTCGCTCATGGTGCGACCGAGGATGCCCGTGGGCTTGACGATCAGCACGATTATCAGAAGCAGAAACACGACGGCGTCCTTCCAGACGGAAAGGCCTATCGCCGAGACGAGCACCTCGGCGAAGCCCACCAGAAGGCCTCCGATGACGGCGCCGGGGATTGAGCCGATGCCGCCGAGCACCGCCGCCACGAAGGCCTTGGTGCCCAGCATGACCCCCATGGTGGGAGTTGCCTGAGAGTACGCCATGCAATAGAGGACGGCCCCTATGCCCGCCAGCGCGGAGCCCATGGCGAAGGTGAAGGAGATGGTGGTGTTGACGTTGATGCCCATGAGGCGCGCCGCGCCCATGTCCTCAGAAACCGCGCGCATGGCCTTGCCCAGCTTGGTCCTCTGGACGAGGAAGCTCAGCACGGCCGTGGAGACGGCGGTAACCGCGACGGTGAGCAGGGCTATGGGAGAGAGCTGCAGGCTTGCCACGTTGATGGAGGTGGTGTCGATGAAGCTGGGGACCACCTTTGCGTCAGCGCCAAAGACGAGCTGCGCCCCGTTCTCCAGGAGGTACGAGACGCCAATGGCCGTGATGAGGATGGACAGGCGCGGGGCGTTGCGCAGGGGCGCATAGGCGACCTTGTCGATCAGGACGCCCAGCAGCGTGCATCCCAGCACGGAGAGCAGGACCGCAAGGACGGGGCTCAGTCCCAGCTGGGACATGACTATCCACGAGATGTAGGCACCAATCATGATGATGTCGCCATGCGCGAAGTTGAGCAAAAGGATGATGCCGTACACCATCGTGTAGCCCAAGGCGACGAGCGCATAGATGCTGCCCAGCTGCAGGCCGTTGAGCAGCTGCGTCAGAAAGGTCACTTGCAAACACTTCCTCTCTTGGGAAGAAAAGCCAAACGCGCAGGTAAGGAGGGGGCGCCGAGAGGGTGTGGCCCCCGGCGCCCCAATCGCTGCCGTAGCAGGGGGCTAGTCGGCTTCGATGGTGTCGAAGACCTTCTGAGACCCGCCCTCGAAGGTGATGACCAGCGTGGGCTTCACGGGATCGCCCGTGCCGTTGTACTTGATGCTGCCAGTGACGCCCTCGACCTTGCCGCTGGCGATGGCATCCACCACCGCCTGCCTGTAGTCGTCGCTTCCGGCCTCGGTGGCGCCCGCCTGCTCGACGGTCTCGATGGCGCTCAGCATGACCATGGCGGCGTCATAGCCCAGGGCGCAGAAGTTGGTGGGGGCGCTGCCGTACTCGGCCTCGTAGTCCTTGATGAACTGCTGGACCTTATCGCTCTCGTCCTCGCTGATGAAGGAGCAGTCGTAGAAGCAGCCCTCGAGGTCGGCTGCCGAGGCGTACTCCTCCTTGCCGCCCACGATGTTGGACCAACCGTCGGCACCCAGGAAGACGCCCTTGTAGCCGAGGGCGCGGGCCTGGGTCACGATCTTGCCATCGTCCTGATAGTAGTTTGGCGAGAGGATCGCGTCGGGGTTTGTCGAGATGATGGAGGTGAGCGGCGCGTTGAAGTCGACGTCGCCCGAGGCGTAGGCCTGCTGGGTCGTGATGGTGATGCCCTTTGCGGAAGCCTCCTTGACGAAGGCGTCGTTCACGCCCGCCTCATAGTCGCCGCCAGAGTTATAGATGGTGCCAACGGTCTTGTAGCCCCGTGAGGCGGCGAAGTCCGCCATCAGCTTGCCCTGGTAGGGGTCGGTGATGCAGGCGCGGAAGGCGTTGGGGCCAAAGGCGATGAAGTCTGCCGCGGTTGCGGAGGCAGAGACCAGCGGCATGTTGTCCGCGACGGAGGCCTGCGCGACGGCGATGGAGGGGGTGGAGGTGACGTCACCGATGATGCCGACGACGCCCTCCTCGGCCATCTTGTTGTAGGCGTTCACCGCCTCGGTGGCGTCGCCCTTCTCGTCCTGGATGCTCAGCTCCACCTGCTTGCCGTTGATACCGCCGGCAGCGTTGACCTGCTTGACGTAGAGCTCGGCTCCGTTGCGCACGGCAAGGCCGTACTGGGCGAGGTCGCCAGAATAGGGTCCCATGACGCCCACCTTGATGGAAGAGCCCCCAGCGGAGGAAGAGGACTTTCCGCCGCAGGCAGTAATTAGGGAAGCACCACCGAAT
Source organism: Olsenella urininfantis (assembly GCF_900155635.1). GTDB lineage: Bacteria > Actinomycetota > Coriobacteriia > Coriobacteriales > Atopobiaceae > Olsenella_G > Olsenella_G urininfantis. The sequence continues at coordinate 985,545 of NZ_LT732540.1, forward strand.
CCGGCGGCAGTAATGCCGCTGAGCTTCACGAATTGACGCCTACTGATTGAGCTAGCCATTTCACCCTCCCTGGGGTCTGAGCGCCGACCGCCCTTCGGTCAGCGGATGCTATGAGACTATAGGCGGCAACTGGCTTTTCAGGGAGAAGGGAACATTACTTATTGTTCTGTTAACACTGTTGACCGGCGAGTAACAATTCTGCGCCAGGCCACGGCAACAAGAAGCCCCAGAAGCATGCCGGCAAGGTCGAGGACAACGTCGCCCAGCATGCCCGAGCGCCCGGGGACCAGCAGCTGCAGGGCCTCGTCCACAACGGGGACGAGGAAGAAGGCGGCGCGTGAGGCCATGCGCGGCGGCGACGCGGGCCCGCCCACGAGCCCACCCAGCACGGCATACTCAAAAAGGTGAGCGAGCTTCCTCACCACAAGGGTCATGAGTCGGACCTCCGCCACTCCCAGAAGAGAGAAGGCCGGGAGGGCAAGCTCTGCCACCTTGTCGCTCCCGAGGGTCGAGACTCCCCCGGGCACCAGGGAGTTTCCCCATATGAAGCAGGCCCACAGCAGGCAGGGCACAAGGTCTCTGTGATCGCGTGCCAGGTGCCGCGGCCAGTGGCAGCCCATCTCTAGGCCTGCCTCGCCTCGCGCAGGTCAAGCGGGGGCGCCATGTGCTTGGGACGATAGGGCTCCTTGGGGTCACGTCCCCTCTTGACCTTGAGCGAGGCAGTGGACTTGATGGCCTGGGAGCCTCCCTCGATCACATGGAGATAGTTTCGTGAGCTGCGACGCGCCGCCTGGGAGGAGTTGCGAGAGAACTCCTCGCTGATGAGGTAGTCCACGTAGGTCTCGGTGTCAACTACCTCTGGATGCCCCGCGGGCGCCTTGAACGGGATGAACCTGGTGGGCTGCGCCATCCGCTCGCTGGCGGAGGAGGCGTCAGACTCGCTCGCCGCCGCGACGAACACGGGAGCCGCCTGGGCCTGCTCGATCCTCTCGCTCATGGCGGCAAGGGCCTCTTCCCAGACGTCCTTGTGGTCAAGGTCCACGGCACTGCGGCGCTCGGGGTAGACTCCCTGGTCAACCTCGGCGACGCTGCGAGCGATTATGGCCGCCCTGGAGCGCGCGCGAGCGGAAGGCCTGGGGGTGGCCGAGGCCTGCTTCGAGGTGGCGGGACGGGACATGCCCTCCATCCAGCTCGGGACCTCAAGGGCGTCAATGGGAGGAACGCGGGCATCGAGGTCCCCCACGGCTCGCACGGACTGGCTCAGGCGGGCGTTCCACCAGCTCGTCCCCACGTCGCCCACGCTGCCATCCGCCCTCTCGATGATGGGAAGGCCCTCAAAGCGGTCCGTCCCCAGGCGCTCCGCCAGGACGTCCCTGACGCCACGCGCACGAGCGGCGAGCTTCTCCTGCCAGGACCCATGACGCACGTAGTTCTCGGCGATGTCCTCGTAGTCCAAAGCCACATGGCTGGCTGGCGTGGCGTCTGGGGCCCACGGGACGGCGGTGGCCCCCACGGCAGCAGAGCCGTCATCGACATCATCCGCCTCGTGGCGCATGACAAGGGCGCAGGCAAGGGTGGTTGCCAGGCCTCCCGCAAGGGCGCCGGCAAGGAAGGGCAAAGGACCAGCGGCAAAGATGGTCTCGGTGAGAGAGCGTGCCTGCGCGGTCTGGGGTGACAGCATCAGGGTCGCCGCCATAAGCCCCGCGTAAACGGCTGGGTTGTGCCTCTGCCGTCCCTCCATCACAGAACACCTCCAACGCACGGGCTGGGGCACGCCATGCCGTCACAGGAGGAGATCCGCATTGTGCGGAGCACGACGCAGCCTTGCTGCGCGTGGGAACAACGGCGGGGTTCGTCTCATCTGCATGTGCCGTCATGATTTGTGCCCGAGCCAGAATCCACTCAGACAGCTTTGATGGTATCTCTTCCGCAGCCGAATGCAAGACGACACGAGTCAATTCCCTCGCAAAAGAGGGGGGGTGCGCCCGCCTGCACGACGTGCGCACCCCCCAATAGGCCCCTTGCCTGGAAGGCTATGCCATGTACTCGTTCTGCTGGGCCTTCTTTGCCGAGCGGATGAGGAACTCCTCGTTGTCCTTCGTGGCACGCAATCCCTTGACCAGGGCGCTTGCGGCGCGCTCTGTGTTGTTCATGTTTGCGAGGACGCGCCGGATGCCCCAAATGAAGGGCTGCAGCTCCGCATCTATGAGAAGGTCCTCGTTGCGCGTGCCCGAGGCGACCGGGTCGATGGCAGGGAAGATGCGCCTGTCCGCAAGGTCCCGGTCCAGCTTGAGCTCCATGTTGCCCGTGCCCTTGAACTCCTCGAAGATGACCTCGTCCATCTTCGAGCCGGTATCCACCAGGGCGGATGCCAGGATGGTCAGAGACCCCCCGCCCTCGATGTTGCGTGCGGCGCCCAGGAACTTCTTAGGCGGGTAGAGGGCCGCGGAGTCAACGCCACCAGAGAGGATGCGACCACTGGCAGGCTGGGCCAGGTTGTAGGCGCGTGCGAGGCGCGTGATGGAGTCAAGCACCACCACCACGTCCTCGCCCATCTCGACGAGGCGCTTGGCATGCTCTATCACGAGCTCCGCAACGGCGGTGTGGTTGTCTGCAGGCATGTCGAAGGTCGAGGCAACCACCTCTCCCCGGATGGACCGCTCCATGTCCGTGACCTCCTCGGGACGCTCGTCCACGAGCAGGCAGAAGAGGTGCACCTCGGGGTTGTTTGTGGCAATGGACTGGCAGATCTTCTTGAGGACGGTCGTCTTTCCCGCCTTCGGAGGCGAGACTATGAGGCCGCGCTGGCCCTTTCCGATGGGCGCCACCAGGTCGATCGCGCGGCCGGTGATGGAGTCCTTCCCGTGCTCCATCACAAGGCGGACGTTGGGATAGATGGGCGTGAGGTCACGGAAGCGCGGACGGCCGCGCATCTCCTCGGGTGGGCGGCCGTTGATGCTGTCGACCTTCTGGAGCGGGGGGAACTTGCTGTTGCTGGAGCGAGCTGGGCCCACGCTACCAGAGATCTTGTCGCCCGCCCGAAGCGCATAGTGGCGAATGAGCTGCTGGTGCACGAAGGCGTCGGACTCGCCGCTCATGTAGTTTCCGGTACGCAGGAAGGCGTAGCCCTCGCTCTGGATGTCCAGGACGCCCTCGACGCGACGGAAGCCCTCGGCCTGGGCGGCGGCAAGGTAGACGGTCTCGACAAGGTCCTTCTTGCGCACCCCCACGTACTCGACCTTGAGCTCGGCCGCCTTTGAGCGCAGGTCTGCCACCTTCATGGCCTGGAGCTCATCGCGACTGAGGCTGGGCTCCAGGGCCTGCTCCGCCTGGTTGCCACGGCGGTTGCGGCGGTTGCGCTGGTTTCGGTTGTTGCGCTGGCTGGCACCGGAGGAGGCCCCGGCATACGCTCCGGTGCGCTCACGGCGAGAGTTGCGCCTCCTCCCGTCCTGCTGGCGGGAATCCTCGGAAGCATCCTGGCTGGCTGGCGAGGCAAGGACGTCGCGCTTGGGGATGTCATGCTCGTGCTGTGCGACCTCGGCCTCCCGGGACGTGCCCTCCTTGGGAGGCGCGGCCTGGGCCTGGGTGCCAGGATCCTGCGCGGCGGCCTCCTCGACGAGCTCGGACTTCTTGCGCCTGCCACGACGCCTGGGGGCGGCGGGGAGCTCCTCTGCGGAGAGAGTGGTCTGGGGAGGGGCGCTGGGCACCGAGGATGCCCTGGTTGCCTCCTGCACGGTCCTGTTCAGCGCCTCGAGGTCAAGGGCGGCCTGGGCAGAGAGCTGATCGGCCTTGCGGGGGCGCCCGCGGCGGCGCTTCACGGGAGGCTCGGCTGCCGCCTCAGGGACAGCGGCCGGGGCCACCACCGCTTCCGGGGAAGGCTCCTCCGCCTTCGTGGCCCTTCTGCGCCTCTTTGGCTTGGGGGCCTCGTCTGTTGAGGGGGTCTCCATGGGCTGGATCCTTGCCTCCTGGTCTGTTTCTTCTGCCATGCACTCGCCTTTCACGAAGCATCAGGACCTGTCTCGCGGCACGGAAGGAACGGGGGACGGGAAACCGCGGGGAATGCTCTCAAAGAGGTATTCCAGGGCAATGGCGCCCTAGTCACAGGCATGTATGTGGATGCGTTCTGGGTTCGGGGGGATTGGGCGACGCATGGGCAGCGACGCCATCACATGCTGTTGACTATAGGCGTTGTCGCAGGTGAGCGCAAGTGGGAACAGGGGAACAATCGTTGCGCCCAAACAAAAAAGCCCTCCCGAGACGACCTCGGGAGGGCCAGCGAATGCTGCGTGGTTGTGCTACATGACCTCTGGGGCAGACACACCGATGAGGGCGAGGGCGACCTCGAGGTTCACGCGAACCGCATCGCAGGCGGCGAGGCGTGCGCGGGAGAGCTCCTCGTCCACGGGACGCCCCTCGCTGGGGAGCACCTGGCAGTTGGCGTAGAAGCAATGGTAGGCGCTGGCAAGCTCCTCCACGAAGTGGGTGATGCGGAAGGGCGCGCGGTCGCGGGCGGCACCGGCAATGAGGTCGGGGAACTCGGAGAGCTTGCGGGCGAGCGCCGCCTCGGCGGGATCGCTCAGGAGCGAGAGGTCGTAGCCATCGCCGATCGCGCGCGCGGCCACAGCGCCCATGCCCATCTCCTTGGCCTGCTCCTCGCTCACGCCTGCGGCGCGGCGCAGCAGCGAGCAGATGCGGGCATGGGCGTACTGGACGTAGTAGACGGGGTTGGCGTTGGACTTCTCCTTTACCGCCTCGATGTCGAAGTCGATGGTCTGGTTGGATGACTTGGAGACGAGGGTGTAGCGCGTGGCATCGACGCCCACCTCGTCGATGAGCTCCTGGAAGCTCACCATGGTGCCCTTGCGCTTGGACATGCGGACGGGCTCGCCGTTGCGCAGCAGGTTCACGAACTGGCCAAGGTCTACCTCGAACTGGCCAGGATAGCCAAGGGCGTCGCAGACGTTGGTGACGCGCGCGATGTAACCGTGGTGATCCGCCCCCCACAGGTCGATCGAGTAGTCATCGCGCTGGAACTTATCCCAGTGGTAGGCAACGTCGGAGGCGAAGTAGGTGTACTCGCCGTTGCTCTTGATAAGGACGCGGTCCTTGTCATCGCCAAAGGTGGTGGAGCGGAACCACAGGGCGCCGTCATCGGTCCTGTAGAGATGGCCCATGGCCTCGAGCTTGGCGAAGGCGCGGTCAACGGGGGAGGTGCCGGACTCGTCCTTCACGTAGAGGGAGCGCTCGGAGAACCAGAGGTCGAACTCGCAGCGCACCTGGGTGCAGGTGGCCTTGATGCGAGCGAGCATCGCCTGATAGGCGCGCTCGCGGAACTCGTCGGCGCGCTCCTGCGCCCCGACAGAGACCCACTTGTCGCCAAACTCCGCGTAGAAGTCGCGGGCGATGTCGATGATGTAGTCGCCGCCATAGGAGTTGCCGCCCAGGACCTCGTTGAAGGAGTCCATGTAGGGGTGGCTCTCGGGGCGCTCGTCGTCCTCGTCCTCCACGTAGTTCTCGCGGTCGGCGAGAAGGGCGGCATGGGCGGCATCGAGGTCAACGCCGTCCTTCTCCATGACCTCCGCGAGCTGGAGGTAGCGCGTGGCGACCGATCCGCCGAAGACGTCCATCTGAGAGCCGTGATCGTTGATGTAGTACTCGCGGTCCACCTTGTAGTTCGCGAAGTCAAGGACGTTGCACATGGAGTCGCCCAGAGCCGCCCAGCGGCCGTGGCCGACATGCAGGGGGCCAGTGGGGTTGGCCGAGATGAACTCGTAGTTGAGCTTGAGTCCGTTACCCACGTTGCAACGTCCCCAGTCGCTACCCGCCTCGCGAACGGCGCGGAAGACCTCATTGTGCGCGGAGGTGCTCAGGTAGAAGTTGATGAAGCCGGGGCCGGCCACCTCGACCTTGGCGACGGAGGCGTCCTCGGACATGTGCGCGACGATTGCCTGCGCGATCTTGGCGGGAGCCATGTGGGCGAGACGGGCGGAGCGCATGGCGACGGTAGAGGACCAGTCACCGTTGGAGGTGTCTGCCGGGCGCTCCACGCCGCAGTCCTCAATCTCGAAATCCGGCAAATCGCCGGCTGCCTGGGCAGCGGCAATGGCCTGCTTGACAAGCTCCTCGATCTTCTCGGGCATGCTCTCTCCTTCGCACTTGGTACGGATTGCGCTCTGCGCGTTTCAGACGAGTCTAGCAGAGCGCACTTTTCTTCTTGCAGAACTTGGCAAAAGGAAACAAGTTCACTCGTTATCCGCGACGTGAGCCGCCACGCTCCCTGCGGGCGAGGTCCCGGCGCAGGTCTGCCAGGCCAGCCTCGAGGCCCACGGGATAGATCTGCGGGTTGAGGAAGCGCCTCACCGCAGGGTCAAGGAGCATCAGGGACTCGCGGCAGCGCGTGCGGGACTCCTCTATGCGCGCCGGCTCCCCCACGCGCTCGCCTGCCCGCACGATGCACTCGAGGAGCTCGCGCGACTGAAGGCCCTCGAGGTCATAGCTCACCAGGTCGTCCACGGCGTCAACCATGTGGGAGAGGTCTCCCGTGGCGTAGGCGTCATCCACGATCATGTCGCCCACGGGACAGCCCGAGGCGTCGAAGAAGCGCCTGACGTGCTGCACGCCGGGAATGGTGCGCTTGTACGCCATCTCGGAGAGCTTCATGACCCCCTCCCAGGGCGCATCGTCGCCGAGGCGCGTGGCGGAGAGCTTGTACACGCCGCCCAGGGAGGGCTGGGGATCGCAGGTGGCGAGCTTCGTGCCGACGCCGAAGGAGTCGATGGGTGCACCCTGGGCGAAGAGGGACTGGATGGTGTACTCGTCCAGGTCGTTGGAGACGGAGATCTTCACATAGGGCAGGCCCGCCGCGTCAAAGGCCTCGCGGGTCTCCTTGGACAGCTTGGCCAGGTCGCCCGAGTCTATGCGGACCGCAGCGAGGTGCTCCCCTGCCTCCTCCATCTCCCTGGCGATGGTGATGGCGTGCGCTATGCCCTGGTGGACGTCATAGGTGTCGAGCAGCAGCACGCAGTTCTTGGGGCTCGAGAGGGCAAAGGCGCGAAATGCCTCGAGCTCGCTGGGGAACGCCATGACCCAGGAATGGGCGTGGGTGCCAAAGACGGGGATGCCATACATCTTCCCCGCCAGGACGTTCGACGTAGAGGTGGCGCCCCCTATGTAGGAGGCGCGGGCGACGGCCAGCCCCCCATCGGGGCCTTGGGCACGCCTCAGGCCGAAGTCGGAGACCGGATGCCCCTCTGCCGCATGAACCACGCGCGAGGCCTTCGTGGCCACGAGAGTCTGGAAGTTGACCAGATTGAGCAGGGCGGTCTCGAGCAGCTGGCAATCGATGAGAGGACCCTCCACGCGCACCATGGGCTCGCGCGGGAAGACGAGCTCTCCCTCGGGGACCGCCCACACCGTGACGTTCATGCGAAAGTGGCGCAGGTGATCGAGGAAGTCCGGCTTGAACAGCGAGCCGCCGCCCGGAGCCTCTATGCCCGAGAGGTAGCCTATGGCCTCCTTGTCGAAAACGTAGTTCTCCACCAGGTCAGCGATCTGGCCCATGCCGCAGGCGATGGCATAGCCCCCGCCGAAGGGGTTGTCGCGGAAGAAGACGTTGAAGCAGCCCTGGACATCTGCCTGCCCGGACTCCCAGAACCCCTGGGCCATGGTGAGCTCGTAGAGGTCGGTGTTGAGTGCGACGTCGCTTGTTTTGGTGCCATCTGTCAGTGCCATGCGATGCATCTCCTCGAAGAGTGGGGTATTCCATGATTCGCCTGACGTCTGCGGCGCAGCATGACCCTGCGCCGCGTACCCGCCCGCGGTCGCTAGCGCGTGAGCGCCATCACCATGGCGGCAATGACCGCGATTGCCAGCACCGCCACGAGGACGACCTTCTGGCCCACCGGCATCTTGAGGTCGTCCTCGTCCGGCTCCATGAGCCTGGCGTTGCGGTCTCTGAGCTCCTGGATGCGCCTGGACTCCTGCGTCTCGCGCTCGTCCTTCGCGCGCTGGGCCCTCAGGCGGTCGAGCTCGGCTCGCTCCTGCCGAGCCATGGCGGCCTCTTCTCGGCGCCTCTTCTCGGCGCGCAGCTCCTCAAGCTCCGCGCGCTCCTCGTCACTGAGTCCTGCCGGGTCGACGCCCATGCGTGGCTCCCCTCCGTCGTCGGGATGGTCGGGGCTCGTCGGATGCCCCAAGACTGCTACCTTCGAGTATCCCCCAAATCAGGCCCGTCGACTCCCGTGGCGTCGAAGGCGGGGACGAAGCTCTCCGAGACGGTGCCGCCCTGCTGCCACCAGAGCTGCTCGAAGCCGAGGTCGTCCGCGTGATCGAGCACCTCCTCGTACTCTTCGTCGGTAAGGGCACGGGCGAGGTCGCCGCCCTTGGCAAGGCAGCGGGAGTTGGGCGTGTACTGGTTCATGACCGAGAGGTCCACCTCGTTGCCGCAGAGCTCCCAAACCAGGTCGAGGACAGCGCAGGAGTCGGCCACCTCGCCCGGGAGCACCAGGTGTCGGACGATGATGCCCGCCTGCATGGAACCATCCTCGGCCAGCCTTCGTCCCCCATGCGCCCTGAGCGCGCCGAGCATTTGCCTCAGGGCAGCTGCCGCCACCTCCGGATAGTCCCTCGCCGCCGAGAGGCGTGCCGCAAGGCCCGGCGAGGCGTACTTGAAGTCGGTGAGCCACACGTCCACCAGATCAGAAAGCTCATCCACGAGCTCTGGCCTCTCGTAGCCGGAGGTGTTGCACACGATGGGCAGCGCAAGCCCCGCCTCGCGCGCCAGCCCTATGGCCTCGCGCACGTGTGGGACGAAGTGCAGGGCGGTGACCAGGTTTATGTTGAGGGCACCCCTCTCCTGCAGCTCCAGCATCATCCTCGCCAGACGAGAGGCGCTCACCTCAAGCCCGAAGCCCTCCTGTGAGATCTCGTGATTCTGGCAGAAGACGCAGCGAAGGGGGCAGCCGGAGAAGAAGATGGCGCCCGAGCCTCCCTCGCCCGATATGGGCGGCTCCTCCCAATGGTGCAGCGCCGAGCGGGCGGCACGAAGCGTGGCGGTGGCGCCACAGAGGCCAGGCATCCCCTCAAGGCGTCTGGCGCCACAGCGCCGGGGGCAAAGCTCGCAGCGTGCGTATGCCGAAGGACCGATGTCCAAGCTGGCTCCTCATGTGAAAACGGCCCCACCTTCGAGAAGGAGGGACCGCAATTGCGTGCATGGTGGAGATGAAGGGATTCGAACCCTCGGCCTCTGCCTTGCGAAGGCAGCGCTCTCCCAGCTGAGCTACATCCCCGAAGCAACGAGCGCGTAAGAGAGTATGGCTTGTTGCCTTACATCTGTCAACAGCATGATGGGCTTGCCAGAAGCACGTCGGACAAAAACACAAAGTCGCCCCCTGCGGCCGCGAAATGAACCCACCTTCACAAGGTGGGTGCCCTCGTCGCTTGTTCCAGCTTCCTCAGCAAGGGAGGATGTCTGTACTGAAGGCGATATGCGGGCTCCCTCAAAACGCCTGTCGGTTCACCCAGTTGTTGCCGCAGGGGGACGACACCTCAAATATACGCGAGACAAAGGCCGACGCCAGTCTTGACTTACGGCTTGCATTGGTGAATGGAGGCCGTCGCGCACCCCTCGGCGCGCGACGGCGGATAAAAGGCGCGCGGACGCATCATGGCCTTTCCTGTACCATTGACCCGTCACAGGCGATTGGAAAAGGAGGAAGGGCCCCGAAGATGGTCAGGCCGTGCATCACACATCTCTTCCTCTTTGCCAGCGCGCTGCTCTGCACGCTGGCGTGCACGCCCCTCGCCGGCAAGATCGCCTGGAGGCTTGGTGCCGTGGACAGGCCTGGCGCGCGGCGCATCAACCGCAGGCCCATACCGCGCATGGGCGGCATCGCGGTCTTCGCCGGTATCGTCGTGGCCTTTGCCGTCCAGTACCTGGGGACCACCCTCCTTGGCTGGCCCACGGTCCTCTCCCCCGCCCCAGACCTGCACGACATGCACTACTGGGCCCTGGTGGCCGGCTTCGTGATCATCTTTGCCACGGGCTTTCTCGACGACGTGTTCCAGCTCAATCCCCTGCAGAAGCTCTTTGGGCAGGTTCTCGCGGCGAGCGTTGCCGTCGCGGGAGGCCTGGTGATGGGCACCATCGTCAACCCCCTCACCGAGGGGCCCCTTGACCTGGGTTGGACGGCCTACCCCGTCACGGTGGTCTATCTGGTTGCCTATGTGAACATCTTTAACCTCATCGACGGGCTCGACGGGCTCGCCTCTGGCATCGCGAGCATCGCCGGAACAACCATGTTCGTTCTTTCGGTCATGGCGCAAAGACAGGACAGCGCCGCCCTGTCCGTGGCTCTTGTCGGTGCCTGCCTGGGCTTTCTGCGCTACAACTTCAACCCCGCGTCAATCTTCCTGGGAGACTCGGGGTCTCTCCTCTTGGGATATGCCCTGGGGAGCATCTCGCTCCTCTCGGTCACGCGCGTGGCGGGCCTCACCACCATCATCGTGCCACTGGTGATCGCCGGCATCCCCATTATCGACACCTTCTCGGCCATCGTCCGCAGAAAGCGCGCCCATGTGAGCATTGGGCACGCCGACCGCGGCCACATACACCACCGGCTGATCGACCACGGCTTCAACCAGCGTCAGGCGGTGCTTCTCATGTACGCATGGACCGCCCTGCTCTGCCTGGGGACCTTTGCCATGACACAGGTAAGTGTGGTGCCGCGCATTGCCATATTTGCCTTCCTGCTTGGCGTATCGGTTGCCCTTGCCTGCAAGCTCCACCTCTTCAGGCCCGTCCTGCTGCACCACACCAACCCGGACACGGGAAACGACGAGCTTGTTGGCCCTGACGACCCCTCCTTCAAGGAGGCTCAGAGTCAGTTCAGGCAAGACGAGGCCGAGAGGCTACGCATCCATCACGGCTAGCGCCCGCAGGGGCTTGCGTTGCAGATATGCCCCTCAAAAGGAAACGCGCCCCGCAGCAAGCCTGTCTGCTGCGGGGCGCGTTCTGCGAGATGCCCTTGGGCTACTCGGCAAGGGCCTTCTTGGCCACGGCGGCGAGGTCGGCGAAGGCAGCCTCGTCCTCGTAGGCGATCTGAGCGAGGACCTTGCGGTCAAGCTCGACGCCGGCAAGCCTCAGGCCGTGCATGAACTTGCTGTAGGAGAGCTCGTTCATGCGGGAGGCGGCGTTGATGCGCTGGATCCAGAGACCGCGGATGTCGCGCTTCTTGTTGCGACGGTCGCGGTATGCGTACTGGCCGGAGTGCTGGGCCTGCTCCTTCATGCCGCGGAAGGTGCGGGAGGCGGTTCCGTAGTAACCCTTGGTGCGCTCGACCAGGGTCTGACGCTTCTTGCGGCCGGCGACTGCGCGCTTAACACGTGCCATATCTAATCAACTCCTTGATTCTGTGCAATCGGATGACGCGGATGGCGTCGGTTAGGCGCCCATGCGCTGCGAGACGACCTTGCTGTCTGCGGCGGAGAGCACGGCCTCCTTACGGAAGCCACGGATGCGCTTCTGGGACTTCTTGGTCAGGATGTGGCTCTTGAAAGCCTTGGCACGCATGATCTTGCCAGTTGCGGTACGGCGGAAACGCTTTGCCGAACCCTTGTGCGTCTTCATCTTGGGCATGCTAGTTCTCCTTCTCACTCTCGGCGTTGCCCGCCTCGACCTTCTCGTCGAAGGCTCCCTTAATGGGGGCAACGAGCATGTGCATGTTGCGGCCTTCCATCTTGGGCATCTGCTCGACGGTGGCATAAGCTGCGAGGTCCTCAGCCAGCCTGTCAAGCACCATCCTGCCCTGCTCGGGGTGGGCCATCTCACGACCGCGGAACATGATCGTGACCTTCACGCGCGCGCCCTTCTTGAGGAAGCGCAGGACGTGGTTCATCTTGGTGGTGTAGTCCCCCACATCGATCTTCGGGCGGAACTTCATCTCCTTGACCTCGACCTTGACCTGGTTCTTTCGAGCGGCCTTGGCCTTGCGGTCCTGTTCGTACTTGAACTTGCGATAGTCCATGACCTTGCAGACGGGAGGCTCCGCGTTGGGAGCGATCTCCACGAGGTCGAGGTTCTGCTCGTCTGCGATGCGAAGGGCATCGCGAACGCCGAACAGGCCCAGCTGGGAACCATCGACGCCGATGAGGCGGCAGGTACGGGCTGTGATCTCGCTGTTGATGCGAGGACCCTCGTTCTTGGCTATCTCTTACACCTTCCTTCACGTGCGCGGTGCGAGACCGCATGAAAAAAACTCCCAGAAGCAAGGCAGCATCCAGGAGACAAGGGCCCATCTCGCACATGGACCGCTTATGCGTCTGACCGGACGGCTGCCCTTGGCGCCGTGCAGGTGGGGATGCGACGCATCCCTCTTTGCGAAAAACACTTTTGCCATGATACACCGAGACGTCCCGAGGCACAAGAAGCACACGGGTTTATTTGGCTGCCGTCCACACGATGGCCAGCCTGCAACAAGATGCCGTCTGAGGGCCATCGCCTGGGGAAACCCAAGTGCCCTGGAGACCTGTTGTCATTCGGGGCACAAAAACGACAGCATAATGCCCGTCGCAGCTGACCAACTGGACAAACGTGGACCACAGAGCGACCTGCTGTCACATATGGGCCAAAAGTGACAACAGGTTCACCACGCTCATCTCGCCATATGGGCAAACAACAGCGGCGCGGCATCCTGTTGTTTTCAGGTCCGGACGTGACGAGGCAAGTGGCGGCAAGAAGGCGAGCGCTACGACTCCCTGGAGGAAAGCCTATTGTCCAGCCAGCCCGTGAGCAGGGGTGCGGCGAGCGCCGTGATGATGACCGCCGCCGCGATCTGGGCCGTGGCAACAGGCACCAGCGCCGCATAGGAGGCATCTGAGGCCGCAAGCGCAGGCGGGGTGGTCATGGCGGTGCCCGCAATGGTCGAGCAGGCCATGCCGGCCTTGCCGCTGCCTCCCGTCAGGCGGTCAAACGCCGCGGTGGCAACTCCGATGACCAGACAGATGACGGCAAGGAGGATGCCAGAGAGGCCGCCCGCGACAAGGCTCTCGAGGCTCATGCCGCAGCCGAGGGCAAAGCCCAGCACCGCGATGCAGGGGTGGACGCCAGGTGCCATGAGCTGCCTCACGAAGGGGAAGAGGTTGCCGAGCACGATGCCCAGAACTATGGGGAGGAGAGACCCGACGAGAGATCCCAGGGAGATGTCCGCGACGCCCGCAGCGCCCAGGGCGATCATGGTGATGGTGGGGCCGGCGGTGAAGCAGAGGATGCCCGCCGCGCCCCTCTCGGCCTCGTCTCCGTACTCCGCCATGATGCCCGTGTAAAGAGCGATGTTGCAGAAGCTCACGCCCCCGATGATGGCAAGCGAGCTCAGGCCAAAGAAGTTGTCCCCCAGGAAGAAGGCGACGAGGAGGCCAAAGGCGATGGACAAGGCAAGCTTGGGGATCAAGATCATGATGCCGCACTTGACGGCCCTGGGCGTCGACCTGAAGTTGATGCCCACCCCGATGCCCAGGAGGATGACGAAGACCAAGGCGTTGCCACCGTGCACCGCAGCCGTTGTGAAGCCTCCCATCTCAAGCACCTCGGGCACAAAGGAGTGCAGCAGCAGGCCCAGAAGCATGGGGTAGATCATAATGTCACCGGGGAGGCGGGGAATGGAAACGCGCTTCGGGGCTCTTTCGGTCGCCATTGCCATGGGCACTCCTATCGATTGGTTTTTGGGTTGGGCGAATGTACCAAATGGCCTCAGGCGAAAAGATCAGCGGACCTCGGTCGTCATGAGCGCGTAACGAAAAAACGGACCGACGCCCACAGGGGCCGGTCCGTTCGATTTCGATGGTGCCCGAGGTGGGACTCGAACCCACACTCTGTTGCCAGAAGCGGATTTTGAGTCCGCCGCGTCTGCCAATTCCGCCACTCGGGCAACTGGAACCTAAAGCACTATAGCAGAGCGCACGCCTTGTCTAGTGCACGCCGTCAGACTCCGCCCCCGGCTGCAGCCAGGGGTTGGTGGCAAGCTCGTCCTCCATGGTGGTAGGTTCGCCATGACCACAGAAGAGGTTCGTGTGGGGGGCGATCTGCTCTCGCAGGCGTGCGAGAGAGGCCATGAGCGTGTCGTGGTCGCCACCCTCGAGGTCGGTCCTGCCGCAGGAGCCCTTGAAGAGGGTGTCACCCAGGAAGGCGACGTGCTCTGCCGTGCCCTGGCCCACCAGGCAGATACCCCCGGGCGTGTGGCCGGGGGCCTCGATGACGCGGAAGCCGGCGCTGCCCAGCTCAAGGATGTCCCCGTCCTTGAGAAGGAGGTCGGGGGCAGGCGCGTTGTCATCGTAGGCGCGACCAGACTCCCCCGGCTCGCCGGCATGCGCCGCGCGCCCTGCGTCCTCGGCCTTGATGGCAAAGAGCCCGCCGGCAGCCTCCTGCAGGGCCTTCACGCCACCCACGTGGTCTCCGTGTCCGTGCGTGGCGACGATGTACTTCAGCGTGATGTCCTCGGGCAGGTGCTCGGCTATGGCCGCGCCGGAGTTGCCCGGGTCGACGACCAGGCACTCCTTGCCCGAAAGGTAGGCATAGCAGTTGGTCTCCAGGGGACCGACGATGAACATGGCAATCTGGTCGCGGTCCTCTCCCCCATGGTGGCAGCCCCCATGTCCGCCGCAGCAGCAGCCACCCTCGCCGTGCCCGTGGTGGTGGCCCTCGCCGTGCCCTCCGCAGCAGCCGCCGTCGCCGTGGTCGTGGTCGTGGCTCCCGCAGCAGCCGCCGTCGCCGTGATCGTGGTCGTGGCTCCCGCAGCAGCAGTGCTCTTCCTTCTCCTCGGCCATGCTAGGCCCTCCTCTTCATCTGGTTTGCTCCCTCGCCAGGCATGATGCGGCGCGCGTCATAGACGGACGCCACCCTGCTTACCGCAGCGAGCAGGGGGTCGAGCAGGGACGCATCCGATATGGCAATGAGAAAACGAAGGCGCGCGACGCCAGACGAGGTGGTCTGCGTCGCCGCCGACAATATGTTAGACCCTGCCTCGCCCAGGGCTATGGTGACGTCCTTGAGCAGCCCCATGCGATCCGTGGCCTCGACGACTATCTCGACCTGGAACTCGGTCGCACCAGTGGCGTCCCACTCGACATCGATCATGCGCTCCGGGTGGGACATGAGGTCCTTGACGTTGGGGCAGCTTGAGCGATGCACCGACACGCCACGCCCGCGGGTGATGAAGCCGACGATGTCATCCCCCGCGACGGGGTTGCAGCAGTGGGCAAGGTGCACGAGAAGGTCTGGGTCGCCCTTCACGATGACGCCGCAGTTGTTGCGGCGCTTCTTGTCCGACGCAGCCCGGGCGCCATGCCTCACGAGGGGCATGTCCTCCGCCATGGCCCGGTCCTTGGCGTCCTTTCGGGCCGCCTGCTTGTCTCGCTGCGCCTGGCGCTCGGGAGAGTCCTCCTCGAGGATCGCCTCGATCTTGTTGGCGACCTGCTTGCACGAGACCTTCCCGGTCCCGACGGCGGCGAAGAGGTCGTCGGTGCGGATGTAGTCAAGCTGCAGCGTGACGCTTTCGAGCGCGCGGACGGTGCGCTGGGTGGAGATGCCGTACCCCCTCTTGCGCAGCTCGTGGGCAAGGTCGCTCCTGCCCTGCTCCGCGTCGTCCGTCTTCGAGAGGGCGGTGAAGTACTTGCGGATCTTCGCCTTGGCAGAGGGGGTCGCCACCAGCTTCAGCCAGTCTCGGCTGGGCTTTGAGCTCTTGTTGGTGAGTATCTCGACGCGATCGCCGCTCTCGAGGCGATGGGTGAGGGGGACGACCGAACCGTTGACCTTTGCGCCGACGCAATGGTTGCCAACCTCGGTGTGGACGGCATAGGCGAAGTCCAGGGGCGTGGAATCGCGTCTCAGGCTCATGACCTCGCCCTTGGGAGTGAAGACGAAGATCTCGTCCTCGAAGAGGTCCACGCGCAGGTTGTTCAGGAACTCGCGCGCGTCTCCCATCTCGTCGTCCACCGTCCAGTCAAGGCTGCGGCGAATCCAGTTGATCTGGCTGTTGATGTCACGGTCGCCGTTCGCCACGCGCCCGGCCGAGTTGCCGCTCTCCTTGTAGAGCCAGTGGGCGGCGATTCCGTACTCCGCCTGGTCATGCATGGCGTAGGTGCGAATCTGGATCTCGATGGGACGGGCGTCGGAGCCGATGACCGTGGTGTGAAGGGACTGATAGCCATTGGGCTTGGGCATGGCTATGTAGTCTTTGAACCTGCCGGGAAGGGGGTGCCACAGGGAGTGGACCGCGCCCAGCGTCGAGTAGCAGTCCCCCACCCCTTCGGTGAGCACGCGAAGCGCAATGAGGTCGTAGATGTCGGAGAACTCCTTGCCCTTGCGCGTCATCTTCTGGTAGATGGACCAGAGGTGCTTGGGGCGACCGCTGATCTGGTAGCCCCTGATGCCCACGTTCGAGAGCTCGTCGTCCAAGATCTTGATGGCCTCCGCGGTGTCCTGCTCGCGCTGGGCACGGGAGTCCTGGACCATGCGGGCCATGCGCTCGTACTCGGCGGGCTCGAGGTAGAAGAACGAGAGGTCCTCGAGCTCCCACTTGATGGAGCTGATGCCCAGGCGGTCGGCGAGGGGGGCATAGACGTCCATGGTCTCGCGCGCCTTGAAGACGCGCCTGTCGGGCTTCAGCGCGGCAAGCGTTCGCATGTTGTGCAGGCGGTCGGCCAGCTTGATGATCACCACGCGGATGTCCTTGGACATGGCGAGGAACATCTTGCGCAGGTTGAGGGCCTGCTTCTCGTCCATGGAAGAGACCTCGATGGAGGTCAGCTTGGTGACGCCGTCCACAAGCTCGGCCACAACGGGCCCGAAGAGCTCGCTGAGGTCGCCCAGGGTGGCCGAGGTGTCCTCGACGGTGTCATGGAGGAGGGCGGCGCAGATGGGATCCTCGTCCATACGAAGGTCCTTGGCGAGGATGAGGGCAACCTCGACGGGATGGTTGATGTAGGGCTCCCCCGAGCGCCGGCGCTGCTCCTGATGGAACTGCGCGGCGAATGCGTATGCCGCGTCTACCTTGGAGAGAGCCTCTTCGGCAAGGTAGCCGGCGCAGGTGTTGCGCAAGACGCGCCAGTTGTCCGCCTGCGGGACGTTGCGTCGTCGAGGCCGTGCGACGCTCGCTGTCAGGTCGTTCATGATGATCCCTCGTCACTTCCCGCCACATGGCCAAAGTCGGGCGCGATGGGGCGGTTTATGCGTTCGAGCATCTCTTCCGGACTACAAGAGAGTACCCAATCCCTGAACGCCGCGAACTCCTCGCGCTGCCACTTGCCCTCAAGGTAGCGCACGGATCGGTCGAGCTGCACGCGTTGGGCGGCGGGCGGAAGGAATAGCTGTCTCTTGCCCGCGAGCCAACGCTCGCCCACGAGGCCAAGCTCCTCGAAGATGGCAAGGCCGCAGGAGACGGACCGCGCGTCAAGACTCGCCCTAGGGTCATTGCGCGAGGCGAGCTCTGCGATCTGCTCGTCCTCGAGAGGGCGACCCTGCGAGGCATCCGGGGAGCCGAGAGCCGACTTCAGCGTCCGGTAGAGGACGGCAAGCTCGGGCCTGGACGGCGAGGAGAGGGCCAGTATGCGCTCGTTGAGGCTGGCGTCACGCGAGCCGAAAAGCGGATAGATGCGCGCGTCCTGCCCGTCCCTGCCGGCTCGCCCGCTCATCTGGTTGAACTCCACCGACCCGAAGGGAAGGTGGTACAGGACCACGTTCCTGATGTCCGGAAGGTTGACTCCCTCTCCGAAGGCGCTTGTGGAGACTATGCAGCAGAGCTCTCCGTGCCTGAAGCAGCGCTCCACGCGACACCTCTGGGCACGCGTGAGGCCAGCGTGGTAGAAGCCGATGCGCCACGCGAGGTCTGGCACCGCATGGCGCAGCATGCGCACGAGGCCGGCGGACTGCTCGCGAGAGTTCACGTACACCACGGTCTTCTGCCCCGTGGCAACGATGCTGGCCAGCGCGGCATCACGGTCACGCGACTCCCTGAGGTCAACGACGCCGAGGTTGTCCCTGCTGCTCACGTCCACGATGACGTCGGATCGCCTGATGCGCGCAAGAGAGCAGATCTCTTGGGCGGCCTGCGTGTCCGCGGTGGCGGTGACCGCCAGGACGCAGGGGTCTCCCAGCTTGGAGAGGACCTCTGGCAGCTTGGAGTAGGAGGCGCGGCCCGCCCCCCTGCTCGCGTCCGCATGGTGAGACTCGTCAAGAACCAGGAAGCCCACGCGCCCGGAGGCGGAGAGGCGCCCCGCGTGGATGGCGAGAAACTCCGGGGTGGTGAGGACCACGTCCACCTTGCCCTGCGCCAGCTGGGAGTAAAGCTCGTCTCTCTCTTCTTGCGTGCTCTCGCCCGTGAGAACGCAGGCCCTGAGGCCCCAGCCGCCGAAGGCCGCGGCTAGGTGCAGCGCCTGGTCTGCCACCAGGGCGCGCAGAGGGTACACGAAGATGCTGGCCCTGCCATGGGCCAGCGCCTCTCGTGCGGCATGAAGCTGGAATATGAGGGACTTGCCCCGGCCCGTTGCCATGACGCAGAGCGCGGAGCGGCCCTCGGCGAGGAGCGAGAGGGCCTTTGCCTGGGCGGGAAGCAGCTCGCTGGAGCCGACGAGCTGGCGCCTGAGCTCGTCGGTGAGCGCCGCGTAGCCCAGGGCCGACAGACGGCTTCTCTCGGCGCGGGCGTCCTGCTCGGGTGGCTCCGGCGCCTCCTCGTCCGGCGGCTGGGGTGGCTGGTCCCTGAAGAGGATGTCCTTGACCATCATCTTGGGCTTGGTGCGCCCCTGCCAGGTCTCGCTCACGGGCTCGAAGACGAGGTCCACCACCTCGTCGCAGGAGGCGGCTCGCTCTATGTCCGGGGTGCGGAACATGATGGCGGACACCGAGCTGATGCCGTCGGTTGCCACAAAGCGCAGGTGGTTGCCTGCGGCCCCCACGCGCGCGCGGCTGTGCATGCTCACGCCCAGAGCCGCGAGCAGCGGCTTCTTGTTGCCCTGGCCGAAGGGCTGCAGGAGCTCCAGCGAGTCGATGTTGGCAACGGTGAGCTCCTCGAGGCCCACCAAGGCGCAGATCTCCCCCCTGCTCTCGAACTGCTCCGGCGGAAGCTCCCCAAGGATGCGCTCCAGGCGCCCGCGGAGCTCGTCGAGCCTGGACGCCTCGCAGGTGACGCCCACCGCACCGGCGTGCCCGCCAAAGCGGATCAGCAGGTCGGAGCACTGCTCGACGGCATGGAACAGGTCCACCGACCCCACGGACCTGCCCGACCCACGAGCGACGCCATCCGAGATGGTGAAGAGGATGGAGGGGACGTGGTAGCGGTTCACGATGCGGCTGGCGACGATGCCCTTGACGCCCTCGTGCCAGCCCTCGCCGCCCACGACCACCACGCGGCCGCCCGCATAGCTCTCGGCAACCTTCCCCATCGCCGCCTCGGTGAGCTCGGACTCGATGGCGCGCCGCTCTGCGTTGACCTCCTCGAGACGCGCCGCCAGCTCCGCTGCCTCCTGGGCGTCATTGGTGAGCAGCAGCCTGAAGGCAAGGTCCGTATTGCCCATGCGGCCCGCGGCGTTGAGGCGCGGAATAAGGGAGAAGGGCAGGGAGTCTGCCGTGACCTCGGAGAGATCGACGCCCGCCATGGCCGCAAGCGCCACGATGCCCGGGCGCTCGGTGAGGCGCATGCGCCCGATGCCATCCGCGACCAGGGCACGGTTCTCACTGGCCAGGCGCATCATGTCCGATATGGTCCCCAGGGTGGCGACCTCCGTGTAGTGGCGCCAGAGCTGGGGGTCTCCCCTCCTCTCGCCGAGGAGCTGCAGCAGCTTGAGGGCGACCCCCGCGCCCGCCAGCTCGCGAGAGGGGCAGTCATGGGAGAGCTTGGGGTCGGTCACGGGAACGCCCTCGGGGACGAGCTCAGCGGGCTCGTGGTGGTCCGTCACCACCACGTCTATGCCCTGCGAGACGAGCCACGCCACCTCGTCCCTCGCGGCAATCCCGTTGTCCACGGTGACGACGAGGTCGGGCGAGCTGCTGGAGATGACGCGCTCGAGCGCCTCGCGAGAGAGGCCGTAGCCCTCCTCGAAGCGATCGGGGATGTATGGGTCGACCTTTGCTCCAAGCTGGCGCAGGCCCAGGGTGAGAATGCAGCTGGCGCTCATACCGTCCACGTCGAAGTCGCCGAAGACGGCGATGCGCTCGCCTCTCTCCAACGCCTGGCAGAGCCTGCCTGCCGCCTCGTCCATGCCGGGGATGAGGAGGGGGTCGTGCCAGTCCCTCTCGAGGGAGGGCGAGAGGAACGCGCGCGCCTCCTCGACGCCGCGCACGCCACGTGCCACGAGCGCGCGGGCGACGATGGCGGGGACGTTGCAGGCATCGACCAGCGCTCGCTCCGCCTGAGGGTCTTGAGGCAGTATCTCCCAGCGGCCGCTGTCCAGAAGCCCGGCCATGCTAGCGCTTCCCTCTGGGCGTGGGCCCCACTGCGATCTGGGCCGTCGCCTCGCACGAAGGGCAGCGAGCAACGCCGGCCCCACTGGACGGGACCAAAGCAAATCGATTCATAGAGCGGTCTCCTATGCGCGGGGCGCCTGCCCCTTCTGTTTGAACCGCTCAATCATAGCGCAGGGACCGGACGCGAATGCGCGCTACCAGTCCTGCGCCGCCGGAAGCGTCCTCCACTGGCTCACGAACTGGGCGTAGCGCCCCTCGATGATTGCCTCGCGAGCGCGACGCATGAGGTCGAGCAGATAGAAGACGTTGTGCATGGAGAGCAGGATGGAACCCACCATCTCCTTCTGCTTCACCAGGTGATGCAGGTAGGCACGGGTGTAGCCGCCGGTGCAGACCGGGCAGCCGCACGCGCCGTCAAGCGGGGCGTGGTCGTGCGCGAAGCGTGCGTGGCGCAGGTTGAGCCTTCCCTCGCTCGAGAATGCGCTGCCCATGCGCGCGGTGCGGGTGGGAAGCACGCAGTCGAACATGTCGATGCCACAGGCGACGCCGCGCACCAGCGTGGAGGGGTTGCCCACGCCCATGAGATAGCGTGGCTTCCCCTTGGGCATGTACTCGCTGGCCAGGGGCTCGAGGGTCTCGAACATGAGCTCGTGGTCCTCTCCCACCGAATAGCCGCCGATGCCGTATCCCGGGAAGTCCGCGCAGTCCTCGAGGTGACGCAGGCTCCTGAGGCGCAAGTCCATGTGCATGCCACCCTGCACGATGCCGAAGAGCGCCTGGTCCTGCCTGTCATGGGCGGCAAAGCAGCGCTCCGCCCACATGCTCGAGAGCTCAACCGCGCGCTCGACGAAGCCACGCGTCGCGGGGTATCCCGGGCACTGGTCGAGCTGCATCACGATGTCGGCCCCCAGCTGCCCCGCGATGCGCATGTTGTCCTCGGGGGTCCAATGCACGTACGAGCCGTCGTAGTCGACGGTGCGGAAGGTCACGCCATCATTGGTGAGCTTGGTGAAGTCCCCGTGGCTGAAGACCTGAAACCCACCCGAGTCGGTGAGGATGGGGCCTCTCCACTGCATGAAGTCATGGAGGCCGCCCATCTCCTCCACCAGGTCGGCGCCGGGGCGCTGCGAGAGGTGATAGGTGTTGGCGAGCAGGATCTTGGTGCCCAGGCCCTCGAGCTGCCCCGGGAGCAGCCCCTTTACCGTTGCCTTGGTGCCCACCGGCATGAAGATGGGCGTGGGCACGTCCCCATGGGGGGTGTGCAGGACGCCCGCGCGCGCATGCGTCTTCGGGTCCTCGGCGATGATGTCGTAGGTGAACCAGCCGCTCTTCTCGCTCATGTGTCCTCTTGCCTTCCCGCCCGCGCCAAGAAACTGGGGCCCCGACGGCTATGCGTCAGAGCCCCAGGCACGGCGTGCGCCTTGTGCTACTCGGAGAAGAGGTTCTCGTCGTTGTCCTTGATGGCAAGAAGGGCGTTCAGCGCGTCCTGCTCGTCGGGGCCGTCACAGGCGATCTCTACCTTGGTGCCGGTGCCCAGGCCAGCGGCAAGGATCATCATGATCGACTTGGCGTTGACGGGGGAGCTTCCCTTGTCGACGTCCTTGATGGTGACGGCGCTCTGGTACTCCTTGGCAACCTGAACGAACTGGGAGGCCGGGCGGGCGTGGAGGCCGGTAGCGCTGGCAATAGTGACCTGCTTTGAAACCATGGTGAGCTCTCCTTGTCTTGTTGTGGGCCCCTTGAGTCTCAAGGCCCCGACATGCCTTGCTTCTGAACAGGATATACCAAAGATCCACGCTTCCGAGATGAGAGCCACCCTTATTTGCGGCGCCCAATCTCCTGGAATGTGCTTGAATGACGCCCGTGCGAAGGAAAGCTGTGCGAACATGGTGCAACTGTTGGGCGCGGGCTCCGACTTGCCCAACGCGTCGAGAGGAGCGGGCATGGCAGATGAGCCGATTCAAGAGGACGAGAAAGGGCGCCAGGACATCCTTCCTGCCGCAAGTGCCGCGCTGCTTGCGGGAAAGTCCCTGAGGGACGGCTTCGACGCCATAGTGAGCGTGCGGACCGCCGCGAAGCGGCATGCCGAGGCACGCAGCCGCGCCCGCCAGCTCAAGGCGGACATCGACGCCAGCGCCAGCGAATTGGGGCGGCGCGAGCAGATCGAGGGCAACTTCGAGCAGATCGTCCAGGACCAGCGGGCCGCGATCGAGGGGGCCCAGGAATCCATTCGCAGCGCCCGTGATCGCGAGGTGGCCCTGGCGCGCGAGAAGGAGACGCTCGAGGGGCAGCTCGAGGGGCTCAAGGCGAAGAACGAAGAGGACATCAGGCCCTATCGGGAGCTCATGGAGTCCACGAGGGGCCGCTCGGACGATGCGGCGCGCTCCCTTTCGGAGCTCAAGCGCGCCGTGAAGGCCGCCGACCAGCAGGTGACGGAAAGCGCCAAGCGTCGCGAGCAGCGTATTGCGGGCGCCAACCGCGCCGTTGACAGCGCCCTCGACCGCCTGCGCAAAACCGAGGCGGACCTGACCTCGCTGCAGAGGGATCCCAACGCCGCCCCGAGCGCCATCTCGAAGACCCAGCGCGAGCTTGTTGCCGAGCAGGCCCACCTGGACGCCGCACGCGACGAGGTCACCCGCGTCACCGCGGAGTGCCAGCGCGCGGTGGAGAGCGCGCAGACGCATCTCTGGACGCAGAGGCAGTCGCTCGAGACCGTCGAGCGGCAGGCGGACGATGCGAAGCGCGCGGCAGCCGCGCGCCGCGAGGAGTTCGAGTCCCTCTTCAACGGGGCGCAGGAGCGTGAGAAGGCCCTGGCGAAGGAAATCTCCCAGCGAAGTGACGCCATCTCCGATGCGCAGACTGAGGCAGAGGCGGCAACGCGCCAGCTTGAGGAGGCGCAGGAGGCGCTCGACGAGGCCGTGAGGGTGCACGAGACCCCAGAGCTCAGCGAGCAGCTGCGCGAGTCCATAGCGCGCCTTCAGGACGAGCGGGCCAGCCTCGAGGCGGACATCGAGGAGCTTGCCGCCCATGAGCGAGAGCTCAGGGGACGCACCAGGAGGCAGCGCCTCGTCTTCCTGGGGGCCCTGGCGGCGCTTCTCGTTGTGGTGGTGGCGCTGCTGGTGCTCCTGCTGCCGCGCTAGGCCGAGGGCCGCGGCGCGAGGCCCTCCTCGCGCCTACTTTATGAGCATCGCGTCCCCGAAGCTGAGGAAGCGGTAGCGCTCGTCCATGGCGGCCTGGTAGGCATCCATGACCTGCTCGCGCGTGGCGAAGGCCGAGACCAGCATCATGAGCGTCGAGCGCGGGACGTGGAAGTTTGTGATCATGGCGTCCACCACATGGAAGCTCGATCCGGGCATGAGATAGAGCCTGGTGGTGGCGTCCTGGCGCTCCACTATGTCTCCGCTGCCGAGAGCCAGCGCCGAGTCCGCAACGCCCTCGAAGCGCGCAGCCACGCAGGGGCAGGCGGCGTAGACCGGCGCGGCGCTGTCGAAGGCACTCTCCAGCGAGCGCACCGAGGTGGTGCCCACCGCGATCACGCGGTGCCCCGCGGCCTTGGTCGCATGCACGGCGTCGACCACGTCCTGGCCCACGTGATAGCGCTCGGTGTGCATCGCGTGCTGGGTGGGGTCGTCCTCCTCCACCAGACGGAAGGTGTCTATCCCCACCTCCAGCTCAACGGTCTTGAAGCCGATGCCCTTCTCGCGAATGCGCTCGAGGAGCTCCGGCGTGAAGTGCAGGCCCGCCGTGGGAGCGGCAGCCGAGTGCTCCTCGCGCATGGCGTAGACCGTCTGGTACTTCTCGGGATCTCCTTCGTACCGGGTGATGTAGGGCGGAAGGGGAACATGCCCCGCCTTGTGGATGGCGTCGTCCAGCGAGAGGCCGTCTGCGGGCTCGAAGCGCAGCATGCGACCCCCGCGGCTCTCGTCCACGTAGTCGATGACCTCGCCCGTAAGCACGACCGGCCAGCTCTGCGGGGTATGAATGCCGCCCTCGCGATACTCGATGCGCGCGCCCTGCTTCAGGCGCTTGCCGGGCTTCACCAGGCACTCCCAGACGTGGCCCATGCTGTCCAGGTCCTCTCGGCGCCTCAGCAGCAGGGTCTCGGCGACGCCGCCGCTTCCCTGCTTGTGGCCCATGAGGCGGGCGGGCAGGACGCGGGTCTGGTTGGCGATCAGCAGGTCACCGGGCTCGAGGTAGTCAAGGATGTCCGTGAAGCGGCGGTGCTCGAGGGCGCCACTTTCCCGGTCAAGCACAAGAAGGCGGCAGGAGTCGCGCGGCTCTGCGGGCTCCTGGGCTATAAGCTCGTCTGGCAGGGGGTAGTCGAAGTCGTCGGTGCGCATGGGCATGCTGGTTCCTCGCTTGCGTTGTTCTGTTCGCTTCTGCATTCGCTTGCGTCTGCATTCTGCGCGATTATAGGCCGCGCGCGGACGTGGGCGGCACACATCCATATTGCCGATAGCCTTTCGGACAAGCGATCGTGCGTCTGCGGACAGTCTGGAGCGAAATTCTCGGCAGTTGTGCCCGCGGATGCGCGAGAGGCTGGCGAGAGGCGCGGCGGCGCGCTAGCCGGGAAGGTACTCCACGAAGGTCGCGCGCTCCTCCACCGTGAGCTCGCGCCCCTGCCTCAGCGCCTGCCGCTCCAGCTTGCGGAGGTCGCGCGCCTGATGGCGCCCTAGGGCGGCCTCTGCGGAGGAGAAGCGGCATCCGCAGTAGCTCTGCCGATACATGCCCAGTTCGCGGGAGGCGGCGGTGGCCTCGGGGTAATGCGGGCGGAAGTCTCGCCACACGGCGACGAGGCCGTTTGCGCGGGCCAGGCCCAGCAGCGTGTCCCCGCAGGCGTCGAAGAGCTGGTAGGGCGAGACGGCCAGGGTGGTGGAGATGTGCGAGAAGCCGCGCTCGCGCGCAACGCGGCAGCTTTCGGCAAGGCGCAGGGCGTAGCAGGCGCGGCAGCGCCTCTCGCGGTCGAAGCCCGCGGGGGCGACGCACCTCTCCCAGCCCGCGCGGTCGTCTTCGGCAACGATGACCCCCACATGGGCCACGTCGCGAGCCCAGGAGAGCAAGGTGTCGAGGCGGCGGTCATGCTCGGCCAAAGGCTGGATGTTGGGGTTGGTCCAGCAGATGGTGGGCTCGAAGCCCTCCTCGCGCAGCAGCCTCAGCGGCTCAAGGGAACAGGGCCCACAGCAGGCGTGGAGGAGAAGCGGAGTGGGCACAGAGGGTGGGTCCTGCTTGCCTGGCATGCTCGATCCTCCATCCCCCCGCGCTTCTCTGGTGCCTGGCAATTGTAGGCCATGTCCTTCGACAGCACGGCGACAGGCGCTTTTGCACGATAGTCGGATCTTTTTTCAAATATCGAGAGAAACGTTCGACTATCGTGCAATCACGGGCCGGCCGAGGGCCAGGGCAGTTGTGGGATACTGTGAGGGCTACTCACCCGAGCAAGACCGAAGGAAGCCCACATGGCAGCAGCTACCCCAACCGAGCGTCCCCACTTCCCCAGACGCGCCGTCATCACCGGCGGCATGCCCTATGGCAACAAGAACCTGCACTTTGGCCACATCGGCGGCGTCTTCGTCCCCGCGGACTTCTTCGCGCGCTTCCTGCGCGACCGCATCGGCGCCAAGAACGTGCTCTTCGTCTCGGGCACGGACTGCTACGGCTCCCCCATCATGGAGGGGCACCGCAAGCGCGTGGCGGCAGGCTACACGGGCAGCATCGTCGATTACGTGCGAGAGAACCACGACGCCCAGAAGGCGGCCCTCGACGCCTACGGCATCAGCCTGGACCTCTTCGCGGGCTCTGGGCTGGAGCCGGCGGCCAGGTTCCACGAGGAGCTCACCGCAGCCCTCATCACGCGCCTGCATGACCGCGGCTACCTGCACAAGCTCAGCACCAAGCAGTTCTTTGACGTGCAGGCGCAGCAGTTCCTCAACGGTCGCCAGGTGATGGGCCAGTGCCCCGTGCGCGGCTGCAAGAGCGAGAAGGCGTACGCGGACGAGTGCGACCTTGGCCACCAGTTCGACCCCGAGGAGCTCATCAGGCCCGTCTCGCAGCTGACCGGCACCACGCCCGAGCTGCGGCCCGTGGACAACTGGTACTTCGACCTCCCCGCCTTCAAGGAGGAGCTCGAGGCCCTCATGGACGAGTGGGACCTTGACCCGCAGGTCCGCCCCATCGTCACCAAGACGGTGCGCGAGTCGCTGGTCGCCCCCGTGATCTACGTCCAGGGGAAGTTCCGCGAGCAGTACGAGGCGGCCCGAGCCTCCCTGCCAGGCCACCAGCTGCACGAGGCGGAGGGCAACCAGCAGTCCTTCTCCCTCGAGTTTGCCGGCTGGGAGGAGCGCGACCTCGCCCGCGAGCGGCTGGAGGAGGCCGGCGTGCGCTTCCGCACCGGCAAGACCCTGCTGCCCTTCCGCATCACCGGAAACATAGACTGGGGCGTGGCGGCGCCCGACCTGGAGGACGCAAGCGGGCTCACCGTCTGGTGCTGGCCCGAGAGCCTCTGGGCGCCCATCAGCTTCACCCAGGCCGCGCTGGCAGAGAGCCCCGAGGGCAGCTGGTCCTCCCATGACTGGCGCGACTGGTGGTGCGCTGACGACGCCCGCGTCTACCAGTTCATAGGCCAGGACAACATCTACTTCTACTGCGTGGCCCAGCCAGCGCTCTGGAAGGCGCTCGACTGGAACCTCTTCCAGGACACTCCCGTGGCCAACTACCACATCCTGTTCATGAACAAGAAGGCGTCGAGCTCGGGAGCCATCAAGCCGCCCATGGCGGCGGAGCTCCTGGACCACTACACCGCCGAACAGCTGAGATGCCACTGGCTGAGCCTGGGTCTGGACCAGAAGGCGGTGAGCTTCTCCCCCAAGGCCTTTGACACCAGCGTGAGCCACAAGGACAAGAAGACGGGAGAGGAGATCCTGGTCAGGGACGACCCACGCGTGGTGGACCCCGCCCTCAAGGAGAGCGCCTTCCTCGTCAACATCTTCAACCGCCTGGCGCGCAGCTGCTTCTACGGGGCCCAGAACGTGTGCGGCGGCAAGATGCCCTCCATGGATGCCGACGACACCGTGCTCGAGGCATGCACGCGGGCGACCCTTGACTTCGAGCGCTGCGCCCACGGCTTTGACGCGCATTCGGCGCTGGCCGTGGCCGAGGAGTTCGCCCGCATGGCGAACAAGCGCTGGGGAGACGAGTCGAAGGCGGCGAAGGGAGACGACGACGCCTACGAGCATGCCCTTGCCAACGCGTTTGCCGCCCTGCGCACCACCACGCTACTGATGCACGCGGCCACGCCTCGCGGCTGCGAGCTCATCTGCGAGCACCTGGGCTTTGACCCGGAGGTCTTCTTCAGCTGGGAGCATGCCTTCGAGACGCCGTTCCGGCTAGCGGAGTCGCTGGGCGAGAGCCCCAGCGAGCATGCGCTCAAGGAGCTGCCGCCGCGCTTCGACTTCTTCGAGAGGCACGAGAGCCAGACGAGGTAGCCCCCGCCGTCATCGTCCGTCAACCGTAGGTAGCCCCTCCTGGGGCGGGAACATGACCGTGATGGTGGTTCCCTCTCCAGGCGCGCTCTCGAGGGTGACGTACGCGCGGTGAAACGACGCGGCATGCTTCACGATGGCCAGGCCCAGCCCGGTTCCCCCTCGCTCGCGCGACCGCCCCTTGTCCACGCGATAGAAGCGCTCGAACACCTTCGGCTGGTCCTTGAGGGGGATGCCCGGACCGTCGTCGCTGACGCGCACGCGTGGGCGCCCGTCCACGGCCCGCACGTCCAGGCGCACCTCTCCGCCCGCGCGGTTGTAGCGAATGCCATTGCTGCAGAGATTGCTCACCAGCTCGTCAAGGAGGAGCTGGTTGCCCAGGACGAGGCAGTGGTCCCCCTCGAAGGACAGGGTCACCCCCAGCCGCCCCGCCCGCCCCTCGTAGCGCTCAGCCACGTCCCGGGCGATGGAGAAGAGGTCGCACGGCTCGAGGGCGCCAAAGAGCTGTCCGTCTCGGGAGCGGTCGAACTCGTCCAGCTTCGAGAGGGTGAGGATGTCGCTCACGAGCCCCGACAGCCGCTGCGCGTCGTCGAAGATGCGGCCGGCAAATCCGCTCACGTCCTCGGGGCGCGCGACCTCGTCGCGAATGAGCTCCGCCGCGCCGCTGATGGACGCGATGGGGGTCTTGAGCTCGTGGGTCATGTTCGCGGTGAACTCAAGCCTGATGTCGCTCGCGCTCTGGATGCGCTCCATGCGACTCATAAGCTGCTCGTGCTGCTCGTTGAAACGTTCGACGAGCGGGTCGAGCTCGGCGTAGGGAGACTCCCCGTGGCCCGAGGATGGGTCTATGGCAAGGATCGGCTCCACGAGCCGCCGAGCCAGCCAGCTCGAGGCGAACCAAGCCACGACAAGCAGGAGGAGCACGACGAGAACGAGCGTGGAGGCGTACCTGAAGAGCATGCCCGAGACGCTCTCCCGCTCGACGCCCAACCTCAGGACGTCACCAGAGGAGAGGCGCACCGCATGGTAGAGGCTCACCCTGTCGATGGTCTCCGACATGCGCTCCGCCGACCCCTCCCCCGCCGCCATGGCCGCGGCGACCTCGGGGCGGTCGGCGTGGTTCGGAAGCTCGGAGGCGTCGGCTCCCGAGTCATAGAGGACCACCCCGGAGGCACCCACGAGCGTCATGCGCACGCCAGGGTGCGCGGCGTCGCGCAGGGCCCCCACCTCGTCGCGGACGCCATCGAGCACCCCGGCGATCACAAGGCTCTCGCTCGCCAGCTGCCTCTCGGCATCGGAAAGCGTCGAGCGTTGGAAGATAAGGACGGCCACGAGCGTGACGGCCGCACAGACGGCCGAGAGGGAGATGGACATCGTCAGGAACAGCCTGCCCCTCAGCGACCGGTTCCGCCCACCAACGCCCCTCATCTCAGCCCCTCATGCGGTAGCCCACACCGCGCACGGTCTCGATGAGCTTCGCCGCCGGGCCAAGCTTGCCCCTGACCTGCTGGACGTGCACGTCAACCGTGCGCGACCCCCCATCGAAGTCCCAGCCCCACACGCGGCTGAGCAGCTGCTCTCGGGAGAAGGCCACGTCAGGGTTGCTCATCAGGAAGGCGAGGAGATCGAACTCCCTCTGCGTGAGCTGCACCGCGACGCCATCGAGAAGGGCCTCGCGCCGCCTTGGCCACAGGACGATGGGCCCAAGCTCGAGCGGCTCCTCTGTCTGACGGACCTCCCGTCCGCCTCGGCGGAGGAGGGCTCGGGTGCGGCTCACCATCTCCATCATCCCGAAGGGCTTGGTGAGGTAGTCGTCCGCACCGCCGTCCAGGGCCCGAACCTTGTCCAGCTCCCCGTCCTTTGCCGTGAGCATCATCACGGGCACGCGCGACAGGCCGGGGGTCTGACGAACACGCGCGAGCATGGAGAGCCCGTCGACGTCCGGCAGCATGACGTCGAGCAGGATGGCGTCAGGGACCCGCTCCGCGCACGCACGCCTGAAGTCGGCGTCGTCGAGGCAGCCACGTGCCTCTATGCCCGCCTGGCACAGGGCGTAGACGGCGAGCTCGCGGATGTTCTTGTCATCCTCGACGTAGTAGACCACCCGACATCCCCCCGTCCTCACTCGTACGCGTCTCCCATGGAATGCCCGCGATAGGACCCCGTCGATCGGAAGATGGCCCAGTCGGCGATGGACTGGGCGTGGTCACCCATGCGCTCGTAGTACTTCGCGATGGTGAGCAGCTCGGGCGCCGACGGCGCAAACTCGCCATCGGACTTGATCTGGTCGACGATCCGCTGGCGGACCTCATCATAGAGCCCATCGATCCCATCATCCATGGCGAAGACACCCTCGGCGGCCTCGACGTCCTCGGAGTCGAAGGCGTCCATG
Source organism: Olsenella urininfantis (assembly GCF_900155635.1). GTDB lineage: Bacteria > Actinomycetota > Coriobacteriia > Coriobacteriales > Atopobiaceae > Olsenella_G > Olsenella_G urininfantis. Next base: position 1,015,861 of record NZ_LT732540.1, read on the forward strand.
GCCCTTGCGACCATTGTAGCCACTCTTCTCGCGAGCTCGCCCAGATCGCGTCCCACGACACTCGTCGCCGCAGGGGCGCCCTCCTCGACGGTCAGGGCTATCTGATAGGCCATCTCCTCGATGCGCGCAAGGTCGGACACGGCCCGGAAGGCCGCCGTGACGAGCCTGAGGTCGCGGGCGAGGGGCTGCTGGAGCAGCATGAGACTCATGCAGGCGTCCTCGACGCCGCGACCGAGGAGGCTCGTGGCCCGATGGCCGGCGATCACCTCCGAGGCAGGCTCGGTGCCGGCGCCCGCCATGGCGCGACCCGTGGCGCATACGTTCTCGACGACCGCCTGGCCCATCGCCGTCACGTGCCCGGCAAGCTTGTTGAGCTCCTTGGTGTACGCGCTCCTGGTTGCCATGTCTAACCAAACCTTCCCGTGAGGTAGTCTTCGGTTCGCTTGTCCTTGGGTGTCGCGAAGAGCTCCCTGGTCTCGGCGACCTCCACCAGCTCTCCGAGGTAGAAGAAGGCCGTGCGCCGCGCGATGCGGGCAGCCTGCTGCATGTTGTGGGTCACGATGACGACGGTGCGCTCCCGCGAGATGGAGGCGGCAAGCTCCTCGATGGAGCTGGTCGCGATGGGGTCGAGGGCCGAGGTGGGCTCGTCCATGAGAATTACCTCCGGGTCCACGGCGAGGGCTCGCGCGATGCAGAGGCGCTGCTGCTGCCCGCCCGAGAGCGAGGTCCCGGCATCGTTGAGCTTGTCCTTCACCTCGTCCCACAGGCCGACCTCGGTGAGGGAGCGCTCGACCGTGGCGTCGAGCTGGGACTTTCCCCTGCGGAGGTGCCGCTTCACCCCATATGCGACGTTCTCATAGATCGAGAGCGGAAAGGGGCTGGGACGCTGGAACACCATGCCGACGCGACGGCGCAGCTCGTAGCTGTCCACGTCCCGATAGAGGTCCTGGTCGCCCAGGCGGAAGGACCCCTCCACCCTGCATCCCGGGATGCGGTCGTTCATGCGGTTCAGGCAGCGCAGGAAGGTGGACTTCCCGCAGCCCGAGGGGCCGATGAGGGCCGTGACCTCACGGGGGCGCATCTCGAGGCTGACGTCCCTCAGTGCCTGGGAGTCTCCGTACCAGAGGCTGACGTGCCCGGCCACGAGCCCATCCTTCGCTTCTCCGCCCATTAGCCGAACCTTCCCGTCAGATAGTCTTCAAGCCGATTGTCCTTGGGCGTGGAGAAGAGCTCGTTGGTGGGTCCCTGCTCCACGAGCTCGCCCAGCAGGAAGAACGCGCACCGGTCGGAGACGCGCGCGGCCTGCTCCATGTTGTGCGTCACGATGATCACGCAGATGCCCCTTGAGGCCATGTCACTGATGGTGTCCTCTATGGAGAAGGTCGCGATGGGATCGAGCGCCGAGCAAGGCTCGTCCATGATCACCACGTCGGGGTCGAGGGCCAGGGCGCGAGCTATGCAGAGTCGCTGCTGCTGCCCGCCCGAGAGCGCCATGGCGGAGGCGAAGAGCTTGTCCTTCGTCTCGTCCCACAGGGCCGCGGCACGAAGGCTTCGCTCAACGAGGGCGTCGAGCTCGGAGCGAGAGGCCATGCCGTGGCGGCGCGGGGCGAAGGCGACGTTCTCGTAGATGGACTTGGGGAAGGGGTTCGGCTGCTGAAAAACCATGCCGACCTGCCTTCTCAGGGCGTAGCTGTCCACGTCGGGCGTGTTCACGTCCTGCCCGTGGTAGATGACCCTGCCCTCAATGGTGCAGCCCCTGATCTCGCGGTTCATGAGGTTCAGGCAGCGCAGGAAGGTGGACTTCCCGCAGCCCGAGGGGCCGATGAGGGCCGTGACGCTGCCCGCCGCGAAGTCGATGGAAGAGGGCTGAAGGGCCAGGTGGGTCCCGTAGGACACGCTCACGTCCCGCGCGGACAGCACCACGCCGTTGCCTGCGTCACTCATGCTGCGGTCATCCTCCTCTCGAGGGCGCGCCCGACCAGGCGTGCGATGACGTTGAAGGCCAGGATGCAGACCATCAGCACGGCAGCGGTCCCGGCGGAGACGGCCGAGAGGTCGGGCACGACGCCCTCGGAGTTGATCTTCCAGATGTGCACCGCAAGCGTCTCGGCGGGGCGCATGACATTCCAGGGGCAGCTCGTGCTCGACAGGTCGAAGTTCAGGAAGTCAAGCGTCGGGGCGGATTGGCCGGCGGTGTAGATGAGCGCGGCCGCCTCTCCGAACACCCTGCCCGCGGAGATGATCACGCCTGTCACGATGGCCGGCATGGCCACCGGGATGAGGATCATCGTCGTGGCCTCCCAGCGCGTGAGGCCCAGCGCCAGGGCGGCGTCGCGCTGGGTGCGGGGGACGGCCTCGAGCGCCTGCTGTATGACGCGCACCAGGATGGGCAGGTTGAACATCGTGAGCGCAAGCGCACCGGACAGGATGGAGAAGCCCCAGCCCGCCGAGAGCACGAAGGCGAGCATGCCGAACAGGCCCACGACGATGGAGGGAAGGCTCGAGAGGGTCTCGATGGCCGTCTTGGCGACGCGCGCGACCGGACCCTCAGGCAGGTACTGCGTGAGGAAGACCGCTGCGAGCAGGGAGATGGGCAGCGAGATGAGGAGTGTGAGCAGGAGCAGGTAGAACGAGTTGAATATCTCGGGCCCGATGCCTCCGCCCGCCTTGAACTGCTCGGGCTTGCCGCTCAGGAACGAGAGGTCGACGAGCTTGCCCGCACCCGACGCGACGACATGGCCAACCACCACGACGAGCATGACGACGATGGCGAAAACGATGGCGGCGAGCACCGCCGTTGCAGCACGATCCTTCGTGCGGGCGGCCTTGGGAGAGCGGACGCCGGTGGGGTCAGTCATTGCTGCTCCCCTTTCTGCCGACGAGGTGCACAAGCAGAATGAACGCCATCGACATGATGAGCAGGATGAGGGCGAGCGACCACAGCACGTCGTTGTAGACCGTCCCCATGGCCTCGTTGCCCATGCTCGTGGTGATGATGGACGTGAGCGTGGACGCCGGCGTGAGCAGGCTCGACGGCATCTGCGCCGCGTTGCCGATGACCATCTGCACCGCAAGGGCCTCTCCAAAGGCGCGGGCCATGCCCATGATCGTGGCTGTGAGTATCCCGGGCAGCGCCGTGGGGAGCACCACGTGGCATACGGTCTGCCAGCGAGTGCAGCCGAGGCCGTAGGACCCGTCGCGATAGGAGTCCGGCACGGCCGAGAGCGCGTCCGCCGTGAGGCTCATCATCGTGGGAAAGATCATGAGCGCCAGCACGATCGAGGAGGAGAGAATGCCATAGCCGGTCCCCCCTGCCCAGGACCTCGTCCAGGGAACCACCATGGTGAGGCCGATGACGCCGAAGACGACCGAGGGGATGCCCGTCAGGAGCTCCACGAGCGGGCGGAAGAACTTCCTGCCGAAGGTGGGGGCCACCTCCACGACGAAGATAGACGCCCCGAGGGCGAACGGCAGCGAGAAGGCGCAGGAGAGCAGCGTCACGCCGAAGGAGCCCAGCACCATGGGAAGCGCCCCCACAGTAGGCTGGCCCAGCTCGTTGCTCTGGTGTGGGTTCCACGTCCTGCCCGTGAGGAAGGAGCCAAGCGGGACCCCGTCCCTCGTGAAGGTGGCGATGCCGCGCGAGCACACCATGAAGATGAGCGTGCACACGAGCACGACCACGAGGAGCACGGCCAGACCGGAGATGAACTGGCCGCGCCGCTCGAGCCTACGCTTTGAGGTGGTCGAAAGGGCCATTGCTACGCCTTTGTCACGTTCCCCTCGGCATCCACCGCAACCCGCATGCCACTGACGGGGATGTAACCGGTCTGCTCGACGAGCGAGCCCTGCACGGCATCGGAGAGCATGTAGTCGATGAATGCCTGGGTCGCCTCGTCAGGGGCAGAGGAGGTGTACATGTGCTCGTACGCCCAGATGGTCCAGTCGTTGGTCTCGACGTTCTCGGGAGCGGGCTCGACGCCGTCTACCTTGAGGGCCTTGAGGTCGTTAGCGAAGTACGAGAAGGCAAGGTAGGAGATCGCGCCGGGCGTCTCGGTGACCATCTTGGCGACGGTGCCCGAGGAGTCCTGCTCCTGCGGTGTGAAGGTGTCGGGGACCTTGGCGCCCTTGAGCACGGCTCCCTCGAAGGTGGCACGGGTGCCCGAGCCGGAGGCGCGGTTGATGACGACGATGTCGGCGTCAGCCCCGCCGACCTGCCCCCAGTTGGTGATGGAGCCGGTGAAGATGCCCTTGAGCTGGTCGAGCGTGAGGTCGTCCACATCAACCGAGGAGTTCACGACGGGGCCCATTCCCACGACGGCGACCTTGTTGTCGGTGAGCCTCTTGGCGTCCTCCTTGTTGTCGAGCTTCGACTCGGCGAAGACGTCGGAGTTGCCGATCTGGACCGACCCCTCGTGAATCTGCGTGATGCCCTGGCCGGAGCCTCCGCCCTGGACAGTGATCTGGACGCCAGGGTTGTCCGCCATGAACTGCTCGGCCGCCGCCTCGACGAGGGGCTGCAGGGCCGTGGACCCCACCGCGACGACCGAGCCGGACAGGCGCGCGGCAGCCGGGTCAGACGGACCTGGGCGTCCACCCCCCGTCGTGCATGCCCCAAGCGCGAACAGGGCGGACAGGGCTCCGGCGGTACTGACGAACTGACGACGTGACAGATTCCTGCTCATGTGATTCCTTTCCGAGGTGCCGGGACGGGGCGGGTGCCCACGCCTTTCACGCACGACTCTAGGACCTCGAGGCAGCGCGGGGGCAGGCGGGCGCATGCCCTTACGAACGCGTTATCAGGGCTTACACGGAGCTTACAAAGCCGCGTGAGGGGGCAGGCGAGTCCCATGAGGGCCTACACTGGGGCGAAGGAACGGACCTCCTGGAAGGAACGGACATGAGCGCAGCCCCCCCACAGCCGCACTTCCCAAGCCCCTATCGCCGTCCCAGCGTGGCGCCCAGGCGCGCGCTGCGCGTCAAGACGCCCGACGGAGCCCTGATCGCCAGTTTCGCGTACGAGCCCGTCAGGCCCACCACAGCCGCCCCCCTGCTCATGCTGCACGGCAACGGAGAGGAGCATGGCATCTTTGGCCCAGTCATCGATGCCGTACTGGCGACCGGCCGAATGGTCGTCGCCATCGACTCGCGGGCGCAGGGCAAGTCGAGCCGGGGAGGTGCGCCCCTCAGCTACGAGCTCATGGCATCGGACGCCCTGGCGGCCATGGACGCGCTGGAAGTCGGGCGCTTTCACGTGATGGGATTCTCGGACGGCGGCATCGAGGCGCTGCTGCTGGCGCGCGACGAGCCAAAACGCGTGCGAAGCCTTCTGGCCATTGGCGCCAACCTCACCCCCGAGGGCGTGGTGGAGGAGGACGACTGGGACATCGCCGGAAGCGCGGGCGCGCTTTGGGCGTGGGCCGACTGGCTCGATGCGGCCGACGGGCGCGACGTGGACGCGAGCCTGCTCACCCCAGGCGCCACCGAGGCACGGACCACGGCCGAGCTGCTGAGCCTGATGCTTGCGGAACCCCACATCGAGGCGTCGTCCCTCTCGGCCGTGCGCTGTCCCTCCACGGTCCTCGTGGGCGAGCACGACTGCATCGCCCCCTGGCAGACGAAGGAGATCGTCGAGGGCCTGCGCGCGGGCGGCTCGGACGTGCGCCTGGAGGTCCTCCCCGACTGCGGCCACGGCATCCCCAAGGAGCGGCCGGAGGAGCTCTGCCGGGTGGTGCTGGAGCTCCTCTCGCGAGCGGAGCGGCCGTAGGCGCCGCAGGACGACCCCTCTGACAACAACACTGCCCCCTCTCGCAAAACCCCAGTTGCGAGAGGGAGAGACCTATTTTGCTGTCATTTAGGGCCTGTATGTGACAACAAAACGACGAAGCAGATGCGCTACCTGGGGTTTTGCTACCAAAGGCTCATCTTGTTGCCACCGAGAAGGCCTGCTCTACAAAAAAGCGCCGGACACGTGCGCCCTCTCGGATGCCCATGTGAAGATTGCAAGGTACCTCGCGAATAGTTTGCTAGGTACCTTGACATCATATTGTTAGGTACCTAGTATCCTCTCAACCAAACGTCGCAGAGGAAGGGATCTGATCCACACGGAACATGACATCAACAGGGAGCTCGACCTGGCCGCGGCCTCGGTCGAGCGACGCATCCTGCGTGGCCTTGGCTACTTCGGCCACTTCCTGCACGTCCATGCGGGAGGGCGCGGGGGCAAGCAGCACGTGCTCATAAAGCTGCTCCGCGCGGGGGGCAACCTCACCCAGCGCACCCTGCAGGAGGGCGCGAAGATCAGCTCGGCGGCCCTCTCGGAGGTGCTCTCGAAGCTCGAGTGCGAGGGGCTCATCAGACGCACCCGCTCGGAGCAGGACAAGCGCCAGCTGGACATCTCCCTCACTCCCGAGGGAAAGCAGGCCGCCATGGGCGTTGCCAGCAAGAAGATCGGCTTCGAGCGCTGCGCCTTCTCTCCCCTCTCGGACGAGGAGCGCCTCCAGCTTGCCGACATGCTCGAGAGGCTCGCGCGGCATTGGAAGGAGATCGAGGAGAGGGAGAGGGAGGCCAATGCCCGTGAGTAGCACAGACGCCGCCATCAGCGAGGGCGTCACCCCACAGCTGAGCTACCGGCAGATCGTCTCGACGCTTGCGAAGAGCGTACGGGAGTTCAAGAGGCCATCCGTCCTCACCCCGCTGCTGGTGGTGGGCGAGGTCATCGTCGAGTGCGCCATCCCATTCAGCACCGCGCAGCTCATAGACCAGCTCAACATGGGCGCCGGCATGGACGTGATCGTGCGCTACAGCCTGATCCTGGTGGCGTTGGCCCTGGTCTCCCTCGCCTGCGGCGCCGTCGCAGGCATGACCTGCTCCACCGCCGCAACGGGGTTCGCCCGCAACCTGCGCCACGACATGTTCGAGAGCATCCAGCGCTTCTCGTTCTCCAACATCGACCGCTTCTCGACCAGCTCGCTGGTGACCCGCCTCACCACGGACACCAACAACGTGCAGCAGGCCTACATGATGGTTATCCGCACGGCCATCAGGAGCCCGTTGATGATCATCTTCGCCATCATCATGGCCTTCGTCTCCGGCGGCCCCATGGCCCTCATCTTCGTGGTGGTGGCAATCTTCCTGGGATTCTTCCTGATCGGCCTGGCCGCCAAGGTCATGCCCATGTTTCGCCGCATCTTCAAGAAGTACGACCGGCTCAACGACTCCGTCGAGGAGAACGTCGAGGGCATCCGCGTGGTCAAGTCCTTCGTGCGTGAGGACTTCGAGAAGGAGAAGTTCAACGCCGCGTCTGGCAGCCTCTACCACGACTTCGTGCACGTCGAGCGCATCTTGGCCCTCAACCAGCCCGTCATGACCCTCTCCATCGACGTCATCTACGCCTTCGTCATCTACTTCGGGTCGCGGGCCATCATCTCCAGCCAGGGTGCGGCCATGAACGTGGGCCAGCTCTCGGCCCTCATCACCTACGGCTTCTCGGTGCTCATGAGCCTCATGATGCTGATGATGGTCTTCGTGATGATCACCATGTCCGAGGAGAGCGCCAGGCGCATCTGCGAGGTGCTCGTCGAGGAGCCAGACCTCAAGAACCCGGCCAACCCACTCATGGAGGTCCCCGACGGCTCCGTGGACTTCGACCACGTGGACTTCGAGTACTCCCCAAGCGCCGAGCGCATGGCCCTCTCGGACATAGACCTTCACGTCAGGAGCGGCGAGGTCATCGGCATCATCGGCGGCACCGGCTCCTCCAAGTCCACCCTCATCCAGCTCATCAGCCGCCTGTACGACGTGACGGGCGGAAGCGTGCGCGTGGGCGGCCACGACGTGCGCGAGTACGACCTGGACACCCTGCGCAACCAGGTGGCCGTGGTGCTCCAGCGCAACGTACTCTTCTCAGGCACCATCAGGGAGAACCTGCGTTGGGGAGACGAGGGGGCCACGGACGAACAGATTCGCGAGGCCTGCCGCCTGGCCCAGGCCGACGAGTTCATCGAGCGCTTCCCCGACGGCTACGACACCATGATCTCGCAGGGGGGCACCAACGTCTCCGGTGGCCAGAAGCAGCGCCTCTGCATCGCGCGTGCCCTGCTCAAGCGGCCCAAGATCCTCATCCTGGACGACTCCACCAGCGCCGTTGACACCAAGACCGACAAGCTCATCCGCGCGGGCTTCAAGAGCTTCATCCCCGAGACCACCAAGATCATCATCGCCCAGCGCACCAGCTCGGTGGAGGACGCGGACCGCATCGTGGTCATGGACGACGGCCGCATAGCCGGCATTGGAACCCACGAGGAGCTGCTGCGCACGAACGACATCTATCGCGAGACCTACACCTCCCAGAACAAGCAGTCCCACGACCAGAAGATGGTGGGTCTCGCTGCGGATGCGCAGGAGAGCGGAAGGGAGGCTGAGACACATGAGTAAGAAAGAGTCGCAGGACAGGCAGGCGCGTGGCGGGCGCGGCCACGGCCCCAAGAACCCCATGGCCGTGCTCTCGCGCGCCATCAGGCTGGTCTTCTCGTTCTACCCCGTCCACACCGTGGCCATCGTCGTCTCCATCGTCGTGTCCGCCACCCTGGCCTCGCTGCCCTCCGTCTTCATGCAGCAGGCCCTGGAGGTCATTGCCCAGCACTGGCAGAGCGGCGACTGGGCCGCGGCGGCGCCACGCATCACGCAGATCGTGGGCGGCCTCATAGCCATGTACGTCGCCGCCCTCGTCCTCATCATGATCGACACCCAGCTGAGCGCCGTAGTGACCCAGGGCACGCTCATGAAGGTCCGTAACATGATGTTCGACCACATGGAGTCGCTGCCCATACGCTACTTCGACACCAACCAGCATGGCGACATCATGTCCTACTACACCAACGACGTGGACACCCTGCGCCAGCTCATCGGCGTGGCGTTGCCCAACCTCCTCACCACCCTCATGGCCATGGTCTCGGTCATGGCCATCATGCTCTGGTACTCTGTTCCGCTTGCCCTCGTGGTGGTGGTCATGGTCGCCTTCATGGGCTTCATGACGAAGGTCCTGGGCGGCAGGAGCGCCCGCTTCTTCCTGGCCCAGCAGCGCGCCCTGGCAAAGTTAGAGGGCTTTGCCGAGGAGGCCATGGCCGGTGAGAAGGTCATCAAGGTCTTCACCCACGAGGCCAAGATGCAGGAGCAGTTCGACGAGGTGGACGAGGAGCTCTACCAGGCGGCGAGGAGCGCCAACACCTACGGCAACATCCTCATGCCCATCCTCATGAACCTGGGTAACCTCGCCTACGTGGCCGTGGCCCTCATGGGAGGCGTCTTCCTGGCCATCCACATCCCCAACCCCTCCATCTCGGGGGCGTTGCTCACCATTGACATCGTTGTACCCTTCCTCAACCTCACCAAGCGCTTCGCGGGCTCCATCGGCCAGGTTGCCCAGCAGATCAACTTCGTGGTCATGGGGTTGGCCGGCGCCGAGAGGATCTTCGCCCTCATCGACGAGAAGGGCGAGGAGGACGAGGGCTACGTGGAGCTGGTGCGCGCCAGGCGCGACTCCGAAGGCAAGCTGGCAACCACTGACGAGTACACCGGCATTTGGGCGTGGAAGCACCCCCACCACGACGGCAGCGTGAGCTACAGCGAGCTTCGGGGCGACGTGCGCCTGGAGGGCGTGGACTTCGGCTATGTGCCCGACCACCTGGTCCTTCATGACGTCTCCCTCTTTGCCAAGCCCGGTCAGAAGATCGCCTTCGTGGGCGCCACCGGTGCCGGCAAGACGACCATCACCAACCTCATCAACCGCTTCTACGACATCAACGAGGGAAAGATCCGCTACGACGGCATCAACATCGACAAGATACGCAAGGCGGACCTCAGGCGCTCCCTCGGGATAGTCCTGCAGGACGTGAACCTGTTCACGGGCACGGTCATGGACAACATCCGCTACGGCAGGCTGGACGCCACCGACGAGGAGTGCCGGGCCGCCGCGCGCCTAGCCGGTGCCGACAGCTTCATCGAACGCCTGCCCGAGGGCTACCAGACCATGCTCACGGACAATGCCACGGCCCTCTCGCAGGGCCAGAGGCAGCTCCTCTCCATTGCCCGAGCCGCCGTCGCGGACCCACCCGTCATGATCATGGACGAGGCCACGAGCTCCATTGACACGCGCACCGAGCAGATCGTGCAGCGCGGCATGGACGCCCTCATGGCGGGTCGCACCACCTTCGTGATCGCCCACCGCCTCTCCACGGTGCGCAACTCCGACGTGATTGTGGTGCTTGACCACGGCCGCATCATCGAGCGCGGCACGCACGACGATCTCATCGCCCAGAGGGGCACCTACTACCAGCTCTACACGGGCGCCTTCGAGCTGGAGTAGGAAGGCCCCGACGACCGGCAGCAAGAAGGGCGCCTCGCGGGCATGTGCGAGGCGCCCTTCTTCATGGCCCATCCCTCACGGCGCGTCCTAGGCCCTCCTGCGCAGGAGGACGGATGAGCCGAGAGACGCGAGCGCCAGGCCGAGCAGGGCCGCGACGCCATGCGTCACCCCAAGGTCACCCGTGCGTGGAATGCTGGCAGGCGGGGTTGGCGGAGCGGGAGGCACGGGGGGCTCTATCTCGTTCACGACGGAAAGCGCCAGGCTCCCCCTTCGCTCGTCACGGGAGAAGGTCAGCCTGCGAGAGTCATCGATCCCCTCGGCCTCAGGCGCCTCCTCCCCCTCGGCAAGCTCGACGGCCCAGTAGGAGTAGTCGTTGCCGTTCGCGTCGGCAACGGGGAGATCCTTGAGCTCGGCGGTCCAACCCGCATCCCTCCTGACCTCGAGGAGACCCACCTTCTCGCTCGAGGCGCCGGCGGTGCGGTATATGCCAAGGCGAATCATATCGGCCGTGACGGCCTGCTCGTCAGCTGGCTCGCCGCTGCCCCTGTAGACCCAGGACTTGGTGACATCCAGACTCACGACCCTGTTCTCCAGGGAGGCGGCAAGGTGGTTCGCCTCGCCCGTCACCTCGAGCCTCGTGGTCGAGGCGACTATCGCCTCGCCCTTTTCGTCAAGCTCCACGACCTTGTACGAGATGGGCTCTCCGGCAGGATCCACGGTGGGAAGGTCCACCACCTTTGCCTTCCACCCGTTCTGGGCGGATATGGTGAAGCGCCTGATGAGGTAGTCCTTGTCCTGGTAGCTCACGACGACGCCCGCGTTAACCTCCGTCTTGGTCAGCCCAGCAAGGTCCAGGTCATCGCCCGTGAGGCCGTTCTTCCACCGCTTGGTCACCTCGAGCTCGAAGGTCTCGGGCTCGCCGATGGCGATGCCGCCGTTCGATCCGATGCCACCCCCCACAAAGCTCGAGCTGTTCTGGTGGATGCGAAGCGTGGCCATGGCACGAGCAAGCTCGGCGCCATCGTCCGCGGCAACGCTATGAAGGCCGGAGTTGGTGATGGTGTCCTCCTCGCCTCCTTTGAGCACCACGCGCTCGCCCGGGCTGTCAGGGTCGAAGCGGGAGCCGCCAGGGGCCTTGACGCCGCCATCCCAGAAGTAGGAGACCTCCCCGCCGCCCAAGACGTGATCGGAGAGGAACACGGGGAACGAGCCGACGCCTCCATATTCGAGGTGAGCTATGTCATCGCCGTGACGGCCCGCCTGGCCGCCCTCGATGATGGCGCCATGGGTGACATTGAGGGTGAGCTTGCCCGTGGGGCAGACCCAGATGCCGCCGCCAGCCACGTCCGCGGCGTTTTCGTGCACGGACATGTCATGGAAGTGAGCGGTGTAGGTCTTCGTGGCAACGTAGACGCCGCCGCCCATCATGTCCGCATGGTTCTCCCTGATGTCTCCCCCATAGAGCCGGACCGCGTTGGAGACCACGTTCACGCCGCCGCCCGTGCGCGACGAGCTGTTGCGGGCTATGGTTCCGCCATGCATGGTGAAGCCACCCGGTTGGTATCTGCTGTACTCCTCGGGGGAAAGCCCGCTTTTGCCCCCCTCGCCATCAATCTCTGCCCAACTCCTGGCGGCACCCCATTTGTACAGGTCCATGGCACAGACGCCACCGCCGCAGGGAGCCGTGTTGTCTGTGATCTCCCCGCCATGCATGGTGAGCTCGGCGTTGCCGAAGACGAGGACGCCACCGCCTCCGAAGCCAGACTCGTTGCTCTTGATGCTGCCTCCCCAGAGCTCGACCGTGGAGCGCGTGGAGGTCATGTCGTTGCCAGAGGCTGCCGCGGCCTTGACGTCGCTTCCGTCAGCCCACGTATACGCCACCACGCCGCCGCCGAAGCCGGCGTTGTCGCTGATGTCGCCGCCCTTCATGACGAAGTGGCCGCCCTCGTAGACGCCAACGCCGCCCGCCTCGCCATAGGAATTGCCCGAGACCTCACTTCCGCGGCCCTCGGTGATGGAGCCTCCGTTCATGATGAAGGTGGCCCCCTTGGCAACGGCGACGTTGCCAGCGCCGCGCTGGACATAGCTGGGGTCTTGCTTGCGATGGTTGTCCGTTATCAGGCCGCCGTTCATGGTGAGGATGGCGTCGGCGCCAGTCACGGTGACCGCGCCTTGGAAGAACTCTGTCATCCCGCGCGTGCCCGAGATGGTGGCATCCTGGATGGTGAGCTCTCCCTGCACCAGGACCGTAGGCGCGTTGCTGGCAATGTTGCCCTGCCCCACCTGGCCACGGCTCCTTATCTCAAGCCGACCCCCCTCGCCGCTCTTGTCAAGCGTGAGCTTGGCCCCCTTTGCCACCTTGACAAGGGTGCCCTCGTAGCCGTCCTCGCGCACGAGGGCGGACTGGGTCTCGAAGCCCTCGCGACTGGCGTTGACGATCTCGATGTCGGCACCCTCGGGAATGACCAGGGGCCTCGTGAGCATTGTGTCGCTCCACGAGAGCACGATGCGCGTTGGCGTGGAGCCGGCCTCGTCGATGGTGCGCTGAAGGTCATCCTCGGAGCCGTTGAAGAAGCCGGAGACCTCTGACATGTCCACGACCCGCCTGCTGTCGGCCCAGGCGGTGCGGGAGAATGCGATCGTGGAGCACAGCAGGCAGAGCATGGCGCCAAGCACCACCAAGGGCCTGGGTGAGCGCCTGTAACGGGACATGTGGTCCTCCTTGTTGCGTGTCTGGAAAGTCATTCCCAGGAAACATGGCATGAGCTGGGCACTATACTACTATACCAAAAAGTTAACAAAGTGCTACAACATATCTGAACAACATCTGCTAGGCCATTTTCTTGCAAGCGGTCATAAAGGGAGGGCTAGCGGCAGCCCTCCCTCGCGAGGGGCACAGTCGCTATCATGTGGGCCCATTGCCACATAGAAGATTGAATGAGAGACGAGGGCTATCATGATCTCCCAGCTCAGCAGACGCTCGTTCTTCCGCATCGCAGGAGCGCTGGGGACGACCCTTGCCCTGGGGGCGTGCTCAAAAGGAGGTAGCGACGTCGCAGCTCCCCCGAAGGACGCACCCGACACGTCAGGAACCCTCATGGAGCCGCTTGACAACGGCTACTCCTCGGGGCTGCACCATGCAGTCATCGAGGTGGAAGGCTATGGCAGGCTTGAGCTGGAGCTCTACGCGGACAACACGCCCATCACGGTGAGCAACTTCGCCGACCTGGTGGAGAGCGGCTTCTACGACGGGCTCACCTTCCACCGCATCATCAAGGGCTTCATGGTCCAGGGCGGAGACCCGAAGGGCGACGGGACAGGTGGCTCCAAGAGGTGCATCAAGGGCGAGTTCTCGGCAAACGGCGTGGTCAACGCCATCCAGCATAAGCGCGGCGTCATCTCCATGGCGCGCAGCCAGGACATGAACTCAGCCAGCTCGCAGTTCTTCATCATGCACGCGGACTACCCCTCGCTGGACGGGCAGTACGCCGCGTTCGGCAGGGTGACGAGCGGTATCGAGGTCATCGATGCCCTGGTGGAGACCCCCGTGCAGGACTCGAACGGCACGGTGTCCCCCGCAGACCAGCCCAAGATCGTCTCCCTCAAGATGGTGGACTAGGGATGATCGAGACCGAGCGGCTGGCGCTGCGCCCCTGGCAGGAGGAGGACGTCGAGGCGCTCTTTCGCCACGCCAGCCATCCGCACGTTGGCCCCGCCGCCGGCTGGCCTGCGCATCAGGACATGGAGGAGAGCCGCCATGTCCTGCACGAGCTGCTCATGGTTGACGAGACCTACGCCATCACCGCACAAGCGACGCTTGCCAACGAGCTGGGCGTGCCCGCTGGAGAGGCCCTCGGCTCCGTCTCCCTCAAGCGAGGGGAGGCATCCAAGGGCTTCGTGGGGGCAGACGAGGCGGAGCTGGGCTTTTGGCTGGCGCGGCCCGCCTGGGGGCGCAGCATCATGCCCGAGGCCTGCGAGGCGCTGCTCGAGCATGCCTTCGTCGATCTGGGCCTTCGGGCCGTCTGGGCCGCGAGCTTCTCGGACAACCTCCAGAGCCAGAGGGTCCAGGAGAAGCTGGGGATGCGAGACCATCACAGGCAGGAGGGCGTCTACCTCCGCCTGCTCGACACGACGGTGGACGAGCGCGTGATGCGCATCACGCGCTCGGAGTGGCTCCGGCGGCGCTAGCCCCCCAGCGGCCAGCGGCCTGACCACTCTCGCCCCCCAGCCTGGTCCCTCTCGCGGCATAAGCCCGCAAGAAAAGCTTTTCCTGCGTGGTCTTCACAACTCAACTGGGCGTTTGCGAGAAGCCCCCGCAGAAAACTATTTTCTGCGGGGGCTCGCTCAATTCCTGGGGCCCGGACCTACTCGGCGGCACGGGCGCGGTCCAAGGCGTCGGTGGCAACGATGACGGCAAACAGCTCGTCAGGCGTCACGTCGCCGGCAAGGTTGTGGATGGTCTCACCTGGCACGCACGCCGCCTCGGCAATCTTGCGGATGTCGTCCTCGCCGCTCACGCCCAGCTCGGCCAGGGTGGTGGGCAGGCCAACCTCCAGACAATAGCTCTGGACGTCCTCGAACTCCTCCTGGGAGACGCCCTCCAACACCAGCTGGACCAGCGTGCCGAAGGCCACGCAGCAGCCATGGGGGGCGCTATGGCCGCCCAGGGAGGTCAGGCCGTTGTAGAAGGAGTGGTCGGCGGCGCAGTTCACGTTGTCCGCACCAACTCCGGACAAGTACACACAGGCCTCGACGATGTTCTCGAGGGCGGGGGTGACCACGTGGTTCTCGCAGGCGGCGATGGCCTGGGAGCTGTAGTCGCGCAGGGTCTCGTAGCAGAGCTCGGCAAGGGCCATGCCGGCACGGGTGATGCCGGTGCCCTCGAGACTGGGAGACTCGGTGCGGATGGAGGCACGACCCTCGAAGTAGGTGCCCAGGGCGTCGCCCATACCGGCAACCAGGAAGCGCACGGGCGCGTTGGCGATCACCTGAGTGTCAACCATGACCGCCGCGGGGTTCTCGGGATAGAAGAGGTACTTGTCGAAACTGCCGTCGTCGTTGTAGATGACCGAGAGGCCCGTGCAGGGGGCGTCGGTGGCGGCGACGGTGGGGATGATGACGACCTTCCTGCCAGAGTAGTGGGCCGTTGCCTTGGCGGTGTCCACGGCAGACCCGCCACCGATGGCAACCACGGCGTCGATCTTGTCCTACTCGACGATGGACTGCATCTTGGCGATCTCGCCGTTGCTTGAGATGCCACCGAAGATCTCGTAGCGACGATAACTGTCGGAGCCAGCGAAGCTCTGCTCGATCTGGTCATGGCAGGCCTTGTAGCCGCTGTTTGAGCACACGAAGAGTCAGCGCTTGCCCATGTAGCCCATCTCCTCCTCAAACTTGAGAAGGGCACCCTTTCCCTGGACGTACTTCAGGGACTCGCGCATTGCACGAAGAAGCTTCATGTCTGTTCCTCTCCTAGACATGCGGATGATGTGGCCGGCAGCAGGCTGCGGTCTCATTCACCTTAGGACAGTGGACATTCAGGTTTTCTCATGATTTGGAAATGATAGGAATGATTTATTCATTCGAAAAATCTTGCGATCCACTTGCTCCCACTGCTCGGACGAGAAAGATAACTTACGTACGTAACATTGTTTTGCTATACTCGAAAGCGCAGGAAACAGGTCTTGGCGTCGTGGCAGCAGACTGCGGCACGAAAACGAGGGGGAGCAATGGCCCGCATCTTCATCAGTCCCAGCAAGTACGTCCAGGGTCCCGGCGAGTTGGCCAAGTTGGGAGAATACGTCGTCTCCTACGGCAAGAAGGCCCTCGTGGTCATATCCGCTGGCGGCATCAAGCGCTTCGGCGGCGTGCTCGAGGAGAGCTTCAAGGCTGCCAGCCTGGACTTCCAGTACGACAACTTCAACGGGGAGTGCTCGCAGGACGAGATCGACCGCCTCGTGGAGGTCTACCGCTCCTCCGACACCGACGTCGTCGTGGGCGTGGGCGGTGGCAAGATCTTCGACACCGCCAAGGCTGTTGCCAGCAACGTTGACGCACCCGTGGTTATTGTCCCCACCATCGCCGCCACGGACGCGCCCTGCTCGGCGCTCTCCGTCATCTACACCCCCGAGGGCCAGTTCAAGGAGTACCAGTTCTTCAAGGCCAACCCCAACCTGGTGCTCATGGACACCGAGATCATCTCCAAGAGCCCCGTGCGCCTGTCCGTCTCCGGCATGGGGGATGCGCTGGCAACCTACTTCGAGGGCCGCGCCTGCACCCGCTCTGATGCCGGCACCTGCGCAGGCGGCAAGTCAACCGGAGCGGCCAACGCGCTGGCCAAGCTCTGCTACGAGACTCTCATGGCCGAGGGTGCCAAGGCCAAGCTCGCGCTCGAGGCAGGCGTCTGCACCGAGTCCGTCGAGAAGGTCATCGAGGCCAACACCCTGCTCTCTGGCCTGGGCTTCGAGTCCGCAGGCCTTGCCGGCGCGCACGCCATCCACAACGGCCTAACCGCCATGCCCGAGACCCACGTCCTCTACCACGGCGAGAAGGTCGCCTTCGGCACCCTGGTTCAGCTCGTTCTGGAGAATGCCGATGAGATCTACGAGGTCCTGGACTTCTGCGTTGAGGTGGGCCTTCCCGTTACCTTCGAGCAGCTGGGCGTGAAGGATGCGAGCTACGAGCGCGTCCTCGAGGTTGCCAAGCTTGCCTGCGCCGAGAACGACACCCTGCATAACATGCCCTTCGAGGTGACGCCCGAGAAGGTTGCCGCGGCCATGCTGGCCGCGGACGCCTACGGCCGCGAGGCCCTTGCCGAGTAGGCGCTCCTCCCGCAACGGAACGTCACAACACGGGGTGCCTGCCGAAGAGTCGCAGGCACCCTTTTTCATCGCCAAACCAGACGGAAACTTGCCAACGGAAGCTACGCTAAGTGGTTTTTCTTACGGCAAAACACAGGAATAGGGATGGACTACAAATACGCATCCCATGCATGCCGCTTCCGTTAGATCGTCAAGCCACTCGCCGTGGGAACGCGCCCCATCTGCGTCTAGTCAGCCAAGGACTACGGCGGCCACGTCAACATCTCCCGCGTCAAGCGGGGCGTTGACACGGGCCATAGGGACGGCCGCGGCTTCCCGCCGCATGCTGCGCCTCTAGAGCCGCTCCAATGCACGACCCTAGAGACGAGAGGAGAACTGGGCCATGGCGTCCTTGAGCTTGCTCACATGCTCTTCCTTGACCAGGGCGAGGTACGTTGGCGACATTGACTCGAGGTAGGCGGCGTCGAACGTGCCCTCATCCTGGCGGGCGAAACCCTCGGCCAGGACCCTCTCGGCCTCGTCCCTCCTGTCCTCTCGCACCATGGACATCACATAGCCGCGAAACATCTTCTGCCGGAAGTTCATCCTGCCTCCCCGCCCTCTCGACTTGGTTAGTGGCCCCATTATTCCCAAAATCCGACGAGGGTCACGCCTTCACAGGTGCCGTCCGTCTCTTCACCCCACCGGTCGCGCCGTCCCTTAGCCTATCCCCTCCGTCAGTTAACCGAATTTTTTCTGAAAAAATGCCACAGGAAATTTTTTCCTGTGGCGTCTGTGCTTGGCGCATACTGGCGGAACTGTAATCCGGCAAAACCTACTCGGCGTCGGCACCGCCCATGAGGTTCTTGCCCAGCTCGCTCACGGCGCCCAATACGGCCTGCGCGGTGCCCACGACCTCGTCCATGCCAACCTGACCGTCGCCGTTGGCGTCAAGACCCTCCTTTACCGCACCGGCTGCCTCCTGGGCTGCGGACGCAACCTCACCCGTGCGGCTCTTCAGGGCATCGAAAACCTCGTCAGCACCAAGCTGGCCGTCGCCGTTGGCGTCGAGCACCTCGGTGGCCTTCTGGGCAAGCTTCTGGGCCTCGTTCATAAGATCCATGGGACTCCCCTCCGTTTGGGGGTTGACGTTACTTTCTTGTACCCCTTGGGGCCCAAGGAATGTAGTGGAAAATGACTCCCACGACGGACGGAGAATCGGTCGCCCTTGCGGGTCCGGCGACTCCGCTCACCGTAATTAGGCTTGGCAAACAAATGTCCACCCGTACGCTCTATATTGTTAGTTAATACAAACATATGGGAGCCGACGGATGAGATACCTGTACATTGGCGTGGGTTGCGTGGCGTTTGTCCTGGGTAGCGTGGGCGTGGTGGTGCCCGTCTTGCCCAGCATCCCGTTCTATCTGGTCACCGCATATTGCTTCTCGAGAAGCTCCCGTCGCCTGCATGACTGGTTCTGCGGAACACGCCTGTACAAGGACGAGCTGGAGAGCTACGTGCAGAAGAAGGGCATGCAGAGGCGCACCAAGCTTCGCATCCTGGGCATGGTGAGCCTGCTCATGGGAGTGGGATTCCTGCTCATGCACTCGTTCTGGGGTCGGCTTGCCCTGGCAGCGGTGTGGTTGGGCCATGTGATCTACTTCGTGTTCGTGGTCAAGGAGCCTCCCGAGGAGTAGGGCACCGCGCCTTCGCGTGGCCCTACTCCACAAGAGAGCACTCCACTGTAGAGCAAGGCCACGTTTGCGCAGGTCAGGAACAACCACTCTACAAGCGAAGGCTCTGCCGTAGAGCAGCGGGGCCGAGCGAACCATGGAGGACGGACATATGTGATGGCCCCAGGACGCCTGGGACGTGCTGGACGCGGCCCTGGCGGCCCAGCGGCAGGCGGTGGCCCGCGCCCTCGGCAGGGTGGACGAGGCGGCGCAGGGGCGCGGCGGCTGGCCGGGCCACGTGACGCTGCCCTACTGGACGAACCAGGCCGCCTACGACGAGGGGCACGTGCCCGCTGACGGCGGGGACTGGCGCATGGCCAACGCAAACAGCCGCCTCGTGGCCTTCGCCCTGCACGAGAGGGGCATCGCGGTCGAGTGGGCTGATGGCCCGACCGTCCCGAGGGCTGAATCCATGGGCACCGACTAGGGCCTGGAGACCACAGGCCCGGATACGGACTCTCAACAAGCCATCTACCTGCACATAGTTTTGGAGCAGTGCCGTTCTGACTGGTAATCCAACGCCCGATTGGAGAGCGTATGGAAGACGCAAAGCAAGTCATCCTAACGGTCATTGGCTTCCTCATCGCCGAGGTCATCGTCCGCGTCATCGACAAGCTGAGGAGGCGCTAGATGGCCGTGTCAGACGCACAGAGACGGGCCAGCGAGAGGTACCGCAGGGAGAGCGTGAGGCAGATAACCACGCGCTTCTACCCGGCGGAGGCCGACCTCTGGGAGTGGCTGTCTGCCCAGCCCAACAAGCAGGGCTACGTCAAGCAGCTCATCCGCGAGGACATGGGGCGCAGAGGCTAGCGCAGGGCGTCCATCGGGGAGCCGTGGTTCTGTTTTGGAGCAGTGCCGTTCTGACTGGTAATCCAACACTCTTGGACTGAGCCTTGCCCTCGCCAGTTGTACCTGGCGGGGGCGCTTGCCCTTACTTGTAGCGTGCGCCACAATGCGAGACAGGCGGACGGATTGGTCCCGTCCCCGAACCCTAACTAGTTGTTAGGCTTCTTTTAAAGCTTCTGCGCTACTCGCGCGGGGGCTTTTTTGCTTTTCTCACCTCCTCCAACAGTCGGAGGATTGAGAGGGCGAGCTGGATTGTCGTTGGATTACCAGTCAGAACGGCACTGCTCCAAAACAAGGGGTCAGAGGCGATGGTCTCGGGCTTCTTGAGACCAGGCATGCGCCCCACCTCCCATCGACATGAAAAAGCCGCCCCGAGGGACGGCTCAGATTGCCACAATATCCAAAACGCGACAGTTACAGATGAAGGGCAAACTGCTGGCCCTCAAGGGCCGCATAGAACTCCTCGTATGACTTGTGCACTTCGTCCGGGACGTCATCGCGCAGGTGATAGCCACGGCCGTCATCGAACATGCACGACTCAAGCCCCTCGTCAGCAGGGGTGACGTACCAGTCGTGGTCCTTCATGAACAGGGGTTCGTCCAGGGTCATCTTGCACCTCCTACAGCTTCCTTGACCTCAGGTAGTCCCTCATGGCCTTCCCATACGCATTCGGGTTTCGTTGGATTACCAGTCAGAACGGCACTGCAAGTCAAAATACGGCCCTCAGCCACACCTGCCCTCCTCGCGGAGGGCGCCGCGTAGGCGGCTTCTTGATTGTTGTGACCATCCTCGGATGCTTCCGGGGATGGTCCTTTTTCTTTCTTTAAGCTAGCACTGGCTGTGGACAAAAATGATGCGACATCGCCCGAAGCAAGGATATGCTCGGCAAAGCTGCGCGCAAGGCTTCTTCCCCCGGTAACGTAGTGTCGTTCCCCTCACCGAAGGCAAGCTACACTCGCCCCCATGCTCCCGCAGCTCTACTAGAGAGCACTCCGCCGTAGAGCAAGGCCGCATTTGCGCAGGTAAGGGAAAACTGCTCTACAAGAGAGCATCCTCCTGTAGAGCAGCGGGACCGAGAGCCTACTGCCCCAGAAGCCGCTCCAGGTTGCGGCGGAAGCGCTTGCGGTCCTCTCCTGTGAAGGCCGCAGGCCCCTTGGTGCGCCCGCCGGCGCGCCTGACCTTCTTCTCCTCGTGACGTATGAAGAGCTCCATGTCGATGGTCGCCCGGTCG
Organism: Olsenella urininfantis; assembly: GCF_900155635.1. Lineage (GTDB taxonomy): Bacteria > Actinomycetota > Coriobacteriia > Coriobacteriales > Atopobiaceae > Olsenella_G > Olsenella_G urininfantis. The sequence continues at coordinate 1,036,834 of NZ_LT732540.1, forward strand.
AAGACGCGGCCTCGCACTCCGATGGCCGCGCAGCCTCTGCCCAGGACCATGGCCGCAAGGCCGATGTCCTGCGTCACCACCACATCGCCAGCCTCCAGCCGCTCCGTTATGGCGAAGTCCGCGCTGTCTGCCCCCACCGACACGGCCAGGACGTCCACCCAGAAGCCATGCCGGGCCTCCGCCGCATCCCGCGGGTCGTCGCGGCGGATGTGGCGCTCCAGGTTCTGCGTGCTGTTGCCCGCAATGGTCACCGGCACGCCCAGGCGCCGCGCCACGGCAAGGGCGTCCGCGGTCACGGGGCAGGCGTCGGCATCTATGTGCAGCATGGGCATGGCCTTCCTCGGAACACCGGATGTCATCGCTGGCTTCCCATCCTAGCCGTTCGCCGGCATGAAAAGGCCCCGCCCGGGCGCATGGCTCAGACGGGGCGCGCATGCAAAGGTGACGAGAGCCTCTACTCCCCCGTCTCGGAATCGCCCTCCTCGGGCTGGGCCTCGGCGCCCTCCTCCTCGTCCGCAATGACCTCGACCTCGACGTCCACCGGCTCCGGCTCGCGGTCGAGTTCGTCAGCCATCTGCTGGGCCTTGGCGATCCAGGCGCTGCGCTCCTCGGGGCTCATTCCCCTCAGCCTGGCGCGCAGCAGGTTGTCAGAGCCCTCGCTTGCCGCCTCCTGCATCTTGCGCAGCAGCTCCTCGTTGACCGCCTTGCCCTGCTCGAAGGTCAGCTCGCCCTTCTTGACGAGCTCCTCCACTATCTCCTGGGACTTCTCGGCCCCCATTGCGACGGCACCCACACCCGCCAGGAACAGCTTGCGGACGCCCTCGCCCAGATCGTCGAACCCAGCCATGCCAGACTCCCTTCGCCGGGGCATCCCCGTCGGGGACGCCTTTCCCGTTTGTCCACTTGTACCCGCGAAGGGGCACGGGCAAACTAGCCGACGAGCACCCTGCCCAACTCCTCCACGCTGCCCACGACGGCGCAGGCGCCCGCCTCGGCAAGCTCTCCCGGAGCCGCAGTGTTCCCAAGCTCCACTCCCACGCAGGGCATGCCGCAGGCAAGGGCGCCCTCCACGTCGTAGAGGCGATCGCCCACCATGACGCAGTCCTCGGCCCCCACGCCCATGACGGCCATCACCTCGGCCAGGGCCTTGGCCTTGGTGTGGTTTCCGTCGTCCTTGTTTCCCACCACCAGCTCGAAGACGCCCTCGATGCCGTTGTCGCAAAGGCCGCGCCTGAGAAGCGGCTCGCGCTTGGAGCTTGCCACCGCAAGGCGGCGGCCCGAGCCGCGCAGCCGCTCCAGGAGCTCCCGCATGCCGGGGAAGAGCGGCCAGGCCTCCAGCCCCATCCTCTCGTAGATCTTGCGGTAGTCATGGGTGATGGAGAGGGCCTCGTCCTGCGAGAGGCCGTACACCAGGCTGAACGCCTGCGGGAAGGGGGGACCAACTATGCGGCCCACGTCCCCCAGCTCGCCCTCGCCCAGCCCATGGGCCAAGAGCACCTCCGTCGCCGTCCTCACGATGGCGCCCTTGGTGTCTGCCAGCGTTCCGTCGAAGTCGAACACCACCACGGGGCGACCTGCCACGGATGCGCCCGCTGCACTTGCGTTGTCTGCCATGCGCTTCCTTCCCGCACCCTTCTCTCGGCCTTGAATGATACGCCAGGTGTCAGGCTGGTAACCAAATGGGAAACGGCGCGTGTAGGCGCCCGCCCTTGCGGCTTTTCTGGCCTAAGGTAGCAAAAAGAGGACGGAGGCCCCATGCGCGTGCACAACTTCTCTGCCGGACCAGCCGCACTGCCCGAGTGCGTCCTGCGCGAATGCGCTGCCGAGATGCTCGACTACCAAGGCAGCGGCATGTCAGTGATGGAGATGAGCCACCGAAGCCCCCTCTTCCGGTCCATCCTGGACGACGCAGAGGCCTGCCTCAGGCGCCTCATGGACATCCCCCGAGACTACCGCGTGCTCTTCCTCCAGGGAGGGGCGACCCTGCAGTTCGCAGGTGTGCCGCTGAACCTCATGAGACACGGGCGGGCGGGCTACATAGTGAGCGGCAACTGGTCCAAAAAGGCACTGAGGGAGGCGGCGCGCTACGGCGAGGCGCTGGTGCTTGCCACGGGCGAGGGCAGCGGCTTCGCCCGGGTGCCGGAGCTTCCCGCCAGCGTCAGCCAGCAGCTGGACTACGTCTACCTCTGTCAGAACGAGACGGTCTTCGGCAACATGATGCGCGAGTTTCCCCAGACGGGAGACGTGCCCCTTGTGGCGGACATATCGAGCTGCTTCCTCTCATGCCCGCTGGACGTGAGCCGATTCGGCCTCGTGTATGCGGGGGCGCAGAAGAACGCAGGTCCCGCCGGCACCACCGTGGTCATAGTCCGGGAGGATCTCATCGCCCCCGGGCCGGCCCGCGCGGACATCTGCCCCAGCTACCTGAGCTATCTCGAGCAGAGCCGCCAGGGCTCCTTGCTCAACACGCCCAACTGCTGGGGCATCTACGTCTCGGGCAAGGTCTTCCATTGGGTTGAGGAGGAGGGAGGCCTCGCCCGGATGGAGCGCAGGAACTGGGAGAAGGTTGCCCCGCTGTACGACTTCCTGGATGGGAGCGAGCTCTTCTCGGCGCGCGTCGAGCCTGGGTCGCGCTCCATCTCCAACGTCTGCTTCCGCAGCAGCTCGCCCGAGCTCGACCGGCTGTGCGTCGAGGAGGCCGCGCGGAGGGGCATCGTGAACATCAAGGGACACCGCCTGACGGGAGGACTGCGCGCGAGCTGCTACAACGCCGTGAGCCCCGAATCGGTGCAGGCGCTGGTCTCGTTCTTGGGGGACTTCGAATCCGACCACGCAGCAGGGAGGGCATGAGGTGCGTTACGTGAAGGTGCTCGACAACATCAGCACGACCATCACCAAGGACGGAATCGCCGAGCTGGGCGAAGGCTACCAGCGCTGCGACGAGCTGGGGCAGGCGGACGCCCTCCTCGTGCGCGCAAGCGACACGCGCGCGCTTGAGCTGGGGCCCAGCCTTCGCTGCGTCGCGCGCTCCGGGGCGGGCGTCAACAACATAGACGTGGAGGGTTGCGCCAGGCGCGGCATCGTGGTCTTCAACTCCCCCGGCGGAAACTCAAACGCGGTGAAGGAGCTGGTGGTGGGCATGATCTTGACGAACTCCCGCCAGACCCTGGCCGGCATGCGCTGGGTGCGCGAGCACGGGGGCGAGCCGGACATCGTGCGCCTGGCGGAGGCAAGCAAGAAGGACTTCGTGGGACGGGAGGCCCTGGGTCGCAAGGCGGGCGTGGTGGGCCTGGGGGCCGTGGGGTCGAAGGTGGCCAACGCCCTGGTGCAGCTGGGGCTCGATGTCTACGGATACGACCCGTACCTCTCGGTGGAGCATGCCTGGCAGCTTGACCGAGCGGTCAAGCGCGTTGACAGCATGGACAGGCTCTGCGAGGGCGCCGACTACGTCACCTTGCACGTGCCCTCAAAGGAGGACACCGTGCGCATGATGGGCGAGAGGGCCCTCTCGCTCATGGCCGAGGGAGGCATGCTGGTGAACTACGCCCGTGCGGACATCGTGGACGAGGATGCGGTGGACGCGGCGCTCAGGGGAGGAAGGCTGGCACGCTTTGTCTGCGACTTTGCCACGCCAAAGACCTGTCAGATGCCCAACACGCTCATCACGCCCCACATGGGCGCCTGCACGGGCGAGGCGGAGGAGAGCTGCGCCGCCATGGCGGTGAGGGAGATGAAGGATTACCTGGAGCAGGGCACGATCAGGAACTCCGTGAACTATCCCAGCTGCGACATGGGTCCCTGTCGCACGGGGGGCCGCATAGCCGCCCTGCACGCCAACGTGCCCAACATGATCGGCCAGATCACGGCGGCGCTGGCCGCATCGAGGGCCAACATCCAGCGCATGAGCAACGAGGCCGCAGGTGCGCACGCCTACACCCTGGTTGACACCGACGAGCCGTTGGGCGAGGAGACCCGCAGTCGCCTGAGAGGGATTCCGGGCGTCTACCGCATCCGCGTAATCCGCCCCTCGTAGCCCAGGGGCTCCCGGGGGCCTGCCGTGGGCTACCATCTGGGAAAGCCACAACAGGATTGGAGCCGCCATGCGCGTGGACCCCATATGCTGCCATCGCCCCACGCCGGAGCGGGCGGCAGAGTTTGCCAGCCTCCCCTACGACGTGTTCGACCGCGACGCAGCCCGTGCCTACGTGGGGGAGCACCCCAGGAGCTTCCTCGCCATCGACCGGCCCGAGACGGGATTTGGGCCAGGGCAGGACATGCACGCGCCCGAGGTGTACGCGCACGCCCGTGCCCTCCTTGAGCTGCGCGTGCAGGACGGCACGCTCCTTCGAGACGGAACCCCCTGCTACTACCTCTGGCGCCTCGAGAGGGACGGCCACGCCCAGACGGGGGTCGTCTGCGGCTGCAGCGTGGACGAGTATCTCTCGGGCACCATCCGCCGACACGAGAGCACCACCACGGAGAAGGAGGAGGACCGCGTCCGGCACATCGACGCGACAGATGCCCAGACGGGCCCCATCTTCCTCTGCTACCGGGACAACTATGCCATTGACGCGCTGGTGTCTGCGGCCTGCGGCAGCATGCCCCTCTACGACTTCGTGGGAGAGGACGGCGTGCGCCACAGCATCTGGCGCGTGGCTAGGCCCAGCGCCGTGGAGGCGCTCAGGGCATGCTTCTCCACCGTGGGCTGCGCCTACGTGGCAGACGGCCACCACAGGGCGGCCGGCGCCGCGCGCGTCGCCCTGGAACGCAGGCGCAGGGCGCGGGAGACGGGAGGGACCCAGACGGAACAGCCCTCAGACCTCTTCCTTGCCGTGCTCTTCCCCGCCAGCCAGCTGCAGCTGCTCCCCTACAACCGCGTGGTGGGGCGGCTGGGAGACTGCCACATCGACGGACCCCAGGGCCTGGTCGGCGCGATGGATGCCGCGGGCCTCTCTCCCAGGGAGCTTGGAGGCCGCCCCCACGCGGCCCCCGCCCGCGGAAGCGTGGACGTCTTCGTGGGCGGAACCTGGTGGAGAGCCGATCTTGCCAGCAGGGGCAGCGTCACCGAGGGCGACCCCGTGAGGCAGACCGACGCACAGAGGCTGCAGGACCAGGCTCTGGGACCTCTTCTTGGCATCACAAATCCACGGGAGGATGCGCGTATGCGCTTTGTGGGAGGGACGCAGGGCATGGGTCGGCTCGAGGCGCTCGCGGGAGAGGACGGGGCGGCGTTCTCGCTGCATCCCTGCTCCATCGAGGAGATCATGGCGGTCTCTGACGCCGGCCTGACCATGCCCCCCAAGTCAAGCTGGTTCGAGCCGAAGCTGCTGAGCGGGCTCTTCATCCGCCACCTGTAGGTGCGACGCAACGGACGGCAGCTCGTAGCCATTGGGTATAAGGTGCTGTGGGCACACGAAACTCAGCGGAGGACCATGCGCAGCAGGCGGCAAGAGGACAAGAGGGCACAACGCGAGGGCGAGAAGAGGGGATGCCTGCACAGGCGGACCGCCAGGCTCCGTCTCCTCGTGACCTTGGCGGTCTTCGCCTCTGTCCTGTGCCTGGCCCTTCTCACGGCAACCGATTCCCCCGACCTCGCCCTGGGCGTCCTCGGCGCGGTGGCGGCAGGCATCGCCACCCACCGCACGCTGGCACGTGCCCTCGGAGGCACACGCGCTGGCGGGGAGGAAGGCCTCCCTTCCCGCCCGGCTCCCCCGGCCCGGGACGCTGAAGACGACAGCGATGGGGCCGCGGCCGAGGTGCCCCTCAGCCTTGCCCCAGAGCCAGACGCGGCGGAGGGGCTTGCGGCAAGGCCCACTGGCTTTGACCTCGACGCCTTCTCGTCTCGCATTCTCGCAACGGAAGACCCCGTCGCGGAGCTCAGGCTCTTCGTGGGAGAGATGCGCAGGCGGGAGCAGGAGGAAGGTGCGGCCCTCCTTGGCCTGGAGCGCTTTGCCAGCCGCGTGCTGGATGAGGCGGGGCTCTTCGCGAAGGACGTGGAGCTTCCCCCCTTCACCATTGTCAAGCCTCGTCTCTCGGGGATGTTCTATCTGCGCAGCCGTGAGCAGAGCATGCCTTACCTCGCCAAGGTCCGCATCATCTCCCTGGAGGCCGCGCTCAACGCCATCCGCTATGCCGCCACCTACTTTTCAGATGACCCGACGGTAAGCATGGAGCGCTGCTATCAGCTCAACCAGGACCTGCAGTCATCCATCTGCGCCCAGCTTCCTGGCATAGACGAGCCCCGGGAGCTGGGCGAGGGCGATGAGGGCGACGGCGAGTGGGCCGTGCGCAAGCACGTCTCGATGATGGTGGAGAGCCTGCAGCTCCCCTACCGCCTGGAGCTGAGCTTCCGCAGCAACGTGAGCGACGGGAACCTCTCGTTCCAGCTTGACCTCACGCCGGAGCAGGCCTTCCCCGCGTCCATGCACATAGAGGGCCTGGGGATGGTTGCCAGCACGCGGCAAATGCGGCGGAAGGCGGCGTCGGCCTACGCGCTCAGGCTTGCCATAGCCCTGGCCGCCGTGGGATTCAGCGCCTCGAGCAAGCTGCAGCATGTCTGGGTCGCGGGCGCCGTCGACACGCCCACGCGGCACTGGTGCCAGTACTCGATCGACTTCGACCGGGGCCGCTTCTCGCAGCTCGACCTCTCGCATGTGGCCGACCTGGAGAGGGCCCTGCATCCCTTCGTGCCGAACCTGCGCCTCGAGGACGGCATCCTCAAGCCCGTGGAGCAGGGGTTCTCCCTCGAGGAGCCGCGCTTCTGCCCTCCCTGGCGCCATGCCATGGTCTCGCTCTCCTCTCGCCGCCTTGGGAAGGCTCAGGCAAGGGCGCTGGGCTGCGAGCGCGTGTCCGGGCTGGCCATAGAGGAGGCAGACAAGCGCGCGGTGGTGGCCGCAGACATCATGCGCAGGCTGACGGAGGGCTCGGACGACCACGCATGCGAGAAGAACGTGCGCGTGATCTTGCAGGCAACCGGCGACGACCCGGACCCCAGCGTGAGGGAGGCGGGCCTGCGCACCTCTCGCCTGCTCATCGACGGGACGCTTCCCGAGGACGCGCTCCTGGTGGGTGAGGAGTTCGTTGCCGGAGACCCGCTCTCGCGTGCGGCCCGACGTGGCCGGGAGGCCTTGGGCAGAAACGACCCCAAGGCTGCCGTGGATGCCTGTCGCAGGGTGCTTTCCGAGTTTGACGCTCACGGAAGCTTTGCGGACGGACCGGGCATGGAGTGGCGCTACTTTGGCAACTACGTGGACCGCGCCCTCTACAACAGGATGTTTGCCGAGACGGGCAGCTCGGTGATGCTGGTTCCCAACTCGTACTTCGAATGCCACCTCATCATCTCCGTGGCAGAGCTCATGCTGAGGCATGCCGAGAGCGCCTGCACGCACGCACGGCGCTGCATGGAGCTGGCCCCGCTTGACCGAAGGGCCCACCTGCACCTGGTGCGCTGCCTCGAGGAGGCGGGCAGGGAAGACGAGGCCAGGGAGCAGCTCGTGCGCCTGCTCAACGAGGCGCACGACCCCGAGGCGCTGGGCTTCGGCTATTACCGCATGGCGTACTTCCAGTGGCAGAGGGGCAACATCCTGGCGGCAGAGGCCTGCTACCACTGTGCCCTTCGATTCCTGCCGCCCAGCATGACCCAAGCGGGTGCCGAGCTCATGGCCCTTGCCGCCCAGCATCCCGAGACCTACCACGAGCACATGGACGGCGAGGAGATCGCCCAGGTTCTCGAGGACGCAGGGGTGCCCGTGGCCCCCACCGAGGAGATGTTTGACCTGTTCATGGACTGCGCCCGCGCCTCTCTGGACGCCGAGGTCTTTCCCGTTGCGCGCAACTTCATCAGCATCCTCGGCGCATTCAATGCGGATGACGTCGTGTTTGGCATTCTTCGCTCCATGGAGGGCGAGCCCGACGCCTAGCGCACGTCCGCAGCGCGGCCGGAGCGACGACGTGCAGATGGAAGGCCACGGGGGTTTCCTGCGGCCTCTTCGCAGCTCAGCCGGGCGCTTATGGCGAAGGCCCCCAGGAAATCCATTCCAGAGGGCCTCCTTGGACATGCTGTGCGAACTTGAGAGGCGGCTACGCCTCGATGAACCTGAGGAACTGCTCGGCCTGCGCCTTGATGGAGGCCTTCTGTACGTCATCGAGAACAACGACGTTGTCACTCCAGGCGCTGCCGTTCACGACGAAGCCCTCGCCCATCGCGCTCATGACGTCCATCCCGACGAAGGAGAGAAGAGACCCGAGCTTCTCTCGCATTTCGGCTGCCGCCGTGCGCCCCGCGATGCCCGAGAAGGTGACCTTCTTGCTCTTGGCGACAGTGGTGGAGTCGCCCTGCGCGACGGGACGAGAGAGCCAGTCGATCAGGTTCTTGACGTGACCTGGGTAGCTGGCGTTGTACTGGGGACTGACGACCCAGAGGCCGTCTGCCGCCTTGACCTCTTCGCGCACGCGCTGGACAGGCTGGGGCGTGGGCCACTCGATGTCCTGGTTCATGAGGGGCAGGTCCTCATATGAGAGCTCCTTGAGCTCCACCTCGGAACCAAGCGCCTCCTGGATGGCGGCCATGAGCTGGCGGTTGAACGACTCCTTGCGCAGAGAGCCCTGCACCATAAGGACGGTCTTCATGGGTGAAACCCCTTTCAATCAAATCTGACGTGACCTCCGTATAACCATTTCCAACGATAATATCGTGCAAAATTATATTTTGCCAAAGTAGTTTCGGGAACGTCCGCCCACAGCAGGAAAGCACGGCAGGAAAGCGGGGCGACAGCTGCCGATGCGGTGACTAGTCAACGCTCTTGAGCGACTCGACCATGTCGAGCCGATCCAGCTTATGCCGCATGGCAAGCATGACCAGCAGCGCAAAGGCCAGCGTCAGGGCAAACGAGATGAGATAGCTGCCAGGATGGATGCTGCGACCAAACATCACGTAGTCAACCTCAGCGGTATTGACCACAAAGCCCTCAAGCCAGCTTCCCAAAACAATTCCCAGCAGGTCGCCAAAGATGCTCAGCAGCAAGACCTCCCTGAAGACGTATGCGTAGACCTCTCCTCGGGTGAAGCCCAGCACCTTAAGGCTGGCAATCTCACGGACCCGCTCCGCTATGTTGATGTTGGTGAGGTTGTAGAGGACGATGAAGGCAAGGGCGGCAGCAGCGACGATGAGCACCACGACGATCATGTTCACCACGCTCAGCATGCTGCGATAGGTCTCTACCGTCTCGCTGGAGAAGACCACGGTGGAAACGGACCTCACGTCATGCAGCCTCGAGGACAGCTCGTCCCGCACGCCCTGGTCAGCGTCCACGCGCGCGTAGATGGTGGAGAAGGACAGCCTCTCGTCGCTCACCGAGGCCCAGGCCCTGCGTCCCACATAGACGTAGTTGCCCACATAGTTCTCCACTACGCCCGTCACCTTGAGAGGATGCCCCTCGCCCTTTGCGTTGCCCACGTCATCCTGCTCGAAGAGCAGGATCGTGTCACCGGCAGAGATGTTGTGGAGCAGCGCGAGCTTCTCGCTGACCAAAACCCCGTCCTCGTCGAAGGGAACTGCCCCCTTGCTGCCACGCCGCCTAAAGCTTACGGCATGGGGCATCTCGTCGGCGCTTTGAGGCACCACCACGCTGACGTAGGTCGTCTCGGTGGCGCCGCTCGAGCCTTCGGTGCCCTTGGCCTGCATGTTCAGCTGCTGCACGCGCACCAGGTCATGTGCGCTGCCGCTCTCCTCCAAGAGTCTCACGACACGCGAGACGTCAAGCTCGTTTGCGCTGGAGTCCAGCCCCACGGTTGCGTCGTAGTGGATGATGGGCCCAAACTGGCCGTCCAGGATGTCCCAGAGCGAGTCGTGGAGCCCGAAGCCCACCAGCAGAAGCGCGGTGCAGCCGGCAATGCCGATCATGGTCATGGTCAGACGCCTCTTGTAACGGAAGAGGTTTCTGCAGGTGACCTTCCACGAGAAGCTCAGCCTCCTCCAGAGGGGCCCCAGCCTCTCTAGCAGTATGCGTCTCCCAGCCTTTGGCGCACGAGGAAGCATGAGCGTGGCAGGCGCCTCCCTCAGGCTCGAGAGGACCGCCGCCAAGGTCGCAGCAAGCGTCACGCCAACGCCCAGGCCTCCTGCGAGCAGGGCCTTCCCCAGGTCGACCGGAAGGGGGAACGACATCAGGGGCACTGCGTACACCACCGAGTACGCCCGGCAGATGATGGAGGGCAGAAGCTGAGAGAGCGCCGCGATCCCCACCACAGCCCCCATGCCCGCCGCGGCCGCGGCGTAGAGCAGGTACTTGCTGGCTATCTTTGCGCCGCTGTATCCCAGCGCCTTGTAGGTGCCAATCTGAATGCGGTCATCCTCCACCATGCGCGTCATCGTGGTGAGCGCGACCAATGCAGCAACCAGGAAGAACATGAGGGGAAAGACGCTGGCGATGGAGTCCATGCGCCTGGTGTCCGCCTGGTAGGTTGCTATGCCCTCGCTCTGGCTGCGGTCGAGCAGATAGATGTCAGGCAGCTCGAGGTCATCGATCTTGCGCTGGGCACCCATGATCTGCTCCCAGGCCTTCCCGAAGCGCTCGTCCGCCTCCGCCTTTCCCTCCTGCCAGCTCGCAAGCCCGGCGCGATGCTCCTCGCGTGCTGCGTCGAGCTCACGACGGGACTGGTCGAGACGGGTACGGGCATCCGAGAGGCGCCTCTCGGCGGCCGAAAGCTGAGACTCCGCCTCGGCCTGCCGCCGATCGACCTCGGCCCTTCCGGCATCTATCTGGTCCTGCGCGGACTTGAGCTCGGCTTCTCCGGAGATGAGCTGGTCCGCGGCATCGATGGCCTCAGCGAGCCGCTCTGCGCCAGCGTCAGCCTGCGCGAGCGCCGCGTCAAGCTCCTCGTCCGTCATGCCCGAGGCATCAAGCACGGCACGCGCGAACAGCCGTCTGGCCTCGAGCTTTGCAATCTGGGCGGCAGTCTCCTCGGTCTGGGGGTCTACGGCGTAGAGCTCCTCCAGCTGGCGCGTGAGATCCTGGACCTGCCACTGGAACAGCTTGAGCATGCCCAGCATCCCGCGCTGTCCTTTGAGCTGCACCTGCTGGTTCTCAAGCTGGGCCTTCGCGTCCTCCAGGCTTTCGGCTCCCGTCTCTACGAGAAGCTCGTCCTTGCCCGACTGCCACTGAGCCCTGCGCGCGTCGAGCTCCGCCTGCCCTTGGTCAAGCTGAGAGCGGGCCTCGTCCAGCTGCGTCAGTGCGTCTCGTCTCTGGGACTCCAGCTGCGCCAGACCCTCCTGGTAGCCTCTCTCGCCATCCGCAAGCTGGGCCTCTCCGTCAGAGATCCTCTGGGCACCGGCGTCAAGCTCTGCCTTGGAGGATTCCAGCTGCCCGTAGGCCTCGTCGTGCTGACTCTGGTACTCGTCCTTCTTCTGGTCTAAAGCCTCCTGCGCCCTTGCGCGCAGCTCGTCCCTGCGAGAGGAGGCAAGCGACGCCGAGAGGCGCTCGAGGCGCCCCTTCACCTCCCCCACCCTCTCGTCATAGGCCCTCGAGGCGCACTCCGGTCTCTCCGCTCCCTCGACACGCAGGTAGACCTCGGTATAGGGCGCGTCGTCCCTGAAGGCGTCCTCTGCAAGGAAGAGGTATTGCTCGATTGAGCCCGAACCCAGGCTCGTGGAGCCAAAGCTGGTCGTGTAGGGGTAGTTCGAGGAGCTCACCGTTCCCACCACGGTGAAGATGCGGCCTTCGAGCTGGCTTTCCAGTGCGCTACTGCCATAGAGCAGCTCCACCTTGTCCCCCTCGCCAAGCGTAAGGGCACCGTCCGCCGAGGCCACACACTCATCGGAAGACCGTGGCCAGCGTCCCGAGCGCAGGATGAGGCGGTTGAGGTATGAGGGGTCATCCGAGGCGACCTCGTCGGGGGCATGAAAGCTCGAGTTTGCGGCAGAGGGCCCGAGGGAAGAGATTCGGACTGCGAGCTGCACGTCTTTCAGGCGGGCAACGCTGTCAACCGTATGGGCGCCCATGACCTCGCCGACGCCATCCACGGAAGAGATCTGTGACAGCTCCTCCTCCCCAAGACCCAAGGTGGAGAGGACGCGAAGGTCCCACAGCCGCGTGCCATCGAAGTAGCGGTCTGCTGCGATGCGCATGTCGGGGCCCGTCATCTGGAGCCCCGCGAAGAAGCCGCAGCCCAAGGCGACAATGCCCATGATCGCCAGAAAGCGTCCCAGGGAGGAGCGTATGGTGCGCAAAAGCTCGCTCGCGAATGCCGAGCGCGAGCCACGGCGCCTTCCGGGCGTCCTCGCGTTGTCAGTCGCCACGAACACGGTCGGCTACCACTCGACGTCTGCCGCGGCGGCGGGCCGCTCGTTGAGCTCAACCGACTGCGCCCGCCCCTCGCGCACGTGGATCACGCGATCCGCTATCTGTGTGAAGGCGGAGTTGTGCGTGACGATGGCCACCGTGCGGCCGCTTCCCCTGCAGCTCTCCTGCAGAAGGGCCAGGATCTGCTTTCCCGTCTTGTAGTCCAAAGCCCCCGTAGGCTCGTCGCAAAGCAGCAGCTTGGGGTTCTTGGCGATGGCGCGGGCGATGGCGACGCGCTGCTGCTCGCCGCCGGAAAGCTGGGCAGGGAAGTTGTCCATGCGATGGGCCAGGCCCACCTCGGCAAGCACCTCCTCGGCAGGGAGGGGGTTTCGGCAGATCTGGCTCGCAAGCTCTACGTTCTCCAGCGCGGTGAGGTTCTGGACCAGGTTGTAGAACTGGAACACGAAGCCTATGTCATGGCGCCGGTACTGGGTGAGCTCACGCTCCCCCATGGCGCTCACCTCCTGGCCATCAAGCATGATGGTGCCAGAGCTGCAGGAGTCCATGCCGCCCAGCATGTTGAGCACCGTGGTCTTGCCGGCGCCCGATGGCCCCACGATGACCACCAGCTCTCCCCGGTCTATGCTGAAGCTCATGTTCTCGACGGCGTTGACCTCGACATCTCCCATCTTGTAGGTCTTACGCACATCCCTGAACTCGATGAACGCCATGTGCCACCTCCTGAAGACATCATGACACAGCGCGGCCGGGCAGCCTGGGCCACAGCGGCGGGCGGCGGGCGAGAGAGGTCACCGGCCCTAGCGCCTCGGCCGGCGCGCGTCGCGGCTCTTGCCTAGGCCCATGTAGAAGATGCCCAGGCCAGCCAAGGCAAGAAGCACCGCCGCAAGGGCAAGTGTCAGGTTGCTGCTGAGCAGGCTCAGCATGAGCAGCACGGCAAGGGCGGTGACGAGGAGCCCCAGCACCATGAGCGGAAGGCCTCCTGAGAAACCCCCGCGCGCACCGTCGTCTTCCAGCTCCCCCAGACCATGTCCTTGCTCGCCTGCGCGCAGGAAGGAGGGGGCCTCCCCCCAGGGGAGGCTCCTCGCAAGCTCCCCCATGGCCATGGACAGTCCGCCCTCGGAACGCGATGCCACCACACGGTCTGACTCCAACAGGACCGATGACGGGCTGTCCTCGGGCGCCACCCAGGTGAGGCCAAGCCTCCCGGCTGCGAGGAAGGGCTCTCCCGCCGAGAGCAGCAGGGCGTCTGACGGGGCGAGGCCCTTGTGCCCGAGCAGGCATGCAAGGGCATCTTCCAGGGAGGAGAGGGTCTGGCTCGCGCCATCTCCAGCAGGGAGGAGCAGCCACCCCCCACTGGCCGCATCGCGCGCTATCAGGTCCGTGCCCGAGTCGCCCTCCCCAAGGGTGCGCCACAGGTCACCTGCCGGTGCCGCAGAGCACAGCGCCAGGGGGACACCGGAGGCGATCAGGGCGTCAAGCGCATCCTTCGGCCTCGGAACGCCAGGCCGAAGGCCTCCCTCGAGCATGCAGGTATCCATGTCAAGAACTACGAGACCAATCACCACACTCCCCCTCGAACTGCACGATGAGACTCTTCTCGTCTCAGTCTCCCCCGCAGGCCACGGCCTCTTTCCCGCACCGGCCAGGAACCCCAAAAGCTACAAGCGCTCCAGCTCCACCACGTCCCTGAAGGAAATCGCAAGCCCTCCCAGCTCGAGGAGGGCGTCTTGCACCCTCACACGAGAGACGTCCCCCTCGCTCCTGACATAGGTCCCATGCAGGTAGTGCTTGACGCGCACCCTCTGCCCTGGCCCAAGGGAGCGCAGCTCGTCCGAGAGGGCAAAGCGCTGCTCGTCTGAAAGCTCCGTCATGGGGGCGACGGCCCTCTCGCGGGCTGCGAGCTCCTCCCTGAGGCCCCTGAGCGGCTCGAAGGGGATGAATATCTTCGCGCGCCGCTCGAGGGGCATGCGCGGATGGCGCAGGTAGAACTCGTCATTCCCCACTGCGGTGACCTCCCAGCTGGGCGTTCCTCTCGCGAGCCGTGGCATCAGGGAGAAGGTCGATGGCCTTGAGCAGTGAGTTCTTGCCAAACTTCCGTTTTATGGCACTCACCGCCTCCTGGCGGGCATGCTCCCGTGAAAGCATGTCCGCATCCCTGAAGAGACTCATCTGAAGGCTTGACCCCTTGTCGGGACGCACTCCCCCCAAGCCGACGTTGAGACGGTGTATGGGACGATCGGGGCGCGCCACACGTGGCCACAGCGACTCAAGGGCCTGCCATATTTCCCTAAGGGAGCTGGTGGCGGCAGGCAGGGGAACGCTGCCGGACTCCGCAAGCTCCCCCCAGGCGAGGCGCCGTCCGTGGCCCCCGCCTCCGTCTTCCCCGCGGGAGCGGCGCGCCATGGCGACCCGCTCCTCCGCAGAGAGCCTGTAGCCAACCGAGAGGCTCAGCGAGCTACAGAGCAGATGGCGCTCAACCAGCTCCAAGGCGAGGTTGTCGGCCATCTCCTTTGCTATGAGCAACCCTCCCTCGAAGCCCACATCCTGGCCCAGCACCTGCCCGTTGGAAAGGCTCTTGTCCTGGGAGCGATAGGCCTTGATGTGGGCCATGGTGGTGGGCTCTCGTCCCCAGGCGTGATCTATGAGAATCTCTGCGTCAACGCCGAAGGCCTGGTAGATGGGCTCGCGGGGATGCATGGCAAGCTCCCCCATGCTGTGTATGCCCAGCTCCGACAGGCGTCTCGCGGTTCCCGCCCCCACCCGCCAGAAGTCCGTGATGGGGCGGTACCCCCAGAGCTGCTGGCGATAACCCTCCTCGTCCAAGGCCCCAAAGAAATCCGGGCTGTGCTTGGCCGTGATGTCCAGGGCCACCTTCGCGAGGTAGAGGTTGGTGCCGAGACCGCAGGTTGCTGGTATGCCCGTGCTGCGCACCACGTCCTGGCGTATCCTCTCTCCCAGCTCGCGGGCCGTACAGCCATAGAGCCCCAGGTACCCGGTGACGTCCAGAAAGGCCTCGTCTATGGAGTAGACATGTATGTCATCCGCGCTGACGTAGCGCAGATAGACCGCATACACGTCTGCGGAGCGCTTGATGTAGAGCGACATGCGCGGCGGGGCCATGAGGAAGTGGATGCGCTCGGGAATCTCGAACACGCGGCAGCGGTTGCGCACCCCCTTCGCCTTGAGGCTGGGCGAGACCGCCAGGCAGATGGTCTTCTTGGTGCGCGCGGGGTCTGCCACCACCAGGTCCGTGGTGAGAGGGTCAAGGCCTCGCTCAACGCACTCGACGCTTGCGTAGAAGCTCTTGAGGTCTATGGCCAAATACTGCCTGTGCGGCTGAGGCGCAGCTCCTGGCATGGCTCAGCGCTGGTAGACGATGCCGCCCTTGACATCCTCCGCAGCCGAGGGGCCCAGATAGCGCTCGACGAGGCACAGGCCGAGGTCGATGCAGGTTCCCAGGCCCTGGCTGGTGATCAGCTGTCCGTCCACGACCACCCCATCCTGGAGGACTTCCGCGCCGTGCTGGGCCAGGACAGCCTGGAATCCTGGGTTGCTCGTGGCGCGCCTGCCCTCAAGCAAGCCCAGCTCCGCCAGCACCGAGGGTGCGGCGCACACGGCGGCAACGTCTCGGCCGCTCTCAAGCTGGTACGCAAGGGCGCGGCAGAGCTGCTCGCAGGCGCGCAGGTTCTTGGTTCCAGGCATGCCGCCCGGAAGGAACATCAGGTCGTACCCCTCGAAGGAGAAGCCCTCGTCGCAGATGCTACCGTCACAGACCACGGTGACCCCATGGCTTGAGGTCACCGCAAGGTTCTCCGTGACGGAGATCTTGTCGCAAGGGATGTGCGCCCTCCAAAGCAGGTCACACACCACCAGGGCCTCGCACTCCTCGAGGCCATCCGCAAAGAACGTAACCACCCGCAGGTCCTCGGCCCTCTTGCCCATGCGCATGCCAATCCCTTCCCTTCCGCCGCGACCCCTTTGGCGCTATTCGTCCAGCGGCCTGCGACGCAGGGCCTTGGGACGAGAGCGTCGTGAGTGCAATGGTAGAACATGTGTTCCCGTTTTTCAAGGGAAAGGAGGTGCGCTATTTGCCCGAGAGATGCAGCTCTTCCCTGAATAGACGCAGCAGGACAAGGGAGACCACGCCCACGATCACAGCCATGACGGGGAAGTTGAGCCAGAGGCCCAGAAGGCCCAGAGGCCAGAGCAGCGGGATCTCGGCCAAAGGAAGGATGAACGAGGAGAGCAGGGCGAGGATGGTGGCAAGCTTGGACCGCTGGACCGCAATGAGGAAGAGCTGCGTGGTGGAAGAGACCCAGCGCACGAGGAAGACCAGGGAGAAGACGCGGAAGGCGAGGCGGGCCATCTCGAGCAGCTCGGCCGGAGGGTTTGAGATGAAGAGCGCGGTGAGCTGGTCGGGGGCCATGTAGACGGCGACCGCGGAGGATATGGATATGACCGCGGCGGCAACGACGCAGCGCTTCTCGATGGCGATGACTCGGTCGAAGCGCCCTGCGCCCCAGTTGTAGCCAATAGAGGGCTGCAAGGAGTCGCACACGCCGTAAAGCAGCGGGAACACGAAGTCATCCACGTACATGACCAGGCCAAAGACAGAGACGGCATACTCGCCTCCGAAGAACAGGAGGGCGGAGTTGATGGCGATGGACGTCACGCGCCCGGCGGCGTTGCTGAGGAAGACGGGCATGCCCGCCCCGGCGATCTCGCGCACGATGACCCAGCTGACCTGAGGTCGCACGAAGCGCAGCTGCATACGACCCAGGGCAAAGGGCAGGAGGCCCGCCAGGAAGCAGACGGCCATGGCCAGCGCGTAGCCCAGCGCCGCGCCAAAGACGCCCAGATGGAAGAAGTACATGAGCGAGAACTCCACCACCCCGCCAAAGACGGACATGCCCACGTTGAGGACGAGCGAGGAGCGTATGTGGCCGCAGACCTTGAAGTAGTTGTCCACGGCGAACATGCCCACCGTGAGCGGGGAGGCCACGGCGTAGACCCTCAGGAAGGTGGTGGCCATCTCCGCAAGCTCTCCCGTGGCGCCCATGAGGGCGAATATGGAAGGAGCGGCGAGGTAGAGCACAAGACCCGTGATGGCACCCAGGACGAGGTTGAGCAGCACCGAGCAGCTGAAGATGTTGTTGGCCTTCGCGGCGTCGCCCTTGCCCAGGCCAATGGAGATGGGCACGGCCGAGCCGACGCCGATCATGTCGCCGAAGGCGAAGTTGAGGATGACGAAGGGCATGGCCAGATTGATGGCGGCAAAGGCCTGCTGGCCCAGCAGCTGCCCCACGAATATGCCATCAGCCAGGTTGTAGAGGGCCGAGGCGAGCATGCTTGCCGCCCCGGGAAGCGCAGCCTTGAAGAACAGCCGGCTGGGATGTGTCTCGAGGAAGAGGCGGCGGGTCTGCTCCGCGCGCTGCTCTTGGGCAGCGTCCGTGGTCATAAAGAGAAATCCCTCCTGCGTACGTGGCCTGTCTGCAAACTTCGGCGCGCCTCCCCATCCTACGGCCGGGAGGCTGGCAAGGGGTGCGCGAGAGGCCCTGCGGACCAGAAATCCGCGAGACCTCCCGACGGGACCATCCCCCTCCGGAGATGCGCCAGACCACTACTCGCTGCGCAGCGCCTCCACGGGATCCCTGCGCGCAGCCCCCATGGCCGGCACGAGACCAGCCACGAAGGTGAGCAGCGCGCTCATTGCCACCAGCGCAAGGGCGCTCGGCACGGGAAGGCTCATGATGTTGGGAACCCCCTGCCAGCCGTACACCACGGCGTTCACGGGGACGGATATGAGGTATACGGCCAGCACCGCGAACACGCCCGAGGTCAGGCCCTCGATGACCGTCTCGGCATTGAAGATGTTGGCGACGTTGAGCCTGGGGGCGCACGCGAAGGCGCTCGAATCGAAGCTGAAGCCGCTGGAGAGCGCAGACGAGAGGCCCGCCATCTGACCTTTGACCTGAGCCGAGATGGCAGAGGTCAGCTGACTGCCCAGCTGCCCGGTCGCTGCGGCAAGCTGGGCCGCCATGAGCTGGGCCACTACCTGCGTCTTGTCCTGCATCTGCTAGGCCACATAGGGAGCGAATTACCTGGTCATGTAGGACTGCAAGGCAGTCGAGACAAGGTCGGGGACGCTGTCGTCAAGCCCCGCCCGCGCGGTGGTTGCGATAGCTGTCCCAGTCCTTGGGACCGTAGTCCTTGGTGGAGACGCCGTTGACGACTATCTCGCCGGAGTCTGCGTAGTCCAGCCCACCCAAGATGTTGAGCAGGGTGGTCTTGCCAGACCCGGAGGGGCCCAGGATGGCCACGAACTCGTTGTCCCTCAGGCTCAGGGACACGTCGTCGAGCGCGCGCTGGGTAAAGGAGTCCGTGATGTAGGCCTTGCTGATGTGCCTGAGCTGAAGCATGCGATGACCTCTCGTTGGCTTTGACAGGCCAAGGCTATCCATCGGCGCGGGAGATAAGCAAAAAAGCTATGCTTTTCACCGTTGCAGTACATGTTGGCGCACGTACGGGCTTCGCCCTCGCGCCTTGAGCAGAGAGGCCGCGCATGACGTCCCATTCAGAGCCAGCAAACCCAGGGCAGCCGGCCCTGCGGGCGCGGCGCGTGACGGGACTCGACGGGCTGAGGGCCCTGGCCATCACCGCGGTGCTCGCCTACCACCTCGGGCTCCCCTGCCTCCCCAGTGGGCATCTGGGCGTGGTCCTCTTCCTGGTCCTCTCGGGATACCTTGTGGCCTCCTCGCTCGAGCGCAGGCTCCAGGGCGGTGCGGCCTCGGTCCTGCGTGGCTTCTTCCTTGGCAGGCTCAGGCGCATCTGGCCCCCCATGGCCCTCATGGCCGTCGTCGTCTGCGCATGGTGCGTCCTCTTCGACCACGTCCTGCTCACCAAGCTCCGACCGGACTTCCTGCCCTCGCTCCTCCTTGCGAACAACCTTGCCGCCATCGCGCGTGGCGCCTCCTACTTCGACGCGATAGGAGGCGTCTCTCCCCTGCTGCACCTGTGGTACCTGGGCCTTGACGCCCAATTCTGCCTGCTCTGGGGAGTCGTTGCCCTTGCCGGCTCGAGGTTGGGTGTGGACGCGCGGGAGAGGTCCCTGGCGGCGCTCGCCCTGGCTGGCGCCTCTGCGCTCGCCATGGCCCTGCTCTTCGATCCCAGCCTCGACCCCACCCGCGTCTACTACGGGCCAGACACCAGGCTCTTTGCACCGCTGCTGGGGGCTGCGCTCGCAGGGGTTTGGCCCCTGGGCGAGGACGCGCCAAGGCTTGGGGCCAAGGCGGGACCCAGGCTGTCCGGCATCCTCCGGGGCTGGAAGGCCGACCTCGTCTCCCTCGCGGCGCTGGGCCTGCTCGTCCTCATGATGGTGCGGCCCAAGGGTGACGCGCCCTTCCACTACCGCGGCGGCATGCTCCTGGCAGCCCTGGCGTCCTGCCTTCTGGTCTGCGCCGCACTCCAGGGCAAGACGCTGCTCTCCCGCGCGCTCGGCCGCCCCGGGCTGCTCTGGCTCGGCTCCCGGTCCTTCTCGCTGTACCTCTGGCACTTCCCCCTCTTTCAGGTCCTGAGGGGTCCCCTGGACGAGGGGAGCGTGCCGTGCCTCCTGCTTGCCCTTGCCGCCTCCCTCGCCCTGGCAGAGCTTTCATGGCGATTCGTGGAGAGCGGAAGGCTGGCGCGGCAGCTGTCGGGCTCGCTTGCCGGGATGCTCCGCGTGCGCGAGGGCTCCAATGGCGAATCCGCGCGCGACCCCAGCCGCCGGGCCCGGCCCTCCGCACGCCACGAGGGCCACGCGCCGCGCACGCTTCCCCTGGCCCTCGTGGGCGCCCTGACCCTCGTCTGCGTCCTTGGCCTCGCCCTCGTCCCTGATGACGAGCTGGTCCCCCGGGAGGCCATCGTCAACACCGGCGCAGGCGCCTCCGAGGCCATCTCCCTCTCGGGGGACGAGCGGGACACCGGCCAGGCCGCATCCGCTGACGAGAGGACCGACCTCAGCCAGATCCCCACGGGAGAGATCGTCCTGCGCTCCTCCTACGCCGAGGTCAGGGACGGGAAGCTCGACCCCGTCATGATCGGCGACTCCGTTCCGGGAGACGCGCACGACGAGTTCGACCTTTACTTCCCCACCGGGCACATCGACAGCTACGTGGGCCGCAGGCCAGACCAGATGGCCGCAGTGCTGAACGATTACCTGGCCCAGGGGGTCGTAGGCAACGTGGTGATACTGGAGGCGTTCGCAAACTCGCCCGTGTCAGACGAGGAGCTCGACAGCATGATCGAGAGCTGCGGGGAGCGCGCGGTCTTCCTGGTGACCTGCCACAGCAGCAGCGACTCCGCCTCCCTGCGCTTCAACGAGGCCCTCCAGCGCGCCGCCGAGAGGCACGTCAACGTCCAGCTCATCGACTGGTATGGCCATTCGTCTGGGCGAGAGGACTGGATCTACCCCGACGGCATCCACCTGAAGCCCGAGGGTCAGGAGCCCTACATCTCCCTCATCGCCAACGCCGTCTCGCGCAGCTTTGCCGAGAGGGGTGGTGTGGTGAGAAGCCGCGAGGACGACGCGAGCAAGCAGGAGAGCGACGCATACGCGGCAGGCAGAGCCGTGAGCGCCGCGCTGGACGCCTCTAAAAGGACCCTCGAGTCTGCCGTCGCAGACGGCCTGTCCCAGAAGATCTAGGCCGGAAGACGGAGGGGCGCATGCCCGAGATGCTGCTGATGTTCGTACTGGCCCTGCTACCCATCCTCTAGCTGGTGCTTGCCCCCTGCGTGCTGCGCATGGAGGCCCACGGGGCGCGCGTCGCGGCGCTGGCCGTGGCCATCCCGACCTCCATGCTCCTTGCCCTTGGTTTCGACCCGCTCCTGTCTATACTTGCCTGCCTCTTGGCCAACGGGGTCCCCACCATGTTTGGCTCCATTGGCATCCCCACCACCACGCTTGCAAGCATCACGTCTCTTGACGCCGGCCGCCTTGCCGTGACCCAGGCGCTGCAGGTGGCCCCCGTCAACGAATCGCTCGCGCGTCTCAAGAGCGTGGTCAACGTCTATGCGGGAGACTCCAGCGCTACCCTGAGCTTCTTCTGGGTCAACACGCCTGGCGTGCTCCATCCTTGCCTGCGGAATCGTGGGCGGCCTGGTGCAGGGGTGCCCCCCTCGGCAGATGGCGAAGGTCCTCTCGGACACCCTGAGGCAGATGTCAAAGACCGTCGTGACCATGCTCGCCGTTCTGGGCTGCGCCAAGGTCATGGGCTGCTCGGGCATGATCTCCAGCATCGCCAGCTTCTTCGTGGGCACGCTGGGAGGCCTCTATCCCCTGGTGGCACCCGTGCTTGGCGCGCTGGGCACATTCGTCACGGGCTCGGGGACCTCCAGCGAGGTGCTCTTTGGCAGCGTGCAGCAGCAGGCCGCGCGCTCCATTGGGGCCAGCGAGTACTGGGTGGTGGCGAACTCCCCGGGGGTCTCCGCGGGAAAGATGCTCTCCCCCCAGTCAATCGCCATCGGCCGCGCTGCCTGCGGCCTGCAGGGAAGGGACGGAGAGGTGCTGGCGCACATCGCCCGCTACGCGCTCGGCTTCGTGCTGTCCATGTCCTGTCTGGTGTATCTGGGGGTGCTTCTCGGCCTCTAGGGATGTCAGGCGCGAGAGGGGCGCCGCCGCTGGGCTGCCGCCCCTCTCGCCCGCATCAGTTAGCTAAGTGTTACTTTTATTTGATAACCTAGGTATTGTTGTCTTTACAACCAGCAAAGCCTCCTCCCTCTGCTACGCTCAGCCCATTCGGATCTCCACATTCCAGGGAGCGTGAGCTATGCAGAAGGCTTGGGAAGGTTTCGTTGGCGGCAACTGGGAGCACGAGGTAGACGTTCGTGACTTCATCCAGAAGAACTATCGGCCCTATGACGGAGACGAGAGCTTCCTCGCCGGCCCCAGCGAGGCTACCAGCAGCCTCTGGGCGACGGTCATGGACCTCTTCGCGCAGGAGACCGCAAACGGCGGCGTCATCGACATGGACACCGACCTCGTCTCCACCATCACCAGCCATCCCGCCGGCTACATCGACCGCGAGCTCGAGAAGATCGTGGGCCTGCAGACCGACCGGCCCCTCAAGCGCGCCCTCATGGTCGACGGCGGCATCCGCATGGCTCAGGCGGCCTGCGAGAGCCACGGCTATCATGTAAGCCCCAAAGTCGTTGACTTCTACACCAGGCGCCGCAAAACCCACAACGCGGGCGTGTTCGACGCCTACACCCCCGAGATGCGCGCCTGCCGCCACAGTCACATCATCACCGGCCTGCCTGACGCCTATGGCCGCGGCCGCATCATCGGCGACTACCGCCGCGTTGCCCTCTATGGCCTCGACTTCCTCATAGCCGAGAAGAAGGCCGAGAAGGACGGCACCCAGAAGCACATGACCGAGGCCGTCATCCGCCATCGCGAGGAGCTTGCCGAGCAGGCACGCGCGTTGGCGGAGCTCAAGGAGCTGGGCTTGATCTACGGGCTTGACCTGGCGCGCCCCGCCGAGACCTTCCAGGAGGCGGTGCAGTGGCTCTACATGGGATACCTTGCGGCCGTCAAGGAGCAGAACGGTGCCGCCATGTCCATCGGGCGCAACTCTGCCTTCCTGGACGCCTATGCCGAGCGCGACCTCAGGCGCGGCATCCTCACGGAGGAGCAGGCGCAGGAGATCATCGACCACCTCGTGATGAAGCTGCGCATGATCAAGTTCGCCCGCACGCCCGAGTACAACGAGCTCTTCTCGGGAGACCCCCAGTGGGTCACCGAGTCCATCGGCGGCATGGGCGTGGACGGTCGCCACATGGTCACCAAGACCAGCTTCCGACTCCTTCACACCCTGGAGAACATGGGAACCAGCCCCGAGCCCAACCTCACGGTGCTCTGGAGCACGCGCCTGCCCGAGGCCTTCAAGCGCTACTGCGCCAAGATCTCCATCGCCACCAGCTCCATCCAGTACGAGAACGACGACCTCATGCGCGTCTACCACGGCGACGACTACGCCATCGCCTGCTGCGTCTCGTCCATGCGCATCGGCAAGGAGATGCAGTTCTTCGGGGCGCGCGCGAACCTGGCGAAGTGCCTCCTCTATGCCATCAACGGAGGGCGCGACGAGAAGACCGGCGAGCAGATCGGTCCCAAGTTCCGCCCGGTCGAGGGCGACTACCTCGACTACGACGACGTGGTGGAGAAGTACCGCGACATGATGGCGTGGCTCGCCGGCGTCTACGTGAACGCCCTCAACATCATCCACTACATGCACGACAAGTACTGCTACGAGCGCATCCAGATGGCCCTGCACGACGAGCACGTCCACCGCTGGTTTGCCACGGGCATCGCCGGCCTGTCCGTGGTCGCGGACTCCCTCTCGGCCATCAAGTACGGCAGGGTGCGCGTGGTGCGCGACGAGACGGGGCTTGTCACCGACTACGTCTGCGAAGGGGAGTTCCCCACCTACGGCAACGACGACGACCGCGTGGACCAGATCGCCCACGACGTGGTGGAGGTCTTCATGAAGTACGTCCGCGAGACGGACACCTACCGCAAGGCCGTGCCCACCACCTCCATCCTCACCATCACCTCCAACGTGGTCTACGGCAGCGCCACCGGCAACACCCCGGACGGCCGTCGCGCCGGGGAGCCCTTCGCGCCGGGAGCCAACCCCATGCACCGCAGGGACACCCACGGGGCCGTGGCGTCCCTCGCCAGCGTGGCCAAGCTCCCCTTCCGCGACGCCCAGGACGGCATCTCCAACACCTTCTCCATCGTCCCGGGAGCCCTGGGCAAGGCAAGCGGCATGTTCCTCGATGAGATCGACCTGGGCGATGTGAGCCTGGACCTCAGCATCGAGAACGAGCCCGCCTGCGCCTGCTGCGCGGACGCCTCCGCCGCCGACGGCCTCTCGGACCGAAGCTAGCCCACGACGCCCAAGCCACACGACCATCTCGACGAAAGGAATGACATGAAGACCTCAGACATCGCCCCCGAGCAGGTTGACAACCTCGTTGGCATGCTGGACGGATACGTTGAGCAGGGGGGGCATCACCTCAACGTGAACGTCTTCACCAAGGACACCCTGCTCGACGCCCAGGCCCATCCCGAGAAGTACCCCCAGCTCACCATTCGCGTCTCTGGCTACGCCGTCAAGTTCAACTCTCTCACCAAGGAGCAGCAGGACGACGTAATCTCGCGCACCTTCCACGAGTCGCTCTAGGCCGTGGGCCCAAAGGACAACAACGCGATGGAGGTGGACCCGCTCGCCGTGCGTGGGCGGGTCCACTCCGTTGAGAGCTTCGGCACCGTTGACGGGCCGGGACGGCGCATGGTGGTCTTCTGCCAGGGCTGCCCCCTGAGGTGCGCCTACTGCCACAACCCAGACACCTGGGACTTCGCGGGAGGCTCCGAGACGAGCGTCGCCGAGCTGCTCGAGCGCTTCGAGCGCAACCGGGCGTTCTACCGCGGGGGCGGGCTCACCGTGAGCGGGGGCGAGCCGCTCGCGCAGCCGGAGTTCGCAGGCGCGCTCTTCCGGGCCGCCCACGAGAGCCCGAGGGGGCGCATACACACCTGCCTGGACAGCTCGGGCGGCGCATGGGACCCATGCCGGCCAGAGCGCTTCGAGGAGCTTCTCGCCCACACGGACCTGGTGCTGCTGGACATCAAGCACAGCGACCCCGCGGCGCACCGCTGGCTCTGCGGCGCCGACCAGGAAAGGATCCTGTCCTTCGCCGACGAGCTCTCCGCACGAAGGCTGCCCGTGCTCGTCCGTCACGTGGTGGTGCCGGGAATCACGGACTCTCCCCGCGAGCTTCGGGAGCTTGGCAGGCTCATCGCGCGCTGGGACAACGTGGTTGGGCTGGACCTGCTCCCCTATCACACCATGGGCCTGCCCAAGTACGAGCGCCTGGGCATCCCCTGCCGCCTGAAGGACACTCCCCCCATGGAGGCCTCGCGCATGGGGGAGCTCCGCGAGCTGGTGCTGAGGGCCCGTGCCGACGAGAGGCGCTAGAGGCGCTCGGCCATGTCCAGCACGAGGAGCTCGGTCCTCTCCCAGCCCAGGCAGGCATCCGTGATGGACTTGCCAAACACGCCGCCGCCCACTCCCTGCGCCCCGTCCACCAGGTAGGACTCCACCATGAAGCCACGGAAGAGGCCTGCGACGACCTGGCTGCGGCTCACGCTGTCGAGCACCTCGTTGACGATGCGCATCTGCTCCAGCGGCCTCTTGCCCGAGTTGTCATGGTTGCAGTCGATGAGCACGGCGGGGTTGGCGTAGCGCGGCGAGACGTACCGCTCTGCCAGGCGCTCCAGGTACTCGAAGTGGTAGTTGGGGTAGTTGAGGCCGTCCGAG
The DNA here is from genome assembly GCF_900155635.1 of Olsenella urininfantis. Lineage (GTDB taxonomy): Bacteria > Actinomycetota > Coriobacteriia > Coriobacteriales > Atopobiaceae > Olsenella_G > Olsenella_G urininfantis. The sequence continues at coordinate 1,062,485 of NZ_LT732540.1, forward strand.
CCCGTGTAGCCGCGCAGCAGCGCATGGGCCAGCGGGTTTCCCGTGGTCTCGACCTCCCAGTTTCGATAGATGAAGGTCTGCGGGGCCTGTGCGGCGAAGATCGAGTTGAGCATCACCGCCGTGGACCCGCTCGTGGGGTTCTTCATGCCCACCGGCACGGGAATCCCGCCGGCAACCAGGCGATGCTCCTGGTTCTCAACCGAGCGCGCGCCCACGGCAACGTAGCTCAAAAGGTCGACGAGGTACTGGTAGTTGGAGGGATAGAGCATCTCGTCGGCCGTGAACATGCCCGTCTCCTCCACCACGCGCAGGTGCATGCGGCGGATGGCCTTGATGCCCTCCAGGAGGTCGGGATCGCCCTCGGGCGTTGGGTTGTGCAGGAGCCCCTTGTAGCCGGTGCCCTTGGTGCGGGGTTTGTTGGTGTAGACGCGTGGCACCAGCAGGAGCTTCTCGGCAACGCGCTCCTGCAGGCGGGCCAGGCGGCACACGTACTCCAAGACCGAGTCCTCGCGGTCCGCGGAGCAGGGGCCCACCACCAGCAGGTGACGGCCGCTCTCGCCGCGGATGATGGCCGCAAGCTCCGCGTCGAAGCCCTGCTTGCGCGCGGCCATGCCGGCCGAGAGGGGCATCTCCTCACGGATCTCCTGGGGAATGGGCAGGCGACGCCTGAAGCTCATGGACATGGGATGCCTCCGAAGCAGAGCGTGGGATATGGTCCTGGTCGATGTGGGGCATTATGACACGAGCCGGCAACGCCGCGGCGCTCGCATTGGTCAGGGGCCTCGCTACACCAACGCGCCAAGAACCCAGTGCAGCCAGCGGAGCGATGCGGGCTCGCCCGCGTAGGCCTCCATTGCCGCCCTTGCCATCTCCACGTCGTCCGTGATGATGTTGTCCGCCCCGTTCGAGATGGCACGGCTCACGGTCTCGGGGCTGTTCGCGGTCCAGACGAGCACCTCCTTGCCATGCTGGTGCAGGTAGCGCACGAAGGGCCGGGTAGCGCTGGTCCCCTCTATCGAGAAGCAGTCTGCGGCATCAAGCTGGCACACGTCGCCGTAGGCCAGCGTCATCACGTAGGCGCGCGGAATCTCTGGCGCCAGGTCGCGCATGCGAAGCAGGGTGGAGTAGGACATGGACGTCACCATGCAGCCCCGCTCGTAGCCCGACTCCCTGAGCAGGGCCGCGGTGGTCTCCTCGAGCCGTCTCTCGTGACCCGTGGGCTTGAGCTCTATGTTGAGGCGCACGCCCCTCTCCTTGGCCCATGCGAGCACCTCCGAGAGCAGCGGGTAGCGCACGCCTGCAAACTCCGGCGAGAGATGCGAGCCCGCGTCCAGCTGGCGGATCTCGTCCATGGTCAGCTCCCAGGCGCACTTGTCCACTCCCGAGATGCGCCTGAGCCTGCTGTCATGGCTCACAAAGAGCACGCCGTCGGCGCTCTGCTGCACATCCAGCTCGATCCAGTCGGCCCCGCGCTCGAAGGCGGCCTGAAAGGCGGGCAGGGTGTTCTCCGGGAAGTCCCTTGGGGAGCCACGATGGGCGCTCACCTGCACCTGGGGCTGCACGTGGGAGCCCCTCTCCCAGGGAAGTCCCCCCTCGTCCACAGACCCGATGGCCGCGGTGCCCACGCCCGCCAGGAGCAGCCAGACGCCCAGAAGCGCCAGAACGCGCGCCGCGCCTCGGCACCGGTCCCTCCCGTGCCGCGAGCCCTCCTGGGGCAGCCCCACCGCAGGCGCCAGCTCGCCGCGCTCCTCAAGGCGCCTCCACCAACGCACGCTCACGCAGGCAAACCCCGCCGCCCCAGAGAGGCAGACCGAAAGGCTCGCCACGGCCAGGGCTGGAAGGGCGAGAAACACCAGCGCGAACGAGAGGAGCGGGCCATCCAGGGGAAGGATCCTCTCGGCAAGCAGCACCAGAAGGAGCAATGAGAGAACCGCAAGGCCCGCCAGCACCATCAGCCCCAGCTGCAGGAGGGCGATGGACACGAGGTCTGCGATCAGGTGCCTGCGCGTCAGCTCCTGGGAGCGCGCCACCGAGGACGTGAAGCTCCGGCCCTCCAGCACGAAGGCATGGAAGACGAATATCCAGCGCATGAGCAGCGCGCCAGCCAGGACGCCGATGACCACCGCGGCTGCCGACAAGAGCAGGCTGGTGCTGACAAACTCCTCCACGAACTCCGGAAGCGCCACGTAGCGCACGACGCCCGAGGAGAGCGAGAGGTTGAGCAGGGGCACCAGGAGCAGGGCGTAGAGGGGCAGGAGCGCGTTGCGAGGCAGAAGGCAGCACAGCGCCCTGGGCAGCGCGTACCCCATGGCAGCGCGCACGCTCACCCGCTCTCCCGCGCGCGAGCTCTCCAGCATCACCAGCACCACGGAAACCTCGAAGACCGTAAGCGCGCAGAGCAGCAGGAGCACCAGCGCCGCCCCCGCGACAACCACTGGCTGCAAGGCAAAGGAGGAGACGTTCTCCCAGCTCAGAAACGTGAAGCCCGTAAGGTGCATGGCAAGGTCGAGCAGCAGCCTGAGCGCTGGCCCCAAAAGGGCCGCGCACGAGAGGCGAAACGCCAGCTCGAAGCACACGAGCGGTCGCAGGTTGGCAAGCAGCAGGCGCGCGGTGCGCAGCAGGGTCCTCATGCGCCTCCCTCCAGGCAAATCAGCTCTCGGTGACAGGCTGAGCCTAGCAGAACGCTCGGGCAACAAACAAAGAGCCCGCAGTGCCACACGCCAAGGACATCTCGCCGGGACGTGTGCCCGGCTCGCCTATCATGGGAGCGTACACTCACCGAGGCAAGGAGGAAGCATGCCCTGCACCACCATTCTGGTAGGCAAGAACGCCAGCTACGATGGGTCAACCATCATCGCACGCAACGAGGACTCCCCTTCCGGGCAGTTCAACGCCAAGCGCATGAGGGTGGTCCATCCCCAAGACCAGCCGAGGCACTACCGCTCCGTGCTGAGCCACGTTGAGATCGACCTGCCCGACAACCCCCAGCGATACACCTCCGTCCCCGACGCGGACGGCAAGGAGGGCATCTGGGCCTCGGCCGGCATCAACGAGTCCAACGTGGCCATGTCCGCCACCGAGACCCTCACCTCGAACGAGCGCGTGCTAGGCGCGGACCCGCTGGTTGAGCTCGAGGCCGCGCGAGGGGTCGAGGGGGAGGAGGGCTACGTGCCCGAGCGTCCCGGCGGCATCGGAGAGGAGGACCTGGTAACGCTGGTCCTTCCCTACGTCAGGAGCGCGCGCGAGGGCGTCCGTCGCCTGGGGGCCCTCCTCGAGGAGTTTGGCACCTACGAGATGAACGGCATAGCATTCAGCGACGTTGACGAGGTGTGGTGGCTGGAGACCGTGGGCGGACACCACTGGATCGCCCGCCGTGTGCCCGACGACTGCTACGTGACCATGCCCAACCAGCTGGGCATCGACGACTTCGACCTGGACGACGCCCTGGACAGCCAGCGCGACTTCATGTGCTCGGCTGACCTCGCGGAGTGGATGGACGCCAACCACCTGGACCTCACCCTTGACCTGGACCTCTGGGACGACGAGGGGGACGAGGCCGCGGAGGCGCCGCGTATCTTCAACCCGCGCGACGCCTTTGGCAGCCACTCTGACGCCGACCACGTCTACAACACGCCCCGCGCATGGTCCATGCACCGCTTCCTGGCGCCCCACGAGGGCTGGGAGGGCCCGGCCGCGGCCTGGGGGCCAGAGTCCGACGACATCCCCTGGTGCCTGATCCCCGAGCGCAAGGTCACCATAGAGGACGTGAAGTACGTCCTGTCCCTGCACTACCAGGGCACCGAGTTTGACCCCTACGGCCACAAGGGCACGGAGGCGAGCCGCGGGGCCTACCGTCCCATCGGCATCAACCGCAACTGTCAGCTGGCCGTGCTGCAGATCAGCCCCAACCTGCCCGAGAGCTGCCGCGCCATCCAGTGGATGGCGTTCGGCTGCAACGCCTTCAACGCGCTGGTGCCGCTCTTCGCCAACGTGGACGAGACGCCCGAGTACCTCTCCAACACCAACGCCCACCACGTGAGCACCGAGAGCTTCTACTGGGCGAACCGCCTGGTGGCGGCCCTGGCCGACGCGCACTTCAACGACTGCGCGGCACATGTGGAGCGCTACCAGCTTGCCGTGGGCTCCAAGGGCCATGCGCTGGTGGCGAAGGCGTGCCGCGAGGCCGGGCAGCTCCCGTACGAGAAGGCCACAGCCACGCTGCAGGAGGCCAACGCCCAGATCTCTGACATGCTCCGGGAGGAGACCGACGGGCTGCTGTCCAACGTGCTATACAGCGCCAGCATGGGCATGCGGAACGCCTTCTCGCGCAGCGACGGCTAGGCCCCGTCCCACGCGTTCTCGCCCCAACGAAGGCGGCCCGTCTCCGATCGCTCGGGGGCGGGCCGCCACTCTTTGCGGGCCAGCAGGCCGTGAGGCGGGAGACCCGTCACCGCGAGAGGCGAGATGTGAGTAGATTTCCTCCCAAAACGACGGGGAAAGCTACACATATCTCGCCTCTCGCGGCAGGAACGGAGCGTAGCGCGAGAAGCCCTAACCCAGCGGGACCCCCATGCACCAGCCCCAGCGCGGGGTCACGGTGCCGCCGTAATAGCTTATCCAGCTGCTGACGCTGCTGCTGCGAATGAAGCCCACGTTGTCCATCACGGTGCCGCCACCCACGTAGATGCCCACGTGGCCATAGATCTGGCCTGCGGCGGAGTAGGGGTAGGACGAGACGGCGATGATCATGCCGGGCTGCAGGTTGGAGAGGTTGGAGCTCGTGCACCAGGCGTTGTACATGTCGCAGGCATTGCCGCCGGGATACCCGAAGCCGGCGGCCTGGAAGACCTGTGAGACCCACATGGCGCACCAGCCGGGACCAGGGGACCCCACGGCGTGGCAGGCGTTGATGACGGCCTGCTGGGAGCCGCTGCCGGCCCCTCCTCCGCTCAGGTTGCCCGAGACGCCCGGGCCGCCTCCTGCGCCGGTGTTGGCCGCTGCCGCCGCGGCTGCGGCGGCCTCCTCCTGGCGGCGCTTCTCCTCCGCCTGCGCCTGAAGCGCGGAGTCGCGCTGGGCCATGAGGTCCTTCATCTGCTGGCTAAGGCCCGACAGGATCTTCTGGACCTCCTCCTGCTTGGCCTGCATGGCGCCCATCTGGTCCTGCTGGGCCCGCGAGAGCTTCTCCAGCTCTGCCTTCTGGCCCTCAAGCTGCGCCTTCTCACCACTCAGCCGCTCCTTGAGACCCTTGACCTCATCGATCATGGAGCGGTCCCTCTCGGAGACCTTGTCAAGGTAGTAGATGCTCGAGCTGAGCTCCTCCAGGCTGGTGGAGTTGAGCAGGATGGAGAGCATGTCGTTTCCACCGGTCTTGTAGGCGCTGGACATGCGCTTCGAGAGAAGGCCCTGCTTCTCCTCCAGGTCGGCCTGGGTCTTGTCGATCTGGGCCTGGGTCTTGTCGATCTTGCCCTGGGTGGACTCGACCTCGTCGAGCGTCTTGGCGTGCTCGGCGGCAAGCGCTGAGTAGTCCTTGGCGATCTGGTCGAGCTGGGCCTGGACGGAGTCGAGCTCGGACTGGGCGGCCGCAAGGTCCGCCTCTGCCTTCGCCACGTCCTGCGCCGTGTCTGCCCAGGTGGAGCGGGGGCTCAGGCCAAGACCCGCCATGGCCACGGAAAGGCCGCCAAACATGAGCTTGAGCGCGTTGCGGCGCGAGATGCTGTCTGTATGAGGCACGATATCCCCTGTTCGGTCCGAATGCGCTGCGAGTGCGCGGGCGCAGGAGCGTTCCTTAGCATAGTACTCGCTCGAAGCCCTTGCGTCCAAACGCCACCAGTGGCCTTCACATGCCTTAGACGAGACCAAAGCGCTACTTCACAGGCGAGCCGCACTCACCGCAGAAGTGGGCGCCCGGCTTCAGGGGCATGCCGCACCGGGAGCAGAAGCGAGCATCACTCTCCTCAGGCGCAATCTCATGAGCTGGGGAAACCGTCTCAAGTTGAGCATGCTCCCCAAGGCTGGCATCCAGGATGCCTCGAACCTGCCGTGCGGCTCCACGCGCCGCCTCGGTGGCGGTGCGCACGTACTCCTCGCGCCTCTCCCTGGGCAGGGCCCCCTCCACAACCTCGCCCAACTTGACCTTCTCCACGGGCACGTGCCTGCCACGGCTCTCGAGCAGCTCCCAGGCGCAGGCCAGCGTCACCGCAACGAGAACCAGGAGGTAGGCCCAGCCCAGCACGGAGAGGCCGAAGTACTTAGCGTAGCCCTCCTCCAAGGTGACGTGCCTGCTGGCAAAGAACAGCAGCAGGTAGAGCGAGGAGGGGATGAGGGCCCGACTCAGCCATTTGCCGCCACCGTGCTGGGCCAGGAACACCGTGAGGGCAGGGAGAAGCAGGTAGATGATGTAGGCGGCAGACCCATCAGAACTGACGCGATACGTTTCCGACTCGGTGAGAAGTTGGAAGAGCGAGAAGGTCAGCCTGGTAGTGGACGTGAGCTCGAAGTAGTAGATGGGAGCCACGAAGCCCACGCACAAGGTCAGGCCCAGGATGACGATCGCCTGCCTGCGGTCCTCGCGTCCCCACTGGGCAAGCGGCTTCAGAAAGCCAATCCTCGCAGGGAATTCCCCGACGACGCCGTTCCGAGACTCGTTGTTGCTCATAGTGCTTCCTCCTGACAGTTGGTCCTTCGCCACATACACAGGGCGCCTCGATAGACGCGAGCGTTGCAAGAAAGCCGAAGTTTTTTTCTCGGCCTCAGAGATGCCGGGACCCTACGGAACCCAAAGCAGCACCAGCCAGGCGGCAAGCGCGATGCCAGGCCCCCAGGGAAAGCCCCTCTCTCCCAATCGGGCACGCAGGCAGAGCCCATGCGCAAGTCCCAAAGCGCTGGCGAGAGCAAGCAGCAGAAGCCCCCTCTCGAAGCCCGTGAACAGGGCAAGCGCCGAGAGGAGCTTGAGGTCTCCCGCGCCCATGCCAGCCTCTCCCAGGAGGCGCCTCGCCACGCGTGTCGAGACGAGCAGCAGCGCCAGCATGGCTACCCCACTGGCGAGGCTCCCCGCAGCGTTGGCAACGCCCGCGGCCCCCTCCGGCACGCGCGCGGCCAGCGCGCCCGCCCGCAGGAGCACAACCGCGCCAACGCAGGGGTTGGGGATGACCCGGGCGTCCAGGTCCGTGAGCGAGACCGTCAGGAGCAGCAGGAAGAGGAGCGCCAGCTCTGCGGCGTCAACGCCCGCAAGCCGCAGCCAGGACAGCCTTCCCAGCGTTGCCGCGCCAAGGGAGGCGCACGCGAGGAGGCGCCACGGTCCTCTCGACACGCGCGGTCCCAAAAGCACGCCGGCCAGGCGCATGGCAGCCAGACCCAGGGCCGCCCCACCAACTACCACCAGCAACAAGTCGCTGCCCCCCTTCGTCCCTCCCAACATCCTATGAGGGCCAAGGAGGGCCCTGGGGGCTCAGGGGCGCTTTCGGTTGACAACACCCGCGCAACAAGGGGCAAAAATGTGCCTGTGGGGCCTATACTTGCTCTCATTGACCAAAACTGGCGGCCAGCTGGCCGCACAAGGGGAAAGGGAGAGGCGCATGGCATGCTTTGTGGTTCCCGCCGGCGAGGTCATCTTCACCCCGCCCTTCCTGACCGCCATGAGCAACGCCGAGGACACCGTCGAGATGCTGCACGAGATGTCCACCGTGGGCGTGGGCATGGCCGTGCTGGTCACCTGCGTCTGGGCGCTGGGCTGCCTGGCCATAGACCACGCGGCGGGCATGCGCAAGGCACTGCTCGGCGAGACCGCCTAGGAGGCGACATGACGCTCATCCTCACCTTCGCGGCCGCAACAGTGGCCACGGCCATCCTTCTCGCCCGTCCCGCCTGCGCACGCGCGCACAGGCTGGGCATGCTGGCCCTCATGTACTGGGCAGCCGGCCTCATGTGGTGCGTGGACGGCATCGCCAACGTGCTTTCCGGCGAGCCCTTCGTGGAGCTTGCCGACCAGGCGGCCATGGCCGACGACGCGCTTCTGGGCGCCTGCGTCATAGCCTTGGGCCTGGCTGTCTGGGCCGTCGCAGGCAGAGTGCGCCCACAACGGGTTGCGGCCTAGCATGAGCGACCAAGGGAGACGGGCCTCTGCGGGCCCGTCCCTGCAATCTGGGCACATCGGCACGCTTGGACGCTGCGGAATATTCTCGGGCATGGCAGAAGACGAGATCTTGGCCATCCTCCCCTGCCTCAGGGCTCGAGTGCAGGGGTGCTCGCAGGGCGAGTACGTGCTGCGCGCTGGCGACAGCTGCGGCCGCGTATACGTGGTGCTCGAGGGCGGCGTCAGCGTCGTGCGCGAGGACTGGTGGGGCAACCGCAACATCGTGACCGAGGTGGGACCCTCGGGCTCCTTCGCAGAGGCCTACGCCTGCACGCCGGGCTCCAGGCTCTCGGTCTCCGTGGTGACCACTCGCCCCACGATGTTGCTCGCCCTCGACGCGCAGTCCATGCTCCGCAGCTGCAACGCCGCCTGCAGCTACCACGGCAGGCTCATGGAGAACCTGGTGGCGACCATCGCCGAAGCCAACCTCAGGCTCAATGGCAAGCTCTCCTACCTTTCGCAGCGAAGCACCCGAGAGAAGATCCTCGCCTACCTGAGCGACGAGTGCCAAAGGCGGGGCTCGCGCAGCTTCAGCATTCCCTTCAAGCGCCAGCAGTTGGCCGACTTCCTCTCGGTCAACCGCAGCGCCCTCTCGGCCGAGCTCGGCCGCATGCGCGACGAGGGCATCATAGACTTCGAGCGCAGCCGCTTCACCCTGCTGGAGCCACCCCGGGGGAGGTGACAGGCCCACCTGGCGTCTGCCGAATCCGAGGGCAAAACCGCCCCGAGCTCTTCTCTCGCGGAAGGTCCCTCCCGTGGCAAAAAAGTGGCCCCGGGCGGACATGAGTCCGAACCCGGGGCCACCCCGTCATGCATGCGTGCGTGCCTGTGCCTGAGGCCTACGCCCAGCCCTTGCCGGCGGAGCCGAACTCCTGGATGAGCTCCATGGTGCGGGTCTTGATGGCGTCGCGGCCGGGCTTGAGGAGCTTGCGGGGGTCGTAGCCCTTACCGCTCGTGTCCTTGCCCTCCTCGATGTACTTGCGCGTGGCGGCCGCGAAGACGAGCTGGAGGTCGGTGTTGACGTTGATCTTGCAGATTCCCAGGTCGATGGCCTTCTTGATCTGGTCGACGGGGATGCCGGTGCCGCCATGGAGCACGAGGGGCAGGCTGCCCGTCTCGGCCTTGATGGCCTCGAGCTGCTCGAAGGACAGGCCCTCCCAGTTCTCGGGGTAGATGCCGTGGATGTTGCCGATGCCGCAGGCCAGGAAGTCAACGCCCAAATCCGCGATCTGCTTGCACTGCCTGGGGTCTGCCAGCTCGCCCTTGGCGGTGATGCCGTCCTCGGTGCCGCCGATGCCACCGACCTCGGCCTCGACCGAGATGCCCTTGGCGTGGGCGGCCTTCACGACCTCCTCGGTGCGCTTGAGGTTGGTCTCGAAGTCTGCCTCATGGGAGCCGTCGTACATGACGGAGGTGAAGCCGGCCTCGATGCACTTGAAGACGTCCTCGTAGGAGCCGTGGTCAAGGTGAAGGGCAACGGGAACGCTGATGTTCTTGTCCTCGACGAGGTTCTTCACCAGGTCGGCGACGAGCTTGAAGGAGGTCTGCCACTTGGCGGCGCCTCCCGTGCACTGGATGATGACCGGGGACTGAAGCTCCTCGGCCGCGTCCAGGATGGAAGAGGCCCACTCAAGGTTGTTGGTGTTGAACGCGCCCAGGGCATAATGGCCCCTCTCGGCGCTCTGAAGCATAGCGCTGGCATTGACTAGCATACGTGCCTCCAATGAACGTCGTGCAAGACAGCCTACGGGCATAATCATACCCTCAAGCGGTGGCATTTCATCCCGTGAGCGGCAGATTTGCATCCGCGGAGCATGGGTACAGGATATGAATGTGCAATCGCATGGCAGAGGAAGGGGACGGCATGGCAGAGCAGGAAGAGAAGAAGGGTGCCCTGGGAGACTTCTCCCTCTCCACCGTAGTGGCCAGCTCGCTTGCGGCCGTCACCTCGTTTCTGCTCTCTTCCAAGATCGGCCTGGCGGGGTCTCTCATTGGCGTTGCCGTTGCCGCCGCGGCATCCGCCGTCGCCTCCCAGCTCTACAAGGCCCTGATAAAGGCATCCGCCCAGAAGATCAAGGACGAGCTTGGCGAGGGTGGTCCCAGCCCAGCACCCCTTGGCGAGGGAGCCCGCGTGGCTCCGGCAGAGCTGCGTGCCGCCGCGGCACGGCGCAGCGAGAGGCGCGCGCTCAGGCGAGCCGTTGCCTTCGTGGCGGGCGTGGCCATCGGGGCCGTGCTGATCTACGCGGGAGTGGTGGTGCTTGCGACGTCCGGCAGGGGCATCGGGGCAAGCGCGCCCGAGCTGAGCTCGACCCCCGCCGAGCAGACAGGCGGCGCCACGTCAGAGAACGCGCCCGAGTGGGACACGCAGGCAGAGCCGGAGCAAGTGCCTCCCAGCGAGACGTCCGCGCCCAAGGGAGACCCCGAGGCCGCTCCCAAGGCCGATCCTCAGGCACCCAAGGAAGACGAGGGCGCGCAGGCAACGGGAACTGCCAAAAAGGAGCCGGTGCCTGACGGCAATGCCGAGGCCAGCGCAGGGGCCAGTGCGGGCGCGGCCGAGAGCAGCAACTCCCCATCGGGAGGCAAGCAATAGCCTCTCTCAGTCGATTGGCAAGGGTCTTGCGTTATCGCAGCTAGACCAATGCGTTATAGTATGCGGGTTCTTTTAGTTCCAGCCAAAAGTCGGATAGCCCATGAACCTTCCCGTCATCCTCTGGGTCGCCCTCAGCCTCGCCTGGATGCTCAGGCAGACGCAGATCAGCTTTCGCCGCATGCTGGCCCGCGTGCCCATACGCGTACGCTGCGAGGGGTGCGGCCACGACCTCAGGGCTCCCCTCGGTGCCCTGCAGGCGTTCAAGGGCGTGCGCGGCAAGGACGAAGGCGGCGTCGACCGCCTCCTCCCCTGCCTGGCGGCGCTGGCCAGGCTGGACAAGACCCTCTCGTCCGGAAGCCAGATCTTCTGCAGGGGCTGCCGGGAGTGGCGCAGCTGCACCCTGCTCGAGCCCGGGCGCGTGTCCCTTGCCGTGCGACGCCGCATGGCGCGGGAGCTGGCCCCCCACGCCGTGATGTCCCTCATGGGGGCCATCGTGCTGGGAATCGTCAGCTGGCTTCTGAGCGGCATGGCCTTCCTGCTGGCGTAGCGGGACCGCACGTCTCCACCCCGTGGAGACGGCCGCCCAGCCCGTCACCTGGCGGCGGATATACGGACGGCTCTCTCGGATTCTGGCACGAACGGCCCGTAAGACCGTCACCAAGCGGCGGTCTTACGGGCCACATGTCAGGTTGGGAGGGGGGAAGAAGCTACCCCAGGTGGGACAGCACCTCTCGCTTGCAGGCGAGGAACTCCGGCATGAGGGCGAACTCGGCCGCCGAGAGACCCTCCCGCGCGACAGGGACCTTGACCTCGGCCGCAACGCGGCTGGGCACGCCCGCCGCGGGGTTCCCCTCCAGCACGTAAATGCGGCTTGCCATCATCACGGCCTCGTCCACGTCATGCGTGATGGCCAGGCTCGAGATGCCCAGGCGGGCAGACATCTGGCAGTACCAGCTGCGCATGTCCGCACGTGTTAGGGCGTCCAACGCGCTGAAGGGCTCGTCCAGGAGCACCACGTCGTGGCCCATGAGGTAGGTGCGCAGGAAGGCTGCCCTCTGGCGCATGCCGCCCGAGAGCTCCGAGGGCCAGAGCCTCTCGCAGCCAGCCAGGCCAAAGCGCTCGAAGAGGGGCTTGGCCCTCTCGTGCGCCTCCGCGGTCGGCACGCCCGCAAGCACCAGGGGCAGGCAGACGTTGTCGATGATGCGCTTGCTGGGCAGGAGCAGGTCCTTCTGCAGCATGTAGCTCACGTTGCCGGCCTTGCCCGTCACGTCCTGGCCGCGCAGCAGCACCTGTCCCCCAAGGGGGCGCGAGAGGCCCGCCAGAGCGTGCAGGATGGTGGTCTTGCCGCAGCCGGAACGGCCGAGGAGGCACACCAGCTCGCCCTTTCCCACCACAAGGGACACGTCCCGTGCCACCACGTGGGAGCCGCCGTCCCACGAGAGCGTGAGACGGCGGGCCTCAAGGGCAGGCACGGTGGCCGGGGGCCTGTTGCCGCAGGCCTCCACTAGGCTCCCAGGTACTCGTTGGTCCAACCGGCGTTGACGTCTATCTTGTTCTCCACCAGGCCCCTCTCGTTGAGCCAGGCGAAGTAGCGGGCCCAGCGCACCTTGTCTATGACACCCCAGGAGGAGGCGTCGGCCACGTACTGCTTGGAGAGGTACGCCTGACTCTGGGAGACCAGCGCCGCGTCCAACTCGGGCACCTCCTCGCAGAGGATGGAGGCGGCAGCCTCGGGGTCGTCTATGGCCAGCTGGTAGCCCTTCTGCACCGCGCGCAGGAATGCCTTCACCACCTCAGGGCTCTTCTCGGCGAACTCGGGGTTGGCGGCGATGACCGGCGTGTAGAAGTCGAAGACCTCGTCCATGTCCTTGAAGCTGAAGTAGTTCACCTCGTACCCCTGGACGGCCGCGTTCTGCACCGCCCAACCCTCGTAGACCCACACGGTGTCGAACATCTTGGCCTTCAGGCCGCTGACCTCGTCATCCACGGCGTAGGGAACCATCTCGACCTTGGAGTAGTCCCCACCGTCGGCCTCCATCACGTCCTTGATGGTGGCCTGCTCGACGGGCATCTCCCAGGTGGCGTAGACATGGTCCTCCATGCCGCGCGCAGAGGTGATGCCGTCCTCCTTGCGGCTCATGATGCCGGAGGTGTTGTGCTGGATGAGAGCCGCAACGGCCACGATGGGAAGCTCGGGAGAGTTGCTGAGGACATTGGCGACGAAGTCCTGGTAGCTCACGCCCAGCTGAGCCTGGCCGGAGCCGATGAGCGCCTCAGCGCTGTCCTCGGCGGGCTGGACTATCTCGACGTCCAGGCCCTCCTCGGCAAAGTAGCCCTCGTGCTTGGCCACGTACACGCCCGTGTGGTTGGTGTTGGGGGTGTAGTCCAGGCAGAAGGTGATCTTGGCCTTGTCGGCGGACTTGGGCTTGGCGGAAGGTGCAGAGTCGCAGCCGGCGAGCAGCCCGCTCGCGGCGAGGCCTGCGGTGGCCACGAAGGAGCGGCGGGAGATGGAGCTGTTAAGAGAGGTCATGTTGGTCATTTCCTTTCTGCCCTCTTCCAGGGCAAGCAGAGGCGCTGCAGCAGGTCAACCGCTGCCATCAGCGCCAGGGACAGCGCGGAGATCAGGAATATCACCGCGAACATCTTGTCGTACGAGAAGGACTTGCGCACGCGCGTCATGTACACGCCCAGGCCCGAGAAGCCGCCCAGCCACTCCGCGATCACGGCTCCCACGATGGCGTAGGTGGCGCTGATGCGCAGGCCGCTGAAGAGATGCTCGGCTGCGGCCGGCATCTTGACCTGCCAGAAGACCTGCAGGCCGCTGGCGCGCATCACGCGCATGAGGTCGAGCAGGTCCGGGTCAACGGAGCGAAATCCCGAGACGAGCGAGACCGTGACGGGAAAGAAGGTGGTGAGCACGATGAGCACCACCTTGGGCGCCAGGCCGTAGCCGAACCACAGGACCAGAAGGGGCGCCACTGCCACCGTGGGGATGGTCTGCGAGATGGTGATGAGCGGACTGAAGGCCAGGTAGAGAGGCTCGAAGCGATCCATCAGCACGGCGGCCACGAAGCCCACGGCGCAGCCTATTGCAAGGCCCAGGGCGCTCTCCACCAGCGTGGTGAGGGCGTGGGACGCAAGGAGGGGCGCCTCTCGCACGAGGGCGGCCAGCACCTGCGTGGGCGCGGGCAAGAGGAAGTTGGGCACCAGGCCCAGCTGGACCGAGAGCTGCCAGAGCAGCAGCAGGCCCAGGAGCGTGCCCAGAGGTACCAGCATCCTTTTTGCGCGAGAGGGCACCTAGGCCACCGCGTCCTCTGCGGCGGGGGCGAACTCGGAGTCCGTCTGGTGGTACTTGCCGATCTTGTGCTCGGTGGTCATCACGTCTCCGCCGGGACGGTAGGAGATCTTCACGTAGCTGGCGCTCTCGGCGCAGCCCGCCTTGGCACCGGCCTCGATGCAGCGCTTCACGAGCTCCATGCAGGCATCGAAGTCGCCCTCGATGGCCGTCTCGAAGGGACCGACGTAGTAGTCGAGGCCCGAGGCGTCGATCACGGCGATGACCTCGTCCACGATGCGGCAGACCTCTTCGTCTGAGCCCGCGTTCATGGGCAGGTATTGCAGGGCAACGGAACAGTTCATAGGCACTCCCCTCTGCGGGCCGACGTGCGGCGGCCCGCCTTGATCGGGACCCGCGCGCATGCGTGTGCCTTGGTCCCTACGCTGGCATTACCCAGATCAGGTATGCGGGTCAGGGCCGCCCTGGGCCCAATCTCAGCCGGCGTGCGCCAGCTCCCCCTGTTACGAGGGACATTGTAGCGCTTGGAGGTGCATGTGGACAGACACTGGACCCGAGTGGGGTGCCAGGGGCAGATGAACTTATGGCATCGCGTAATGTCGCGGCTTTAACGGGTACCTCAGTACGGACCTGGCCATACCGCTACCCCCTCGGCATCCCATAGAGTGACGTCCCCTTGGGCACGTCCCGCCCAGCGCACAGCTCGTCCACCCTCGCTTTTAGAGCGCGCGCATCTCTCACAGCCCCTTCGGAGAGCGCATCCTCAAGCACCAACGCGACCAGGCTCAGGTCCTCCCCATCACGAGCGAGGTCACAGACCGTGCGGGCGGCCGTCGTGCCGGGAAGCCCCTCTACGAGCCTGACATTGCCCACCAGGAGGGGACCGTGCACGATTCTCAACCCCTCCCGCGAGACCTGTCTGCGGATGGGCGACGTGAAGGTGAGCGGCTCAGGGTTGAGCTCGCCAAGCCCCAGCAGCCACGCAGCGGTGTTGTGAGATGCCGCACACGAGCACAAGTCCCTTGACCATGCTGGTGCGGACGGATCAAGCGAGCGCCACGCCACCCATACCGCCTCGTCATGGACCGATGGCGCGCCCGAGGCACGATAGATTCCACGCGCCACCCTCTCCAGATGCCCGTTGGCAGCAAGGCGCGTGAGCTCCATCCTTCCCACACCGGCACCCAGAGCCTGGGCGGCAGTCAGGTAGCCTCATGGAAGCAACGGCCTCAAACGCATCCCTGCACCCCCCGCTGAACCGCGGAGATGCCCTCCTGAACCAGGGACACAACTTGGCCAGCGCGAACCTACCTCTCAAGCTCTTCGAATGCCTCCGAACTCATGACAATCATGTGCCACCTCGCCTTTGATGCCGCATCTTCTCGCCCTCCCGTTGCGCTAGCCTGTTCCCAGGCGCGCAACCACAAAGGAGAGGCCGCAATGAACGACTTCAGCTTCCAGTCCCCCACCCGCTTCGTCTTTGGCCGCGGCTTCTGCGACCGCTGCGGAGATGAGCTCGCAACTCTCGGCGCCAAGCGCGTCCTCCTCGTCTTTGGCGGCGGCTCCGTAAGGCACGCGGGCACGCTCGCTCGCGTGGAGGCCTCCCTTGCCGCCGCTGGCATCGAGTGCGTCGAGCTGGGCGGCGTGCGCCCCAACCCCGAGCTCGGCCTGGTGCGCAAGGGCGTCTCGCTCGCCCGCGAGAGGGACGTGGACCTCGTCCTGGCCGTCGGCGGAGGCTCCGTCATCGACTGCGCCAAGGCCATCGCCTTCGGCGTCCCCTACGAGGGCGACGTGTGGGACTTCTTCTCGGGCAAGGCCAGCATCACCAGCTGCCTGCCCATCGCCTCCGTGCTCACCATCCCCGCCGCCGGATCCGAGGCCAGCGCATCCTGCGTCATCAGCAACGACGCCCTTAGCCTCAAGCGGGGCTGCGCCGGCGAGGTCTTCCGCCCCAAGCTGGCCATCATGGACCCCGAGCTCACCTTCACCCTGCCCGCCTACCAGACCGCGGCCGGCGCCACCGACATCATCTGCCACATCTGCGAGCGCTTCTTCAGCTCTGCCGGCCCCGTCCCCGTGACGGACTCCATCTCCTGCGCGCTCATCCGCACGGTGATGGACGCAGCGTCCGCAGCCCTCGAGAATCCCGATGACTACGACGCACGCGCCAACATCATGTGGGCAGGCACCCTGGCGCACAACGACCTCTGCAGCTGCGGTCGCAGCGCCAGCTATGGCAAGCGGGCGGGCGGCTGGGAGAGCCACGGCCTGGAACACGAGATATCTGCCCACCATCCCCAGGTGGCCCATGGCGCGGGCCTGGCCGTGATCCTTCCCGCCTGGATGCGCCACGTCTGGCGCTCCGACGTGGAGCGCTTCCTCTCCTTCGCCGAGGGCGTCTTTGGCCTCGCGCCTGCGGACGAGACGAACGAGGAGGCCGAGCGCTGCGTCGAGCGTGCCATAGACTGCCTGCAGGCCTTCCTCGTGGGAATGGGCATGCCAGCCACCCTGACCGACCTGGGCCTCTCGCCCGCCGACGTGGACGCGTGGATAGAGACCCTCTCGCAGAACAAGGGAGAGAGCTTTGGGGAGCTGCAGACGCTCACCATGGACGACGCCCGCGCCATCTACCTCTCCGCGTTCTAGGGACCCCGGCACTGTCCTCGCGCTCCGCCCATACTGCGGCCCTGCTCTGCATGTAACGTTGTTACCGTAGAGCAGGGCCGCAGTTGCGCAGGTAGATCAAAGGCGCTCTACAGACAGAGTCGTTGCTGTAGGGCTGGCGCCCGAGAAAGGCACCTCGTTGGTTCTTTTCTCGAAGCCCGTCATGTCGTCCTCCGCCGGCTCAGGCCACTCGTTGCCTGGCTGCGGCAGCACGCCCCTGTCGGGAGTCGCGGCCACGACATAAGTTATCCTTGAAGAACTTTCAGAGAGACCTGCGGAGGAGCCATGAGAAAGAGGTTCTGGGACTGGTCCGCACCCATCTATGTCTGGGCCATGCGCGCCGACAAGGGCGGCTACCAGTGGATGTACCACCGCATCGCGGAGGTGGTGCGCGGCCGTCGCGTTCTCGAGCTCGCCTCGGGCCCGGGCCTCATCGCCCTCAACGTGGCCGAGGCCACGCAGAGCATGGTCGCCACGGACTACTCGGAGGGCATGGTCGCCGAGGCTAGGAGGCAGGCCCACTCGGACAAGCTGCGCTTCGAGGTGGCCGACGCCACAGACCTTCCCTACGCAGACTCATCCTTCGACGTGGTGATCATCGCCAACGCCCTGCACATCATGCCCGCGCCCGAAAGGGCCCTCGCAGAGATAGGGCGCGTGCTCACGCCCGGTGGCACCCTGGTGGCACCCAACTTCGTGATGCTCCAGGGGTCCTCGGGGAAAAACCTGTGGGCCAGGTTCCTCGAGCTGTTGGGCGTACGCTTCGAAAGCGAGTGGGACGCAGACGGCTATCTGGCGTTCCTTGCCAGATGCGGCTGGAAGCCACACTACCGCGAGCTTCTCCCCCTGCGCATACCCCTTCTGTACGTTGAGTGCGAGCGCGGCCAGACTCTACAGTGACACCGTTGCCTGTAGGGCGACGTAACATTTGCGCAGGTAGATTAAGGCTGCCCTACAGAGGGTGGCGTTGCCGTAGAGCAGATTGCGGGCGGAGTCGCGCCGAGCGATAGGCGCTGGGGGTGACCCCCATGCGCGCCTTGAAGGCATCCGTGAAGGCGCCTTGGTTGGAATAGCCCACAAGTCTCGCGATCTCGCGCACGCTGCGGACGTCCTCGCGCAGGAGTCGCGCCGCCGTGGCCATGCGCCAGGAGCGCACGTGCTCCTGGGGCGTATGCCCATGCACGCGCTTGAATGCCTCGATCAGCTGGCCCTCCCCCACGTGCAGGGCCTGGGCAAGCGCGCGCGTGGAGAGGTCGCCGGCAACGTTTGACCTCATCAGGCGCTCCACGAGGCTGCAGAGGTCGCGCTCCTTCGACGCCAGGCCCTCCCAGCCCTCCCGCAGGCGGGCACAGCCATCCACAAGCTGGGTCAGAGCCTCGACGACCTTTGCGCGATAGTACGCCGGTGCGACGGTGGCGCTCGGCCGGGCGCCAGAGAGCTCCTCCAGCACGCGGGAGAGCTCGGGCAGCTCGTGACTGCCGTCGAGCATTCCCATGGCATCGACCAGCACCGGCACGCCAACCCCCAGAAGTCGGGCATAGCGGGGAAGGGCGCAGGGCCGAAGGGAGACGGAGCAGGACTTGAAGCGGTGGTCCTCGCAGATCACCTGCTGGTAGCTCTGCCTTCCCCAACGGTATCCGATGAGCGCGGGGTGGCGCGGCCTCAGGCCGTCCACGAAGTACGAGGGCATGTCGAACTCGTAGGATCCGAAGCCGACCAGCTCTATGGAGTACCCACGATGGACCGCCCTCTCGCGCATCGAGAGCTCCATGGAGACCAGCACGGCATCCGCGTCCACGATGGTGTACCAGTAGATTCCGTCACCAAACTCCGGGTCGATCAGGAAGCTGCGGCCGTACGCCCTGAGGTCGCGCGGAAGCCTCACTCCCTTGCGGTGGGCCTCGTCCACGGGAAGCGCGTGCAGCGTGCCCAGCATGGACTCGAAGGTCTGGCGGATGGCGTACTCTCCCCTTCCCCCACGCCCAAGCTCAGACGTCACCCAGAAGGGAGCCTTCTCCTCGTCATATGGCAGACGCTTGTACCACTGCGAGGAAAACTGGCTTTCGGTGAAACGCAGATTGGTTTCGGTGCGATTCCCCATTTTCGGCACGTTCCCCCCTCCTCGAGATCGCAGGGCTATCTATTTGTTAATTGAGACTAACACAGAGCCCTGTGGAGGAGCCAATGGCGGCAGGAGGCACTGAGGGGGACATCACGGTAAGGGAGCTGTGCGCGAGAGGAACGCGCAGCCTCGACCCGCGCGCGCAGCTGCTCGCAGTCACCCTGCTCAACCTCGAGGTGGCGCTTGGCCCGGACCCCTGGCACCAGGCATCAGCCATGGCACTTGCCGTCGCGGCGACCCTCTTCGCCGGCCGTGGGCGCGCGGCCATCACCTGGGTCCTTCTTTATCTGGGCTTCTATCTGGCCGTGCGGGCAATAGCACAGCTCGACCTCTTGATGATGGCGGGCCCCGCCTCGACGCTCATCATGTTCCTGCGCGTCATGCCCGTCTTCGTGCTGGCATCGAATCTGATCGCAACCACGCGCACGGGCGAGCTGGCGCAGGTTCTGCAGTCGCTTGGGGCGCCGCCCCGCCTCATCGTGGCCCTCTGCGTGGCCCTGCGCTTTCCGCCCACGTTGGCGCACGAGTCCCGCTCCATCGCGGAGGCCATGCGCATCCGCGGCATCCTGGGCACCCCCGCCAGCGTCCTGGGCCATCCCGTGCGCAGCGTCGAGCGCTTCATGGTCCCCCTGATCGGGCGAGTGGGAACCATCGCCGACGAGCTGGGAAACGCCGTGGTGGCACGCGGCGGCGAGACGAGCGAGCGGCGCAGCTCCCTCTTCCTCCTGCAATGGCGGGGCGCTGATGCCCTTCTCTGCGTGGCCCTCCTGCTCCTGGTCGCACACTCCGTCCTCGCGCAGGGCAGTATGTCATGAGCGCCGCCGCGGCCAGCGTAGAGCTGGAGCGCTTCAGCTTCCGCTACCAGGGAGCGGAAGCTCCGGCGCTCAGGGACGTCAGCCTTCGCTTCAGTCCCGGCGAGTGCGTGGTGCTCTGCGGGCGCTCGGGCTGCGGGAAGACCACCCTCACCCGTGCCGTCAACGGGCTCATCCCCCTTGCCTACCGCGGCGAGAGGAGCGGCCAGGTGCGCATAGGGGGCAAGCCCCTTGAGGAGCACAGCTCGAGCGAACTGGCGGCGCGTGTGGGGTCGGTCTTCCAGAACCCTCGCAGCCAGTTCGTCAACTCGGAGGTGGTGGCAGAGCTTGCCTTTGCCTGCGAGAACCAGGGCACGAGCAGGGACGAGATGGTATCCCGCATTCATGACGCAGCATCCGACCTGGGAATATGCCCGCTGCTCGGCCGCAGGGCACAGGAGCTCTCCGGCGGGCAGAGACAGCTGGTCATGCTGGCGGCGGCCCACGTCGCGCAGGCTGACGTCTACGTGCTCGACGAGCCCACCGCAGCGCTGGACATCCCCTCGATGCGCCTGCTGGCGCGTGCGCTGGCCCGGCTCAAGGCGGCCGGCAAGACCCTGATCGTCTCGGAGCATCGCCTGTGGTGGCTGAGAGGGCTTGCGGACCGCGTCATCCGCATGGAGGACGGGCTCGTCGCCGGTAGCTGGGGCGCGGACGAGTTCGCCCGCATTCCCCGCGAGACGCGCGCCTGCTGGGGGCTCAGGGCCTTTGGCGAGGACGACCTAACGGCGCAGCTGCGACAGCGCGGGTGGAGGACGCCCGAGGCGTCACCGTCCCCGCGCGAGGATGGAGGGCTCGAGGCCAGGGGGCTGGCCCTGCGCTTCCAGGGCGGCGCACAGGTCCTGGCAGACGTGGGCCTCCAGATGGGGCGCGGGCACATCCTGGGAATCGTGGGCAGGAACGGCTCGGGCAAGACCACGCTCGCGCGCTGCCTCTGCGGGCTCGAGCGCGAGCAGGAGGGCCAGGTGCTGCTGGACGGCCGGCCCCTCTCCCCGCGCATGCGCCTCGGCAGGAGCTACCTGGTGATGCAGGAGCCCGGCTACCAGCTCTTCGAGGACAGCGTCATGGCCGAGCTCGTCCAGGCGCGGATGCAGGGACAGGCGCTTGCGGGCGGACACGCACCCAACGAAGCGGACGACGACGTGCAGCGGCTGATGGGGGCGCTGGGCATCGGCCCGCTCGCCAAGCGCCATCCCCTCTCGCTCTCAGGCGGGCAGCGGCAGCGCGTCTCCGTGGCCGCAGGCATGCTCTTCTCCAGCGAGGCCATGGTGCTGGACGAGCCCACCAGCGGCCTCGACGCGGACGGCATGCGGCGTATGGCAAGCCAGCTGGAGATGATTCGCGCCTCAGGCAAGAGCGTGGCGGTCATCTCGCATGACCTGGAGTTCCTCTCGCTCGTCTGCGATGAGGTGGTCCGTATGTCCGCGGGACGCGCGGGGCCGCCCCTTGCCGTCTGTTCCTCCACCCTTCCCCAGCTCAGGGAAGCACTTGGGTTTCAGTCTCACGAGAGTCTATAGAAAGGAACGAACATGTCTCGTAACACGATAGGGTCTCAGGCGCAGGGCTCTGGCTCCCTCACCGCCAAGGACTTCGTCTTCTGCGCCCTCTTTGGCATGCTGGTCTTTGCGATAACCCTGGTTTTCGCAGGCATCTGCAGCCTCAGCTACCAGACCTCCTGGCTCGCTCACGCCCTCTCGTCGCTCGTCGCCGGCATGGCCTGGATCTACCTCATGCACAAGGTCCCCAAGCGCGGTGCGTTGCTCGTCATGGGCGTGGTCACGGCCATCGCCGGATACTTCATGGGCATGCTCTGGACGGGCCCTGCCGGCATCCTGGTGGGCTCTGCGGTGGCGGAGCTGGTGGCCGGTGCCCCAGAGAGTCGCACCAACGTCAGGCGAGCCCTCTCCTTCTCGGCCTTCATGACCATCTTCTGGCTGGGGCACATCTCGCTTGTCTATCTCATCGGCGCCGATGCCTACATTGACCAGTGCGTCAAGTTGGGCGTCACGATGGAGTTCGCGAGCGGCCTGGTCGCCGTCATGTTCACCCCCTGGATGGTGGGCATCGGCGTGGCGACGGCGGCCTGCGCGTACGTGGGCGCGCTCATTGGCCTGCGCGTGTTCAAGAAGCATTTCGAGAAGATGGGGGTATAGGGATGCCCAAGGTCAGCAACGAGGACCGCAGGAGGGACCAGGCCGGACGCGCGGCCATAGCGCGGCTCTCCAAGCCCATCCGAGGGCGCACGCTGGCCGCCCAGCTGTTCGTGCTGCTCTCCGCCGGCCTGTCGTTCGTGCCCTACCTGGCGCTGGTCTGGCTGGGAGACATCTTCCTCCAGGCGCAGGAGGCGGGCGTCGCGGCAGACGCCCGCCACGCCGACGAGGTGCTGCGACTGCTCCTTGCCGGCTTCGTCCTGAAGCTCACCTTTCATGCCGTGGCGCTGGCAATCACCCACTTCGCCGACCTGCGACTGCGCCTGACCATCCGCCGCGGCATCGTGGAGCGCCTTGGCCAGGCCCCCCTGGCGTGGTTTGGCAGGAACGACTCGGGCAGCCTGCGCAGCGCCATCCAGGACGACACCAAGACCGTGCACACCGTCATCGCCCACGCCCCGGTCGACCTGCTGAACGGCCTGGTCTCCCCCTTGGTGCTGCTGTTGTTCATGTTTGCGCTCAACTGGAGGCTGGCGCTGGTGGGCATCGCCACCGTGCCCATCTACGTGCTGCTGTACGGCTCGTCCATGAAGGACATGGGGCCCAAGACCGCCGAGATGAACGCCCAGCTCGCGGCCGTCTCGTCCACCATGGTGGAGCTGGTGGCGGGCATCAAGGTGGTCAAGGCCTTCGCGAAGACGGGCGAGGCGCACGAGAGGTACACGCGTGCCGCCACCACCTTCGCCGACACCTACTGGGAGTGGTGCGCGCCCATGATCGGGCTCTGCTCCGTCGCCGCCGAGTTCGTCTCCATGCCCCTGCTCCTGCTGGTGAACCTCTGCGGGGGCGGACTGCTGCTCTGGGCCGACCTGGCCACGCTGCCGCAGATCCTCGCCTGCACGCTGATCGCCATCGTGCTTCCGGGGGCCATGATGACGGTGGCAAACATCACCTGGTCCTACCAGCTGGCAGGCTCTGCCGCGGAGCGCCTGGTGGCGCTCCTGGACACGCCCATACTGCCCGAGGCCGCGCATCCCGCGCCAGCCCCGGGCGAGGCAAGCGTCAGCTTGGAGGACGTCTCCTATTCCTACGGTGGCACGCAGGCCCTGGACGGGGTGTCGCTCGAGCTGAGGCCCAACAGCCTGACGGCGCTGATCGGCCCCTCCGGGTCCGGCAAGTCAACCCTAGCGTCCCTGGTGGCACGCTTCGACGACCCGGACTCCGGCAGCGTCAAGCTGGGTGGTGTCGACCTGCGCGAGCTCTCGTCGGACGCGCTCTACGACAGGGTCTCCTTCGTCCTGCAGGACAGCATGCTGCTCAACGCCAGCGTCAGGAGGAACATTGCGCTGGGACGGCCTGACGCAAGCCTGGACCAGGTCCGTGAGGCGGCGCGCCTGGCGCAGATCGACGACCTCGTCATGTCCCTGCCCAAGGGCTATGACACCGTGCTGGGAAGCGACTGGTCGCCCTCCGGCGGGGAGGGGCAGCGACTCTCCATCGCCCGCGCGATCCTGTCCGACGCGCCCGTCCTGATCATGGACGAGGCCACCGCCTTCGCCGACCCGGACTCCGAGCTGGAGATACAGAGAGCCCTGATGGGCCTCGTGAGGGGCCGCACCGTGCTGGTGATAGCCCACCGACTGAACTCCATCATCGGCGCCGACCAGATCGCAGTCATGGAGCGTGGGCGCATCGTGGCCCTGGGCACGCATGAGACCCTTCAGAACAATGCTCACTACCAGGCGCTTCTCAGGCAGGGTGACTTCCCTCTGGACACCCACGGAAAGGAGGCCCCCGATGCGTAGCACGGGACTTCTCGAGCGCTTCCGCCGGTTCATGACCGAGCGGGACCGCGCCATGAACCGCAGCGGCATGGCCTGCTGCGTGCTGTCGGGAGCGCTGGCGGGCGTGAGCCTCTCCGTCATGATGCCTGCCGCGGCAGCGCTGCAGAGCGGATCTCCCCAGTGGGGGCTGGACTTCCCCGCATGGATGGCGGTGCTGGCCGCCATCGCGCTGTCCTCCTGCACGCTCTCGTTCTTTGGCACCAAACTGGGATACACGGCTGGCCTCGGCTTCATGCGCAACATGCAGGTCCTCGTCGGCAACAAGGTGTCTCGCCTGCCGCTGGGTTGGTTTGGGGCCAAGAGCGCCGGACGTCTGAGCCGCATGGTCACGCAAGAGATGCTCAGCACCGGGCAGGCCGTGGCATACTTCATCGGCGGGCTTGCCAAGAGCAGCAGCGCCGCGCTGGTTTTCTGCCTTGGCGGCTGGCTGTGGAGCTGGCAGCTGGGACTCGTGCTCACCGCAGCCATTCCCGCGGTCTTCCTCCTGCTGAAGTTGGCGCAGGCCTGCATCGGCAGGTGCTCTGCCATCGAAAGCCCCGCCGAGCAGGAGCTCGCCTCGCGCGTGGTGGAGTTTGCCCAGTGCCAGGCCGCCCTGCGCGCTTGCCACGCCGGCTCTGACTACCGCGAGCTCAGGGACGGCTTCGACAGCTGCTACCGCGCCGGACACCGCGGCCTCTGGTGGGGCGTGCTGGGAAACGCCATCTCGGGCATGAGCGTGCAGCTCGTGCTGGTCGCCATGGTCACCCTGGTCTGCCGCCTGGGCCTGACGGGGACGGCCGGCCCGCTCGAGAGCGTGGTCATGATCGGCTGCAGCCTGCGCTTCGCGACCCTCCTGAACGACATAGGCCCCGCCGTGTTCGGCATGGAGGAGCGCCGGCAGATGCTGGACGCGCTCGACGAGGTCATGGACGCGCCCGAGATGGACATGCCCGAGCAGAGCCGCCAGCCCCAGGACTCCAGCGTGGAGCTCGAGGGCGTGGACTTCTCCTATGTGAGGGGCACGCAGGTGCTGAGCGGCATCAGCCTCAAGGCTCCGGCGCGCTCCATGCTGGCCATAGTGGGGCCCTCCGGCTGCGGGAAGACCACCATCGTCAAGCTCGTCGCCCGCTTCTACGACGCATGCGCAGGCAGCGTGCGCGTGGGTGGGGTGGACGTGCGCGAGCTGGGCTGCGAGGAGCTGTTCCGGCAGGTCTCCTTCGTCTTCCAGGACGTCTACCTCTTCAATGACAGCCTGCGCAACAACGTGCTGATAGCGCGTCCGCAGGCAAGCGAGGAGGAGCTCGAGCGGGCCGCCGAGCTCGCCGGCGTGAGCGAGATAGTGCAGAGGCTGCCCGAGGGCTGGGACACCGCCTGCGGCGAGGGGGGCCGGGCCCTCTCGGGTGGCGAGAGGCAGCGCGTGTCCATTGCACGCGCGCTGCTGAAACAGGCGCCCATCGTGCTCTTCGACGAGGCGACCTCGGCGCTCGACGCCGAGAACGAGGCCAACATCACGCGCTCCATGGCAGCGCTCAGGCAGCGTTCCACGCTGGTGGTCGTGGCCCACAAGCTGGAGACCATCAAGATGGCCGACCAGATAGTGGTGCTCAACGCCTCCGGCCGGGTCGTGGAGCGCGGCAGCCATGAGGAGCTCCTGGCGGCAGGTGGCAGCTACCGCGACTTCTGGAACAAGCGCTGCGCCAGCGCCCGGTGGCGTCTGGCGTAGGTGCCGAGACGGCAGCGTTTGGCCGGGCCTGGCGGGAGGATACCCCTCTCGCCAGGCCCCTTTTTGTCGTGGCGGCACGGCGTTTGTGCCTTCCCGGACAATCCTGAGCCCCTTTTGGTGAAAGGGTGCCCGCAAATGCACAATCGCCGAGAGGGGCTGGCCGGCGAGGCGAGGCGGACGGCGGCACAACACGCAAGCGGGCACTAGAATGGGACCCGCACGCGACACCGAGGAGGGCACATGAGCTTCTGCATGATCGTCTCGCCGGCCAAGAAGATGGTGGTCAACGAGGGAGAGCCCGCCGCACGCCAGGCGCCCCGCTTCCTGGACGAGGCTCAGGAGCTTGCCGAGGAGCTGCGCCGCCTGGGCCCTGCGGGCGCCCAGGAGGTCTGGCGGTGCTCGGACAGGCTGGCCGAGGAGAACTGGGATCGCGTGCGCACCCTCCCCGAGGACCTGCGCCTGGGCGTCTCGGCCCTCACCGCCGCCGTCAGCTCGTATCGCGGCATCCAGTACACCCACCTGGCACCCGAGGTGATGGACGGCGCGCAGCTCTCGTGGCTTTCACGCCACCTGCGCATCGTCTCGGGACTCTACGGCCTGCTCAGGCCCTTCGACGCCATCGCGCCCTACCGCCTGGAGATGCAGGCGAGGCTCTCCGTTGGCGGCTCGAAGAGCCTGTACGAGTTCTGGGACAGCCGCATCTACGACGCCCTTGCCTGCGAGAGGGGCATCACCCATATCGTCAACGTGGCCTCCCAGGAGTACGCCAAGGCGGTGCTGCCCTGGGCGCTTCCCGACGGGCCCAAAATCGTGACCTGCAGCTTCATGATTCCACGTGCCAAAGACGGTAGGCTCACACAGCCCTCCACCGAGGCCAAGGCGGCGCGCGGCAGCTTCGTGCGCTGGGCGGCGGAGCGCCAGGTGGAGGACGTGCAGGAGCTCCAGGGCTTCGCCGAGAGGGGCTATGCCTTCTCGCCCGAGCGCTCGGGCGAGAAGGCCTGGAGCTTCGTGCGCGCGTGAGTGAGAGGGCGCCTACCTGTTCTCTATGCGCCCCACGTTCTTGATGACGATGGACACATAGCCCTCGGCGTCGCTCGTGAACTCTATGTAGTTGGCGTCCGCTGCGTACTCGCTGGGAAAGGTGATCTCTATGCCCGTGTCCGTCTTGATCTTGTGGCTCTTGGCCATGCGGTTGGCCACCCCGCGCCTTACGGGAACCTCCTCGGGCAGGTCGCTCTCCTGGGCCGCGCGCTCGTAGCGCTCCTGCAGCTCGGGCCTCTCCTCGAAGACGCGTCGGCCAACCTCGCCCGGCGAGAAGGACTCTGCCCTCTCTGCCTCCTGGGCCACCACGTGCTTGGCCTGGGCAACGGCACGCGTGACGTTCTCGCCTGCCTCCTCGGCGACCTCCCGCACGATCTGCTCCACGCGCTCGACGACCTCCTTGCTCGAGGCTTGGGCCACGCACCGCAGGAGCTTGTCGGCAACCACGCTGACCTCCTGGCTGCCCTGGGTGCGCCGCTTGTCATGGAAGTCTATGGCCCCATTGGCCATGTTGACCAGGAGGTAGGTGTCCGCCTTCTGGGTGGGGTTGGGAAGGGTCGAGTCCTGGCGCAGGATGTCGTTGGCCGCGGCGCCGGCCCCGTCGGCCCCAAGCTCGTGCACGAAGGCCTGCTTGCGCGGCAGGAGGATGGCGGCAAAGTAGCGCACGGAGAGGTCCTCGAGGTCAACGTCCTCGGCAGGTGCCGCCATGGCATCCGCCACCTGCCCGCCCGCGTCCTGCGCGCGGGCCTTGAGGTCGCGCGTGTCCGTGAAGTCGCAGACCAGAAGGTCCGCCTGCTCGAGCTCGTCGCAGCGCCTCAGCTCCTCCCAGAGCATGCGCGCAAGCTGCTGCGAGAGCTCCACAAAGCCCACGCCCGCGCCTGCCGCGTAGCTCTCGAGAGCCTCGCGCAGCACGCTGGCCTCGGAGAACTCACCGTGCTTGCTCTCGGCTGACGAGATGGTCTTGCGCAGCTGACGCTGCACGTATGACTTTACCGAACGACCCCCCATGTCCAGCTCGCGCTCGCTGGGGTAGGCGGATCCGCTCTCGAAGTCGAAGGCGTGCAGGATGGCATGGGAGACGTGCATCATGGGAATCACCGGCTTGCATGCGTTGGTACGGGCGGAGAGGCTGGGCCTGCGGCAGACCAGCATAGCGCAGAGTCCCGAAGGCGGGGCGGCCAAAGGAGAAGGCCACCGCTCCAGACAGGTGGCGATGGCCTTCCAGGCATGGTCGGACTTCGTCCCTTACAGGGCGCTGACCTGCAGCAGGGGATCTCCCACCTTGACGAGGGGGCGCCCGCCGATAAGCGTCCCGCTGGTGGCGACGTTCTTCACGCCGGCAAAGCTGTCGTGGTTGGTGACCACGCAGGTAACAACGTCGTCCAGGCCAGCCTCCTTGATGGCCTCGATGTCAAAGGTCATGAGGGGCGTGCCCGCCACAACCTCCTGGCCGTCCTCCACGAAGCGGGAGAAGCCATGGCCGTTCATCTTGATGGTGTCGATGCCCACGTGGATGAGGATGTCGACGCCACCCGCCATGGTCATGCCGATGGCATGGTTGGTGACGGTGGTTGCCTTCACGCGGCCGTTCGCGGGGGCGTACACGACACCCACCTGAGGGACGATGCCACAGCCCTTGCCGAAGAGCCCCCCTGCGATGACCTCATCGCGAACCTCGTCCAGGCTCACCACCATGCCCGTCACGGGCGCGTAGACGGTGCCCGGGGCAACATGGAAGCTTGCCGCGTTGGGCTGGGGCGTGTCGCCCCCGGCGTCGAAGAGCGTGGACTTGATCTTGTCGATGAGACCCATGGTGCCCCTCCTTCTGGCCTCCGCAGGGCGCGGCGCCATTTGTGTTTACAAACTCAAGACCCATCCCAGTATGGCACGTCTGGGACAGCCCGTAGCTAAAGTCTGCGCCCGTAGAGGTAAATGGTGCGGCGGCCGGAGTCGCCGCCAGCTCCCTGACGCTCCTGCACGCAGTTGAAGCCGCGCCTCTCCAGGAACTCCCTGTCGGAGTCCTCGTCGATCACGATGAAGCTGCCCTGGGCGCCCTTGGAGGAGAAGCTCGCGAGCATCTCCTCGAGGAGCCTGTTGCCTATGCCCTGTCCCTGCGCCTTGGGGTGCACCACCAGAAGGTTTATCTCGGACTGCGAGTTGGTGTAGCCACGAGAGATGAAGACGTCCGCCATGGTGAACATGCGCAGCTTGCTGAAGAGGCGCTCCTCGACGAGGATGCCTCCGTTCTTGGCGCGCTTGCGCGCGATGACCATGAGCTCCTGGAAGCGCTCCTCCCAGCTCTCGTTCACCTGAACGCTCTCGTTGGGGCAGAAGCCACCGAAGATGGCCCCCACCACGACCCCCGCGCGCTGCGCCACCAGCGTCACCTGCGATCGGCGCAGGGCCCCGGCGGTCATGACGCGGCCGAAGACCGACCTGTCGTACACGCCCTCCACGCCCACGCACCACACGCGGGAGCAGAGGTCGGTGACGGCCCCGAAGTCGCTGTCACAAAAGGGCCGGTAGACGATATCTTCACTTGCGGCACACATGCTGGTCCTCCTGGGCCTGGCATCTCTCACTATGCAATATTTATGCTGCAGCGGGCGAGATGCCATCGTTCTTTCTGCTGTGAAAGGCCCTTATTGGATATAACCAAGTCAAGCCTAACCAGAGCTTTATCCAATGACATTGTAGACGTGGGTCGCCGCTGTCCGCGAGTCTCCTTTGCGCAAACGGTACCCTGACCACGACAAGGGACACGCAAAAGGGGTCCTGCGGACGAAGACGCTTGGCCTTTTGGATGTGATTGGGCAACATCCGCTGGACGCGGGCGCTCCTATCGTACCATCTTCCTGATGACACGCCACGAGGGCCAAGGGGGGCTCCCATGCAGATGGGCTTTGACAACGACAGGTACATCGAGTTGCAGGCGATGCGCATCCGCGAGCGCATCAACCAGTTTGGCGGCAAGCTCTACCTCGAGTTTGGCGGCAAGCTGCTGGACGACTACCACGCAAGCCGCGTGCTGCCCGGCTTTGCGCCAGACTCAAAGGCGCGCATGCTCCAGGAGCTGGCCGACGAGGCCGAGGTGGTCTTTGCCATCAACGCCAACGACATCGAGCAGGGCAAGCGCCGCAGCGACATTGGCATCAGCTACGACGAGGACGTCCTGCGCCTCATGGACGTGTTCCGAAGCCGCGGCCTCGCCATCGGCGGCGTCGTCATCACGCGCTTCTCGGGGCAGCCGAAGGCGGAAGCATACCAGGCGCGCCTGGCCCAGATGGGCATCGCCGTGTACCGCCACTACCCCATCTCGGGCTACCCCTCCAACATCGACCTCATCGTGAGCGACGAGGGCTTCGGGCGCAACGAGTACGTGAAGACCCACAAGCCGCTGGTTGTGGTCACCGCCCCGGGACCTGGCTCCGGCAAGCTTGCCGTGTGCCTCTCGCAGCTCTACAACGAGCACGCGCACGGGGTTGGCGCGGGATACGCCAAGTTCGAGACCTTCCCCGTGTGGAACCTGCCCCTGAAGCACCCCGTCAACGTGGCGTACGAGGCGGCGACCGCTGATCTGGACGACAACAACATCATCGACCCGTACCACCTGGAGGCCTACGGGGAGGTCACCGTCAACTACAACCGCGACGTGGAGACCTTCCCTGTGCTCAAGGCCATGATGGAGAAGATCTTGGGGTCGAGCCCCTACCAGTCCCCCACCGACATGGGCGTCAACATGGTGGGACTTTGCATCAGCGACGACGAGGCGTGCCAGAACGCCGCGCGCGAGGAGATCGTGAGGCGACACTACAGCTGCGCCGAGGCGATCGCGCGCACGGGCCAGGGCGAGGAGGAGCTCTCCAGGATCGGCCTGCTCATGAAGGAGGTGGGCGTGGATGAGAACTACGACCCCGCCCATGCCGCGGCCCTGCTCAAGGAGGAGGTCACGGGCAAGCCCGCCGGCGCCATGCGCCTCCCGGACGGCTCGGTGGTGACAGGCAAGACGAGCGACCTTCTGGGGGCGGCGGCATCGCTGCTGCTGGTTGCGCTCAAGCGCGTGGCGGGCGTCGAGAAGGACCGCTGGGTGGTCTCCGACGAGGCGCTTGCGCCCATCTCGCGCCTCAAGACCGAGCACCTCAAGAGCCGCAACCCTCGCCTGCACTCTGACGAGACCCTCATTGCGCTCTCCATCTCGAGCGCCACAAACCCGGAGGCCAAGCGCGTGATCGACTCCACAAGGGCGCTGCGCGGCTGCACTGCGTACTTCTCGGTGATCATTTCGCCCACGGACGAGCGCGTGTACCGCAAGCTGGGAATCAACGTGTGCTGCGAGCCCAAGTTCGAGCGGGGAACCTTCTACCACCGATAGGGACACCAGCTGGCGGCCGGGGGCACACCGCGTCGCCCACAACAATGCGCCAAGTCAAGCAGGCGCCCTACAGCAGAGACTTCCGCCGTAGAGCGCCTTCGTTTTACCTGCGAAAACGCAAGGATGCTCTACAGCAGAGCCTCCTGCTGTAGAGCATCAAACTCGCTAGGTGCATTGTGGGCGTCACATCGCCCCGAGCATCAGCTGCCCCTAGAGCACGTGGACGTCCTCGGAGCTGAAGTTGATGAACGCCCTTGCGCCGGCCTCGTAGACCTTCTTGTTCTTGGGGTTGAACTCGGTGATCTTGACCAGGTGCCCGCCGCACTGGGCCTGGTAGTTCTGGTAGTGGCCCATGAAGCGCGAGAGGGTCACCTCGCAGGGAATGACGCCTTCGTCCTCGACGTGCACGGACTCGGGCCTCAGCACCAGCGTGACGTCATCGCCGGCGACGTGCCCGTTGACGTCACCCACGCGGATGCGCTGCCCCTCGATCACCACGGTGCCCGCCTGCCCGTCAACCTCGGCGAGCTTGCCGCGCAGGAAGTTGGACTCGCCGATGAAGTCGGCGACGAACTCGTCCACCGGACGGTAGTAGATCTCCTTGGGACTGCCGATCTGGTCGACCAGGCCCTTCTTCATGACGATGATGCGGTCGGAGAGCGCCATAGCCTCGGACTGGTCGTGCGTGACGTAGACGGCCGTGATGCCCGCCTCCTGCTGGATGCGGCGAATCTCGGTGCGCATGTCCACGCGCAGCTTGGCGTCCAGGTTGGAGAGGGGCTCGTCGAAGAGCAGCACGCCGGGCTCCAGCACAAGGGCGCGCGCCAGGGCGACGCGCTGCTGCTGGCCACCGGAGAGCTGGTTGGTCATGCGGTCCTCCATGCCCTCCAGGCCCACCAGGCCCAGGATGTGGGTGACCTTCTCCTTGATCGTCTGCTTGTCAAGCTTGCGCAGCTTCAGGCCGTAGGCGACGTTGTCGAAGATGTTGTAGTGCGGGAGCAGCGCGTAGCTCTGGAAGACCATGGCCGTGTCGCGCTTGTTGGGCGTGAGGGCGTTGATGGCCTCGTTGCCCAGGTAGATGTCGCCCTCGTCGGGGCTCTCGAAGCCGGCGATCATGCGCAGGATGGTGGTCTTGCCACAGCCCGAGGGGCCCAGCAGCGTCACGAACTCGCCTGGCTCGATGTTGATGTTGGCGTCATGGACCGCATAGAAGTCCTTGCCGGTCTTGGGGTCCTGGTAGATCTTGGAGATGTGCTCCAGGCGGACGCCCTTCTTCTCCTTGGCCATCGTCTAGTCCTCCTCAGCAGACGTGATCTTTGCGCTGGTACCAAAGTGCTTGATGGCAACGTTCATGAGCAGAACGGCACCGTAGGTTATGGCAATCAGGACGGTCGCGAACGCGCAGGCGACGCCATAGGCGCCCTTCTCGGCGAACTCGTTGATCTGCACCGTGATGAGCAGGAACTGCGGCGTCACGAGCAGGATGATGGCGGAGATGGCCGTGATGGAGCGGACGAACGCCGTCACGAGCCCCGAGAGGAACGAGTCCTTGATCAGGGGCAGAGTGACCGTCATGAAGACCTCGAAGGAGTTGGCGCCCATGTCGTAGGCGGACTCCTCGATGGACTTGTCTATCTGGCGCAGGGCCGAGACGCCCGAGCGAGTGCCTGTGGGCAGCGAGCGCACGATGAAGACGATGATCAGGATGGCGCCGGTGCCGTAGAGGCCCTGCAGCAGGCCCGAGTGGAAGAGTCCGCCGGAGAAGCCGCGGATGTAGCCAACGCCCAGGACGGTGCCGGGGACGGCCATGGCAAGCATGGAGACGGCCTCGATGAAGCCCTTGCTGCGGAAGCTGCGCTTGACCACAAGATAGGAGATGATCATGGACAGCAGCGCCGTGATGGGGCTGGCCACAAGCGACAACAGGAAGGAGTCGCGGAAGGCCTGGAAGCCATGGTGCATGGTGAACATCTGCTTGAACCACTTGGTGGTGAGGCTGAAGTCATAGCCCCAGGTCTTGAAGAGGGCTCCAAAGGGCACGCAGATGTACATCATCACGACGAAGAGCGCGATGGCGGTGCAGAGCACGGAGAGCGGTATGCGCACGGAGTTGTCCGTGATCAGCATGCGCGCACGGCTGGCCTTGCCCGTGAGCGTCGCCGTGGACTTCGCCTCCAGCACGTACTTCTGGACCACGAACATGAGCAGCGTGATGAAGAGCAGCACCACTGCCATGGCAGCGGCGCCCTGCTTGTCATAGGCACCCGTGATCTGCAGGTAGATGGAGGTTGCCAGCGTGTCGTAGGAGCCGCCGATCAGCATGGGGTTGGCGAAGTCGGCGATGGACTCGATGAAGGTGACCAGAAACGCATTACCCAGGCCGGGCAGGATCAGGGGCAGGGTGACGCTGGTGAAGACCTTCCAGCGAGAGGCTCCCATGTCGCGCGCGGCCTCCTCCAGCGAGGGGTCGATGTTCTTGAGCAGGCCCTTGAACATCATGTAGCACACCGGGAAGAAGGTCAGCGTCTGCACCAGGGCGATGCCCCAGAAGCCATAGACGTTGTTGTCGTATATGCCCAGGAGGTAGCGCGTGACGATGCCCGACTTGCCGAAGAGCATGATGACCGAGAGGGACAGGACGAACGGGGGCGAGACCACGGGCAGCATGGAGACCAGCTTGAACAGGCCGCTCATGAAGCCCGTCCTGAGCTGGACGTACTCCTCCACGTATGCGAACAGAAGGCCGATGAGGGCCGCGACGACGCCTACGAAGAAGCCCACCTTGAGCGTGTTGCCGATGGCCTTGTCGAAGGAAGGCATGGAAAGGACGCGCTTGAAGATGTCGAGCGTCGGGCCATGCTCGCCCACGATGCTGTCCACCATCAGGATGGCCAGCGGATACAGGATGAACAGCGTCAGGAACGCGATCAGCACGGCGATGGTCCCCACAAGAATGGGGTCGGCCATCAGCTTCTTGCGATCGAGCTGGGCGCTTTGGTTCTTTGCCATATCTCCCCTCCCTACTGCATGCACCACATCTCACATCAAACCGGGTGGATGGAACGCCCATCCACCCGGCCTTGGGTCAGAACTTGAGGCGGTCCGTCGATGGACCCGCCAATTTTAGCCTACGCGAGGGGCTACTCGGTCTGGAAGCGGCTGGAGTCGCCAGTGTTGGCGCCGGAGCTGGCAAGGGCCTCCATGACGTCCTTGACGTAGGTCTCGGTGTTGGCCTTTGCGTCCTCGAAGTCGTACTTGATCACGTTGTTGGGATCAAGGCCGTACTCGGTGGCAACCTCGGGCTGCTTGGCGTCGTCGAGGACCAGGAACTGGTAGGCACCAACCTCCTGCGCGCGCTCGACGCAGGCGGGAGACAGGGCATACTCGACCCAGAGCTTGGCGGCCTTGGGGTGCTTGGCACCCTTGAAGATGGCGGTGGCGCCAACCTCGTAGGAGGTGCCGGAGGAAGGAATGGCCATGCCGATGTTGCCGTAGCCGTTGTCCTCGATCTGGAAGATGGCGTCATGCAGGAAGCCGATGCCGACGGTGCACTCGCCGGTGCCCACGTTCTTGGAGGGGCCGGAGCCGCTCTTGGTGTAGACGGAGATGTTCTTGTCGAGGTCGACGAGGTACTTGAGGCCCTCGTCGTGACCGCGCATCTGAATGACGGTGTTCAGCACGAGCTTGGCGGTGCCTGCCGTGTTGTAGTTGGAGAGCCAGATCAGGCCCCGGTACTTGGGATCGGTGAGGTCGTTCCAGTCCTTGGGGGCCTCGAGGCCCTTGCGCTCGAGGTCGTCCTTGTTGAAGAAGAAGCCCAGGATGCCCTTGTAGATGCCGTACCACTGGCCGCTCGCGTCCTTGAACTCGGGCGCAACCAGGTGAGATGCGTTCTTTGCCTCGTAGGGCTCCAGGATGCCCTTGGTGACCGCGACGTTGTAGGGGTCGGTGGTGCCACCGAACCAGACGTCGGCGGAGGGGTTGCCCGCCTCCTCCTCGACCTTGGACTCGACCTCGCCGGTGGAGAGGCGCTGGAAGGAGGTCTTGATGCCGAAGAGCTTCTGGAAGTTCTCGCAGCAAGCGGCCACGTGGGCCTCCTCGCAGGAACCGTAGACGACGAGCTCGCCGTCCTCCTTTGCTGCGTCGATGATCTCCTGGGACGCGACGCGCTCGAGGCCGCTGTCTCCGCTGCCCTCGGTCGTCGCGGACTCGGAACCCTTGCCCGAGCAGCCTGCCAGGCCTATGGTCGCGGCCAGGGCGGCGCTGGTACCAAGAAAGCCCCTACGAGTAATGCTTGCCATGTCTACTTCCCTTTCTCCACGAAGCGGGGTGCACCCGCACATAAAGCTGCATCGTCACAGGTCATCTGCCTGCAACAATTTCCTCAAATTTATGCAAAGAGCGAATGCCTTGCACAAGTAATCGACAGACGGTATCTCGGAGGGTTTGGGTTGACATTTTCATTCAGTTGGGGAACTGCGCCTTATTCCTGAGCAGGGCGGCTGAAGTAGGCGAGCGCTATGGCCCCTGGCCCCGCATGGGTCCCCACGGTCGAGCCCATGGAGACCACGGGAAGGTCTTCCACCTTGCCCTCCCAGACCTCGCGGCTGTCCCTCAGGTACTTCTGCAGCAGCGCCGAGCTGAGCCCCGTGTAGCCGACCCCGATGGGCATCGTGAAGTCGATGCCCCCGGAATGCTCGATCTGCTCGTTGAGGAGGTTGCGCCCGTTCCTGGACCCGCGCGCCTTGCCAAGCAGGACCACCCTGCCATCCTGGGCGGCAATGACCGGCTTGACGGAGAGCATGGCGCCTATGCCCGCCGACACAGACGAGATGCGTCCGCCACGCCTCAGGTACTCGAGGGTGTCCAGCAACGCTATGAGCACCACGTCGTCCTTCTTTTCCTCGAGGGCGGCCACCAGGTCGCCTGCGCTCGCGCCAGCAGAGAGGAGCCTGGCGGCGTACTGCACCAGGATGCGCTCCCCCATGCTCACGCTGCGCGTGTCCACCACCCTGACGCGCCCGCCGAAGGCCTTGGCGGCGGCGCAGGCGCTCTGGTGGCTGCCCGAGAGCTCTCCCGAGATGGAGACGATCACCGCCTCGTCGTCCGGTTCCAGAACCTCATCCAGGATCTTGGAGTAGACGAAGGGCGTCACCTGACCCGTGGAGGGCAGGGCGTCGGATTCCACCAGCATCTCGTAGAAGCGCTGGTGGGAGAGGTCCACGCCATCGTGATAGGTCCTCTCGCCGAAGCTGATGGACATGGGCGCGACGCTCACGCCCTCGATCTCGCCCTGGGCTATGTCCGACGCGGAGTCGGTGATGATCTTGACTGCCATGGGGATTCCTTCCTGGCTCCTAGCTGGTGATGCCCTCTAGGTTGGCGTGTATTGCCCACAGCGCCCGGTACATGGCCGCACGGTCCTGTGCCGAGACGCCCTCGCAGGCCCGACCCACCACCTCGAGGATGACCTGGTTGGCCTCTCGGGTCACGGCAAGGCCCTTGTCCGTGAGGGAGAGCCTCCTGCCCCAGCGCTGGGCGCCCTCCCCCTCGGGGCCGACGAGGCCCTGGCGCTCGAGGCGTGCCACGCAGCGAGAGACGGCCGCGCGGTCTATGCCCACCTGACGCGAGAGCTCCGACGCGGTGAGCCCGCCCTGGCCCACGGCTCCCTCCAGGTAGTGGAGGCACATCACGTCAGTGCCCTTGAGCCCAAAGCGGCGCATCTCCTGGGCCTTGATGCGACGCACCTCCTTGCCCACCGCCGCGATGGCGGAGACGAAGTTCTCGAACTGGCTGCCCATGTGCCGCGATGGCTCCCCTCAAAGGATTGCTGGCGCAAGTTGTTGACCAATCAACAATAGCCGAAATCTTGTTGATTGGTCAACAAGAGCGGGCGGAAATGCATGCATTTTGACCAGTCGGACAAGCTGGGGCATGCACTACACTTGCCCTCAGCGACAATCCCCCCTTCACGAGCGAGGAAATCACCTTGACCACGCGCGCCCACGCAAAGATCGAAGAGACCGAGAAGAGCTCCGTTGCGGCCAGGAGGCGCACGGCCATCGCCGCAGTGGCTGCGCTTGCGCTCCTGCTTGCCTGCTATGGCGTGGGCTGCCTGCACTACGCGCACCACTTCGTCCCCGGCACCAGCGTCAACGGGGTGGACGCCTCGGGACTCAGCGAGGAGGACCTCTCCCTGCGCCTGCAGGAGGCCGCCGCCGCGTGGAGCTGCAAGGTGAGCGGCGACGGGTTGGACCTCAGCGTGAGCTCGTCGGACGTGGACCTCACGGTGGATGCCGCCGGGGCCGCCAGGCAGCTGCGCCAGGAGGCGGAGCCAGCCCGCTGGCCGCTCGACCTCGTCTCCCCCACCAGGAGGGAGCTCGAGCTGGCAAGCTTCGACGCCGAGAAACTCTCTGCCCTGGTGGCCTCCGCCTGCGCCAAGGCAAACGCGGAGGCCACGCAGCCCCAGGACGCCTACGCAAGCCTGGACGCCCAGACGGGACGCTTCGTCGCCCGGGAGAGCCAGCTGGGAAGCGCCGTCGAGCCCTCCGCCGTGGAGGCACGCGTCTCCGAGGGCGCACGCAGGCTCTCCGCCAGCTGCGAGCTG
The DNA here is from genome assembly GCF_900155635.1 of Olsenella urininfantis. Classification (GTDB taxonomy): domain Bacteria; phylum Actinomycetota; class Coriobacteriia; order Coriobacteriales; family Atopobiaceae; genus Olsenella_G; species Olsenella_G urininfantis. Next base: position 1,099,851 of record NZ_LT732540.1, read on the forward strand.
GGCGATGCGGAGCTGGTGCAGCCAGCGACAAGGGTAGATAGCCCGGAGCTCCTGGCGGCGATAGAGCGCGCGAACAGCATGCTCGCCCTTGAGATCCCCCTCGTGCGCGAGGGGTCTGAGGTGGCGCGCGTGGGCGGCGAGACGCTCGCGAAGTGGGTGAGCATCGATTCGTCCCAGCAGGTCAACGTGGATGGGACCGCAATAGAGCGGTGGGCGGAGGGCTCGCTTGCCGCAAGCGCCGCCCACTCGAACGAGGTCTACGACTGGGAGCTGGACGTGCCGGCCTGCGCCCAGCAGCTCGCGGGCGCCATCTCGAACGTGAGCGCCGCGCCGGTGGAGCTGCCCATGGAAGTGGTGGACGAGAGGCCCCCGGAGTCTGAGGGCGCACGCGAGCTTGGCCGCCACATCGACATAAACCTGGACACCCAGTACGCCCGCTTCTATGACGGCGACGGAAAGGTGATCTGGCGCAGCTACATCGTCTCGGGCAAGGTTGCCGAGGGACGCTCCACCCCCACGGGCACCTTCAGCATCAACGCCAAGCAGACCGACCAAAGGCTGGTGGGCGCGGACGAGGACGAGGACGGCAAGCCCGACTACGTCAGTCCCGTGAGGTATTGGATGCCCTTCCTGGGAGGCGAGTACGGCCTGCACGACGCCAGCTGGCGCGCCTACTTTGGTGGCAGCATCTACTACTACAACGGCAGCCATGGCTGCGTGAACCTTCCCAGCGAGAAGGCAGAGGAGCTCTTTGGCCTGGTGAACGTGGGAGACAAGGTCCACATCCACTGGTAGGAGACCCGCAGGCGGCGGGGAGGGCCCCGCCTAGAGCAGCGCCCTCAGGTCCCTGAGCGCACACTCCACCTGACCGACGGCCTCCTCCACCTCATCGCGGGCGTCCATGATCTTCTTCTGCACGAAGATGTCCGCAATGGCGTTGTCAAGGAAGAAGTCGGCGAAGCTCAGCCAGCCGTCTATCTCCACCTGCGGCAGAAGGAAGCCGCGGACGTCCCTGACCTCGCGGGCAAAGACGGACAGGTCCTGGGCAGCGCGCCTCAGCTGCGAGCGCGCGTCGTCCAGGCGCGAGTGCTTGATCATGGTGGTGATGAGCCCGCCGCCCAGGATGTCGAACATGCCCCAGTTGCTCGCGCTCTTCAGGCAGGACTGGGCCTCCAAGAGGCTCGAGAGGGCCTTCTCGCCCGCCCGCAGGGCCTCCTCCACCTCACGCCTGCTGTCATAGGCATAACCTGCCATGAGCCCCTCCCTGTGCCATGGGGACGCATTCCCCGTCTTAACGCTTGCAAGAAGGATAGGCGATGCGCGACCGTTACCGGCACCCGCGCTAATAGGAGACGCTGCACTCCATGCCCAGCCCACGAACGCGAGCGCAGATGGCGTCCAGCTCGACGGGCGCAAGCTTCTGCAGCCCCTGGGTGGGAACGTCTCGGGCAAGGGTGTAGACCATGACGGAGCGCGGGGAGATGCGTCTGAGCGCATCGACCCAAAGTCCCAGGTAAGGCTCCCGAGAGTTGTCGAAGCGCCCTTCGGGGAGCTCGCCGCGCAAAAAGAGGGTCTGCACGATGACCTTGCCGCCGAAGGAGGACAGGCCCTCTATGGTCCGCTCGAGGTCGTACCCAGCGGCAGGCTGGTCTATGAGCTCCACCAGGTGGGGGTCGGCCGCGTCAAGCTTCTGGATGTTGTCGTCCAGGCGCAGCAGGGCATCGCGGACCTCCCGCACGTGCGCCCTGGTCCCGTTTGAGAGGACTGCCACGCGCGCCTGGGGGCACATGCGCTCCCGAAGTTCCAGAACGTCATCGACCACCTGGGGAAACTCAGGGTTCAAGGTGGGCTCCCCGTTACCGGCGAGCGTGATCGAGTCGGGCTCCTCGCCCTCCTCGGCCATCTGGGCAAGCTTCTGCTCGAGGGCTAAGCGGATGTCGCTGGCGCGTGGGAAGGGGGAGGCCGTGCGCCTCTCGGCGTTCCTGCCGTTCTCGCAGTAGATGCAGTCGAAGCTGCAGCGCTTGCCGTCGGCAGGGTTCAGGTTCACGCCCAGAGAGACGCCCAGGCGGCGGCTGCGCACGGGCCCGAACACATACGCCGGATTGAGAAACGTAGACACGCGGCCTCCCCCACGCCTGCCCTTAGAGCAGGGACTTGACGCACTCCTCCACCTTGTCCATGTTAGCCGTGGGCTCGAAGCGCGCAACCACGTTGCCGGAACGGTCGATGACGAACTTGGTGAAGTTCCACTTGATGTCGGGGTTGCTCTTGTAGTCGGAGTCGATGGACTTGAGCAGGGCGGACATAGCCAGCGCCTTGGGGCCGTGGCCGAAGCCCTCGAAGCCCCTCTGGCTCTTGAGCCAGGCGTAGAGGGGCAGCTCGTTCTCTCCGTTGACCTCGGACTTGGTCATCTGGGGGAACTGCGTGCCGTAGTTGAGGGTGCAGAACTCATGAATCTCGTCGTCGGTGCCGGGGGTCTGGCCCTTGAACTGGTTGCAGGGAATGTCCAGGATCTCGAGACCCTGCTCATGGTAGCTCTCGTACATCTTCTCGAGCGGCTCGTAGTGGGGGGTGAAGCCGCAGCCCGTGGCGGTGTTCACCACCACGACGACCTTGCCCCTGAAGCTGTCCATCTTGATGTCGTTGCCCTGCGGGTCCCTGACGCTGTAGTCGTAAAAGCCCATGTCGTCCTCCTCTTGGGTGCGTACGGTCCCTTGGCCGTATTTAAATAGCGCACTATTTTATTGTAAGCAACTTTTATAGCCGGCACAGAGACTTCACGAAAGAGGCGCGGCGAGGGCGTCTCCCGGTGCCCCGCCGCCGGAGCAAGGCCTCCCCGCTGGAGCAGAGGCCGGGGTGGTATTTCCATCGCGAGAGCAGGGTTCGGGGTGAAAGCGGATCGAAGATGCCGAGAAAGGCACCCCGAACTCGCTTCTCGCGACAAGGGCAGGGCGTGCGGCCTATGGCCGCGCGGACCGAGAGGAGCCGGGCGTGACCACACGCGCGGGCACCCCCACCACCGTGGCACCCGCGGGGACGTCGCCGACCACCACGGCGCCTGCGCCCACCTTTGCGCCGTCACCCACGAAGATGTCCCCCAGCAGCACGGCACGGGCGCCCACCATCACGCCATTGCCTAGGCTGGGATGCCTCTTGCCCCCATGATGCCCGGTCATTCCCAGGGTTACCCCCTGGTAGACCATGCAATCGTCGCCGATCACGGAGGTGGCGCCGATGACCACCCCCATGCCGTGGTCTATCACGAAGCGCCTGCCAATGGCGGCGGCGGGGTGTATCTCTACCCCATAGCGCCTGCGTGCGCGGCGAGAGACCCACAGCGCCAGCTGCCGGCGGCCCTTGAGCCAGAGCCAGTGGGACGCGCGGAAGGCCCAGACGGCATGGAGCCCCGGCGAGAAGAGCGCCAGCTCTCGCGCGCTGCTGGCGCTGGGGTCGCGCTCGAGCAGGGCATGGGCATCCTCGCGCATGCGCGTCAGGGGGTTTGGGGCGTCGTCGTCCGTGGGGGTCATCTTCATCTCCATCCGTGAGGCCCTCCGCGCTTCGCAGGTCTTGCCGGGCCCTAGAGCTCCAGCGAGAGGTAGCGCTCTCCCGTGTCGGGGAGCACCGCCACAATGATCTTGCCCGCGTACTCGGCACGTCGGGCCAGCGCCATGGCGGCCGCCACCGCGGCGCCAGAGGAGATGCCGACCAGCAGGCCAAACTCCCGTGCCAGCCTCTTCTTGACGTCAACGCTCTCGCGGGTGGTCACCGTCAGCACCTCGTCCACCACGCGCGCGTCGTAGTTCTTGGGCACAAATCCTGCCCCTATGCCCTGGATGCCGTGCGAGCCGCTGGCGCCGCCCGAGAGGACCGGGCTCTCGGCGGGCTCGACGGCAACCGCGCGGACGCCAGGCTTGCGCTCCTTGAGGTAGCGTGCCGTGCCCGATATGGTGCCACCCGTGCCCACGCCGGCAACGATGGCGTCCACGCCCCCCTCGCTGGCAGACCAGATCTCGGGGCCTGTGGTCCGGTAGTGCGCGAGGGGGTTGGCGGGGTTCTCGAACTGCCCGGCGATGATGGACCCCGAAAGCTGGACATGAAGCTCCTCCGCCCGCGCGATGGCGCCCCTCATGCCCCCGCTGCCGTNCAACCGCGCGGACGCCAGGCTTGCGCTCCTTGAGGTAGCGTGCCGTGCCCGATATGGTGCCACCCGTGCCCACGCCGGCAACGATGGCGTCCACGCCCCCCTCGCTGGCAGACCAGATCTCGGGGCCTGTGGTCCGGTAGTGCGCGAGGGGGTTGGCGGGGTTCTCGAACTGCCCGGCGATGATGGACCCCGAAAGCTGGACATGAAGCTCCTCCGCCCGCGCGATGGCGCCCCTCATGCCCCCGCTGCCGTCCGTGAGCTCGATCTGAGCCCCGTAGCTCGCGGCAAGGCGGCGCCTCTCGACGGACATGGTCTCGGGCATCACGAGGATCATGCGATAGCCGCGGGCCGCGCTGAGCATGGCCAGTCCCACCCCGGTGTTTCCGGAGGTGGGCTCTATGACCGTGCCGCCAGGCCTGAGGCTGCCATCGGCCTCGGCCGCGTCCAGCATGGATCGCGCCACGCGGTCCTTCACCGAACCGCCTGGATTGTGCGCCTCGTACTTGCCCAGGATGCGGGTGCTGCCACCCACCAGGCCAGAGAGGTCGACGAGGGGAGTGTTGCCAATGAGGGCCTCGGTCTTCTGTGCGTAGTTCATTTCTTCCTCCTCAGGATGTCTTTCTACATGGACGCGCGATTCTCTCGGCGCATGAAAAAACGGGCGGGAACGCTCCTGCGTCCCCGCCCGACTGTCTGCAAAGCCCGAAATCAGAGATTTCGGCTGATGGGCATGCGCCTAGGCGCAATCATCCCAACAGCAGGTCGAGAGGGACAGCTTGCCCAGACAGCAACAGCACGCGCATGCGTTCCTGTGCGTCATCTCAGGCATTGCCCCTCCCCTCTTCCTTGAGTGCCACCGCCGAGTCGCTGGCGTGGCAAATTCCTAGCTTGCTTGTAGGTATTCAAGCACTCTGGGCCTGGGAGTCAAGGCAGAATCCAAAAAAATGAGAATATGGCGCGCTTCCATCAAGGGATGCCATTGCTCCGCCAGCGGTCGCGCCGGGCCCGGCTGCATTCCATGGGCTATGCTCGTGTGTCACATTGAGAAAAGCTCGCTGCAAGAGAGGCGTCACACCATGCTCAGATCGTTCTTGTCCATAGCCCATGAGTGGAGCATCCACGCCGTGTTCTTCAGGCTGGTCCTTGCGACCCTGGTGGGAACCATCATCGGCATGGAGCGCGAGTACCGCAACAAGGATGCCGGCGTGAAGACCCACGTGCTGGTCTGCATCGGCGCCGCCATGACCGTCATAGTCAACGAGTACATCTTCCAGCTCTACCCCAACAGCAACATCGACATCACGCGCATCGGCGCGCAGGTGGTGAGCGGCGTTGGCTTCTTGGGCGTGGGAACCATCCTGGTAACGGGAAAGAACGAGGTGCGCGGCCTCACCACCGCCGCGGGGCTTTGGGCCTGCGCCTGCATAGGGCTTGCGGCAGGGGCGGGCTTCGTCGAGGGGACCGTCCTGGCCATGATCTTCGTGGTCTTCACCTTCATGGTGCTCTCGCGCATCGACCACTACGTGCGCCACAACGCCAAGTCCTTCGACCTCTACATAGAGTTCGAGGACCGGTCGGGCGTGAAGCAGCTGCTCAAGGTCCTGCACACCTGGGAGTGCAGCTACCACAGCTTCGTCCTCATGAAGGGCGAGGCGTCCGAGATGGGCACGGCGGCCACGCTGACCATAGAGATCCCGGCCACGCTGCACAAGACGCCCTTCATCGAGGCGATACAGGCGCTGGACTTCGTGAGCTTCGTGGACGAGATGTGACGCGGCCCAGGGCCGAGGCGCCTAGCCCAGCGTGACGGCGTCCGCCTCGTCTATCTGGACGTTCGTGCCGTAGAAGGCCGCAAGGGCCTGAAGCGCCCAGGCGGTGTCCCGCACGCCTGCGGTCTCGAAGGAGCTGTGCATGGCAAGCTGCGGGAGCCCCATGTCCACCGCATGCATGCTCATCTGCATGTTGGAGAGGTTGCCCAAGGTGGAGCCGCCCGCAGAGTCGCTGCGATTGGCAAAGGCCTGCACGGGCACGCCCGCGTCCGCGCAGATGGCCGCGAACAAGGAGCGGCTGAAGGCATCGGTGGTATACGCCTGGTTGGCGGCCTCCTTCACCACGATGCCCTGGTTGAGCCAAGCATGGTTCTCGTCGTCGGTGAGCTCTGGGTGGTTTGGGTGCACGGCATGGGCGTTGTCGCAGCTCACCATGAAGGAGCGCGCCTGAGCGCGCAGGTAGTCCTCGTTGCCGCCCCCCAGCCCCAGGCAGACGCGCAGCAGGACGTCACGCAGGAAGGTGGAGAGCGCGCCCTGCTTGGTGCCCGAGCCCACCTCCTCGTTGTCGAAGCAGGCAAGCACGGAGACGGTCCTGGGGTTCTCGGACGCGAGCAGGGCCTCAAGGGAGACGAAGGCGCACTGGAGGTCGTCCAGCTTCGGGGAGGAGACGAACTCCCTCTCGGCTCCCCAGACCAGACCGGGCTGTCGGTTGGTGAGGAAGAGGTCGCGACCAAGGACCTGCTCGGGAGAAACGCCCAGATCGTCGGCAATTAGAGCGTCCAAGGCGCCCCTCTTGAGCTCGCCCGCCGAGAGGAGTGGGCAGAGGTCCACCTGACGGTTGAACGCCATGCCCTTGTTGACATCGCGGTTCATGTGTATGGCAACGCTGGGGATGAGAAGAAGGTCACGGTCTGGGGCAAACAGGCGGCTGACGACGCGCGAGCCCTCGCGCACCAGGACGCGGCCCGCCAGCGAGAGGGGCCTGTCCAGCCAGCTGCCGTCTATCCCTCCCCCGTAGGCCTCCACGTTGAGCCTCAGGTACCCTCCCGGGCCAGCAAGCTCCCCCACGCTCTTCACCTTGAAGCTCGGCGAGTCTCCGTGAGAGGCACAGATCTGGAAATGGCAGGAGCGCGCATCCACCTCCTCGCCGATCCTGAAGGCAAGGGTGCTGGAGTTGTTGCGCAGCACATAGTAGGAGCGTCCTGGCTCAAGCCGCCAACCCTCGGACTCCCTCAGGCGCGTGAAGCCCGCGGCCTCAAGCCGCTGGGAAAGATTGTGCGCCGTGTGAAACATGCTGGGGCTCTCGCCAATGAAGTCGAGCAGCTCGCCCGAAATCCTTAGGTCGTCCATGGACTCCTCCTCCGTCTGGGGTGCACACCGATGGTAGAGCATCGGGGGATAATCGTGCGCGCAGGCGGCCTTGGCCGCCTGAAGCCCTACACTGTCTCTCACCAACGACGTTCCCGTTTGGAGGAAAGCCCCCATGAACCTTGCCCAGGCCCTTGAGCACGCAAGCGCCTTCGTCTTCCCTGGCTTCATCGCGGACGACGCAACCCTCAAGGCCGAGCGCGAGAAGAACGAGGAGGCCATCAGCCTGCTTCTGGACGCATGGTCAAGCGCCCCCGCGGGAAGCGCCCCCTTCTCCTTCGATTTGGTGCGAAACCTTGCCGACCGCAACCGCAGCAGCTGCGACAGCTACGGCACCGAGCGCCTGAGGGACCTCCCTCCCACCACGCTCGCGCGCAGGCTCTCGGACGAGGACCACATCCGGGCCGTGGCGGCGCTTCAGCACCGCAGCTACGAGGAGGTTGCCAAGACCGCGGGCCCCACCTGCACGGACCTGGGCATCGCATACGTGGAGGCACCCGTGTCCGGCATGGTGGTGGGCATCGACATCGAGACCACCGACCGAGACCCCGCGCGCGGCTACATCATCAACGTGGGCCTGGAGTTTCTGGAGCTGGGCCCCACATCGAAGCCCCAGCATCCCTACAGCGGCTACTGCGGCATTCCCCAGATGTACGCCGAGAAGGGCGTTCCCCTTGACTTCGTGCACCACATCAGCTGGTCCGACCTTGAGGGGAAGACGCCTCTGCGCGAGAACCCGCAGATGCAGAAGGCGATCCTGGCGGCCCTCGAGCTCTGCCCCTTCATGGCGCACAACGCGGCCTTCGAGGACTCCTGGTTCATGCTGCACCTGGACGGGTATGCCGAGGCGCGCAAGGCCGGCAGGATCGTGGTGGTTGACACCCGCGAGATCTGCCGCCGCATAGACCCGGAGTATCGCACCCTCCCCCATGACTCGCGCCCCGCCGCGCTCGAGAGCTGGGCCAGGAGGCGCGCCACGCTTGCCGCGAACGAGAAGGAGCGGCACCTGGGCCTTGAGGACGTCGACCTCATGTTCCGTACCGTCCAGGCCGAGTTTGCCGAGAGGAACATGTTCTCGGCGTAGGGCCGAGGCGGCACCAGGCGCACGCGAGAGGGGCCGGGGGCGACGTTTCGCCCCCGGCCCCCGGCCTTGGTGCCTTGTCGTGCGCGCGGCGCAGGGGAGTCTCTCCCCGCACCGCAACGCACCCTTTGCCCTACATGAGCCTCGTGACGTTCCTGGCAAACGCGATGGGGTCATCGACCTGCAGCCCCTCCACCAGAAGCGCCTGGTCGAAGAGCAGCGAGGCGTAGAGGTCCAGGCGCTCCTCGTCTCCCGCCTCCTGTGCGGCCACCAGCTTCGCGAAGACGGGGTGCGCCGCGTTGAGCTGCAGCACGCGCTGGGCCTTGGGGGCGCGGTCCGCCTCGGGGCCCTGGCTCATGACGCGCTCCATCTCGAGCGAGACCGGACCCTCGGCAGCGAGTGAGGCGGGGGCGTCTCCCAGCCCTGCGGCAACGCGCACGGAGCCCACCTTCTCGCCTAGGGAGGACTTGAGGGCCTCGAAGAGCTCCCTGTGGTCGGCCGTCGCCCGCTCCGCCTCCTTCTTCTCCTCGTCGCTCGCCAGGTCGAGGTCTGCGGACGAGACGTTCTGGAGCTCCAGGTCGCGAGGCTCGCGGCCATCGCCCTCGGAGTCTCCCGACGTGCCCTCGTCGTGCCAGCTGCGCAGGGCCTGGAGCATGAACTCGTCCACGTCCTGGGTGCAGAGAAGCACGTCGAAGCCATGGTCGAGCGCGGCGCGGACCGCCGGGACCTGCTCCATGCGCTCGCGCGACTCGCCGGCGGCGTAGTAGATCTTGTCCTGGCCCTCGGGCATGCCCTGGGCGTACTCGGCGAGGGTCAGCATCCTGCCCTCGCGCGCCGACCAGAAGAGCAGCAGGTCCGCAAGGTCGGACTTGGAGCCAAAGGAGTTGTAGATGCCAAACTTGAGCACGCGACCGAAGTTCTCGAAGAACCTCTCGAAGGCGTCGCGGTCGTTGTCGCGCATGGACTTGAGCTCCGAGAGGACCTTCTTCTCCACACGACGGGCAATGGCGCGCAGCTGGGAGTTCTGCTGCAGGGTCTCTCGGCTGATGTTGAGCGTGACGTCGGGGCTGTCCACCACGCCGCGCACGAAGCTGAGGTAGTCGGGCAGGAGGTCTGCGCACTTCTCCTGGATGAGGACGTTCGAGGAGTAGAGCGCAAGGCCCTTCTCGAAGTCCTTGCTGTAGAGGTCGAACGGCTGCTGAGCGGGAATGAAGAGCAGGGCGTCGTAGGAGAGGGCGCCCTCCGCATGAAAGCCGATGGTGCGCGCGGGCGCCACCCAGTCATGGAAGCTCGACTGGTAGAACTCGTCGTAGTCCTTCTGCTCGACCTCGCTTGCGCGCCTCTTCCAGATGGGGGTCATGGAGTTGATGGTCTCGAGCTCCTCGTAGTCCTCGTACTCGGGCTTGTAGTCCTCGGGCGCATCCTCCGGCCTGGGCTTCTGGCGGCTCTTGGTGACCATCATCTGGACGGGGTGACGAACATAGTTGGAGTACTGGCGCACCAGCTCCTTGAGTCCCCACTCCGAGAGGAAGCGATCCGTGTCCTCGTCCTCGTCACTGGGGCGCAGGAAGAGCGTGACCGCGGTGCCGTGCTCTCCCACGGCCGCGCAGTCCTCGTCCGATGCGGGCTCGATGCTGTAGCCGCTCACGCCGTCGGACTCCCAGACGAAGGCGGAGCTGGCCCCCAGGGCGCGGCTCACCACACGCACGCGCCCCGCCACCATGAAGGCGGAGTAGAAGCCCACGCCAAACTGGCCGATGATGTCGATGTCACCGGGCTGGGAGCCGGCGTTCTCCGCCTTGAACTGCTCGGAGCCGGAGTGCGCGATGGTTCCCAGGTTCTGGTCCAGCTCCTGCTCGCCCATACCGATGCCGTTGTCGCTCACCGTGATGGTGCGCGCGTCCTTGTCGAAGGACAGGCGAATGGCCAGCTCGTCTGCGCCGGGCGCAAGCTCGGGGTTGGTCAGGCTCTGAAAGCTGAGCTTGTCGATGGCATCCGAGGCGTTTGAGACGAGCTCGCGCAGGAAGATCTCCTTGTTGGTGTAGATCGAGTTGATCATGAGGTCCAGGAGCTTCTTGCTCTCGGTCTTGAACTGCTTCATGGGTTTGAACCGTCACCTTCCCAATTCAGGCGGGCACATGGCCCGCAGACACGACCCTATGCCCCTCGTTGTACCCGAGAGGCGCGCGGACAAACGCCGCAGCAGAGAAAACCTACTACTTAGACGCTTAGATTTCCAGAGCGGACCTAGCGCAGCCCCTCCACGGCGATCCAGTCGGTGCCCTCCTTGAGATGGGCGCGGGCGAGCGAGAAGCCCGCCTCCAGGAGCAGGTCCTCGTGCTGTGACGGGGTGAGCACCGTGAGGCTGCGCCTCCTGATGTTGTCGAGCACCTCCTGGGCAAGGCCGTCCTTCTGGTAGACGTCCGCAACGAGCAGGAAGCGCCCGCCCGGCTTGAGCACGCGGGCGACCTCGGCCAGGTTTGCCACGGGGTCGGGCCAGAAGTAGAAGCTCTCCACCGTGGTCACCACGTCGAAGCTGGCGTCGGCGAAGGGCAGGGCCTCGACCGAGGCCTGCCGCACCTCCATGCGCCCGGAGGCGATGCCTGCGGCGTTGAGCTCGCGCGACTGCGCGCAGGAGACCTCTGAGTAGTCCACGCCCACAACGGTGCCAGAGCCCTTGCCCATGCGCTGGGAGATGCGCCCCATGGTGGCCCCTCCTCCGCAGCCCACATCCAGAACCCTCTGGTCTGGTGAGAAGCTCAGCAGGTCAAGAGCCCAGTTGGTGACCTCCTCGTGGCTGCGGTTCATGCGCTCCAGCATGAGCGCCCCGCACTCCCCCTGGGGCTTGGCGGGGTTTCCCGCCTCGGTGATCTGGGCCTCGCTCAACGGCCTGGTGTTGGCGGAATCGGTCATGGCTAATCCTCTCTGTGCTGCTACGCTTCTGTTCAGTGATACCCCAGAGAAGGAGGTCCTGATGCCCACGCGCGTGGCACTCATCGCAATAATCGTGGAACGTCCCGAGTCCGTGGAAGAGCTCAACGGGCTCCTGCACGAGCACGCGCCCTACATCGTGGGAAGGATGGGCCTCCCCTACCCCAAGCGCGCCGTATCCATCATAAGCGTGGCCGTGGATGCCCCGCAGGACGTGATATCCGCCCTGGCGGGCCGGCTGGGCAGCATAGAGGGCGTGAGCGCAAAGACCGCCTACTCCAAGCTCTTCTCTGAGGAGTGAGCCGGCGGGCCCTCCCGCAGACGCAGAACGCGCGCAGAGAGCAGTGCCGGGTCCTGGGGAAGGTGGGAGGCCACAAGCAGGGTGCGCCCTCCCAGGTGGTCCAGCACGAACGCCGCAGCGCGGCGGTGCGCCTCCTCGTCCAGCGCCGAGAACGGCTCGTCCAGGATGACTGCGGCTGAGGGATGGGCCAGGGCGCGCGCCAGCTCGATGCGGCGGCGCTGTCCTCCCGAAAGCTCGGACGCGCGCAGCGCAAGGGCCTCCGGGGCAAGGAGCTCCAGCAGCAGGGCCCGCACCGCGTCCCTTGCGAGCCAGGGCGCCGCAAGACGGACGTTCTCCTCGGCCGTGAGCTGCTCCAGCAGGCGCACGTCCTGGTAGACCGCCGATGCGCCAGGGCCCGCCTGCACGCTGCCCGAAAGGGGCGGCAAGGCACCCGCCAGCGCCGAGAGCAGCGTGGTCTTGCCCACACCGGATGGCCCCATGACCACCGTGCGCGAGCCCGCGGAAAGGTCGAGGGACACGCCCTCCAACACCACCGCGCCGTCGTACGCGAGGGTGGCCCCATCGAGCGAGAGCTCGCAGGGCGCGCAGGAGGGCGCCTCCGCACACCTTGGGCCGAGGCGCAGGGCGAGCCTCGGCGCCAGCCGGCCCGTCGCCTCCAGCGCCAGGAGGAAGGCCCTCTCGCAGGCAAGCGAGAGCAGGACCACCACCAGCGTCCAGGCAAAGACGTCAGTGGTCTCGAGCAGGAGCTTGGCCTGGTAGATGCGCTCCCCTATGCTTCCGACGGGCGTCCCCACCAGCTCTGCGGCAACACCCGCCTTCCATGCCATACCGCAGGCGCTGCGGGAGGCCGCCAGCAGGTACGGCAGGGACTCTCCCCACTGCTGGAGCAGCAGCCGGCGAAACGGCCCCACGCCAAAGCCGCGCAGCATCTCGTCCGTGCGCGCATCCACGTTGTCCAGCCCCTCGAGCAGGGCGAAGTAGAGGGGTGGGAAGACCGCGAGGAGGACGGCGATGCCCGAGACCGCGCGCGAGCCCACCCAGATGAGCAGGAGGACGATGACGCAGACGATGGGCACGCCCTTGAGGGCGACCAGCAGGGGCTCCAGCAGCGTGCGAAGCATGCGGCTGCGGTGAGCCGCAAGCCCCAGTGCGAGAGCGAGCAGGAAGGAGAGCGCAAACCCCCCCGCAACGCGGACGAGAGAGAACGACGCAAGAGGCCAGAAGCCGGGGGCAAGAGCGAGCTGGCCAGCGCGCACAAGTACCGCAAGAGGCGCCGGGAGCAGGAGCGTGCTTCCAAGCGCCACGCTTGCGAGCTGCCAGAGCAGCAGCCAGACGCAGGCGGGCGCAAGCGCCCCCAGGACAGGACGCCCCCCTTGGAGAGAAAGAACCGGCAAGGGGCTAGCCCTGGTGGTAGAAGTCGTCGCCGGGAAGCGAGCCGCCCACGGAGGCCGCGTTGGCATCAAGGAGCGTCTGAAGGTAGCCCGAGAGGGCGTCCTTCATCTCCCTGCCCTCGACGCAGACCAGATGGCAGGCCGGAATCGCCGCGGCGGCGATGTCCTCGCTGTCCAGGATGCCTGCCGAGACCACCAGGGGCGCCACGTCCCTCGGGTGGGCGTTGGCCGCCTCGACGGAGAGGGCCTGCTCGTCCATGAACTCCCGGACTGCCGAGGGATGCGCGGAGAGCACCTCGTTGCGCACGATGGTGACGCCCTGCACCAGCTGGGACCCGTCGTCCGAGAGCTTGTCCCAGGCCTCGCTCAGGTCAACGGCCGCGCGCAGGGAGGGAAACTTTGACAGGGCCACGGTGACGAAGGGCTGAGGGAGGACCGCCACGGCAGATCCCGTGGAATCCGCGGCCAGGGTGGCCACCACCTCGGTTGCCTCGCTCAGGAACTCCAGGGTGACGTCATTGGCGACGCCTGCCTTGCCCAGCAGGTAGTTCATGGCGAACTCGGGGCTTGCGCCCTTGCCCGCCAGGTACACCGTGCGGCCCGCAAGGTCCGTCAGGTCATTGACCGAATCGTCGGCCGTGACAACCGAGAGCACGCCCAGGGTGTTGATGTTGATGACGGAGACGGAGGCGTTGGTCTTGGCATAGAGCACCGCGGCGGCGTTGGCTGGCACGAGCGCGATGTCGAAGCCGCCCTGGGCTATGGCGGGGATGACCTCGTCGGGAGAGCCGGCAACGGTGAACTCGAGATCGTTTCGCAGCATGCCCTTCTGCGCCTTGTCCATGAGGGAGGCGATGCCCATGGAGGTGGGGCCCTTGAGGGAGGCGACCTTCAGGCTCGCCCTCCCCTCGTCCCGGGTGGAGGTGGGGGGCTGCCCGGAGCCAGTGATGGCGCAGCCAGCAAGGCCCAGGCCAAGGCCAAGGCCTGAGAAGAGGAGGCTGCGGCGGCTGATGAGCGGGGAGTTCTCGTGCGTCATGTGACAACACCTTCCTGTCATGCGCCGGAGACACGACCGGCGCCTTCCAAAATCAGGCGTACGATGTCAAAGATGACAGAACTTAGACGCGCCATCAAGGGCGCAGGCAACCGTAATTCCCTCACAAGCCTCGTTTACACTTGCCCCCTGTCAGGCTTCTGGAACGGGGGGTAAGGCACGCATGAGGGCGGTCGGAGAGCACAGGCGGAACAAGCTGCGTACACGCGTGGAGGCCAAGCGGGCACGGAAGCGATCGAACAACAAGTACCCCTTCCTGGACCTGGACTTCGTGGATGAGGAGCCCCTGGGCCTGCGCGAGAGAATCCTCTACGGCCTGGGCGCCATGGGATGCGTGGTCCTTGCCATCATCGGCGCGATCTTCCCGGTGCTCCCGGCAATCCCCTTCTGGATCCTGGCCGTCATCTGCCTCTCCCACAGCTTCCCAGGCTTCGGGCGCTTCGTGCGCGAAAGCCGGCTCTACAAGTGGCTCATCGCCAAGCTCAACGAGCCCGAGAAGAAGGCGAGGCGGCCCGTCATGAGACGTGCCGAGAAGGACTCCATCATGACCAGGGTGTCCGTGGCGGTCCTCGTGCTGATTGCCGCAAACCTCGGGATAAGCCATCTTGTGGCGGTGCCCAGGCTCGTGAAGTGGGCCGTGGGCGCGCTCGCGTCCGTCGTGTGGGTTGCCAGCTGGTTCTGCCTCTACCTCTACGTGCGCGAGCCCGAGGCGACCATCAGGCCCGGCCGCTAGACCTTGCCGGCAAATCCAGGAAGTTGGCGCAGGAGGCGGACCAGGGCCACGGAGCCAAGGACCCCCAACGCAAACACCAACAGCTGCAGGGCCAGCACGCCAGCCGCGCCCGCGCCCGCCGCGACGCCCGCAAGCGGCCCCACACGCACCAGGAGGTGCGCGAAGAGGGGGTGCAGCAGGTAGATGCCGAAGCTGTAGCCGGCAAGCCAGCCCACCCAGGAGAGGCCGCCCTGGGCCGGAAGGTCCAGGCGCCGGCTTGCCAGAACGAAGGCAGCCGCCCCGAAGGGCAGCGCGAGGCCCCTCTCCGGGAGCGCCGCATCAACCACATCCTGCCAGCTCAGCGCCAGCATTGCCGCAAGCGCGAGGGCGCCGAGCGCCAGCACGGTGCGATAGGTGCGCACGTCGTCTGCGGGAAGCTCGGAAAGGACGTTACCAGCCAGGTAGTACGGCAGGGGAAAGCCCCAGGACGCCCACGCGGACAGGTGGCCCTCCGGCGCAAGGGCGGGCAGGACGCAGAGGCATCCCCAGAGCGCAAGCAGCAGGAGCAGCTTCCCGCGCCGTTCCAGCCGGCCAAGGAGCGCCCTGAGGGGCAGGGTGAGCGCGTAGAGGCCCAAGGTGGCGTAGAGGTACCAGAGATGGTCCCAGGACTGAGCGAGCAGGACGCGTGACAGCGCGGCGGCCAGCAGCTCCGGAAGCGGTAACGAGCCGGCATAGGCCAGCTCCATGAGGGCGAAGGCGTATCCCAGCGTCAGGAGCACGAAGGCGATGCGCCACAGATGGCGGGCGACCTTGGCTGCGTCCACATCTCGACGAGGGTCCAGCATGAGGGCACCGCTCACCATGAAGAAGACGGGCACGGCCCAGCGCGCCAGGGGCACCGCCAGCAGCGACTCGGCAGAGATGAGACCTCCCGCGGCAGCGGCGAGCGGCTCGCTCAGCTCGCACTCCCGCACCACGTGCAGGGCGACGACCGCCAGGGCCCCCAGGGCGCGCAGCCACTGGTAGAACCAGACGGTCTTGCGCCCTGGGGCACCCTGGGCCAACGCGGCACCGTCCGAGGCGGCGTCCATGCCGTTCGCGTCGCTACTCATCCCGCTCGCTGTCGGCGATGAATTCCGTCACCTCATCCCAGCTGGGCATGGCCTTCTGCGCCCCAAGCCTGGTGACGCACAGGGCGGCGGCTGCGGTTCCCACGCGCATCCCCTGGAAGCGGTCCTTGCCCAGCGCAAGGCTTGCCACGAGCCCTCCCAGATAGGCGTCGCCGGCACCCGTGGAGTCAACGGCGTCCACGCCGTAGGCGGCAACCGAGAGCATGCGACCGTCCTCGCCGAGCGTGACTGAGCCCTGCTTGCCCAGGGTGATGATGGTGGCGCCAATGCCGCGGGAGGCGAAGTGCTCCAGCGCCCTCTGTATGGCGGCGTAGTCAAAGGCGCCGTCCTCCACAGCCAGGGAGATCCCGCTGAGCTCCTCGCACTCGATGGAGTTGACGCAGAGCAGGTCAAGGGACGACGCCACCTCGTCGGGAATGGGAACGGCAGGGGCGGCGTTCAGCACGGTGTAGAGGCCGTTGCGCTTCGCGCAGAGCAGGGCCTGCATCGTGACCTCTGGGTCGCACTCGAGCTGGGTGAGGAAGATGTTGCCGTTCTGCTTGAAGCCGTGGATCGCCGCACGCACCTCGTCGTAGCTGATGGCCTGGTTGGCACCGGGGTCAAAAACGATTCGCGCGTCACCGGCGGCCCGCAGGATGACGGCGGCACCGGTCTCCTCTCGGGCAGTGACGCTCACGTTTGCCGTGGACACGCCATGCCTCGTGAGGTTGGCGACGAGGACGCGGCCGAAGGCGTCGTTGCCCACCTTGCCAACCATGAAGGTGTCCACGCCCATGCGAGCACAGGCAACCGCCTGGTTGCCACCCTTGCCACCCGGGGTGGTGACGTAGGAGTCGCCCCTGACCGTCTCGCCCCTGCGCGGCACGCGCGCGCACTCGACGGACATGTCCATGTTCAGGCTGCCGAAGACGATGACCTTCTTGATGTCTGTGTCTGCCAACGCACACGCTCCTCTCGATGTCACAGCGCGCAACCTACTCGTCCGTCTCCTCGAGCACCTCGGCAAGGTCGCCCCCCTCGTCCTCGGGCTCGTCTTTAGAGGCCTTTCCCGCGGCGTACTCCTCAGGCGTGAGCACGTCCTCGATGCGCAGGTTCACGCCGGCGACCTGCAGCCCGGTCATGCCGCTGACCTGCTTAACCACGGTCCTCTTGACATCCTCGAAGACCTGGGGCGCATAGGCTCCGTACTCGATCAGCACGCTGATGTTCACACGCACGGCAGCGTCCGGGGTCACCTCCACGCTCACGCCCTTGCGCGAGTCGCTGGCGCCAAGCACGTCCTGCACGCGGTTGAACCAGCTTCCCTTCATGCCAATGACGCCTGGGACCTCGCGCATGGCGATGGCCACGATCTTCTCGATGACGCCGTTCGAGAAGGTGAGGGAGTCCTCGGAGTCCTCGTCCTCCTCCGCGCCAAGGGGAGCGAGGGCGTCCTCGACGGCCGCCACTGGCCCGGCATCCGCCTCGACGGCAGGGACCTGGCCCTGGACGTCCACGACGGACGCGTCCTCCACCGCGGTCTGCTGCTCCTCTGGCTGGGAAGTGGTCTTGTCGGTCATGCGAGCTCCTCTCGGGTGGCCCTTACCGGGCGCACCGGCAAGGAAGGTGGTTGTTTGGGTTGGCTAGCGCTCGTTGCTGCCGTCTGAGAGCAGCCTGCGCACGAGCCTGACGATGCGTGGGTTGCCGTCTGCCCACTGGCCCACTAGCGTGCCGAGCAGCACGCAGACGAGCACGAAGATCGTGCGCAGGAGGCCCAGGGCGAAGACCAGCAGGGCAGCCGCAAGGCCCGCGGCGCCACCGAGGACCGCGTTCTCGTGCCCTGGGAAGCTCTCGTGCAGCCAGCTGCCGAGGGTCGCGAAGAAGAGCCTCTTGCGGACGGGCCCCTCTGGCTCGCCCCCCTGCGGGACGGGCGAGCCGTCCTGGGCCGGCACCTGATCCCTCTCGTCGTTCTCTATGCTGAGCCTGGGCTTGGCTTCTGACATGGCTACTCCTCCTCTGCGCTCTCGGAGGCGTGGGGCGCCTTGCCCATGGAGACGGTTATCTCTGAGGTATCAGAGGGCGAGAGGCGCTGGGACGGGGACTCCGAACCAGCGTCCTGGGTGCCGCCCGCCTCGTCAGCCACGGGCTCCGGCCCAAGGTCAGGCTCCCCCTCAGCCACCGCCTGGGATGCCTCCGCGGGCTCCGGCAGATACTCCTCCGCGTTCAGGAACTCCAGCTCCACGCCGTCCACGTTGTCCCCCACCACCACGGCGAGGCCGGCGAGCAGGCGATCGTGCAGGGCGCGACCCTCCTCGACCACGTCAACCGTCTGGGTGGGCTGGACGCGGGCGTACACGCGCACATGACCTCGCGTCCTGCTCGAGACGCTCACGCGACGAGCACGGAAGCGCCCGTCCTCCTCGATCACATGCGTCACCTGGCTGGAGATGGCAGAGCGGGTAACGGTAATCTGGTCCGCATCGACCCTGCTCACCACGACCACCTTGCGGTTGCGCGTGAGGATGGAGCGCAGGAGGCAGGCCAGGTGCCCCAGAACAACCAAGGCGATCAGGCACTCCACAACCATGTAGTAGATGTCAACGCCCATGAGGGCCTGCGCCTCCTGCGACCAGGGGCCAAACCATGGCAGGGCCAGGGCTGCCAGGACGAGAAGTCCCGACAGGCCAAAGACGAACAGGCAGATGCGCTTCAACATGCCCATGTGCACGTCCCTTCCGGCAGACGAGAGCCGTGACGAGGTTTCACCTTAAGAGAATAGCGCAGACGCCGGACGCTAACGCCATCCGCACGGCACGCAGCCCAAACGTCACGGAGAGCGGACGGTGCGCTAGCTGCGAGCGTGACGGCCACCGGCCCACTGGCCGCAGCGCTTGAGCATGTCCATGCGCAGCGTCACGTAGCGCTTCTCGGCCCTCTCGGCAAGCCAGCGGGCCAGGCCGTTTGCGATGCCCGCCCCGAAGAAGCCGATCAGCAGGTCCACCAGGAAGATTCCCGCCAGCACCAGGTAGGCCAGGTGCCAGCCTGCGTCCGCCTCGGCAAGGCCGCGTGCCAGAAGCGCAAGCGAGACGGGCAGCTCAAGGATGCCGTACACCTGCTTCTCAAGGAGAGACGAGACGCTTGACTGGTAGCTGCCCTTCCTGCGCACCTCCACGTGCACGCGGGTGAGGTTCGAGACGATGCCGTTCAGGACCTCGCGCAGGGCGCCGGAGATATGGCCGGCGAAGAGCTCAAAGAGCAGGAGGTAGCTGGGGTAGACCGCAGAGGCGACGACGGACGCCCAGCTTGAGAGGCTTGCGGTGGCCGACGTGTCGAAGCGAGCCGCATTCCGAGGAAGCAGCGGGAAGTTGAGCCACCAGACGAGCGCGAAGAGCGCCACCAGAATCAGGCGCAGGAACCAGGGGCCCAAAAGGAAGCGCCTGAGCGCATGCCCGGGGGCGTCGGCAGCAGCGTTCGCCTCGGACTCCGCCACGGCGCTGCGGGGATTTCCCTCCTCGTCCCAGAAGAGGGAGTCGTCCACCTGGGTCCTCACGGACGCGCTGCCATCGGGGTTGTGATGCACGCCCACACCGTTGTGACCCCGAGAGCCGCCCACGAGGTCGCGATGTATGCTGACGCGCGGGCCCGCGGCGTCCACCAGAGGCTTCAAGGTGGCGTAGGCCTTGTTGACCTCGGTCATGCGCGTCTGGGCGAATTTCTCGGAGATGCCGTTCCTGGCCGCGTTGTCAGGGTGGTACTCCTGCGCGAACGCCTTGAACTGCCTGCGCAGCTCCGCCTTGCCGTACCTCTCGGGCAGCTGCAGGACCTCCTCCGCCTGCGCCTGCGTCATCTCCTGCCTCACGCTCACCCCTCTTCCTTGCAAAAGGCGGCGACCCGAAGGCCGCCGCCCATGCGCATGCGATTTTGGAACCGTGAAAGGACTAGTCCTCGTCGAGCTGCTCGGCAACCTCATCGGAGACGCTCATGGACGTGTAGACGCTCTGCACGTCGTCGAGCTCCTCAAGGTGGTCGACCAGGCGCTGAACCTTCTTGGCGTCGTTGAGCTCGAGCTCGTTGGGGGTGTTGGGAACCATGGTGAGCTCGGAGCCCTTGACCTCGATGCCCTGCTCCTTGAGGGCGGCCTCGACGGCCTGCATCTTGTCGTAGGCGGTGTAGACGATCCACTGGTCGCCGGCGTCCTCGTAGTCATCGCCCTCGGCCTCGGCGACGGCGAGCATGAACTCGTCCTCGTCCACGGCGTTCTCCTTGTCGGCGACCTTCTTTTCCTCGCTGACGATGACCTTGTCGATGGCGATGGAGCCCTTGCGGGTGAACTGGAAGGCGACCGAGCCGGTGGTGCCGAGGTTTCCGCCCGCGTGGGAGAAGGCGGAGCGCACGTCCGCGGCGGTGCGGTTGAGGTTGTCCGTCAGACACTCAACGTAGACGGCTACGCCGGCGGGGCCGTAGCCCTCGTAGGTGACCTCCTTGTAGACCACGGCGTCAGCGCCGGTGCCAAAGGCCTTGTCGATTGCGGCCTGGATCTTGGCGTTGGGCATGGAGACCATGCGGGCGCGGGCGACGGCCGCCGCGAGGGAGGCGTTGTTGTCCGGGTTGGGGTCTCCGCCGTTGCGGGCGGCAACGGTGATGTTGCGGGAGTGCTTGGAGAAGAGCGCGGAGCGCTTTGCGTCGATTGCGGCCTTCTTGTGCTTGGTGGTAGCCCACTTAGAGTGTCCGGACATGCAGATCTCCTTCTGACTTCGGCAAAAACATATGAATGATAGCGGTCATCAGGGCCGTTGCACAAGGGAGGAGCCCGCGATTACAAAAGCGCGACACAGGACGGGCGCGCCGCCGGCGCCTCCCCAGCCGCCCTGACTACAAGGTGCCAGCGCCTCTCGGCAGCCTGGGCGTACTCGGGCGCGCGGGCGGCTTGCTGTCGCATGTGGCCCCCATCTGACAACAAGATCGCCCCGAGGGGGGGTGCAACAGGGCGTTCCCGGCGCCGTTCGGGTCTTGTTGTCGGAAACGGGCCGTATCCGACAACAAGATCGTCCTGCCGCCCACGTTACCTGGCACCTCTCAGCCAGCACCGGTTTTGTTGTCACACCGAGAAGGGATGCGGGCCCAGAAGCATGTCACGTAGCCTCTTCCGCGCGGCCCACTCCTCGTCCGATGGTTCCCCAAGCTCCCTGCCCAGCAGCTGGGCAAGCTGGCTTACCAGGGTCTCGCACTCCTCATGCCAGGCGATGTCCTCGTACGAGACCCGAAGCATGCGATACCCCAGGGAGGCCAGCGCATTGCAGCGCCTTCTGTCACGCTTGAGCTGGTCTGCTTCCGCATGCACCGCGCCCTCGTACTCGAGGCACACGCGCTCCTCCCTCCAGAGGAAGTCAGGCTCGAAGTACCCGCGCGAGGTGCGGTCAAGCAGGAGGACGTCCAGGCCGCGGCAGTCGATCCGGGCATTGGACTCCAGAGGGCCAAGCCCATATCCGCCCAACTCGAGAGGCATGCCCAGCAGCAGCCCCGTGATTTCCTCCATTGGGGAGGCGCAGCGCTCGGGTGCCCAGGTAAGCGCTAGCTCCAGGATGCGCACGCCCCGATGCCGCCCACAACGGCCGAGAAGGTCAAGGATGGCCCTCCTGCCTGTTATGGGGTCGGCTCGCAGCACGCCCCTCTCGCCGATCGAGCTGTCCTCCAGGCGAAATCTGCTCAGAAGCCGGGTGACGGCGATGACCAACTGAGGGAGGGTCAAGCGGTCTGCCAGCTGCACCAGGCAGAGCTCCGGCCCACAGACGACAAGGCCCTCTTGAACCTCGTACGCAGAGCCCGAGGGAAGCGATCCCGACCAGCCATGACGCTGAGGCTCCCTCGAGCTTTGGGCGCAGCCCCTTGGGACCAGGACGTGCTGGCCTGCGGACTGCAGCCCGCACCCACGCAGCGCGCCGCGCGACCACTGCGCATCGGCAAGGCTCAGCTCACCCAGACACCTCAGCTGCCGGATGGGGACGCTGCGTCCCACCCAGAAGCGATACGCGCTGTGATGGCTGAGGTAGATGGTCATGCGCCCTCCCAAACGACCGATTACGAGAAATGTATCCTTGGCCTTGGGGCACATGGGCAATGGGCTGATCTTCTGGGCTTGCTCTGTTGCGCATAGCTGACAGCCAGCTGGCACAGGGGCAAGGAATCAGCAGCACAGGGACGGCGCGGAGGCAGGTCGTCTAAGACGATTCCGATAGGGCGATGCTGAGACGCTTCCCTGAGAGGGGCGAATCGGCGTCCGAGCGGACCAAAACCCCATGCAGGTGACAACAAGACGACTTTGATACATCTGGCGTGCAGATACGTACAGACCTGGCACATCTTGTTGTCGCTGGTGCAGGGATAGTGACAACAAGATTCCCATCCTGGCTTAGAGGACCAGATGAGCGGCGCCAGCTGAGAACTTGTTGTCAGATGCGGCCCGTTTCCGACAACAAGACCCGGACGGCGCCGGGAACGCCCTGTTGCGCCCCCCTCGGGGCAATCTTGTCGTCAGATGGAGGCCACATGCGACAGCAAGCCGCCCGCGCGCCCGCTCGGCTACACCAGGCCGAGCCGCTCGCAAAATGCCCGCCAGAGCTTGTGAGACCCTGCAGTGGTGGGGTGTACCTGGTCCTCGCAGAGGTCAGGGCCACCCAGGTCAAGCGCGTCGTAGAGCGAGACATGCTCGTATCCCGCCTCGTCGCAGACTCCCGAGAGGACCCTGTCCACCTCGTCCATGCCATAGAGGTTGGTTGCGTCCGTCCGCCGGTTGTTGGGTGGCGACACCACCACGAGATGCTTGCAGCGCGCGGCCGCCGCGGCAAGACCGTCACGTGCGTAGGCCTCAAAGGCATCGGCAGGCTCCTTCGCGGCGTCGTTGGTGCCAAGCATCACAACGATGACGTCCGCCCCCTCTCCCAGCCAGGATTCCGGCGCCTCCGCGAGGAACTGCATGCGAAAGCCGCTCACGGCGGCATTCACGAAACGCACCGCCCCCCTCTGACCAGCCCAGTCGCGAAAGTCGTTTGTCCAACAGCCCAGCTGGGGCGATGTCTCAAGGTAGCTGCCC
Organism: Olsenella urininfantis; assembly: GCF_900155635.1. Taxonomy (GTDB): domain Bacteria; phylum Actinomycetota; class Coriobacteriia; order Coriobacteriales; family Atopobiaceae; genus Olsenella_G; species Olsenella_G urininfantis. The sequence continues at coordinate 1,122,801 of NZ_LT732540.1, forward strand.
TGGGGCCCAGAGTAGGCAAGCTCGGGCCCCGGAGGCAGGCTGTCGTAGCCGTCGCAGAGAAATCCCGCCGTGATGGAGTCGCCTATCAGGCGCACGGACCCTATCTCGCCGCGGGAGAACATGCCCGACAGCCGCGAGCCATCCGCAGCGCGCTCGACAACGACGGGTGCCTCCGCGGGCTCGGCATGCCGCTCCCCCTCATGCGGCGTCATCCCCAGCAGGGCCGCCCACGCGGCTCCGGCGCACGCGCACGCAAGCAGCGCGCAGGCGACGGCCACCATCGCTCCCATCCGACGACCAGCAACCATCAGACCTCCCTACAGGCCGTACTTTGCCACAACACGCCGGATGGAGCGCCCCCAGGGCAGCCAGATGAGCGCCAGGAAGCCCGTCGTTGCCAGGCCGTGCACCACGTCCAACGGCAGCCCCGCCGCAAAGGCAGCAAGGGCCCCCTGCCAGGTTAGCGGCTTGACAAACCCCAGCACAAACCAGCCGTTGAGAACAAGCCCGTATATCAGGGCCGAGAGGAAGCCGTACGCCATGAGCACGGGCCTCCTCTCTAGGAGGCCGTGGTCGGCCAGGGCGCCCGCAAGATACCCCACCAGGCCCCACGCATACATCTGCCAGGGCGTCCAGGCCCCCTGGCCAAAGAAGAAGTTCGAGACGAGAGCCGCCAGCGCACCAACCACAAAGCCCTGCCGGCGTCCCAGCACGGCGCCGGCGACGATGGCGATGGCCGAGACGGGCTTCACGTCCGGAACCGGGGCAAAGAGCACGCGCCCGGCTGCCGCAAGGGCCGCCAGCACCACGCTTGGCATGATCTGCCTGAGCCCAGGTCGCGACGACTCGTAGCTGCCAAAGAGCAGAAGCAGCGAGAGGAGCACCACGAGCAGGGTGAGGCCGGCGCTCAAGTCAACGTCTCCCAGGGCGCAGGCGAGCATGGACGCAGGAACGGCCAGCAGAGCCGGGACCTCAAGGGCCCCCAGCACGCGCCGCATCGCAGCGTCCCTGTTCACCAAAAAAGCCATGCGCCCGCCCCTCTTCCGTCAGCAGCCAGTATGACCCAACCGTCTGCGAGCGCGCAGTGCGACTGGCTGTTGGGCTGGGATACAGTCTGAGCAAGATGTCCGGCAAGCGGCAAGCGCCTTTGGGGGGATCACCATGCTCTACATTGGTAACTTCAACTACGACGACGCCAACGACTCGGCCGAGAACTACTGCCTCATGCCCGTGGTGGTGGAGGCCCAAGACCCTGAGGAGGCGCTCTCGAAGATCGCCGAGCTCTTCCAGCGGCTGCACGAGACCTCGGACCTGCTCGACGGCGCCTGCGAGATCTACCTCGACTCCCTCATCGAGCTCGAGCAGAGCCCCACGGAGCCCATCCTCACCCAGTGGACCAAGATCGTGCCCAGCGTGGACGGCCTCTCGCTCATCAACTCCGTGCTGCCCATGGAGAAGGATGCCCAGGACGGCATCGCCGAGGCATACAGCTGGTTTGGTGAGGGCGAGGGCCCCAGCGAGACGGACGAGGACCTGGAGGAGTTCTCCGAGGACGACCCCTTCCTGATCCTGGAGTAGGCGATGCTGCCGCGGGCGGGCTCCCCCAGCGGCAGCTTTCCTAGCGCCAGAGCCAGGAGCCCTCGAAGAAGTCGCCCGTGCGCTCGCTTGGGCCAGCCTGCCCGTCGAAGAGCAGGGTCACGCTGTCTGCCAGCACCCTCACAAGATCCATGTCGTGCGTGGCCAGCAAGATGGTGGCCCCCTCCTCCCTCGCTGAGAGGAGCATGCGCACCATGGCGTGCCAGGCCCCTTGGTCCAACCCCTTGCTGGGCTCGTCCAGAAGCAGCAGGCGCGGCCTCGCCAGCAGCAGCTTGGCCAGCGCCACCAGCTGCTGCTGACCCCCCGACAGGTCGTAGGGGTGCAGCTTTGCAAGGCCCTGGCATATTCCCAGCTCATTCATGATGTTTTGCACATCGCCCCAGCCATAGGACCCGGCAGCCGACCACTCCATAAGCTCCTCCGAGACGCTCTGGGCGCTCAGCAGCACCTTGGGGTCCTGAGGCAACAGCGCCTGAGAGCCCGCCAGCGGACGCCGCAGGCGACCCCTCTGCGGACGCAGCACACCAGCCGCAAGCGCAAGCAGGGTTGACTTGCCGCAGCCGTTGCCGCCCACCACCGCGCGGCACTCCCCCTCTCCCAAAGAGAGGTCCAGCCCGCGCAGCACCCATTCGGAATCCCTTGTGCGGCGAAACCAGACGTCGGAGAGCTCGAGCGCGGCCTTGCCGGCCTCCTCGCGGCGGGCAGGCATAGACGCCTGCACCCTCAGCCCCTCGCGCGAGCGCAGCTCCCCCAGCGCGAGCTCATGCACGCGTCCGTCCTTTAGCTCCAGAGCCATGTCGGCAAAGTCCAGAAGCGGGCCAGGCCGGTGCGTGGCAAGCAGGACGGTCACGCCCAGCTCCTGGTTCACGCGACGTAGGAGGGCCAGGAAGCCCTTCTCGGCAACGGGGTCAAGCATGGAGGTGGGCTCGTCCAGGAGCAGCAGGCGCGGCCTCATGACCAGCACGGACGCAAGCGAGAGGATCTGCGCCTGCCCACCGGAGAGCTCCGTGGTGCGTGAGCGGAACCACGGCTCCATGCCCAGGAAGTAGCAGGTCTCGGCAACGCGGCGACGCATCTCCACCTGGCCCAAACCCAGGTTCTCGAGACCAAAGGCCATCTCGCGCCAGACGCTGTCGCAGACGATCTGGCTCTGCGGGCTCTGGAAGACGAAGCCCACCCGGCTGGCGGAGCAAAGGGGATCTGCCGCGAGCTCCTCCACAGGCTCCCCAAAGACGCACAGGTCCCCTCCCCGATCCCCCACCGGCGAGACCTCTGGCTTGGCGAGCCGCAGCAGCGTGGTCTTGCCCGATCCCGTGCCACCCACCAGCAGCGCAAAGGCGCCCTGGGGAACCTCGAGGGAGACCGCGTCCAGGACGGGGGCGGCACCACCGCCGGGCGTGGCATAGGCGAACGAGAGGTCCTGCGCCTGAAGCGCCGCGGGCATGGTCATGGGAGCCTCCACCAGATGAGTCGGTCGCGCAGGACAAGCAGGCTGGGCAGCAGGAGCTGCAGCGCCCAGGGAACGTAGCCCCACCAGGGCAGCAGGGTGGGCATGCTGGGGTAGAAGCGCCACTGGCCCGCTGCCACCCAGGCCAATAGCGCGTTCAGGAGCAGCAGGGCCACGACCAGCGCAAGCCCCGGCGCATCGGAGGGCCTGAGGGGATGCGGACGGTAGCTGCTGCGCCTCTCTCGCGCGCCCCAGCCCCGGGCGCGCATGGCCGCCGCGCGCTCGAGGGAGTCCTCCAGGGACCAGCTGAGCAGCACCCCGTTGAGGCGTGCCGCACGTCCGCGCAGGCCGCCCGTCCCGCGCGCCTCCCCCGCCGCACTGCAGGCATCCAGCGTGGCCTCGACCTCTCGCGCGCGGCCCATGAGCTGGGGCACCAGGCGCAACGTCATGGAGGCCATGAGGGCAACCACCGGAAGCCCCCTGCCGGAGAGGTCCAGGAAGGCGTCCGGACCGAGCAGGACATCGGCACATCCCAGCCAGAGCAGCGTGGACAGCAGCAGCGCGCCCATGCAGGCCCCGAAGGCCAGGCTCTCCAGGTAGACGCCTCGGCCCGCCAGCCTGAACAGCAGGGTTGAGCCAGAGGCCGAGAAGAGCGGGTTCAGCAGGCAGAGCAGGAGCAGCAGGGGCAGCTGCCAGCGAAGGGCCCAGAGGGTCTCTCGCGCGCCGCGGCAGAGCAGGGAGCAGAAGAGCCCTCCCGCAAGGGAGAAAACGAGGTAGACGGGCTGCACGGCGAGCATGGAGACACCCAGCGTGCCCAGCAGGAAGGCCGCGGGCACGCTGGGGTGCAGGCTCTCGAAGACGGCGGGCGCGTTGGGGCTGCGAGGCATGGGGGCTACTCGGTCACGTTGACGTACGCCCACACCAGCGAGTCGCCCGAGGAGAGCTGATAGTTGGAGCAGGCCACATTGGGCTCCACGCCGTTCACGCGATACACCCAGCCCGACATGCCTCCGTGATCGAACTCGGCAAGGCCGTTGATGGACATGACGTAGGTACCAAACGCCGTGCCCTTGGAGCTCACGTCCACACCCGTCGCCACCAGCGCATCGAAGGCAGTGGACCCGGCAGGCAGCAAGAGGGTGGCCGAGCTGGCGTTCGCGCCGGCGGCCGTTCCGTCCACCGTGACGCTCACGCTGACCTGGGAACCCGCCACGTCCCCCGCGCCTGCGACCCCCGAGCGGAAGGAGCCGCCGGCTCCGGACGAGAGCACGCCGCCCTGGGACATGGCCTGGGAGCGCTCCTGCGACACATCGGAGAGCCGCTCTCCTTCGGGGGTCACCGCGGCGGGTGCCTCGATGGCCGCCCCATCAGGAAGGGTAGGCAGGTCTCCACCCGTGCGGGCAAAGGAGGGGCTCTCCAGGGCGGCATAGGCATCCGCAGAGACCTGGTAGCCGCAGGCAAGCGCAAGCAGCCCGGGCGTGTCCGAGGGCAGCTCCCCAAGGCTCGCAGGAACGCTCAGCACCAGGCGCACGGCGCCCGACGCATCCTCCACGATCCAGGTCACCTGGGAGATGGGCGCTCCCGTGGCCTGAACCCACCGGGCAAGGGCGAAGGCGCGCCGCACGCTGACGTCCATCATGTCTGCGGAGGCGTCAGACGAGCGCTGCTCCACCCAGATGACACGGGAGCTCAGCACCAGTTGCAGCTGTTCCGGGTCAAGCGAGAGGTCCCTGCCCTCAAGGGAGAGGCCCGCCAGCGCATGGCGCACGTCCTCCCCAGAGACGGTGAGCGTCCGGGGCGCCGCGCTGCCACCCTGGCCCTCCAGGGCCTCCTGGGTGGTGCTCAGCGCGCCCGCGCCCAGGAAGGACAGGGGATCTTTGCCCTGCAGGTACTGGGACAAAGACCAGCCACTGAAGGCCATCAGGATCGCGGCGGCGGCCGCGACCGCAGCCTGCCCCCTCGTCAGCCGGGGGCCCGCGCCCCTCCCGCCAGCCATGCTAGCGCCCCTGGCCGGTAGACGCATCGCCGGGGCCCTCCTCGGCGCGGCGACGTCTCAGGAGCACGAGCAGCAGCAGGAGCGCCCCTCCCGCCATGCCCACAAACGGCCACACGGGAAGGCCCTCCCCGCGGGCGTCTGACTTCTCGAGGCCTGTTGCCAGGGCCTCGCCCGCCAGCGCGGACTCCGCACCCGCCACGCCCTCCCCCTGGCCGGAGAGCAGGCCGCTCCCGTCAGGCCCTGCGATTGCGCTGGGTGAAGAGGTGGCATCCTTGCCCTCGCCGGGCCTCAGGGAGAACCGTGCGTTGGTCTTGGCTGAGGGGGCCGTCTTGCCGCTGTCCGCGGCCTGCTCCGCATTCCCGGGCGTTGCGGCCTCGGGGCCTGCCGGCTGGGGCTGGGCAGGCTCAGCGGGCTCCTCCGGCTCGGGCTGGACGGGATCCGCTCCATAGGGCGGGTAGTCATGAGGCACGCTCGAGGCGCTCAGCTTGAAGAGGGTGCCGGAGTCGTTGCGGTAGTACAGGTTTCCCTGGGCGTCACTGGCAACGAAGGAGATGTTGAACTCCTCCCGCTCCGCGCCCTTTGGACGGTAGAGCTCAACGGCGGCGCACTCGCCCACGCAAAGTCCATAGAGGCTGCCCGGCTTGGCGTTTGCCGTGAAGTAGACCCAGTCCCTGCCGTCCACCTGCGCCAGAAGAGGCGTGCTCTTGATCTCTGCGGGAATGGCGCTGCCATCCGCAAGCTTGCCCACCTGGGAAAGGACGGACATGTCACTCAGGTCTATCACCGACATGACACCCTTGAACTCGGCCGTGGCGCCGCCCACGTAGGCCTTGCCGTCCTTGATGGTGGGCGTGCAGGTGCTTGCGGCAGCAAACGCCAGCTTGCCCAGCTCAACAACCCTGCCATCCTTTACCTGCAGCTTGTGCAGGACTCCATCGGTGGAGACCACGTAGAAGAGGCCGTCCGCCTCTGTCACGGAGGAGCGCACGTGGGCGCCCAGGGCAAGGCTTGCAAGTGTCTCGCCCGTGGAGGCGTCGAGCAGGGAGAGCGTGCCGGACTCATCGACCACCAGCAGGCCGCCATCCGCCGCGGCCATGCCGCACCAGTAGTAGTTGGCCTTCTCGTTTGCCCTGCACCAGCGCACGGCGCCGCTCCTCAGGCTCACGGAGCAAAGGTAGCCGCCACCCTCGACGCCGGACATGGTGCCGAAGTACACGTAGCCGTCACGGACGAAGAGCTTTGAGTTCGCCTGCTGGAAGACGCCGCCCATCTCGGGCAGGGACTCGGTGACCCAGACGGTCTGCAGGGCATGCGCCCCATCCGCGCCCTCGACCACCTTTGCCGAGACGGCCTGCAGCCGACCCGTGTCCAGCGGCACCAGCACGAGGCCGTCCACGTACTGGAGGTTGGAGGTGTAGCCCACCGTGGTGGCCAGGCGGGCCGTTGCCTTGAGCGCCGCGGTCTGGCCGTCATACACGCGCAGCTCGTCCTCCACGGCAACGTAGGCATCGCCGTTCACCAGGATGGGGTCAGACATCTTGGTCCAGGGCCTGGCCACCGAGAGGGGCCAGGCACCCTGGGCGTCCACGGCCGCCACGGTGGGGGTGGAGGCGGACGTCACGCCCGTTCCCTGCGGCCCCTTGTGGCCGGGCCAGTCGCTCTGGTAGCTGGGCCTCTCGGCATCCGGGTGCAGCTCGAGGGAGTTCTGCGGCAGGGGGTCCCCCATGCGGCCATAGCTCCAGACGATCTGGTCCCCGGGCTTGACCACATATTCTGCGGCCATCACGTCCGAGAGCCTGCCGTTGATGAAGAGCTGCCACCAGGACCACTGGCCACCACTCTGCATGGCGCCAAGAGAGGGCTCGCCGTTGGGAAGCCTCTTCCCCTCGGGAGCGGAGATGGTAAGGATGCCGTCGTCTGTCACGAGGCAAGCCTGCCCCAGAGCCCGCTTGCTCAGCTGCGCCGCAGTGGTGCCCGCCGGCACGCTCAGCTCGGTGAGGGCAAGCCAGTCCGTGGCAGAGCCGCTGGCAGAGGGCCCCACCACACGCACGCTGGCGGTGACGGTCTGGGACGACAGGTCGGGGAGCTTCGCACCAAAGGCGCTGTAGCACCAGACCACAGACATGCCGTCCTCAAGCTCAAGAGAGCTGGCGCCAACGCCAGACGCCTCGCCGTTCACGAAGAGCTGCCAGTACCGGCCCGTAGACTCGTCCCAGGAGAGCGTCTTTCCCGTGGTTGGAGAGGTGACGCTGTTCAGGGTGAAGCCGTACTGCCCGACGGAGGAGTCATGCGCGATCTTGGCTCCTTCAAGCAGCTGGGTGGTGAGGTCTGCCGCCGTGGATCCGCGCTTGAGCTCAAAGCCCCGCTCGGCCGCCCAGAGCTCGCTCGCACCGAAGGAGTCCATGCCAATGACAGTGGCCCTCACGCTTACGTTGGGGCTCTTTCCCTCGGAGCCCCTGACGGTGAGCTCCGCCGAGACGTCCTGGTCCACCAGGGCCGCAAGCTTCGCCTTGAGCCCTGCGGAGACGCCCTCATCGTCCTTGTAGCGATCGTAGTACGAGCGGAAGCGCTCGCTGGTCAGCCGCGAGCTGACGCTCACCCTGCTGTCATAGCGCGGGGTGGTGACCAGGAGGTTCTCGTTTGCCACCACGGCAGGGTCGCTCGACTTGAAGAGGCGCGCCTGGCCGGCAGGCCCCATGCTGTCGTATCCAGGCAGCTCAACGGGCACGATGCCCTGCCGCTTGTAGCCCGCGTCGCTCACGCTGCGCGACCACGCCAGCTCACCGGCGTCCAGGTAGGCCTTCTGGAAGGTGCGCAGGTTGCCCGTGACGGCGCCCGCGTCCTGGCCATCCAGGAGGGCTGCGGCATACCCCTCCTTGGCCTGCTCCATGAGGGTAAGCTCCGCGTCTATCTCGCTCTCGGCAAGCGGGCGGGCGATGAACTCGAGGGTCTTGGCCGCCCTGATGCTGGGGTCTTTCTTGCTGACAACCGTGCAGGTGATGCGCGCCAGCTGGTCCCGCCCGCCCGCAAGCGGCTGCACCACGTTGGCACGGTAGGCGTTGACCAGGAAGGCCGTGCTGTCGGAGCTGTAGGTGACCTTGTACTGGGAGCCGTTGACGCCCAGCTTGCGTGGGTTTGGCAGCGTGAACGAGCTGGAGACGTCCGAATGGCTGTCGCCCGTGGCAAAGCTCACGTTCTGGTAGAGGTAGCCCGCGTCAAGGGCTGCCTGAAGCTGGGCCGTCTCGCGGGCGACCTTCTCGGGGTCCCCCTTGACCGTGACCGCGAACTCCCTGGTCACCGTAAGGTCTGGCACCTCGGGGCCGGAGAAGCCCACCTTTGCGGCAAGCCTCACGGGCACGTCCTCGCTGCCACGCGTCAGCTGGGCCTGGGAGGTGGCGTCCCAGCTGTTGCCCGAGACCTTGATGGCAGGGTCGCTCGAGCTCCACGAGACGTTGACGCCCTCTCCCTTGTTGGGCAGGGCGAAGTCTTGCGTGAGGCCGTCTGCCGCATCTCCCGCGGCAAAGGAGGGCGCCACGGCCGCGGCCAGGCCCTCCAGCTGGGAGCGCATGGAAGCCTCGTCCCAATCCAGGGTAGTGTTGCGCCCGGGGGTGAACTGTCCCGTTGCGGTGCCAAGGCTCAGCTGGTAGCTGGCACAGAACTGCCGAAGCGTCAGGACGGAGCCATGCCCGCTCCTGTGCGCGAGGTCAAGCGAGAAGAAGCTCACGCTGCCGTTATCTGGGCCGTCACCGGTGTCAATGCCGCCCTGCTGGCCAGCCTCGGCAGGGGCTCCCCAGGAAACGGAGACCACCTTGGAGCTCACGCCCTCAAACCCCAGCTCCTTGAGCCTGGCCTCGATCAGGGCGTTGAGGTTGACCTGGCCGTCTGCGTACTTGGGGCTGGGACGATAGCCCCCGAAGCCGTCCTTCTTGAGGGCGTCTATGGCCGAGGCCAGCCTTGCCTCGTCCTCGGGCGTGCCGCTGGGCTCTGGACCTGGCTCGGGCGCGGCCATTGCCTTGACAGGGCCGGAGCTGAATGCGGACCACCTCTGCACGCCGTCCGCGAAGGTAACCTTGCAGGCAAGGCGAAGGCCGTCGTCATCGTCCGTTGCGGTGTAGGCCTGACCGCTCGCGCCGTCTATGGCGGTGTATCCGGCGTAGCTCTGGGGGCTGTAGCCGCTCCCCTTCTCCACCCCGCGGTACCACTGGTAGGAGCTGACGATGGAGTAGTCGGCGAGCTCTGTCTCTATCTCGTCGCCGAAGTCCTCGTCCAGCTCTGAGGTGCCGGCCCAGAGCCTGAGCTGCGCCCCCGACTCCACAGGCGCTGCCGCGCTCACGTCGTTGCCGGCCGCGTCAACCAGCTTGAGCTCGACGCCAGCAGAGACTGCCGACCGAGCAGTCGTGGCCTCCGAAAGCGATAGCTCGTCTGCCAGCTCGGCCAGCGCAGGCGTCGGCACGCTGGAAAGCGCCAGCGCAGCCGAAAGCGAAAGCACTACAAGCGGGCGGAAAAGGGAAATATGCTTCTCGTGCATGAGGGCTTGCTCCTCTCGTCCCCGGGAGTGTCTCGGGACGCAAAGAGGGCAGGCAGGCAGGACTGACGGCCAGGAAGGCCGCCCATCTCGCTGGCGGAAAACACAGTTCACCACTGATCCGGAGTTGAACCGGAATCCTTTTACCTAGGCCTAGCAGCTGTTGGACCGTGCCCTCAGACGTCATTCGATTGCACCCAGTGTAACAGCCAGGCGCGCTGGCTGTGGCAGGAGTCGGGAGGACCCCGCTCTACGGCAGAGCTCCGCGCTGTAGAGCTGGGTCACAAAACCGCAGGCCAGAGAAACCTGCTCTACGGGAGAGGTCTCTGGTGTAGAGCGGCAGGCGAGCCCGGGCGACGGCGCAGCTATGCAAACGCGCGCTGGTCCCTGCGCATCACACGGGCCCATGACAGCAGGCCGAGCCCCGCCAGCACCAGGGGAAGCGAGAGGCACTGCCCCATGGTCAGCCAGGTTGTGCCCAGCAGGTAGCCCAGCTGCGGGTCCGGCAGACGCACGAACTCGATGAGGAAGCGGAAGCAGCCGTAGAGCGCCAGAAACGAGCCGAGGAAGGTCCCTTGGGGCCACGCGGGACGCCGACGGGAGAGCGCAAACAGAATCACAAACAGCAGCAGGCCCTCGAGCAGGGCCTCGTAGAGCTGGGAGGGATGGCGGTACACCATGCCGCCGCCCGTCTCGGAGAACATCACCGCCCAGGGCACGTCTGCCTGCTTGCCCCAAAGCTCGCCGTTCACGAAGTTGGCGCAGCGCCCGAAGAAGAGCCCCAGCGGAGCTCCGATGGCGGCAAGGTCGCAGATGGTAGGCAGCGAGAGCCCCAGGACGCGACAGGCTATGCCACCCGCCACCAGGGCGCCCACGAGCCCACCATGAAAGCTCATGCCACCCTCGTTGATGGCCAGAACCTTGAGGGGGTTGGCCAGAAAGTAGCCGCCGCCGTAGAAGAGCACGTACCCAAGCCGCCCGCCCAAGATCACGCCCAGCGCCACGGCAACCATCACGTTGATCACGTCATCCATCTCAAGGCCCAGGCCCCAGCGGCGAGAGACCCTGTATATCGCGGTTCCCGCGCACATGAACCCTGCGAAGTACGCGAGCCCGTACCAGCGCACCGCGAAGGGGCCAAGCGAAAACGCAATGGGATCCAGCGCGTGGTAGATGGCGTCAAGCCACATGCTCTCTCCTACTCCTTGATGCCGGCAAGCCCCGCGAGCTGCCGACGGTCGATCTTGCCGTTCTTCGTGAGGGGCATCTCTGCCAGCTGATGCGTCCGGTTGGGCAGCATGTAGGAGGGCAGGAGCTCCCTCAGGGCCAAAGACACGCCTTCCTTCTCGGGCATGCCCAGGTAGAAGAGGTGAATGCGCTTCCTGCGACGGTCGTAGACGCAGCAGGCCCTCTGCACGCCCTCAAGCGACTGCGTGGCGGCCTCTATGTCGCCCAGCTCTATGCGCTGACCCAGGTGCTTGATCTGATGGTCCTTGCGCGAGGCGTAGACAAGGTTGCCCTCATCGTCGTAGTAGCCCAGGTCCCCCGTACGATAGATGGTCTGCGACCAGCGCGGGTTGAGCGGGCTCTGCACGAATGCCGCGGCCGTGCGCTCGGGGTCCCCCAGGTATCCCAGGGCCAGGCAGGTCCCACTCACGCAGATCTCTCCCTCAATCCCTGGCCTGCTGACTGGCGCGTCGCCCTCGTCCAAGAGGAACACCTGCTCGTTTGCGAAGGGGCGCCCCATGGGGATGACCTCCCCCTTGCCAAATGGGCGGCCTATCTCGTAGTAGCTGCAGTTGCAGGTGATCTCGGTGGGGCCATAGAGGTTCACGTAGCGCGCGTCGGGCAGCCACCTCTGCCAGACGGCCAGCTGCTTTGGCGGCATCACCTCGCCAGAGAACATGACCCTGCGCACCGTCGTGGGCACGCGGTACTCGAAGCCGCCCATCACCGAGACGAAGCACATGGCGCTCACGGCCCAGGTGAGAGAGGTGACCTCGCGCTCGCAGAGAAAGTCCATGAGCAGGGTGGGCTGCGAGAAGTACTCGCGCGGGATCAGCTGCAGGCTGGCCCCCGTCAGCAGGCTGGAGTAGATGTCCTTCACCGAGACGTCGAAGTCGAAGGGGGCCTGGTTTCCCAGGACGTCCCCCTCCCCGATGCCAAAACAACCCGCGAACTGGGGGATGAAGTCTATCACCGAGCGATGACAGACCACCACGCCCTTGGGGACGCCGGTGCTTCCGCTGGTGAAGTTGACGTAGAGGGGGTCGATGTCGCACGCCTGCACCCGCACGCGAGCCAGGGCGGAAGCGTCCTCGGGGCCACCCAGAAGCTCATCCAGGCTCACCAGCGTGAAGGCCTCGTCGGCAAAGACCTCGCGCGCCTGGGCGAGATTCCTCTGGTCCGCCACCACCACCGCGGGCTCGAGCGCCTCGCAGATGCCGTGAATCCTGCCGGCGGGCTGGCGCACGTCCAAGACGCTGTAAAAGCCTCCCGCATAGACCGCCCCGAGCATTCCCGCAAGGGCACGCGGGCTCTTCTCCAGGTAGAAGGCAACCGCACGGCGTGGCTCCATATGACTGGCCAGGAAGCTTCCGGCCGCGCGGGCGAGGCGCCGCAGATCGCCAAAGCTCAGAGAGTCATCCGGGGAAGAGACGGCCTCCTTCTGCGGAAGCGCGTCCGCGCGTGCCTCCAGCCATTCCAGAACGTTTCTCATGCGTGCCGCCACCTCCGTACCCCAAGCTTCCATCCCCTACAGCTTAGTTGGACCACGCCCCCAAGAGCCTCTTCTTGCGACGAGAGGAAATCCTCTTCACAAAGGGGCGGGCGCCGCCGGGACCACGTCCCGCGGCGCCCGCCGGCTCGCCTATTCGGTACGGCCTACCAGGCCCTGGCAGGCTGGCACTNAGGAAATCCTCTTCACAAAGGGGCGGGCGCCGCCGGGACCACGTCCCGCGGCGCCCGCCGGCTCGCATATGCGTTACGGCCTACCAGGCCATGGCAGGCTGGACCTTCTGGACGCCCGGGACGTGCTCCCTGAGGATGCGCTCTATGCCCTCGCTCATGTCATAGGACGCAAGCGAGCAGCCGGCGCACGCCCCCTGCATCTCCAGGGTAACGATGCCGTTCTCGTCGTCGCAGCTCACCAGCACCACGTCGCCGCCGTCCGCCTGCAGGCTCTGGCGGATGACGTTCAGGGTGGCGTCCAAAAGCTCGCGGTTGATCTTCTGCTTGCCCGCGCTGGAGGCGGCGTCCATCTCTGCCATGCTTCGTTCCTCTCCCCATGGGCGAGACGGGCGCATGGCCCTAATTCCCACCCCTCAGCTTCCATTTGCTAGCGAGTGTACCCCTTTGAGCTGCGCGCCGAGCAAAAACTATCTAGCGAGCAAATCTCCCCGTAAGAAGCGCCCCTCATGGCAACTACGAGATGCCGGCAAAGAGGTGGCCCGAGTTGGAGCCCGCCAGGCGCGCCGCTGGCTTGCGGCCCTGCCTTGCGGCGTCCACGGCACGCACTACGCGCGCCACGGCGGAGGCGGCCTCCTCTGCAGAGAGCAGCGTGCAGTCCGCCATGACGCGGGAGACGCCCGCCGAGACGAGCTCCACCATCTGGGGCGTTGCGTCCAGGGGGCTCGCCGCGAAGATGTTGCTGCGGCCCCGCAGGTCCGTTCTCACAGGCCAGAGCGAGCCGTCCTTGCCCCTGAGCGAGCAGCGCTTCTGCCGCAGCCTGCATCGCGCGCAGTCGTGGATGCAGCGGTTGGCAACCTGCAGCACGCAATGCTCGCTGGTCATGGCGCGGGCCCGCCCGCTCACCACCAGGCCCACTGGCACGCGCGCCTTGGCGGCAAGCGCACAGACCTCTTCCAGCGTAAGCTCGGGAGAGAGCCAGACGCCACTCGCGCCCTGCTCCTCCAGCTCCACCAGGCAGCTCTCGTTGTGCACCGGGATGCAGGGGCGGACTTCCGCCAAGGCCCCGACGCGCGCCGCAAGGACAAGCTCGCTCATGTTGCCCACCGCGCAGGGCTCGTCCGTGCGCACGTAGGGGTCGAGCCGCTCGTGGTCGCACTCGCGGCAGACCTCGTCCAGCCAGGGAACCAGGTAGGCGCCCTCCGGCCACGCAAGCCCCGCGCTTCGAGCGTCCTCGAAGGCATCGGGCGTCACGTACAGCCGCGTGGCGCCGGATGCGAGGGCGGCCCCTGCGCTTGCGGGGCTCGCCACCAGGGCGCAAATCTCCACGCCCGTCTGACGCGGCTCCCCCAGCTTGCCCCTGCCCCTGATGAACTCCAGGTGGGCGGCAATGTCCTCCACGTCGGGGACGCGGGCCAGCCCCTGCTTGCGCAATGCAGCCGAGCTGGGGCGCAGGAGCTCCTCCTCAAGGAGCTCGCAGGCGCGGGAGCGCAGCTTGTGCACCGCCGAGAAGGCCATGCCGCAGCCCTCGTCCAGCTCTATGTCAAAGGAGACGGGCAGAAAGGGGCTCTGCCCCATACGCCCCGCATGCTCCGCAAGGTCATCCTCGCTCACGGGCCTGGTCCGGGCGGGCTCCACCTCGAAGCCCTCCACGCGCACGCTGGCGGACCCATCCACGCAGCGCAACTCGATGGAAAGGAGCTGGCCCAGGCGTGCCTGCACGCGCAGCTCAACGGGACGGCGCCTCCTGTCGTTTCCACCGGAGACGCGCGCCGCCTCGTCCAGCGCCTGCTGGGACCTGATCACCCGCACGGGGCAACCTGGCTCCATGGGACGCACGGTGCGGCAGCAGATGGTGTCTCCCGCCCGCGCATCCTGCGGCGCATAGGTGGTCAAAAACTGGGATGGCGCGTCATCGGGGCGAATCTCAAGGAGGTCGCCCTCCCCCACCTGCTTGTCCAGGAGGATGTCCACCTCGGCGAAGGTCTTGGAGCGGAAGCGCTCGCGCCCGCCGTTGGCCCCGCCGCGCCTCACCTTGCCGCCGCCCAGGTCTCGCGTTGCCACCACGGACCCCACCAGCTCGCCGCGGTTGTTGGACCTCTCGTAGCTCATCATGTCGTCATCAGAGCGATGGTCAAGGTAGCTGTTGGTGAAGTCCCTGTTGAAGGCACGGCGCAGCCTCTGGTGACGCGCCTCGAGCTCCTCGGCCGTGGGCGTCCTTCCCGCGGCGAGGTCGTCCAGCTGCGCACGGTAGCTCGAGACCACGGAATAGACGTAGTCCGGCGCCTTCATGCGCCCCTCGATCTTGAGGGAGCCAAGGCCGGCTGCGGCGAGGCGTGGCAGGTCATCAACCGTGCAGTAGTCCTTGGGGCAGAGGGGGCGTCCCCTGCCCGGTGCGGAGACGTTCTCGCCCTGCTCGTCCAGCAGGTCGTAGGTGAGGCGGCAGGGCTGGGCGCAGAGCCCGCGATTTGCGGAGCGGCCGCCCCCCAGCGAGCTCATCATGCAGATGCCGGAATAGCAGAAGCAGAGCGCCCCATGGCCGAAGCTCTCGAGCTCGACCCCCTCCTGGGCAATGCGGGAGATCTCATCCACGGAGAGCTCCCGCGAGAGCGTCACGCGAGAGACGCCCAGATCACGGCACCAGGCGGTGGCTCGTGCGTCGTGTATGTTGGCCTGCGTGGAGATGTGGCACTCGATCTGCGGGTAGCGGCGCCTCAGCTCCGCGAGAAGGCCCCAGTCCTGCACGATGAAGGCGTCCGCCCCCAGCAGCCAGGCCTTGCGGACCAGCGCCAGCACGCGGGGCATCTCGTCCGTGCGGATGACCACGTTCACCGTCACGTACACCCTGGATCCTGCCAGGTGGGCCGCGCGGCAGGCCGCCTCGAAGGTCTCGTAGGTAAAGTTCGTGGCGCCGCGGCGGGCGTTGAAATCACTCCCCAGCGCGCAGTAGATGGCGTCGGCGCCGGCGGCAAGGGCCGCGTTGAAGGGCTCGGGGCCACCGGCGGGGGCAAGCAGCTCGGGCACGGGATGGGTGTCTCTGAAGCTCAAGGTCTCACAGGTCCTGTTCTATCCCTCGAGGGGAATCTCGATGGTCTCGGGCAGGTCATTCTGGCCGGCCCGCACGGGGAACTCAATCACCATGTGCAAAGACCCTCCTATGCCCTGGGCGTAGCGGCGCAGGGTGTCCACCCGCAGGGACTCCACCCTGCCGTTCTCGAGCTCGGAGATGCGCTTCTGGCTCACGCCCATGTTGCTTGCCAGCTGCTTCTGGGTGAGGCCCTTGTCCTTGCGCGCCTCCCGCAGCTCATAGGCCCTCACGTAGGCGCGCAGGCGGTCCGCACGACTAGATATTGCCACCCGATCAAGTCCGCGGCTTTTAATGTAATCCTCTGCAGTCACAGTCTCGACCACGGCACTAACCTCCCAACGTCAGCAGATGAGCTGCAAAGATGCAATCTGCTATTGGTATAGCCTTCCGATACCATGCATTCCACTCGCCGCGCTTGTCTCCCGCGAGAAGCATTATGGCCCTGCGCTTCGGGTCAAACACAAAGAGGATTCAAATCTCGCTTTTGCCGGATGACCCTGGCCGTAGTTCCTTCATCGCGGAATATCTTGACACGACCACATTTCCCACGATGGATCGCTTAAGACTGGGCCCGCGTTCCTGCGTGAGCTCAATTGCCGCGAATACCTGTAGGGTTGTTTCTGAGTCCAGGGTGTCCAACCATTCCGCGATGTATTGGACGTCGACCTCACGCATTATATACCCCTATCCGTATTTTATGCTCCTCTCTCAAAACTAGTATAGAACATTTGTTCGTATCAATTGACGAGGACATGGATGCAAAAAGGGGCGCCCGGATGGGTGCCCCCAGGTCCTACTGTGTTCTCAGATACAGCTACACGAGCCTCGCCCAGCGACGCTTGCCCACCTGAATCACCGTGCCCGCAGAAAGCAGGCCGGGCTCCACGTTGTAGCACTTTGCGCCCACGGGCTCACCGTCGATCTTCACGCCGCCCCCGTCTATCTGACGGCGGGCGTCTCCGGCACTCCTCACAAGCTCCAGGTCAACCAGGAGCTTGCCCAGGTAGACCTTGCCTTCTTCGTTGGTCTCCACGATGGACGCCGCAAACTCGGGAACGTCCTCGGGCACCTCGTTCTTCTTGAACTGGGCGTCGAAGGCGGCCATGGCCCTCTGGCCCTCGCCCTCGCCGTGGTAGAGGTCGACGATGTTGGCCGCCAGCTCGCGCTTGAGGGCGTAGGGGTCCGCGGTGCCCGCAGCAAAGGCGGCATCGATGGCATCCACCTCGTCCACGGAAAGCGTGGAGCAGAGGCGGTAGTACAGGGGCACCAGCTCGTCGGTGATGCTCATGACCTTGCCGAACATGTCCGCGGGATCGTCGGTCAGGCCCACGTAGTTCTTGTAGCTCTTGGACATCTTCTTGGTGCCGTCGGTGCCCACCAGCAGGGGCACGGTGAGGGCCACCTGGGGCTCCATGCCCTCGGCGCGCATGAGGTCGCGACCAGCGAGGAGGTTGAAGATCTGGTCGTTGCCGCCCATCTCCACGTCCGCCTTGATGACCACGGAGTCATAGGCCTGAAGCACCGGGTAGATGAACTCGTGCAGGGCGATGGACTGGCCGTTGACGTAACGCTTGTGGAAGTCCTCGCGCTCGAGGATGCGGGCCATGTTGAACTTGCTCATGAGGCCCAGCATGCTGCCCAGGTTGAGGGGCTTGAGCCAGTCGCCGTTGTGGACGATGGTGGTCTTCTCGGGGTCGAGGACCTTCATGGCCTGCTCGACGTAGGTCTTGGCGTTTGCCTCCACCTGCTCCTCCGTGAGGGGCGGGCGGGTGCTGTCGCGACCGGAAGGATCGCCGATAAGCGCGGTTCCGTTGCCGATGATGAGGGTGACCTTGTGGCCCAGGTCCTGGAACTGGCGCATCTTGCGCAGGGGAACCGCGTGGCCCAGGTGAAGGTCTGGGGAGGTGGGGTCAACGCCGAGCTTGATGTTGAGAGGAACGCCCTTCTCAAGCTTCTTCTTGAGCTCGTCCAGGGGCACGATCTGCATGGTGCCCGAGGTGATGACCTTCAGCTGTTCTTCGACTGGCAGCAACGCTCTGTCCTCCAAAGGGGTTGTCGTGCACGGGCCGCAAAAGACTCGAATCAGCTGACAGGATAGCGCAAACACCTTTCTGGACAACAGCCTCATGAAGGCGTGGAACCCATCTGACAATCGCATAAACAGAAGTGGACCCTAACTCGAGTCGTACCATCCGTGCAGAAGAGGAGAAGGCCCCTCAGGACCGCCTGTCATCCGTGCACCCAATCCAGCCGGCAGTCAGCTCCTTCCAATCTGGCGAGGCGGAGAGAACCGTGCCGCAGACGATAACAATGCAGCAGACGACCTCGAGCCAGCTGGGCATCACGCCCAGGGCGACCGCCGTCAGAAACACGGCCCAGGCCGAATAGGAGATGTTGAGCGCCATGCCGCGCGCCGCACCTATCGAGTCAATGGCTTTGTAGTAGAAGAGGTACGAGACGGTGCCCGCAAGGGAGGCAACGAGGACGACCGCATTGGCAGGCGTGAGCGCCACCTGCCCCACAAGGCCCAGCGACCCAGTTATGGGCACCACGACAAGACCGTAGGCCAAGGCAGAAGTCGTCTCTCGTATGTGCAGGGCCGTCTCGTTGTCCACTGCGTCGTCACCCATACCCCAAGCCAGGATGACGGCCTCCGAACCCCAGCCAAACACGCAGAGCAGCGCCCCCAGAATTCCCGCCACGGGATTGTTCACCGTCACCGCTCCGGTAGACGACCACCCCATGACCACAACCGCAAAGAGAGCCAGCAACAGCGCGATTACCTGGCGCGGCTTCATACGCTCCTTGAGCACCAGCACCGCAAGAAAGGTACCCACAGCGGGATAGAATGCCGAGATGGCTGCCGTGTAGCCTGGGCCTATGCAGTCAATCGCGGTCAGATAGCCACTCATGCCAATCGGCCCACCAAGCAGGGCCGCAAGCATGATGACCTTCCCGCTTCGCGTCTTGAGCGCCTTGAACGTATCACCAAGACGTCCCCTGGTACCCATAAAGACCAGCAGGACCAAGGCTGCGAAGACGTCATGCATGAATGCGGACGCAACCGATGCCTGGGCTGCCCCCAAATAGGGAGACATTCCAAGTGCGATGCCCAAAATAACGGTATCTATCGCCCACAGCACACCGCTGAATAGACCATATCTCATGGGACCTGCTCCTTCTGAAGGGAACGCCTAGCGAGCGTCACCGCTCTCGTACCATTCCAGCACCTTGTCCACGTAATCCACCGCATACCGGTAGTAGATGAACAGCCACTCGCCCACGTTGTCCCCCTCGGACTCCTTCTCGAGGGACCACAGGTACCAGCACCAGCCGGCAAAGACCACATAGCTCCAGAAGTGTCGGCGCTCCTCGAAGCTCGCAGCGCGACCAAAGTACCAGTCAAGTGCCTGGTTGGCACGCTCCTCGGTGAGCTCGCAGCACACCGTGAACGTGCCGAAGTCGTTTGCGGGGTCTGACATGCCCGCGTACTCCCAGTCAATGAGGCTCATGGCCCCATCCTGCTCGACGAGAAAGTTGAGGAGGAAGAAGTCGTTATGGGAGACGCATGGAGCATAATTGTCCCCGTCGGCATACCCCTTGAGTCTGAGGACCTTCTCCTTGAGCTCGAAGTAACCAGGGACCTCAATGGGGCCATGGGCGAGCAGAAGCCTCTCGTAGCTCAGGCCCTCCTCCACAAAGTCAAAGCGGCGCTCAAGGGTTGCACCGCTCTCGTGCAGCTGTCGGCACATCTCCATGGCACGATTCAGCTGCGCGTCATCGTCAACGTCCAGACTTTGGGCATTGCGAACGAAGCGGGAGAGCTTCCAACCGCTCGCCTCGTCCTCGTAGATGAAGGTGTTGTCCAATCCCAGGTCGCGCGCAAGGCGCAGGCCAGCGGCCTCGCTGGCTCGGTTGATCATCTTCTCCGTGCCAACGCCAGGATGCCTGTACACATACTCCTGGGCCTCGTCTCCCTCCCCCACCGAGAAGTGACAGGAAAGGTTGGTAAGGCCCTGCTTGAGTGGCCAGAAGTCATGAATGTCGGTCTTCTCGCAGCCGAGGACGGAGACTATGTTGTCGAATATCTCCGAATCTACGTTCTGCACGAACTGGGGGTCAAAGCTCTGTAGCTCGTCAAGCGAGTCGAACTCGTTGATCACGCCCGCCGGATACTCGCGGGCAACCATAGACAGCTCACGGATGTGATCCACATAGATTTCCTCCCAGAGCTTGTCCTGCGTCTCGGGCCTGTTATACACACGCTCGAGAACCGCGCGGAATGCCTGGGAGAAGGCATTATCAAAGTAGACGTGCCCCATCATGGTAAGTGAGTCGGCGCCGCCGATGGACACATGGGTTATGCGACCGCCGGCGCCAGTCGAGACGCACCATTCCTTCGTCGGCCCCTCCACATACCTACAGGCGTAATAGGCCCCATACACGTATCGCTCAAAGGGGTTTTCGAGAAAATAGTTGTCAGACGAGCAAACGTAGCTATTGGCCAGCATGTCACGCACAAGCCAGAGGGTGCCATTGTTATTACGCGTCGCGTAGTCTGGGTTCACCACAATCTTCACGCCAAATTTGCTGCGAAGGTAGAAGAAGTATTCCTTCTTGTAGCCCACCACCACCGTGATGTCCGTGACGCCGGCGGCCATCAGCTGGCGAATCTGCCGCTCGATAAGAACCTCCCCCCTCACTCGCAGCAGGCCCTTGGGCTTCTCGTACGAGATGGGAGCAAATCGGGAGGAGAGGCCAGCGGCCATAATGATGGCATTGTCCACTGCAAATGGCTCGAGGGCCTCCATTCCGACCTGCGTGATGCGCCCGTCAACAACCATGCCACCCTTCTCGCAAGCCTTCAGCACGGTGTTCGTAGTACCCAGGGAAAGGCCGCTGAGCTTGGCGAGATGACGCTGGGTCACCGCCTCATCCAAACCAGCAATGGCCTTGAGGATGCGGAACTCGTTCTTCGTAAGGACCATATCCGACCTTCCTGACGTGTTTGGCGTTCTCGGACATCCTAATCTCAAGAAAGTAGTTTGTTCAATTTATATATTTATATAACATATATTGAACATAATCCAGGAATTTGTCCCGCTGGTGGAGGCAGGGTATCCTGTTGCCAGATGAGAAGAACAGTGCTACGGCTACGCGCACGAGCAAGAAAGGACGAACATGAGACGACTTGGCTTCAGGGACAAAGCACTAGGATGGGTGGTTTCCTCGCTCGTCATCCTATGTCTCGGCATGGCCCTCCCGCTTGCGCAGACCTCGGTGGCGCTTGCGGAAAGCCCCGAGAACGCCGAGGAGCTCCTTGTCCCGACCGACCAGGACCTAAGCACTAGCACGGACAACGCCCCCGTTCAGGGGGTGGGCGCACCGCGCAGTCTCACGCGCAGCATCGATGCGCCGGGCGCCGCGTCCGCACAGGGCTTTGTCATAGCGCTTGATGCCGGACACGGCGGACCAGACAGCGGAGCGGTGGGGTCGGGCCTCCAGGAAAAGCGATGCTGTCTCATCATCGCCAAAGCCGCACGGGACAGGCTGGTGAACGTCTATCACGCAAACGTCTATATGACTCGAGAAGACGACCACGATGTGGAGCTGATAGATAGGGTGACCAACTCCGTGAACGCAGGGGCTGACGTGTTCGTTTCCCTGCACATCAACGCTTCTGGACCACAGGCGAATGGAACAGAGGTCTGGTATCCCAACTCCAGCGGTTTTTGGAAGGCGGAGGCCAACCATCGCGGCAAGGCTCTGTCCCAGAACATCCTCAATGAGATTACGGGCAGGTTTGGCACGAGCAATCGAGGCGTGCTCACTCGCGACTATCCCGCTGATGCCGGAAAATCTTATCCCGACGGCTCCCGGATGGACTATTACTCCGTGATCAGGAACTCGCGACTATATGGCATCCCCGGCGTCATCGTCGAACACGCCTTTATCTCGAATCCCAAGGACGTCGCCATCCTTGCTGATGACGAGAATCTCAGAAAAATGGGAGAGGCCGATGCCGACGCCATAGCTTGGACCTATGGGTTCAGCCAGTACAACAATTGGTTCAGCACCTCCTATGGCGAGAAGTACTCCGGATTCTATGGCGCGTGGGTGCAAGGCGCGGGCGGCTGGCAGGTCATGCGGAACGGCTCTCCCGTGACGAGCGAGTGGGTCATGTACCGTGGCGAGTGGTACTACCTGGACGAGAGCGGCATCGCCGCCACGGGCTGGAGGACGATCGACGGGACGAGGCGTCACTTCTCGGAGGGAGGCGCCGCCAGCACGGGCTGGTTCAACGACGTCGAGACGGGCGCGCGCTACCTCTTCTCGAACGAGGCGACCCCCGTCACCGGGTGGCACAAGGTGGGCGGCTCGTGGTACTACATGGACCCCGAGACCTGCGAGATGGCGACGGGCGCGCACAAGATCGGCTCCTTCTCGTACTGGCTCGACCCCGAGACGGGCGCCATGCACGCGGGCGGCTGGGGGCACGACAAGGGCAGGGACGTCTGGTACCTGGCCGACGGCAACGGGGCGCTCCAGACCGGGTGGCACAAGGTGGGCGGCTCGTGGTACTACATGGACCCCGAGACCTGCGAGATGGCGACGGGCGCGCACAAGATCGGCTCCTTCTCGTACTGGCTCGACCCCGAGACGGGCGCCATGCACGCGGGCGGCTGGGGGCACGACAAGGGCAGGGACGTCTGGTACCTGGCCGACGGCAACGGGGCGCTCCGGACCGGGTGGCACAAGGTGGGCGGCTCGTGGTACTACATGGACCCCGAGACCTGCGAGATGGCGACGGGCCTACTTTCATGGGACGGATATGTCTGGCCTCTCGGACCGGATGGCGCCTGGGACGGGCGCAAGCTTGAGGCGCAGAATGCGGGAGAGCCCATCATGGGGGCTTCTCGGGTCAGCGCAGAGACGATGGCGGACGCATTCAACCAGGTAAACGGAGAGTTCCCAAGCATATACTCATCGAAGGGTACACAGAGCATCAACGAGTTCTGTGAAATAATCGAGTCCTGCGCGCAAAAGGAAGGCGTACGCGCAGAGGTGGTCTTTGCCCAGGCGATGGTCGAGACCGGATGGCTGCGATTTGGCGGAGACGTCAAGCCCGAGCAGTGCAACTTCGCAGGGATTGGCGCAGTTGGCAACCAGGGCGAGGGCAACTCCTTCCCTGACGTAGAGACCGGCATAATGGCCCAGGTGCAGCACCTAAAGGCCTACGCAAGCACGGACGAGCTCAACACGAGCTGCGTTGATCCACGCTTTCACCTGGTGACTCGCGGCATAGCTCCCAACATACAGGACCTGACGGGACGCTGGGCAACAAGCGAGGCCTATGCGAACTCCATTCTCAGCGTCATGCGCGCTCACCTGGGGATGTAAATCTCTGCAACACCTACCACTGAGGGGGGTTGGCGTAAACGCCAACCCCCCTCCTCATGTAAATGTGGGCAACTGCATCATCGGCGGACATCCATAAGGGCATAGGCAACTACCCAATGCCCTCCAGATACGAGAAGAGCTCGTCCTCCCAATCTCGCGGCTTAAATCCCAAGTCACTGATTTTCTCGAGAGACAAGGTGCTGTTGTGCGGCCTCGGAGCAACGGGTCCCTTGGCATCGTCATAGTAGTCAGACGTCGTCACCGCACGCACGCAGCTTGCGTTGTCGTTCTTCCTGTCGAACACCAATTTCGCAATGTCAAACCAGCTGGCAGTGCGCCCCTCGTTGGAGAGATTGTATGTCCCATAGTCTGAGCCGTTGTCCAGCAGCCAGAAGATGCCCCTCGCAAGCTCGTCCGTGAATGTCAGCCTTCCCCGCTGATCATTCACAACGGACACCAGCTCCAACCCATCGGCAGGATCGGCACAGCGATCAGAGAGTGCGGCCATGGTCCTCACGAAGTTATTGCCGTCTCCAATGACCCAGCTCGTACGGACGACATAGTGCTTGGGACAGCAGGCCAGGGCAATGTCGCCCGCAGCTTTGGCCTGGCCATAGACTGAC
The DNA here is from genome assembly GCF_900155635.1 of Olsenella urininfantis. GTDB lineage: Bacteria > Actinomycetota > Coriobacteriia > Coriobacteriales > Atopobiaceae > Olsenella_G > Olsenella_G urininfantis. The sequence goes on from NZ_LT732540.1 coordinate 1,146,384, forward strand.
AGGGGAGCATACGGCTCGCGCTCGTCGTGTACGTCCCTTCTGCCGTCAAACACGTACTCGGATGAAACATGCACCAGGGTAATGTCATGCCTCGCGCAAGTCTGGGCAAGAAGGCTAGGTCCAAGGGCGTTCGCCTTCCAGCATGCCACGCGACCCTCCGTCGTCTCCGCCCGATCAACTGCGGTATATGCGCCACAGTTTATGACTGTCCCGTATTCATCCCAGGAGATGCTGTCATATGACCTGGGATCAGAGAAATCAAAGGAGTCGATGTCACAATACTCGAAGCCATCCAGGCCCCTCTCGTTCGCAATCTGACGGATTGCCCTGCCAAGCTGGCCTTTGCAACCCGTCACAAGCGTCCGCTTGCCGCGCATGGGCGAAACATCCCGTAGACGGGGATGACCCCTATCGGCCATGGAAAGCTCGCATTCTGCGAGAGGAATGGGCCATTCAATTGCAAGCTGTTCGTCGGCCAGGTTAACAAAGGTGTAAGACTCCTTCAGCTCCTGCGACCAATGAGCATTGACGAGATAGGTGTAGGCGGTTCCGTCTTCTAGCGCCTGGAAGGCGTTGCCCACGCCGCGTGGGACGAAAATGGCCTTGGACGGGTCAAGACGACAACAAAATACCTTCCCGAATCCCTTGCCGACACGCAGGTCAACCCAAGCCCCAAAGACCGAGCCGGAGGCAACGGAAATATACTTGTCCCAGGGCTCGGCATGGATTCCACGCGTGACCCCCCTTTGGGCATTGAAGCTGATGTTGTTTTGCACCGGATGGAAATTCCTCAGGCCGCAGGAGGACATCTTCGCCTGCTGCCAGTTCTCCTTGAACCATCCCCTGTCGTCACCATGTACGCAGAGGTCAAATAGCTTCAGCCCCTCTATCCCTGTCTCGTAAGAGCGCAGGTCCTTTTCAAAGTCCACAGAGTCCTCCTATTGCCCCTGGCTGGCATATTTCTTTTCCGTGGCGTCCTTGGAATCCCGCCACCACTGCCCATGTTCCGAGTACCAGGCAATCGTGCGGGCAAGACCCTGGGAAAAGTCTGTGTAAATGGGCTTCCAGCCAAGCTCGCGCCGAAGCTTGGCCGAATCGATGGCATAACGACGATCATGGCCGGGACGGTCCCTGACCCAGTCAAACTCATCCTCCGGCCTACCCATCACCGTAAGTATCTCGCGCAGCACATCGATATTTGACCTCTCCCCGTCGGCACCGATAAGGTAGGTCTCCCCTGCCTGACCACAGGTCAGGATTTTCCACACGGCCCGGGAGTGGTCATCGGTATGGATCCAGTCACGGACATTCCTCCCATCGCCATACAACTTGGGACGGATGCCACAAAGCACATTGGTGATTTGGCGAGGTATGAACTTCTCGATGTGCTGATATGGCCCATAGTTATTGGAGCAGTTGGAGATGGTCACAAGGATGTCGTAGGTTCTAGCCCAAGCCCTCACCAGCATGTCGGAAGCCGCTTTCGTGGAGCTGTAGGGACTGGAAGGACGATAGGGGCTCTCTTCCGTAAATCGAGCTGGGTCATCAAGCGCAAGGTCGCCATAGACCTCGTCGGTCGAGACGTGATGGAATCGAACGCCATGTCTCCTACATGCCTCAAGCAGGCAAAACGTACCTTGGACATTAGTCAGGACGAAGGGCGAGGGGTCGCAGATGGAGTTATCGTTATGCGATTCGGCAGCGTAATGAACAACCGCGTCGCTACCGGACACAAGCTCGTCAACCAGCTTGACGTCGCATATGTCGCCAACCACCAACTCTACACTGCTGGATGGCAAGCTCGCAATGTTCTCTGGGTTTCCCGCATAGGTGAGCTTATCCAGTACGGTAACGTGTACCTCAGGATGTTCGCGAACGACGTAGTGAACGAAATTGCTGCCGATGAACCCGCAGCCTCCCGTAACCAGAATATGCCGGTACTGCTCTGACATGCATGACCTCCTAATAGCAAGAGTGAACGATACCGCCATCGGCGACTAGCTTCAGATGCTTCCCATAGTCACTCTTGCCATAGCGCGACGAGCACTCGAGCAGCCGTTCTCTCGAAATCCACCCGTTCTCAAAGGCAATCTCCTCGGGAACGCTCACCGGCAGCCCCTGGGCGGTCTGAACTGTTCGAACGAACTGGGATGCCTCGAACAGGGACTCCATGGTTCCCGTGTCGAGCCAGGCATAGCCTCGTCCCAAGGTCACCACATCCAGGTCACCCATTTCGAGATACATGCGATTCAGGTCCGTAATCTCATATTCGCCACGGGCGGAAAGCGTGACACGGGCGGCAAGGTCCGTCACGCGCTCGTCGTAAAAATAGAGACCTGTGACGGCATAGTTCGACTTCGGGTACCGGGGCTTCTCCTCAATGGAGATGGCGTTGTAGTCTGCATCGAACTCGACAACGCCAAAGCGCTCCGGATCGTCCACCCGATAGCCGAAGACGGTGGCCCGTCCTTGGGCAGCCGAGGCGCAGGCATCCCGCAGATGCCGTGAGAGGCCGTTCCCATAGAAGATGTTATCACCAAGCACTAGCGCGCACGAATCACCGGCCACGAAGTCCGCACCAATCACGAAGGCCTGCGCGAGCCCATTGGGCTCTGGCTGGGAGGCATACGAGAGGCTGATCCCGAAATCCTCCCCATCCCCCAGCAGATTCTCGAAGTTGGGGAGGTCACGCGGGGTAGAGATGATGAGGATGTCACGGATGCCCGCAAGCATCAGGGTCGAGAGCGGATAGTAGACCATGGGCTTGTCGTACACGGGGAGCAGCTGTTTGCTGGTCACGGTGGTAAGCGGGTACAGACGCGTTCCCGAGCCCCCGGCAAGGATGATACCTTTCATTGAACGATCCCTTCACGTTGAACCGCAGCAATGCCCATCGCGGTACGCGCTTCCCCTCGCCGCCTCGGCCGCCGCGAGAGGGGCGATACGAGCGGCTTTCGCGGCGGGAGAGGCCCGGAAACCACACGCATCTCCCCTCTCGCGGCACCAAAGCCGAAGCCGAGAGGTCCGCAGCCGGCGGTGGTGCAGGTGGCGCCGCAGCGGCAGGCGGCTAGTCGGTGGCGTCACGGTCGGAGGGGTCATCTGCATCCGAAAGACGCTTCTCGATGAGGGCAAGGTGCTGGATCATCTGACGGATGTCGCGGGACTGCCAGCTCACGATGACCGTCAGGGATAGGCATATGCCCAGAAGGATAACGAATCCGACCAAGAACACGAAGTTGGACGCGAGGCCGATCCCCAACAGCTTGGCAATCGCCCCGACGAGGTCCGGGGCCACCGCACAAAGAATCAGCGCGAGCGACATCGCCATCCAGAGGAGAGAGTACTTCAGCTGAAGCCTGCCCCTCGAAACCAGACGAACGACCGCAAAGAAGAAGAGCAGGCAAAAGCAAGCCAGCATCAGACGTAGGGTGACTCCCATCCTATTTCCTCCCCCCTCTTTGGCCCATTCCCTCGATCAGCACGGCCAGAGTGACCTTGACCATGTAGTAGACGCTTCGCAGAGCATTGATGGACGACGTGCCGCTCTGCCGCTCGCGCATGATGACGGGCACCTCGCGAACGACAAGGCTGTGGGTGTGCGCGGTCACGATCGACTCGGGCTCCGGATAGTCGCACGGATAGCTTGAGGCGAACAGCGACATCGCCCGCCTGCCAGAGGCCCTGAACCCTGACGTGCAGTCCGTGATGGTCAGGCCCGTGACGAACCTGATGCACCCCTCAAGCCATTTGATGCCGATCCTGCGCAGGAGGGTGGAGCGAAAGCCCCCGGACTCGCCCACGAAGCGCGAGCCGATGACCAGGTCGGCGCCGCGGCCGATCTCCTCGAGAAGCCTGGGGACGTAGGAGATGTCATGCTGGCCATCGCCATCGACTTGGATGTCCACGTCATAGCCGTGCTCAAGGGCATAGCGATGGCCCGTCTGCACCGCGCCCCCGATGCCCAAGTTGATGGGAAGGTCCACGCAGTTCAGCCCATTGGCCTGACAGACGCGCAGGGTGCCGTCGGTTGACCCGTCGTTTATGACGACATAGTCATAGCCCGCCTCCGTGATCTGGCGAACCACCGACAAGATGTTGCCCTCCTCGTTGTAGGCCGGGACCACAAGCAGGACGCGGGGCTTGTCATCGTGTATGTCCATGAAACCCTCTCGACATAACGGCTCTGCGCGGAGCGTGGAAAGGACATTGAGGCGCAGCGTTCACCATAGCCCATCCACCATACCATTGCCACCATTGCGACATCTCACGACAAGCGATGCGAACTTGGTGTTAGCCAATGTGTGTCCATGCGGCGCTACCGCTGGTGGCGATGCCGTATGCTAAACTGTGCGATGCCCAAGCCAGAAGAGAGCGAGCCTCGGGAGCCGCATGAAAGAATATGACACAGAGACCCTTCGACACGTATGGAAATGCGAGCTGAAGATTCTGAAAGACGTGGCGCGCATATGTGACGAACGAAGCCTCACTTACTTCGGCTTCGGGGGAACGGGCATAGGGGCCATTCGTCACAAGGGGTTCATCCCCTGGGACGACGACATCGACATAGGTATGCCTGCCCAAGACCTTGAGCAGCTCATCAAGGTCATCCGCGAGGAACATGCTGACGTCTACGACGTGATTGATGCTTCCATAGATAGCAACTATCCCCTCGCCACTACACGCATCATGCTCAAGGGTACGCAGTTCTGCGAGGAGACCCTCGCAGAACTTCCGCTTGACCTTGGCATATTTCTTGACATGTACGCCTTTGACAACGTCGCGGATGATGAGGTCGCGTATCGAAAGCAAGCCTGGGACGCCTGGTTCTGGTCGCACATCCGCATCCTCATAAGCGTCCCCCGCCCTGTCATACTCATTGGCGGATGGAAGGGAGCACTTCTGCGTGTTGCCTGCGCAAGCGCATACGGCCTTGCAAGACTCCTGCACCTATCGCCCCAGTTCGCCTATCGCAGGGAGCGCGAGGCGCGAGAGCGCTACGCCAACGTGAAGACGCGTCGCATTGGATATCTGCACGACACGGACCGCTTTACCCAGACACTCGCCTGGACCGACATCAAGCCCCTTTTGTACCTCGATTTCGAGGACATGAAGCTTCCGTTTCCGCAGGGGATCGACACGCTGCTCAAGGTCACGTATGGCGACTACATGCAGCTTCCCCCCGTCGAGAAGCGCAAGAACCACTTCCCCGCCCGCCTGGACTTTGGACCGTACTAGTCCAACCAAGCACAGGACAGTGGTGCGAAACAGGGGCCCTTTACGAGGCATCCAGGTGGTAACGAGAGAATACCCAACGAAGTGCAAGCTTGCGACCATACCGGGCGCCGAAGAAGCGCCAGGCGGCCTTCTTGCGCAGGAATACTGATGCCTGCGGCCGTCTGAACAGGTTCAGTGCGAGGTTTCTGTCCGCCTTGACGTCAATCTTCCTCAAGGAATCCTCCGTGAAGAAGCGCCTCAGTATTCCCGAGAGACGCTGGGCAACGACGATGAAGTCATCCTGAGGCGCCCTGAGCATATTGGTCAGGGCGAAATCCAAACCCCACGAGACCATCTGGGAGCAGTACTTCTCGAGGATGCCCAGACGCTCCCAGTCGGCATAGATATGCTCCAGAACATCTGCATGCTCAAGCATCTTGCCGCAGAGGTCCTTGAACCTTTGGTCCATAAGTGAGCCAGGACGCTGAGCCCTATACTCATAGAGCTTCTTCGAGATAAACACCGTGTGTGACGAGCGAGGGTATACCGCAAAGCAAAACACCTGATCCTCGCCAAAGGGCAGCTCCTCATCAAAGCGAAGCCCCTGCTCGGCAAGGAAGCTTGCCTTGAGCGCCAGGCGCCATACGAAGGGCCGTGACTGCTCCTTAAAGAGGACATCAGTAGAGAAGCTGGTGTACTCGACGTCCCTTGGACTGAGCGCATAATCAAGCCAAGGAGAGTTTAGACTGGCAGGAATGTAGGTTGCACCAAAAACCAGCACATCGGTATCTGCAGAGGAAAGAGCCTCGTGAATCTCCTCACAGGCAGAGGGAAGAAAGCGGTCATCAGGGTCCAAAAAGCAGATGAAGTCACCCGTGGCAGCCCTGATGCCCGCATTGCGGGCGGCAGAAGGGCCGGCGTTGCTCTGACATATAACCCTCACGCGCCCATCGCGCTCGGCCCACTGTCGCAGCTTGTCTTCTGACCCATCTGTTGATCCATCGTTCACGCAGATAATCTCTAGGTCCCGATAGGTCTGCGCTTCAAGGGATTCCAGGCACCCGTCGAGGTAGTCCTCCACGTTGTAGACGGGAACCACGACCGAAACCTTGCCCATAATGCGTATCACTACCCCTCTCGAAGCTTGAGTTTGACAAGCTCGGCAACACCAGAGGCACCGCCAATGGACCAGAAGTTCTTCATGGTCTCCAACTTGCTGGCGCTCAACCTGGAGGAGCGCACCGCAGCATAAACGTCCTTCTTATAGAGGACCTGACGCAGGCTGGCCACCTGCGGCAAGGTGAAGTATTGGTATAGCGCAAGTTCGTCATCGCTCGCATAGCTTCCGTCCAGAACACCCTCCGGGATGCTTCCCCTCTCGACCTCCTCGTGCATCTCGAGAGAAAACCTATCCAGAAACTCCGACTTGAGATCGGTCGTCAGGCGGTCATAGTTCCATGCATAGTTAAGGAACTTTACATATGCGCGAACCGGATCGAGTCCCTGGCGAAGCTCGGGCCTTTCCTCATCTAGGAAGCGTCGCATCTCTGCATGCTCGTCACAGATGCAGTACACCTTACCGGGAGAGTTCACGGACGATTGCTCGTTATCCTGACGGTAATGCAGGAACGCCTTTCCGGAATACCTTGCCCTCTCCGCGCAGGAGAACACCTTGAACGTGAAGCTCGAATCCTGGTATGAGGCACCCGGAGTGGGCAGGAAGCGAATGCCGTTCTCGTCCAGGAACCTCTTGAGATAGAGCGCGGACCAGATTGACGGCTTCTTCCAGAAGATATCTGGGTAATTCCTTGGCGCATGAACGCCAAGATTCACCATCTCTGATGTGGCCAAGGTGAAATAGACGTCATTTCGATACGAGTACTCTGGCCTCCCCTCAGACCAGTACAGCCAGAAATTGCACTTAAATACCTCGAGCCGATCTGCCTCAGCCATGCTCACCATATATTCGATGGCATTAAAATCGAGAAAGTCATCTGACTCGAGAATGGAGATGTACTTGCCCCGTGCAAGCTCAAGTCCCCTATTCATTGAGTCACCGTATCCGCTGTTGGGCTTATCAATCAGCTTGAAGCGTGCATCTGCGCTCGCATAAGACTCAATTATTGCACGAGAGCCATCCGTAGAGCCATCATTTATGCAGAGTATCTCTAGATTTTGGTAGCTCTGCCTACTAAGAGAATCCAGGCACTGGTCGAGATACCTTTCAACGTTGAATATGGGAACCAAGACGCTGACAAGCGCATTGTCCATGTTGCTCACACTGCTCTCCAGAGAAGACGTTTGCATCGAACACGTCCATGGCAGGGCAAGAACGGGCCCGTTGCCCTATTTCCCAAAGGCGCCTTAGCATCTTAGCAGAGACCATCAAGAATGAGCGAATATACTGGACAATTAAACAGACCATACGCTCCGGAGGCACAGTGAGATTTAAAGAAGAGCCAAGGAAACCTGCAACCCTCTCCCAACGGAAAAGTCAGGGGTCCAAGACCAGGGCATACGAGTTTGACGCCATACGATTCGTTGCGATAGCGTTCGTGGTTGCCGTACACTCTCTCGTGGTCATTGGGCCCGATGCGGGAAGGGCCGCCCAGTGGTACCGCCTCGGCGCACAGGCCCTCTTCTTTATGGGGAATGTGCTGTTCTTCCTCATGTCTGGGCACTTCAACCTGCGCCCCGCCAGAGAGGAAGACTCCATTTGGAGGTTCTACAGCTCCAAGCTGCGCAACATCGTACTTCCCGCCCTGCTTGTCTTTTTGGGCAGGTCCCTTCTTGACTGGTACACCAGCAGTAGCTCCACCCCTCTCGCCCGGCTCCTCGCACGCAACCTGCTCTCGGCGCAGGGCTATGCCAGCATCGAATACTGGTTCGTCTACACGCTGCTTGGATATCTCCTTGTCTCTCCTTTTGTGCGCCGAATATTCCCAGGGCTTTCCACTATGGAACGCAGGGTGTTTCTCGTCCTGGGGCTTGCCTTCCAGGCATATGTGACCACCTTCGCAAATCTTGGGCATGAGGGGGCCTTCTCCATGCCCATCAGCGGCTTCTTCTTCGTATACTGCCTTGGATCGTTCGCAGACAAGGAGCTAGCGACAGATGCCACGTATCGTTGGTTTGCGCCTCTTGCGGCAATCTGCTTTGCGCTTTCGGTTTTTCTAATCTATCAGGGGTATGGGCAGCATGCGCAGGACACGTCGCCCCTCTTCATCATTGCCGCGCTGGGGCTCTATGCTGGCCTCATTAGGACGTTTCGCAACAGGCAGGCAAGCCCCTTTGTGGGTCTGGTGGCCAGGCACTCCTTTTCCATATACCTCGTGCACATGATGGTCCTTGTCCCCTTGTCGCGGCTTCCGGAGCTTCAGGGGCTCACGGGCCCTTGGGCGATAGCGGGCTCTGCGCTGCTAACGCTTGTCGTGTTCGGAATCTCTCTTGGCCTGGCTCTCATTTTTGACGAGACGCTCGTGAGGTGGGCGAAGGCGGCGTATGACCGCGCCTTCGCCCACGACTAGCCGCCTAGTACAGCACGCGATACAGCCTCATGTCTCCCTCGGAAAGCACGAGCCTGAATCCGGGAGTGTCCTCGCGCACGCTTATGATACCCTCCCAAGACTCAGGTTGAAAACTAACGGGAGTCCACCTTGTATCGCTCTCTTCATCCACCGAATCCAGAATCAAAAGATACTTTGCCCCAATAGACGAAAACGCATTCCTAACCTCAGCATTATCGGCAAAGTGCTCTGCATTATTACGGATAACTTTGCTCTGATACGTCTCATCTGATTTATCTTGGATGCCATACACGCGGTAATATGTATTCAACCCAAGGAGCCCGCTCGCAAATACGGACCCATCCTCTGGCACGTTAATAATTAGGGCATCCTCAGGGATGAGGCGCTTAACTCTCTCGAGGAAGTGTCTTTCATCGTCATCGAGGACATTATAGGACACATTGTATAGATGGGTCACACCGTCTCTAAGTCCACCAAAACCGGTGATGACATTTGTCATTCCTGGAATCCTAATTGAAGGCCAGAGAACAGCGAGGGCGACTAAACCTGCAGTGAGCACTGGAGTGTAGTTTTTTGCAAATGACATAATTTGTGCACTCCCCCGCCAATCAGCTTGTGCTATCTCGACATGACGACGGGCAAGAGAAATAAGTCGGGCAAGGCCTGCAGACGCCAATGGAATAGCCGCAAGAACAACAGTCGCGGCTGTACGATAGGGGTCTTGATACCAGAAGCCTGCAACTATGGCTTTAAATGAATACACACCAAATTCTGAGGTGAGAATGACATTAATCAGGAAGATAAAAGCTGCAATGAGGTATGAGATGACTGTCCAAATTTCTTGATTTTCTCTGAAAATTGAAACTACACCTATCATTACAATCAGCCCCAGCAGAGGCTGCCCGTAATCTCTCACGAAACTAAAGGTTGCAAGGTTTACTACAGCCTGAAATGGATCAATATAATAATTCCAAGAATACGTAACAACGTTGTGCAGAGACGGTATATAGGCAAGCCCCAACCAAAGCATGGTAAGAAGACACGTTACGAAAATTGCCACCAGGCGCGTACGAGAGACGAGCTTAGGAGAACGAGACCATACCCTCCTCGCAATCCGGATCGAAAGCCAGACACAGAAGGGGGCAAGGATGGCCGCCGAGCTGAATACTGCATTGGGATGTGCCATAGCACCAGAGAGCAGCGTAATCACAAAGGCAAGCGCACTGGCAAACCAAGCTCTTCCCTCAAGCAGCTGATAGCCAAGCAGCACAAAGGAGCCCACGATCAAGGGTGCCAAGGACAGGCCAGCAAGATTGGGACTGAGCGTACCAAAGTCGACAAATTCCCAAGGGAACGCTACAAAAAGTGGGGTCACAACAGCCGCAGCGTAACAAATCGTTCGATTTCCACTAAAAAGAATGTGAATCAAAAAACACATGGAACTGGGAAAAACGAGAGATTGAAAGGCAAAGTTCGCAACGTTAATTGCGCAGGGAACCGAAACGTGCGCAGCCGAAGAAACCAAAGCAACAAGAACTGACCAGCACGCCGGATAGTATCCAATTGGATCTGCAACGGGAGCCATCTCACCTGGACTCCACGCCCCCATTGAAAACATAGAGTAGTTTTCCGTACGCAGGAACTGGGCCGCAGCGTTGAGGTGAAAGGCATTGTCCCAGTTCTGTGCAAATGAATTGGGCCCGTCCAAGGGGAGAACGTAAGCGTACATGCCAACGACGAAGGCCATGAGCAAGAAGGGTACGAGCGATATGGCGCCAAGGCGGGAGACTCCCCTGCACAGGCTTTCGCCAGCCTCTTCGAAGTCACATGCCTCCGCCAAGGCACCTTTACCGAATAGTAGGTGCCTCACCAAGGCAGCCATCATCCCGAGCGCGAGACACAGGGCCAGAGCCACTGGCACCATGCTGGTCCAGCTGGCCAAAATGCCCAAGCGCTCGTAAGCGACCCCTAGGAAACAATATGTAAGGAGGGAGGCGGCAGGAGACAGGCAGAGCGAAGGTACCGCCCTAAAACCCAATCCCCTGAAGAGGGCAAACCCCGGAACATAGAGAAAGGCTCCTGCCACCACAAAGCTCAAGAAGAATATGGGCCACATAGTCAACCAATCTTAGAATCAGACGCACACACCAGAACCGCTTCCCAAGAGCGGAAATGAATCGCAAGAAATCGAGGTGAATCGCTCGAGCCTATGGGACTCAGAAGGAACCACAGCCGTCAGAAAGGCGCAACCTCCTTGCCCGATACACCAACGCCGCCAGAAAGGCGAGCGAGAGAATGAACATCGACATATCGTAAAGCATGCAGGCCCCCATCAGCCCGGCGCCTGCGATGAGCGGAGTGGCCGCAAAGAACGAGAAGAGGGCCGCCACGCCATACGCCACAACGACGAAGCGCTGCATGCGCATGGTCACCACCGCATAGAACAGGATGACGCTCAAGGCGTTGAGGAGGCCTCCCACCAAGAGGACCATGAGCTCGGCGCGCAGGGGCGTCACATCAACGCCGTAGATTGCAGAGAGGACCTCCGTCCCCAGCGGATACGCAACCAGCATGGTGAGCAGCGAGGCGGCGCAGACGACCATGAAGCCCCTGGTGACTATCGAGAAGAAGGCCCTCACGTTGCCCTTCGTCCATTGCGCCGCGAGGTCGGTCAGCAGCGGCTTGAACACGAAGCCGCTCAGCAGGTTGATGACCAGGGAGGGCATGAAGATGACCGAGTAATAGGTCTGGTAGTCCTTGGTCATCAGGCCCTCTATCCCGTACTTGGGGGCGTTGCTCAGGTAGGTCAGGAGAAAAGAGCCCACAAAGAGCGGCAGGCAGGTCAGCAGCAGGCGAACGATGGACCTCAGGTCGAACGTGGGCGCAAGCGCAACGAACGAGCGGGCGGGCAGGATGTCCAACAAGACGACCACGACTAGAGAGGCGACGAAGGACACGACGCACGCAGAGGCGATGTCGTGCGTCAGAATGACTCCCAGGGAAAATGTCACGACTGTCGTCAGTCCCCTGAAGAAGAAGGCCCTGCCCGCCACGTCAAGCCTCCCGTGCTGTTGGAACATCCCATGGAACACGTCCTCGAAGGCGTCAAACAGCCTGAGCGAGGCGATGAGGAGGAGCACGAGGGTCTCGTGCGGCTCCGTCGCAACAAGGGAGTAGGCGATGACGAGCAGGATCATCAGGATGCAGGTGAGGATGCGCGACGCCAGGTATATGCCGAACGAAAACCTCTCCTTGGCGTCGGTGGCCTGATAGGTCCTCATCTCGAAATGCCCCACCACCTGGAACTGCTGCGCTATCGCAAAGGCTATCGAGAAGAGCCCGCCCGCATACGCCCCCAGGGAACGCGTGACGACAAGCAGCATGAGAACGCTCGAGCCCGCGTTCATCAGAGACCCCAGGGTGTTCCACAGGTAACTCTTGGCCATCTGTCCCGGACGTTGGGTGGGGTCGGAAACGTCCGTCAAAAGGCTCTCGTCCATGCCTTCGCTCATGAAAAGGCCCCGAAGTCGAGCCGGCCAGGATGGTGGTTCTTGCGGTCGTCCTCGGGAGGCAAGGACATGTAGTCGCCGTAGCCTCGCGTGAGCAGCTTGTCGTTCTCATGCGACAGCTTGATGATCAGGTCCTCGAACGCATGCTCCTGCAGGGGAAACACGTCGGACTTGGTTACCGCCCAGGCCAGCGGCGTCCTGTCGGCGTAGTCGGCATACAACGTGCGCTCACTCGCAGGCTCATCCGCAGCCATGCGCGCGGCACGCTCCCACCTCTGGTGAATGAACGCGGGAGAAAGGTGGATGAGGCGCATGCCCCAATGGGCAAGCTTGCAGGCTGCAAGGACCAGGATGCGACGGACGCCCCTGAGGTTGACATGAGGAGACGAGGTCGCCCTGAGAAAGGACAGGCGTCCCCACACCCAGGTGCGCCGGACCTGCCTGCGATAGTCCTTGTCGTCTGCGGGAACCTGGTCGAACGCGTATATGCCTATGCCAATGGGATACTGAAAGCGACAGCCCATGAACTCGTCTGGGACGCAATACGTCCCCTTGAGGGCCAGGTTCGCGTTGCAGGCAGGAAAGAATGGGTCCGTATGCCAGTCGACGACCTCATACTCTGGGGCAAGAACCGCTGGGGCCTCCCTGAGGAAGCGCTCGTAGTCGTCGCGCAGCATCGCGACGTCTATGTCGTCGTCCCAGGGAATGAAGCCGTCGTGCCGAACGGCTCCGATGGCCGTGCCGCCATACACAAAGTAGGGAATACCCAGCCTGCCGCAGACCCTATCGAACTCCCCCAGGATTCTCGTTGACACGAGCTGCAGCTTGCGCAGAACCGCAGGGTCTTCGTATTGCCTGTACTCCAATGAAACCACCTGTCCGTAGCGGAAGACGCACAAGGGCGGCCCCGTCAGCTATGTTGTGCCCAATTCCATATACTATAAGGTGGCACGATAATCAGGTCCGCACTCTCTTGGATGATAAAAAATGTACACTCCCTCAGACCATTGCTTTGCAATCTGCGCCTATGGAACCAGCCCCTATCTGGACGAGTGCGTGCAGTCGCTCAGGCAGCAAACCACGCCAACGAGGATCATCCTCGTCACCTCGACGCCCAACCCCGACATAGAGCGCGCCTGCCGCCAGATTGGCTGCAAGATGCTCGTCAACGATGGCCCCGGGGGCATCGCCGGGGACTGGAACTTCGCCGTCAAGATGGCGAATAGCCCTCTGGTAACCATCGCCCATCAGGATGACGTCTACCTCCCGAGCTATGCCGAGAGCATGCTCCGCATGCTGAATTCTTCCCACGACCCCCTGCTGTACTTCACTGGCTACGGAGAGCTGCGAGGAGACGAGCGCGTCTTCGACAACAGGAACCTGCTCATCAAGCGCCGCATGCTCAGAGCACTTGAGAAACCCCGCAATGCCATGAAGCGCTCGGTGCGGCGGCGCATCCTCTCTCTGGGGTGTCCCATCTGCTGCCCCTCCGTGACGCTTGTAACCTCGGCGTTCGAACAACCCCTGTTTGCTGGGGACTTTAGCTCCGACCTTGACTGGCAGGCCTGGGAGAGGCTCTCAAGGATGGAAGGCAGCTTCGTGTATGACCCAACCCCACTCATGCTCCATCGCATCCACGAGGAATCCGAGACCAGCCGCCTCATCCATGACAACAGTCGCAGCCAGGAAGACCTTGCCATGTTCAAGAAGTTCTGGCCCGAGAGCATCGCGGCGCTCATAAATCGGCTCTACGAGCTCGGTCAAGCAAGCAACGACAACTAGCCTCCCAGAACAAGCGAGAGCGAACGGCTACCGATGTCACACCAAACACGTGCTCACGAGACAACTTTGCATGAGGTCATGCAGGGTCGGAACAATAACCTCAACCTTATCCGCTTTGTTGCGGCACTAAGCGTCATATGGTCGCATTCCTACTCCCTGACAAGCGGTCCCAACGGTGACGTTTCCCTCCTCGACCGGATGACCTCGGGACGGCTAAGTATCGGCGGGCTGGCAGTCGGGGTCTTCTTCCTCTATGGTGGCATGCTCATAGCCAAGAGCTGCGAGAGCCACCTTAAGCCCATGGGGTTCTTCGCCGCCCGCATACGGAGGATATTTCCCCAGCTGGTTTTCACCGTTCTTCTTAGCACATTTGTTTTCGGCCCGCTTCTCTCTTCGAACGATGCCGCGACATACTTCCATGATTCAAGGACCTATCGATACCTCCTCAATGCGCTGCTCGTGCCGGTCCATGGCCTACCGGGCGTATTCGAGGCAAACCCCTACCCCGCCGTCGTCAATGGCGCATTGTGGACGCTGCCCGTCGAATTTGCCTGCTACGTGCTGTGTTACGTCACCTTCCGCCTTACGTCCTTCAAAAGAGGTCGTGCGACGGCACTCATATGCACCCTCATTGTCGCAGGGCTGGCTTTCCTCCACGCATCCGGCCTGATGGCCCTCAGCGTGGTTCGCGCGGTCCTCGAGTTCCTCATAGGTATGCTCTTTTGGACCTGGAGGGACAGGGTCATCGTCTCCCGTACGCTGGGCATTGCGGCAATCGGATCAACGTGCATCCTCTGCGCATTGGGCCTGGATCTGCCGGCGATGCTCCTGACCGTCCCCTATGCCCTCGTATGGCTCGGCTGGGGAACGAAGAGGAAGTTCCAGAACTTCGCCTATGGCGCTGACCTGTCATATGGAACCTACCTGTGGGGCTTTCCGGTGCAGCAGGCCCTCGTAGCCCTCTGGCCCCTTCCTATGAGATGGCCCCTTAACACTGTCCTCGCAGCGGGCATAGCCGTGTTGATGGGGCTTGCGAACCATCTCCTCATGGATAGGTGGCTTGCGAAGCTTGCAAGGAGAATCATTCGCAGACGCTAGCCTCGACACGAATCCAAGCGTACACACCATGCCCAAATAGTCCTCCACCCTATCCCCTATAATGTTCTGCAACTGTCTTTCCTGAGGAGGAACACATGGGGATCCGCGCCCGCAGGGCTCACCAGCACTCTCGCACCCACATCATGGGCCTCGGCATTGCCGGCCTCTTTGGCTTCATCGCCCTCCTGATCGCCGCGCTCTCCATCTCCATGGGCGCGCTCATCAACAACTGGCTGCAGGACCTCCCCAACTACACCTCCGCAGACTCCTACCTGGTAGCGGAGCCCACAACGGTCTACGCGGCAGACGGCAGCGTGATCGCGGAGTACTACCTGCAGAACCGCCGCTCCGTGAGCCTCGACCAGATATCCCCCAACGTGCTCCATGCCACCGTGGACACCGAGGACAGGCGCTTCTACCAGCACAACGGCGTTGACCCCCAGGGCATCCTGCGCGCCGTGGTCTCTCAGATCTCCGGCAACTCCGAGGGCGCCTCCACCATCACCCAGCAGCTGGTGCGCAACACCGTCCTCTCGGACGAGCAGTTCGAGCAGACCATCAAGCGCAAGGTGCGCGAGGCCTACATCGCCATCCAGATGGAGAAGATGTACACCAAGGACCAGATCCTGAACATGTACCTCAACACCATCTACTACGGCCATGGCGCCTACGGCATCGAGGCCGCCTCCATCACCTACTTCAACAAGCACGCAACCGACCTCACCCTCTCCGAGGCGGCAACGCTCTCGGGCCTTCCCCAGTCTCCCTCCGTCTACGACCCCTTCATCAACCCCAGCGCGGCCACCACCCGCCGCAACACCGTGCTCGACCGCATGCTCACCGAGGGTCACATCACCCAGGAGGAGCACGACAGCGCCCAGGCGGAGGAGCTGACCCTGAGCGAGGGCAGCTTCTCCGACTCCATAGGCACCTTCCCGTACTTCTCGGACTACGTGAAGCAGCTCCTGCTCGAGGACTTCGACTCCGACACCATCATGCAGGGCGGCCTGAAAGTCCACACCACCCTTGACCCCCGCGTGCAGAACGACGCCCAGGCGGCCGTCGCCGGAGTCCTGGACAGCATCGGCGACGACGAGCTGCAGAGCGGACTCTGCGCCGTCGACCCCAGCAACGGACACATAGTTGCCATGGTGGGCGGCAGGGACTACGGCGTGAGCCAGTTCAACATGGCCACGCAGGCAAGGCGCCAGCCGGGCTCCAGCTTCAAGACCTTCACGCTGGTGAATGCCATCTCGCAGGGCATGAGTCCCAACGTGATGGTCAACTGCAACTCTCCCCTGCAGTTCACCCCCACCTGGAGGGTCCAGAACTTCGCCAACATCAGCTACGGAACCATGAGCATGGAGAGGGCCTTCTCCTACTCCTCCAACACGGGCTTTGTGCAGATTGCCCAGACCGTTGGGCCAGAGAACATCGTGAGCACGGCAAAGTCCATGGGCATTGACGTTGACCTCCCGGCCTACGACTCCCTCACCCTGGGCACCGTGGGCGTCCCTCCCGTGCAGATGGCCGAGGCCTACGCCACCATCGCCTCCGGCGGCGTGCACCGCGACGCCATTGCCATCACCAAGATCGAGGACCGTAACGGCAACACCGTCTACGAGCACACGGACAACCCCACCCAGGCCATAGCCCCTGCCGTGGCACAGGCTGCGACGCAGGTGATGGAAGGCGTCTGCCGCGGCACCGGAACCGCCAATATGATCTCTTACACCATGACCGCCAACCAGCCGGTTGCCGGCAAGACCGGCACCTCCGAGGCCTACCGCGACCTTTGGTTCTGCGGAATCACCCCTCAGCTCTCCGTGGCGGTATGGTGCGGGTACGCCGAAGAGGACACCGTCTATGCCTACGGCTCCTATGCCCACCCCTACAACACCGCGGTCCCCATCTTCGTGGACTTCGTGAACGCCGCGCTCGCCGACACCGCTCGCGCAGAGTTCCCCACCACCAGCGAGACCGTAAACTACAAGTCCAACAACAGCTGGACCTTCAGCAAGACCAATGTGGCAGCCAACACCACGGTCAAGACCACCGAGCCCGAGGAGGAAGAGGAGGTCGTGACCACCACCACGATAACGACCACCACCAAGCCACCCACCACCAACACAGGCGAGGGAGGAGCGGTTGCGCCTGGCGGTGGAGACGGCGGCAACGCGGGCGAGGGCGGAGGAGAGGTCGCTCCCGGTGGCAGCGGCGGTGGAGGCGGCAACGGCGGCGGAGGCAATGGCGGCGGGGCCGCAGGAGAGTAGCCCGCCGCAATCTCAGTGGCCTTACAGGACGCCTCCCGCCCCGGACGATCGGGACGGGAGGCGTCTTTCTTTAGCACGCTTGCGATATGGAAGCGAGCCTATCTGCGGGTATCCCTCAGCTTGTTCACCAGGTTGACCAGGTCCTGGGCCGCCTCGGAGCCGCCGGAGACGACCATGACAGTGTCGTTTCCGGCAACGGAGCCCTTTACCTCAGGAAGCGAGGCGGCGTCAACGGCCGCGGCGACGCCGGGTGCGGTACCGGGCTGAGACTTGATGACAACGAGGTTGTCTGCCCTCTCTACGCTGCTCACGAACTCGGAGACCATACGCTGGAGGTGAAGGTCCTCTGCCAGGACATAGATCCCCTCGCTGAGCTTGCGCAGGCCCATGTCCGCGATGTCTCGCGAGACGGTTGCCTGGGTGCAGTTGAAGCCTATCGCCTGCAGCTCGTCCACCAAGGCACGCTGCGTGTGAATCGACTTGCCTCGGACAATGTCCCTGATGGCATCCTGCCTGTTGTTACGTCTCTTGACCATGTGCTGCCCCTCCACTTTTGAGCATCGATTTGCCCTCTGACTTTTGGTGGGGGGCAAATATGAAATATTTCGTCAGGTCACGCAGCCATACTGCTGCTCGCCTTTGTTTGAAATTAAGGAAATGACTGATATAAGTCAAGAAGTTCTAGAGTTATGTGCATAAATTGGCGCTGGGTGAACTTTCGCGCATATGGCATAGCGCCTCTCGACAAGCTCAGTTGGCATCGAGCCATCTATTGCGGCTGGCGAAGTTCCAGACCATGACCACGGCCGTGGCAAACACCTTCACCATGGTGATGTTGAGCGGGCTGTGCTCCAGAAGGCCCACCCCCACAAACATGCACGCCTCGTTGATGCCCAGCCCATTTGCGCGCCATTGGCAAGACCTCCACGAAAGACGAGATATGAGTAGGTTTTCTCGACAATTTGGGTCCAAAACTACACACATCTCCGCTCTAGTGACGAAAGAGCTACACACATCCCCGCTTTCGCGGCGCGGGGGCCGCGCACCAGCGCCCGCCGCGGGCCTGATGCGCGCCGCAATGCACACGCTCACCCGAATCGGCGGCAAATGGCCCCGCATGGTGCAATATCATGGCGTCATGCATCCAGACCTCGCCACGTGCCACAACGCGGCGCATGCCAAGCAGAAAGATCAATGCCATGCCCAGCTTTGACAACATGAACGTGCATCCCGGAGACTCGGGCAGAAGGAGGCGTCCCGGTGAGGGCCGCGGGGGATACGTGCCCAGCACGCGCGCGGGCCGAGACGACCCACGCCGCACCAGCCTGGGCTCTCAGGCCCGAGGCGGCGGCCGCAAGGGGCGCACGGTGCAGAGCCAGCGCGGACAGGGCCAGTATCGCAGCGAGCGCAACTATCGGACGCTGGCGGGGCATGACACGGGCTACTCGCTCAAGGGACGCGGGCAGCGCATCAACTTCGACAGCCGAACCCGAGACCTCCTGGGCCGCTATGGCATCTCCAACCGCATGCTGCTGCTCGCGGCCGCCGGCGTGGTCCTGCTGCTCATCCTGGTCCTGAGCGTCTCCAGCTGCGTGCGCGGCTGCTCTCCCCAGGCCCAGGGCACCAGCGACTCCACCGAGGTCAACCAATGGGACTCCCGCGTGGCCGCAGGCGTCTCGGAGCACCTCACCAGCGAGCTGACCCTGGCCCTCAACCAGCAGGAGAAGATCACGCAGATCGCCCAGAACGCCAACAAGTACGCCGACGAGCGCATCTGCGAGCTGGCGACCCTCGAGCCCGAGTCCATCGACTTCGTGGCGGCCTTCCCCACCGCCGAGAAGACCAGCAGCGCCTATGGCGAGGGCAACGAGCGCGGCAGCTTCCCCCTGCTCTACAACTGGGACGTGCGCTGGGGCTACGTTGACTATGCGGGCAGCGTCCTGGGCGTGAACGGATCCGGCCCCACCACCATGGCCATGGCCTACATGGGCCTTACCGGCAAGACCGAGAAGAGCCCGGCGGACTTCGCCAAGGATGCCAGCGACAAGCGCTACGTCACCGAGAAGGAGCCCTTCACCTCGGCCGAGTTCTTCGCCTTCGAGGCAGGCGAGCTGGGACTCGACGCCAAGGAGTACACCCCTTCCGGCGACAACCTCTCAACCATCCTCTCCGAGGGCGGACGGGTGGTTGCCGTGCAGCTCAAGGCAAACTTCACCAGCCCCTACGCGCACTGGGCGCTGGTCGTGGGCAAGAACAGCGACGGCTCGGTCAACCTCTATGACCCCTGCTCCGCCAAGGCATCTTCCCACAGCTGGACCGTGGGCGCCATAGGCAACAACTCGGAGGCCTTCTGCGCCCTGAGCCACAACGCGGAGGCCGCCACGGAGGCCGGTGCCGAGGGGGCATAGCGCCAACGTCACACGCCAACGGCAAGGGGCCCGCAGCATCCTCGCTGCGGGACCCTTCTTGATGAGCGCCTCGTGCCTGATGGGGGGCCATCGCCCTAGGAGAGGATCCTCTCGGACGCCTCCCGCAGCCTTGCGCGCACGGCCTCTGACTCCTCACGCGTGGCGCCCTTGCTGAACAGGTAGGCCTTGACCTTGGGCTCGGTGCCGGAGGGACGGAAGATGACCTTGTTGTCCCCCTCGAGGCGGAACTCGATGACGTTTGCCGGGGGCAGCGCCTGCGCGGCCTCCTTCTGCAGGCCCGAGACGCGCGGCATCTGGGGGCCGGCGGCAAAGTCGGTCATGCCCAGCACCTTGTAGCCCGCGATCTGCGCAGGGGGGTTCTCTCGGAGCCCTGCCATGATGGAGGCCATCTTCTGGGCACCGGCAGCCCCTGGGAAGCTGGCGTTGACGGTGCCGTTCAGGTAGTAGCCATACCTCTGGTACAGGTCCTCCATTGCCTCGTAGAGGTCCATGCCGCGGGAGGCGTAGTCAGAGGCCATCTCCACGCAGAGCATGGTGGAGACGATGGCGTCCTTGTCGCGGGCGTGGGTCCCCACCAGGTATCCGTAGGACTCCTCGAAGCCCATGAGGTAGCGGTCCTCCTCGCCTGCGTCCTTCAGCTGGTCGATCTGGTCGCCGATGTACTTGAAGCCGGTGAGGACGCGCCTGAGCTCGAAGCCCTTGGCCTTGGCCAGGGCGTCGGGCATCGCAGACGAGACGATGGTGGTCACGGCGACCTTGCCCCTCACGTCCTCGCCGTTCGCCTCGGCCATGCTGGACAGCCAGTCCATGAGCAGCACACCCATCTCGTTGCCCGAGAGGAGCTTGTACTCGCCGTCGTGCGGGATGGCCGTGCCCATGCGATCCGCATCGGGGTCTGTGGCAACCAGGAGGTTGGGCTTGACCTCGTCGGCCAGCCTCAGGCCCAAATCGAGCGCCTCCCGGAACTCTGGGTTGGGATACTTGCAGGTGGGGAAGTTTCCATCGGGCTTTGCCTGCTCGGGCACCACGGTCACGTTCTCCACGCCAATCTCCCCGAGGATGCGCGTGACGCACTCCATGCCTGTGCCGTTGAGCGGCGTGTACACCACCGAGTAGGACTCGTCCGCCTTGAATCCGGGGACGGAGACCTTCTTGATGCTCTGGATGAAGGCGTCCAGCACCTCCTCGGGCGTCCACTCGATGAGGCCCTTGGCCAGGCCCTCCTCGAAGTCCATGCATCTGACTCCCGAGAAGGGGTCGACTCCGGCGATGTTGGCGCTTATCTCGTCCGCGGCCTCGTCCGTGATCTGGCCGCCGTTGTCGTTGTAGACCTTGTAGCCGTTGTACTGGGCGGGGTTGTGGGAGGCGGTGAGCACGATGCCGGCGGAGGCGTGCAGGTGGCGCACCGCGAAGGACAGCGTGGGCACCGGCTCGATGCGGGGGTACACGTACACGTGGACGCCGTTCGCGGCAAGGACGCCGGCGGCCACGCGCTGGAAGTCCTCGCCCTTGAGGCGGGAGTCGCGGGCGAGCGCCAGCGTGGGCCTCTCGTAATGGGCGTTGAGGTAGTCTGCCACGCCCTGGGTTGCCTGGGCCACCACGTGGACGTTCATGCGGTTGGTGCCCACGCCCAGGACGCCACGCAGGCCCGCGGTGCCAAAGGCAAGGTCGCGATAGAAGGCGTCATTGAGCTTCTCCTCGTCGCCGGAGCAGATAAGCTCCTCCAGCTCCTGGGCGAGGTCCGGCGCCGTGACGCTTTCCTTCCAGAGCTGGACCCTGGCCTTGGTCTGCTGATCCATGAGTTCTCCTTCGGTCTTCTCGCGCACCTGAGCGCTCTGCCTATGGCCTATGTCTGGCTCCATGGTACTTCTTTGCGGCGGGGCGAGAGGGACCGCTGTGCCAGGCGGCGGGGCTGGCCAGGACGGCTGGCGATGGGTTCCGTGTGGGGAGCCGCCCAAAGCCGCCACCGGAGCTCTGGCAAGGCACCTGAGCAGCTATGATGCTGGAAAGGACGGTGCGGGGACGCACTGCCACCACTACGGGCGAAAGGTGTCCCGATGAACAGGGTCGACCAAGGCTTTGACCGCGAGGGGCTCGAGGATGGCGAGGGAAGCCTTCTCCCCTTCTTCGCGAGCTGTCCCGCAGGCTTCGAGCAGCTCCTGTCTGACGAGCTGGCCTCGCTGGGGCTCTCGCGTATCAGGCCCCTGCGTGGTCAGGTGAGCTTTGAGGGCCCGCTCGCTGACGCATACCGCGCGTGCCTTTGGTCGCGCCTGGCCTCGCGTGTGGTGCTGGTGCTCGCCCGCGTGGGCGCGGCAGATGCGGACGCCCTGTACGAGGGCGTCTCGGGCATTGCGTGGGAGGACCACCTCGCCCTTGGCTCGAGCTTCGCCGTTGACGCGCACGGTACCAACGACCGGCTGAGAAACACGCAGTTCGTGGCCCTGCGCTCCAAGGACGCCATCGCAGACCGCCTGCTTTCCCGCCAGGGGGCCCGCCCCTTGGTGGACGTCGCCCACCCCGACGTCAGCGTGGTGGTGCGCGTCTCTCGCGACCATGCCAGCGTGGGAATCGACCTGAGCGGAGCCCCCCTCTTCCGCAGGGGCTACGAGCCCTCGCGCAGCTCCTCCCGCGCGCCCTTCGCGCCGCTGCGGCCCGACTACGCGGCGGCGCTCCTTGCCCAGGGCGGATGGTTTCGCCAGCTGAGGCATGGTGCGCCCACCCTGGTCTCCGTCTTCTCTGGGGCGGGGACCCTGCTGGTGGAGGCCGCGGCGCAGGCGCTGGACCGCGCCCCCGGCCTGCTGCGCGCCCATTGGGGCTTCGAGGGCTGGTCCGGGCATGACGCAGGCGCATGGGCCGGGCTTTTGGCAGAGGCCCAGGAGCGCGCCCGAGATCAACGCACGGACCTGACGCTTGTGGGGGTGGACGCGAGGGCGGGCGCCGAGGGGGCGGCCCTTCAGCTGCTCCGCGCGGCCGGCATGGATGTGCGCCCGCGCTTTGCCTCGTCCGTCTCAGCGGTGGGAAAGCTGGGACGTTGCGAGCCGCTGGTGTGCTGCGACCTCTCGTGGCTGGGCGAGGACGAGGTTGCGCAGGAGGCCATGGCCCTCTCGGAGCTGGCCGGCAGCGGCGCGCTCGCGAAGGCCGGCCTGGTGTCTCTCTGCCGCGGAACCGTTGCCGACGCCGCGGTTGGGTCTGCCGCAAGCGACTCGCTGGCCGTCTTCGTGGGTCAGGACAAGGCCGGCATCAGAAGCTGGGGGCCAGGTTCCCTCCTGACGCCACGACCGCAGATCGATATCCCCAGCCGCACGGGCGGTGCTGCGGCGCGGCTCTCGGTGTTCCTGGAGGGCTCCGAGCAGTTCGCCCGCAGGCTTGCCAAGGTCGCCAGGCAGCGCGGGAGGTGGGCGCGGCAGGAGGACGTGAGCTGCTACCGCGTCTACGATTCCGACCTGCCGGAATACGCGGTCTCCATAGACCTCTTCGAGGGGTCGGAGCTCATGCCGTCCCGACGCGGGCGTGGTCGCTGGCTGCAGGTGTACGAGTACGCGGCGCCTCGCGAGGTTGACCCAAGCCTGGCGCGCGAGCGGCTTCTGGACGTGCTGGCCATTGCGCCGCAGGTGCTGGGGGTAGATCCCGAGAACGTCTTCGTGCGCGTGCGCAGCAGGAACCGCGGCGGGTCGCAGTACGCCGAGGAGGCCAGCGGGATACGCGAGCGCAGATCTGGCACCGGGCGTTCGACGGGCAAGCTGCCGCCCCTTCCCGTGGGCGCGCACCTGGTGGACGAGGGGGGCCTCACCTTCGAGGTGAACTTCTCGGCACGCCTTGACTGCGGGATCTTCCTTGACCACCGCGAGACCCGCTCCATGGTGCGCGAGATGGCCAAGCAGACCAAGGGGTCGAAGCGCTTCCTCAACCTCTTCGCCTACACGGGCTCGGCCAGCTGCTACGCCGCCGACGGAGGGTGCAGGCACACCACCACGGTGGACATGAGCAGGCCGTCTTTGAATTGGGCGCGGCGCAACATGGAGCGCAACGGCTTCGTGGGCCCCGAGCACGAGTTCGTCCAGGCCGACGTGATTGCGTGGGTGGGCGAACAAAGGCACACGCCCAACCGTTGGGACCTGGTCTTTTGCGACGTGCCCACCTTCTCCAACTCCAAGGGCATGCGCGGGAGGTCCTGGGACGTGCAGCGCGACCACGCGGAGCTGCTGATTGGCGTCTCTCGCCTGCTCACGCGCGCGGGCGTGGCGGTGTTCTCGTGCAACCTGCGTGGCTTCAGGCCAGACACGGAGACACTGGCCAAGGCGGGCGTCGCACTGGAGGACGTCACGGCCGAGACCATCCCCGAGGACTTCTCCCGGAACCCGAAGATCCACCACTGCTACCTGCTGCGCCGCGTGTCGTAGCGCCGCGAGGGGCGGCGGCTCTCGCGGGTGGATAGATGCGCACCTGGCAAGCCCCTCTCGGCCGAAAGGGACGCGTCCACCCACCTGGAACGGTGCCACAGGTGGGTGGATGCGTCGCCTTGCGCGCGTGGAAGCCGAGGATGGCGCATTCGCCCAGCCCCGGCCACCCAGCCTACGCCTTCTTGTAGAACGCCTCCATGTCGCGCGCCATGCGCTCCAGGGTGGGCACGTCCACGTAGGCCATGTGACCACAGCCGTAGCGGTGCCACTCCAGGCGCTCCTTCAGCGCGGGAGAGAGGAACTGGCAGGCCATGTCGTGCACCACGTTCCAATAGGTGGTTGCCGCGTCATAGCGGCCGCCCATGATGCAGACCTTCATGTTCGGGTTGCGCTTCATGGCAACGGAGATGTCGTACGCCACGTTGGGGCTGGAGCTCTCCCCCATCTTTCCGGGCTCCTCGTGCGCCCACTTCCAGTTGACGCCCACGCGCTCGTAGTTGCTCGAGAGGTAGCGGGCCGGACCGCGATAGCCCAGCTCGTCGTGCAGGAACGCACGGAAGGCGCTGGTCCAGCTTGCCTCTACGGCGCTGTCGGCCGCGTCCTCGCCGGCAAACCATGCGCGGCTCTCCTGCACCGCCGCGGGCACGTCCGCCGAGAAGCGCGTGTCCAGGCGGCCGCAGACCTTGCCCTCGTCCGCAAGCAGGCCCAGGCGGAAGTCATC
Organism: Olsenella urininfantis; assembly: GCF_900155635.1. Classification (GTDB taxonomy): domain Bacteria; phylum Actinomycetota; class Coriobacteriia; order Coriobacteriales; family Atopobiaceae; genus Olsenella_G; species Olsenella_G urininfantis. Next base: position 1,171,337 of record NZ_LT732540.1, read on the forward strand.
CAGGGTTATGCGCAGGTGCCTCCGCAGGATGTGCTCCGTGGGAAGGCCGATGAACGCCGAGAGCCCCTCGGCAACCTCGCGCTCGCGCCCCTCCGGCAGGCGGTCCCCCCTCAGCAGCGCCGGGGCATAGACCTCCTCGTTCCACTCCATGGCACGGTCGAACCACTCGTCCACGTCCACGCCAGCACCTGCGCGCCCGAAGAACTGCGCCGTGGCGGCCATGGTGGGCATCATGCCCAGGTGGTAGAGGTCCTCCCCCTCATGCACCTGCACCAAGTCGAAGATGGCGGAGAGCATGGTCACGCCGGCGACCTTGACGTCCCTCTCGCCCAGAAGGCGCATGAGCACGGCGTTGCGCACGGTTCCGTAGGACTCCCCGAAGAGGTAGACCGGGCTCATCCAGCGGCCGTTCTCCTCGAGCCAGGTGGTGATGGCGCGGCAGAAGGCGTCGGCGTCCCCGTCAACGCCAAAGATCTTGGAGGTGTCCGCGCCCTCTGCCACGCTGGACCAGCCGGTGCCCAGCGCGTCCAGGAAGACTATGTCGCTCTGGCGCAGCAGCGTGGCGGGGTTGTCCTCCACCTCAATGGGGAACGCCAGGGGCTCGACGCCATTGGTCCTCACGCGACGGGGACCGATGCCGCCGAAGTTGATGGGGACGGAGGCGCAGCCCGGCCCCCCGTTGTAGGCGAAGGTGACGGGGCGAGAGGGGTCAGCCTTGCCGTCCGTCAGCGCGACGTAGCCGAGGGAGAACATCTGGCCCTGCAGGGCGCCCGTGTCCGCGCGGACGTCCAGGTGCGAGGCCCGGCAAAGGTAGTCAAGGTGCTCTCCGGCGCTGATTCCGCTTCCGTCCCAGCTCAGGAGCACCTCGGCGGCCTGAGGGGTGGCGAGGCGGGGGTCTGCGGGAACCGTCATGAACGCATCCGCGGGAACCTTGGCCGCGGATGCCGGGGCCGCGGCCTGCTGCATGCTGGTCTCTTCTGTCATGGAACCTCCCTGTTTCCGAAGCTGCGACGCTATCCTGACGCCGCAGGCTGTCTGTACACAACGAAGATAGCGCACGAGAGGGGCCAACGCGCGGTTTTCGGTGGCTGCGAAACGAAAACGTCGCGTTGGCCCACCTCCAGCGGCCCCGCAGGGGTGCCGACACGCGCCTTTCGGGCGAGAGGGGCGCGGAACGTCGCGTTCGCCCACCAGAACCGGGCCTGTGGGTGGATCGATGCGCGGTTTCGGGCGTCTGCGGGCGAAAAGCGGCGTATTCGCCCACCATCCGCTCGCCCGCTCTTCCAGCAGGCGAGCCGTAGGTCTTGCAGCCCTTGTGCACCCTTGCTCTCACCAGCCGTTTTATTACCTTTGGGACACGCGTAGTGCTAGAGTACGTGAGCTTGCCCTATGCTTGAATCTCCACGTTATTGCCATGGGCAAGGGCTACTTGGCCCAGCAGGCGCAAAAGCGCCAGGCGGGCACTATGGAATGGGATGGAAGATATGGAAAGCACCACCGGCGCCACCGTAGGAAAGCGTGGCCGCAGCAAGTCCCACAAGGGCGGCATCCCCCTCTCCGCGGGCATGCTCCTGGTAACTCTCGGCGTCGTCTACGGTGACATCGGCACGAGCCCCATGTACACCCTCAAGGCGATCATGGCCGGCAACGGCGGCCTGCCCACCATGGGCACCGACACCGTGCTGGGCGCGCTCTCGCTCATCATCTGGACCCTCACCCTCATCACCACGGTGAAGTACGTCCTGGTTGCCATGAAGGCCGACAACCACAACGAGGGCGGCATCTTTGCCCTGTACGCGCTGGTCAGGCGCTGCGGCAAGTGGCTCATCATCCCCGCCATGGTGGGTGGGGCCGCGCTTCTGGCAGACGGCATCCTGACGCCCGCCGTCACGGTCACCACCGCCATCGAGGGGCTGCGCACCATCGACCTCTTCCGTGGCGTCATCGGGGAGAACCAGGGAATGGTCATGGCCATCACCATCACCATCCTCTGCGTCCTCTTTGCCATACAGCGCGCCGGCACCTCGACCATCGGCAAGCTCTTTGGCCCCATCATGACCCTCTGGTTCCTCTACCTGGGCGGATCGGGCCTGATGAATATCGGGGGGGACCTCAACGTGTTCCGCGCCCTCAACCCCGTGCGCGGCATCACCTTCCTCTTCGACGGCAGCATCAACGCCGCGGGCCTCATGGTCCTGGGCAACGTCTTCCTCTGCACCACCGGCGCCGAGGCCCTCTACTCGGACATGGGGCACGTGGGCAAGCCCAACATCTACGTCACCTGGCCCTTCGTCAAGGTCTGCCTGATCCTCAACTATCTCGGCCAGGGCGCATGGATCCTGGCAAGCCGGGGCTCCGCCGAGCTTGCCGCCATCGATGACCTCAACCCCTTCTTCCAGATGATTCCCGAGGAGGCGCGCGTCTTTGCCGTCATCCTCTCCACGCTGGCCGCCATCATCGCCTCCCAGGCGCTGATCACCGGCTCCTACTCCATCGTCTCGGAGGCCATCCGCCTCGACCTGATGCCCCACATGCGGATCAACTATCCTTCCCAGACCCGCGGCCAGATCTACATTCCCCTGGTCAACAACATCATGTGGGTGGCCTGCATCTTCGTTGTCCTGCTCTTCCAGCGCTCCAGCCACATGGAGGCAGCCTACGGCCTGGCCATCACCGTCACCATGCTGATGACCACGCTGCTGCTCTTCACCTACCTCTCCACCATCCGCCACAGAGGGCCCCTGGCCGTGGTCTTCCTTGTGGCGTTTGGCGCCATCGAGTCCATGTTCTTCTTCTCGAGCCTCACCAAGTTCTTCCATGGCGGCTACTTCACCGTGCTCATGGCCGCCGCCATCTTCGCCGTGATGTACATCTGGAGGCGTGGCACCGCCGTCGAGCACACGCAGACCGTCTACCTGCCCGTGGACAAGTACATCGACCAGCTGCGTGCGCTCAGCAACGACGACGACTACCCCTACACCGCTGACAACCTGGTCTTCCTGACCAATGACTCCTCGCCCGACAAGCTCGACCGTGACATTCTCTACTCGATCCTGGACAAGCGTCCCAAGCGAGCCAAGGCGTACTACTTCCTCAACGTGAAGGTAACCAACGAGCCCTACACCCATGAGTTCATCGTGAACGACTTTGGGACGGACTTCGTGTTCAAGGTGCAGCTGAGGCTCGGCTTCCGCGTCAACCAGCGCATCAACACCTACCTGTACCAGATCGTGGCGGACCTGGTGGAGCGTCACCAGCTCGCCCCCCAGAACCACAAGTACTCTATCTACCGCGACCACAGCAACGTGGGAGACTTCCGCTTCTGCCTGATCCGCAAGGTGCTCTCGCCGGAGTCCGAGCTCTCGGGCTTCAACGCCGCCGTCATGGCGGCCAAGTACCTGATCCGCCGCTTCTGCGGCTCACCCGCCCGCTGGTACGGCCTGGAGAACTCCAGCGTTCTCTTCGAGTACGTGCCCCTCTTCGGCAAGAGCAAGCGTCAGCACAAGCTGACTCGCGTCGCCGGAAGCGTGCCCACCTCCGAGCTCAAGCCGGTGCGCAAGGGTGCCAACGAGCTCGCCGAGGACGAGAGCCAGGAGGACATCTTCACGGCCACGCTCAAGGACGAGCTGGTCGAGTCCCTTGCGGACGCCGAGAAGCAGCTGGTGGGCGGCGACACCGCGAGCTTCCGGCCCCTGGTGATAGACGAGGAGGAGAGCGAGGGCGACTCCGAAGGCCAGGAAGGCGAGGAGTAGGGCTCATCCCCTGGCACAGACGCAGAGGCAGCCCCGCGCGCAAGGCCGTGCGGGGCTGCCTTTATGTCTCGGGAGGATCAGGGCCCGGGTGGTCGTGCCCCTACGACAAGAGCAGCCTGAGATAGTCTCCCACGCCGGCATGGCTGTTGTCCAGTCGGGTGACATGGTCGGCCGCGGCACGCACCTCCGGCTCGGCGTTGCACATGGCAACACCGTCACCTGCGGCCAGGATCATCGAGAGGTCGTTCAGCGAGTCCCCGAAGGCCACCGATGCGGCAACGTCCACTCCCTCATGAGCGCAGAGCCACGCCAGTGCAACGCCCTTGGTGGCATCCCTGTCCATGACCTCTATGTTCTTGGGGTGGCTCGTGGTCCACACCAGGCTTGGGTCCTCCTCTACGGCGGCGATGATCGCCGAGCGCTCCTCAGGGCCCCTGAAGTACATGGTCACCTTCTCGATGAGAGGGTGGGCGGCCATGATCTCCTCGGTGCTCTCGTCGAAGAGCGCCCGGCTCTGCAGCAGCCACTCGAGGTTGGGCTTGTCCACGTCGAAGTCCAGGATCTGCAGGAAGCGCTCGCGGTTAGACCTGGAGCCACCTCCTGGGAAGAGGTCGAAGGTGCAGTCAACGTCACGCACGCGCCCGAAGAGGGCGCGTGCGCGCTCCTCCCCCACCAGCTGGGAGCGTATCGCCTTTCCCGAGCGGACGTCCATGACCATGGCGCCGTTCGAGACGATGGCGTATCTCACGCAGGGATGCGAGACCAGCTCGCGTGGGACCACGGCCCAGGCGCGGCCGGTGCAGGGCACGAAGCCGATGCTCCTCTGGGCCAGCAGGTCGAGGGCCTCCGCGTTGCCGGCAGGAACGCTCTTGTCCTCGGCCAGGAAGGTCCAGTCCATGTCCGAGAAGACCAGCCTGGGCGGCAGCATGGGGCCGTTGTCATGCATAAGGTTCAGCGCCTTTCGTCTATGGGCAGATAGGGCAGGTCCTCCATGAGGCTGTGGTATGCGGGCCGTATGATCCTGGCCGGCCCATAGAGCTCCTCCATGCGATGCGCCGCCCAGCCCGCAAGTCGGGCTATGGCAAAGAGCGGCGTGTAGAGGTCCTGAGGTATGCCCAGCATGGAGTACACAAAGCCCGTGTACATGTCTATGTTGGTCGAGAGGGGCTTGGTGATGCCACGGACCTCTCGCATGGCCCGGGGACCAAGCCTCTCGACCCGCTCGATAAGCTCGAAGCGCTCCAGAAGCCCCTTCTGGCATGCCAACGAGCGCGCGTAGGACCTGACGACCTCGGCGCGCGGGTCCGTCACGGTGTAGACGGCATGGCCCAGGCCGTAGATGAGGCCCGCGCGATCGAAGGCCTCCCTGCGCAGGATTCTGGCCAGGTAGCGGCAGACCTCCTCCTCGTCCTCCCAGTCGTGCAGGTGGGCGGCCATGTCATCCAGCATGGAGGTGGCCTTGTAGTTGGCCCCGCCGTGCTTGGGACCCTTGAGCGAGCCCAGGGCCGCCGCGTAGGCGCTGTAGGCGTCCGTGCCCGAGGACGAGAGGACGCGGCAGGCGAAGCTGGAGTTGTTGCCGCCGCCATGCTCCGCGTGGAGCATGAGCATCACGTCCAGCATACGCGCCTCGTCTCGCGTGAAGCCAGCGTCGCTGCGCAGGATGTCCAGGAAGGTCTCGGCCATGGAGTACTCCTCGCGCGCGGGAGGAACGCTCAGGCGGGTGCCCTCGCTGGCGGCGACGTTTGCCTGGTGGGCCACGGAGGCCACGCGCGGCCAGCGGCCCAGGAGGGAGAGGGCCACGTCCACCTCGTGAGTGGGAGAGGTGTCGTCGGGGTTGCGGTCGAAGGCGTAGAGCAGCAGCGTGGCGCGCTGCAGCACGTTCATGATGGAGTGGCTGTAGGTGGTTCTCGGGAAGATGTCGAGGTACCCCTCGGGCAGCTGGCGCCTGGACCCGATGCGCGCCCTGAAGTCCGCAAGCTGGGCGCTGTTGGGCAGCGCGCCAGAGATGAGGAGGTAGGCCACCTCCTCGTAGCCGAAGCCACCGGAGCGCCGGGCGCCATCCACCAGGTCTGCGATGCTGTAGCCGCGGTACCTGAGCTTTCCTTCGTCGGGCACCACCCGTCCGTCAACCTTGTTGTAGCCATGCACGTCAGAGATGGTGGTAAGCCCCACCAGCACGCCTGATCCGTCCGCGTTGCGCAGCCCTCGCTTCACGTCGTAGCGGGCGTAGAGCTCGTCGGGGACGCGGTCTATGCCCTGCATCCCCTCGTAGAGCTGGTCCGAGGCGGCAGGGCGGCCCATGCCCTCCGACGGCATGGGGTAGGCGTCGGCCACGTGCGAGAGCGCGGAGGTGTCGCTCGAGGTAAGAAAGCGCCTCGGTATGCGGGGTTCGGTACTCTCGGCCATGGTGGCCACCTCCTCGGGCGTGCGTGCGATGGGACGTTCCGGTGGTTCTGCCGGTCGGCCGCCGCGCTAGAGGCGGTACATGAACTTGAAGACCTCTTCGCGCTGCATGGTGATCTGCACGCCCAGGCTCTGCGCCAGCGCGTCCAGCTGCTCCTGGAGCCTGGAGAAGTCCACGTTGGACGCCGCGAGGTCAACCAGCATGGTCATGGTGAAGACGCCCTGCAGGATGGTCTGGGAGATGTCCAGGATGTTTGCCTCGTTCTCTGCCAGGCAGCCCGCCACGGCCGCCACAATGCCCGAGCGGTCGCTGCCCAGGACGGTGATGATAGCGCGAGAGGTTCCCTCGTCGGTCGTTGCCATGGTCTCTCCTTGTGGACTTGGGGACGCACCCCTGGTCGTGTCAACGTCGCCCATTGTACGACGCAAAAAGGCCAGCCCCCGTGAGGCCGGGCGAAGTGAGAGCTGATGGAAACCTGCGCCCAGGCGTGTCGGCAGGGCGGGCCGTTACTCGACCTGCCCCTCCTTGGGCATCTGGGACTCGAACAGCTCGCGAACCTCGTCCTGCGAGATGCCCAGCGCCACGGAAAGCTCGTCCAGCGAGCGGTCCCTCGCCTGGCGCAAGATCCTCTCGTACACCACGGGCGGCTTCTTGTTGCGCGCGCGGATCTCCTCGATGCGCTGGAGGAAGGTCTTCGCGATGCGCACGGAGTCACGGCAGCTGCCGCGGCGGATCTTGTTCTTGAAGTGCTGCTCCTCCAGGGCGCAGCTCTTGGTCTCGAAGCGCGCGGGCTGAAGGCGGCTGTAGTCCCCTATGAGCTCGTATGCCTCGTCCCTGGTGACGATGGGTCTCAGCCGGTCCTCCCCCGCCACGGGATAGCTGATGCGCATGGGATGGCGTCCCGCTACGGGCATGAGCATGTAGCTTGCCTGCGGCTTCTCAACCACCTCTTCGACCCTGCAGACGCCCTGGCCGGGATGGACGATGTACTCGCCGACTTCGTACATGAGCAACCTCTCCTTTCGTGCCGATGCCATCCATCATAGCACGAGAAGAGAAATTTCCTCATTTTCTGCTTATTGACACTTGCAACTTAAAAGTAGATTGAGTAATTTATTGCATTTATGTTTTTAATCCTGCTTACGTTCCTGCTCCTGGGTCGCCTCAGCCGCAGGGGCCGGGCAGCACGAGACGATCCAGCCCACCAGGTTGTCCTGGGGGTCTCCCTCACGCTCGGCCAGCTCGAAGCCCCTGCCCCAGACGGTCTGGTAGCTCACGTCCTGCACGGAATCGTAGTGCCTGAGCGCAAGGGCGAGGTTGAGCTCGCCGGTGAGGGCGGCCTCCGTCTGGAAGAGCCCCGAGCTGATACGCCAGTGAGGGGCGACGGAGGCGCTGCCGAAGCCACCGTAGCGGCCGCTGAGAACGTAGAGGGGGTTCATCGCGTTCACGCGCTCCTCCATGCTGCTCTCGAGCGAGTCAAGCTTGGAGAGGTCCTCCTCCCAGGCCTTGGCGTAGGCGGCGTCAAAGCCCTCCGCCGCAGCATAGCCGTCCTGCCTGTCCTTCAGCAGCTGGCCCATGGTGGCATCGAAGTGCAGGGTCGACTGGTCCCCCACGCCAAAGAGCTGGTTGGTGGTGGAACTGCGATCAAGCATGTCGAAGGCGCCGACGGGACGCGTGGGCTGCTTGCAGTGGGCAACGAAGTCCGCGAGGCTCGTGATGCGCGCGGTGCCCAGGCTTGAGCTGTAGCTGATCCAGCGGTCGTCCCCATTGAGCGTGGAGAGGTAGCTCTCCACTGAGTCGTAGACCGTCGACTGGACCGAGGTGACGCCAGAGGCCGTGGGCTTTCCGGGGGCATCCGCGGACTGCGCCTCGCTTGCGGCATCCGTGGCCTCAATGGTCTCGGGGACCAGGTTGGGGTCGCCCGGGAAGCAGGGGTCGCTCATCTGGGCGGGCGTATGGGTGTAGGGGAAGCTGGTGTGGGTGAGGAAGTCCGCGGCGGAGGAGCGGATGGTGCCCATCAGGTAGTCGTAGTAGCTTCCGTCCGCATAGCTGCCGTCCTCGATGGTCGCCAGGGTCAGGGGGTTGTCGTCCTCGTCCCGAAGGTCCATGCCGTTGACGTACTCGCCGAAGGAGGAGGCAAGGTCCTGCGAGAGAAGCCTGGTCCAGCTGCCCTCGGCCCTGCTGTCGGCCTGGGAGCGCTGCCCCAGCATCCATTCGTAGGAGCTGTTGGCGGTGTCGAAGGAGGTAATGGGGCACCACGAGGCGGAGCCGCAGATGGCGTCCGAAAGCGTGGTCCCGTTGCCGTCGTAGCTGGCGGCGCCAATGGCCTCGAGGTACTTGGCGTAGAGGGCGGAGTCGCCGGTGGTGCCCAGGGTGGCGCTCACGCCTCCGCCTGCGCCGTAGCCGAAGACGAAGATGCGGCTGGGGTCCACGGGCAGCTGGGACGCGTTGTAGCGCAGGTAGCGCACGGCCGCCTTGAGATCAGCGACCGGCCAGGGGGCGCCTCCCGGGTACATCTCCCGGGAGTTGCTCTCAAAGCCGCCCGAGCGTCCGCGGAAGCCCGCGTAGACGTAGACGAGGCCAGCATCAAGGTAGCGCGCCAGCCCGTCATAGCTGTAGGCCGCGGGGCTGGCCTGCGCCGAGAGGTGCGCGGAGTTGATGGGCATGGCGATGGGAGCCGTGGCGGGGGTGAAGCCGCCCTTTGAGGCGTCCTTCTTGACGGTACAGGCAAAGGACTCGCCGCTCTTCTCGGCATCGAAGTAGGCGCCGGGGACGAAGATGGCCAGGGACTCGTAGCTTGCGCTCACGGGATTCAGGCAGTAGGTCAGGCCCAGCTGGTAGTAGCAGTCGTGCACCTTGTCGTACTTCCAGGCCCCCATGTCCAGCTTGAGCTTCTCGTACTTCCTCAGGTCAAGCTGCGGCTCCTCGCCCTGGGCGTCCCCTTGGTCCGCGGCCGGCGCCTGCTCCCTGCGCGCGCAGCCGGCAAGGCCTGCGGAAGTGCCTGCCGCGGCCAGGGCGAGGAAGTTCCTACGGGAGACGTTCATGGGTCCTCCTGACAGGTTGGCGGACTAGTTGCCGCGCACGTTCTGGGAGATCTGGTCCGACACCGAGGCGCTCTTGCGACGGTCCGCGCCCCAGAAGCAGCACGAGACCATGCCGGGCCCCACGTGGCAGCCGATGGTGGGGCCGATGGTGGAGACCATGGTCACGGCGCTGTCCTCAGACTTGTGGATGATGTCCGAGAGCCGCTCGGCGTCGCGCTCGCAGTCCGCGTTGCCGATGGCGACCACGTTGGAGAAGAGGTCCATGTTGCGGTTCTTCTCGTAGAAGGACGCCAGCTTCTTGAGGCCCTTCTTGCGACCGCGAGAGATGCCCACCACGCTGAGGGCGCCGTCCAGGTCGAAGGTGAGCAGCGGCTTCACGTCCAGGGCGCCCCCGATCACGGCGACGGACTTGGGCACGCGCCCTCCCCTGTGCAGGGCCGCCAGGTCGTCCACCATGAATATGGTCTGGACGAAGTAGCGCGCCTCCTTTGCCCAAAGGACCATCTCCTCGGCCGTGAGGCCCTTGTCGCGCTGACGGATGGCCTCCACCATGAAGAGGTACTGCGCGGTGGAGCCCAGCTTCAGGTCAACGATGGAGATGGGGAGCTTGCCGCCGGCCTCCTCCTCGAGGCGGGCGAGGGCCGTGCGGGCCCCCTCGTAGCAGCCGGAGATGCCGCTGGAGAAGCAGAGATAGACGGTAGGCGTGTCACGCTCGGCGGCGGCACGGAAGGCCCTCTCGAACTCCAGCTGGGAGGGCTGTGAGGTCATGGGGCACGCTCCCTTGCGGATGGCCTCGTAGAACTCGTGCGGGTCGCGCTGTTGGAAGAGGTCGTCCTCGCCGGAGAGGCCGTTGGGGTCGTTGGCCTCCGTGTAGCTGAAGTGCAGGCAGCCGATCTGCGCCTCCTCCACCATCTGCTGGGTGAAGTCGCAAGGGGAATCCGTCATGAGGAAGAACTTGGCAGGCACCGTTGGAGTCTCCTGTCTCGTGACAACTGAAAGCTGATGCTATTGTACGCGCAAGGCCAACCGAAAGACGGGAGTCGGGCATGGGAGAGCATAAGACCAGCAAGGCGCTGCGACGCCTGCGGCTGAGCTTTTGCGGGGAGGTGCAGGGCGTGGGGTTTCGCTGGGCCTCCCGGGTGGTTGCCGAGCGCGCAGGATGCACGGGCTGGGTGAGAAACGAGGCTGACGGCAGCGTGAGCATGGAGCTCCAAGGTACCGACGACCAGGTCAGTGCCTGGTTTGGCGGGCTTTCCGCGCTATGGGCAGGCACGGGGCGGACGCCTGACTATCGCATTGCCGAGAAGGACGACGTGAAGCCCGTCACGGGAGAGGCGGGCTTTCGCGTGCGGTTCTAGGGACGGGAGGTCGGGCGTGGTTCGCAGGTGGGTCAATCCGCACCTCTCGGTCCCGTAGGCACAAAAAACGACGCGTTCGCCCACCGCTGGCCCCCCAAGGGTGGGCGCACGTGCGGTTTGGGGCCCCTGGACAGCCCAAGGGGCGCGTCTACCCACCTGCAGGGGTCGATACGGTGGGCGAATGTGGCGCAAAGGCCACCTTACGCCCGAGAAGTGCGCTTCTGCCCACCCGCGCACGGCGAGTTGCGACGAGACGGCGCGGTGGTGTACGCCATGGTGCACGCGCTGCGCCAAACAAAAAGCCCGCCTACCTTATTGCAGGTAGGCGGGCCTGTCTTGTGGTGGCGGGGAAGGGAATCGAACCCCTGACACGAGGATTTTCAGTCCTCTGCTCTACCAACTGAGCTACCCAGCCGAATTGCCGCTCGAAAGCAAGCTTGATAACTATAGCAAAGAATCTCGGGGCGTCAACTTTCTTCTCGAATCTCTCGAAAAATGTTGGCGGGACCTAGGGCGCAGGCCAGAAGCTCTCTCCGTCCGCCGAGAATGCCACGCTCGCACGCATGCCCGAGAAGTGCCGCTGCACAAGCTCGCGCGCACGAAAGAGGGCGTCCTCCCTTTCGGACGGACCATGCTCCTCGCCCAAGAACTCGAGCCAGCAGCTCTGCCCGCCGCAGGCATCGCGCAAATGCAGCTTGAGGGGAATGTCGGCGGCCTGCAGCTCCTCGTCCAGCGCAAGGACGTCCGCGATGGAGATGACCGCGGGCGTCAGAACGCACCGCCGCCACCGCCGCCACCGAAGCCCCCTCCTCCTCCGCCGGAGAACCCACCGCCACCGCCACCGCTGCTGCTGAACGTGGAGGCGGCAACCTCCGCCATGCTCACGCTGTGAGCATGGGAGAGAGAGCTGGAGAAGACCTCCTGGGGCATGCCCATAGCGCCGTGGTGGTAGTACCAGCCGTAGACCGGGGTCATGAGCTCGTCATGGAGGACTTCGGGCGCCGCGACCTCAAGCTGCTTTATGACCTCGTCCGCCACGCCCAGCACCACGGCCATGATCAGCAGTCGATTCCACAGGACCACGTCCCTGGGGACAGCCTCCTCGAGGCGCGTGAAGTCCTTGAGCCAGTTGCGCAGCGCCTCAAGCTTGGCAATGATCTCTACCGCCTCCTTGGACCTGCGATCCATCTTGGAGAGGAAGCGCGCAAGCGCAAGCGCCGACGCGACGCAGGAGGCAACGACGACCAAGCCAAGCGGGAGGGGAACGAAGCCGAACACCATGCACAGCACCGCCACGACGGCCGTCAGTATGCTCACGCCGAGCAAGACCATGACAGAATCGGATCCGTTGGCGCTGCTGTCAAGGTAGAAGCCCCTGTTTGCGCTCTCTGCGGCAACGCGGTCCTCCCACCTTTCGTATGCATTGGAATATGCCTCCGGATGCTCCTTGGCGGCATCGTCTATCTCGCTGAAGTACAGCTCCTTGTGACCACCATGCTTTGTCTTGGGAGAGAGCTTGTCAAAGAGGAAGGAGAGCGTGGCGTGGTCCACCGCCGTGACGCCGTTTACCCCAACCTCGAGGGGACCCATCGTGGGCGTGCGTGTGATGCGGTAGTCGTCCTTCACCTTTTCCATGCCCAGGAAGCCCTTGGTCTTGGACTTGACCAGCTCGAGGCTGATGAGTTTCATGTCCGTCAGGCGCATCAGCGATGCGGTAAGGTCGGTCCCTGCGGGCTTGCCGTCGTTGAGCAGGGCCCCGAGCACGGCGGGGTGATCGTCAGTGGGGACGTCCCGGAAGTACTTGTCCTTGAACTGCGGAGTGTGGCTTTCCTTGTAGCCCCGATACTTCCTCAGCCCAAGCAGGAAGGTTCCCACCGACGAGAGGATGCCCAGTCCGAAGACGCCATAGCCCACGGACCGGGCGATAGTGCGCCTCTGGTTTGCCTCGTCCGCCCAGCGCTGCTCCTGGGAGAGAATCTCCCCCAGGCTGCTTGAGCTGCTGGGAACTGCGTTGGGCACCCACTCCTTCGGAAACACTATGCGCGCCTCGGCGAACTCGGAGCCGCCAACGCCAGGACAGAAGAAAACGGGGTCGCTGCCATCAAAGCTCACGCTTGCGTCCAGGGGCCCATGCCCCCAGGCGCGCACGTTCTCTCCGGGGCTGACCGTGGCGGTGCTGGGAACAGGCAGGTGAATCCTGCAGGTGATGTTCTTGGACTCCACGTCCCAGCCGTCGGAGACGAACTTCCAGTAGAGCTCTGCCGTATCCGGGTAGCTGGACGCCAGGAGCCTGTCCGTGTAGTTGATGACGAAGCGAGCCGTCTCGTCCTCATGCTCCGAATAGAGCTTGACCTCTATGTAATCCGAGTACTCTCTGATGGTGTAGGTGCCGTTCCTCGCAGAATCAGACTCGACGAAGGGCACGAACTTGCCATCCACAAGTTCGCCCACGGCACCGATGCTCGTGGCGATCGCCCGACCATCATAGCTGCCCGTGGGAATCTTCCAGTAGACGCCATGATAGAGGCCATCGAAATTGAACTCCCTCATCTCGTTGACCGAAAGGGAGCCATCAGATGACACGGTCGCATCGATGTCAACTCGGTCTATGCTGTAGTCCCGCGCAGAAGCGCGCACGGGAAAGAGTGTGACCGCCAACACCAGCAAGCAGGGAAGGAGTAGGAGCCTCGCGCGAAGCTCGAAGAACCTCGGACGCCATGTCATTGCCGCATCCCCTTTGGGTAGAAGATAAGTGTTCCTGGATACAAATATATCAAAGCCAGAAACGTGCGAGTTTGCGCTGCATTCCCGCAGATTCACAAATGACCGCAAGGGGCGGTCGGAGAGGACAGAAAATGGCACTTGACGCCAAGGTCGCAGACCTTCTCAACACGCAGATCAACAAGGAGCTCTACTCCGCGTATCTCTACCTCACCTTCGCCGACTACTACGAGGACCGTGGCCTGAAGGGCTTTGCCAACTGGTACATGATCCAGGTGCAGGAGGAGACCGCACACGCCAAGATTCTGCGCCGCTACCTCCTGGACAACGAGCATCAGGTCAAGATGCTCGCCATCGCCCAGCCCGACAAGACCTTCGATAACGACCTTGCCCCGCTCGAGGCCGCCCTCGAGCACGAGAGGTACATCACCGCCTCCATCAACGAGTGCTACCAGGCCGCCTACGACGTCCACGACTTCCGCACCATGCAGGTCCTCGACTGGTTCGTCAAGGAGCAGGGCGAGGAGGAGGCAAACGCCTCCGACATGGTCAAGAACATGGAGCTCTTCGGCAGCGACGCCAAGGGTCTCTTCCAGCTTGACCGCGAGTACCAGACTCGCGTCTTCAACGCCCCCACCATGCCCATGTAGGTAACCGCCTCGCATGCGCGGCCCGTGCTTCCCGGGGCGCCACCATGAGGTGGCGCCCCTTTTCTACGCGCCCACAAGCGTGAACCGGGTCCCGCAGACGTCCACCGTGTCTCCCGGCAAGAGCGGCGACCTCCCTTCCAGGGGCCGGGCCCCAAGGAGCGCCGGGTTCGTCGCTCCCAAGTCCTCTACGCAAGCCCCCTCGCCCGCCTGGCGGAATCGCACGTGCCTGCGCGAAACGGCGGCAGAGTGCAGGACAACGTCGCAATCCGACGACCTGCCCACCACCAACCACCCCTCTCCCAACGGAAGCGAGAAGTCCACCGCCTGGCCTCGCACAAGGAGCCTCAGCACCTGCCGAGAGGCGCCATTTTTCTCCGAGAGCCTCAGGTCGGGAGCAGGTAGGCCCAGGGTGTCCTCGGGCGAGAGGGTCATGGGCAGCCCATCGTCCCCGTCAGGCTCATCCAAATCGTCCAGGTCACAGGAGGGCAGGCCCACGGAAGGCTCCGTGCGCGAGAAGTCGTAGAGGCACTCGTAGCAAACCTGCATGTCCGAGAAGAGCCGCGCCCCGCAGCAGGGACAGGTCTTCGTGGCCTCTTGCATGGGGTCCTGCAGGGACGTCTCCACGGTCTCGCCTTCCTCGCAAGCTCTCGATGCGGTTCCAAACTCCCAGGTCACCGTCATGAAAATCTCCCTTCTACACCAGATTCCAAATTGGGGCAGACAAGGACGTCCCCAGCGTTTGGCCACGGGCGACGAGAGCTGGGCCTTTCCAGCGCGTATATGGCACGGCCGTGAGAGAAGACCCTGCCGGGCACCAGATCCCTGCGTGACTTCAGGACCACGCCTCCATCTCCCACGAGGGCGACATCTATGCGATAACGCATGCCGAAGCTATGAATGGATCTGCAGGGCACGATGAGCACCGGCATGGCGTCGCGCCTTGTCCCCAGAAGTCCCAGCAGGCGATCGGCCCAGCTGCCAAGGACGCGAAAGCGGCCCACAGGCGTTTCGCCTTGTCTCCAAAACAGCTCGACCACCATCTAGACCACCACCCCTGGGCGAAACCTATCGACCACGATCGAGCGCTGGTGCTCCAAGGCAAGCGGGGTGCCAATGCGCACTCCCGCAAAGCCGTCGATTGCCGGCCAGGGCTGGTAGCGCAAGGTGCAGCGAAAGCGCGTCAACAAGGGCGAGATGGGAAACGACAGGGTGGAGGCCGAGGATTGCCCGCCCGCCGCCGCCTGCGAAAGATCCTCCGCCTCAACCCCGACCTCTACGCCAGAACCGGGCATCGCCTCCTCCAGCGCGGACTTGACCTGCTGCGTCGCCACCCCCAGGCGCTGCTCCCCCTCGGGCGAGACGCCATGGGCGACCACGATGTCAAGAGACGCCCTGTCGAACGCGGCGCAGAGCCAGGTGAACCTCGCGAGGTTGAACGCCACCAGGCCAACGGCGATGGCGACGGGCACCATCACCGCGAACTCGACCACCATCTGACCAGACTCGTCGTGCAAGAGGCGGGCTAAGGGGAAGCAAGATCTCTCAGCGTGATGGTCAGGGGGATGCTCTGCCCCTCGAGCCCTGGGATGGGAATCTCTGCAACCGTGAGCTCCAGGCCACCCAGTTCCTGCCTCACCCGGTCCATGCATGCCCTCACCTGTCCTTCCCTGTCGTTTGGCAGCGACTCGATGAACTCGCGCGCCTTTGACGCCTTGTCATATCCAGCCCTGTCGAGCACCTGCTGGCTGTTGACCAGCACCGGCTTGCGCAGGCGCAGGTCCGCCGGCGCCAAGCCCGTTTGCTCAAGGACGGAATCGATTCGCCCCCTCAACCACGAGGCGACCTTCTCTCCGAAGACCGAGCCAACGCCATCGAGGAAGTCCGAGCCCACCTCGGCCGTTGACTCGAAGGCGGATCCATAGCCCATAAGGAGCCTGCCCCAGAGCGCGCCCACATCGCCCACAAGCGAGACCCCCGCCCCGGCCCCTCTCTCACGCAGGCCATCCACCAAGCTCGAAAGGACGTTGCTCCCATCGCTCGCATCGTCAGGAGCGAGCGTCGCCGCCGAGATCGCATATCCCGCCGGCAGCAGAGCCGGCGAGAGGAAGGTGGCCGTGAGGGAGGAGGGGACCTCCGCCTCCGCACGCCTCACCACGGAGACGCAGCCGAAGCACCCCGGCGGCTGCAGCTTGGGACGCTCGACCGAGAGGATCTCAAGCGCCTTCTCGAAGGCATCTGCCCCCTTCTCGGCACACTCTCGCATCCTCCTCTCCGCCTCCCTTCCCTCCTCGACGGCATCCTGGTACTCGCGGGACGCGTCTACGATGACGTGCCAGTAATGCTCGAAGCCATTGCTGATGTTGGTGGATGCGTCCGCAACGTTTCCCATGGCAGATGCATCCATGTGGCAGACCTCGCATCTCTCTGCCGCACCAGAGTCGATGTCGGCGAGGCTCGCAAGGCCGGCAGGGACGCCCGTGGCACCGGGGCAGCCCTCAGAGCAGTGCAGGACGCGCCGCCCTCCCTCCATGGTGCAGGGCCAAATCTGGTCTGTGTAAAGCGAGCTGGCACGCACCGTCTCGGTGGTATGGGGAAGATCGGGCAGGCTCATGTCCACCACGTCCGCGTCAACGCAGGTCGCCGAGGAGATCTCCTCGTACGCAAAGCGATAGAATGCCTTGCGCGCACAGGACCTCTGCAGCTCGTCGGGCGTGGAACCGTCCGCCGGCTCTGCCTGCCACCTCCTCAGGTAGTAGCTTTTTGCGCGGGCCCTCGCATGCTCGAAGCTCCAGCCCTGGCTGCTCTCGTAGCGGGGGTTCTGCTGAGGGGTGAGGCCCGCCAGACTCTCTGCCCTGCTCCTGAGGCACGAGGGGTCATCCACGTTATCAGCCCTCCAGGCGCGCTCCCTGGCGGCATCCGCCCTCTTCGATGACTCCTCCTTGAGCTCGCTTGCCTTCCTGAGCTCCTCGGCCCTCTCTGCAAGCTCCTGGGCATCCAGCCCGTCGTCCAGGTGAGAGAAGTCGCTGCGCGACTCCAGGGGAAGGGGCACGGCCATCCCCAGATACTCGATCGACCCCTCCGAGTTCGCCGAGGCGCAGGAGGCGGAGTTGAGCCCAACCAGGGCGGGAAGGGCGCCCTCAAGGCGCGAGAGACCCTCCGAGGCGCTCCGGGCGAGGGATCTGCGCGTGGAAAGGATATTCCTGCCCAGGTCAAGCAGGTCAGGAGCATAGGACTGGAGCGGCGGAATCGCCGCCACCACCAGTGCCGCGGCGCAGACCATGGTCCCCGTCAAGCCCAGGCTCAAGACGCAGGCGTCCACCAGCTGCGCAACGGTTGCGTAGGCGGACACCACGTTCGCCCCGGCGAGAGCCGTGGCGTCCGCCACCTCCTGAACGTCGGCTGCACGCGCCGAGGACCACTCCACCGAGGCGAGACCGAAGACGAGGCTCAGGCTCAGCAGGAGTGCCAGCGCCATTGCCACCGTGGTGTAGCCGCCCTCGTCTGCCAGGAAGAGGGAGAGGACCGAAGGCCAGGCGGCCTCCTCATCCCTACCCCCACACCTGCTGCCAGCCCTCATAGCTACCTCCCAACCAGCTTGGCCTGAGACTCTCGTGTGCCTCCGCCTCAAGGACCACACCCTGACCGTCCGACGCGAAAAAGGAGGAGGCGATGACGCCCAGCAGGGGCAGCGGGCGCAGATGCCCCCTGATGCGCACATCCACCCTTCCTCCCTCGCGCGTCACGCGGACGTCCCAGTCTCCCTCGCCACCCACATGAAAGGGCGCGACCTCGGGCACGGCGGCAAGGCGCCTCCTCGCGAACGACTGGCACTCCGAGAGGTCTCCGTCCACGTCCGTCAGCGCGATGCGCGCAAGCTCCGAGGCGCAACCGCGCATGACCGACAAGGTGTATCCCATGCAAACGGGTTCCAGCAGCAGGGCAAGCACAAGCATCAGCATGGGAAGGACGAGCGCGGCCTCCACGCTCGCCTGCCCCAGCTGGCCTCGGAGCGTCTCAGTAGAGGAGCAGGTCCTGTGACAGGCCCACAAGTCCGCCACCTCCCCAGACGTGGGAGGCCGCAGACAGAGCGAGGTCGAGCAGGCCACCACCCGACACCCACCGCCAGAGCGCGGACATGCCCAAAAGAGCCGAGAGAAAGGCCACCAGGACCAGAGCGTATTCAACTGTGGACTGACCATCTTCCTTCCTGCTGCTGCGGCGGCGCATCTTCCCCTCCCCTCACCACGAAACCAAGCTCCCTTGCCCAGGCATCAACCTCCAGGCGCCCAACCCGCACGCTGCTGCCACCACCCTCATCCGACCTGATCACACAAACGTCCACCCAGCCGTCTCCCTGTATCGTGCAGCCCCAAACCCTGCCCAGCAGATCGAGGTATCCCGCGCTCGCAAGCACCGCCTCGCCCTGCTCCTGATAGCGGCGCAGACATTCCGAGGCCGCCTCCTCCAGAGCGAGGTTGGAGGGGCCATCGACCGGCTGCACGGGCAGGCGCGTTCGCCCCTCCTCCTCGCGCAAGATGGCCTCGGGATCAACCTGCTGCCCCAGGGCTCCGCCCCCGACCACCCGCATGAGCAGAACCGGAACGCACGCGGCAGACAAGGCGGCCAAGGCGGCAATTGGCCATCGCAGGCGACGGGAGGGCTTTCTCACAGAGAGCCTATGCCCGACGAGATGGCGTCCCACAGCTCCTGGACCTTGCCCTTGAAGGTGATGATGGAAAGGATGGCGATGACCACCAGCACGCCCACCAAGATGGCGTACTCCGTCGTGCCCTGGCCGTCCTCCTCGCCAACATGGTCAAATAGGGTCCCCGTCCACCGTCCCAGACGCACGTTCATGCCGCACATGTCAGACCTCCCATCATCGAAGTGACTGAACTACGCAAGAACCAGGGAGCTCCCCAGAAGGGGTCCCAGGATCGCCAGAAGCATCGCGGGGACTATGAGGGTCCCCAAGGGAATCAGCATCCTCACGGGCAGGCGCTCGAGCTCCTCCTCGAGCTCGCTGCGCTGTTCCTCTCGTATCGCCTGCGACTGTGACTCGAGTGCGATCGCCAGGGGCGCTCCGAAGCTCAGCGCCTGGGAGACCACGGCCGCGAAGCTCCCCAAGGCGGACACGCCCAGCTCGCCGGCAATCCTCCCAAGCTCCCCCTCCCTGCTCCCCAGGCCCATGCGCCACCTGAGCAGGCAGGCGCCAAGCTCGCGTGAGAGACCGTCTTCGGAGCTCTCGCAGTAGAGCTCCAGGGCGGAGTCGAACGAGAGGCCCGCGAGCAGCCCCAGGGTGACCACGTCCAGCATGCGAGGCAGCTCCTTCAGGCAGCCAGCTCTCAGGGCGCGCCTCTCGCTGCCGTCCATCAGGCGCCGGAGCGGCTCCCAGCGCCTCAGCGGAATAAGCGTGCGACGCCAGCTCCCCAGACACATCGGGCGCACGGGTGAATCGCCTCCCAGGAGCAGGAAGGCAGAGCCTCCCACAGACGCGGAGATGCCCGCGCAAAGGGCTGCGGAGCCAAGAGGCATCAGAGCACCCCCTTCATCTGCCTGCGAATGATCGCAAGCGCCAGCAGGTCCATCCCCGCCGCAACCAGGATGCAGGCACTCCCCGTGGGACTCGCAAGCCCCGCGCGGAAGTCTGCCGAAAGCACCGAGAGAGCAGCGATCAGCAGGGCCGGGAGGAGCGACACGATGCGCACCGAGAGCCTGACCTGCGCCGTCTTGACCGCAAGCAGACGCTCGAACTCACCCTGCCGCTCTACCAGCCGAGCTGCGTGCTCGAAGAGCCTCTTGAGCGGGCTGCCCGTTCTCTGCGAGATGACGAGCGCGGTGGAGAGCAGCGCGGTTCCAGGCGCGTCGAGCTCCCTGCGCAGGCGCCCCATGGCGGACTCAATGGACTCTCCGCAGCGAAGGCGCAGGGCCGCAGCGGAAAAGGCCTCCGAGACGGGACCTTCGAAGTGAGCGCCAAGGTACTCGATCGACTGCTGCAGGGTCTCTCCCGAACCTATTGCCATGGAGAGGGCCCTGAAGACGCCAGGCATCTCGCGGGAGAGGCGGCGGGCTCGCGAGCGCATCCACGAGGAATGCCATATCGAGACGGACAGGGCGAGGCACGGCGAAGCAAGCAGCAGGGCAACGGGAGACCTCATCAACAGAACGGGAGCCAACCCCAGAAGCAACAGGAGCGCACATCCCTGCTCACGCGTGATGGGGCCCATCGATGACGGCGCCACGCGCGCAAGCTCCCCTGCGGCAAAGCCCCAGGACGGTAGCCTCAGCAGCTCCGAGACCAGCCATGTGCCGCCAAGCGCAATGAGCAGCTTCCGCAGGGCGCGCCGCGCCCAAAGCCTTTGCCTCGCTCGCCGCTGTGTGACGCCTGACACCCCGGGGCCCAGCAGGACGAAGGCGGCCGAGAAGGCCAAGGCGGACCCGCTTAGGCAAAAGAGCCCCTCCACCGCGCCACCTCCTCCTCGGCAAGGAGCCCCGACGCCAGCGACGCCTCAACGAAGCGAGGCTCTGCCGCAAGCTCCCAGCAACGACTCGCCTCGTCGAACGCGACGCACTCCCTCAGCTCAACCAGGCCGTCCCGCCCCAGTCCCACCTCGCTCATGCTGCCGATCATGCGCGTGCCGTCCGGAAAGCGATGGCTCATCACCAGCAGGTCAAGGGCAGTTGCTATCTGCGCCTCGATGACGTCCGTGGGAAGGTCCATGCCAAAGCGGGACATGAGCACCAGCCTGAGCACCGCCTCGCGCGCCGTGCCCGCATGCAAGGTGGTGAGAGACCCATCGTGGCCCGTGTTCATGGCCTGGAGCATGTCGATGGTCTCCTCCGCCCTGCACTCCCCCACCACGATGCGGTCTGGGCGCATGCGCAGGGCGTTCTTCACCAGGTCGCGGATGCTCACCTCTCCCGTGCCCTCGATTGAGGCGGCACGAGCCTCCAGGCGCACCACGTCGGGATGGCTGTCAAAGCGCAGCTCGGCCGAATCCTCAATGGTGACGATGCGCTCGTCCAGCCCTATCTCGCACGAGAGGGCGTTCAGCAGCGTGGTCTTGCCAGACCCCGTGCCACCCGCCACGGCCATGTCCTGCCGGGCCTTTACGGACCAGGAGAGCAGCTCCGCGTACCACGCGGGCAGCGCTCCAAGCTCCACGAGCCGCGACAGCGTGGAAATGCGCTGCGAGAACTTCCTGATGGTAACTGCCGGCCCATCGATGGAGATGGGGGCGGCAACGGCGTTCACGCGATCCCCGTTCGCAAGGCGTGCGTTCACGATGGGGCTGGCCCTGTCCAGCCTTCGACCCAGCGGCGCCAGGATGCGGTCGAGGACCATGAGGATCTGCTCGTCCGTCTCGAACACGCACTCTGCGGGCTGCAGCCGCCCGTCCCGTTCGAAGAAGAGCCCTGAGGTTCCGTTGACCACCACCTCGCTGATGCTATCGTCCTCGAGCAGGGGCTGCAGGGGTCCCAGGCCGCAGATGTCATCCAACACGCCACGCACCAAGGACGCTCGTGTCTCCTGCGAAACGTCCGCATATCGCTGGGTGTTCAGTATTGCCTCGCAGGTCACGGCCAACTCAAAACGGGCGTGGGCAATGTCAGACCCTGCCGCCACGCGCGCGACTGTATCCAGGCCCAACCTCTCCACGAGGTCTGCCTTGAGCCGAGAGGAAAGCTCCGACGAGGGGAACGGGACGGCGGGCGCAGGCGACGCTCCCGCGACCTGCCCCTCCTGCTCCCTGACCATCTGAAGCAGAGACACGGCCTACGCCTCCCTTCTGCGCCCGAAGAGGGAGAAGCGCCTCATTCCCAGACGCAGTTTCAGCGCGTCCTCGGCGGCCTCCACGTTGGGAAGCGCCCCAAGCTCGGAGAGCAGCTGGGCCAGCAGGGATGACACGGCCTGGGCAAACTCGCCCCTGGAGAGGGCAAGCGCCACGGCCTCCCCCGCGGCGAGCAGCTCCCCTGGCTCCGAGCCCCCGTCAGGGATGCGGAAGACGCGGGCGCTCTCCAGACCTACCTCCGCCCTGCCGAAGGTGGGCTCTCGCTCCACACGGAGGTCTGCGAAGTTCTCCACGCGAGCTATGCGCGTCCGAGCCACGCCCAGGCGCACTGCCAGGGCGCTCGTGCGTCCCAGAGGGCCGAGCGCGCTCGCCTCGGGCCCTCCCACCAAGATCAACCGGTCCGCACAGACCAGCGCACGGGCGATTCCCTCGGTGAAGGTCGTGGAGCAGTCAACCAGCACAAGGTCATGTCGACCGCGCAGGTAGGAAATGAGCTCTGCCGCGTGGGGCATGAAGAGCTCCGCCTCCTCAGGCCGCTCGCAGGGCCCCCAGAGGTAGGCATTCTCGGCAAGGCGCGCACAGGAGCGCCCCATGCGCTCGTCGCTCAATCCGCTCTTGGCAAGGCCCGCCAGGTCGGACCCCTGGCGCAACCCAAAGCAGCTGTGGACGTTTCCGCATGAGAGGTCAAGGTCGAGCACGGCCACGCGCATGCCCCAGGCCGCGGCAAGCGCCGCGCAGCAGGAGACGATCGCCGTCTTGCCCACGCCACCTCGCCCGGAGGCAAAGGCCAGAACGGGCGCGCCATCCCCAAGAGAGGCGAGCGAGGGCGCAACGCACGGCCGGTCGTCGGGCCCAGGACCATCCGCAGGCTCCCCGACCCGCGGCGGCACGCATGGCGGCCAACCTTGCCCAAGCGACTCGGCGTCGCTGGAACTCGTGCCGCCGCGGGGAAGGCCCCCCAGCTCATCGAGGTCTATGACCCTATCGATGCCCGCACGCGCAGAGCGAGAGCGCAAGGACCCGGAGGCGCGCCGCACAACGAGGACCACCTCGCGAGCCAGTCCGTCGGCGGCGAGGGCGGCAGCGAGGTTCACATCGGAGACGCCCTCCTCGCTGAGGCCGACTATGGCGCCAACGCTGCCAGGCTCCTCGTCCCTGAGTCCCTCCCTCAGCGCGAGTCCCGTCGCGAGCAGGCTCAGCGTCGCTCGCGGATCCACGGACCTCAGCGCACGCTCAAGCTCCCTGCGCCCCGACGTCCCCGTGCATCCCAGCCAGATGCCAGCCATCAGCCTTCCTCTCCCTGCGTCGCGGGCTGTGGCAGCCCACCGTCGGTCACGGCCTCGGGAGCCGCCGGCTCCCCCTCAGGGGCAAGCTCCACCCCACGGGCGGGAACCACCAGCCTGAGGTCTCCGCTGGCGCTGGCAGAGAGGACCTTCTCCACCCGGTCTGCGGGAACGGCCAGACTGAGCTGGAGCCCCGAGGCAGAGCTGCCCGCCGCAGGCGCCGAGAGCACCTCGATGTCTGCCGAGAGGAGCTCCGAGGCCTCCCTCCCCACGCCATATGCGACGAGGCTGGAACCCTGTCTGATGCTGCGCGGGACGCCGAGCTTGTCCGTGATGGGGACGCTGATGGCAACATGACCTCGCGGCACCTCGGCCATGTGCGTCTCGTCCCTGAAGGTCAGCTCCGTGACGGGGGAGTTCCTGGCAACGGGAACGGCCACCTCCTTTCCCAGCACGCCATCCAGGCTGGTCATGGCGCCCTCGGGGACGAGGTCTGTCACCCAGTCGCGCAGGCTCACGTCCGCAGCCCCTATGACGTCCCCGGGCTCCAGGGAATGGACCGCTGCCACCACGCCCACCACCTCGCCTCCGTAGCGCGCGATGGCATCCGCGCGCAGCTGCTCCGCCTCCGCCCTCACCGTTGTGGCATACGAGACGCACAGGAGTGCCGCCAGGGCGGCGCAGGACAGCGCAAAGACGAGCCTGAAGCGCAGCGACATCACAACCTCCCCGATCAAGTGGAAACCCGTAGGGAAATTGTCGGTGCACAAGCCCTCTGAGCTGGTATTTATTTCTCCCTTGCTTGGCGGCCACTTGCGCATAGCTTGCGGCTGGCTTGCATTTGGGCAACGGATGCGCAGCTAGGGACATCGGCGGAAAACGGGCAAGACCGCCCAGAGGCACGAAAAAAGTCGAGGCGCCCGAAGGCGCCCCTTTTGGGAAATGGCCGAGCGCCCACCCTTTAGGCACACAAAGGGGCAGGTCAAAACTAGAGGACTATGTCGGGGTCCAGACTCTGGGCGCTGGCGCGCATCTCGCGAGCCAGCGAGACGTATGCATCCACCCTCACGGGGCCGCAACTTCCGTCAAGCCGCGCCGCGCGCACGCCGCAGGCGGGCTCGTGCGTATGGCTGCAGTCCCTGAAGCGACACCCCTGGGCAGCTTCAGACACCTCGGGGAACACCCTGGCAAGCCCGTGCTCGTGCCCCACCAACGGCAGGCTCCTCAGCCCTGGCTCGTCCACGATGACCCCTGCCCCCGGGAGCGAGACCATACGTCGGGCCACGGTGGTGTGCCTGCCGCTGTCATCCGAGCTGCGCACGGCCCCGGTCTCCAGCACCGCGCGACCCAAGAGGGCGTTGAGCAGGGTGGACTTTCCCGCACCGGACTCACCCAGCACGATGGCCACGCGCCCCTCGGGAACCAGGGCACGCACCGCGGCCTCCCCCCACCCGGCCCCAAGCTCCACCGCCTCCGCCTCCAGACCTTGGGCGGACGCGTCGGAAGAGGTGGCCACCAGGCCGACGCCCTCGCCCAGCAGCTCCCGCACCAGGCCCAGGTCACGCCTGAGGCCACTCTCGCCCGCCCTGTCCGCCTTGGTCAGCACCACGGCCACCTCGCAGCCGCAGTCTGCCGCGATCACAGCGGAGCGCGCGATGCGGTCGCAGGAGACGGGCTCGTCGCCCAGCGCCTGCACCACCAGCACCACGTCGACGTTGGCCGCCAGCGTCTGCCTCTCGCCTCGAGACTTGCCCTTCCAGCGCGCGACGTCGCTCTCTCGCGAGAGGATCTCGCACACCAGGCCCATGTCATGGCCTGCCGGGAGGCGCAGGCAGACCCAGTCACCCACAGCCACGCGTGAGTAGCCGGCCTTGCTCAGGCGCGCCGCGAACTCGGCTCGCAGCACGCCCCTCTCCGAGAGCACGGCCGGAAAGCCGCGGTCCAGGCGGACCACGCAGCCCAACGCCAGCTCCGAGGCGTCAAGCGAGAGCTCGCCCGCAAGGCGCTCCCTCAGCCCCCCGAACTCCATGCGCTGACGCTCGCTTGGGGAGAGCTCGCCCCAGCGCGGCAGGTCCGTAAGGGAGGAGAGCGCCGGCAGGACCCTCTCGGCCCCACCGACGCTCCCCCTTCCTCTGGCGTCTCTGCTTTTCTGAGCGCGTTTGCCCAACGAGAGGCCCCTCTTCTCCTACTTGTTCTTTTCCAGCGAGCGCATGACGGCCTTCTCCACCTCGACGATGGGAATGATGAGGAAGGCCAGGCCCATGGAGATGGCGTAGTGGACGAGGTCGAGCTCGGCGAAGTCGAAGGCCTCGGAAAGCGGCGTCTCGATGACCACGAAGGTCAGGAGCAGGGCCACGGCGAAGGCGCCCCAGAGCCAGGCGTTCTGCTTCCTGAGCTTGAAGATGGACTCGCGACGGCTGCGCATGTTGAGCGAGTGGAACATCTCCACCATGGACAGCGTGAGGAAGGCCATGGTCATGCCCTCGAGGCCGGCGTGCGGGTCCGCGACGGCCTGGGCCACGCTCACACCCGCGTGCCGAAGTCCGATGAGGTAGGCAACGAGGGTCAGCACCGCGATGATGGTGCCCTGGACGACGGTGTCCACGCCCATGCCGTTTGAGAAGATGCCGTCCTTGGAGTCGCGGGGCTTGCGCCCCATGATGTTGGGCTCCGCCCCCTCGGTGGCCATGGCCAGGGCAGGCAGCGAGTCCGTGATGAGGTTGATCCAGAGCAGATGGGTGGGCTCGAGGATGGTGAAGCCGACGAGCGAGGCGACGAAGACCGATATGACCTCGGCCAGGTTGGAGCTCAGAAGGAACTGTATGCACTTGCGGATGTTGTCGTAGATGCGACGCCCCTCTTCACAGGCATTGATGATGGTTGCGAAGTTGTCGTCTGCCAGGACCATGTCGGCGACGTTCTTGGTGACGTCGGTGCCGGTGATGCCCATGCCCACGCCGATGTCGGCCTTCTTGATGGAGGGGGCGTCGTTCACGCCGTCACCGGTCATGGCGACGACCTTGTCCTTCTTCTTCCAGGCATCAACGATGCGCACCTTGTGCTCGGGCTGGACGCGGGCGTAGACGCCGAAGCGCTCCACCTCGTCCGCCAGGTCCTCATCGGTGATGCGGTCGAGCTCGGCGCCGGTGATGGCCTGCTCGCGGCTCTCGATGATGCCCAGCTCGCGGGCGATGGCCACGGCGGTGTCGATGTGGTCTCCGGTGATCATGACCACGCGGATGCCGGCGGAGTGGGCCTCCTCGATGGCGGCCTTCACCTCGGGACGGACGGGGTCGATCATGCCCGAGAGGCCCACGAAGGTGAGGTCCTGCTCGAGGAGGGAGGGCTCGAAGGACTCGGGCATCTGGCCGCCCCAGTCGCGACGTGCGGAGGCCATGACGCGAAGGGCGCGGTCGGCCATGGCCTTGTTCTGGGCCATGACCCTCTCGCGCAGCTCGTCGGTCATGGGAACGATGCCGTCCGCGCCCATGTAGCGGGTGCAGCGGGCCAGAACCACGTCAGGGCCGCCCTTGGTGTGCTGCTCATAGCCATCGTGGTCCTTGACCACCACGGACATCATCTTGCGACCGGAGTCGAAGGGCGCCTCCCCCACGCGCGGGCGGCTCTCTGCCAACGCTACGGTGGTGTAGCCCTCCTTGGCGGCGTCTGCCACGAGGGCGGCCTCGGTGGGCTCGCCGGTGGCCACGCCCGCCTCGCTGTCCCACTTGGCGTCGGAGGCAAGCGCCATGGTGCGCACGTGGGCCGTGAGGTCCTCGGTGGCGTGCTCCACGACGGTCATCTTGTTCTGGGTGAGGGTGCCCGTCTTGTCGGAGCAGATGATCTGCGTGCAACCCAGGGTCTCCACGGCGCTGAGCTTGCGGATGATGGCGCTCTTCTCGCTCATCTTGGTCACGCCCATGGAGAGCACGATGGTGACCACGGCCACCAGCCCCTCGGGGATGGCGGCGACGGCAAGAGAGACGGCGATCATGAAGGTGTTGAGCACCAGGCCAAGGTCGGAGATGAACCCCAGGCCGTTCTTCACGAAGCCGGTGAGGAAGACGATGGCGGAGATGGCGACCACCAGGATGGTGAGGGCGCGGGAGAGCTCGTCGAGCTTGACCTGCAGGGGCGTCTGGCCGTCCTCGGCCTGGGCCAGGGCGTCGGCTATCTTGCCCATCTCGGTGTCCATGCCCGTGGCCACGACCACGGCTCGACCGCGCCCGAAGACCACGGTGGAGCCCATGTAGCACATGTTCTTGCGGTCGCCCAGGGGCACGTCGTCCGCGCCCTCCTCAAGGGCGATGACCTCGGAGTGCTTGCTTGCGGGCACAGACTCGCCCGTAAGGGCGGCCTCCTCGATCTTCATGGAGGCGCTCTCGAGGATGCGGCAGTCCGCGGGGACGGAGTCTCCCGCCTCCAAGATCACGATGTCGCCCACGACCAGATCGGAGGAGGGCACCGAGAGCAGCTGGCCGCCACGGACCACCTTGCTCGTTGCCGCCGCCATCTCCTGGAGCGCGGCCAGGGCCTCCTCGCTCTTGGCCTCCTGGACCACGCCCAGCACGGAGTTGAGAATGACCACGAACATGATGATGACCACGTCGGCGAAGTCCGCCTCGCCCTGCATGATGCCAGTGAGCGCCGAGATGACCGCGGCGATGATGAGCATGATGACCATCGGGTCTGCCATCTGCTGGAAGAAGCGCTTCCACAGCGGGTCCTTCTCGGCCTCCTTGAGCTTGTTGGGGCCTTTCTGGGCGAGAAGCTCCTCCGCCCTGCCGGCACCGATGCCCTGCTCCGCATTGCTTGCGTACTCCTCGAGCACGTCTGCTGCGGGAACCAGATACTCTCT
Source organism: Olsenella urininfantis (assembly GCF_900155635.1). Lineage (GTDB taxonomy): Bacteria > Actinomycetota > Coriobacteriia > Coriobacteriales > Atopobiaceae > Olsenella_G > Olsenella_G urininfantis. The sequence continues at coordinate 1,199,197 of NZ_LT732540.1, forward strand.
CACGTTCCTTCCCTCCTGGGTCATGCGGCAGCCCCCGCTGCCGCCACTGCGCGCCTGGCAGATTGATGCCCGATCATAATTCCCCAGGAGGGGCAAGGGCTCACCAAGGCTGCCGTGCCAGGCACCTTAATCTTTTTATTGTACATGGGTTTCGTCTTGGAAGAGTGGTGCGCCGCTGGGGAAGGGGCTGCCCTACACGTGGGCGCTCCCGTGTAGAGCAGGCTCACAAAACCCCAGTTAGCGAGAGGAGCGCTCTACAGAGGAGCGCCCGCGTGTAGGGCAGGCGCCCGTCTTCGCATGCGAGAAAGAACTAGTTAGGTGCATCTCCCCGCCCTTGTTCTAGGGGCAGTCAATCAGCGGGAGCACAAACAACCGCTAGCGCACCTTTCCAACTCCCACTTGCGGGAGTTCGCCTTGGCCCTCTCGTACAGCTCCTTGTAGTCGGGCTCCTCCTCGGCGCCCTGCGACCCATCGGGCGCAAGCCCCTGGTCGTCTTCCATGCCACGTCCCCCTTCCAGCCTTCGCGGCCATCGGCGTCCCGTGCGGGACGCCACGTTCGCTGGTGCGCCGTGCGGCGCCTCGGGGTGATTGTCCGGCGGGCGTGAGATTCGGCGTCTGGGCATGAAAAAAGCCGCCCTGGGGCGGCTTGGCTGTACGGCGTTCTTGAATTTCCTGGCTAGGCGGTCTCTATGCCTCTTGCGTAGATCTCACGCTCCACGATGTCGTAGAAGTCTGGACGCCCACCGAACTCGGGGTACAGGCTCTCGCACAGCTCGGCCTCCTTCGTCCACGTTCTCAGCTCGTCCGGAGAGAGCGCATCGAGCAGCGGCCTCATGTCGAGGTCGTCGTTGTGCAAGAGCTTTTCCTTGTTGAACTCAGCGTCAATCCTTGCCAATATGCTCAATCCTGACCCCCCATCCGTCCTCGATAAACTTCAGAGCCTCCGCCTCGCTCTTGCCATTGGACATCCTCTGCCAAATCGCCCTCCAAAGGGCCTGGTCGCTGGCATCATACCCTGGCATAGGCTTCCCTAAAACGGAGTGCCGGCACATCGACCCGTCATGGCAGGCGATTACGCCGAACGACGCACCGCTTCTCCTCAGGCTCTCGAAGTCGGTGGCGGACGGAATCGAGCTCCCGGGGTGGTTGTGCATGAACGCGATCTCATGGCCGTCCCCCAGTGGAACCAGGGCGCTCCACCACCGTCAGCATCGGCGGGGAGGACTACGAGCGGGTTCTCACTACGAAAGCAACCCGTCTAATTGCTGAGCGTTACGGTGGGCTCGAACACCTGAGTAACGCACTTGAATCCTCCGAGGATCTGGGCAAGACGCTCGGTGAGGTGATTTGGCTGATCACGTTGCTGGCCAACCAGTCAGTCCAGATCCATAACCACCGCCACCCAGACGATAAGCGCCCAGAGTTGGGCGAGGATGAGGTCGAGTTGCTGACCGTGCCTGCTGATCTGGCGGACTATCGTGGCACGATCGCCGAAGCCCTCCAGCGCGGCACACGCCGAGACATCCTCACCGAGCCAGCCCCAAAAGCACCGGCAGCGGACGCGTAGTCGACAACAATCAGGCTGTGTTCACGCGGCTGACCTATATCGGCATGGCCCACCTTCACCTAACGCGTGTGGAGGTGGGCCTGACCGTATTCGGAGAACTCCTCGACCTCGTCGACTGCTGGCAGCTAGAAACCGGGCGCGCCCAGCCGCTGCGTCAATGGTTCATCGACGACGTCATCCCCGCAAGGATCTAAATGGGTCGATGTGACATGGGCGATTCGTTCACGAGACGATCAAATTCCTTACGTGCAGCCTTTTCGACCTTGTCCCAGTTAAATACGCCCTTCGCTATTTCCACAAGGGTATTCAAGTCGCATTCGCCTTTATCAAGCTCCGCATGCATGAGATCAGAGAGTGCCTTTGCTTCCTCTTGTAGGCCTAAAGCTTCAAGAATCCAAAGATACATCTCTGGCCGTTTCATTCCCCTCCAAGTCTTACTTGCAATTAGCAAGTGCTTATTGCGCTTATCGCAGGCATCTACTTGAACGGGTTTAGAAACAAAAAATCCAGCGCAATGCATCCGGGTGGTAAACCACCAGCGGTCGTTTTCGTTTTGAGGATAACGAGCTTCGAATATGTCAGATAAGGGTGTTGGAACGATTAGTTCGCCAAGAACTGCACCGAAATCTTCCGAGCTCATGTCCATAGCTTCCCCCTTCGCTTAGCAATTTGATCCCTTTTCATTATCCCTTCGAGGAGGTGACCTTGTCATGTCTGATTCTACTTTTGGTTTGAAGATCGGGCTTGAGGGCGAGCGGGAGTTCAAACGCACGATCACGGATATTAACCGTGAGATGCGGGTGCTCGGCAGTGAGATGAAGCTCGTAGCCTCCTCGTTCGATAATAACGATAAGTCCGCCGAAGCACTCACCGCCCGTAACCAGGTGCAGGGCAAAGAGATCAAGGCTCAGAAAGCCAAGATCGAGACTCTGCGTGCCGCGCTCGAAAACTCTGCCTCATCGTTTGATGAGAACGATAGCCGTACAAAGAATTGGCAGATCAAGCTCAACAACGCAGGTGCTGAACTCAACCGGCTCGAAGGCGAGCTGAAAGCCAACAACGATGCCCTCTCGGATTTCGGGAACGAGGCTGACGGTGCTGGGGATAATGCCAAGGGTGCGGCAAAGGACGCAGGACGTCTTGAGGGCGCGGTGGATGACCTTCAAAACCGGAAGCGACATCGTCGACAGCCTTTAAGGTTTTCGAGAAATCTTGCCCGCCTTGCGTGCGGGCTTTTTCTTACCCATATGCGCGCCAACGCAACTCAGTGAGCAGACCCCTCGGTAGGTACTCGCTAACGCAACCCAGCATTTATCATTTTCGGAGTCCAGTTCGACCCCGCCTGCGGGACCGGCGGATTTCTCGGAGAGGCCTACCTCCAGGTCTCCTCCCAGATAAATGAGGCGGATGCGGCCAGATGGGCGAATGCGAGGCTTTACGGCGTCGACCTCGACGACATCAACGTGAAGCTCGCGGGGGCTTTGATGGTCGGAATGGGCGATGGGTCAACCCATATCAAGCTGGGCAACTCCATCAGGCAATCGAAATGGCAAAGCAACAGGCGCGGTCTTGAAGATGCCATCGATGACGATGGCTACGACGTGGTCCTCACCAATCCTCTGTTCGGGCAGAATCTGACCGTAAACACGGCCGAGGCGAGCGCATGAGGATACTCCATCTGCAAGCGCACCAAATCAGGCAAGAGAGCAGACGAGTACATGCAGACGGAGATAGGCATCGTGTTCGTCGAGCGCGCACACAGGCTCCTTCACGAGGGAGGAAGGCTTGGGATAGTCCTTCCCGAGACGTACTTCTTCTCCAAGAGCTACTCCTGGTTCAGGAAATGGCTAGACGAGCGCTTCGTGCTAAAGGGCGTTCTCAATATGCCCATGGAGGCCTTCCAGGGGTTCTGCCGGGCGAAAACCAACTTCTACGTATTTTCGAAGAAGCGCGGCGGGAAGGAGCCGCCAATCGAGAAACAGGCTTACTGGTCGTGCGGCGGAAAAACCTGGATCTCCAATGCGCTCACAATCGGCATCAACAAGGACGGCGAGACCCTGTATCGCATCGATTCCTTGTCCATGACGAGGACGGGCGAGGTCGATGACGTCGCCGCTTCCGATGTGGACTGCCTCCTCTGTGATGACGGGGAGACCAGCACGGCCTCATTTGTCACCAGCACGCCACTCACCGAGTCGTTCATCGGCGTACCGCAGTACTGCGACCCCTCGATTCAAAGGGCTCTTCGCGCCTGGACTTCCGAGAGGTTGCCCAACTGCCAGCTCATGAGCCTGGGCGAGCTTAAGGACCTTGGTTGGCTGAGTGTCAGGCAGGGCCACGGAAGCCCGTTCCAGGATCTGAGATCGGGAGACATCCGCATCAAAGCAATAAATCAATGAAAGGGGCGTACACCCCTTTCATTTTTCAGATCATGTCAATTGTGGTCTAACAGAGGCTTTTTCTTAGAATGCAACACCGGATGGGCTTCGACCATACTTTTGCGGTAAGCATGCCGATAATTCAACTGAATGGTTGCTATTTGAATTAACACCTGTCACAAAGCGCTATAAAATTCGAGCGATACTTTGGCATAAAGATCTTTGGAGACTGCCGGACGGCCTTATTGAAGCTCTCGCCGTATGAGGCGCCTACTCGTCGCAAGTAGGAACACCTTCCCCTTGGTATGCTCTAGGACTATGCAGTCCAAACAATTGGCACAAGGGTCCTAAAGGTGATAAGCCACAAGCAAAGATGGCCTGGCTTCTCTCGCTCGACGACTTGCGGGCTCTACAGCACGGCGCTCCCGTGTAGAGCGGGGCCACAAAACCCCAGGTGGCGAGAGGGCGCTCTACAAGAGAGGCCCCGCGTGTAGAGCAGCCGACCCTCTCGGCACCGCGGGAGGCAAGGTCGGGGTGGTGTTTCCGTCGCGGAATCGCAGTTGGGGCGTTTCGCACCGGAATCGCACGGAGAAACCGCCCCAAACTGGCGGCGCGCGGCTCGCATGTTGGCCGCACGCCCGCGCAGCACATCCAGCACGCCCACCGGCTGCGATAGAATCAGAGCTGTCCAAGCGCATTGGTTGGAGCCGCCGCGAGGCTGCCCCCGGAAGAAAGGGCTCCCATGAAGCTTCTCTTTTTTGGCACCAAGAGCTATGACCGCAAGTCCTTCGAGCAGGAACTGAAGGACTACCCCAGCATCAAGGTTGACTTCACCGAGACAAACCTCACCCCCATGACCGCCGCCCTGGCCAGGGGCTACGACGCGGTCTGCGCCTTCGTGAACGCCGACATCTCAGCCATGACGCTCGAGGTACTGCGCGGCCTGGGCGTGGGCCTGGTGCTCATGCGCTGCGCCGGCTTCGACGCCGTCAACGTGGACTTCGCGAAGTCCCTGGGCATGCGCGTCACCCGCGTTCCCGCCTACTCCCCCGAGGCCATAGCCGAGCACGCCATGGGCCTTGCCCTCACGGCGAACCGCCGCATCCACAAGGGCTACAACCGCGTCCGCGAGAACAACTTCTCCCTTGCCGGGCTGGTCGGAGAGACCCTGCACGGCAAGACTGCGGGCATCGTGGGCACGGGACGCATCGGGGCGGCCCTGTGCCGCATCTGCAAGGGCTTCGGCATGACCGTCCTGGGCGCCGACCTCTACCCCAACCAGGCCCTCGTTGACGTCGAGCACGTGGTGGACGAGTACGTGGAGTACGACGAGCTCTACCGTCGCGCCGACCTCATCAGCCTGCACGCCTTCCTCAACGAGGACAGCTATCACATGATCAACGACGAGACCATAGCCCAGATGAAGGATGGCGTGATCTTCGTGAACACCGGCCGCGGAGGCCTGGTGGACACCGAGGCCCTCATCCGCGGCATCCTCTCGGGCAAGATCGGGGCCGCCGGCCTGGACGTCTACGAGGAGGAGAATCCCAACGTCTACCAGGACCGCGCGGGCGAGGTCATCGATTCCCCCACGGCTCGCCTCTGCTCCTTCCCCAACGTGGTCCTCACCTCTCACCAGGCGTTCTTCACGCACGAGGCCCTCTCGCAGATTGCCCGCGTGACCCTGGACAACGCCCTGGCATTTGAAAATGGGACGGATTTCGTCGAGCGCAGCGTGGTGTGCTAGCCAAGGGCCTATTCTAGACAGTTGTGCCTTTTTGCCAGGAGCATCGATGGCACCAGGAGAGACTAACCCGCCGGTGCGCGTGCCGGCGGTCACGAGGCAAGAGAACGAGAGGAAGCACATGCCAATCAAGAGGACGAAGATCGTCTGCACCATGGGTCCCGCGACCGAGAGCGACGAGGTTCTGCGCGAGCTGATCAAGAGCGGCATGAACGTCGCCCGCTTCAACTTCAGCCATGGCAGCCACGACTACCACCGCAACAACATCGAGCGCGTCCGTCGCATCTCCGACGAGCTGCACATCCCCGTTGCCATCATGCTCGACACCAAGGGCCCCGAGGTGCGCACCGGCGAGCTCGCCAACCACGGTAAGGTGACCCTCACCACCGGCGAGACCACCATCGTCACCACCGACGAGGGCGTGGTGGGCACCGCGGAGCGCTTCTCGCTTGACTACAAGGCGCTGCCCCAGGAGGTGGAGAAGGGCTCCATCATCCTGATCGACGACGGCCTGATCGGCCTGGAGGTCGACCACGTCGAGGGCAACGACATGCACTGCAACATCATCAATGGCGGCGAGCTGGGCGAGCACAAGGGCGTCAACATCCCCAACGTGGACGTGAGCCTGCCCTCCGTCACCGAGCAGGACCGCGCGGACATCATGTTCGGCTGCGAGCTGGGCATCGACGCCATCGCCGCCTCCTTCATCCGCAACGGCGCCGCCGTGGACGAGATCCGCAAGATCTGCGCCGACAGCGGCATGCGCAACATCTACATCCTGCCGAAGATCGAGAGCGCCATGGGCGTCAAGAACTTCGACGAGATCCTGGAGCACTCCGACGGCATCATGGTCGCCCGAGGCGACCTGGGCGTGGAGATTCCCCCCTCTCAGGTCCCCCACGTGCAGAAGACCATCATCAAGAAGTGCAACGCTGCCTACAAGCCCGTCATCACCGCAACCCAGATGCTTGACTCCATGATTCGCAACCCCCGCCCGACCCGAGCCGAGGTCGCCGACGTTGCCAACGCGGTCTACGACGGCACCGACTGCGTCATGCTCTCTGGCGAGACCGCGGCGGGCAAGTATCCCATCGAGGCCGTCAAGATGATGGCCTCTATCGCCCGCGAGTCCGAGAACTACCTGGACGAGCGCGTGCTCGAGTATTACGACCGCGGCGGCCTGCGCAACGTGAACTCCGCCATCGGCGCCGCCGCCGTCGAGGTGGCGGACCGCGTGGGCGCCAAGTGCATCATCTGCCCCACGCACTCCGGCCGCACCGCCCGCCTGATCTCTAACTACCGTCCCAAGCTTCCCATCTATGCGATGTCTCCCTCCAACCACGCCGTCCGCAAGACCTGCTTCATGTGGGGCGTCTACGCCTACAAGACCACCGAGCAGGGCTCGCTCTCCTCAACCTGCTACAACGCCCTGACGGTGGCCAAGGAGCAGGGCCTGGTGGACACCGGGGACCTGGTGGTCATCACCGCAGGAGACCCGCAGACCTCGCCCTCCCAGGGCGACTACATCACGTCCACCAACATGACGATGGTGTCCCAGATTCAGTAGGGCGAGGAGCGCCCCTCCAAGGGGGACCTCCCCTTCAGAAGGCACCTCCCGAGGGGCCCGCAAGACCTCCTCTTGCGGGCCCCTCGTCCTGGCAAGAGGAGGCGGACGGCAGCGCGAGTCCCTTGCCCGCTCACCGAAGGCGGGGCGTCGGAGCTTTCAGGAATGCCAGGCATGTGGCTATGCTAGGGGGCACTCTCTTGGAGGACGCTGACTGACCGGCCGCAACGCAGGCGGCCGAGGGGGGCCCATGGACAGGCAGATACTGCTCGTACACGATCTGGTCGAGTCGGGAAAGGTGGCCCTGGGGGCCATGGTCCCCATCCTCTCGTACATGGGCTACGCCCTGCACACGCTGCCTACGTCGCTGGTTTCCAACCCCTCCTGCTACGGTTGCAACGTCACCATGGACACCACCGAGCACCTCCAGCGGACCCTTGATGCCTGGGACACGCTCGGCCTGGAGTTTGATGCCGTCATCACCGGCAACCTGCACTCCCTGGAGCAGATTCGCGTCATGCGGGGCTTCTGCGGCAGGCTCATGCGGGAGGACGCCTGCGTGCTGGTGGATCCCATCCTGAAAGACCCCTGGGGACCTGACGGGCTCATCGACGAGCTGCGCCTGGAGGGGATGCGCAGCCTGGTCCCACGCTCGTCCATCATCAGGCCCAACTACCAGGAGGCATGCCTGCTTACGGGAACCCCCGCACAGGAGGGCCCGTTGAGCGAGGGCGACGCGCGCACCCTGGTTGAGCGCCTGCACGCGCTGGGGGCGCAGTCCGTCGTGATCACCGGCTGCAAGGTGGAGGGACGCGACTGCGTCATTGGCCACGACTACGAGCTGGACGACTTCTTCGAGCTTCCCTTCGACCGCATAGGAGTGAGCTTCCCCGGGACCGGTGACGCCTTCAGCGCCGTGCTCCTAGGGCACCTCCTGCAGGAGGAGACGCTGGAGTCTGCAGCCCAGGCGGCGCTCGACGCCGTGCGCGAGATGGTCAGGCTCAGCCGCAGCCAGTTCGACCCCTGCCAGGGCCTGCTCATAGAGTCGCTCCTGGATGTGGTGGACGGCTAGCCGCGGCGCGTCTCGCTGCTGATCACGCAGCGGTTGGCCGGCAGCCAGACGCTGCCCCACTCGAAGGGCGTGCCGTCGTCCAGGCGGACCAGCTGGTCAAGCTCCAGCACCGGGGCGTGCTCGTCGCACTCAAGGTAGCGCCCGCGCTCCTTGCCCGCGACGCGGGCCGTGTAGACCATCTCGCTGCGGCCGATCCCACGTCCGCTCGTGCGCTCGACGGCGGCGAAGAGCGCCTCCGCCTCGAAGTCGACCTCGGCCAGCCCGGGGCAGACGGAGAGGTTGAGGTGGCTCTCGATGAACATGACCGCGCGGCGGCGCACGTAGCGAACGCGGCAGAGGTAGAGGTAGCCGTCGCCCGGGGCGATCTGGAGGTTCTCCGCGCAGGCGTCGTTGGCCGTGCGCACGCTCTTCTCCACCACGCGCGTCTCGTAGTCTATCCCCTGGCTGGACATGGACTCGCCAAAGGAGAGAAGGCGGTTGGAGCTGGGTCGGGCCATCACCGGCTGAACCACGAAGGTGCCGCGGCCGCGCTGCTGCACCAGGAGGCCCTCGTCCACCAGCTGGCGGATTCCCTTCTGCACGGTGCCACGCGAGAGGTCAAGCATGCCCATGAGCTCGTGCTCGGAGGGGATGGGCTCGTTCACGCCCCAGTCCTTCGAGTAGATCTTCTCGCGCACGAAGTCAGAGACCTGGACGTAGAGGAGCTCCCCTTCCGTCCTGTCGAAGCGTGCGGACATCCTTGCCCTAGGCATGGGGCCTCTCCTCCCTGAGCTCAGGAGCTGATGCTCCCTCGCGCGCATACGCCTTGAGGCCTGCCACCATGCGGCTCAGCACCTCGTCGAATGTCTGGTCGAAAAGCTCGGCCGTCAGCATGCTGTAGCTGGGCCTCCCCTGAGGCCGCCCCAGCTGGTTGTCGAGCACCATCTGATTTGCCACCTGAATGCTCAGGCGCAGCTCGTCCGGGTAGATGCCGTACTGGGGAAAGGCCAGGGCCTCCTCCTTGAGCCACTCCGTCTCGTGGCAGGTCCGCGAGAGCTCGAGGGTGCGCCCAAAGAGCTCGAAGTCCGCCTGCTTGCGAATGCGGGTCTCCTCCCCGCGGGGAATGCCATGGGCCTGGCGGAAGACGTTCACGTTGTGGTTGTAGACGTTGTCGGCCAGAAGGTGGCACCACGCGCCCAGGACCACGTCGGACACCCTGCCGTGCTCGTCGGCGCTGGGCAGGCCGAAGTGCCCCCAGAACTCCCAGTAGCGCGGCTCGGGGACGTGGCCCGGATCGGCGAAGTGCGTCTCGCAGTAGCCGATGCGGTACGGCAGGGGCAGCACCATGTAGCCAACGTAGACGTCGGGCACCAGGTTGCCGAAGAGGAAGGCGTTCTCGTCCTCGATCCCCAAATCAGAAGCGGCCGCCTCGCGAAGGGCCGCCTCTGCCTGGGCAAGATGTATGTTCCAGCTGGGCATCTCTTGGCCTCTAGCCGCGCACCTCGCCACCCGTTGACTTGGTGACCTTGCCGACGAGCTTGCTATGCGCCCTCTCAACCTCCTCCGAGGTGAGCGTACGGCCCTCGGCACGGTAGGTCAGCGAGAAGGCCAGGGACTTCTTGCCCGCGCCAACGCGCCGCTCGTCACGGTACACGTCAAAGAGGCGCACGTCCGCCAGGAGCTTGCCCCCCGCGCTCCTGATGCGCTGGAGCACCTGCTCGAAGGGCAGCTCCTCGTCCACCACCAGGGCGAGGTCGATGGAGACGCCGGGAAGCGTGGGCACGTCCTCGAAGGGCAGCTCGCGCTGGGCCAGGCGCATGAGCGCGGCGACGCTGAGCTCGAAGGCAACCACGTCGTCCTCGAGGTCGAAGTTGGCAAGGGCGTTGGGGTGGACGTTGCCCACCCAGCCCAGGAGCTCTCCCTGAGCGAGCACCTCGGCGGCACGCCCGGGCTGCAGCCAGGGGTAGCTCTCCCTCTCGGCCACGCGGAAGCGCACCTTGGTGATGCGCAGGGCGTCGAGCAGGGTCTCGACCACGCCCTTGGCGTCGAAGAAGTCCAGGCCGGCAGGTTTGGAGGACCACTGGTCATCGTCCCAGGCACCCGAGAGGACCGCGGCCACGTAGCTGGGCTCCTCGGGCTGGCTTGCGTGCTCGTGACCGAAGAACACGCGGCCCAGCTCGTAGAGCTGCACGTTCTTCACGCCGTGATCCTTGTTGTAGGCAACGGAGCGCAGGAGGCCCGGCAGGAGGTCGCGCCTCATCTCGGACTGGTCCGCCACCAGGGGGCGCAAGATCCTCACGGGCACGCCGCGACCGACGCCTGGCATTCCCAGCCTCTCGAGGTCGCGTGGGTCGGCGAAGTTGTAGGTGCTGGTCTCAGAGAGGCCCGCCGCGCGCAGCGTAGAGCCGATCTTGCGCAGGAGCCGCTGGTCTGGCCTGAGTCCGCCGGCATGGTTGCGGGCGGCCGGGAGCGTGGGCCTCACGTCCCCCTCGCCCCAGAGGCGCAGGACCTCCTCCACCAGATCGATCTCTCGGCTGAGGTCAGGGCGGTTGCTGGGCACGCGCACCGCAAGCGCCTCGTCCTCGCCCGCACCACGCGTCACCTCGCAGCCAAGCCTGGAGAGCCGGCCTGCCATGAACTCCGTCGTGATGGGCGCCCCGCAGAGGCCGCGCACGCGCTGGGGGCGCAGGGTCAGCTCCACGGGCTCGGGCTCGACGGGACAGGCGTCCACCATGCCCTCGCAGACCTCGGCCGCGCAGCACTCCTCGAACAGGGCGGCTGCGATGTCCGAGACCATGGCACAGCCCATGGGATCAACCTGGCGCTCGTAGCGGATGGAGGCCTCGCTCATGAGGTCGAGGTTGCGGCTGGCGCGGGAGATGTGGCCAGGCTCGAAGCTGGCGCTCTCGAGAAGGACGTCCACGCTGGTCTCGTCGATCTCCGAGTCGAGCCCGCCCATGACGCCGGCGAGGGCAACGGGCGTCTTGCCGTCGTCGGTGATGACCACCATGTCGTCCGTGAGGGCGCGCCGCTGGCCATCCAGGGTGGTGATGGTCTCCCCGTCCCTGGCCGCGCGCACCACGATGTGGCGCCTTCCGTCTCGCTCGGAGAGCTTGCCCAGGTCGAAGGCATGCAGGGGCTGACCAGTGAGGTACATGACGTAGTTGGTGACGTCCACCACGTTGTTGATGGGGCGGCTGCCCGCGGCAACGATGCGACGAGCCAGCCACTCGGGGCTTGGGCCGATCTTCACGTTACGCACCACGCGTGCGGTGTAGCGCGGGCAGAGCCTGTCGTCCTCGATGCGCACGTCCACCAGGTCCTCCGTGCGGCCGTGCGCCGCCGACTCGTCCTTGATGGCAGGCAGGTCAACGTGGACGTCCTCGTCGAGCATGGCGGCGACCTCGCGCGCCATGCCCAGCATGGAGAGGCAGTCGGGACGGTTGGGGGTTATCTCGCAGTCGATCACGGTGTCGCTCGTGCCGGCATAGTCCGTGAACTCCAGGCCCACGGGGGTCTCGGGAGGCAGGATCATGATGCCGGCGTGGTCGCCGTCAAGCCCCAGCTCGCGGCTGGAGCAGTTCATGCCACGCGACTCGATGCCGCGAAGCTTGCCCTTCTTGATCGTGATGCCTCCCGGAAGGGTTGCGCCGACCAGGGCCGTCACGGTCTTGTCGCCCTGGCTGAAGTTCTGGGCTCCGCAGACCACCTGCAGGGGAACGGGCCTGCCGCCCTCGTCCACGTTGTGCTCCCCCACGTCCATCTTGCAGACGAACATGTGGTCAGAGTCGGGGTGGGGGACCTTCTCCAAGACCTGGGAGGTCACTACGCCCGTGATGTCGGAGCCAAGGCGCTCGACGGACTCCACCTCGGTGCCGGTGCGGACGAACTCGTCAACCAGGCTCTGGGGGTCCTCAGGAACGTCAACCATGCTCTTGAGCCACTCGTATGAAACGCGCATCTGTGTCTCGCTTTCTTCTCGCGCGAAGAGGTCTTCTTGGGTTGGGGCGCTGCCGCTAGAACTGCCTCAGGAAGCGCATGTCACCGGTCATGAGCATGCGCAGGTCGGGCAGGTCGTAGCGCAGGGCGGCCACGCGCTCCACGCCGATGCCGAAGGCGAAGCCGGAGTACTTCTCGGGGTTGATGCCCACGTAGCTGAAGACGTTTGGGTCGACCATGCCGCAGCCCAAGATCTCGAGCCAGCCCGTGTTCTTGCAGAAGCGGCAGCCCTTGCCGTGGCAGACGCCGCAGGAGACGTCCACCTCGCAGCTGGGCTCCGTGAAGGGGAAGAAGTGTGGGCGGTAGCGGGTTGCGCGGTCCTTGCCGAAGATCTCGCGGCAGAAGTAGTCGAGGGTGCCCTTGAGGTCGCCGAAGGTGATGCCCTCGTCCACCACCAGGCCCTCCACCTGCGTGAACTGGGGTAGGTGGTTGGCGTCTGCGGTGTCCGGACGAAAGACCGTGCCCGGGCAGATCATGTAGATGGGAGGCTCCTTCTCCTCCATCACGTGCACCTGCACGCCCGAGGTCTGGGTGCGCAGGAGCACGTCGGACTCGCCCAGGACGTGAGTCGCCTTGCCCTCGGGTGCGCGGTCCTCCACGTAGAAGGTGTCCTTGGCCGAGCGGCTGGGGTGGTCCTCGGGGGCATTCAGGGCAGTGAAGTTGTAGTAGGTGGTCTCCACGTAGGGACCGTCCTCCACGGTGTAGCCCAGCCCCACGAAGATGTCCTCTATCTCCTCGCGAATCTGCGAGATGAGGTGTTGGGTACCCTGCGAGAGCCTGCGTCCCGGCAGGGTGACGTCAACTGCGTCCGCCTGGATGCGCGCCTCGAGCGCAGCCCGGGACAGCTCCGCCTTGCGCCGGGCGATGGCCTCCTCCACGCCGGAGCGCACGCTGTTGGCCAGCTGGCCCATTGCCGGGCGCTCCTCGGGGGCGAGCTTGCCCATGGAGCGCATGATGGCCGTGAGCGAGCCCTTCTTGCCTGTCGCAGAGATGCGCAGCTGCTCAAGCTCCTCGAGGGAGGATGCCTCTCGCACGCCCCTCTCCACCATCTCCTGAATCGACCTCAGCTCATCGGACATCGCCATGTCGCAAATCCCCTCTCGATAAAAAACCGCCCCCGGGCCAGCTGCCCAAGGACGGAATATTCCGCGGTACCACCTTGATTGCCCGCCGCGCTGTCTCTCGCGGATGGCCGCTCTTGCGCCTCGTGCCGTGAGGCGGACGGCTTCCCTACTGGCGCGCCAAGCCGGGCGCGGGCGCACGTTCAGGTTGCGGCTGCTGGAGTGAACTTCGTCCGTCAGCCTTGGAGGGGCCTCTCAGCCACGGGCCCCCTCTCTCATCCGCTGGCGACGCGACGGGCGAACCTCTCCGTCATTGCCTGCGAAGCATCATAGCACGACGGCTGGCCCAAGGCGTGCTGGTAGGGCACCTGTGGACGGGCGAATCCGCCATTCTTGGCTCCACACGCGAGAAAGCCAAGTATTGACCCACCTGCGGGGCAGCCACAGGTGGGTCAACACGGGAAGAGGCGTAGCTCTCGGCCGAGAAGACGCGCGTTAGTCCTCTACGAGATTGAAGCGCTCCTCGTCCTTGTCGAACGCCAGGGTGTAGTCCTTGCCTGCCTCAAGATGGAGCTCGACCTTAGAGGGGCCCCAGGTGGTGGTCACCGTCTTGTGCAGGACGCCAGGCCTCGTATAGGAATACGTCACCTCGAGCACCACATCGCCCGGCATGGCGTAGACGACCCAGCCCATGCTCTCCATGAAGACGGCGGCCTCTCCGCTGAGGACCTGGGCTCGCAGGTCCTGCTGGGTGATTACGTTGTTGTTGGCCTTGAGGCACACTTTCACGCAGCCAGGGTGAGCTGCCTTCCACTTCGTGATGGAGCCCTTGTTCATCTTTGCGGACACCACCGCGAAGATGGCGGCAAGGACGAACATGGCGATGACGACGTATGCGTATACGCCCATCCCGAAAAACGCGTCGATGTACTCCTGCATTGATCTCCTCTTTCCGTATGACTGCCCGTGTGTCTACTGCTTCTTCTCGGCCTCGAGCCGCGTGACCGCACTTCTCTCGCCCGTGACGCCAAGGTCCTCCAGGAGCTCTTGGTACTGGGACACGCCCAAGAGCGTCAGGTCGAAGTCGTGCGCCGCCCCGTCCGCCTCCACAACCTTGAGCGTCAGGTACTGGCCATCCGAGCTCTCCGCGCGCAGGGCAACCTGGCCAAGGTCGAAATGCCACTCTTCCCTGCCCTTGAAGATGGAGAGGCTCGTGTCCCTGACCACCACGCGCATTCTCAGGTGGCTCAGCATGTCCGCAAGCATGGCCACGGCCAAGAGGCCGGAGCCCAGCAGGCCGGCGACCATGCCGAAGAAGCGTCCCAGCACGAGGAAGGCGAGGATGACGCCGCAGGCAAGCGCAAGCAAGTTCCATGCCACGGCAAAAATGTTGCGGGAATACGCCTTTTCCATGCCTCGCCCCGTCTCCTTCCCAACCAAACGTGCACCAATTAATGCACACGTCAACCAAGCGCCCATGCGAGAAGGTGGCCTGACGGCAGAGGGGGGGGGTGAGCGGCGGGAAAGGGGCGTCAGCCGCAACAGGGTTCCATGGGCATGCCTAGGCGAGGACGTCTGGCAGCTCCCCGCAAACGAGGGCCTCGATCGCCGCCGGCACGGCATCCTCCTCGACGGGACCGATCACCCAGCGGGCAGCCTCCCTTGCCTCGGCCACGGCGCCGGCAACCGCAAAGGAGTTGGGCACATGGGACAGCATGGACACGTCGTTGCCGCCGTCACCAAAGGCCACCACCTCGTCCAGGCCGATCTGCAGTCGCTGGCACATGAGGTCGATGGCCGCGGCCTTGCCCCAGCCCCGGGTCATGACGTTGAGCCAACCTGGCTGGGGCACGTCAAAGCTGAGTGCGGGGACGGCCTGCTCCAGACGGTCTGCCAGGCGTCGCATCTCGTCCACGCCGGCATTCAGGAAGACGTTGGCCTTGATGGTGGGCTCCCGCGGCAGGCTCTCCACGCGCGCGGCGCGGCTCGCGTAGGCTGGGAAGCACTTCTCAAGCTCACAGAGGGAGCCTTCCACCAGCAGCGGGTCTGCGCCTCTGAAGTAGAGCAGGCCGGCACCGTCCACATGGCGCAGCTCCTCAGCAAGCTGGCCGAGCGCCTCGGTTGGCAGGAGCTCCTCGTGGAACCTCTCACCACCCAGGTAGAGCTCCATGCCGTTGGACGCGAGGGCCGTGTCGTAGCAGGCGCTGTCATGGCAGAGGAGCGGCTCCACCCACTGCCTGCCGCGACCGCTGGCAGGGCCAATGAGGATGTCTGCGTCCAGCGCCCGGTGAAAGGACCTCAACACCTCTTGACCGACCGCCTTCTGGCCATAGGGCAGGATGGTCCCGTCGATGTCGGTCAGGATCAGTTTGGGCCTTGGAAGCTCGGGCATGGAATCTCCTCCAGATGTTTGCAAGCGCATGTCCGTCCCCCGCGGCCGGCGCGCCGGGGGGGACGGCATGACTATAGTTTGACGCCATAGAGCATGCCCCACGAGAGGAGACCCCATGCGCGTGTTCGACCTTCACTGCGACACCATAGACAGCCTCTGCATGGCTGACGAGGCGAGGTTTCTCCCCTACCTGTCCGAGCGGCCAAGCGGGGACATCCGCTCGAACAACCTGGCGCTTGCAACGGAGCGCATGTCGGCAGCGGCGCAAGGCGGCTGGTGCCAGTGCTACGCAATCTGGGTGCCCGACGACCTCATGGGCCTGGGCCTGAGCCAACGGGCCTTCTATGAGCGCGCCTGCGCGTACTTCAAGGGCCAGATGGAGGCGCATCCCCATGATGTGAGCCAGGTGCTCAGCGCGACGGACATCGACAAGGCGCTCGGGGCGGGACGCGTGGCCGCGCTCCTTGCGGTGGAGGGCGCAAGCCCCGTGCAGGAGGACCTCTCCTACCTGGACCGCATGCACGAGGACGGCGTGCGCATGGTCACGCTCTGCTGGAACGGGAAGAACTCCATCGCCAGCGGGAACGACACCACAGACGGCATCTCCGCCTTTGGGAGAGAGGCAGTACGGCACATGCTCGAGCTAGGCATGGTCGTGGACGTGAGCCACCTCAACGACCAGGGCTTCTCGGACCTTCTTGCCCTGACGGACGCCCCGTTCGTGGCATCGCACTCCAACAGCCGCAGCGTCTGCGGACACCCACGCAACCTCACGGACGACCAGTTCAGGGCCATCGTGGCACGCGGTGGGCTGGTGGGTCTCAACTACTACCGCGGCTTCATCACCGAGCGGCTTGGCCATGGCCATGAGGCGGTCGGCGCCCAGGACGAGGTGAGCTTCGACGAGCTGGCAGCGCACGTCGAGCACTTTCTTGACCTGGGAGGGGAGGACGTTCTGGCGCTGGGCAGCGACTACGACGGCTCAACGGTGCCGACGTGGCTGGACGGCTCCCAGACCATGGGAGGCTTCTGGCAGCTCATGCGCGCACGCTTTGGGCAAGAGACCTGCCAGAAGATCTTCTTTGACAACGCCCGGAGGTTTTTCGGCCGCCAACTTGGGTAGCATGCCATAGGGCAGCCCCCGCCGGAGGATTCCCCGGGCCACGCGCCCGCCCTCCGGCACACCCCCTCGCCTTCTACCCGGCAGCGTCACGCGTTGGCGCTGCCGGTAGGTAGGACGACCAGGTGGGGGCCTGGCCGTGGAGAGGAATGCGCGCCGTGCCACCAGCCTGGCACGGCGCGTTCTCTGTTGCGGGGACGCCCCTGGCGGCAGGTCAACGATAGGCAGGCCCGCGCGCTGCGGCTATCGTGCGAGAGAAGCCAGCTTCTTCCCCAGGAAGACCAGCAGAAGCAGGGCGACAGCCATCAGGACGATGGTGCCACCGGGCTTGAGCCCGGCGTAGAACGAGACCACCAGGCCAAGCACGGTGGTCAGCACGCCCACGAGGCTGGCGATGACGCAGGTCTGCCTCCAGCTGCGCGCCAGCTGCAGCGCGCAGGCAACGGGCACCACCATCATCGAGGACACGATGAGCGAGCCGACCGTGCGAGAGGCCACGGCGACCACCAGCGCGACCACCACCACGAACGCCACGTTGGCAACATCGGTGGGCACGCCGGCCGCGCGGGCGTGCCTCTCGTCGAAGGACATGAGGAAGAGCTCCCGATGCCCCAGGGCGCAGAGCAGCAACGCGAGTGCGGAGATGGCCACTATGGAGAGGGTCTCCTCGGGGCTCACCGTGAGGATGCTGCCGAACATGAAGCTGTTGAAGCTGGACGCGTTGGGCACGAACCCAGACAGCACGCCCGCAAGCCCGATGCCCGTTGCCATCACGATCGCCACGGCAAGCTCGGACTGCTCGCGGAAGCGCCGACGGATGGCCTCGATGCAAAGCGCTCCCGCCAGGCAGGCCGTGACCGCGCCGGCCACGGGGTTGACGCCCGCCACCATGCCGCCCGCAACGCCGGCAAGCGAGGTGTGCGAGAGCGCGTCACCGATCATGGAGAGGCGCTTCAGCACCACGGTCACGCCCACGAGGGGGATCACGATGCCCAGGAGCACGCCCACCAGCAGGCTCCTCTGCATGAAGACGTACCCCAGCAACTAGACCACCCCCAGGGCGGCGCCGTGGCTCTTGTGCGCAAGGCCGCCCGCGACCTCCACCACCTGGCAGCCCAGCTGCTCGAGGGGGGCCAGGTCATGGGTGACGAGAAGGACCGCCATGCCCCTCTCGGCATGCGCCTGGCTCACCAGACGGTAGAAGACCTCGCGGCTCTCCTTGTCCAAGCCGTTGGCAGGCTCGTCGAGCACCAGCAGGCGCGGGTCGCCCACCAGAGCGCAGGCCAGCCGCACACGCTGGAGCTGACCGCCGGAGAGCTCCCTGACCAGGCGCCTCCCATAGCCATCCATGCCCACGCGCCCCAGGGCCTCCAGGCTGCGCTCGCGCCTCTGCCTGGCTCTCAGGCCGCGTCCGCTGGCGTACTGGCTCGCGTCGACCAGCTCGAAGACGCTCGCGGGGAAGCGCGAGACCGCCTCGGGCGGCAGCTGGGGCACATACCCCACCAGCGCCCAGTTGCGAAAGCGCTGGGCGTTCTGGCCGAAGAGCAGAACCGATCCCGAGGCGGGAGCGAGCTCGCCCACCACCAGCCGCGCGATGGTGGACTTGCCCGCCCCGTTGTCCCCCACCAGGGCACAGACCTGGCCCTCGGAGAGCTCCAGGTCAAGCCCGCGCAGCACCTCGGTTCCCCGATAGGAGAACGAGACGCCGCGCAGGCTCACCGGCTTCGCGGTGCCGTCAGGCATTAGGCAAGCGCCTTTTCGAGCGCGTCGAGGTTTGAGCGCATGACGGAGAAGTAGTCCTTGCCGGCGGCGATGTCCTCCTCGGAGAGGCCCTCCAGAGGGTTGAGCTCCTCGACGGTGGCACCGGATGCCTCGGCGATCGACTGCGCGACCTTGGGGCTGACAAGCTCCTCGGTAAAGATGACCTTCACGTTGTTCTTCTTGACGAACTCGACTATCTCGGCCATCTTCTGGGCGTCGGGCTCGCTGTCCGCCTCGATGCCCTCGATGGCCATCTGCGTGAGGCCATACTGGCTGCAGAGGTAGCCGAAGGCCTCGTGGCTCACCACGATGGTCCTCCCGGGCAGGGCCTCGAGCCTCTTGAAGTACTCGCCGTCGAGGGAGACGCACTCCTTCTCCCACTTCTCGAAGTTGGCCTGATAGGTCTCCTTGCCCTCTGGGTCTGCCTTGATGAGGCCCTCGCAGATGTTCTTCATCTCGATGGCCGCATTGGAGGGAGCCAGCCAGCAGTGCGGGTCGGTGGACCCGTGGTCGTGGTCGTGGTCATGGCCCTCGTGCTCGTGCTCCTCATGCTCCATGGCCTCGGCGCTGAGCTCCAGCAGCTTGACGTCCTGGCTTGCCTCGACCACCACGAGCTTGTCGTTGCTCAGGCCCTTGAGGGTGTCCTCCACCCAGTGCTCCATGCCGGCGCCGTTGTACACCAGCACGTCCGCCTCCTCCAGGGACTTGAGGTCAGTGGTGGAGGGCTCCCAGTCGTGAGGCTCGGTACCCGAGGGGACAAGGCAGCTGACCTCGGCGCGATCTCCGGCAATCTTGCTGGCGAAGTCATACATGGAGTAGAAGCTGGCGATCACCTTGATCTTCTTCGATCCTGCGTCCTTGCCCTCGGTCTTGCCGTCTCCTGGCTGCGAGGCGGCGCAGCCGGCAAGCAGCGCAGGCGCGGTGGCGGCGGCAAAGGCAAGCGCACCGCGACGGGACATGACGGGACCAAAGAAACGAGTGCTACGGGTGCTGTGCATGAAATTCCTCCTTAGGAATGGGTTGGCTTGGGAACCCGGCAACAGGCGCAGGCGCCTAGTCGCCTTTGCGGCAGCTCTCGCAGAGGCCGTAGAGGACCGTGCGAGAGAAGTCGATCTTGAAGCCGTGCTCGCCCTCGACGTGCTGGTAGAACTCGGGAAGCATCTCGCAGTCAAGGGGAATCGCTCGACCGCAGCTCAGGCAGACGAGCTGGCCCTCGTCCCTTCTCTCGGGATCGATCAGGCGATAGCGCGACTCCCCTCCCCCAGGGGCTACCACCTTGGCCACGCAGCCCTCGGTAGCCAGAGACTCGAGGGTGCGGTAGGCAGTGGTGCGACCCACGCCCTGGCCCTCGGCGCGCATGAGGCCAAACACGTCGTCCACGCTGAGGTACCTGTCCCTGTGTGCTGAGAGGAAATCCGAGACCGCCTGGCGCTGCCTGGTCTTGTAGGGGTGCTTCTCGCCCACCACAGCTCATCTCCTGCCTGCGTCGGGCCCTCTGCCCGGCCTCCGCTCATCCATAAAATGAACTTAGATTCCATTTTATGGGCTGATACCCGCTCGACAGGAACTTTGCTAACGTCTGCCGAATCAACACGCCGACGTCACATGGAATTGGGAGAAGACCGTGCGATGGGCTCCGCCGGCCTCTCGTCTGTAGGCCACCAACTGACGGCCAAGTAGGCAGAAGGTGGTCCGAGATGGGAAAAGGGCCTGCCAGCCCGTCGCCTGGGACGGCCCGCCAACGCGAGGAGCTCGTGGACGCCTTCCACGAGCTGGAGACGGGCGGCTTCCTCAGGGAGCAGTCTCTCAGGAGCTAGCCGGGAATGGCGCCGCCCCTCGCACATGCCGCATAATCCTCTCAAGACAGAGGCGCCCGGAGAGGAGCAGACATGCGCGTGCGCGAGGGGAAGATGGCTTGGCAGGGGTTCGAGACCTACTACCGCATCGTGGAGCCGGAGTCTGCCGCGCGGGACAAGGCGAGCCTCGTCCTGCTGCACGGCGGCCCCGGCTCCACCCATAACTACTTCGAGCTGCTCGACGAGCTTGCCGAGGCGAGCGGTCGCAGCATAGTGATGTACGACCAGCTAGGATGCGGCCTCTCGTGGGACGATCGCATGGCGGGCATGCCCGAGCTCTGGCAGGCGGGCACCTGGCTGGACGAGCTGGCCCGGCTGCGGGAGGACCTTGGCCTTGCGCACGTGCACCTCCTGGGGCAGTCCTGGGGAGGCATGCTGGCCATCATGTACCTCTGCGACCGCAAGGCGCGAGGCGTGGAGTCCGTGATCCTCTCGAGCACCCTCGCCTCGGCCTCGCTCTGGTCTGCGGAGGGCCACCGAAGGCTGCGCTACCTGAGCGCGCAGGAGCAGGAGGCCTACGCGAGGGCCGAGGCGAGCGGCCGCTTCGATGACCCCGAGTTTCGCGCGGCAGAGGCACGCCTCATGGAGCTCTTCAGCGCCGGGGAGCCCGACGGGGACAGCCCCGAGTGCCTGCGCAGGCCCAAGAGGTCGGGGCGCGAGGCCTACGTGTGCGCCTGGGGCGACAACGAGCTTATGCCCTCGGGGACCCTTGCGGGATACGAGTACGCGGGCAGGCTGGACGAGGTCTCCTGCCCCGCCCTCGTCATCAGCGGGACCCAGGACCTCTGCTCCCCCCTGGTGGCGAAGCAGCTGGCAGATGGCATCGCGGACTCACGCTGGGAGCTCTTCGCGAACTGCCGTCACATGTGCTTTGCCGAGGACAGGACCCGCTACCTGGACCTTCTCTGCGAATGGCTAGCCAAGAGACGCTAGGCCCAAAGGGCTGCGCGCCGCGCCGGCAGGGGGCGCGCGGGGCCGCCCCCGAAGCCGTCCGGCCCGAGACTACCTGACCAGTACGCCGCCCAGGTAGGTCTCCTCGAGCTCCATGGAGGGCGAGAGCACGTTGAAGTCGGCGCAGCGTCCGGCGAGGATGCTGCCGCAGCAGTCGTCTATGCCGGACATCCGGGCGGGAATCTCGCTTGCCATGCGCATGGCCTGATCAGGAGAGGCGACGCCCCAGTCGACCACGTTCTTGACCGCGGCCGCCAGCGTAAGCACGGACCCCGCGATGTTGCCGGCGCCCCCATCCTCCCTCAGCAGGCGCGCGATGCCCTCTGCGAGGCGGATGGGGAAGTCTCCCAGCATGTAGTCGCCGTCGGGCATGCCGCCGCAGCGCAGGCAGTCGGAGACGAGCGAGATGTGCCGCCAGCCCTTGGCGTTGGTCAGCGCGCGCACGGCGCCGGGATGCACGTGCATGCCATCACAGATGAGCTCCGCGAAGGTGTCGCCCGCTGCCATGGCGCATCCCACCAGGCCAGGGGCCCTGTGGGCAAGGCCGCTCATGGCATTGTAGGCGTGAACGAAGGAGTTGGCGCCAGCAGCGACGGCGGCCATGCCTTCCTCGAAGCTCGCCGACGAATGCCCCAGCGCCACGGCCACGCCCATCTCGCGCATGCGCGCGCAGTACTCTGCGCTCCCCTCGCGCTCAGGGGCGATGGAGCTCCTGCATATGAGGCCATGGGCCGCCTCCTGCCAGCGACGGAAGAGCTCCACGGAGGGGTCGCACATGTGGTCGGGATTCTGGGCGCCGGCATGCTCGCAGGTGAAGAAGGGCCCCTCGAGGAAGATGCCCTCTATGCGCGCCCCGAGGAAGTCCTCGTCGCGCGAGTCGGCGGCCTCGTGCACGCTGGCGCAGGCACGCTCGATCTCATCCGCGGACTGGGTCAGCGTCGTGGGCGTCCAGGAGGTGGTGCCGTGACGGGCAAGCTCGAGGCTGGCGGCGTTGATGCCCTCGGGGTCGCAGTCCATGACGTCGTGGCCCGCAAAGCCATGCACGTGCGTGTCCACAAAGCCTGGGGCGATCCAGCGGTCGCTGCGGTCGAGCACCCGAGCGCCGGCCTTCGCCTCCTGCGTCACGGGGCGAAACACGCCATCGGCGACGGGAAGGTAGCCCGAGGCGACGACGCCCCCCGGAAGGACGATGTGGCCTGACTTGACGTAGAGCGTCTCCTGCTCCTGTGCCATGGCTGCCTCCTTGGCGGCGGACGTCTTGTTTGATGTACCCCAGTATAGGCGAGCGGGCCTCTCGCACGAGAAGGACCCCACGGCCAAGGCCGCAGGGTCCTGAGGTCAGACCATGTGAAGGAGCCTAGTCCAGGCCGCCGTTGATGAGCTCCGCGATGGAGGCCTCGTCCGTGCCGGCAAGGGCGCTGGCGCGGAAGCCCTCGTCCATGAGCATGATGGCCACCTTGGACAGCAGCTGGAGATGCGTGGTGCCCGCCTCTCCCCCGGGAACGCACAGGGCGATGGCCACTTTGATGGGCTTGTTGTCCATGGACTCCCACTCGATGTCGCCAGCGAACTTGGCGACGAGGACCGCGGCCTCCTTGATGGCGTCGGTCTTTGCGTGCGGGATGGCGAAGCCCTCCATCATGCCCGTGGTGCCCTCGGCCTCGCGGGCCCTGAAGGCATCCAGGACGGACTGCGCGTCATCCGCGATGCCCAGCTCGACGGACTTCTGGGACAGGAACTCCAGGGCCTCGTCCACGCTCTTGGCGGGATTGTCCAAAAAGACGTGGGACGCCTTGACGAAATCTCTCATGGGCTGCTCCTTTGCTGCCGGGCCGCCAGGTATCCGGGCCGCCTTCCGTGCATCTCGACTGCTCGCCAAACGCAAGCCATGGGGACAGGATACCACCAACGACCGGGCCCTAGGCGAGGCCCGCCTGTCTCAGCGCCTCGTATGCCACGCCATACATTCCCGCGTCGTTGCCCAGGCTGCAGGGCAGGATGCGGGTGGCGGAGGAGGGGGCCAGGCAGTGCGCCCGGAAGCTTGCAGAGAGGCGCTCGGCGTACAGGTCGAAGGCGCCCGCGACGCCGCCGCCTACGAGATAGACCGCGGGGTCGATGATGGTGGAGACCTGCGCGAGGGCGTAGCCCAGATGCTCGCACATGCGAGAGACCGCGGCGTCCGCGCAGGCGTCGCCGGCGCGCAGGGCGTCGAAGACCGCCAGGGCGTCCGTCTCGTGGGCAAGCGCAACGGGAGCGCAGGAGCGCCTTGCGCACTCGTCGCGGTAGAGCCACACCAGGCCCTTTGCGGAGGCATACTGCTCCAGGCAACCGTGCCTGCCGCAACCGCAGGTGCGCCCCTCACCCTCCTTCACCACGGTCATGTGGCCGATCTCGCCGCCGGCGCCAAAGGCGCCCGGGACGAGCCGTCCGCCCACGACCACGCCGCCGCCCACGCCCGTCCCCAGCGTGACCATCACGAAGCTGTCGACGCCCTTGGCAGACCCACGCCAGAGCTCGCCCAGGGCGGCCGCGTTGGCGTCGTTCACGAAGGCGAGGGTTGCCTCGGGGAAGGCGTCCCTGAGGGCCATGCAGAGGCCGTCTGGGTCAAGCTCTATGTTGGCGAGCATGCCCACGTTGCCCCGGTCGTCCACGGGCCCAGGCACGTCGAGCCCCACCGCCACCACGTCCTCGGCAACCCTTCCCGCGCGTTCCACCAGCCCAGAAAGACCCTGGGCGATCTTCTTGAAGGCCTCCTGGCCCACGATTCTCCCCGTGGGGACCTTTGCCGTGGCAAGGACCTCCCCCGTGCAGGTCAAAAGACCCGCCTTGATGGAAGTGCCCCCCACGTCGATGCCCAGCGCGCAGGCGTTCTCCCTCTTGGCGCAGGCGGCGCACACCGGCTCCAGTGCAGCCATGAGACCTCTCCTCTCGTCGCTTGGATACTGGCCTCTAGTATCTCTCCTGGCGGCCCCCTCCGGCGCCACGGCCCCGACAAAAGCGGCCGTAGAAACGCTGGAGCTTCTGAGGTCCGGCACACGTCCGCGCTAGACTGTGTGCCAGCATGAACAGCAGAGCCGCCACGCGGCGGCCGGAAGAAGGGCGGACGTCCATGGAAGACGGCAAGACCACGCAGGACCCCAGCGAGCCCTTGCAGGGAGCTCCCGAGGGCACGGGCGGCGAGGCGGCCTCCAGGCAGCCCTCTTCCGGCATGCCCGAGCGCCCCGCGCCGGCGGCCATCGCCAACCCCAAGGCCGACATCGCCGCCCTGGACGAGCTTGAGCGCCACCTCTTCGCGCACCGCTACGCACAGGTCGGCATCTCCTGCTACGGTCCCTCCATAGACCCCGCAGACGCCACGCGCGACCGCGGGGAGGCGCTTGCCATACTCGAGGAGGAGGACCAGGCTCTGCTCTGCTCGCCGGAGACGGGATCTCTGCTCGAGCGCCTCTCGGGCATGGGACACATCCTGAGCGAGACCCAGGAGGCGCAGGTGAGGATCCTCAAGCGCGACCGCGCGCGCCTGCTTGACGTTCCCAGCGAGGTGCAGGGCCGCCTCACGCGCCTTCTGGCGGAGTCCGACGACGTGTGGAGGCGCGCCAAGGCGTCAGGCGACTGGGCGAGCTTCGAGCCCTACCTGGACCGCGTGGTGGACGGCATGGTGAAGGTGGCCAAGCTGCGGCGCCCCGAGCTCGACCCCTACGACGTCTGGCTCGACGACTTCGAGCACGGCAGCGACCGCAAGCTCTACGATAGCTTCTTCTCGGAGGTCAAGGACACCGTGGTTCCCCTCTTCGCCGAGGTACGCGCTCGGGGGTGGCAGCCGTCCCGCACCGTGGTGGAGGGGCGCTTCGACGAGAGACGCCAGTGGGAGCTTGCGCGCGACCTCATGGAGCTGGAGGGCCTGCCCGCCTCGAAGATGTTCCTCACCTCGACGGAGCACCCCTACTCGGATGCGCTGACCTCGAACTACGGCATCATCGCCTCCCACGTGCACGAGGACGACGTGGTCTCCAACGTCTACAGCATGCTGCACGAAGGCGGGCACGCCCTCTACGAGCTGGGGGTGGAGCCCAGCTACAGCTACACCTCGCTGAAGGGAGGCACCTCCTCCGGCATGCACGAGGCACAGTCGCGCTTCTTCGAGAACTACGTGGGCCGCGACCGCGCATTTGCCCCTCACCTGCTGGCTGCCATGGCCAAGCACTTCCGCGGGCAGCTGGGCCGCGTGACTCCCAACCAGCTCTACCTCGCCTGCAACCGCGCCGAGGGGTCGGCCATCCGCACGGAGGCCGACGAGCTCACCTACCCCCTGCACATCCTCATCCGCTACGAGATAGAGCAGATGCTCTTCTCGGGCGAGTGCAGGGCCAAGGACGTCCCGGGCATCTGGAACGCCAAGTACAAGGAGTACCTGGGGGTTGACGTCAGGAGCGACTCAGAGGGCGCCCTCCAGGACACACACTGGGCTGACGGCCTCTTTGGCTACTTCCCCACCTACGCCCTGGGCGGCGCCATCGGAGCGCAGCTGCGCCACCAGATGATCCTGGAGGGGATGGACTGGGAGGGCGTGCTCGCAAGCGGGGATCTCTCCCCCGTGCGCGAGTGGCTGCGCAGCCGCATCTGGCGCTTCGGCCGCTCCAAGGACTCCGGCGAGCTCATCCAGGACAGCTGCGGGGAGCCCTTCTCGGCGCGACACTACACGAGCTACCTCAGCGAGAAGTTCTCCGACATCTACGGTCTCAGGGGCTAGGCATGCGGGCGGTCATACAGCGCGTGCGCCAGGCCAAGGTGGAGGTCGAGGGCAGGGAGGTTGGCAGCTGCGGCCGCGGCTACCTGGTGCTTCTGGGCGTGGCCCCGGGCGATGGGCCGGCAGAGGCGCAGCTGCTCTGGGACAAGATCTCCCATCTGCGCATCTTCGATGACGAGCAGGGCAAGGTGAACCTTTCGCTCGGGGACGTGGGGGGAGAGCTCCTGGTGGTGAGCCAGTTCACCCTCTTTGCGGACTGCAGGAGGGGCAGACGGCCGTCCTTCACCTCCGCCGCGGCCCCAGAGCTCGCAAGCTCCCTCTACGAGCAGTTCTGCCTGCTCGCCGAAGGGGACTCCTTCCACGTGGGCAGGGGGGTCTTCGGAGCCGACATGCAGGTGTCTCTCGTCAACGACGGCCCCTTCACGGTCTGCCTGGACACCGTCGAGCTCACCCGTCCCAGACGTCAGGAAAGATGACATCCATATGTAAGCAAAATTGCATCAAATGTGCCTTTCACCGACTCTATAGCCCCGTCCATGGGGCTATAGTTGTCTTGCATTGATGTTTGGGCTTTTTGTGCCCGATCCATGGAGGGGACCTATGAAGAAGTTCATGAGCGAGTTCAAGGAGTTCATCGCGCGCGGCAACGTGATGGACATGGCCGTAGGCATCATCATCGGCGGCGCCTTCACCGCCATCGTCACGTCCCTCGTGACCAACATCATCAACCCACTCATCACCCTGATCACGGGCGGCGCCTCAGGCGTCTCTGGCCTGCAGATTCCCGTGAACGCAGACACGGTCATCGACTTCGGCGCGTTCATCTCCGCCATCATCAACTTCCTGATCATCGCCCTCGTGGTCTTCAGCATGGTCAAGGCGCTCAACAAGCTCCAGGAGCAGGCCAGCAGGTTTGGCAGGGGAAAGCAGGAGAAGGCGGCCCCCGCCGTCCCCGTCTGCCCGCACTGCCTCGAGGAGGTCAAGGAGGGCGCAACCCGCTGCCCCCACTGCGCAGGCGAGATTCCCGGCGGCGCCAAGGCCTAGGCCCATCGACGCACGCATGCAAAGGGCGGGCAACCTTTGGGGTTGCCCGCCCTTCTCTTGTGTGGCTCCCGGTGGTTCCGCTTGCCTAGATGAAGGAGGCGGCCACTCGGCTCGCGGCCCTGCGGAACTGCGCCACGGCAGACGTCTTGCTCGCAGTGACCTCGCCCGCCTCGGAGATGGCAATCGCGTCCTGCGGGGTCATATAGGACTCGCAGACGTTCTTGGTCCTGAAGTACTCCCTTCCCAGAGGGTCGACCACAGGGACGAGGACCTCGGGGTTGGCGGCGAAGAACATGTCGGGGGCGGTGTGCACGTGGGGGTCAGCAAGCGTGTAGCCGCGGCTACAACGACCCTGGCACAGACCGGTGGTCCCATCGTGAGCGATAGTTGCAAAGACACAGTCAACGCAATGCAGTCCAGCCATGACAATCCTTTCGACACGGCGTGCCCCTTGCGCGTCGCAGAGGAGAATATGCCACTCGCAGAAAAGACTTGCAATATCTTTCTCGACAATCACGTCTCGGATATAAAATGAAAAATTTGTTTGAATGATTTTGACCCGTGGGAGCGAATACGTGCTGGTAGATTTGCTGCTCAGAACCTTGCGTAAGCTGAAATCCCAGCGATACGCTGCACAATTCCCACACACAATGTTTGGGCGCGCGCGGGTGATCGACACCCGCGACGAGGAGGGCCTCCCGATCCGGGTTCTCGAGGTTGGCGGGGGCTGGCAAAGCGCCTGCTACCGCGGCGATGGCTGGGGCGAGCTCGTCTTTGGATACCACCGCATCTACCGCTACGTCACCTCTCTTCTCTCGCCTCCCCGCCA
Source organism: Olsenella urininfantis (assembly GCF_900155635.1). Taxonomy (GTDB): domain Bacteria; phylum Actinomycetota; class Coriobacteriia; order Coriobacteriales; family Atopobiaceae; genus Olsenella_G; species Olsenella_G urininfantis. Next base: position 1,227,261 of record NZ_LT732540.1, read on the forward strand.
TGTCCTCATGCTTGGAGGGGGCGCCTACTCCTGGCCGATCTGGCTGCTCACGCACCTTGGAGACTGCAGGGTGGACGTGGTGGAGGTGGACCCCCAGATCACCAAGATCGCGCGCGACTACTTTGGCCTGGACCTTCTCGACGAGCGCTGCGGTGGCCCAGATGCCGGTGGCAGGCTGCGGAGCCTTGCCATGGACGCCCGCAAGTTCCTGGAGAAGGAGGGGTCGGGCCGCTACGACCTCATCTGCAACGACTGCTTCTCGGGACAGGAACCGGTGATGTCGCTTTTGGGGCCGGACGCGGCGCGGCGCGTTCACAGGCTCCTTGAGGATCAGGGCGGATGCTACCTCTCCAACGTGGTCTCCGCGCTCGAGGGGCCGGAATCTGCGCTGCTGCGCGAGGTGTGCGGCAACCTGGGCGAGGTATTCTCGCATGTGTACGTGCTGCCCTGCGGTACGGATGAGCCCTACGACCAGGACAACAACGTGGTGGTGGCAACGGACTCCCCGCTTGAGCTCCCGGGCAGCTACCCCCTCTTCGACGAGTAGGCTTCCTTCCTAGGCCATGCCCTCGCATCTTGCGGCGGGACGGGGGCGTCCGCCCACCGCCCGCAAGCCACGGCCCACGGAGCCGATGCCCTGGAGGGTCTGCAGCATCCATATACTCCATCTACGTCATGGTTCTGCGGGCAGCGCCCGCCCCAGCCCGGTTGGAGGGATGCAGGTGAATCAGGATCAGGTGCTCCTCACGCCCCTGCGCTTTGCCTCAAGCGACGAGACCAGCACGATACATGCCTGCGTGTGGTCGTCGTCCGCCCTTCCTGGCGACGTGGGGCCACGCCTGGCGCCGCGTGGGGTAATACAGGTCGTCCATGGCATGTGCGAGCACAAGGAGCGCTACGACGAGTTCGCCCGCGCGCTGGTGCATGCGGGCTTCGTGGTGTGCGCCCACGACCAGATAGGCCATGGGCAGAGCTGCGCGCCCGAGCGCTGGGGGTGCCTGCCCGCCCACGGTGGTCGCGACATCCTGGTCGAGGACGTCCATCGCCTGCGCGCCCTTATGACCAGCCACCTGCGCAAGGGTACCCCTTACATAGTGTTTGGCCACTCCATGGGCAGCTTCGTGACGCGCGCCTACATCTCCCAGCACGCAGGGGGGCTGGCGGGTGCCATCATCTGCGGCACCGGCAGCGTTGACGTCTCCGTGTCACGGGCGGGCAACGCCCTGGCGCGGGCCATAGCGCGCCTGCGCGGTCAGCGACACAAGAGCAAGCTTCTCAGGGGCATGGCGGACGGCGGATACGCCAGCACCATCCCCAACGCACGCACGGAGTTCGACTGGCTCTCTCGCAACCAAGAGAACGTGGACCGCTACATTGCCGACGAAGCCTGCGGCTTTGCCTTCTCGGCAGGCGGGTACGCGACCCTCACCGAGCTCACGGCCGAGGTGTGCGACCTAAAGTGCGCCCAGCGCGTGCCGGCCGATCTGCCCCTCTACTACATAGCCGGAGGAGAGGACGCGGTGGGCGGCATGGGCGTGGGGGTTGAGCAGGCGGCAGAGCTCGCCACGAGGGCGGGCTCCAGGGATGTGAGCTGCAAGATCTACGCGCGCATGCGACATGAGATCCTCAACGAGGACGGGCGCGCCCAGGTCTTCGCCGACGTCATAGCCTGGGCCGCAAGAAGGTGCTCACTGGCGCAGGCAACCCCTGCGGCAGAGGCCTAGGGAAGGGTAGCCAAGCATGGACAAGAAGTACGTCATTGCCCTGGACCAGGGCACAACCTCGTCACGCGCCGTGCTCATCGACCGCCAGGGCAGGATGGTTGACTGCGTGCAGCGCAGCTACCAGCAGATCTACCCCCAGCCCGGCTGGGTCGAGCACAACCCGCAGGAAATCCTGCTCTCGCAGCTGGGTGCCCTCACCGAGCTGGTGAGCCGGCATTCCCTCTCGTACGAGAACGTAAGCGCCATTGGCATAGACAACCAGCGAGAGACCACCATGGTGTGGGATCCCACCACGGGCGAGCCCATCGCCAACGCCATCGTCTGGCAGTGCCGGCGCACCGCCGGCATGGTGGAGGAGCTCTGCGGGAGCCCCGAGACGCGCGCCATGATCCAGGCCAAGACGGGCCTGCTGCCCGATGCGTACTTCTCCGCCTCCAAGATCCGCTGGCTGCTGGAGAACGTGGACGGTGCGCGGGAGAGGGCCGAGGCGGGCGAGCTGGTCTTTGGCACCGTTGACACCTGGCTCCTGTGGGTGCTCTCGGGTGGGCTGGTCCATGCGACGGACGTCACCAACGCCAGCCGCACCATGCTCTACAACATCCACGAGGGCCACTGGGACCAGGTGCTCCTGGACCTCTTTGACATCCCCGCCCAGATGATGCCCCAGGTCCTGCCCTCGGCAAGCGTGTTCGGCGAGACGAGCTACCCCGGCATCCCGGCGGGCATCCCCCTCGCGGGCGTCGCCGGGGACCAGCAGGCCGCCCTCTTCGGCCAGTGCTGCTTCGAGGCTGGCCAGGCCAAGAGCACCTATGGCACGGGCTGCTTCCTGCTCATGCACACCGGGGCCACGCCCGCCGTGTCCGAGAACAACCTGGTGACCACCATCGTGGCCTCCCCTCCCAACGTGGGGCATACGGAGTACGCCCTGGAGGGCTCCGTGTTCGTGGCAGGCGCCCTCATCCAGTGGCTGCGCGACGGCCTGGGGCTCCTGAGGTCTGCCGAGGAGACCGAGTGGATGGCGCGAAGCGTGCCGGACACGGGAGGCGTGTACATAGTCCCCGCCTTCACCGGCCTGGGCGCCCCCTACTGGAAGAGCGACGCGCGCGGCCTCATCTATGGCCTGACGCGCGGGACCACGACAGAGCACATAGCGCGTGCCGCGCTGGAGGCCCTCGCCTACCAGTGCCACGACCTCGTGCGGGCCATGGAGGCCGACTCCAGGGTGGCCCTGCAGGCGCTGAAGGTGGATGGGGGAGCCTCTCGCAACGACTTCCTCCTGCAGTTCCAGGCAGACGTGCTGCGCCGCCCCATCTGCCGGCCTCGCAACATAGAGACCACCTCGCTGGGCGCGGCCTACCTGGCGGGGCTCACCTCTGGCTTTTGGTCCGGCACGGAGGAGCTGCGCGCGCTTGATGCCTCAGGGGCGGAGTTCCTGCCCCAGATGGACCCGAAGCGGGCCGAGGGGCTCCTGGACGGCTGGAGGGGCGCCATCTGCCGCTGCATGTAGCCACAGACGGGGCGGCTGGACCTGGCGCGGCACATGAAGATAGAATGTTCGCCTGCACGTGCCCGCAGGACATCGAGAGGACCCTGGTGAGCGACACGCACGACAACGAGACGCAAACGCCGATCGAGGAAACCGAGCCGCAGGCAAGCGAGAGGCCGCGGCATCTCGCGCCGTCCTGCCCCTGGCCCAGGACAGGTGATGACTCTCTCGCCGATGAGGGCATAGCTGCTCCTGGGGAGACCACCCCCTCGGCTGACGCCTCGGCCGGCACACCTGAAGAGCGGATTCCCGACTTCGGGGAGGCGTCCGCCAAGGCAAAGACGCCTGAGGGGCCGGCGGAAGACGGCATAGGCCCACAGGGCTTCTATGCGCCCAGCCTGAGCTACGAGGAGTGCGCGCAGGACGCCCGGAGCATCTGGGAGCGCCTCCCCCACTGGTTCCATGCGTCCCTTGCGGCCGTAGGGCTTGCCTGCGTGCTGTCCCTGCTGATCCTGACGCGCGGATTTGGCCTCTTTGCGGACCCCGAGCTGGTGAACGTGGTTTGGGAGAGCGAGGACGAGGCCCGCGCGAGCCTGGAGGACCTGGGGTATGTGGTGGTGGTGGAGGAGCAGCCCACGGAGGTGGAGGGTGACGTGGGCATGGTCATTGCCACCAAGCCCAAGGCAGGGTCCAGGGTCGCGAAGGGCGCAAACGTGGTCATCAAGGTGGGACGCAGCTCCGGAGAGACCAAGACCATCCCCGACCTGCACGGACTCGACGAGCAGGAGGCGCTTGACGTCATCGCGTCAAGCAACTGGTTCGTGAAGGACGACATAACCCACGCCCACTCCGACTCCGTTCCAGAGGGCTGCGTGATAAGCCAGGGACCTGCCGCGGGCTCGCAAAAGACCAAGGGAAGCAAGATTGACCTCGTGATCTCCGACGGGCCCAACCCCAACGCAGGCACCATGGCCGCCGACGAGGGAAACGAGCGCGAGGCCGTCACCACCCTGACCGTGCCCGACGTTGCGGGCATGCCGATCAAGGATGCCCAGGACCTTCTCGAGGGGATGGGCCTGCAGGTCTTCAGGGGCGAGGACGTGATCAGCGACGAGCTCACCAACGGCACGGTGCGCGGGGTCGAGCCTGGCATCGGCGCCACCGTCACGCCCGGCGACACCGTGACCGTGCATGTGGTCGCCCCTCCCAAGGACGTGGGCTAGGCCTTTCTCGGCCGACGAGGCAAGCGCGGTGTGCCGGGGCGGGAACTGCCGTCTGCGGCACAATCTGAGCCGCTCGCGGTACAATCATCTCGTCTCGATGTGCAATCAGCAATTTTGCGTACGTCCGCAAGGACAAACGAGAGGAGCCAACATGGCCGAGAACGACGAGCTCATGCATCTGGTCATCGTGCGCCACGGCGAGAGCGAGTGGAACCTGAAGAACCTCTTCACCGGCTGGACCGACGTCGACCTCACCGACACCGGCCGCAACGAGGCCGCTGCCGGCGGCAAGGCCCTCAAGGAGCAGGGCTTCGACTTCGACGTCTGCTACACCTCCCTGCTCAAGCGCGCCATCCACACCCTCAACATCGTGCTGGACGAGATGGACCGCGCCTGGCTGCCCGTCTACAAGACCTGGCGCCTCAACGAGCGTCACTATGGCGCCCTGCAGGGCCTGAACAAGGCCGATGCCGCAGCCGAGCACGGCGAGGACCAGGTGAAGATCTGGAGGCGGTCCTTTGACGTGCAGCCTCCCGCCCTGGCAGCCGGTGACGAGCGCGACCCCCACGTCCAGGACCAGTTCCGCGACGTGCCCCAGGAGGACCTGCCCTACACCGAGTGCCTCAAGGACACCATCGCCCGCGCCTGGCCGTACTTCGAGGAGGAGGTCAAGCCTCAGCTTGAGGCCGGCAAGCGCGTCCTCATCGCCGCCCACGGCAACAGCCTGCGCGCCCTGGTGATGCAGCTCGAGCACCTTACGCCCGAGCAGATCCTCGAGGTCAACATCCCCACCGGCATCCCCTGCTCCTACACCTTTGACAAGGGCTGGAACGTCGTGGACAAGCACTACATCGGCGACCCCGCCACCATCGAGGCCAAGATCAACGCCGTGGCAAACCAGGGCAAGGCCAAGTAGGGACCTGCGCCGCACTCGCCGTCTCGTTGGGGCATCGCCGCTGGTGGCGATGCCCCTTCTTCGTGTGCGGCAGGGACGGCGCCCGGGCGCAGGCGGGCCAAAGCGCAGGTTTTGGGCTGGGAGGGACTCTCGATGGCGTGTTGGCCCACCAAAACGCCACTCGCGGGTGGACGAATGCGATGCCGCAGCGCCCTACGTCGGCGAGACGGTCCCTTCTGCCCACTGGAGCACGCGCTCACGCGCGCCGGCAACGTCCAGCACGCCCTGGGCGAAGCCCTTGCGCACCAGCTCGGGGGGCAGGTACTCGTCGTACTTGTCGAAGGTGGGCACCTCTCCCGCAAAGAGCAGGCTCATGGGGTCAAGCTCCGACGAGAAGAGCCCCTGCAACGCAGCGACCAGCTCCCCCGGCTCTGCCGCCATGCGGAACTGCATGAAGTACGGGCGGGAGACGTCCACCCCCTTGATGCCCAGGCTCGCTGGCATGCGCAGCTTGATGGCGCGCTCCAGCGCCAGGAAGGCGTAGCTCCCCAGCCAGGGGAAGAGCGCCCAGGAGTCCCCTCCCAGGCTCACGAAGGAAGAGGTGCACACGCCCGCCGCAGCAGCGGCGGCCCTTGCCGAAGAGAGCCGTACGGCAGCGTTGCCCCGCAGGTAGGGGTACCCGCAGCCCTCGGACAGCACAACGCGCATGCGCTCAAGCACGCGTGTGTGGATGTCGCCGGCACACTCCCCGAAGTAGGCGGGGACCCGGCCCCTCACCTGGGTGACGTAGACCTGGCGCCTCCTGTGGTCCACCTCTTCCACAATCCACACGCCGCCGGCAATGGCCAGCCTCTCTCCCGCAGGCGGCGGCTGCACCACGGTGCCCAGCTCCTGGCCCTCGCAGCGCACGGCATACTCCTCGCTCTCCACGAACACGCCGTAGAAGCGGTAGTTGCTGGTTATGCGCTCCCCCGCCAGCCCCACGATGAGCCCACCCCCCTCGGTGCGTTCTATGTGATCGCCCTCCACAAGGTGCCTCAGGAGCAGACGATAGTCATCCCAGCTCACGTTTGCGAAGGGGGCAAGCGAGAGGACACGACCCGCCAACTCCGCGGGACTCTGCTCCCCGCATGACGCCAAGGTTGACATGGTCTGGTGGTAGAGCAGGCTGTATGGCAGGCGTCCCTCCCGGGGCGGCTCCACCCAGCGCTCCTCGAGGTAAAGCTGCACCAGGGCGATGCCCTGCAGCAGCTTCCAAGGTATAGTCTCGGGCAGGAGGCTGCGTGGCTCCGGCTGGTCCTCCCTCATCACGAACCACATCTCGGGCGGCTGGCCGCGGCGACCCGTGCGCCCCATGCGCTGCAGAAAGCCGGAGACCGTGAAGGGGGCGTCCATCTGGAAGGCCCGCTCGAGCCTCCCGATGTCTATGCCAAGCTCAAGGGTTGAGGTGGTGCAGGTGGTGAGGGGAAGCTCCTCCTCGCGCATGAGCTCTTCCGCCGACTCGCGCAGGCTGGCGGAGAGGTTGCCGTGGTGGATGAGGAAGCGGTCAGGCTCGCCGGCACGCTCGCAGTAGGCACGCAGCGTCGAGGTGACCTCCTCGCACTCCTCGCGCGAGTTCGAGAACACCAGGCACTTGCGGCCGTGCGTATGCTCGAAGACATAGGCGAGGCCTGGGTCGGCGTTGGCGAGAGGGCCCTCTTTTCCGGCGGAGTGCGGCATCTCGCCCGCAGCCTGCTCACCAGAGGTGAAGAAGTGCTGCATAGACAGGCGCCAGCGTCCTGACCTGCCCTCGTCAACCCTGGGGACGAACGTGTCCCTGCCAGAGTGGGCTCCCAGGATGCGAGCGCAGGCGTCAAGGTCCCCAATGGTGGCCGAGAGGCCTATCCTGCGCGGACTCACCTGCGCCATGCGGGAGAGGCGCTCGATGAGGCAGAAGGTCTGGGCGCCGCGGTCCCCACGGATGAGCGAGTGCACCTCGTCTATGACCACGAAGCGCAGGTCGCCGAAGAGCCTGGGAATGGCCGCGTGACGGTGAATCAGCATGGCCTCGAGCGACTCGGGCGTAATCTGCAGGATGCCGGAGGGCCGCTTCATGAGCCTTGCCTTGTGCGAGGCCGACACGTCCCCGTGCCAGTGCCACACAGGAATCCCACCCTCCTCGCAGAGGTCCTCCAGGCGGTAGAACTGGTCGTTGATCAGGGACTTGAGCGGTGCGACGTAGAGGCAGCCCACGGACGTGGGAGGGTCCTCCCAGAGCTGGGTGAGCACGGGGAAGAAGGCGGCCTCGGTCTTGCCGGACGCAGTGGAGGAGCTCAGCAGCACGTTGGCCTCGGAATTGAGGATGGCGTCGGCCGCGGCGACCTGGATGGCGCGCAGGGCCTCCCAGTCGTGCTCGTAGACGAAGTCGCGCACGAAGGGAGCGAACCTATCGAATACCCCTTGCCCTGTCACGGACGCATCCCCTCCCAGACGAGCGAAAAAACCAGTTTGACAGCGTCCCGGACCCTATATCGAGAATTCCGCATAGCCGGGGGCAACGTCTCCCCTCTCGCCTGCACCCTGGTCGGCCCGGGCGTGCGCGAGCGAGCCTGATGACAGCAGCTCCGCCACCCCCAGCGAGGGGTCCTGGAAGAGGACGTCCAAGAGCTCGATGAAGTCCCGGATCACCTCTCGCGGCGTCACCAGGGTGTCCGCCCCCACGCGAGAGAGCTCCAGCTCAAGGAAGCGCGCCAGGTCATCCTCGCCCAGACGGCGACCATAGCCAAAGAGGCCCGCATGGATGTCCGCGAGCTTCTCCACCAACACCAGCAGCTCCTCGGGCGTGAGCGGCTGCAGCCGGATGACGGGGGCGAGCAGGTCCTGCATGCCCTCCCTGCCGAAGCGCCCCTGGGTGAGGCGCGAGCGCAGCGCCTCGTAGGAGTAGAGGCCGCGTCGCCTGTCCTCCACGCACTGGGGGGTGCCGCTCATGATGACACCCAGGTAGGAAGCCCTTCCTTGGAGGGTGTCGTTGTACATGGCGAGGAGCTTCTCGTAGTTGTACTGGCGCGACACCGCGTTGGGGATCTTGTAGAGGTTAACCAGCTCGTCCACCAACAGAACCAGGCCCTCGTATCCCGCCCCGCGCAGGAAGCGGGCGAGGAGCTTCACGTAGTCGTACCAGTCCTCGTCGGTGACGATGACGGACACGCCCAACTCTGCCTTGACCTCGCTCTTGGTGCGGTACTCCCCGCGAAACCACCTGAGCACGTTTGCCTTAGTCTCGTCGTCCGCCTCAAGGTGGGCGCGGTAGTAGGCCGCCAGCAGGCGAGCGAAGTCGAAGCCGTGGACCATCTCGTGCAGCTCCTGCATGAGGGCGTAGATGCGCCGCTCGACCTCCTGGGCAAAGCCTGGGTCTTGGGGCAGCATGCCGGCGGAGGCAACCTCTGCCTGTACGTTTGAGATCCAGCGGTCCAGGATGAGCGCGAGCGCCCCGCCCTCCGGCCGGGTCTTGGTGGAGAGGTTGGAGATGAGCTCACGGTAGGTGGCAAGGCCCTGACCCTTGGTACCCGAGAGGCGTCTCTCGGGCGAGAGGTCCGCGTCCGCCACCACGAAGTTCTTGCCCATGGCATGGTTGCGCATGGTCTGCAGCAGGAAGCTCTTCCCGCTGCCGTAGCGGCCCACCACAAAGCGGCAGGAGGCTCCGCCATCGGCCACTATCTCAAGGTCGCGCAGAAGCGCCGAGATCTCTGCCTCGCGGCCCACGGTAATGTAGGGCAGGCCGATGCGCGGCACCACGCCGCCCTTGAGGGAGTTGACGAGGACGGTGGCTATGCGCCTGGGCACCTTGGGTGCGGCCTGCGCGGTCTTTCTGGCTTCGCTCACGAGAGAACCTCCCGTATCTCCTCGCGGTAGTCTTCCACGATCTGGGGCTCATCCCCCGCAAACTCAAGGACGCTATCCCCTATCAGGTCAAAGAGCTGCTCGTTGATCCTGTCGAGCTCCACGGACAGCAAGGTGCCTCCCGCCTCCCAGGCGCTCATGTCCAGGCGCCCGTCCAGGAGCTCCCGCAGGATGCGCCGCTGAAGCCCGGAAAGCGGCCCTTCCCCGGCCGCAGCCTCCTCCTGCGCGGGCGCAAGGGGCCCTGGCCTCGCCTCGTCCTCGCGCTCCTCGTCGGTGAGCAGCGCCTCCCTGGTGCGCAGGGCGGCATTGCGGATGCCCGAGAGGCGCGTGCGGTCTATGCGCACCCGCGCCGCCTCCTCTGCCGCTCTGCGCCGGAGCAACGAGTCCGTCTCCTGGGAGATGATCCTCTGCAGGTATTTGGGCAGAGGGCGCTCCTTCAGGGCCGGAAGTCCCCCCAGGCGCTCGCGCAGCGTGCGATCCAGGGCATGCAGGACGTCTCCCAGCTCGACGCTGGTCTCGTGGGAGCGGCAGGGCCTCTCCACCTTCCAGCGTCCTTCCCGACAGCGGTAGGTCACGCCCCCAGGGAGGCTCACGTCGGCGTCAGGATGCTCCTCGGGCGCGTAGAACACCGCTGCGGCGAACATGGGGTGAAACTCACTGCAGGCCTCTCCGAAAAGCCCGTCCACAAACCCCCTCCTGCGACGGCGCCGACAGTGATCGACCAGGCGGGCGAACACCGCGGCAGCGAGTTGCTCGAGCAGCTCCTCCTGCTGGGAGAGCAGCTTGGAACGCTCGATGCGATACCGGGAGAGACGTGCCATAGCTCCAAGCAACTCATGGGCCGAGGGCACCCCGGGTGCGCTCGGCCAGACGCCGGGGTCGGGACCACGAAGCAGGGCGCCCTCGGCAGACCTCAGGCAGAGAACCGCGGCGGAAAACCCCAGGTCCTCGTCCGCAGCTCCCCCAAGGAGCTGCGGGTCGAGGCCAAAGTAGACGACATAGTCCAACATCCAGCTGCGAAGGTGGTGCTCCAGGGGACGCATCCCCGGAAGGGAGGCATAGCTCTCCCTCACGCGCCCGAGCTCTGCCAGGCCATCAGGCCCCTGTGGCACGCCCACGCCGCAAAGAAGCTCGTACACGTAGACGAAAAGGAAGGAAAGCCGCGCCTCGGGAAGCTCGCCCCTTCTGAGGCGCGTCCGCCAGCTGAAGTAGCCGCGCAGAACGCGTTCCGACATATCCTCGTAGGTGGGGTAGTAGCAGTCGAAGGCACCAGAAAACGGCAGGTCATCCTCATAGTCTTCCATGAGGCGAGCCTGTTCGAAGAAGAGCCGGGAGCCGCCGTAGCCATAGCCCTGCCAGCCATGGCCAGCGGCGAGGGAGCGCATCTCCCTGATGCGCCTGCGGCGGCCCTCGTCTTCGGCCCTCTGGGTCAGGAGCTCGCGGCCCGTACGCAGAATCGGCTCCGCGGCATAGCCCAAACCCAAGATGACCCTGCCCTCCCGTCTGGAGAGCTCGTCCATGAGCCGATCAAGTATCTCGCTCGCCTGCGACAAGCTCGTCTCTTCTCTCCAGGCCACCATAAAACAGTACGCGTGTTCGTATTATAGCGCTACCGCCGGGCACGGCGAACCCACTTCCAAGCCTGTACAAAGACTAAAAACCCGCAGGAAAATTCTCCTGTGGCGTCTTCATAATTCACCTGGTCATATGTAGGCAAGGCCCTCAGGAAAAATTTCCTGAGGGCCTTCGCTCTGTTTTGGACGATGCCGAGGCGCAATCGCACGGAAAAATGACCGCACGCCAAGCTCAGAGCCGCGCTATGAACTCGTCCACCTCATCTGAACGAGGGATGGAGACGGCAGCGCCCGGACGCGTCACGGCGAGGGCCGAGGCGGCGGATGCGCGGCGCATGAACACCTCAGGCCGCTCGCCCGCAAGCATTCCTGCCAGCAGGTACCCCGTGAAGGTGTCGCCAGCGGCAGTGGTGTCCACGACGGGGACCGAGAAGGCCTCCTGCCTCAGCAAAACGTCGCCGCTGGCAAGCACGGAGCCTTCCTCCCCCAAGGTCAACACTATCTCCGCCGTGGGGAAGCGCCTCCCGAGGGCGCCCACGAGCTCGCCCGCATCTGCGGCCTCATCGAGCCCCGCCAGCTGGGCGGCCTCGACCTCGTTGAGGACGAATAGGTCCACGGCGGCCAGGTCTACCTCCTCCAGCGCCTCGTTGGCCGGAGATGGGTTGAGCACGACCTTCATGCCACGTGCCTTGCCTGCCCGCACGATATGCGCGAGCCCGTTCACCTCGTTCTGCAGGAGAAGCCAGTCCTCCGGCTGCATCTGGGACAGGAGCTCGTCGGTAAGCTCGGAAGAAATGTCCTGGTTGGCACCCCCATAGAGGATGATGCAGTTGTTGCCCTCGGCATCCCGCTGGATGATGGCGTTCCCTGTCCGAAGCTCCGTGCTCACCCGCGTCAGGCTTGCGTCCACACCGCTCTCCTCGAGCAGCTCGACCAGAAATCGGCCGTCCTCCCCCACCTGCCCGGCGTGGACCACCGAGGCACCTGCCCGAGCGAGGGCGATGGACTGGTTGAGGCCCTTCCCACCGGGATAGGTTCCCAAGGCACGGGAAGAGATTGTCTCGCCAGGGCGCACGAAGTGGTCAACGTCATACACGAAGTCTATGTTGAGAGACCCGAAGTTGAGAATGCGCATGCACGTCACCCCCCAGCGCCGTCAGTTGTACCTGGCCAGCGTGTCACACACCAGGTCAACGTATCCCTCGTAGTCCAGCTCGAGCGCGGCCTCGGCGTTGGGCAGCTTGCCCTTGTAGGGCGTCTGCGCCTCGCGACACACGTCCACCCCGGGCACGGGGCCACAGAGGTGGCGATAGTCGCACACGGTCATGCCGCGGGTCAGCGTGCCGGAGAGCTCCACGTCGATATGCATGGGGGCGCTCTTGACGAGCTCTGGAGCGATCAGCCACGCGACGGCGCAGGCGTCGTGCATGCAGGCGACGGTCGGGTCGTTTATCTTGCGTCCTGCAGACATGAAGAACCGCGTGAGGTCACCCGCGAACGTTCCCGCCCTTGTGCCCAGGGTGTCGAAGCGGCGAATGATGCCCTCGTCGAAGCCGCTCTGGCGCGTAAGGTTGAGCCCCGTCATCTTCACGTGCATGCCACTCTCGAAGACGCGCGCGGCGGCCTCGGGGTCAACGTAGATGTTGAACTCCGCCGCAGGGGTCCAGTTGCCAAAGGTGACCGAACCGCCCATAATGCAGATCTCACGAACGCGGCCCACGATGCGCGGCTCACGGTTGATGGCGGCCGCGATGTTCGTGAGGGGGCCCGTGGCGACGAGGGTGACGTCATCCTCAGACATGACGGTGTCAACGATGAAATCGACGGCGTGCCCCTCCCGAGGGACGTGCGTGGGCTCTGGCAGGACAGGCCCGTCCAGGCCACTCTCCCCGTGAAACATGGGGGCAGTGACCAGAGGCGCGACCATGGGACAGCTGTGCCCCGCGAAGACTGGCACATCGTCCGCGTGGCCGATGACCTCGAGCACCTTCAGCGCGTTGCGCGTCACGTTCTCGAGGGGGCTGTTACCTCCCACCGTGGTGATGCCCAGGACACTCAGGTTCTGCACGGCGAGCATGATCGCAAAGGCGTCGTCATGCCCAGGGTCGCAATCGAGGATTACCTTCTTACGCTCCATGTCACACCCACTCTCTCGAAGATCCATCCGTTGACGAAAAGGCGTCCTGGCCCTAGGGAAGCGCGACGGAATCCGCGGCCACCCCGCAGGAGCGCGCCCTCTCCTTGCGCTGGACGCCAATGGAGAAGGCCACGAGGCCCACCAGGGTGGCAAGGTAGGGCAGCGCGGCGACGAGCTGGTCGGGGATGCCCAGTGAGCTCGCGTAGGTGGAGAGCGCGTAGAAGAAGCCGAAGAGGAGCGAGGTGCCCAAAGACCCCACCGGCGTGTTGTGCGCCATAGCCGTGGCCGCCAGGGCGGTGAAGCCCCTGCCGCCAGACATGCCCTTGGTGAAGTACGGAAGGTAGGACATGGAGAGGTATGCCCCCGCCAGGCCTCCCAGAAGCCCAGAAATCAGCAAGGCCACGGTCTTGGTCCTGTTGACGCCCACGCCCACCGACGCGGCGGCGTCAGGCTGCTCGCCCACGCTCCTGATTCTCAGCCCTAGGGTGGTCTTGTTGAGGAGGAAGGCGAGCACAGGCACCATAAGGTAGGCCACCCATGCCAGGACGCTCTGGTTGGAGACGACGGCCCCCAGGAAGGGGATGGACTCCACGCCAGGGAGAACGATGGTGGGCAACGTGCCGCTCTGAAGCGAGGTGGTGGCCGAACGGTCTCCGGTGAGCACGTACATGAGGAAGGCGGAGAGGCCCGAGCCTATGAGGTTGACGGCGATTCCCACCAGGATGATGTCCACTTTGAGGTAGAGGGCGAAATAGGCGACCATCAGGCCCATCACCACGCCCACGGCAAACGCGCAGAGCAGGCCCGCCCAGATGACGCCGGTGTATGCCGAGCCTATGACGCCTGCGAACGCGGACATCAGCATGATGCCCTCCATGCCCATGTTGGTGCTGCCCGCACTCTCGGCAATAGCGCAGCCCAAGGTTGCCAAGAGGATGGGGACGGTGGTGCTCAGGACCGTGAAGTAGAAGCTGGGGTTGGAGAATATGCCCCCCAGGGCCAAGAGAAACTGGCTCATGCCACTGCCTCCTCACCCTTGGACATGCGCTCCTGGCGCTTGCGGTCGGCATCTGCGAACACCATCTTCCGGTAGGTGCCCGAGAGGAACTTCTCGGCCATGAGGAAGAGGACCATGACGCCCTCGAAGACCGAGACGAGGTCTATCTGCACACCGGCCTTGAACGACATGACCCATGCTCCCGTCCTGAAGTAGGCCAGGAATATGGCGGCTAGAGGCAGGTACTTGGGATTGTTGCGGGCGAAGATGGCCATGGTGACGCCGTCCCAGCCCCAGCCCATGAGCGAGGTCCACTGAAAGCGGTCGTAAAGCCCCAGCATCTGCACGGCACCGGTCATGCCACCTATGGCTCCGCCAATGAACTGCGAGGCAAGCGCCAGTCCAGAGACCCCCAGACCCATGCACTGGGCGAACTTGGGGTTCTGCCCCACCATGCGCAGGCCCGCGCCCATCCTCGTCTTGTAGAGCAGCAGGTAGCTTGCCGCCACCACCGCGGCCGCAAGGAGCAGGCCGGCGTGAATCCTCGTGCCGGCAAACAGGACGGGAAGGTGGGCGCAGGGGCCTATGGGAAGGGTATGCTGGCTCGAGGCCGGGTCCTTGAACACCCTGAAGAGGAAGAAGAGCCCCACGTAGAGGCAGACGTAGTTCATCATCAGCGTGGAGACCACGATGTTGGCCTTGAACTTGTACTGGAGCAACGCCGGAATGGCCATGACGAAGAAGCCCACGAGGCCGCCCAGAAGGATGCAGACCACAGGAGAGAGGACGGGCAGGTCTGGCACCAGATAGACGCCTGCCAGCGCGGCGGCAAGGCCGCCCAGGTAGATGGTCCCCTCGAGCCCCAGGTTGAACTGGTTCGCAGAGAACATGACGCAGACTGCGGAGCCCGTCATCACCAGCGGGATGATGACCTCGACCATGTGCGAGAAGTAGGCGGTTCCCATGAAAGGCGCCGCCACGAAGTAGGCCAGCGCCTGGCCGGCGTCCTCGGTGGTGAGCACAACAAGGATCACGGCCACGGCCAGGCCGATGGCTATGGCCACGGCCATGCGCAGCATCTCGTGCTTCGACTGGACGCTCAGGGAGCGCAGGTGTCTCAGCAGCCTGGCGCACGCCTTTTCGCTAGACAATGTACGCACCTCCCACCTCTTCGTCACTCATCTTCCTCACGCCGAGCATGTAGTAGCCCAGCTCCTCCTCGGTCACCTCTCCCGCGTCGGAGAAGTACGCGGACACCTCGCCGTCAAAGACCACCAGGAGGCGGTCCGAGAGGCTCAGGAGCTCGGAGAGGTCGGCGCTGACGAGCAGTATCGCGCTCCCGTCATCTCTCATCTGCACCAGCCGGCGACGGATGGAGTCGGAGGCGCCCACGTCTATGCCGCGCGTCGGCTGGTCGCAGACGATGAGGTTGGTCTTGCCCGTGAGCTCCCGGGCCACGACCACCTTCTGGATGTTGCCCCCCGAGAGCATGCCCACGCTCTGCTCGGGACCGTCGCATAGGACCGAGAAGCCCTCTATCCAGGCATTGGTGTCCTCGCTGATCGCCTCGGCATCAAGCAGGGGGCCCTTGTTGTAGCGAGCCAGGCCGAGCTTGTCCGCAATCATGTTCTCCTTGATGGAGAGGTTGGCGGCGATGCCCAGGGCCATGCGGTCCTCGGGGATGTACGCCAGGCCGCGGTCGCGCAGCTCGCGGACGCTCTTGCCGCACAGCTCCTCGCCCAGCATGGTGAGGCTGCCCGAGCCCGAGGAACCGAACCCGGTGATGGCGTCCACGATAGGTGCCTGGCCATTGCCCTCGACGCCCGCGATGCCCACGATCTCTCCGGCCCTCACGGAGAACGAGACGTCGTTGACCACACGCTTGCCGTCCCTGTCGAACAGCACCAGGCTCTTGGCGGCGAGCACGGCCTCGCCCGGCCGCGAGGGCGCCTTGGGGATGCGGCTGTCCACGTCCACGCCCACCATGAGGCGGGAGATGTCCGCCTCGCTCACCCCCCTCACGTCATAGGTGCCAACGGTGTGGCCGCGCCTGATGACCGTCAGGCGATCGCAGAGGGACTTCACCTCGCCCAGCTTGTGGGAGATGAAGATGATGGTATGCCCCGACTCCCTGAGCGACCTCAGCTGCGCGAAGAGCTCGTCGGTCTCCTGGGGCGTGAGCACGGCGGTGGGCTCGTCCAAGATCAGTATCTCGGCACCGCGGACGAGGGCCTTGAGTATCTCGACCTTCTGCTTGACGCCCACCGTCAGGTCCTTTATGCGGGCCGTCGGGTCGACGTCGAATCCGTACTTCTCGCAGACCTCCCTCGTCATTGCCATGGCCCTCCCGGCATCGAAGCGAAGGCCCGCCCTGGGCTCTATGCCCAGCGTCACGTTCTCCGCGACGGTGAGGGACGGCACCAGCATGAAGTGCTGGAACACCATGCCGATGCCATGGGAGATGGCCACCTGCGGGGAGCTGAGCTTGACCTCGCTGCCCCGCACGATGATCCTGCCCTCGTTGGGCTGCTCCACGCCATATATCTGCTTCATCAGCGTGGACTTCCCGGCGCCGTTCTCGCCGCAGATGGCATGGATCTCGCCCTTGCGGGCGGAGAAGTTCACGTCGTCGTTGGCCATGATGCCGTTGTCGTAGACCTTTGTGATGTGCTCGAGCCTGAGGAAGTCTTCGTCCACGGGGTCATCTCCTCACATCTGCCCGCATGCGAGGCGCATGGCGGCCACCGCCGTCTGCCCCGGTCGGCGGTGAGGCGGTGGCCGCGGCCTCTCGGGCTGCTAGAAGGCGGTGTCCACCTTGATGGTGCCGGCGATGATCTCCTCACGGGCCTTGTCGATGCCTGCGATCTGCTCCTCGCTGAGGACCTTCTTGGTGGTGTCGGTCACGGCAAAGCCCACGCCGTCCTTGTCCAGGCCGTAGGTCTCCAGCTTGCCGTAGGGCAGCTTGCCCTCGAGCTCCTGGCCGGCAGCCTCGAGAAAGCTGGCGTCCACGTTCTTGAGCATGGAGGTGAGGGTGCAGGCGGCCTTGTCGGCCTGGCCCTGCGAGCTCCAGTACTCGCCCTGGTTGCCGTCGACGCCAATCACGTAGTGGCCCTCGCCCATCTCAACCGCAGCATCGAAGGCACCTAGGCCGCAGCTGCTGCAGCAGGAGAAGATCACGTCGTTGCCCTGCTGGTAGAGGGCCTTGGCATGGTCGTGCCCCACGGTGGAGTCGCTGAAGCTCTGCGTCCAGTCCGCGACGACCTCGATGGAGGGGTTGACGGCCATGGCCCCCTGCTTGTAGCCGACGAAGAAGTCCTGGAGTACCTTGTTCTCCATGCCGCCCATGAAGGCCACCTTGCCGGTCTTGCTGGCATAGGCAGCCGCCATGCCCACGAGGTAGGAACCCTCGTTCTGGGCGTAGAGCATGCCGTAGACGTTGTCGTGCGGCTTTGCGGAGAAGTCCCATGCCTCGTCAAAGAACCAGATCTTGGTGTCAGGGTACTGGGTCGCGATCTTGTCGGCGTAATCGACCATGTCGAAGGTGCCCATGATCATGATGTCCCAGCCCTCGGAGGCAATGTCAAGGGCCGTGGACTCCCAGACAGAGGTGTCGTAGGTCATCTCGCGAACGTCGGTCACGAACTTGTCCCCGTACTTGTCGGAGATCAGCTTCATGCCGTTGTCCCCGGAGTCGAAGAAGGACTTGTCCCCGAGGGTTCCGTTGATGACGTAGACGATGCGCTTCTTGGAATCGCCGTCCGCGCCCGCAGGCTTCTCCGCGCCAGTCTGCGCGCCACAGGCGCTCAGCCCCAGGCCCAAGAAGCCCGCACCGCTTGCCGCCAGGAACTGCCTTCTGCTCATCTTCTCCTGCATTGCCTTGCCCCTTCTCCTTGTCGCGATGAATCTGACCCTGCGTGGCGGGACCTACCTATCGTCTCTACTCCGCAAGGCTTCGTGCCACAGCAGCCGTCCGCTCGGACAGACGGCGGATGCTCAACACCTTCATGTCACGCACGTAGGTGTCGAGGCGGTCCCCAAAGGGCTCGACCCAGTAGCTGGGTATCGCCTCGAAGCCGAACATGGTGCCCCACACGGTCATGACCTGGGCGGCGACGCAGTCCACGTCCTGTCCGCAGCCACCACAGATCTCGAGCGTGCGCAGGAAGTCGCCGTTTCCAAACCATAGGGCGATTACCTCGATGGCGGCGTTGGGGTACGCATGGACCCAGTTGTATCGCTCCAGCTCCTTCTCGCAGGGACGCCAGGCATCGAGCCAGCTGTCGTTGGCACGGCACTGCTCGAGGGCGAGGCTGACCACGTGGTGGTACTGGCTGTCCGAGGGGATGAGCGCGATGGCGTCCTCCACCAGCTTGCGCACGTCCCTCTCGTAGAACGCCATGGAGCAGAGCAGGGCGTTGAAGACCTCTCCCAGGATGCCGTTGTGGCAGTGGGAGATCTCGCCGTCGTGGAAGGCCGCCTGCGCGGCCATGAAGGGGTTGCCGGGATATATCTGCCCGCATATGGCCCCACGCATCTGGGCGCCGATCCACTCGCGGTAGGGGTTGTTGAAGCGGCCGCTCTCGGGCGGCATGATGCCGCAGCGCAGGTTGCGCAGAGCCATGTCCTCGGCGGACCAGCCGAAGCCGATGCGGCTCATCCACTCGTAGGCGATGTCGTGGTTGGTGGTCTCCCTGCCCTTACCCTCGTAGGCGACAAGGAGGGCAAGCTCGTAGGTGATGTCGTCGTTGTAGGTGTTGGGCTTGCGCACGTAGCCCTCCACGTTACCGTACGCCTTCCTGATGTTGTCGGTGGTGTAGCCCTCCACGCAGGTGCCGTAGGCACCCCCTATGATCTGGCACATCCAGCCCGCATGGATGCGGTCGAGGAGGTCGTCGCCCATGTCCAGGCTGGTCGGCTCGGGGATGCTCACCGCGCGCGCGTAGTCCTCGAAGCTGTCGTAGAGCCCGAACTTCCAGTAGTCGGAGCTCGGGTCCACCTTCGCGTTGCGACAGCCCTCGTAGAGCGCATGAGTCGCGCGGTGAAGGCCCACGATGTCATCGCTGGCGATGGCCGTGAAGCCATCCATCAGCAGGCGGTCGGCGTTCTCGACCTTCATTCCCAGGTTCTCGGTTGCCTGGATCGCTGCCACCGCGAGAACCTCGCGAGCGAGCGAGCCGGGGACCTGGGACCCCCAGTAGATCTTTACGGCCGCATCAAGGCGGTCGTCCACGTCCGTGGCCTGTTCCTCCCAGAGGACCTCGTTGTCGTTCGCGAGGACGCGCGGAATCTGGTTGTCCCTGATGCGTCGCTCGAATTCCCATGCCCTCATGCTTTCCAGCCTTTCGCGAACCAGTAGCTTGGATTTAAGAAAACATTTTCCTAAAACATTTTCTTTCCTTTTCGCACATGGTATATTGGCCAGGGGCGACTCGGGCGCCCCGAAGTGCCAGCGGTATTTTTTTGCTGGTGGGCGTTGAGGCACGCAGGCCACACGGCTTTGCCACGGAACGGACGGGAGACCCCCTTGGACATCAAGGAAATCGCTCGGCTGGCTGGGGTCTCGCCCGCAACGGTGTCCAAGGTCATAAACCGCAAGGACGAGAGCATCAGCGAGAGGACCCGCAAGAAGGTGCTCGAGACGGTGCGCCAGCATCACTACGTCCCCTACTCATCCAACGCCTCGAAGCAAAACGCGAGCTGGACCATCTGCGTCGTGCTGAGGGAGCCCGTCTCGTCGGACTCCATGCTGGACGGCATCATCCGCGCGGCCCAGGGGCGCGGATACGTCGTCACCGTCTTCGACAGCTACTCGAGCCTGGAGCAGGAGCGTGCGAACATCGATGCGGCCTGCGCCAGCGGCTGCGCGGGCGTCATCTGGGAGCAGGTGGGAGAGCAGAGCGCGGCGCTGCTTCCCAAGCTGGAGAAGCATGGCGTCTCCTGCCTGCCCATCGGCGTGTACGGCGGGGAGGGGTCTCTGCTGCAGCCCTACTTCAACGCCGCGTATCGCATGTGCTTGGAGCTCGTCTCTCTGGGGCACACGCGGCTGGGCTGCCTGCTCTCGCGCGGGCGCCGCACGGAGGAGTTCCTCGCGGGATACAGGCGCTGCCTCGAGGAGCATGGCATCGCCTTCCGGCAGGAGCTCGTGTTCGAGGAGGTCGGCCGGGACCTGGCCCAGGCCGTGGCGACCCACGAGGTCACTGCGGTGGTCTCGTCGCACTTCCGCAGCGCCACCCAGTTCTCGCAGCTGATGGGCACGCTGCGCCACCAGATCCCCCTGGACGTGTCACTCGTCTCGCTCTGCAACGACAACACCTCGACCCTGGTGAACCTTGACGGAGTGGAGATATCCACCTGCTCCATCCACAATGCGGACTACGGGTCGTTCCTCTGCGACAAGCTCCTCGCGGCCATCGAGGGGGAGGAGGAGCCGCCCCCCTTCGAGCAGAGCTTCGAGCTGGACAACTCCAGCACGGTCGCCGTGCCCTCTCGTGAGGGCAACGAGAAGGTCCTGGTGGTGGGCAGCCTCCACGCCGACAGCTACATGCTCATGCCCACGCTCCCCCGCGGGGGCGTGACCACGAGCGCCAAGGAGAGCCAGACCTGCCCGGGAGGCAAGGCGGCGAACCAGGCCGTGGGCGTGGCCAAGCTGGGGCATCGCGTTGCCGTAGTGGGCAACGTGGGCTGCGACCTGGACGCAGACTCCTTCTACCGGGAGTTCAAGCGCTGGGGCGTGCATAGCACGGGGGTGCACCGCGTCCAGAACCTGGGAACCGGCAAGGCGCTCATCTTCACGGACCAGCGGGGCGAGTCCATGATCTCCATCCTCTCCGGGGCGAACTCGACCCTCTCCGCGTCAGAGATCCGCAACCGCGCCGCAGAGTTCGAGGACGCGCGGCTCTGCCTTGTGCAGACCGAGATACCGCTGGCAGCCGTGAGGGAGGCCTGCCTCATGGCCCGCGAGCGGAACATCCCCACCATCTTGAAGCCCTCGTCGTGCTCGGAGCTTCCGGATGACATTCTCGCGCTCGTGGACTACCTCGTTCCCAACGAGCGGGAGCTCGATGACATCCTCCCCGGCACGGGCGACCTGCGCACGAAGGCCCGAAGCCTGCTGGAGAGGGGGCCGCGTGCCGTGATCGTGACCCTTGGCGACAGGGGCTGCCTCCTCTGCGCCCGCGACGAGGAGCGCTATTATCCAGCGTGCAACTTCCGCGCCGTGGATGACACGGGCGCCTGCGACGCCTTCATCAGCGCGCTCTCCTCGTACCTGCTCTATGGCTCCAGCCTCGACCAGGCAATACGCATCGCAAGCTATGCGGCGGGCTACAGCATCACGAAATACGGGGTCATCCCGTCTCTCATCGACCGCTTCAACCTGGAGATCGCCATCTCGGATGGGTCGGTCGGACAGACGCGCGCATGAGCATGAGGCCCGCAGGGAAAATTCTCCTGTGGCATCTTCATAATTCACCTGGTCATATGTAGACAAGGCCCTCAGGAAAAAATTTCCTGAGGGCCCTCACGCTTCCTTGGGAGAGAGGTGGCAGCCCCCTACTCCTGGACCTTAAGCGCCTCGGCAAGGGACACCCGCCTGATGCGCCACACGTGCACGCAGGCAACTAGGAAGTAGGTCGCCGCCACGATGCCCATCACCTCGAGCAGGGTCTCGGAGGGATACACGAAGGGCATGTTTCCCGCGTAGTCCGACATCACGTACACCATGAGCTGACCCACCGCGGCGATCACCAGGGGCACCGACGCGATCAGCGAAACGAGCACCGTGACGGTGATCGAGCGAAGGTACAGGGCCTGGATCTCCCCGTCGCGATAGCCGAACACCTTCATGTACGAGATGTAGCGGGCAGAACGGTCTATGACCGTCTTGGTGAGCAGGTAGATGAGGATGATGGAGATCGGTATGGCCAGCCAGAGCAGCATCCCCATGACGTCGGACATCGAGCTCTCGAGCTGGACCGCGATCATGTCCATCTGCTGCGGGGTCATCTCTGACGCGAGGTAGCGCTCGTTCAGGGCGAGGGGCACGTCTGACGCGTACCCGTTGAAGTAGCTCGCGTCCTTGCCGAAGATCTGGCACCAGTTCTCGCGGCTCATGTAGACGTTCATGTCCGTGTCGTTGCCGGCGATGACGTCCGGCGCCAGGACATAGCTGTCCCCCGTGCGCGGGTTGGTGAAGGTGAACTGCCTCCCCACATGCAGGCCGCACTTCTCGGCGAGGCCCGCACCAACGACGATCTTTCCACCCGAGACGTCCATCTTCCAGTACTCGGAGCCCACGTCTATGCCGTAGAGGGAGACCTCCTCGTTGGAGTCGGAGTGCAGGCGCGGCAGCTCGAGCGAGCGGACGCTGAACTTCTCGGCGTGCTCCAGGGCGTTCTCGGAGTTGCTGCTGGTGTTGACGGGGTGGCCCGCCGCGATCCTCGCGTCTCCCGAGAGCGCCGACGCCCTCATGAGCAGGGAAAGGTAGCGGTCCTCAGGAAGGTCGTCCTCGGGCCTCTCGTAGTCCTGCAGCTCGTCGAGCGCACGGGCGGCCTGCGCGTCCTCAGATGAGACGTCTATCTCGAGAGGGGCCTTGAGCAGGTAGAGGTGCTGCGCAGGCACGTTGGCCGCCATCTTGCCCGAGAAGTTGCGCACGATGGGGAGCATGCACAGGCCAAAGAGCAGCAGCAGGACGGACAGCGCTATGCCCATGAAGAGCAGGGCGAAGTGCGAGAAGTTGCGCAGGAAGACACGGAGGCGGAAGCGCGAGGTGAAGCCCCAGCGCTCTGGCAGCGCAAGGTTCGCCCTGCGCGTGCGTGCCTGCAGCTCGTGACGGAGGAACGCCAGGGGCGTGTGGCCCAGCTTGCGCAGCAGCCCCAGCAGCGTGACCAGGATCAGCATGCCGACGGGCGCCACCGTCGTCATGAGGAAGACGTCCATGGAGAAGTAGGTGACGTAGGTGGGCAGGTCGTAGGAATGATAGTAGAGGCCGCTCATGTACTCCACGAGGAACCCGTACCCCAGAGCGTTACCCACGGCTCCCGCCGCGAGCCCCACCAGCGTGGGCAGGACCATGTAGTGCGCCACCAGCTCTCCCTTGCGATACCCTGAGGCCAGCAGGGTGCCAATGACCGCACTCTCCTGCTCGATGGAGGCGTTGGTCAACACGACGAACACAAAGGCGCATATCACCAGGATGATGCCGCAGATGAAGATCCACCCGACCTGATCGCCCTCGAGGTCGTCCTCGGCGAAGTTCATCGCGGTATTGTCCTTGCTGTCGCGCAGCTCAGTGAGGGTCACCCCGCGCTCGTCGAGCTTCTCGGCAACCCTGAGTTCGAAGTCGTTGCGGTCCTTGAGCTCAAGCTTGGGATCGAGCGTCACCGAATACCGATAGGTCACGGGTCCCGCCAGCGCATCGAACGCCGTTGGCGTCAGCTGCGCCATCGAGAAGCCGGTGCAATCGAACATCAGGTCGGAGTTCTTCTTGACCAGGGCCTGGTAGTCCGGCAGCGACACAAGCCCGGAGATGGTGAGCTCGCGGCCCGAGACCGTTATCTTGTCGCCCACCGCAAGCCCGTTGTTCTCGCAGAAGCAGCGAGAGAGGGCGATCTGGTCGTCGCGCGTGGGAGCCTCCCCCGCAAGGTAGCTGGCCTTGTTCACGTCCGTGCGATTCTTGGCCAGGCGGATGGTTGCCTCCCTCTTCTGGCCGTCGCGCACGAGGGTGACCTTCACGTCGGAGTGGAAGCTCTCGTACGCCTTGCAGCCGCTCCTCAGGTCCTGAACGGCCCGCAGGTCATCCTGGCTCGGCTTGAACTGCGTGGTGAAGGAGAAGTCCTCCACGTTCGAGCTGGCACGCGTCTGGGCTATGACGCGCTGCGTGGAGCGCGCGGCCACCAGGTAGCCCGATATCATAGAGACGGTCAGGCCGATGAGCAGGAAGAGACCCAGGTACCTGCCTAGGTTGTGCACGAGCTCGCGCGGGAGGCGCCTATCGAGGGCAGACATGGGCACCCCTACCACTCAAGCTCTGACGCCGGGACGAGGTGCTCGTTCCTCTCGTCCTCCACCAGCTCGCCATCGCGAAGGCGCAGGATGTGGTGGGACATGTGGCGAATGGCGTCGTTGTGCGTCACGATGACCATGGTGCAGCCGAACTTGCGGTTGACCTCCTCCATGAGCTCGAGGATCTCCTTGGAGGTCTTGTAGTCCAGAGCTCCTGTGGGCTCGTCGCAGAGCAGCAGGCCGGGGTTCTTCACCAGCGCGCGGCCTATGGAGCAGCGCTGCTGCTGGCCACCGGAAATCTGGTTGGGGAACTTGCCGCGATGGTCCCAAAGCCCAAGGGAATGCAGGAGCTCGTCAACGGGCAGCGGGTTCTTGGAGAGCTGTCGGCAGACCTCGATGTTCTCCCGCACAGTGAGGTCTGGCACCAGGTTGTAGAACTGGAAGATGAAGCCCAGCTCGCGGCGGCGGTACTCCACCAGCTGCCTGCCGCTGAGCTGGCAGATGTCCTGGCCAGCCACGGCGATGCTGCCGCTGTCTGCCGGCTCCAGCCCGCCCAGGAGGTTGAGGAAGGTGGACTTTCCCGAACCCGAGGGGCCAAAGAGCACGCAGACCTCCCCGCGCTCGACCTCCACCGAGACGCCCTTGAGGACCTCAAGGCGCGCGCCTCCCGAGCCATAGCTCTTGCGCAGCGCGTCAACCCTCAGGTACACCTGGTCAGACATTCCGCCTCCGCTCCAGAGCGGGACGACCCAGCGCCTTACGCCGCTCCTGTTAGCTCAAACTTACTCAAACATAGAGTGTATACGAGCTAACTTTAGGGCCAAAGGTTATCTGCCTGAACGTAGGCAAATTGTGTCGGGAGCGGCATCTGCCGCCAGCGGAGAGAGGCGAAGGCACCTCTTTGCCTGGGCAAGATGCCACAGGAAGAATTTTCCTGTGGCATCTCCATAATTCAACTGGGCGTTTGCGCCCAAGGCCCTCAGGATGTTTTTTCCTGAGGGGCTTCAGTTGCCCGGCGGGCAGCTTCAGTCACGCAGCAGGCGGCGCGTGTTGAGCGCCACGGCCGCCAGCGTCGAGCCGTTGTGCAGGTAGGCTGCCGTTGCGACCGGCATGAGACCCGCCACGCCCGCAACGATCAGCGAGCTGTTGAAGCCCACTATGAGACGATAGTCCGTGCGAATGCGCGCCATGAGGCGTTGCGAGAGCACGCGCATGGTGACCAGGGACTCAAGCGAGCAATCCTGGATGGCGACGTCTGACACCGCACGGGCGATGTCGCTGGCGTCTGACATCGCAACGGAGACGTCCGCCGCTGCAAGGGCCGGAGAGTCGTTGATTCCATCCCCCACCATGATCACGGTGTGCCCGGCCGCCTTGAGCTCGTTCACGTAGGAGCTCTTGAACTCGGGCAGGACCCGGGCATGGTAGCTGTCGATGCCCAGCTGAGACGCCACGTGGGCGGCACAGCTCTCGGAGTCTCCCGTGAGCATGACCATGTTCTTCACGCCAAGGCCGCGCAGGCGAGAGAGGGCGGAGCGCGCCTCCTTGCGCAAGGGGTCGCAGATGCAGATGGCCCCCACCAGAATGCCGTCAAAGGCCATGTAGACGACTGACGCCGTGGGGGCCTCGCGCTCCAGGAGCTCGTCAAGGCCGGCAGGCTTGGGAACACCCTCGTCCTCGAAGACGAAGTGCCCGCTGCCAATGATGACGCGCCTCTCGTCTATCAGCGTGGAAATGCCGTGCGCCACCACGTACTCCACCTTGGCATGCAGCTCGTCTCGATGGCCGAGCTGGCGGCGGTCCGCCTCGGCCACGATAGCGCGAGCCATACTGTGGGGGAAGTGCTCCTCGATGCAGGCCGCATAGCGAAGAAGCTCGTCCTCGCCCTCGCAGCCGTGGAAGCTCAGCACGCGCTCCACCTTGGGCGTCGCATGCGTCAGGGTGCCCGTCTTGTCAAAGACTATGGTGTCTGCCCGCGCGAACGCTTCAAGGTACTTGCCGCCCTTCACCACCGTGTCGCGACTTGCGGCCTCGTTCATGGCGCTCATGACCGCAACGGGCGTGGAGAGCTTGATGGCGCAGGAGAAGTCAACCATGAGCACGACCATGGCCTTCTCGACGTTGCGCGAGAGGGCGAGGATGCCAAAGAAGGCAAGGAGGTTGAGGGGGACGAGGCGGTCGGCAAGCTTCTCGGCCTTGCCCTGGACCGTGGCTTTGAGGCCCGCAGACTCCTCGACCAGCGTGGCGATGCCATCTATGCGAGAGTTCCCCGGCTCCGCCGTGACACGCACCACCAGGTCACCCTCCTCGAGGGCGGTTCCCGCATAGACGGTGGACCCCGGGCGCTTGGAAACCAGGCGGCTCTCCCCCGTCATGGGGGCCTCGTCGATCTGTCCCTCGCCACTGACCACGCAGCCATCCACGGGAAGGACCGAGCCGGCGCCCAGGCGCAGCAGCATGCCCAGGCGCACGTCCTCCATGGAGACACGCACGTCCTTGCCGTCCTGGATGGCCCAGACCGCAGCGGGACGAGTGACCATCCCCTCCTTCAGGGCCAAGTGGGCGCGGCTTTGCACGTGCCGCTCCAGCTGGGACGAGACGTTCAGGAGGAACATCACGGTACCTGCCTCGGCAAAGGACCCGCGCAGGAGGGAGGCGACTATCGCCGTTGCGTCCAGCACCTCAACGGTGAGCTCCCCGCGGGCGAGATGCCGGAGGCCATCCAGCACGAAGCGCAGGGAGCACAGCAGCGTCCACGCCATGCGAATGGGCGCGGGCAAAAGGAGCTTGCGCAGCTGCCTGCAAGCCACAAGCCTGACAAGGGAGGTGGCAAAGCGGTTATTCTCTGCGGCAAGCTCTATCTGCCCGGCGAAGGGCTCCATGCCCACCTGCTCGCGCGGGAGGTCGAGCACGTCCAGGCCAGAGACCGCGTCCAGCAACCGCTGGCGATAGGCTGGCTCGAAGGAGACCAGAATGGACCCGTTGGCGGGATGCACCTCGGCATGGCGGACGCCCTCGCGACGCATCAGGGCATACGAGACGCCGCGTGCCTCCTCCTCGTCGAAGAGGCCCGCAGCGCATCTGAGCCTGAGACGGCCGGGCAGATCGGAGACTATGGTGTAATGCATGTGGGCGCTGCGCTATGCCTCGACGCCCTCGGCGTCCACCTTGGCCGTGACCTCCTGGCGGATGCGCTCCTCCTCGACGGCGAGGCGCTCGCGGACCGCGGAGTCGATCTTCGCCTGGCGGCGGGCCTCTGCGGCCGCGTCGTTGGCGTCATCGACGATGGACTGGGACTCGGCGTTGATTGCGTCGGACACCCTCATGCCCGTAGTGGTGACGGCAACTGCGGCCTTGTGCAGAAGGCCCGTCTGGGCAAGGCCGGCAACGGCCCCGGCGACGGCGGCACCGGCAACGGCACACCAAGCGTGATGAACAGCCATGAGAACCCCTCTCCTAGGCGGGGCGCAGGAACCTGCACCCTCGCGATGCGGTGAACGTTCCCTAAAAAGTAAGGGAGCCCCTGGGCGCCCACAACTCCAAGAGACTTCAAAGCTCCAATCGGACGCCCTTAAATGTGGGCCCCCAAGAAGCGCCACCGAGAGAGAAGGCCTCCTAGCAGATCTGCTTGCGCCATGAGCTGGGAGTCTGCCCCATGCAGTCCACGAAGGCCTTCGAGAACTTGGAGGGGTTGGAGTAGCCCACCGCTGCAGCCGCCTCGGCGATGGAGCAGTTGGTGGAAATCAGAAGCTCTGCTGCCTGATGGATGCGATACGAGCGATACCAGGTATAGATGGGGACGCCGAAGACCGTTCGGAACGCCTGCTTCAGCACCGTGGGGGAGCTTCCCGTGGCCTTGGCGAGCATGGAGATGGTCACGGGCTGGCTGAGGTCACGCATCATGAGGGCCTGCGCCTCGAGCGCCAGCCTGTCGTGGCTCCTGCGCCTGTCCGAGGGCTCCCCGCCAAGCTGCGCGGCAGCTGCCTGCCGGGCCCGCGGGGCGATCAGCGCGCAGGATGCGCTCAGGAGCTCTATGGCCTTGAGGCGCAGATATCCCAGCTCGGCGCTCAACGGGGGCGAGCTCATCTCGGCGAAGACGTGTGCGAGGGCAGGATAGGCCCCCAGGTTCTGCAGCGGCTCCCCCGCATGGACGACCTCCGAGAGGAGGTCGATGTCCACCCCAAAGCCTGCCAGGGTGCGCATGGCCGGCTCGGTGAGCTCGTCCAGGGAGAGGAGCACCAGCGCCCCCGAGAAGACGCCCGACCCCACGGCAGGCCTCCTGCAGGCAAAGACCGAGCCGCGGCCAAGCTCAAGGCGGCGGCCCTCGCAGACCAGGCTCAGCGAGCCTCCGCGACAGTAGCCCAAAAGCAGCTGGTGCGGACCCAAGTCGAGCCAGTCCTGGAGGCCGTTCAGGCCAAAGCTCCCATCGCACAGCAGCAGGCGTATGCCCAGAAGGGGCTCAAGGGGCAGCCCCAGCGGCGCCTCTTCCCTGCCGGCATTTGCCTGGGACCCCCTCATGGAGCACACCTCCTCGTTGCGTACGTGCCAAAAGGGGCGTGCCACCGCGCTGGGCAGGTGGCACGCCCGTCACCGATCTTGAACCCAAGATCCTGCGCACCCTCTTGCACGGGCAGCCAAGAGGGGCTGGGCTCTAGGACTTGGCGACGTCCTCGGTAAGCTTGGAGAGAATCTTCTCGTCCTTCGCGTCCCACTTGGGCATGGGGCGGAAGAGCTGGAAGAGCATGGCGGCCAGCAGGGCGAAGGCCACCACGGTCCAGACGCCAAAGCTCCCGAAGACGACCAGCTCGTAGAACTGGTTGATGAAGAGGCCGATGACCCAGCCGAAGACGCACTCGAAGGCAATGGCAAAGGTGGTCCAAGCCGCAGAGTTCATCTGGCGGCGGATGGTACCCATGGCCGCGAAGCACGGGGCGCAGAGCATGTTGAAGGCCACGAAGGCGCACATGGCACCAACGTGCAGCGTGCCGTCAAGGGTGAACATACCCGCAAAGCCCTGCCACATGGAGACGGAGTTCTCGGTGGCGTCACCCAGGCCGTAGAGCACGCCGAAGGTGGAGACCAGGTTCTCCTTGGCGATCAGGGCAGAGATGGACGCAGCCGTCGCCTGCCAGTTGCCAAAGCCCAGGGGAAGGAAGATCCAGCCCAGGGCGCCGCCCACGCCGGCGAGGATGGAGTAATCCATGTAGTTCTCGGGCACGGCCTCCATGCCGGAGAGGAAGCCGAACGCGCCGTCGCCGCCGTCCCAGCCCGCGACGCCGAAGTTGGAGAGGAACCAGATGCCCACGGCAGCCGCGAAGATGATGGTTCCGGCCTTCTTCACGTAGGAGGCGACGCGCTCCCATACGTGCAGGGCCCAGGAGCGGATGCTGGGGAAGTGGTAGTCGGGGAGCTCCATCACGAAGGGGACGGGCTCGCCCTGGAAGGGCTTGGTCTTCTTCAGAATGATCGCCGAGACGATGATTGCGACGATGCCCATGAAGTAGAACATGGGGGCGACCCACCACATGTCGGACCCGCCGGCGAGCACGCCCATGACCAGTGCGATGATGGGCAGCTTGGCGGAGCAGGGAATCATGGTCGTGAGCATGGCCGTCATGCGGCGGTCGCGCTCGTTCTCGATGGTCCTGGTGGCGAGGACGCCGGGCACACCGCAGCCGGAGGAGACGATCACGGGGATGAAGGACTTGCCGGAGAGGCCGAAGCGACGGAAGACGCGGTCCATGACGAAGGCCACACGGCTCATGTAGCCACAGTCCTCGAGGAAGCAGAGCATCACGAAGAGGACGAAGATCTGGGGAATGAAGCCCAGGACCGAGCCCACGCCGCCGATGATGCCATCGACCACGAGGCCCTTGACGAGGTCGGAGGCACCGGCCGCATCGAGAGCGTTGGTCGCGGCGGTGGGGATGGAGTCTACGAAGCTGCCGAAGTCGTGTTCGTCAGGCTCGGCGGCCTTGCCTTCGAGGGCGGCGGCAAAGTCCGCGGCGTCCACCCTGTCGATCACCTGGAGCTCCTGGCCCTCTTCGAGCTCGGGCTCGCCGCCGCTCGTCTCCTTGGTGATGGCCTCGTCGTCGGTGTCTACGAAGTTGCCGTCCTCGTCGTGCACGGGAACGTCGGTAGCGACGACCTTGGCCTTCTTGGCAGCCTCCTGGAAGCTGGCGATCGCGGCCTCGTCCTCCTCGCTGGGATCCTCGGCCGCGATGGCGTCCGCGACTCCCTCGGTGTCGACGCCAGCCTTCTCCGCGGCGGCGATGTAGCCGTCAATCTGGTCGTCGTAGTGGTTGGAGGACCACTCCTCCTTCGCCTCGTCGAAGGCGGCCTGCGACTGGCCACTCAGGAAGAAGCCATCGGAGAAGAGGTTGTCGTTCACCCAGTCGGTCCAAGCGGTTCCGATGGTCGAGATGGCGATGTAGTACACCAGCACCATGACCACGGCAAAGATGGGAAGGCCCAGCACGCGGTTGGTGACGACGCGATCGATCTTCTGCGAGGTGGTGAGCTTCTTGGGGGCCTTCTTGACGCAGGCGTCCATGACCGTGGCGATCCAGTCGTAGCGGTCGGAGGTGATGATGGACTCGCTGTCGTCGTCGCGGTCCTCCTCGATGGCCCGGATGAGCTCCTCGAGGGTGGCAAGCTCCGCGGCGGAGAGCCCCAGGGGCTTGATTGCCTCGGCGTCGCGCTCGAAGACCTTAATCGAGTACCAGCGGACGAGCTCTGGGACGCACTTGCCCGCGAGGGCCTCGGCGATCTCGCCCAGCACGTCCTCCACCTCGGGCGAGAAGCACTTGGCCCCAGAGCTGACGGAGCCGGACTTGCCAGCGTCAATCGCTGCCTTCACCAGCTCGTCCACCCTGGTGTTGCGCAGGGCCGAGACCTCTATGACGGGCACGCCCAGCATGGAGGAGATCTTGGCGGAGTCGATGACGTCACCGCGCTCCTTGAGCAGGTCGCACATGTTGAGGCCCACCACGACGGGACGCCCCGCCTCCAGCACCTGGGTGGTGAGGTAGAGGTTGCGCTCGAGGTTGGTCACGTCAATGAGGTTGATCACGGCGTCGGGACGCTCGTTGATCACGTAGTCGCGCGAGACGACCTCCTCGGGGGAATACGGGGAGAGGGAGTAGATGCCCGGCAGGTCTACGAAGCTGACATTCCTGTCCGCCTTCCAGTCCGCCTGTTTCTTCTCGACGGTGACGCCCGGCCAGTTGCCCACATAGCCGTTGGAGCCCGTGAGCTCGTTGAACAGCGTGGTCTTGCCGCAGTTGGGGTTGCCAGCCAAGGCAATGTTAATCTTGTCGCCCATTCCTTGCCTTTCTGCTCGGTAGCCCGCCCGGCCGCGGGTTACCCATGGTTCACTATTTGCTGCCTTGCGTGTACCATTTGTTAGATAAAAGTAACTTGTTCGGTCGAAAAAACGGAGCCTCGCGACTCCCTCTCGACACAGTCGAATGACGTCGCGGGCCTAGTGGATGCCCTCGACCTCGATGCACTCGGCCTCGTCCTTGCGCAGCGTGAGCTCATAGCCACGCACGGTGACCTCTATGGGGTCACCCAGCGGCGCCACCTTGTGAACGAGGACCTCGGTCCCCTTGGTCAGGCCCATGTCCATGATGCGGCGCTTGATGGCCCCGACACCCGCCAGCCTTGTGACGGTGCAGCTCTGCCCCACCCTCACCTCTCGAAGCGTTGACACTTGCTCTCCTCCTCACTATTCCTTCGCCGCCCGAAGGCAGCGACCTCATAACCCCCTAGCAGGTGGCAATCTTCTGGGCCATGTCACGGCCTATGCCAAAGGTGGCGCCCTTGACGCTCACGAGCACGTCCCCGTTGACGCGCGAGACCACCTTGACGCTGGCGCCCTGCACGAAGCCGAGCTCCGCGAGATGCTGCCTGAGCTCCTGGCTGCCCCTGACGCGAGACACCAGGACGGTCTGGCCCTCGCTCACCATGGAAAGGGGGAGCTGGGCTCCGCCACTCGTGCCCACCGCCGCTTCATCGTCCATGCCGTCTTCATGCATCTCGTCCGCCACCCCCTCTCCAAGACCCCATGACCCTCCCGATTTCCATGGGTCATGGGCTGAGTTTCCGCAATCTAACAGGCCCAGTATAGTTCTGTCCCAACCAAAGGCAACCGAAGTTGACATATTTTTCCACCGCAAAAGGGGTCGGCCCGCCAGCGGCGTTCCGACCCCACAAGCGGCGCATTGGAGCAGACCAACGGCCGAATGGATCATCACCCGGTGTTCTGGAGGCCCGCAGACACACCTGAGACGGTGCACAGGATGAGGTAGGTGAGCCCCTCGCGCTCCTCCGCCGTCAGGTCCTGCCCCTTGTTGCGCAGCGCATCCAGCGCACGCACCTGGGCGAGCGAGAGCACGTTGACGAAGGGGAGTCTCATGCGAATCACGGGCCCCAGCACGCGCCTGTTCTGCAGGGGCCACTCGTGGCGCGTGATGGCCAGGACCCACCTGCGCGTGAGGTGCATCTCGTCCATGACCTTCCGGTTGAGGTCCTCTCGGTCGGCCAGCGCCAGGTACATGCGGGCGATGCGGTCGTCGGTCTTTGCCAGCGACATCTCTATGTTGTCGATGAAGGTGGTGAAGAGGGGCCACTCCGCGTAGGCCTCCCTCAGGCGTCCCAGGTCGGCGAAGGACTCGCAGGCGCTGCCCAGGCCATACCACGCGGCAAGGTTGGTGCGCGCCTGTGACCAGGAGAAGATCCAGGGAATGGTGCGCAGGTCCGCCAGGGACTTTGCCCCCAGCCCACGCTTGGCGGGACGGCTGCCTATGGGCATGAGGCCTATCTCGGACAGGGGCGTCACGGTGGAGAACCACTCGGCGAAGCCCTCTGCGTTGAGAAGGTCCAGGTAGCGCTCGCGAGAGCTGCGGTCGAGCGCGGAGGCGACGTCGGCGTACTTGTCCGTCGCCTCGGTGTTCACGTACTCCACGGAGGGCGAGCTCTGCAGCAGCGTGGCGCCCGCCACCTCCTCCACGTGCCTGCGGGCCAGCGTGGCGTTGCCGTAGCGGGCGAAGATGACCTCGCCCTGCTCGGTGAGCTTGAAGCGGCAGTTGACAGAGCCCTTCGGCTGCGAGAGGACCGCCCTGTTGGCAGGGCCTCCGCCTCTGCCCACGGCGCCCCCGCGGCCATGCATGAGGGTGAGGTCTATGCCGTTGTCCTCGGCCCACCGGGCGATGCGCTCCTGCGCGGCGTGCAGCACGAGCGTGGCCGAGGTGGGCCCCGCGTCCTTGGAGGAGTCGGAGTAGCCCAGCATGACCTCCATCCTGCGGCCCGACTCGGCCAGCCTGCGCTGGACATCGGGCAGGAGGAGCATCTGGTTCAGGGTGTCCACGGCGTTCTCGAGGTCCTCCACCTGCTCGAACAGGGGGATCACGTCAAGGGTGGGCACGTCCTGCTCATGGGCGAAGGCGAGGCGGGCCAGCTCGTAGACGTCAGCCACGTTCCGCGCGCTCTGGGTGAACGAGATGATGTAGCGCCTGGCGGCCTTGACGCCGTTGCGGCGCTGGATGGAGGCGATGGCGCGGAAGGTCTCGAGCACCTCCACCGTCATGGGGTCAAGTCGGCCCCGCTCCTCCCAGCGACCGTGCTCGCGGATGTCCGCGAGGGCACGGGCGTGGACGAGGGAGTGCTGGCGGAACTCCATCTCCACCATGTGGAAGCCGAAGGTCTCCGCCTGCCACACGAGCTTCTGCAGCGGGCCCCAGGCGCAGCGCACGGCGCCCGAGGCGGCAAGGGAGGCCTGCACGCAGCGCAGGTCCGCGATGAACTCCTCGGCGCTTGCGTACATGATGTCCGTGGTGCGGTCGATGGTTGCCTGCAGGCGGTTTGACATCACTATCATGGTCGCCCGGTGCAGCTCGCTCTGGGAGACGCGCTCGGCGGAAGCCGAGAGCGCCTCGCTCATCTCGACCTGGTGGCTCCAGAGGTTGAGCAGGTCGCGGGAGGGCCTGGTGAATCCGTCGTCCAGGGTGAGGTTGGTGCCCACGCGCTTGGTCTCGTCGCGCAGGCGCTCCAGGATGTGGACGCGGAACTTCTCCGAGACCTGGCGGCTCACCTTCGCGGTGACGTTGGGGTTGCCGTCGCGGTCGGTTCCGATCCAGCTGCCGGGGTGGAAGAAGGCGGGACAGACGGGCGCGACGGTGCCGGCCTTCTCGCCCAGCTCCCAGTCGTCGAAGCGGCGGTAGACCGCAGGCACCATGTCGAAGAGGGTGTTGTCGAAGATGTCGATGATGGTGTCCGACTCCTGGACGGGAGTGGGCTTCTTGATGGCAATGGGAGAGGTGCGCAGTAGCGCCTCTATCTCCTGCAGCATTCGGCGCTCGTTCTCGGCGAGCTCGATGCCGGCGAGCTGGAGCCGCTCCTCCAGGAGCAGGGAGATGCGCCGGATCTTGCCCTCGGTGGCGCGGCGGCGCGCCTCGGTGGGGTGCGCGGTGAAGACGGGATGGAACTCCAGACGGCCGAGGAGGGCCAGGGCCTTGGCACGACCGCACTCCTCCACCAGCTGGTTGTAGGCAACCGTTAGGTCGTTGATGGGGTCTACCGCCTCCGTGGTGGGAACCGCGCGCTCGCGGGCGCGCAGGGACGAGACGCGATAGTTCTCCTCGCAGATGTTGGCCAGGTGGAAGTAGGCGGTGAAGGCCCGCATGACCAGGCGGGCCTGCTCGGAGGGAAGGGCGTCTATGAGTGACACGGCGTCGGCGAAGGCCGCGCGCTCCGCCTCGGTGGAGAGGACCTCGTCGGCGTTTGCCCTGATGGCGTCTGCGAGAAGGGAATCAAAGGCGGAGAGGAGCTCCGTACCGTACTCGCCGAGCACCTTGCGGACAAGCCGCAGGAAGAGGGCCATGTTCTCTTTGAGGGCATCCGGGATGTCCACCCGGGAGAGCATGGAGCGGGCCTGAGCCAGCTCGTCCTGGGCCACCCCGCGAGCACCAGTCTGACCGGTGCCGACCTTGTCGTTTGAGCGAATCTGCCCTGACACGATACCTCCTTGCCATGCCTTGGGCGGCGCGCCTGGCGCCGTCATAACAAACAGCTCTTTATACGATAGCCGCCTCGCTGTGCGGCAGTGGTGTCCCTCAGCTCGCGAAACCCAATCTTCACGGGCGCCAGGGAGCGGCCCCTGCACTGCGGCAGGTGGCTGACGGGTGGACTTTCGTGCCCCTCGGGCCTCTCTCCAGCTGGGACCTTGTGGCCGCGCCGACGCTCACCCACCGATCGGGCGAGGGGCTCTGACAACAAGACACCGCCTCGAATCCGCTGGCTGCTGGTTTGCGACGCAAGCATCGTCTTGTTGTCAAATAGGCCCCAAATGTGACAACAAGACATGAGCTCGTCTACACCAGCTGGGAACTTGCCGAGAGTGGCACACGTTGTTGTCTCTGGGCGCAATGCCGCTGCCGCGCCGCGTCGTTGTCACCTGACGCCCCGGCGGCAAAGTGCCCGGCCCCAACGCCATACCACCACGCCGCAGGCCTACAATCCAAGTTCGCACGCCACCGTTTGACCTGCCGAAAGGGTTTCTCATGTCCCACCGCGTCAGCGCACGTCCCGGCCAGCATCGCACGCCCGTCGTGGCGGAGCTTGCCAACAACTGGTGGGAGCGCCTCATCTCGGCCGTGTGGTCCGGCTCGCTCGCAGACCAGACCGCCCGCTACGCCGCCCACCGGACCCACAGGGACTACCTGTTCAACAGCCTGGGCCTGGCGCTGTGGGGCTCTCTCTTCCCCCTGCTCGCAATCGTCTGCGCGCAGCTTGCTGGCGCCGAGAGGGCCGGCATGTTCTCGATGGCCTTCGTGGTGGCAAGCCTCCTGCAGTTCGTGGGCACCTACGGCATCCGCACCTACCAGGTCTCAGACGTGGACGAGTCGGACTCGTTTGCCGCCTACCAGCTGCAGCGCCTGCTCAGCTGCGCGCTCATGCTGGCCAGCTGCTGGGCCTACGCCGCGCTTCGCGGCTACAGCGCCGAGATGCTCTCCATTTTCTGGCCCGTGAGCGTCTTTCGCGCGACGGACGCCCTGGCGGACGTCTTCGAGGGGCGGCTTCAGCAGTGCGACAAGCTCTGGCTGGCGGGAATATCCCAGTCGCTGCGCTGCGGCCTTGGCATCGTGGGCTTCGTCCTGGCGCTCCTCCTCAGCGGAAACGTCGCCCTCGCAAGCAGGGCCCTTGCCGCAGCCAGCCTGGCCAGCCTGGTCTTGGTGAGCGTGCCCCTCGCCTACTTCGAGACGCCGCGCTCGCGCAGCTTCGAGCTGGTGGAGCTGCATGAGCTCTTCGTGGAATGCGCCCCCGCCTTCCTGGGCCAGTTCCTCTTCGCCCTCATCGAGGCCGTGCCCAAGTTCGTCATGGAGGGAGTACTGCCCTACGAGAGCCAGCTCTACTTCAACGCCATCTACTTCCCGTCCCAGGCCATAGCCATGACGTTGGGACTGGTGTACAAGCCGCAGCTGGTGCGCCTTGCCAACATATGGGCCGACCCAAGGCACCGCAGGCGCTTCGACCTCGTCACGCTCGCCATGGCGCTGGCCGCGGCCACGATAGCAGCAGCGACCCTGGGCCTCAACGCCCTGGTGGGCATACCGCTGATGGGCGTCCTGTACGGCCTCGACTTCGGCCCCTATCGCACGCAGCTCTACCTCATGGTCCTCGCAGGAGGCATGGCGGCCTTCGTAGACTTCCTCTACCAGGTCATCACCGTGCTCAGGTACCAGGGGCTCATCGTCCGTGCCTTCCTGGTGGCACTTGCCTCGGCAGTCGTCCTCAGCCTGGCGCTGATTCCCACCGTGGGCTTTTTCGGGGCGGTCCTGGCCTACCTCACGTCCATGGCGCTGCTCATGGCATTGCTTGCCCTGCAGTACCTGCGCATACGCCTGGGCCGCACGCGCTAGCAAGCCACGCGGCGCCGATGACAGCAAGTTTCTGACAGGCGTCAGCTAACTGGGAGAACGTGTGGCCTCTCGGTTTTGTTGTCGCATTTGCTCGATAAATGACAGCAAGATTCTGGCCAATGCCACCCAGCTGGGGCTTTGCTGAGAGGTGCGCAGCTTGTTGTTGCCCGAACCTCCCGCCGAGTTCAGGCCGCCCAGCGCAGCCCGCGGGGCGGCCGGCACAGCCGCGGCAGCATCGGCCACGCACTTGCCGAAAGCACGCCGCGCCAACGTCCAAGGCAAATTAAGCTGTGATGAAGCATCTTGATGACAGAGGAGAGACACATGGCGCGCTCAGCTCGACACCAGGTATCTGGCGCACACACCAGTCCAGGCCGCAGGAGGGGCCCCCTCGCGACCTTTCTTGTCTACCTGATGCGCACGGTGCTGGCCTTGGCGGTGGTGGCCGGTGCGGCCTTCGGCGGATACGCCATCTACCTCGAGAGCCACTACACGCGCATCGCCGACAAGCTCCTGCTCACCATCGAGCAGGGACCTGAGACCAGCGTGGCAAACGAGCTCCAGGCGGGGCAGACCTACACCGCCGCCACCTACAACATTGGCTTTGGGGCCTACACGCCCGACTACACCTTCTTCATGGACGAGGGCGCCATGGCAGACGGCACCCCCACACGCGGCAGCAGCTCCGTGGCAGCAAGCCAGGAGTCCGTGCAGGCCTGCACCCAGGGCGGCATCGACGTCCTTAAGACGGTCAACGGCGGCGCGCCCGCAGACTGCATGCTCTTCCAGGAGGTGGACACGGACTCGGACCGCAGCTGGCACGTGAACCAGAAGGACGCCTTCGAGAAGGCCTTCCCCAGCTACCAGTCGATCTTCGCCTCAAACTTCCACTCGGGGTTCCTCGCCTACCCCCCCACCAAGCCGCACGGCAAGGTGAACTCGGGCATCCTCACCCTCACGGGAGTGCGCGCCAGCTCCTCCGTGAGGCGCAGCTATCCCATAGACGAGAGCTTCCCCACCAAGTTCTTCGACCTTGACCGCTGCTTCGAGGTCACGCGCCTGCCCGTCTCGGACGGACACGAACTCGTGCTCGTCAACAGCCACATGTCCGCCTACGACGCGGGCGGCAGCATGCGCGCCAAGCAGCTGGCAATGCTCACCGACGTGCTCGTCTCCGAGCGCTCCAAGGGAAACTACGTCATTGCCGGCGGGGACTGGAACCACGCTCTCTGCGGCTCCCTAGAGCTCTATCCCAGCGAGCAGCAGGTGCCCGGTTGGGTGTCCACGCTTGAGGACGACAGCGTTCCCGAGGGCTTCTCGGTGGTCCGCCCGGACAACCTGGAGGAGGTCGCCAGCTGCCGCGGCGATGACATCCCCTACCAGCCCGGCGTCACCTACACCGTCACGGTTGACGGCTTCGTCGTCTCTGACAACGTGTCCGCGCGCGCCTGGAACATAGACACGGGCTTTGCCTACAGCGACCACAACCCCGTGCTGCTGAGCTTCAGCCTGGGCTCCGCCGCATAGGAAAGGCACAAAGGAGCAGGCCGCCGAGAGACGCTGGAGGCGGTCTCTCGGCGGCCTTGCCCTGCAGGAGACGCCAGCCTAGAAGCTGCAGCCGCCGCCGATGGTGCAGCTGGAGCCAGAGGGCATCTCGGAAGCCTCCCCGCCCTTGGCGCTCACGCCAAACTCCTGGCCCAGAAAGTCGATGATGTCGCTGGACTCGTAGAGGGGCTTGCCGTCGATGAACAGGCAGGGCACCTGACGCTTGCCGCCCACCTCAATGAGGCGGTCACGGTCCGCGTCACTGGTCTCGATGTTGCGGAGGGGGAGCTCGATGCCGTTCTCCTCCATGAAGGAGAGCACCTTGTGGCAGTACGGGCAGGTGGTCTTGACGTAAAGCTCGAGGTTCTTCTCGGACATGATGTCTCGCTTTCGCTTGTGCGCCATGGCGCGGCCTCAGATGCGTCTGGTATACCCAAACGCCCTCGACGCTACGCGGACACGAGCCGTGCCAGGCACATCCCCGCCGCCACGGCCAAGAGGCAGCTGAGCAGGTTTGCCGTCACGTTGCCCAAGGCACCCGCCCAGCTTCCCGCCAGCAGCAGCTGCAAGGTCTCGCTCGAGAAGGTGGAGAAGGTGGAGAGCCCGCCGCAGAGCCCCACCGCCCAGAAGAGGCGCTGCCGCTCGGGCATCCCGCCCGCCAGCCCCAACCCGCCCACGAAGCCAATGAGCAGGGCAGCCAGGACGTTTGCAACCAGCGTGCCCGCGGGAAGGCCAGGTAGCAGGTCACTCAGCCATACGCCCAGCCGCCAGCGCCCAACGCTGCCCAGGAGGCCTCCCAGCCCAACCGCGAGAAGATCCATGCCCACCTCCATCAGAAAGGGGCGGGACGGCCCGCCCGTCCCGTCCCATCCCATCACCGTGTCGCCTGCAAGAGAGCCGCAGGCCCTAGAGGAGCCTCAGGGAGACCTCCTTGAGCTGGCGGCTTCCCACCTCGCTGGGAGCCGCGCTCATGAGGTCGCTGCCGGAGCTGGTCTTGGGGAAGGCCATGACCTCG
Organism: Olsenella urininfantis; assembly: GCF_900155635.1. Classification (GTDB taxonomy): domain Bacteria; phylum Actinomycetota; class Coriobacteriia; order Coriobacteriales; family Atopobiaceae; genus Olsenella_G; species Olsenella_G urininfantis. The sequence goes on from NZ_LT732540.1 coordinate 1,266,658, forward strand.
CGGATGGAGTCCGAGCCGGTGAGCAGCATGCACACGCGGTCCAGCCCCAGGGCGAAGCCCCCCATGGGAGGCGCACCAAACTCGAGGGCATCCATGAGGAAGCCGAACTGCTCTCGCGCGCCCTCCTCGGTGAAGCCCAGCTTCTCCAGGACGCTCATCTGAAGCTTGGCGTTGTGGATGCGCATGCCCCCGCCACCGGCCTCGTAGCCGTCCATCACGAAGTCGTAGGTGTGAGACCCCATGGAGAGGACCTTCTCGCGGTCGTCGCTGCCCAGAAGCTCGATGTCCTCCTCGAGGGGCTGCGTGAAGGGCTGGTGCTCCGCGGCGAAGGCCTTGCGGTCCTCGTCCCAGTGGAAGAGCGGGAAGTCGACCACCCAGAGGAAGTCATGCCCCTCGCGGGGAAGCTCCAGGGCCTGCGCCATGTGGCTGCGCATGCCGCCCAGGATCTCATCTGCCACAAGGCGGCTCTCGACGGCAAACATCACCAGGTCGCCAGGCTCCACGCCCATCTCGACGCGCAGCCCCTCCATCTCCTCGTCCGAGAAGAACTTGACGATGGGGCTGGTCACGCTGCCGTCCTCGCGAAACGCTATGTAGGCCAGGCCCTTGGCGCCGAAGCCGCAGGCGACGTCTGCCAGCTTGTCGATCTTGGCACGCGGCCAGGCGCCGGCGCCCTTGGCGTTGATGGCCTTCACGAAGAGCCTCTCGTCGGCGGCGGCGCTGGCGAAGAGCTTGAACTTGGAGTTGGCGAAGATGGGGGTGACGTCGTGGAGCTCCATGCCGAAGCGAGTGTCCGGCTTGTCGCTTCCGTAGCTGTCCATCGCGTCCCAGTAGGAGATGCGACGCAGGGGCAGCTGCATGTCAACGCCCATCTTGGCGAAGGTCTCCGCGAAGACCTCCTCCAGGTTGGACATGACGTCGTCCTGCTCGACGAAGCTCATCTCTATGTCCACCTGCGTGAACTCGGGCTGACGGTCCGCGCGCAGGTCCTCGTCGCGGAAGCACTTGGCAACCTGGTAGTAGCGCTCCACGCCGCCCACCATGAGCAGCTGCTTGAGGAGCTGCGGCGACTGCGGCAGGGCGTAGAAGTGGCCGGGCTGCGTGCGGCTGGGCACGAGGAAGTCACGGGCTCCCTCGGGCGTGGACTTGAACAGCGCGGGGGTCTCCACCTCCATGAAGGCGCGGCTGTGCAAGGCCTCGCGCAGGGCGTGGGTGAAGTCTGAGCGCAGCTTGAGGTTGGCCATCATCTTGGGGCGGCGCAGGTCGAGGTAACGGTAGCGCAGGCGGACGTCCTCCGCCGCCTCGACGTGGTCCTCGATCTGGAAGGCAGGGGTCTTGGAGCTGTTGAGCACCTCGATCTGCGAGACGAGCACCTCGACCTGACCCGTGGCGAGCTTCTCGTTGTCCTGGCCCTCGGGACGCTCGCGCACCTCTCCCACGACCTTGATGGGCCACTCGGAGCGGATGGCCTCGGCGGTGCGGAAGGCGCCTCCGCCGGAGTGCTCGGGGTCGAAGGAGACCTGCGTCACGCCCTCGCGGTCGCGCAGGTCCACGAAGATCAGGCCACCGTGGTCGCGGCGGTGCCAGACCCAGCCGGTGAGCGTGACCTCCTTGCCGATGTCGGACGCTCGCAGCTCTCCGCAGCTGTGGGTATGCATGCTGTGTGCGGTCATGTGCTTCCTCTCGTCTCTGCCGCCCCGTGCCGTGTGCGGGCGGCTCCCTAGCAGACCCCATGCCTCCGTAGACCGCGAAGGCACAGATGGCGAACAATGATACCAGCCCCGCTCGCCAGGCCCTTAGTGACAAAACTGTAATTTTGAATTCGCCTAGGAGGGGCCGATAGTCATATAAGCTTTGCCCTGTCCCGATGATAATCGGGTTATATCGACAAGAGTTCACCCATTGGCAACGGGAGCACAGCATGACAGACATGGAACGCAGCCCTCAGGGCACCACCAGGCAAGCACGGCCCGAAGGCCAAGGCCCAAGCAAGGCGCCCAGCCCCATGGCACCCGAGGGATTTGACGGGAGCGCCGCACCCCAGGGGTCCTTCGACGTGATCTCCGCCGCGGACGCCCAGGAGGCCGCAAGCGACGAGGACATGGCCGAGAGGGCCGTGCGCGTGGCGCAGGAGCGCAAGAGGGCCAAGCGGCGCAAGCGCCTCATCAAGATCGCCGTGGCGGCAGGGCTGGCCGTGGTCGTGGTGGGAGGCTGCGCCTACTCTGGCTTCGTTGCCAACCAGGAGGCGTCGAAGGGCGTCGTGCTCACCGACGTGGTCAGCCGTGGGGACTACAGCTCCACGGTCGGTGCCTCGGGCAAGGCCGCTCCCCTCTCGTCCGCCGTGGTGACGCCCGAGGTCGAGGGCATCATCCAGGACATCCGCGTGAGCGAGGGCTCCACGGTAAGCGAGGGGGACGTCCTCTTCACCCTGCGAAACGACGAGCTGGACAAGGCGGTGCGCAACGCCAACCAGCAGGTCAAGAGCGCCCAGACTGCACTCGACAGCGCCTATAACGCCTACAACCAGGCTGTAGACAGATGGAACTCCGCCACAAGCGAGGAGGAGCAGAAGGCCATGCAGGACCCCGACAGCCTGTTGGGCCCCATCAACGAGGCGAAGGTCACACTCGAGACCGCGCGCGACAACTACAACGACGCCGTGGCCAAGGCGGACAAGCGCACCGTGGTCGCCCCGTGCTCCGGCAGCGTGGTTGCCATGAACGCCGTTTCCGGCGCCGCATGGGGAAGCGCAGCGGGCGCGGGCGGGCAGGCCGGCAGCAGCCCCCTCGTCCAAATCGCGGACATCTCCCAGATGACCGTCACCGCGCAGGTCAACGAGGTTGACATCTCCAAGCTCGCCGTGGGCCAGGAGGCAAGCGTGACCTTCTCCGCGCTCCCCGGCGTCTCGGTCAAGGCCACGGTCACCCGCATCGCCACCGTCGCGTCGGGAGAGTCGGACCAGGGCGGCGCCTACGGCGCTGGCGGCGTGGTCACCTATGCCGTCGAGCTGCTCATCCCCAACCCCGACCCCAGCCTCAAGCCCGGCATGACCGCAAACGCAACCATCACCACCGAGAGCATCAAGGACGCCCTGCTGGTGCCCGCCGACGCCGTGACCACCGACGAGTCCGGCGCGAGCCACGTGCGCGTGGCAACCACCAAGGAAGGCAAGCTCGACGAGGGCTCCTTCGAGACCAAGGCCGTTAAGGTCCTGGCGAAGAACTCCACCGTGGCGGCCATCGAGGGCCTGAGCGAGGGCGACGTGGTGTTCATGGGCATGTCCTACCCCGGTGGCGGAGACGGCGACGCCTCCGCAGGCATGGTGCTCTAGGTGGCGGTCATGGATCTGGTGCTCGACATACGCGACATCCATCGCGTCTACGAGTCGGAGGCGGGCTTCACGCACGCGCTTCGGGGGGTCTCCCTGAGCGTCCGGCGCGGAGAGTTCCTCTGCATCATGGGGCCTTCGGGCTCGGGAAAGTCCACGCTCATGAACACCTTGGGATGCCTCGACACCCCCACCTCGGGCTCCTACTACCTCGAGGGCATGGACGTCTCCATGATGGACGACGACGAGCTGGCGGAGATTCGCGCCACGCGCATCGGCTTCGTCTTCCAGTCGTTCAACCTGCTCCCGCGCTCCACCGTGCTGCGCAACGTGATGCTGCCGCTGATCTACTCGAACAACTGCCCCGTCCAGGAGCGAGAGGCCCGCGCCATTCGCGCCCTCAACTCCGTCTCGCTGCCCGAGCAGTACTTCGACCACAAGTCCAACGAGCTCTCTGGCGGCCAGATGCAGCGCGTCGCCATCGCCCGCGCCCTGGTGAACGACCCCGCGCTCATCCTGGCGGACGAGCCCACGGGCAACCTCGACTCCGCCACGGGCGAGATGGTCCTCTCGACCTTCCAGAGGCTGCGCAACGAGGGCAAGACCATCGTCCTCATCACGCACGACCCCGAGGTCTCCAGCTGGGCAGACCGCACCATGCACATCCGTGACGGCCGGCTGCTCACCGACGAGGAGGAACGGGAAGTCATCCGCACCAGCACCACCCGCGGAAGGGGGCTCACATGAGAATCGCAGACCTCGCCACCGAGACCTGGGAGGCGCTGGACGCCAACCGCGGACGCTCCCTCCTCACCATCCTGGGCATCGTCATTGGCATCAGCGCCGTCATCACCATGACCGCCCTCATCGGTGGCATCAAGCAGTCCCTGGTGAGCAGCCTGGGCCTGAACCAGGCGCGTGCCATCTACATTGGCGTCTACTCGGGCAACAGCGTCACCCAGGCAGACGCGGACCGCGTGGCGGAGAAGGTGAGCGGCTACAAGTTCGTGACCGGCTACAACTACGGCTCCGCCTCGGTGACCACCGGAAACAAGCAGAAGAACGCCCAGGTGGTGGGCGTCCGTCCGGAGTACTTCGAGGCCATAGGCAAGAAGCCCGGCTCCGGAAGGCTCATCCAGGAGGAAGACGTCAGCTCCATGAGCTGCGTGTGCGTGGTTGACCAGAACACCGTGAAGGAGCTCTTCGGCGACGTTGACGCCAACGTGGTGGGCAAGACCATCCGCATGAACAACGACGACTACTCCATCGTGGGCATCATTCCTGCGCAGGGTGCCGCCATGGGCGGTGGCACCACCGTCTTCGTACCCCTCACCACCAGCATGGCGCGCATCACGGGCAGCCAGACCATAGACCAGATGATCGGCTACGCCAACGAGGACGCCGACGTGGACGAGCTCGTGAGCAGCACCAAGAGCTGGCTGGAGCGCTACTACCAGGTGGAGCCCCAGCAGGAGCAAGGCCAGGAGTCGGGCGATTTCTTCGGCGGGGCAATCTCCGTCTACTCGATGAAGTCCATAGCCCAGCAGCTCAACTCCACCATGCTGGCCTTCCAGGTGCTCATGACCACCGTTGCCAGCATCTCGCTGCTCGTGGGTGGAATTGGCATCATGAACATGATGCTCACCAACGTCACCGAGCGCATCCGGGAGATCGGCCTTCGCAAGGCCCTGGGCGCCCGGCGCTCGGACATCACCATGCAGTTCCTGCTGGAGTCCGTCTGCCTCTGCCTCGCCGGTGGCATCATCGGCATCGTCTTGGGCTACCTGGGGTCGTTCGGCCTGGCAGGCCTCGCGTCCGGCATGACAAACGGCGCCCCGGTCACCCCGGTCATTGAGCCTGCGGCGGTACTTCTCGCCAGCGGCATCTGCGTGGCGATCGGCGTTGCCTTCGGCTACTACCCCGCCCGTCACGCCGCCCGCCTCGACCCCGTGGAGTCGCTGCACTTCCAGTGACCTGGGCGCACGGGGGACTGGCCTATACTCAGGCGGTGGCAGGGGCTCTCCCTCCACCGCCTTCTTCATCTCGTTCACGGGAGGGATCCATGCCCTACAAGGCAGTCATATTCGACCTGGACGGCACGCTGCTGGACACCCTCGAGGACCTGCACGCCTCCGTCAACCACGCCCTTGCGCAACACGGCCTCCCGCAGCGCTCCCTTCGGGAGATACGCTCGTTTCTGGGAAACGGGGTGACGGAGCTCGTGCGCCTGAGCGTGCCCGCAGATTGCCCGGAGGAGCTTGCATCCCAGGTCCTGGACGCCTTCAAGGAGCGCTACGCCCTTCACAGCACGGACCACACCGCCCCCTACCCCCAGGTGAAGGAGCTCCTTCGCTCGATCTCCCGGAGGGGGCTGGGCTGCGCGGTGGTCTCGAACAAGATGGACTCCGCGGTGCAGGGGCTTGTCTCGGCCCACTTCCCCGGCCTCTTTGACGCCGTGGTGGGCGAGCGCGCGGGCGTGAGGCGAAAGCCCGCCCCCGATTCCCTTCTAGCCGTGATGGACGGGCTGGGCCTCGCTGCACGAGATGTCGTCTATGTGGGGGACTCAGAGGTGGACCTCGAGACCGCACGGGCTGCGGGGGTGGACTGCATAGCCGTGAGCTGGGGCTTCAGGGACAGGGGCTTCCTGGTGACCCACGGCGCCACGCGCATAGCCGATACCGCCGCAGAGCTCGCTGGGCTCGTTCTGCCGTAGGGCCGGCGAACTTGGTCACCCACCCACATGCCACTTGCCCACGCTTGCCTAATGGTGGGCGGCAGACTGAATAGCGGCCGTTGGGGGGCGGTAAAATCGCATTGTCAGGAGCCAGTTTCCTTCGACGAAAGGACGCGATATGGGCAAGAAAGCAGCAGAGGCTCTCGAAATCAATTACGATGACCTGGCCGAATACCTGCACAAGAACCATTCGGTCTATATGAAGGTAGACAGCGACGTCTACTACCTGACCGACGTCAACTACGAGGCATGGCGCGCACAGGACACCAGCCTCCGCAACGCGAAGAACCACTTCGTCGACTGCAGCGACCTCGTCCCCACGGTCGATGAGTTTCTCGCCCTCCCCTTCGTGAACGGGCACACCATTCAGGACGTCTTCCCCCACGCCAGCTTCTACGCATCCGTGCAGGGGGAGAAGCAGCCCTGATCTAGGTACAACAAGAGCGCAAGCTTCATAGGAGACGAGCGGGGCGGCCTTGGCCGCCCCGCTCTCATGTTGCCTACGTATCGCAGCGGGCCCTACTTCTTGGGCTTCTGTGCCTCGAAGGTCTCGGCCACCTCGGTGTCCTCGTCATCCTTGGTGAAGCCCTTCTCGAGCATCGGGATGAGCATGCGATAGGCGTTCTCGGTGGCGTTCACGTGCGGGGAGCGCTTGGCGTAGCGCTTGACCGCAGCCGCCGTCTTGTTGATGGCGGCCAGGGTGCCGGCTCCCGCCACGCAACCGCCGGGGCAGGCCATGCCCTCCAGGAGGTAGCCGGGGTACTTGCCCTTGACGGCGTCCTTCATCATCTTGCGGCACTCTTCGAGGCCCTCCGCGTTCACCACGTTGACCTCACGGTCCGGGTAGCGGCGATGGATGGCGTTGACCACGGCGTTTGCCACGCCACCTGCCACGGCGAAGTTGCGCCCGTCCGCGCTGGCCACGTCGAAGTCGCTCTTGTTGTCATCCTCAAGGGAGAGGTAGTCGATGCCCTTGGCCTCCATCATGCCGGCCATCTCCTCGAAGGTGAGGACGAAGTCCACCTCCGAGCGGACGCTCTTGCGCATGGCCTCGAGCTTCTTTGCGGCGCAGGGCCCCACGAAGACGATCTTGGCGTTGGGATGCTGCGTGCGAATCATGCGGGCCGTGAGCGCCATGGGCGTGAGCGCCATGGACACGCACGCGGCGTGCTCCGGAAACTCCTTCTTGGCCATGACCGACCAGGCCGGGCAACAGCTGGTGCCCATGAACGGGAGCTTCTCGGGCACCTCCTCCAGGTAGTCGTCCGCCTCCTGCACGGTGCAGAGGTCCGCCCCCAGGGCAACCTCCTCGACGCCCGAGAAACCAAGCTGCTTGAAGGCCTCGCGCAGCTTGCCCACGTTGCCCTTGCCGCCAAACTGCCCCACGAAGGAGGGAGCCACGGCCGCAATGACCTCGGTGCCCGAGAGAATCGCCCAGATGACCTGACCGATCTGGCTCTTGTCGGCAATGGCACCAAAGGGGCAGTTCACCAGGCACTGGCCGCAGCTCACGCACTTCTCGTAGTCGATGTCCGCGCGGCCATGCTCGTCAGAGCCGATGGCATGCATGCCGCAGGCGGCGGCGCACGGACGCACGTGATGGTGGATGGCCTGGTAGGGACAGGTCTTCGCGCAGAGGCCGCAGTGGATGCAGGCCTCCTGGTCAATGTAGGCGCGCTTGTCCACAAAGGAGATGGCGTTCTTGGGGCAGATCTCACGGCAGGGGTGGGCAAGACAGCCCTGGCAGGTGTTGGTGACCTCGTAGACGTCATCCTTACAGGCGTTGCAGGCGAACTTGATCACATTGATCAGGGGAGGCTCGTAGTATGCGAGGTCTGCCGTCTCGGCCTCCTTGAAGCCATCCGAGATGCGCGCGGGCTTGTCCACGCCCTGCAGGGGCAAGCCCATGGCCAGGCGGATGCGCTCCCCGATGATGGCACGCTCCAGGAAGACGCTCTCGCGGTAGGTGGCAACGTCTCCAGGCAGGATCTTGAACGGCAGCTCGTCGAAGGCGTCGTCCACATCGCTGTCAGACCTGATGGTGTCATCACCCATGGCATAGCAGACCTTCGCCACCTCGCGAAACACGTTGCGGCGAATCTCGGTAAGGTTGGTGTAGACGCCTCGCATGGTGCCAGCCATAAGTACCTCTCTCGTCTGCGCCGGCCCCCCAGCCGACATCACTCATGCCAGTATGCCTCAAATGTCATTACAGGTTCTGCCTGAGGATGGCACGGGCGGACAAGAGTTGGGCCGCCCCGCGGGTTGCTATACTCAATTGACATTGACCGGACGCCCACGAGAAAGCCGTGCCATATGCCCTTTGCCCTCCTGCTCCTCGCCCTCTTCGCGGTACTGTTCGCGAGGGAGCCGCGCTCCATCTGGCCGGGCATCTTCCTCACCTTCGGGCTCATCGGCATCGCGTCCGACCTCCTATCCCTGCTCACTGCGGGAGTGCTCATCGCCTTCGGCGACCTTGCCTTCTCGGGCTTCGCTGCCATCATCCTGGGGTCCATCGCGCTCTCCCCCCTGGCCCTCTCCGTCTTCCTCATCTACAACATGCTCGTGATGCTCCGGCGAGAGGGGCGCTCCGCGCAGGCGCTGGCCTCGGGAGCGGTCGGGGCGCTCGTGCTGACCTACATCGTCCTGCTCGTCATGGTTGCGACAAGCTGGCGCGAGCTTGGGAACACGCCGCTGCTGCACATGACCATGGGGCTCTTTCCCTCGATGGTGGCCCTGGGCATGGCGTTTCTCTGCTACCTCACCTACACCAGCTTCTACCAGCTCTGGTTCTCTCGCTTTGGCGGCACTCCCGATGCCGTGGTGGTGCCGGGCTCGCATGTCTTCGAGGACGGGAGCATTCCCCCTCTGCTCAGGGGTCGCGTCGACCTGGGCATCAGGCTGCTGCGCAAGGCCCAGGCAACCGGGCACCCCACCCTATTGGTGTGCTCGGGGGGCCAGGGCGCGGACGAACCCACGTCCGAGGGCCGCGCGATGGCGGACTACGCCATCGCGCAAGGCGTCTCTCCCAAGGAGATCGTGGTCGAGGACCTCTCGACGACCACCGAGGAAAACCTGGCGTACTCTGCGGCATTCACGGCCGAGAGGCTCGGCTTCAATCCCCGGGTGGCGGTTGCCACCTCCGACTACCACGCCTTCCGCGCGGCCATGTTCATACGCAAGGCAGGGCTGGACGGATATGCGCTGGGCACGAGGACGGCACGCTACTTCTGGCCGAGCGCCAAGGTACGGGAGTTCTTTGGCATCCTGGCGAACAACAAGGTGACCGTACTGGTCATCTTTGGCCTGACGCTGTTCGCGGGCATCGGCGGGCAGCTGAGCATGTAGCAACGCCAGCATCAGCGATCCGGCCAGAGCTCCGACGAATCCGGCCAGAGCCTCTCGAAGCGCTCGGGCCAGGGTGTGCGCAGGCTCAGGCGCTCCCCCGTCAGGGGGTGCGTGAACTCCTCCTCGAGGGCGTGCAGCATGAGGCCGGCCTGGGAGCCGCGGGGCCTCCTGCCGTAGAGCCTGTCTCCCACCAAGGGAAAGCCCAGGTACGAGAGGTGGACACGGATCTGGTGGCGGCGTCCCGTGAGAAGCTCAACCCGCAGAAGCGAGCGAGGCCCGCTCTCGCCCAGAAGCGTCACGCACGTCTGGGAGGGCTTTCCCGTCCTGCTCACGCGCATGCGGCGGCTGTCGTGGCGGTCGCGGCCCAGGGGCAGGTCAATGGTGCGCGTGCCCGCCAGGAAGCGTCCCTCCACCACGGCGAGGTAGCTCTTGCGCAGGGCATGCGAGGCCACCAAGGCGTCTAGCCGGGGCTGAGCCTCCTTCCTGAGCGAGAAGAGCACCAGGCCAGAGGTGTCGACGTCCAGGCGCTGCAGGGGCTGCAGCTCGGCGGCGGGCGTTCCCTGGGACATCAGCCGCTGGCGCAAACGACCCGTGAGCGTGGGGGCCGCAGTGCCGTCCGCGTGCACGAGGATGCCCTGGGGCTTGTCCACCGCCACGATCCACTCGTCCTGGTATATGACGCCCAGCCCTTCCATGCCCCTCCCCTCTCGTCTCACTCAGGGCCATTTTGCACGAGAGGGGCGGTCGGGCGCAAAGGACACCTGGGCGTTGCGGGGCGCGGGGACGGCTGGCGGAGTGAGCAGATGCGCCGCTATCAGCCGAGAGGGGCCGAGAACGGCGTGTTAGCCCACCTGCGGCTTGGCCCAGGGAGTCAGCGTGCAGGCTCCCCCTAGGCGCAGGAGGCCCCCCAAGGCAAGAAGCCCCACCGTCAGCAGCAGCACCAGGGCGGCGTCGGGCACGAAGGTGGCGAAGTCCCTCCACGGAGCGCCATAAAGCGAGGGCACCCAAAGCAGGCAGGCGGGCGCAAGGCCATGGGCCACCAGCGCAGGCACCACCAGGTCGCGTGCTCTACCTGCGGCGCGCGAGTCGCCAAGGCGCCTGAGCCAGCGTCGCCAGCTCACCACGCCCCACAAGGACGAGCCCAGCATGAGCAGGTAGACGCCATCATGCGCCAGATGCTCGCCCACCCGATGGCCGCTGTCCACCAGGCCCGCGTCGGCGTCAGCGCCCACCGAAATGGCCGTGACGCCATCCGCAAGGTTCCAGAAGGCCTCGTTGCCGCCAAGATAGTCGCTGGCGTCGCCCAGCACCACCAGGGCAAGCCCACGGGCAGGCAGCACCACCATACGCGCCACGTAGTTCTCCACCTGACCGTCATGGCTCATGACCAGCTCCCCGTCGTCCCAGTGGAAGGTGGTCCAGCCCAGCCCGTAGTAGCTTTCCCCCTGTGGGTCCGGCACCCTCAGCGCGGTCATGCTCCTCACCGAGGAGCTGCTCAGCACGCCAGCACCTCCCTGCAGGTACATCCTCAGGTAGCCCTCCATGTCAGAGAGGCTTGCCCGGACATATCCCGAGGATGGGCCTCCCCAGGCGTCGGGACCGTCCCTGTGCACGTAGCCGTCCTGCAGATTGAGCCCAAACCAGTTCCTGTGCCCCCGCGTGGAGGCGCCGACGAGCTTGGGATCCACCGAGGCGTCATTCATGCCCAAAGGCTCGAACAGAGAACCGCGCAGGTAGTCCGCATAGCTCTGGCCGGTCACCGCCTCGAGCGCGCAGCCCAGCAGGTCGTAGTTGGCGTTGGAGTACGAGAAGCTCCCCGAGCTGGCTCCCGGCTTCGCGCTCGCCAGGGAGTCGTAGTAGCCAAAGCCACTCGTCTGGTTGAGCAGCGAGCGCAGGGTCACGTCCTGGGGTTGGCCGCATTCCGGCAGATAGCTCGTCACGGGAGCGTCCAGGTCCATGCGCCCACGCTCCACCTGCTGCATGATGGCGGCCGCCGTGATGGACTTGGAGAGGGAGCCGATGATGAAGCTGGAGTCCGCGCCCGTGCAGTCCCCCATAGTGCGCTCGAAGAGCACCCCGTCACCGCTCACGACGGCAACGGCAAGGCCAGGTACGCCCGTCTGGGGGAAGGCCTCGTCCAGGAACTCGTCCATGCGCTCCCGCAGGGCGAGACCGTCACCTTCCAGCCCCGGCAGGGACGGATTCAAAGGAAGGCCAAGCTCCTCCAGGCCATGGTCCTGCGGCTCCTCGTCCTGCCCGCCGTCCTCCGCCGCCGATTCCGCGGAGCTTTCGCCAGGCACCTGATGGAGGGCGAGCCCCGTCTTCCGCAGGGCCTCGGAGACGGATGGGAGCGCAAGGCAAAACGCCACGCAGGCGATCAGGAGCGCAAGCCCCCTCGCGCGGGAGCGTGCCACCTGCGGGCCGCTCGCCTCATGTGACCTAGAAGCTCGCATAGACAAACTGCGCGGGGCCGGTGAGGCCCGAGAAGACCGTAAACCAGATGAGCAGGGCTCCCATCATGCCTACCGAGAGCAGCGCTGCCGCGCCCACGCAGGCCGGGCGCCTCTTCGCCAGGGAGTCGATGCCCTTCCCCATCCGGCCAGCGAGCCCCAGGGCTCGTTCCTCATCCGTTGCCATCTACCGCTCCTTCCTCGAGGTGCCGTCCTGGGAGCCCGCGAGCCCCTCCGCGCCTCCCAGGAAGCCGCTCTTGCGGCCCCGCGCGAAGTCGTACACCGCCCGCTCTATCCACACCCAACCACGCCACCCCGGATGCACGGTGTCGCAGAGGAAGTACTTCTCGTACTCGCAGCTCGAGAAGTCCGCGTATGCGCTGCCGTTGTCGTTGCAAATGTCACGGACGCGTTGGTAGTAGAGCTGACGCTCCTGCTGGCTCACGTTGGCACGGTCGTACCAGCTGCCGTGCACGGGCAGGATGCACACCAGGGGCTCAAGGCCGCACTCGCGGCATACCTTGAGAAAGCACGCCAGGTCAGCATACTCGTCGTCCGCCTCGTGGAAGTTCTGGTTCAGCTCCGGAAGGAACTTTGAGTTCTTTGCCCAGAACGCGTCGTACACGCCGTAGTCGTTATTGGTTGCCCGGGAGGAGCCCTCGGCGTCTGCCTGAGAAAGAAGGGCCTGCCAGTCGGGCTCGCCCGCAGCCGTCCCGTCCGTGCGCGCGGCGCTCTTGCGTGGAGCGAGGGAGATGACATTGGACAGCTTGGAGCGCAGCTGCAGCTGATCGGCCTGGTAGTAGGCCAAGGCGTTTACCCTGTCGGCAAGGCTGTCCCCATTTGCCGCAGCCACCTTCGAGGAGTCCACGCCTAGGGCCGTGACGCGGCGGCGAACATAGGCGCGCGTCTCGTCACTGATGTTGGGGTTATTGCAGAACTCCTGGTAGAGCGAGTAGCTGAACTTCGAGCTGAACTTGCTCTGATCGCCGTTACCCTTGAAGAACCATTGGGGAGAGACCATGATCACGACCTTCTTGCTCCCCGTCTTCTGGGCGTATGCCCCGGCGGCGATGGCCTGCCAGAGGCTCTGGTCGTACGCCTCCCCCACGTAGGTCATGTCCACGCCACGGGAGGCCTCTCCAAAGACCGCCTGGGGGCACATGGAGACCAGGTCCTTGGATATGTAGAACTCGGAGGAGCCGAAGCAGAGCAGGCCGTCGGCAGACGCGTTACTGGTGACGAAGCCGCTGCTCTCGGACTTCCCGCTTGCATAGACGTAGTCGTACAGGCGCGTTTGGTCGGCCGGCCCCATGCCCGTGAGCAGCAGGCGCTCGAACGCCACGAAGCCAGCGGCAAGAAGAAGGAGCCCCAGGGCAACCGCACGCAGCAGCCGCATGCCAGGTCCCAGCCGGCGAGCGGCTCCCAGGCCCCTTGACCCCTGCACCTGTCCCCGTGCCACCACCTACATCCTCGCTGCCACCTGGGTGGCGATCTTGCCGACGGTGTTCATGTCCTCCCGCGGGAGCTCCGTGGGGGCAATGGACACCCCAAACTCCTCCTCGAGTCCCACAAGCAACTCTATTGCCGCCATGGAATCGAGAAATCCCAGCGAGAAGAGGTCATCGTCCAGGTGGCTTCCAAGGCCGTCCTCGCCGCTCACCTCCTCGACCAGGTCAAGGACGCGGGAGAGGACCTCGTTGGCATCGTGCGTATCAGACATGGAGCGCTCCTTTCACGAGCAGGGACATCTGCCCCGAGAACAGGGCAAAGCCGAAGAAGACGAGCTGAAGGGTGACGAACCACGACATCAGCCGATAGGCGGGGTCGTTGCGGTGCCTGCGATAGAACGCGCTCTTCTGGTGGCCCTCGGTAAGCGCCATGAGGACGCCGTGGTAGAGGCCATAGGCCACATAGTCCACCGTCACCCCATGCCAGAGGCCCATGAGCAGCATGTCCGCGAGTAGCGCCAGCTGCGCGGTGCGCAGGCGCCCCCTCACGAGCCTCCTCTTCATGAGGAGTCTCACGAGTCGCATGAAGACGAAGTCGCGCAGCCAGGTGGAAAGGGTGATGTGCCAGCGGTTCCAGAAGTCCGTGAGGTCCCTGGCGAGGAAGGGCGCGCGAAAGTTGCGCGGGAGCCTCACGCCCAGGCAGAAGGCAAGCCCCATGGCCATGAGCGAGTAGCCGGCGAAGTCGAAGAAGAGGTAGAGGCCGTAGGAATAGGCGCAGGCCAGCTGCTTTCCCAGCTCCTGGAGAAAGGGCCCGTCTCCCCAGGCAGAGGGCAGGTAGAGGCGATACGCGAGCGCCGCGATCACCAGCTTGTACACCATTCCCACCATAAAGAGCAGGATTCCACGGGCAAGCATGCCCGCGTACTCGTCACGCGGGATGCGTCTTCCCAGGTCCTCCCCAAAGCGACGGCTGCGGTCTATGGGACCAGAGTCGAAGCTGGGGAAGAAGAGCAGGAAGTAGAGGTAGTCCCAGAGCTTGAAGTCCTTCTTGGAGATCAGCCCGTCATATGCCTCGAGCTGCACCTGAACCACCTTGAAGGTGACATACGAGATTCCCGCGAAACCCAGGAGCCCCGACCCAGAGAGCGAGACGGTAAGCTTGTAGACCACCAGGGGCGCTATGGAGACAAGCACCGCCGCCGTGGTGCGCCACAGGCTCCTTGGACGTCCCAGCAACCAGAGCGTGGACCCGATGGACAGGGACAGGAACAGCGCCAAGGAGAGCGCGGCGGCAAGGTTTCCCCAGAACATGAGGACGAGCATGGCGATGCTTGCGAAGAGTCCCCACGCCATGAGGGGCAGCTCGAGCAGGCCGAGCACCGCAGACACCAGGACGACGAGCGCCGAAAGGGCGAAGAAGCTGGGGGTCGTGTAGAAGCCCATGGGCTAGAGCCCCCTCAGGGCCTTGTGGTCCACCTTCTCGTTGGGCGTCAGGGGCAGGCTCTCGAGCAGGCGAAACGAGCGCGGGACCATGTATGAGGGAACGCGCAGCGAGAGATGCAGCTTGAGCTCCTTGACGAGGTCCATGCCCGTGAGGTCCTGTCCCCTCTCGGGCACCACATAGGCACGCAGGCTATGCACGCGCCCATCCCTTTCCAGCGGAAGCACAACGGCCCTGCTCACCAGCGGGTCCTTCTCCAGCGCCCCCTCTATCTCGCCCAGCTCCATGCGAAAGCCGTTGAGCTTGATGTATGAGTCGAAGCGACCCTCGCAGTACAACATGCCGTCCGCGCCGATACGCCCGCGGTCTCCCGTGCGGTAGGCACGGCAGGCGGCCCCGTCCTGCATGCGGTCCTCGAAGAAGGCGGCGGCTGTCTTCTCGTCGTTCCTGTAGTAGCCCTTGGCGACGGTGTCGCCCACGATGACGATCTCCCCGGAGACGCCCGGCGCGCAGTGGCCACCCGAGTCCCTGTCCACGATGCGCAGCTCGGTTCCAAGGCGTGCCCTGCCCACCGGAAGCGGGGTGCCCGCCGACAGCATGCCGTCGTCTATCTCCACGTAGGTCACGGCAACCGTAGACTCCGTGGGACCGTAGCTGTTGGCGATGCGGGCCCTGCCGAAGCGCTCGCGCAGGCGGCGAGCCGTGGCAGGACGCAGCTCCTCGCCACAGAAGAGGAAGAGGCGGAGCTGCGGGAGAAGCTCCTCGGTGAAGCTGGGGTCAGCCAGGCAGAAGTCCGCGAAGGACGGCGTGGAGACCCAGACCTCCACGCCAGAGCCTGCCAGGTCCCGTAAGAGGGAGCGGTGGTCCTCGGAGACCTCGCGCGAGAGCGCGTGCAGGCAACCGCCCGTCGAGAGGGCACCGACCAGCTCGTATTCCGAGAGGTCGAAGGAATAGTGGGCTTGGTCGAGAAAGACGCGCCCGCCCTCCGACACCACCGGAAAGCCTTGCATCCAGTCCATGAAATGGGCGACGTTGCTTGCCGAGACCTCGATGCCCTTGGGCCTGCCCGTGGATCCCGATGTGAATATGACGTAGTTGGTGTCCTCCCCGCCCACCCAACGCTCGGGCGCGGGCCCTGGGGCAGGGACGTCCTTGGAGACGGCGCCCCTCGCATCGAGCACGACGCAGCCCGAGAGCTGAGAGACGAGGTCAGCAGGCACGTCAACGCAGGCTAGGAACGTGGCTCCCTCGATCTGCGCGGCGATGTCGCGCACGCGGGCGGCGGGCAGCTCTCGGTCGACGGGCACGAAGGCGTGACCCGAACGCAAGCAGCCCAGAAAGGCGGCAACGGTGAGCGCGGACTTCTCGCCATACACCAGCACGGGCATGCGGCCTGGCGCCGCGACGGCCAGCTCCTGGGCAATCCTGCCGGCAAGCTCCCAAAGCTGGCCATAGCTCACGTCAGATGCGCCATCCACCTGATAGGCGATCGCCTGCGGGTTGCTCAGCGCGTGGTTGCGCACCGCCTCGAGAAAGCGGTTCCCCTCACTGGACCTGTCGCGGCTGGCACTCATACCCATGGGCTTCCTCCATCGGTGGGCTTCGAGCCGCAGTATGGCGATGGAAGATTGCGCGAAAGGTGCGGTGGAGGCATCAGCACAAAAGGGGGAACACTTTTAAGCAATCTTGAAATATCCGTGTTCAGGCCGTGGAGCCGTGCTGATGGCAAACTAACTCAAGATGTGAACGGAGCGGGGGAAGTCGCGATGGGCAGGCGAGAGGTGACGCCGGGGTGAGCGAACGCGCCCTTCTCGGCAACGCGGAGCCCAGAAGCGCGTGTTGGCCCACCTGCCAGAACCTCGCAGGTGCAGGTGGGCCAACACCTCATTTCGTGCCAAGAGGGGCGCAAGCCAGCAGGTTCGGACCACTTGCAGCCGCACGAGACCGGCGCGGAGGGCCGCAGGGCGACAGAAGCCCTACGCCAGGCGCGTCCCGACCGTTTCGGGCAGGGCTGCCAGAGGGACCAGATCCTGCTCGTGAGTGCGCATGTCGCGCACCGTGGCCGCACCGGCGGCGAGCTCCTCGGAGCCCAGCACGACGCAGATGGGCGCGCCCAGCTTGTCAGCCTGCTTGAACTGGCTCTTGAGCGAGCGTCCCTGGTAGTCTGCCTCGCAGCGGATTCCCGCCTGGCGCAGCGCCAGCGTCACGTCGAAGGCCGCCGCGCGCTCGTCGGGCGAGGCGCAGGCAACGTAGACGCAGCTGGGGGCAGGCGTCTCGAGGCTCGAGCCCTGTGCCTCAAGGGCAAGCGCGATGCGCTCGAAGCCCACGGCGAAGCCGATGCCCGGCGTTTGCTTGCCGCCCTCGAGCTCCATGAGCCCATCGTAGCGGCCGCCGCCGCCGATGGCCCCCACGCCGCTCGAGACCGCCTCGACCTCGAAGACCGTGCGGGTGTAGTAGTCCAGGCCGCGCACCAGCGTGGGATCCTCCTCATAGGGGATGCCGGCAGCATCCAGGTAACGTTTGACCTGCTCGTAGTGGGAGCGGCACTCGTCGCAGAGGTTGTCTGTGACGAGGGGCGCGTCCCTCATGACCCGCTGGCAGCGCTCGTTCTTGCAGTCGAAGGAGCGCAGCGGGTTGATCTGGGCGCGCTCCAGGCAGTCCTCGCACATCTCGTCCTCGTGCGCGAGGATGAAGTCGCGCACCTTGTCGCGGTAGGCGGGGCGGCAGTCCTCGTCACCCATGGAGTTGACGCGCAGCTCAAGCTGGGAGAGGTCGAATCCCAGGCGCTTGTAGAACTCCATGAGCATGATGATGCACTCGGCGTCCGCCGCCGGGTCAGGCGCCCCCAGCCACTCCACTCCCACCTGGTGGAACTGGCGCAGGCGCCCCTTCTGGGGGCGCTCGCCGCGGAACATCGCCTCGGCGTACCACAGCTTGGCCGGAGCCGCGCCCTGGGGCACGAAGTTGTTCTCCACCGCGGCGCGCACCACGCCCGCCGTGCCCTCGGGACGCATGGCCATGCGCTGCTTGGCCTTCAGGCCGCTCTCGCTGCCTGCCGCCAGGAGATTCTCGAAGAGCGCACCCGAGACGACGCGGAACATCTCCTTGCGAACCACGTCCGTGGACTCGCCGATGCCATGGACGAAGGTATCCACCTGCTCTATTGCCGGGGTCTCTATCATGTCGAAGCCGTAGGAGCCAAAGAGCTCGCGGGCAACGTCCTGCATGTGCTGCCAGGCACGCATGTAGCCGCCAAACAGGTCTTCCGTGCCTTGGATCTTCTGTGCCATGGGACTTCCTCTCCTGGGTGTGCCCCAGCAGTATACCCCGCCGGGATGCGGGGATGGGCAGGCGGGGCGTCGCGGGCGCCCCGCCTGCCAGGGCCTTGCCTAGGAGGCGGCGCAGTCGGCGGGGCCGCCGCGCAGGATGCGCAGGCCATGGGCTATCGCGTCGATGACCGCCGAGAGGTTCTCCACGGCGGCCTTGGGGCTTCCGGGCAGGTTCACCACCAGGGTGGCGCCTGCGATCCCGCAGGCCTCGCGGGAGAGGCAGCCGTGCGGTGTGATCCGCAGGGACGCCGCCCTCATCGCCTCGGGGATGCCAGGGGCCATGCGCTCGCAGACGGCTGCCGTGGCCTCGGGCGTGACGTCACGGGGCGAGAAGCCCGTCCCTCCCGTGGTCACCACCAGGGCCACGTCATCCCCAACGGCTTCGCGCAGGGCGCCCTCTATGAGCGGCTGCTCGTCGGGCACGACACGGCACCCCACCACGTCATAGCCCGCCTCGCGGAGGAACGCCTCAAGCGCAGGCCCGCTCGCGTCCGCCCTCTCGCCGCGGAAAGAGCGGTCGCTCACCGTGATGACCTCCACCGAGAAGGACAGGGCGCCCGTCACAGCAGGCCCCCCTCGCCCAGCGCCACGAAGTCGCGACGCGCGAGCTCGACGCCTGCCAGGATGCGCGGTAGGACCAGGTCGAAGATGGTGGTCTTGCTGTACATCACGCAGCCGGGGAGCCCCAGCACGGGACGGCCCGGCGCGCCCGTCCTGCCGGCATGGCCGAACTCGCCTTCGTAGTAGCCCAGAAGCATCATGGCCCCTGGAAGAACGGGGGCGCCGTAGGTCACGATGCGCGCGCCCGAGCCCTTGATGGCGCCGGGCGTGTTGTCGTCAGGGTCAACGCTCATGCCGCCCGTACACACGATAACGTCCACGTCGCTCGCGCGCAGGCGGGCCAGGGCGGCCCGGATGCTCTCGATGCCGTCGTCCACCAGCTCGTGCTCGCTGGCGGTGACGCCGAAGGCCGCGAGCTTCTCCTCCACCACCGGAGTGAAGCGGTCCTTGACGAGCCCCGCTGCCACCTCGGAGCCCGTGGTTATGATGCCGGCCCTGCGCAGCTTGAAGGGCTCGACGCTCATGAGGGGGGCACCCTGCGCCGCAGCCTCAGCCGCCTCCACCACGCCGCGGTCGACCACCAGGGGGATGGCGCGCGTGCCCGCGACCAGCTGCCCCGCCCTCACGGCTGCGTTGGACGGCCTGGTGGCGACCATGACCTCTTCCACCGAGTTCACGGCGAGCAGGCGCTCGGAGTCGACCATGAGGACGCCGTCGTGGGTGGCACGGAGGTTGATCTTGCCCTCGCTTGGCTCTCCCACGCGCTCGATGCCGGGGCCCTCGCAGAGCGCGGCCAGGCGGTGTGCCGCGTCGTTCTCGTGCAGCTTGCCCTCGTCCATCTCCCAGACGTAGAGGTTGCGCTTGCCCATGGAGAGCAGGACGGGTATGTCCTCCTCCTGCACCACGTAGCCCTTGCGGAAGCGCACGCCCTTGAAGCGCTTCCTGCCGTCCTCGTCCGTGGGGATGATCTGGGTCATGTCGTGGCAGAGCACCTGTCCCACGGCATCCTCGGTCCTGATCTGTCTCATCGTGTCGCATCTCCTTTCATGGCGTTGACCCCCACGCGCGAGCTGGCGCATGGGCCTTCCTCAAAGCGTGTCTAGATCGAGAGCGCGGATCTCGTCACCAGGGCGCAGGGTGCCGCCGCGCAGCACCACGCAGAAGATGCCCTCGGTGGGCATGACGCAGGTGCCCACGAGGCGGCGGATCTCGCAGTCGTTGTGACAGGCCTTCCCTATCTGCGTCACGGCCAGGAGGCACTCCCCCGCCTGGAGCACGCTGCCCACGGACAGCTCGCACAGGGAGAGGCCCTCGGTGAGGACGTTCTCTGCGAAGTCCCCCGCGGCGAGGTCCACCCCCTTGCCCCTCATGGAGTCAACGGACTCGTTGCCCAGCAGGCTCACCTGGCGGTGCCATGCGCCCGCGTGGGCGTCACCCACTATGCCCAGACCCACCCTGAGCTCGATGGCGTCGCAGTGGTGCTTGCGCGTCCCCTTGCGCTCGCTGATGCAGCAGTCCAGCACGCGCCCGCGCGCGGCCGCCGGCCTCGTCCCGTCTCTCCCTGTCATGCCCTCTCCCCCCTTGTGAAGTGCCCGCTCTTCCCACCGTCCTTCTCGAGCAGGCGGATGTCTTCCATGGCCATGTCCCTCTGATGCGACTTGCACATGTCGTAGATGGTGAGCAGCGCCACCGAGCAGGCCGTGAGGGCCTCCATCTCCACACCCGTCTCTCCCTTGCAGCGGCAGGACGCCTCCACGGCTATGGCGCCTTCCTCGAAGGCGAACGTTACGTCCACGCCCGTCAGCTGGATGGGATGGCACATGGGCACCAGCTCCCAGCAGCGCTTGGCCGCCATGATGGCCGCCACCTGGGCCACGGGCAGCACATCGCCCTTCCTGGTGCGCCCCTCGCGCACCAGGGCGAGCGTGTCGGGCCGCATGCGGATGCGGCCCGCCGCGCGCGCCATGCGCCGGGTGGGCTCCTTGCCGCTCACGTCAACCATTCGCGCGCGTCCCTGCTCGTTGAAATGGGTAAGCGCCATGGCCTATCCCCCTATCTCGTTCATGGCACGCGCGCTCTCGCTCGCGCGGCCCAGGATCGCACTCATGTGATGCTCGAGCGGCTTGTGAGAGATGCCCAGCCGCAGGGCGTCGAGGAGCTCGTCGCCGTGCAGCCCACGCAAGGCGATCTCCTCGCCCGAGTGCAGGCAGGGCTTGAGCATCCCATCAGCCGTGATGCGCAGGCGCGCGCAGCCCGAGCAGAACTTGTGGCTCATGGGGCGGATCAGCCCCACCGTGCCCTTCCAGCCCGGGGCCGCATAGAGCGCGGCGACCCCGTCGGGGCCAACAGGCACGAGCTCTCCCATGACCTCGAGCACCTTGTCCACGGAGACGAAGCGCTCCCGCGGCCAGGCGGCGCACTCGCCCATGGGCATCAGCTCTATGAAGCGGACGCTCGAGACGCCCAGGGGACCGTCGCCTCCCGCACGCGCGAGCTCGGCCAGGGGTCGGATGTCGCACTCGTTGACGCCGCCGATGAGCACGGCATTGACCTTGGTGTTGGTGAAGCCCGCAGCCCTGGCGCTGGCCAGGCCGCCGAGCACGTCCTCGAGCCTCCCGCAGCGCGTGATGCGGGCGTAGCGGCCCTCGTCCAGGCTGTCGAGGCTGACGTTGAGCCTGTCGAGGCCAGCCTCGCGCAGCGCGGGCGCAAGCGCCGCCAGCGCGCATGCGTTGGTGGTCATCGCCAGCTCTTCGATGCCCTCTACGCCCGACAGCATGCGCACCAGCCCCACGATGCCCCTGCGCGCAAGCGGCTCGCCGCCCGTGATGCGCAGCTTGCGCACCCCCAGCGACGCTGCCGCGCCGACCATCTCGCGCAGCTCCTCGAAGGAGAGGATGTCGTCATGGGAGAGCATGGGGACACCGTGCTCGGGCATGCAGTAGGCACAACGGCAGTTGCAGCGGTCCGTCACGGAGAGGCGCAGGTAGCTGACGGTACGACCGCAGGCGTCACGCAACGCGCGCGCCTCCCCGGCCCCTCTCGACCAGGGGCATGACGCACTCGGACGCCACATGCAGGACGACGTCGGACCCTACCCCAAGGCCCCGCCAGCGCTCCTTCTCCAGCTCGAAGCGAAGGGGGCCGCCGCCGGGCGTGCGCAGCATGACGATGGTCGAGAAGGTGCTGTCTATGACCTGGTCCACCGTGCAGGCGAGGGGGTTCTCGGAAGGGCAGCCGCGCTCTCCCTCCACCATGAGGTGGTGCGCACGGATGCCCGCATGGCTCGTCTCTTCGCCCACCTCGCCGCAGCACGCGAGGGTCACCCCCCAGTCCGTGCACAGAAGCGTCCCCGGCGCCGCCATGCGCGCCCGGGAGACGTTCTTACACCCGGAGATGAGCGCCGCCCCCAGGGTCACGGGGGCCGAGAAGAGCTCTCCCATGGTCATCTTGGGGTCAGAGACCCCCTCGTTCAGGACGCAGACCGTGTCACAGCCGCGATAGACCTCGTCGCGGTCGTGCGAGACGTAGAGCACCCCGCCCGGAAACGAGCGCAGGGTCCGTGACAGCTCCATCTCGAGCTGCCAGCGCAGGTGCCCGTCCAACGCCGAGAACGGCTCGTCGAGCAGAAGGAGCTCGGGCTCGTTGGCCAGGACGCGCGCCAGCGCGACGCGCTGCTGCTGCCCGCCCGAGAGGGCCGCCGGCCTGCGGGCGGCAAGCCCCTCGAGCCTCATGGCCGCAAGCAGGTCGTGCGCGCGCTCGCGCCTCCGACCCCTCTCCGGGAGCCGCACCGCCGCCATGACGTTCTGCTCGACCGTCATGTTGGGGAAGAGGGCGTAGCTTTGGAAGAGGTAGCCCACCCTGCGCTCCTGGGGCGGCAGGTCTACGCGCCGGTCCGAGTCGAAGAGGGCGCGCCCGTTGAGCTCGATCAGGCCCTCGTCCGGCCGCTCGATTCCCGCTATGCACTTGAGCGTCATGGACTTGCCGCAGCCCGAGGCTCCAAGCAGCGCAAGGATCTCGTGGTCTGCAGGCAGCTCGAACGAGACGTCAAGGTCGAACGACTCAAGGCGCTTGCGTATGTCCACGACGAGAGACATCAGGCGATCACCCTCCCCGCCCGCGCTGGTCGCCGGGCCCCCTTGCGCTCGATGAGGTTCACGGCCAGCAGGACGACGGCGGATATGGCGAGGTTCACGAGCACCCAGCTCAGGGCACCCGCGTCATCCCCCGTCCTCCACAGCTGATAGACCGTGGTGGAGACGGTGGCCGTGGACCCCGGCGTGTAGCCGCACACCATGGCGGTCGCGCCATACTCGCCCAGCGCGCGGGCGAAGGCGAGGACGACGCCGGCGACGATGCCCTGCGTGCAGCAGGGCATCGTCACGCGCCAGAATATCCAGGACTCGGGCTTCCCCAGCGTCCTCGCGGCATGGGCGAGCGTCTCGTCGAAGCCCTCGAACGCGCCACGTGCCGTGCGGTACATGAGCGGGAGACTCACCACCACGGAGGCGAGCACGGCGGCCGGCCACACCATGGTGAGCCTCAGGTCGAATGCCGCGAGCAGCATCCCCAGAGGGCGCCTTGGCCCCACCAGCCTGAGGAGCAGGTACCCGACGACCGTCGGGGGAAGCACCAGCGGGAGCGTGAGGACCACGTCCAGCGCGCCCCGGAAGGCGTGCGGCAGCCTGACGATCGCGCGGGCGAGCCAGACGCCAAGGAAGAAGACGATTGCCGCGGAGATGGCGGCGATCCTCAGCGAGTTGATCAGCGGATACCAGTCCAAGGCCCTGCCTACCTCGCTGCCAGAGGCGTGAACCCGACGGCCTCGAATGCCGCGGAGCCGTCGGGGCCCTGCAGGTACTCGAGGAAGGACTTGGCCACGTCCGCCGACTTGCTGCCCTTGAGTACGGCAGCCGGGTAAACGACCTTCCCGCACATCTCCTCGGTTGCCTCGTCGACGACGGTCAGCTTGGCCGAGGTGGCGTCGGTCTTGTAGATCACACCGCAGTCGACGGTGCCCTCAGCCACCTGCGAGGTGACCTCCTTGACGTTGGTCCCGTAGGTGATGCAGCCAGCCTGGGCGAGGGCCTCCTCGTCCAGGCCCATGTAGGCCAGGATCTTCTGGGTGTACTGGCCCACGGGCACGTCGGAGTTGCCCATGGCGAGGAGGACGTCGTTGGCCGCCAGCAGGTCCTTGAGCCCTTCGAAGCTCTTGACCGACTTGGGGTTGCCCGCGCTCACCACCAGCGTGACCTTGTTCTCGAGCAGGTCGACCCGCGTGGCGTGGTCGACGAGGTCAAGCCCGTCGTTGCCAGACTTGGCCTGTGCGTCCAGGGCGTTCATCTGCTTCGGGGAGGCCGAGATGAACAGGTCGCAGTCAGCGCCCTCCTGGATCTGGGTCTTGAGGGTCCCGGAGGAGTCGAAGTTGCACTCGATGGTGAGGCCGTCGTTCTCGGCCTCATACGACTCGGATGCCTTCGTGAGGGCCTCCGTGAGGGATGCGGCGGCGAACACGACGAGCTTGGAGGCCTTGGTCTCGGCGCTTGGGGCACCACCCTCGCCTCCCTGCTCCTTCGGGGGATTGGCGGAGCAGGCCGAAAGGCCCGCCGCGGCCCCCGCCGCGACACAGGCGGTGGCGAACTTCCTTCTTGAGATGTTCTGGCTCATGTGCGTCTCTCCTTTTCGAAAACGTGCTTCATGGTGACGTGTGGCTCTGTTCAGAAAGTCCCTCTGCCATCACCTCCCGGGCGTCGCGTCGGTGGGAACGGGGTGCTGATGAGGTTTCACGGGACGCAGGTCCGCACGGCAGCGGATCATCTCGCCCGCTATGGAGATCGCGATCTCTCCCGGTGTGACGGCCAGGATGTCGTCACCAACGGGCAGGTGCACGGACTCGAGCCACTCGCGGGAGACGCCGCGCTCCGCCAGGGTCTTGCGCGCGAACGCCGCCTTCCCGCGGCTGCCGATGCAACCCACGTAGGCGGGACGCACGGCATAGACCTGCTCGAGCACGTCGATGTCAGCGACGTGCCCGTGAGACATCACCAGCACGTAGTCACGACGGGTGACGTTGACCCTCTCGGCGATGTTTCGGAAGTCGCCGAGGATGACGCGCTCCGCCTTCGGAAAGCGCTCTGGCACGGCGATGCCCTCGCGGTCGTCGAAGACCACCACACGAAACCCCACGCTCTCCAGCACCGGAACCAGGGCGCAGCCCACGTGGCCGCCGCCGAAGATGTAGGCGATGGGGTCAGGCCCCACGGGCTCCACATAGCTCTTCTGGCCCTCGTCCCAGAGGGGCGTGTCGGCGGTGGCGCGCGGGTCGATGGGGCCCATTTCGTCCAGCGTCAGCATCTCCACGCGGACGTCGCCAGGCTGGCCCCAGTGCTCCACGAGCACGAAGGGCTCGGCGGAGGCGAGAAGCTCCGACAGGCGCTCCAGGGACACCTCCTCCCCAGGAAGGGAGTGGCGCGCGGAGACCAGGGCGTCTCCCCCGCAGGCCATGCCCGTCTTGGCGTGGGTGATCCACTCGACGGTGTTGCCAGCCTCGCCGGCGAGCACCTTCCTGGCCTTCTCCTGGCCCATGTACTCGATGTTGCCGCCACCGATGGTGCCCAGGAAGCTGCCGTCCTCGAGCAGGGCCATGCGCGCACCGGCAGCACGCGGCATGGAACCGCGCGTGGCCAGGATGGAGACCAGCGCAAACGAGCGGCCTGCCCTGAGCTCGCCGAGCAGGCGCGCGACGAAGGCGCGGTCCCTCATGGTCTCGTGAGAATCCGTCATCTCTTACCTCGCAGTCTCTCTCGTGTTCAGCCGTATGCGCCGGCTTCCCTCCTCGTGCTCCACCACCCTGCCCACCACGCGCGCGCTGGGCACGCGGCCGTCTGCCCCGAGGTCGTCCACCAGGCCGTCCGCGTCGTCTGCGGCGACGCAGGCGAGCAGGCCGCCGGAGGTCTCGGGACAGAAGAGCACGTCGGCCATGTCCTGCGGAACGTCCCTGACGTCCACCTGCGACTCGGCATAGCGACGGTTGCGGTACATGCCGGCCGGCAGGATGCCCATGCGCGCCCAGGAGCGCACCTCGGGCAGGAGCTCGAAGGCGTCCACGTCCACCTCGATGGCGACGCCCGCGCCCTGGGCCATCTCGAGCATGTGGCCCATCATGGCGAATCCCGTCACGTCGGTCGCCGCGTGGACGTCGTGCCGGACCATGACGTCGCGGGCGTAGCGGTTGAGGGTCATCATGACCTTCTCGGCCTGCCTTACGGCCTCGCCCTCGACAAGGCCTCCCTTGGCGGCCGTGACCACCTCCCCGATGCCCAGCGGCTTGGTGTAGACCAGGACGTCGCCCACCCGCGCACCCGAGTTGGTGAACATGCGCGCAGGGTTCACCAGGCCGGTCACGGCAAGCCCGTACTTGGGCTCCTCGTCGTAGATGGAGTGCCCTCCCACGATGGAGGCGCCGGCCTCATAGACCTTCTCGTAGCCTCCGCGCAGAATCTCGTGCACCAGCTCCTTGGGCATGTCCTCGGGCACCGCCATGATGTTGAGGGCAACCTTGGGCTCCCCTCCCATGGCATAGACGTCCGAGAGGGCGTTTGCGGCGGCTATGGCGCCATAGGTGAAGGGGTCGTCCGCAATGGGAGGGAAGAAGTCCACGGTCTCGACAAGGGCGATGTCGTCCGTGATGCGATAGACCGCGGCGTCGTCGCTCTTGTCAAAGCCCACGAGCAGGTCTGGGTCATGGATGACGCTGATGTCCTTCAGCAGCCTGGCAAGCTCTCCTGCCCCGACCTTCGCGCCACAGCCTGCGCACTCCGCCAGCTTGGTCAGCTTGATGTCCTTCTCCATGCTAGTCCCCCAGCCTTCCCGAGAGCCCCAGCAGCGCCTCGAGCACGCCGCCGCCAACAGCACGGGCCTTGTCAGATGCCGAGAAGCAATGCTCGCGCTGGCATCGAGGGTCGATGTCGCCTGACTTCATGCCACGCACAACAGGCACTCCCCCTTGCAGGAGGCCGCGCAGGACCCCGTCGATGGTGGCGCGCATGGGCTCGCCCGCCACCTGGGCAACGACGTCTCCCGCATGCACCACGTCGCCGATCTTTGCCAGGGGCTCGAAGGGCCCGTCGGCGGGGGCGCGCAGGACCCTCTCGGTGGTGAAGCCGCCGATGTTTCCCGGCACGCCCGTGTTGGGGATGGGAGAGCCGTCCAGGATGACGCGCCCCAGGTAGTGGCCGCGCTTGGTCTCCACCACGGCATGGCAGTCCACGGGGGCCGTGAAGCCGGGCCCCACTCCGATGACGATGGGGGCCAGGTCCTTGGTGGTGCCCAGGTTGCGCTTGGCCAGGATGGCGTCCACCACGGCCTGGGGCCGCAGGACGGGAATGCTTGTGCCGTCGGGGTCTACCAGCACGGCGACGTCACCCGCGGAGCAGACCTCGAGCGCCTCCCCGCTGTCCTTGCAGAGCCGGGCGCTCACGTCCTCGACCTGCGCCTCTCCCAGGCGAACCGCCTCGGAGAAGCACACGGTCCTTCGTACCGAGGTGGGTACGGCCACGTCCAGCATGACCAGCGAGCAGCCCGCGCGATGCAACCTGAGCGCGATGCCCGTGGCAAGGTCTCCCGCCCCCCTTACGACAACCAGCATCTTTATCACTTCCCTTCCCGATCCGTCCCTAGAGCTCCAGCTCGACGATCCGTGCGTACGCGAAGCGGCCGCGTGCCGCCGCCTCGAACGCGGGGCGGCACTCCGGCGGCATGGACCAGGCCATGCCGCAGTCCGCCCCCAGGGACACGGGCATGGGGATGATCCTGCCCTCTATGCCCCCCTCATGGCAGCAGCGCTCCGCCTCGAGCGCCTCGTGCGTCGAATCGAACGAGGCGACCGCCCTCGCGCGACGTGCGCGCACCATGCTAGAGCGCCTCCGTCGCAAGCTCCGCCAGGGCGACGACGGCCGCGTCTATCTGCTCCTCGCTGGTGAAGCAGCCGAACGAGAGGCGCACCGACCCCGCGTCCTGAGTCCCCAGGGCCCTGTGCATGCGTGGTGCGCAGTGAGCCCCCGCGCGCGTGGTGATGCCATAGTCACCTGTCAGGGCGTCTGCCAGGCTTGAGGACTCCCACCCCCTGAGGTTGAGCGCCACCACGGGCGCATGCGGGGCACCAGGCACAAAGTCCCCGTAAAGGGTCATCGACCCCTCGGGCAGGCTCTCCCTGAGCCCTCCGAGCAGCCGAGAGAGGAGAGCCTGGTCATGGGCCTGGATGGTATCCACGCCCGTTTCGAGGATCCACCCCACGGCAGCGGCGAGCCCTGCCAGGCCATGCCCGTTGAGCGTGCCCGCCTCCAGATGCTCGGGGTAGCTCCTGGGCTGGGTCTCCTCGAAGCTCAGGACGCCTGTGCCGCCCGAGAGAAGAGGCTCCACCTCGACGTGCGGGGCAACCATGAGGCCACCCGTTCCCTGGGGGCCCATGAGGGCCTTGTGCCCCGTGAAGCAGAGCACGTCCACGCCCAGGGCCTCCATATCCAGCGGGATGCAGCCCGCAGTCTGGGCGGCGTCGAGCAGGACCAGGGCGCCGCGCGCATGAGCCAGGCTAACGACAGGCGCCAGGTCGAGCACGTTGCCGGTGAGGTTGGAGGCGTGCGTCAGCACCACCAGGCGCGTCCCCGGCGTGACCAGGTGGTCGAAGTCCGCAAGCGAAAGGCGTCCCAAGGCGTCCGCAGGGGCGAAGTCCACACGCACGCCCCTCTCGGCCGCAAGGGAGTGCAGCGGACGCAGGACTGAGTTGTGGTCCCAGTCCGTGGCGACCACGTGGTCACCCTCGCCCAGCAGGCCCCAGAGCGCGCAGTTCAGCGCCTGGGTGACGTTGGCGGTGAAGCAGACCCTCTCGGGATGGGAGAAGCCCAGGAGCTGCGCCAACCCCTCGCGACAGGCGGTCACGGAACGGGCGGGGCCCAGCTCCGTGGGGGAGGTGCCACGCGCGGCGCTGCCAAAGGAGCCCAAGGCCGCCATGACGGCCTCGGCAACGCAGGCGGGCCTATCGAGCGAGGTTGCCGCGCAGTTGAGGTAGATCGTCTCCAACGCGATCCGCGGCCTAGATGCTGGTGACGCCCGGCGTGGAGCTTATGACCTCGCCGATGTGATAGAGGTTGGTCACGCCACCCACGGCAAGCTTGTCGCGGATGCCCAGGAAGTCCAGGCAGGTACCACAGGTGAGCACCTCACAGCCGCGAGCCGCGAGCTCCCTGATGTCCTCGAGGGACTCCGAGCCCTCGCAGCAGAAGGGGGCTCCGCCGTTGTAGAAGATGACCGTCTTGGGAACCTCCTCGCCATGCGCGAGCGCGTAGATGAGGCCGCTCATGAGCTTCGCGCCAAGGACGTCGTCCCCCTTGCCCAGCGTGGCGGAGCCAACGAGCACCGCGGACGGGTTCTGCGAGGCGGCCGGGACGTCGCAGTAGGCGGACGCCTCCTGCTCCGCGCTGCCGCTGGCCTCGAGCCGCTCGCGCGGGGTCAGGCTCACGGTGGTCTCGCCCGCATTGACCGAGACCGCAAATCCGCAGTTCTTCTCCTCGGCAAGGCGCCTGAGGTTGTTGGTTGCCACCTCGTCGTTCACCAGCACGTTGAGGGTCTCGCCGGGCGCGAGCCTGGGAAGCGCCGAGAGCGTCAGGACCACGGGGCGCGGGCAAGCCTGGTTGCGGGCATCGACATCCATGAGAATCCCCTTTCGACTCGTTTTCTCCGAACCGCGCGACCAGCACGCTGGCCAAGGCCTTGGGAGGTCTTGGGGAAACCTGCGATGGCGCAGTATATCTAAGAGCATAACGCTCGGCGCAGGACACGCGAGCTACCGAGCGGCGAATCTGTACCATGGCTTTGGAAAAGTATAGAAGACGATTGGTTTGGCGGCCAAATGATTTGTCATGAATTGCTGCGAGTGGTCCCGGGCATCACGTGCGTGGTGGGAAGCGGCGGCAAGACCAGCCTGCTTGCAACCCTGGCACGCGAGCTGCCGGGCACGGTGGCCCTCACCACGTCCACCCACATCCTGCCCTTCGAGGGGGTGCCGCTCCTGTATGACCCCAGCCCCCAGGAGCTGCGGGCCGCGCTTAGGGATGAGCGCGTAGTCTGCGTGGGAGCCGCCGGAAAGGGACCCAAGCTGGGGGCACCCAAACGCTGCGGCTTCGGCGAGATGGCCGGCCTGGCAGACTATGTGCTCGTCGAGGCAGACGGCTCCAAGCGACTTCCGCTCAAGGCGCACGAGGGCTGGGAGCCCGTGATGGTTGAGGGCGGCGACAACTGCATCCTGGTGCTGGGGGCGTCAGGCTTTGGGAGGCCCGCCTCCGAGGTCGCGCACCGCCTTGGGCTCTTCTGCCAGCGCGCGGGAATCTCTGCCGAGGGTATGGTTCGTCCCGAGGACGTTGCGCGCGTACTTGACGCCGAGCGGAGACTGGGGCTGCTCCCCTTCGACCGTGTGCTGGTCAACCAGGTGGACGGCGAGAGGGAGCTCGAGCTGGCCCGGAGGCTCGCCGTGGCGCTCGAGGCGCCCGTCGAGGTCTGCGCGGGCAGCCTGCGCGAGGGACGCCTCTCTCGCCTGCGCTAAGGCCTGGAACACCGCAACAGCCTGCAGGGGAGGGGCGACGCAGGGAGCAATTCCCCACGCCGCCCCGAAATCCAGCCTTGAGGAGGGAGCCTTACGCCTCTTCCTCCTCGCTGTTGTCCTCGGGGACGACGATGTTCAGCAGGAACGAGACGAGGAAGCCGGTGATGATGGGAGACCCCGTGATTACCCCGGCAACCTCCGCGGGCAGGAAGCCCATGACCGCCGGCACGTTGGTGAGTCCCACGGCAATCGCCAGGGAGACCCCCACGATCATGCGGTTGCGGTAGTTGAGGGGCTGCTCGCCGATGAGCTGGATGCCCGACATCGTGATGGCCGCGAAGACCGAGAGCGTGGCGCCACCTAGCACGGGGTTGGGGATGGAGGTCATGACGCCGCCGAACTTGGGGATCAGGCCAGCCACGATGAGCGTTGCGCCCACGATGGTGAAGACGCGCCTGGCGACGACCTTGGTGGTCACGATGATGCCCACGTTCTGGCTGAAGGGGTCGGAGGGGAAGCCTCCGATGAGGGCGCCCAGCATGCCGCAGACGCCGGTGCCCTTGACGGCCCCGCCCAGCTCCTTGTCCGTCGCCTGGCGGTTGAAGCCGCCGGCCGTGGTGGAGGAGACGTCACCGATGGTCTGCACCGCCTGGACGACGTACATGAGGACCATGGTCACGATGGCGGTTGGCTCGAAGGTCAGGCCGAAGTGCAGGGGCTGGGGCAGGGCGACCCACGCGGCGTTGGAGATGCCGGTGGTGTCGACACCGATGACGATGGCCCAGACCACGTAGCCCACAAGCAGGCCAAAGAGAATGCCCAGGGTCTTGAGGATGCCCTTGGCGAAGAAGTTGAACGAGAGGGTCACCAGAAGCACGAGGAAGGCTATGGCAACGAAGACGGGGCTTCCGAAGTTGGGGCTTGCCGCGCCGCCGCCGATGTAGTTCATGGCCGTGCCGTAGAGCGAGAGACCGATGCAGAGCACGACGGTACCGCTGACCACGGGCGGGAAGAGCGGGCGGATCTTCTCCATGGCCATGCCGATGAAGATGGAGAGAAACGCCGCCACGAGCTGCGCGCCCAGGATGCCCGAGACGCCGTAGGCCTTGCCGATGGTGAGAAGGATCGGCAGGTAGGCGAAGGCGACGCCCATGGCGTTGGGAAGCCCCATGCCCACGCCAAAGGGCGAGAAGAGCTGGACGAGCGTGGTGATGCCCGCAATGAGCATGCAGGCCTGGATGAGGATGACCTTCTCCCCGTCGGGAAGCCCCAGCGTAGAGGCGATGATGATGGGAGGCGTGATGTTGCCGACCACCATCGCGAGAACATGCTGGAGCGCATGCGGAACGCAAGCCCCCCAGCTGGGCGTGCCGTCAAGCTTCCTGAGCTCTTTCAGGTCGTCTGCTGCCATGAGTGTCTCCCCCCTAAAAAAAACTTTTTGTATGACAACAAGACAAAAAGTCTATAGGCCATTCCCCCATAAAAGCTCCAAACGTAAGGAAATGGCCTATATATGCCGTTTAGGTGAGAAAAACCGCCACTCGCACCCTATATAATTTCGAACGAAAGCGCTAGATCTTACCAAGCTCCTTCAAAACCTTCTCCGGAGTCATTGGCCAGCTGCGCATCCAGACACCGCAGGCGTCGTGGATGGCGTTGCCGATGGCAGGGGCCGCGCCGTTGCAGGCGATCTCCGAGATGGACTTGGCGCCGAAGGGCCCGTCGGCGTCGTTGACGTCCACCATGATGGCCCTGAAGTCATCCGGCTGCTCGAAGACCATGGGCACGCCGTAGTCCGTGAGCGTGGTGCGCAGGGGACGTCCCTGCTCGTCGATGGTCATGTCCTCGTAGAGGGTGTGTCCGATGGACTTGAGGGCGGCGCCGAACATCTGGCACTGGGCGAGCTCGGGGTTGATGGGGGTGCCCGCGTCCTGCAGGGCGTAGTACTTCTGCACCTTGATCTGGCCGGTGCGCACGTTGACCGCAACCTGGGCGAAGTGCGCGCCGTAAGGTATGGCGCTCGCCGTGGTGACGAAGCTGCCGTGCGCCACCACCTGCCCGCGTCCGTTGCCAGCGCAGCAGGCATGCGAGAGGTCCGCGTAGCTCAGGGTCGCGTCCGTCTTGGTGGAGTGCACCTCTCCCGGGTAGCGCAGCTCGAGGTCGGCCTCGTCCTCCCCCATCTGCAGGGCTGCCTCAGCCATGATGCCCGCCGCGAGCTTGCGGGCGGCGTCCACGGAGGCGTTTCCGCTGAAGAAGGTGCCCGAGGAGGCATAGGAGCCCGTGTCGAAGGCGGCGGAGTCGGTGTCGCCGGAGATGACGGTGACCAGCTCGAGGGGCAGCTTCAAGATCTCTGCCGCCACCTTGGTCGAGATGGTGTCCAGGCCGGTTCCGATGTCGGCGCCGCCGCTGTTGAGAATCACGGTGCCGTCGGTCTCGAGCTTGCAGATGGCCTCGGCGTGATCGAGCCCGGGCAGGCCGCTGCCCTGCATGATCATCGCGAAGCCCTTGCCTATCCTCCAGTCGGGGTCTTCGGGCTCCTCGCGCTTGCCCCACTCGATCATCTTGCAGCCCTGCTCGATGCACTCGTCCAGGCCGCAGGAGCCAACGGGGACCACGTTGCCCTCGCGACCCTCTCCCAGGCCCTTGAGAATCTCCAGGCGATATCCCGTCTCCACGTGGTTCTTGACGACCATGTCCTTGAAGTCGATTCCGAGCCTCTCGGCAAGCTGGGCCATGGCCATCATGATGCCGTAGGTGCCCTTGGGAGTTCCGTATCCCTGGTAGGCCCCGGGCTGCAGCTTGTTCGAGTAGTAGGTGATCAGGTCGTAGGCCATGTTGTCGACCTTGAAGAGCGGCAGCACCTTGGAGCAGGAGTTCATGGGAACGGTGAGGCAGTGGTTGCCGTAGGCTCCGGTGTTGGCACGCACCTCCATGAAGATGGCCGTGATGGTGCCGTCCTTCTTGGCGCCCATCTTCACGCGCACGCGCATCGGGTGGCGGGCTGAGGCGGCGGTGAGCTCCTCGGCACGGGTGTGGCGGTAGTAGACGGGGCGGTGGGTTGCATAGGCCGCGTAGGCGCAGACGTCCTCGACAAGTATGTCCTGCTTGGAGCCGTAGCCGCCGCCGACCCTGGTCTTCACCACATGGATCTTGTTCTGCGGGAGGCCACAGACCCACGAGACGATGCGGCGCACGTGGTAGGGCACCTGCGTGGAGGCATAGACCTGAAGGCGGCCACCTTCCATCTTGGCATAGCAGAGGTGCGGCTCGAGGGGCGCCTGCTGCACGTTGGTGGTGCGGTAGGTCTCGTCCACGATGGCGTCTGCCTCGGCGAAGCCGCGCTCCACGTCTCCGATGCCGCCCTTGTTGGAGGCGGCGATGTTCCTGTGGGTGTCTGCCCTCAGCGGGAAGGGGTAGAAGACCTTGCCCTCGCGGGCGTCCCCGGCATCCCGGTTGTACTCGTCCAGGTCGGCGGGAGCTCCCGCGCCGTACTCCACGATGCCGTCGTGCACGCGCGGAGCCCCTTCGGCCATGGCCTGCTCCACCGAGAAGACCGGCTCCAAGACCTGGTAGTCCACGGTGATGAGGCCGCAAGCCCTTTCGGCTATCTCCTTGGTCTCGGCGATGACCGCAGCCACACGGTCTCCCACGAAGCGCACCTTGTGGTTGAAGAGCCTGGTGTCATGCGGGGAGGGCTCGGGGTTGCCCTGGCCCGCCTGCATGTAGGTGATGTCGGGGCAGTTGAAGCAGGTGATGACCGCGACGACGCCAGGAAGGGCCTCAGCCGCGCTGGCGTCGATGGAGTTGATGTACGCGGAGGCGTAGGGCGAGCGGAGCATGGCCAGGTGGCAGGCATCGGAGTCGACGAAGTCCTCCACGAAGGCACGCTCCCCCCGCACAAGCTGGGGGCCGTCCACCTTTGACCCGGGCTTGCCCACGTAGGACAGCTCGGGGCGGTAGTCATCGGCGATCTTGGACTCGTAGCGGCCCTTGTCGCGCAGCTCGCAGGCCAGCCTGACGGCCAGGTAGTAGTTCTCGTAGCTGGCGTCGCGGATGTAGATGCCCGAGAGAGCATCCTTGACCTGCTCGCGCGTTGGATGGGGCTCCCTCTCGAGAAGCCAGGTCAGGATCAGGGCCGTGGCGGGCGAGTTGTATGCGCTCTGGACCACGCCGGCATCGATCAGGGCCTGCTGCACGTAGCTCAGCCTGCCGGGCTCTGCGAGACCTGCGGGGGTGCGGACCTCCCGACCATCCGCCTCGCCGGCGGGCATGAGGTTGGCGTAGACGGGCGTGCCATCGACCAGCACGGTGTCGGAGCCGCAGAAGCCCTCGCCGTCATCGCTGTCTCGCACGCAGAAGCAGCCGCTTCGAACCAGAAGCTCGCGCAGGGGCAGCGTGGGGTCAAGCTCGAAGCCGCGCTCCCTGCCGTCGATCGTGCACTCGATCCTCATCGCGCACCGTCCCTTTCCGCGTCCTCGAGCATGCGGGCGAGGGTGACGCCCGCGAGGTAGCGCTTGTACCTCTCGCTACCATACATGTCTGTGGGAATGGCCTCGTCAAGCCCGTAGGAGAGCTCGACCAGCTCGTCCTCGCCGGCGCCGCGAGACAGCGCCTCCGAGAGCTCGGGAGAGACGAAGGCGCCCACGCCCTTGACGCAGAGCGCCGCACGGGCCTCGCCCTGCGACAGGCAGAGGGAGACGACGAGGTACGAGAGGCTCTCCATGGTGTTGGCATAGCGCTTCGACGAGACCCATCCGGGCTCGGCGGGGACGATGACGCGGCCGATGAGCCTGTGCTCGGGCCTAGTCCTTGCCCACTCGGCAACGCTCAGGCGCCTGGTTGCGCCAGCCTCGTTCATGAGCTCCACCTCTGCGGCGACGGCAAGCATCGTGGCCGCGAGGTAGGAGTCGTCGCGCCAGGCGGCGACGTTGCCCGCCACGGTTGCCATGTTGCGCTTGGTGCGAGACCCCATGAAGGACAGGGCCTCCTTAAGGTAGGCGGGAACGAGCTGGCTCTGCAGTGCCTCCTGGAAGGTCACGGCCGCGCCGATCAGCACCTCCCCGTCCCGCTCTTCGACCTTTCCCAGCCCCTCTATACGCCGGATTGAAACCATCTTCCGGCAGTGCCGGGCCGCGCCAAGGCGCATGAGCTCGGTGCCGCCGGCAAGGTACCCCGCGCCACCAGCGGCAAGGACCGCCGCCTCCCGCGCGGAGGACGCCATGACAAGCCTCTCGTCCATGTGATGCTCCAATGTACAGGCGCGTGGCTGCCGTGCCAGAGGCACGCGCTTCCTCCCAGCAAGCAAGGATTCGCACGGTCAGGGAGGACTATTCCGCACACCCCTATCGTGCGCCTAAATTGGGGCAAAAGATAGTCGCGAAGGGGCGGAAGTTACCAAAAACTACGCCTGTGAGCTGCGCAAACGTGATACTTTCAGTAACACAACGCCTGAGGCGGGGGCCGGGTGGCCACAGGTGAGCAGACGCGACATCCAACGCCGAGAAGCCCGCAGAGACGCGCGTTCGCCCACCTGGCACCGACCCACAGGTGGGCGAACACGCGGGTTTCTCGCCGAGAGGGGCTCTGGGCGTGCGTTCGCCCACCACGGCAGGTACCACAACAGTCACCAGCCGCCGGCACACCCCCAACACGCACGGAAAAGCCCCGGGCCACACAAGGGCGCGCGGGGCAAAAACAGCAGGTCAAATGACTAGAACGCAGGCGCTAGACCCTGGCGACGGCCTTGATCTCGACCTTTGCGCCCAGGGGGAGAGCCGCAACCTGGAATGCGGCGCGGGCGGGATACGGAGCCTCGAAGAACTCGGCGTAGACCTCGTTCATGGCGGCGAAGTCGGCGATATCGGCGAGCAGGACGGTGGTCTCAACCACGTCAGACATGCTCGCGCCGGCGGCCTCGAGGACGTTCTTCATGTTGGTCAGGCTCTGGCGGGTCTGGCTCTTGACGTCGTCGCCGGCGATGGAGCCGCAGGAGGGGTCGACGGGCAGCTGGCCCGACACGTTGATGGAGACGCCCTCGGCCTGGACTGCTGCGGAGTAGGGACCCACGGCTGCGGGAGCCTTGTCGGTGACGATAGCCTTCTTGTTCATATCTCTTCCTCTCTCATCTCTGCCCGTCGCAGTTGGAGACGGGCACGGAAACCAATAGGATGCGCAAGCGGGACCGGGACGTTCTACCGCCTGCTCACGTAAGACCCGGGCGTCTCACCCGTGGGCTCCCCGTCCTGGGCGACGAGCACGCCGTTCACGAGGACGTACCTCGCCCGGCCGTGAGCCTCGAAGCCCTCATAGGGAGTGTAGTCGACGTTCTGGTGCTGGGTTGCTGCCTGGATGGTCCAGCTCTGGGACGGGTCCCAGACGCAGACGTCGGCGTCGGCACCCTCGGCAAGGACCCCCTTGCGGGGGAACATGCCGAACACCTTGGCGGGGTTCTCGCTCATGAGACGGCAGAAGTCCTGGGGGCCAAGCTCGTCCGCAAAGCTGGTCATGACCAGGGCGGGGCGATGCTCCACACCGGGCCCGCCATTGGGAATCTTGGTGAAGTCGCCGATTCCGCGGTCCTTCTGACCCTTGAGGTTGAATGAGCAGTGGTCCGTCGCCAGGGTGTCTATCTCGCCGTCGCGCAACGCCTGCCGCAGCACCGAGACGTCATGGCGCCTGCGCAGGGGCGGGCTCATGACGAACTTGGCTCCCCCGAAGCCGCCCTCCAGGTAACGAGCGTCATCGAGCAGCAGGTACTGGGGGCAGCTCTCCACCATGACCTCCACGCCACGCGCACGGGCGTCACGGATTGCCTCAAGGCCCAGGGCGCAGGAGAGGTGCACAACGTTGATGCGCGCGCCCGACAGCTCCGCCAGGTAGCACAGGCGGGAGATGGCCTCCGCCTCGCAGACGTCCGGCCTGCTCAGGGGATGGCCCTCGGGGCCCGTCACGCCGCGCGCCAGCATGCGGCGCTGAAGCTCGTTCACCAGCGTGCCGTTCTCGCAGTGCACGCAGAGGATTCCGTTGCGCTCGCGGATGGACTCGAGCACCTCGAGGGTCTGGGCGTCATCAAGGCGCAGGTGGTCGTAGGCGAAGTAGGTCTTGAAGGAGCTCACGCCGGCATCGAACATGCCGTTGATCTCAGACCTGGTGTGCTCGTTCCAGTCTGCGATTGCCATGTGGAAGGCATAGTTTGCCGTGCAGGTCCCCTCGGCCCGCCTGTGCCACTCCTCGAGGGCGCCCGACAGGGTCATTCCCTTGTCCTGGGTGGCGTAGTCCACGATGGTCGTGGTGCCACCGCAGGCGGCCGCGCGCGTGCCCGTCTCGAAGCTGTCCGCCGTCCAGTCCATGCCCGTCCAGCACTGCATGTGCGTGTGCGCATCGATGAAGCCCGGAAAGACCCAGCAGCCCGAGGCATCCAGCACCTCGTCCACGCCCGTGGCCTCGATGTCAGCTGCGATGCGCGCGATCTTGTCTCCCTCAAGGGCCAGGTCCGCACGCACCAGGCCGTCCGGAAGAACCAGCACGCCACCCTTGACCAGCTTCACCTGCACCATCTCCTTCCGACTCGGAAATCCCTACGCGCCCGTGACCTTGCGCTCGAGGAGTGCAAGGGTCTCTGGCGTGTCAACGTCCTCAAGCTCGCTGGCGTCCTGGGCCTCCACCAGCACGCACCCCTGCGCAAGGGAGCTGTCCTGCCTGAGCAGGGCGGTGCCGCCCACGTCACCCTCGAGCGCACGGAGCCTGCCGAAGAGCTCGGACGGGAAGAGCACGGGCCCCGCCGCGCGGCCCTTCCACGAGAGGCGCACCACGCGGCTCGGATCGGCCTCGAACTCCCTCACCATGGCCCGCACGCTTCTCTCGCCAAGAAGGGGCTGGTCCCCCGTCACGAACATGCAGCCGCTCCAGTTGCAGCCTGCGTCAAGCCCCGCGCGGACCGTGTCGCTCTGCAAGGGGAGGTCGTGCCTCACGCAGCGGATGCCCAGCCTGCCACAGAGACGGCGCACCTCATCCCAGCGGGTCACCACCACGGGGTCCACCAGGTCGAGGGGCAGCGCCCGCAGGGTGCGCTCGAGCACGGGCGTTCCCGCCAGGGGTGCCACCAGCTTGTTGGAGCCGAAGCGCGTCGAGAGGCCCGAGGCCATCACCACCACGCCCACCCGCGGGCGTGGGTCCTCGCTCTCCCCCAGAGGGCCAAAGCCCTCGAAGCAGGCCTCGAAGGAATGGGCGCCAAAGGCGCGGCAGTCGGCGCTCCAGCGCTCGTAGCGCTCGATGAGGTCAAGCGCCTCGGGGGTGAGGCGAGAGCCGCCGCCGCCAGATCCGCCAATGGTGCGGCTCGTGAGCTTGACGCCCAAAGACTCCTCTGCGAACTTGAGCATCCTGATCGCCTTGGTGTAGGCCATGCCCATGGATTGGGCGGCGCAACGCAGGCTCCCCGTGGCCCCTATGGCCCTGAGCAGCCTGCAAGGCCCCGGTCCGAAGCACCGCCTTGCGTTGTCATCCAACACGAACAGAGCCTGCGAGGGTCTCATGGCCCACTTCCCTCCTGACGCTTGCACAAGGCGACGGAACCGCAAGCGGTGCCGTCGCCTCAAATGATACGGCCCGCGCCGGGAAAGGCGACGCGGGCCGCAGAGCGTTTCTACGCCTCGAACCAACGGGCCTCGCCGCGGGCCTCGAGGGCCCTCAGCGTGGACACGGGGTCCTTGGCCTTCTGCAGGAAGACCATGGAGGCGACGGCGTAGGGCTTGTAGCTCGCCTCGAGGTACAGGCCGTCGCGGTGGTAGTCGAAGACCTCGTTCGCAACCTCACCCTCCTCGCAGGAGACGCCGTTGATGTCGGCGGGCAGCGGGTGCATGTAGATGGCGTCCATGCCCTTGGCGGTCTTTGCCATGAGCTCGGGCGTGCAGCACCAGTCCTTGTGGGTGGCGTTCTGGGCGAGAAGCTCCTTCTCGAGCTTGTCGATGCCAGCGGTGTCACCAGCGGCGTAGAGCTTGGTGCGCTGCTCCATGGCGGCATAGGGGGCCCAGCTCTTGGGAATGACGATGTCGGCGCCCTCGAAGGCCTCCGCCATGTCGTGGGACTGCCTGAAGCTGCAGCCGCTCTCCTGCGCGAACTCGCCAGCCTGCCTGACCAGGTCCGGCATCAGGTCGTAGCCCTCGGGGTGGGCCAGGGTGACGTCCATGCCGAAGCGGGTCAGCAGCATGATGAGGGACTGGGGGCAGCTGAGGGGCTTTCCGTAGGAGGGAGAGTACGCCCAGGTGACGGCAACCTTCTTGCCACGGAGCTTGTCCAGGCCGCCGAACTCGTTGATGAGGTAGAGCATGTCGGCGGAGGACTGCGTGGGGTGGTCGGAGTCG
This sequence comes from Olsenella urininfantis, assembly GCF_900155635.1. Classification (GTDB taxonomy): domain Bacteria; phylum Actinomycetota; class Coriobacteriia; order Coriobacteriales; family Atopobiaceae; genus Olsenella_G; species Olsenella_G urininfantis. The sequence goes on from NZ_LT732540.1 coordinate 1,306,249, forward strand.
GACTGCAGGGAGACCAGGGTGGGACGGTGGTCGAGGATGCCGTCACGCCAGGACTGCTCTACGGACTCGGCGACCTCCTTCATGTAGGCGTCGCCCTCGCCGATGAACTTGTCGTCGCGGATGCCGATGACGTCGGCCATGAAGCTGATCATGGTAGCGGTCTCGCGGACGGTCTCTCCGTGGGCGATCTGGGACTTGCTCTCGTCCAGGTCCTGCTGCTGGAGGCCCAGCAGGTTGGTGCCGGAGGCGAAGGAGAAGCGGGTGCGCGTGGAGTTGTCACGGAAGTTCGAGACGGCCAGGCCGGACTCGAAGATGCGGGTGGAGATGTTGCGCTCGCGCAGGTTGCGCAAGGCGTCAGCCACGATGTACATGGCCTTCAGCTCGTCGGTGGTCTTGTCCCAGGTGTGCAGGAAGTCGTTGTTGTACATCTTGGAGTAGTCGAGCTTGCCGAGCTCCTCCAGGTAGGCGTCGAACTTGCTGTCCATCTGTGCCCCTTCCTTGTTGTCTTGTCCCTTGCAAGGAGGCGCCCGCCGCGCCCCAGGGCAGGGCGGGCGCCGTCATGCACGTTCTACTTGATGTCGTTGTTGGTGAGGCCGGCGCGGAACTCGGTGGCGTCACCGGTGGCGGCAGAGCCGTCGTAGAGGTTCAGTGCCGCGGTGTAGAGGGCGGCGGCGGTCACGAGGTCCTGCTTGTAGGTGATCTCGTTGGGGGCGTGGGCCTGGGACTCGGCGCCGGGGCCGAAGCCGACGCAGGGGATGCCGTAGCGGCCCTGGATGGCAACGCAGTTGGTCGAGAAGGTCCACTTGTCAACCAGGGGGCGATGACGCTTGTCCATGGAGGGCTCGCAGCCGATGCGCTCGTCGCCGAAGAGGGCCTTGTGGGCGTCGATCAGGGCCCTGACGTGGGGAGCGGACTCCTTGTTGATCCAGGTCGGGAAGTAGCTCTCGGTCTCGTAGACCTCGCCGGTCCAGGAGGGGCGGTCATACATGTACATGGAGACCTTGACGTCATCGCCGTACTTCTTGACTGCGGGGAGGTCGCGAACCTCCTCGAGGCAGGACTCCCAGGTCTCGCCGGCGGTCATGCGGCGGTCGATGGAGATGGCGCAGGAGTCCGCGACGGCGCAGCGGCTGGGGCTGGTGAAGAAGATCTCGGAGACGGTGCAGGTGCCGCGGCCCAGGAAGCGCGCGTCCTCGAAGTGCTCGGGGTTGTACTTGGGATCGAGCATCTTGACGAGGCCCTTGATGTCCGTGGACTCGTCGCAGCCGTTGTTGTTGAGGGAGCGGACGTCGGCGATGATGTCGGCCATCTTGTAGATGGCGTTGTCGCCGCGGTCGGGGGCAGAGCCGTGGCAGGAGACGCCGTGGACGTCGACCCTGATCTCCATGCGGCCGCGGTGGCCGCGGTAGATGCCGCCGTCGGTGGGCTCGGTGGAGATGACGAACTCGGGCTTGATGCCGTCCTTGTTGTAGATGTACTGCCAGCACATGCCGTCGCAGTCCTCTTCCTGGACGGTGCCGACGACCATGACCTTGTAGCCCTCGGGGATGAGGTCGAGGTCCTTCATCATCTTGGCTGCGTAGACGGCAGAGCAGACGCCGCCCTCCTGGTCGGAGCCGCCGCGGCCGTAGATGAGCTCGTCGGTCTCGTAGCCCTCGTAGGGGTCCGCCTCCCAGTTCTCGAGGTTGCCCACGCCGACGGTGTCGATGTGGCCGTCCATGCAGAGGATCTTCTCGCCCGTGCCCATGAAGCCCATGACGTTGCCGAGGCCGTCGACGCGGACCTCGTCGAAGCCCAGGCGCTCCATCTCCTCCTTGATGCAGGCGACGACCTCCTTCTCCTGGCAGCTCTCGCTGGGGTGGGAGATCATGGCGCGCAGGAAGCGGTTCATATCCTCGCCGTAGGCCTGCGCGGCCTTCTTGATCTGATCGTAGTCGAGCTCCTTCATGTCCTTTCCTCCCTGTCTCGTTCCCTTGGGAACCCTCGCTTGGGTGCAGGCAGATGGTCGGACCTTGGGCCGTCCTCCCCTGCCTGCGGCGGAGGGCGGCTCGCTGGGAAGGCTACTCGGTGGGGTAGGCTCCGCCCCAGACGACCTCGCGATAGCGAACCGGGTCGGTGTCGCCCTCTGTCGAGAAGAGCAGGACCTTGGAGTCCTGGTTCAGCTCTAGAAGTTCGCGCAGGTCAGCGTAGTCGGGGTCGCTCATGATCGTGGAGATGACGCCCATGCCCACGGCACCGGACTCGCCGGAGGTGACGCTGGGGTCTCCCTTGCTGGGGGCCGCAAGCATGCGCATGCCCTTCGCCGCCACCCAGTCGGGGCAGGAGAGGAACGCGTCCGCGTGGTTGCGCAGGATGTCCCAGCCGATGGTGTTGGGCTCGCCGCAGGCAAGCCCGGCCATGATGGTCTGCAGGTCCCCACCCACGATGCGGGGATCGCCGTCAGCGGCCAAGGCGCCCTTGTACAGGCAGTCCGCGGCCTCCGCCTCCATGATCACGAACTTGGGGGGACAGCTGGGGAAGAGGTTGGCGAAGAAGCCGACCATGGCGCTGGCGAGGGATCCCACGCCGGCCTGGACGAAGACGTGGGTGGGACGGTTGACCTCAAGCTGGCGGAGCTGCTCGGCAGCCTCGGCGGACATGGTGCCGTAGCCCTGCATGATCCAGGAGGGGATCTTCTCGTAGCCGTCCCAGGCGGTGTCCTGGACGATGACGCCATGCTCGGTCTCGGCCGCCTCTTTGGCTGCCAGACGAACGCAGTCGTCGTAATTGAGCTCCTCGATGGTTACCTTGGCGCCCTCCTTGGCGATGTTGTCGAAGCGCGTCTTGGTGGAGCCCTTGGGCATGTGCACCACTGACCTCTGGCCCAGCTTGTTGGCGGCCCATGCAACGCCGCGACCGTGGTTGCCGTCGGTCGCGGTGAAGAAGGTGGCCTGGCCGAAGTCCTTCTGGAGCTGGTCGGACGTGAGGTAGTCGAAGGTCATCTCGGACACGTCGTGGCCGGTCTCGTCAGCGATGTAGCGAGCCATGGCAAAGGAGCCGCCCAGCACCTTGAAGGCATTGAGGCCGAAGCGGTAGCTCTCGTCCTTGACGAAGAGGCCACCCAGGCCGAGGCGCTCGGCCATGCCCGCGAGGTTGGCCAGCGGGGTCACGGAGTACTGGGGGAAGCTCCCGTGGAAGGCACGGGCCTTGGCGACGTTGTCGAGGGACATGACAGGCAGGTTCACGTCCTCGCTCTTGGGCATCATGTTGGCAACCCACTTGATCTTTGGCTCCATGCTGCGTCCCCTCCTGGACTTCCCGAACCCAATACTTACACAATGTACGTACACCAAACTTTTTGTTTGGCACTATCAAATATAGGCCCTTTGCAGCAATAGGCAAGGGGCTTTACAAAGAGTCCGTCGCACATGCTGGCCCCATCGCCGAACGGCCCCAATGGCGCTCCGAACGTTGTTGTGCTCGCGCAAGAACAACGACCTCGGAAAGCATGCCCCCGTGCAGCTCGGGCTGCACGGGGGCGGAACCAGACGAATCGTAAGGGGGCGCGGGCGGGACGGCAGTGGGCCACAGGACCCCAGACGGCCAGCGGCGCCGCGCGAGGCGGACGTCGTGGGGCGGGCCTACCTCACGCGCCAGCCCTGCGCGCGATGGCGGTCCGCCCAGAAGCTGCGGTAGCGTCCCTCCTGGGCACGCAGCTCCTCGTGCGTTCCCAGCTGGGTGATGCGGCCCTCCTCCAACATGGCTATCTGGTCCGTTCCGGCAATGGTCGAGAGCCGGTGCGCGATCACGATGACCGTCCTGTCACGCGCGAGCTCGTGCATCGTGTCCACGATGGCCGCCTCGTTCTACGCGTCAAGCGCCGCCGTCGCCTCGTCGAAGAGGACTATGGGTGCGTCCTTCAGCAGGGCTCGGGCAATGGAGACGCGCTGGCGCTCGCCACCGGAGAGCCCGCCGCCTCCCGAGGGGCCGCAGAGCACCACGCACTCGCCCTCGGCAACGCTCAGGCTCACGTCGCTGACGGTCCTGGACGCCCCCTTGTACGCGAACGAGACGTCCTCCAGGGAGAGGACCTCCCCGCTCAGCGCGCTCATGCCATCACTCCGTTCGCGGCAACCGCACCGACGCAGACGACGAGGGCGAGGGCCACGCAGGCGCAGGCCGTCACGGAAAAGAGATGCCACATCTGGAAGACCTGCACGGGCGAGAGGATGATGGACGAGACTCCCCAGCGTGTGTACGCGACATAAAGCGGCCCAAGAACCGCCAGGAACCCCATCATGCCCAGGGCGCCGCGCAGCTCCCTTGCGACCAGCATGTAGACAATCGACGACAGGCTGAGCGCGAGCATGGGGCGCAGCCCCAGGTTCTGAGAGCATGCGACCATGGCCAGGAGCAGCACGGCCGCCTTTGTGGCAACCGTGAGCCCCACTCCCCTGACGTCGTCCTCGCCCGCTCTACAGGGCGCCGGCACGCTCGAAGTGCCTCTTCATGAGGGCCCTCCCGACGAGGCAGCCCAAGAACCCCACGGCCATGGTGATGAGCATGATGGCCACGATCCACGCCGGGTTCCCGTAGTACTTGAAGAACGCTTCGGCGTAGGACTGGTACAGGCCGCGGTCGGCCATGGTCTGCGCCACGTACGCCCCCATGTTCCCGAGGTAGGGGATCAGCGTGGAGAGCAGGTATAGGCCTCTGAACGTGGTCCACGCGGCGGTTATCTACCAGAGGCTCTGGCGCTGCCGGGGTGTCCGCAGGAAGACGAGGTCGAGAGCCAGCCCCCCTACCACGTAGAAGGGCAGCATGAAGAGCATGTTGCCCATCGTGCAGAGGAGCAGGGCGGCGATGGTGGTGAAGACGGCGGTCATGCCGAGGCGGTTGACGCACCTCACCATGAGCATGTACACGGGCGCAGCGAGGAGCACTGCCGCGGCGCCCGAGGCGACCATCGCGAAGTCGTAGGAGAAAACACACGGCCGGTTGCAACTCGTCGACTTGCTCCTCATTCGGCACAAGGCGCGAGCGATCCCGCTGACGGGAGGACGGCCCCATCGGGTATCTTTAGTGGACCGAGGACGGACACCCCCAGGGGCGGGAAAGAGAGGGACGACATGCTCGAGGCGGAGGAGGCCAGAAGGATAGCCGACGAGGCGAAGCCAGGGCGCGAGCGCGCGGAGGCGGACACGCTGTCGGGCAACGCCCTCAAGTGGGCCATGAAGAACGCCGTGGGCCAGACGGACACGCGCATCCGCATGTACGCGACCTACGGGCGCAGGTCCCTGACGGTGAAGTTCGCGCCGGGCGAGAGGGACGGCAACGGCGAGGGCAACGCGTTCTACAACGATCTGCTGGCAAACAGCAACATGACCGTCGCGGACGCGATGAGCGACATCATCTACGGCAGGGAGCAGACGCTCATCAGCCCCCTCCAGCAGGCGCGTCTCCTGAACGAGTACAACACGCAGCTGGTGCACTTCATCCGCACGTTGCGGCGCCTGGGCTTTGACGTCCAGACGGGCACCGAGGCGTCAGACGGCGCTGACGCCGGAAACGCCCGCCGCGATGACAGCACCATCATCGTGAACTGGTAGGCCCAGGGAGAACGCGTCCCAGGGCCACCGGCACGGCTGTCGAAGAGGGGCGCCCGCGGGGACCCTCTTCCCCGCGGGCGCCACATGCGTCCGTTCGAGCGAATGTCACCCGTTGGGCGGCTAGCCCTCGACCACCAGGTCCTCGAACTGGAAGGTGTCGGTGTTCACGAGGCCGCGGTTGGTCAGGCGCAGGCTGGGGATGCAGGCCAGGGAGAGAAGGGCCATGGTCATGAAGGGCGAGGGCATGGTGCAGCCCATGCTCTTCCAGGCCTCCTCGACTCTCTCGACGTCCGCCGCCACGTCCTCGACGTGACGAGGACTCATGAGGCCGCAGACGGGAAGGGCCACCTGGCCCAGGATCTTGCCGTCCTCGACGGCGCACTCGCCGCCGCCGCACTCGACGAGCGTCCTGGCGGCAAGGGCCATGTCGGCGTCATTGTCGCCAACGACGAGCAGGTTATGGGCGTCGTGGGCAACGGTCTGCGCCAGGGCGCCATGGATGCCGAAGCCCTTGACGAAGCCATGGGCGAAGCTGCCGGTGTTGTTGTGACGCTCGAAGACGAAGGCCTTGAGCAGGTCGTTCTCGGAGTCGGCAACAAGCTGGCCGTCCTTGATGGGCGCCTGGGCAAGGGCGCACTCGGTGATGGTGGAGCCAGGGGCAACCACCATGGCGCGCACGGTTGCGGAGTCACCCGCGAGGGCCTCGCCCTTGGAGTTCACGGCGGGGATCCGGAAGGTGGCGTCGGTGATGTCAACGGCCACGTGCATGGTGTCGGTCATGAACTCGGGATACTGGTAGGAGCCGGCCTCGAAGAGGGCCTTGCCGTCCTCTGCCACGACCTCGCCATCGATGATGGTGCGCGTCACGTGGAAGTCCTTGAGGTCCTCGAGGAAGACGATGTCGGCGCACTTGCCCGGGGTGATGGAGCCCATGTCGGTGCCCATCTGGAAGTAGGTGGCGGCGTTGATCGTCACCATCTGGATGGCGGTGACGGGGTCGATGCCCTCGCGCACGGCCATGCGCAGGATGCGGTCGAGGTGGCCGTCTGAGACCAGCGTGTTGGGATGGTTGTCGTCGGAGACGAGGTTGCACAGGCGGGTGTCGATCCTGCCGCCGGCGACCGCCGGAGCCAGGTCGTGCAGGTTCTGCCAGGCGGAGCCCTCGCGAATCTGGGCGTACATGCCCAGGCGCAGCTTGGCGATGATGTCCTCGGAGCGGATGGACTCGTGGCAGGAGGAGACGCCGGAGGCGATGTAGGCGTTCAGGCCGCGGTCGGTCTCGCAGACGCTGTAGTGGCCCGTGGGGGTGGCGCCGGCCTTGAGCGTGGCATTGACCTCCTCGATGGCGTTGTCGGCGCAGGAGAGGATGCCGGGGTAGTTCATCATCTCGCCCAGGGCGACGACGGAATCCCAGCCCATGGTCCCCTCGACGCCTGCCGCGTCGACGGAGGCGCCCGTGTCCTCGAAGCCGGGAACGGCAGGCACGCAGGACGGGGTGGTGATCATGGCCTTCAGGGGCACGCTCTTGGCGACCTTGGCCACCTCGGCCACCCCCTCGAGGCCCGTGACGTTGCAGAGCTCGTGGGGATCCCAGTAGATGCCTGTGGTGCCGTGGGGCACGACCGCGCGGGCGTACTCGTCCACGCCCACCATGGAGCTCTCCACGTGGATGTGGCCATCCATGAAGCCGGGTGCCACGTACTGGCCCTCGGCGTCTATGACCTTTGTGTTCTCGCCTATGCAGTGGTCAGCAGTGTAGGGGGCGATGCCCACGTAGGCGACGCGGCCCGCCGCGACGGCGATGTCCGTGTCCTCGAGGATCTCGTGGGTGGTGACGCTCACGAGCTTTGCATGGCGGATTACGAGGTCAGCGGGCTCCTGACCCTGGGCTACCTTGATGAGGGTGCGGTTGCACTCCCACAGGGGCTGCTTGCAGAACTTGTTGAGCATGGTGCGGTCCTTTCTCTTCCGGTCAGCTGGCGCCGGCACGCCTTCCCTAGACGAAGAAGTACTTTGCGACGAACAGGAGCGCTATCACGTACATTGCCACACTGACCTTCTTGCGGCGGTCCTCACCGCCGAGCGTGTTGATCACGACGTATGAGATGAATCCCAGGGCCATGCCCTCGACGATGCTGTAGGTGAAGGGGATGGTGAAGAGGCAGATGAAGGCCGGCATTGCCTCGGACATGTCGGAGAAGTCGATGCCGAGCAGCGACGAGATCATCAGGAAGCCGACGATGACCAGGGCTGGAGCCGTTGCGAAGGAGGGAATCGCCAGGAAGATCGGCGAGAGGAGCAGCGAGATCAGGAACATGACGCCGGTGACCAGCGAGGTGAGGCCCGTCTTGCCGCCGGCGGCGATGCCGGCCGCGCACTCGACCACGGAGGTGGTGACGGAGGTGCCCGTGACGGCCGCGGTCATGGCGCCGACAGACTGCGCGACGAGGGCGTTCTTGAAGCGGGGGAACTTGCCGTCCGCCTGGAGGATGCCGGCCTTGGAGGCGGATCCCACCAGCGAGCCGAAGGTCTCGGAGATGTTGGTGAAGAGGTAGGCCACGACGACGGTCGCGAACCCGACGCTAAAGACCTGGGAGAAGTCCATCTTCATGAAGGTGGGCGCAAGCGAGGGTATGGACAGGCCGCGAGAGAAGTCGGGGATCAGGCTGCCAAAGCCGGCGGCGGGATCGGGGACGTAGATGCCCGCGAGCTGGCAGACGAGTCCGATGCCCCAGGTGATGAGGATGCCCAGGAGGATGTTGCCCTTGACGTTGTGAATCATGAGCAGCGCCGTGATGACGATGCCCACAAGGCCCAGGAGCGCGGAGATGCCGCCGGTGGAGAAGCTGCCGTCCTGCATGCTGGCATGGAAGGGGAAGATGGTGATGAGGGTGGAGGGGCTGTCGACCACGATGCCGGCGTTCTTGAGGCCGATCAGGGTGATGAAGAGGCCGATGCCTGCCGTGATCGCGAGCTTGAGGCTCATGGGGATGGCGTCCAGGACGATCTCCCTGATGTTGGTCAGGGCGATGAGCAGGAAGATCAGGCCCTCGACGAAGAACGCCGCGAGCGCGACCTCCCAGGTGTAGCCCATTCCCAGGACGACGGTGTAGATCATGAAGGCGTTGAGGCCCATGCCGGGCGCCAGGATGAAGGGGTAGTTCGTGGAGAGGGCCATGATGCAGGTGCCGAATGCGGCAGTGATGGCAGTTGCCGTGAAGACCGCGCCGGGGTCCATACCGCCGTCACCCAGGATGGAGGGGTTGACGACGAGGATGTATGCGATGGTGACGAAGGTGGTGATGCCTGCGATCACTTCCGTCTGAATGTTGGTTCCATGCTCCTCCAGGTGGAAGAACGACTGGATCTTCTCCTTCATGGGCGGATGTCTCCTTTCTCGTTGAGTCGAATGCTTCCGGGGTGGCCTTGGTCCTCCTTCCGACATGTCCTTTGCTGGCCATGAGTCCCATTTTTTTATAAGAACGACCTGACCGCACGCTGATGCGGCCAAACACGGAGTCCCTTGCGGGGCCCACCTTGTTTTTTGGAATGAGATTGTCGCGGCCGTACCGGCAGGTCACGACGCGGCCCCTTGCTAGCGGACGGGCTGGCCCTCTTCCTCTCCCAGGCGCTCGTGACAGTACTCGACCGCCCTCTCCACCGCGTTCATGACGTCCTGGTAGCCCGTGCAGCGGCAAAGGTGCCCCGAGAGGAGCTTGCGCAGCTCGTCCCTGTCATAGGTCTTGCCGGAGCGCACTATCTCGACCGTGCTCATGATGAGACCGGGGATGCAGAAGCCGCACTGGACGGCAAACTCGTCCACGAAGGCCTGTTGGACGGGGTCGAGGGCGCCATCGGGGCCCTGGAGCCCCTCGACGGTAAGAATCTCCTTGCCCTGGGCCCAATCGGTCAGGTAGAGGCAGGTGTCGGTGGTCACGCCGTCAATCAGGACGGTGCAGGCCCCGCACTCGCCCACCTCGCAGCCGCGCTTGACGCTCGTGAGGTGCAGGCGGTTGCGCAGGGTGTCCAGCAGGGACTCGCGGGGGTCATAGCCCACCTGCACTTCCTTGCCGTTGACCGTGCACTTGAGGATTCTCATGTCCATTAGATCTCTGCCCCTCCCTTGCGCGCGGCCTCGACGAGGGAGCGCTTGGCCATCTCCTTGATGAGCTGGAGCCTGAACTCCTTGGAGGCGCGCCAGCTGTCACGCGGGTTGGTGTCGGCCTGGGCGAGCGCGCCGACCCTCTCCGCGGCCTCCGCGACGGTGAGCCCACGCACGCCGTCCTCCGCGCCATGCGCCCTCATGGGCGTGGGGCCCGCGACGCCAAAGGCCAGGCGGACATCCTCGACGCGCCGCTTGTCGGCAGAGAGCTTGACCAGGCAGCAGCAGCCCATGGTTGCGATCTCAAGGGCGCGGCGCTTGCCGTACTTGAAGTAGTGTCCCGTGAAGCCCTCGTAGTGGTCCTTGGGGATGCGGATCTTGACCAGGACCTCGTCGCGCTCCTTGGTGGAGCGTCCAGGGCCTGCATACCACTCCTCGATGGGGATGGTGCGCTCGCCCCTGGGGCCCCTCACGTCCAGGAGCGCCCCGTAGGCAAAGAGGGTCGAGGCGGAGTCTGCCGAGGTGGCGGCGTTGCAGACGTTGCCACCGATGGTGCCCGAGACGCGCAGCTGTGGGCCGCCAGGGGTGTCGCAGGCGTCGCCCAGGGTGGCGACGGTCGCCTGGATCACGGGGCTCGTGGTCACATGATGGAACCAGGTTATGGGACCGATCTCCACGGTGCCGTCGTCGGAGAGGGTCACCCCATCAAGCTCGTCGCGCAGCTCGTGGATGGACACCAGGTGAGCCCCCGCGAACTTGCCCTCACGGATCTTCACGAGGACGTCGGTGCCACCGGCGACGACGATGGCCTGGGGGTCTTCCGCAAGCGCGCGGACGGCGTCGTCGACGCTCGTTGCGCAGTGCAGGGATTCGATGTCATACATTAGATGAGACCCTCCTTCTTGAATCCCTCGAAGAGGCGCTGAGGGGTCATCGGCTCCTGGTAGAACTTGACGCCCGTGGCGTCCAGGATGGCGTCGCGGATGGCGCCGGCAGGCGAGATGATGGGCGTCTCGCCGACGGCCTTGTTGCCATAGGGGCCAGTGGGGTCATCCGTCTCCACAAACTGGGCCTCGAGGTCGGGCACATCCATGGTGGTGGGAATCTTGTAGTCGAGCAGCGTGGGGTTGAGAACGCGACCCGTCTTGGGGTCCACCTGGACCTCCTCGTAGAGGCCGAAGCCGATCGACTGGGCCATGCCGCCGTGGACCTGCTGCTCCACGAGCTTGGGGTTGATCAGGCGACCGGAGTCCTGGACGTTGATTATCTTGTTGACCGTGACCAGGCCCAGAGGCATGTCAACGGTTACGTCCGCGAAGGTGCAGCCGCATGCGATCGCGTTGGTGTGCACGTTCGCGGTAGCGCGGGCGTGAAGCTGATCGTTGTGCTCGGTGTTGTAGTAGGCCTCGAGCGCAAGGTCTCCCAGGCCGCACACCCTGTTGCCGACAGTGTCGTAGATGGCGTGGTCGCGCAGGGTGAGGTCTCCCTGGGCGGCAGGGTACAGCCCGGCTGCGAACTCGATGATCTTGGCACGCAGCTTCTCGCCGGCCTTCTTCACGGCCGTGCCCGAGACATAGGTCTGGCGCGACGCGTAGGCGCCCGCGTCATAGGGGGTGACATCGGTGTCCTGGAACGAGACGATGTGGATGTCCTCGGTGTCCACGCCGATGGCCTCGGCGGCCATCTGGCTGAAGACGGTGTCGGCGCCCTGTCCGATCTCGGTTGCGCCCATCTGGAGCTGGAAGCTGCCGTCCTGGTTCAACGTGATGGCAGCCGTCGCGGTCTCGAGGGCAAACGGCGCGACCGCGGTCTTGTAGACAAAGAACGCGACGCCCACGCCGTGACGCACCGGGCCGGTCTGGTTTGCGTACTCGGCCTTCTTCTTGTCCCACTCGATGTAGGCCTTGCCCTTCTCTACGCACTCGGGAAGGCCGCAGGTGCGTGCCGAGATGTAGTTGCCGGGACTGAACTCGTCCACGTAACCCTGGTAGATGGCATTCCGAAGGCGGAACTCGACACCGTCCCAGCCCATGTCGTGGGCGATGTCGCCCATGAGGCACTCCGCCGCCCAGTTGCCCTCGGGCACGCCATAGGCGCGCATGGCGCCGGTGTGCGGTCCGTTGGTGTGGACGGTCCACGCCTCGCAGCGGATGGCGTCCTCCTGCCTGTGATACAGCCAGCGGAAGGAGTTGACGGAGTTGAGCACCAAGGCGTGGCCGTGATGGATGTAGCCGCCGGTGTTGGACCAGGCCTTGATGGAGCGGGCACGCAGGTTCATGTCGTCGTCCACGCTGGCCTCGACGTCGAAGCTCTTGGGCTGGCGCCCGCTCGTGCCGAAGAAGAGCTCCTCGCGGCTGAGCTCGAGGCGGACGGGGCGGCCGCCCACCTGCTTGCAAAGCCAAGCGTTCAGGGGCTCGTAGTGGATGTCCTGCTTTGTGCCGAAGCCGCCACCGATGTAGGGCTTGATGACGCGGACGTCACCCCAGGGGATGCCCAGGGCCTGGCCGATGACGCGCCGACAGATGTGGGGTATCTGGGTGGACGAGACGCAGACGATCTTGCCGTTCTCCTCGTAGCAATAGGAGGTGCAGGTCTCGATGTGGACCTGCGACTGCTCGCCCGTCTCCATGTGCAGCTTGTAGTGGTGGTACCTGGGATCCGTGAGGACATCCTCCACGCAGGAGTAGCCCATCGTGGCCAGCTTCTCGTCGTCGGTCTTGGCCAGGGTGTGGGCCACGACGTTGTCCGGCTTGCCCTCCTGGACGGGGTGCTCGGTGCCCCTCATGGACTCGATGGGGTCGTAGACGACGGGGTACTCCTCGTACTCGACCTTGATCTTGGCGAGGGCACGGTCGCAGGACACGGTGTCCTCCGCTACCACGGCAGCGATGTTGTCACCGTAGATGCGCACGCGGGGATCGAGGAGGCGCCGGTCGCCCACGTCGCGCTTCTCCTTCTTGGACTCCGCGTACCACGGATGCCCGGCAACCGGATACGCCCATTCGGGCGTGTCGAAGCAGGTGAAGATGCCCACGACACCCGGCACCTTCTCGGCCTCGCTGACATCTATGGACTTCACCACTCCGTTGCCGATGGTGGAGTGCAGAATCCGGGCCTCAAGACAGGGCTTGGGACATAGGTCGTCGGTGTACATGGCACGACCGGTCACCTTGTCATATGCGTCAACGCGCGCGACGGGCCTGCCCACCTCTTTCAGCTTCTCCATTTGCTCCCCCCTCAGTCACAAACAGCTCTGGCAGCAGCCACGGCTGGCGCTGATGCCACTACCCTACCCTCGCGCTATGGAAAGGGGCTCCTCGCGGTCGAGACATGCGCGCTGATGCACGCCCTGCCACGCTTGCGTAACCTTTCCATATTACGTAGCCCACCTTGGAACGGAGGTTCCAAGCCTTCTCATGGGCTGTCTGAAGGTGCCGTGGACCCCCTCCCTGGGGGAACCCACAGTTGAACTGACAGACCTATGCGTGCCGCTCGACTGTTTGACCGATTTCATCGTAACGGTGTTGTGCCCTTACAAAAAGTAATCGCGACGCGTGCGGCGAATTATTCGCCGCCAGTGGCATACAAGTTGTTAGGAATGCTAACAAATCGTTATACCTGCGGAAATACATCGCTTTGGCGGTCGCATTAGATTTGCAGCCTTCTTCCAGCCACGAACTTGTCGCAGATGCGCCCGCCCTCCGCCTCCAGGTACACGTAGCGCTCGAGACGCTCCTCGAGGCTGCATTCGAGGGTGGTGCGCAGGGCCGAGTCGTCCAGGACCAGGGCATCGAACTCGAAGCCCTGATCGAAAGACCCAACCTTTCCGAAGAAGGACCCGCCGCCTGCGGTGGCGAGATAGAATGCCTCGCTGGTGGAGAGGGGGCGAAGGGTCTCGTCCACGCAGCGCCAGCGCAGCTTGGAGACGCCCACCGCGTCGGCCATCGCCCTGAAGAGCGACAGGCTGGCGCCGCCCGCGATGTCCGTGCCCAGGCCCACGTTCATGCCCCTCTCGAGGTAGTCCCTGATGGGAGCGATGCCCGAGGAGAGCATGGTATTGGACTGTGGGCAGTGCGCTATGAAGCAGCCGCTGCCCTTGAGGATCTCGATCTCCTCCTCGGGGCAGTAGTTGCAGTGCGCCATCACCGAGGGGACGTCTCCCGAGAGATGGCCAAAGCGCTCATAGGTCTGTCCATAGCAGCTTGACCAGGGACAGAGCTCGCGCACCCACTCGACCTCGGAGAGGTTCTCCGAGAGGTGCGACTGAAGGGGAAGCCGCAGCTCCTCCCTGAGCTGGCCAAGGCCCGCCATGAGCTCGTCCGTGCAGCTGGGCGTGAAGCGTGGCGTGAGGATGGGCAGCGTGTTCTCGTATCCCCTCTCCCCCACCCGTCCCAGCCAGAGCCTGGTGTCGGAAAGGGAGGCCTTTGCCGAGCGCTCGCGGAGGTAGTCCGGGCTGTTTCGGTCCATGTTGACCTTGCCGACGAAGGTCTTGAGGCCCGTCTCCTCGAGAAGGTCCATGAGCCTCAGCGTGGGCTCCACGTGGATGGTCCCAAAGACCACCGCACGCGTGGTTGCGGAGTGGAGGAGGTCATCCGCAAAGACCTGGTAGGCGCGCTCGGCGTAACCGAGGTCTGCGTACCTGCCCTCCTCGGGAAAGGTGTGGGTGTCGAGCCAGTCCAGGAGCTCCAGGTCCATGCCAAGGCCACGGAACCCATACTGGGGCGCATGCAGGTGGAGGTCCACGAGGCCGGGAACGACCAGCCTGCCGCGCCGGTCGATGACCTCGATTCCCTCAAGGCCTGCGGGAAGCTCCTCGAAGACTCCCCGGGAGACGCCGTTCTCGCAGACGAGGTAGCCGTCCTTCACGCAAGAGAGCTCGGCTGCGCTCTTCGACCAGCAGATGTCACCCCTGAGGGCAAATGACCCTCCCATTGTCTCCCCCTCCCCTTGCGTGGGTACGCCGGGATGGCGATGGCCACCCCGGCGTACCACCGCATGTCAAGCGTCTTTGGTGCTAGAGCGTGGAGCGGATCGCCTCGACCTCCGCGTCGGTGAGGAAGGCGTCGTTCTTGATCTGCTCGGCGTACTCCCTGACCTTGTCCTGGACGTCCGCGGGCACCTTGTCGGAGAAGGTGCCCAAAGACACGCCGCCGTTGGACATGTCGGCGCTGATGACCTTGCCGCCCCCGAAGCTGCCGGCCTCGATCTCGTCCATGGCCTGGTCGATCTTCCAGTCGATGATGGTCGAGGTGATGACGCAGGGCTTCTCGTCTCCCACGGAGTCGATGGGCTGGGCGATGTCGAAGTGGGTGTCCGCGCCAGCGGACTCGAGCGCCTGACGCGCGCCGTTGTCGACCGCGGAGGCGTCGCCCCACATGACGTCAACGTTGTTGGTGTTGATCCAGCTCTCCGTGAGCTTGGCGCCAAGGGAGGCATCGCTGAAGCCGGCCTCGAAGTTGTAGTGCCCCTCGACGCCTGGGGTCACCTTCTGTGCCGCCGCCAGGTAGGCGGCATACTTCGTCAGAGTGGTGGGGAGCTTCGCGCCGCCGATGAAGCCGATGCTGTTGGTCTTGGTCATGAGGCCGGCGACGACTCCGGCCAGGGCGCCGGACTGCTTGAGGCTGGTGAGGACGGTCTCGAGGTTGTCAAGCGTCTGGTAGTCAGCCAGGTCGATCTTGGGGTCGGTGTTGGTGATGAGAAAGTGGACCTTGGGATGGTCCTCGGCCGCCTCGGCGACGACGTCCGCCCACACGGAGGCGAACTCGTTTCCCGCGCCGACGATGAGGTCAACGTCCTGGTCGGCGTAGCTCTGGGCCGCCGCGGCGGCGTCCGCGTCGGCGGTGTTGTCCTTGGGCTCGAGCATCTCCCAGTTGGGGTGGGACTCGAGGGCGCGCTTGAGGGACTCGAAGTGGCCCTGGCCCCAGCCGCCGTCGTTGGTGGGCCCGCTGATAACGATGGCGACCTTGAGCTTCCTGCCCTCCTCGTCGCCCGAGGTGGCGGAGCCATCGGACGCGGAGCTCCCGCAGCCTGCAAGGAGGCTGCCTGCAACGGCCATGGCGCCGGTTGCGAGGGCCTGGCGCCTGCTCAACATGACACTCATGCTTCGTTCCTTTCAAGGGGGGTTGCCGGGGGCGTTCTCTTGATGGGGCACGACGAAACGTGCACCCGCAGCTGGGCTAGCTCCAATATCCCTGGTGGGCCTGCGCCGCCTCCTCCTCAAGCTCCGGGAAGGGGCCAACCACCTCTATGTCCTTCTGGCCTGCGGCAAAGATCTCTCTGCAGGGGAGGTCGAAGGTGGGGTTCTGCTCGTTCGAGCCCGTGAGCCTGAGGAGCGCCCTCTCGGTCATCGCGTAGACGACGCGGCCCACGCCCGCCCAGTAGATGGCACCCGCGCACATGGCGCAGGGCTCGGCCGAGGTGTAGAGCGAGCAGGCTGCCAGGTATGCGCGGTCGAACTTCTGTGACGCCCTGTCCACGAGCTGCGTCTCGGCGTGACCCGTGCAGCGATGGGTGGCGATCTCTATGTTCTCCTGCTCGAGGACCACCTCGCCCTCGGGCGAGACGAGGATGGCGCCAAAGGGGGTGTTGCCGTGCTCGCGCGAGAGACGGGAGACCTCGATGGCCCTGCGAAGGAGCGCGACGTCCTCTTCGTGCGTGAAGTTCTTTCGTTCCATCTTTCCTCCTGGCCCAGGCTCGGCATGCCCAGCGTTGGAATGCACGATGCGCCGAGATGTCGCGAAAGGCATCCCGGCGCATATCTTGGTCGTGCGAGACGGGTGCCTAGAGCGTGGAGCGGATCGCCTCGACCTCCGCGTCGGTGAGGAAGGCGTCGTTCTTGATCTGCTCGGCGTACTCCTTGATCTTGCCCTGGACGTCCGCGGACACCTTGTCTGAGAAGGCACCCAGGGAGATGCCGCCGTTGGACATGTCGGCGCTGATGACCTTGCCGCCCCCGAAGCTGCCGGCCTCGATCTCGTCCATGGCCTGGTCGATCTTCCAGTCGGTGACGGTGGAGGTCACGACGGTGGGCTGGTCAGGGCCGGCGATGTCGATGGGCTGGGCGATGTCGAAGTGGGTGTCCGCGCCAGCGGACTCGAGCGCCTGACGGGAGCCGTTGTCGACCGCGGAGGCGTCGCCCCACATGACGTCAACATTGTTGGTGTTGATCCAGTTCTCGGTGAGCTTGGTGCCCAGGGAGGCGTCCGTGAAGCCGGCCTCGAAGTTGTACTGACCCTGGATCTGGGGGTTGATCTTCTTGGCGGCGGCGAGGAAGGCAGAGTACTTCGCCTCGGTGGAGGGAAGCTTCATGCCACCGATGAAGCCGATGCTGTTGGTCTTGGTCATGAGGCCGGCGACGACTCCGGCGAGGGCGCCCGTCTGCTTGAAGTTGGGCAGGACGGTCTCGACCCTGTCGAGGCTCTCGTAGTCGCCCATCTCGGACTTGGGGTCGGTGTTGGTGATGAGGAAGTGGACCTTCTCGTTGGATGCGGCATCGGCCACGACCTCGGCCCAGTCGGACGCGAACTGGTTGCCGTTGCCGATGATGAGGTCAACGCCCTGGTCGACGTAGCTCTGGGCCGCAGTGGCGGCGTCGGCGTCGGGGGTGTTCTCCTTGGGCTCCAGCATGGTCCAGTTGGGGTGCTTCTCGAGGGCGCGCTTGAGGGACTCGTAGTGGCCCTGGTCCCAGCCGCCGTCGGTGATAGTGCCGGACATGATCATGGCGACCTTGTAGCCGCCCTCGGAGCCAGCGTCGGTGCCGGAGGAGGCGGTGCTGCCGCTGTTGCCGCATCCCGCAAGAGCCATCATGGCCGCGGAGCCGAGGCCCAGCTTGACGGCCTGACGCCTGTTGAGCATGAAGTTGAACTTGGACTCGCTCATGGTAGTTCCTTTCCTAGATAAGACTAACCTGCCAAAACGCTGCGAAGAACTTTCAACTCCCTCTTGTGCCCAGCTCGCTCCCTTCGTCTAGAAACTTAAAAAGAACCAAGGGTTCCCTTACATTTTGCCTGAGCCGTTCGGCTTGCCACCCCCCGCTCTGCAAGCGGTGGAGCAGGGAACGTGTGCGGTCTAGCGCGACTCTCGGTAATAGGGCTGGCCATTGGCCTTGGGACCAGCGTGCCTGGAGCCGAAGAAGATCAGGGCGAAGATGGTGAAGATGTACGGGATCATCTTGAAGAACATGACGGGGGCGGCGTTGAACTGGGCCTGCAGGGCAACGTTGAGGCCATCGAAGAAGCCGAAGAGCAGGCTTGCCGCCATGATGCCCACGGCGCTCCAGCGGCCGAAGATGACCGTTGCCAGCGCGATGAAGCCACGGCCCATGACGATGCCGTCAATGTAGATGGGGGTCATGCACACCGAGAGGAACGCGCCGCCCATGCCGGCGAGCGCGCCGCAGAGCACGCAGGCGACGAGCTTGATGCGGATGACGTTAATGCCCAGGGTCTCTGCCGCCTGGGGGTTCTCGCCCACGGAGCGGAAGGACAGGCCCGAGCGGAAGCGCTTGAAGAAGTAGGTGACCACAGGCACCAGCAGGAAGGCGAGATAGCCCAGAAGCTGCTGGTTGAACAGGGGCCCTCCTATGTAGGGTATCTGGCTGAGGCCGGGAATGGAGAGCCTCTCCATGACTACGCCCGTGGCGTTGGCGGAGTTTGCGCCTACGAACATGTTGTAGCCGAAGAGGGCCAGTGCCGGGGCCAGGATGTTGATGGCCATGCCCACGACCACCTGGTCGACGCAGAGCGTGACGGTGCAGAAGGCGTAGATCATGTTGATGGCGATGCCCGCGATGACGGCGGCGCAGACGCCCAGCCAGAGGTTGCCGGTCATCTTGCCCACGGCGAAGGCGACGAAGGCGCCAACGGCCATGATGCCCTCGAGGCCGATGTTGACCAGGCCTGCACGCTCGGAGAAGAGCTCGCCCAAGGCAACCAGGAGCAGCGGGGCCGCGCTCAGCGTGGTCGCGTTGAGAATGGTGGGCAGCGAGTTGACGAGGAAGTCCATTATGCCGTCACCTCTTCCTTCTTGTCAGGGGCGCTCTGGGCCTTGTCGTGCCTGGTGCCGCGCACGTTGAAGAACGCGATGACCTTGGGCAGCTTGACGATGGCCATGCCCGCCACGGCAAAGATGATGATCAGGCCGCGGATGATGTCCACGATTGCGGTGGGGACTCCGATGACGCTCTGCATCATGGTGCCACCCGTGTTGAGGATGCCGAAGAGGACGGCGACTGCCATGGCGGCCAGGGGGTTGAGCTGGGCGATGAGCGCGATTGCGACGCCATCGAAGCCAAAGCCGGAGCCGAAGCCGCCGGCCAGGCGATAGGGCGTCTTGCCCAGGAGCTCAACGGAGCCGCCCATGCCGGCGATGGCACCGGAGATGACGAAGGCGAGCAGGACGAGCCTCTTGACGGGGAAGCCGCTCACCTGGGAGGCGATGGGGTTCATGCCCACCGCGCGAATCTTGAATCCAAAGGAGGTGCGGAAGATCACGTACCACAGGAAGGCACCCAGGAGCAGCGCCAGAATCACGCCCGCATGCATGTCGCCCAGGCTGGCGAGGCGTGCCGCATTGGGGAGGGCAAGGGTCTTGGGGAGGCCGTTGTCCGAGTAGAGGTTCTTGAATACGTGCTCCATGAAGTACATGGCGATGTAGTTCAGCATGATCGTGGTGATCATCTCGTTGAGGCCACGGGTGATCTTCAGGATGCCTGGGAGCAGGCCCCAGAGACCACCCACCACGATGCCTGCCGTGAGGCCGCAGAGCGTGGCGACGGGACCGTCGAGCCCCATCCCCAGGATGACGGTCGCGGTGGCGCAGCCGCCCATGATGAACTGCCCCTCTCCACCGAGGTTGAACACGCCGCACTTGTAGGCGAAGACGGCGGTGAGGCCGGTGAAGATGAGCGGGCAGGAGCGCTCGAGGGTCTTGCCGATCTTGGCCGCAGACCCCAAAGACCCCTGGATCATGGCGCCATAGCCCTGAAGGGGGCTCTTGCCGAGACAGGCGATGATGATCGCGCCCACGATGAGCGCAAGCAGCACCGAGACGATGGGGGTGAGCGTCATCAGCATCTTCTCGCGGCTGTTTTCCGAACTCGTGCTCTTTGACATGGCTCCTCCTTCCTACTTGCCGGCCATGGCGAGCGAGATCTCCTTGATGGGGGGATTCGCGCCGGGGTACGTTCCCATGATCTGTCCTTCGAAGAGGACCACGATGCGATCGGAGAGCTTCAGGACCTCGTCGAAGTCCGCGGAGACCAGAAGCACCGAGCATCCCGCGTCGCGCTGCGCCACGATCTGGTCGTGGACGAAGCTGGTGGCCCCGATGTCCAGGCCGCGAGTGGGATAGACGGCCACAAGGAGCTTGGGGTGGCTCTCGAGCTCGCGGGCGAGGATGACCTTCTGCTGGTTTCCTCCCGAGAGGCTGCGTGCCGTCTGGCTGACGGAGGTGCAGCGGATGTCGTTCTCCTCGCGGAGCCTCTCGGCGAAGTCGCGGATGGCGTCCATCTTGAGCCAGGCGCCGTGTCCTGCAGAGAAGCGCTCGGAGTCGGTCTGCTTGAGGACCAGGTTCTCGGCGATGGTCATGTCTCCCACGAGGCCCATCTTGTTTCGGTCCTCGGGGATGTTGCCGAAGCCCGCGTCGATGAAGGCCTGGGGCGAGAAGAGGGCGATGCTCTTGCCGTCCGGACCGCAGACCTCGCCGGACTCTGGCGAGAGGAGGCCCGTGACGAGGGAGGCCAGCGCCGCTTGCCCGTTGCCGTCTATGCCCGCGACGCCCAGGATCTCTCCCTTGTGCAGCGTCAGGCTCACGTCCTTGAGTCCCCCGTGCTTGACCTCGGGATGATAGGAGACGTTGGTGAGCTGGAGCATGGGCTCATCGGTGGCGTTCACCTTGGCGTAGACGCTCTCCTCGAACTTCTGGCCGATCATGAGGTCGGCGAGCTCCTGCTCGGTGGTCTTCGCGATCTCCAGGGTGTCGATGCACTCGCCGCGGCGCAGGACGGTGACCCTGTCCGAGATGTGCATGACCTCGCGCATCTTGTGCGAGATGAAGATGATCGACTTGCCCTCGTCGGTGAGCGAGCGCATGATGTCGAAGAGCCCCTGGACCTCGAGGTCCGTCAGGACCGCCGTGGGCTCGTCCAGGATCAGCAGGTCCGCGCCGCGGAAGAGGACCTTGAGGATCTCGACGCGCTGCTGCATGCCGATGGACATGTCGGCGACGCGCTCGTCCAGGTCAACCTCAAGGCCATAGCGCTGCATGAGGCCCTCGATGGTCTTGCGGTCGTCCTCCTGCCTGAGCAGCGGGGTGCTGTGGCGCTTGTCGCCCAGGATGATGTTCTCGAGGCCCGTCATGTCCTCCACCAGCATGAAGTGCTGGTGGACCATGCCGATGCCACGCTCGACGGCATCGCGTGGGGAGTCGATGCGCACCTCCTCGCCCCTCATGAAGAACTTGCCCGCAGAAGGTGTGTACAGGCCTATCAGGCAGTTCATGAGCGTGGACTTGCCCGCTCCGTTCTCGCCCAACAGGGTGTGCACCTCGCCCTTCATTATGGAGAGGTTCACGTTCCGGTTCGCGTAGAACGAACCGAAGCGCTTGTCGATGCCCTCCATCCTCAAGAGCTCTTCCATGTGTTGACCACCTCTTTCGCAGCTCTGCAATGTCACGTTCCAGTGGTGATGAGCTTGCAGGGGACCGTCAAGGACGGGCGTTCCCCTGGATTCCCGAAGCGAGGGAGGCTAGGCACCCGCCCCCTTGCGCCGTGACCTCCTCTCGTACGGAGTGTCCGCCAGCGGCAGCTTGCACCTGAGCCTCCCGTCCAGGCGGCGATAGGCGTTCTGAACCGCCGGCGCCGTGGGGATGGTCGCGATCTCGCCGATGCCCTTGCCGCCGTACGCCACGTCGAGCAGCTCCTCCTTCTCCACGTAGATGGCGTGGATGTCGGGGATCTGGTTGGCGCGCAGCAGGCCCAGGGTTCCAAAGCGGGCGGAAGGCACGCAGTCATCCAGCGGGAAGTCCTCGGTGAGGGCGTAGCCCATGCCCATGAGGACACCGCCTTCTATCTGGCCCTGGATGGCGATGGGGTTGACCACCTTGCCGGAGTCGTGCGCGGCGTAGATCTGGGAAACGAGGCCCTTCTTGTCCAGTATCACCAGGTGCGTGGCAAACCCATAGCACACGTGGCTCTTGGGGTTGGGCTTGTCCGCCCCCAGCTTGTCCGTGGGCTCGAAGTAGACGTAGCTGAACTCGCAGCCCTCGAGGGCGGCAAGGGCGCCCGCGGGGTCCTTGGCGTGCCTGCCGCCACCCGCCTTGAGCTCGCAGGCGCGGACGTCGTGGACGCGACCGTCCTCGTACTCGACCCTGGCGCCATCACCGGTGGCGCGCACCGGGTCCGCGGGGGCCGGGCAGCCCGCCTCGATGTTGGTCATGGCGTCACGCAGCAGGAAGGCGGCGCCACGGACGGACTCGCCGGTGATGACGGTCTGGCGCGAGCCGGAGGTGGTGCCGGAGTCGGGGGCCGCCTCGGTGGAGCACTCGCCGTTGATGATGAGCTCGCGGGGCAGGCCCGTGGCCTCGGCCACGTCCTGCAGGAAGACGGTGTTGCAGCCTTGCCCTATGTCGGAGGTGGCCGAGTAGACCGTGGCCCTGCCGCCCTCGACGACTATCTTGCAGCGTCCGGCGTCGGGCAGGCCCACGCCCACTCCGGCGTTCTTCATGGAGCAGGCGAGGCCGCAATGGTCGGCATTGGCGTCATAGGCGTCCTTCACCGCGAGGAGGGTCTCCTTGAGGGCGGTGGAGCAGTCTGCGACCTGGCCGTTGGGCAGTGCCTCCCCTGGCTCGATGGCGTTCTGATAGCGCATCTGCCAGGGGCTGATGCCAACCTCGTCGGCAAGGAGGTCCATGAGGCACTCGAGGGCAAACTGGCTCTGGCACACGCCGAACCCACGGAAGGCGCCCGCGGGAGGGTTGTTGGTGTAGTAGCCATAGCCACGGATGTCGGTGTTCTGGTACCTGTAGGGGCCCACTGAGTGGGTGCAGGCGCGCTCCAGCACCGGCCCGCAGAGGCTCGCGTAGGCGCCCGTGTCGAAGTTGATCTCGCAGTCCAGGGCCGTGAGCATGCCCTCCTCGTCACAGCCCAGGGTGAAGGTGCCCTGCATGGCATGGCGCTTGGGATGGAAGTTGATGGACTCCTGGCGCGTGAGGCGGCACTTGACCGTGCGACCGAAGCGCATGGCGGCGAGGGCCGCGAGGTGCTGGACGCTCACGTCCTCCTTGCCGCCGAAGCCGCCGCCCACGAGCATGGTCTGGACCACCACGCGCTCGGGGGTCCCGTCCCAGCCAAACATGTGGGCGACTTCCTTGCGCGTGTCATAGGCGCCCTGGTCTGTGCTCTGTATCTTGACGCCATCCTTGTAGGGGAAGGCAACGGCGCACTCCGGCTCAAGGAAGGCATGCTCGGTGAAGGGGGTCTCGAAGGTCTTGGTCACCACGTGCGCGGAGCTGGCGAGGGCCTCCTTGGCGTTGCCGCGCGTGACATGCCTGCTCTGGCAGACGTTGTCGTGCAGCTCCACCACGTTGCCAAAGGCAAGGAAGCTGTCATGGATGACAGGTGCGCCCTCCGCCTTGGCCTCCTCTATGCTGCGGACGGGCTCGAGCTCCTCGTAGCTGACCTTGACGAGCTTCTTCGCCTTTGCCAGGGTCTTCTCGTCCTCGGCAACCACCAGGCATATGGCGTCCCCCACGAAGCGCGTGACGTCGCCCTCGGCAATCATCACGTCCCAGTCCTGGATGAGGTGGCCCACCTGGTTGACGGGCACGTCCTCGGCCCTGAGCACTCCCAGGACGCCAGGCAGGGCCTCGGCCTTGGAGCTGTCGATGCCCAGCACGCGGGCGCGAGGGTGCTTGGAGCGGACGGCGGAGGCGTAGGCCATGTCCGGGTAGTCGTCCTTGGTGAGGTCATCGGGATACTGGCCGTACCCCAGGACCTTGCGCCTCACGTCCACGCGGAAGGCGCGCTTGCCCACGCCGTAGTCCTCGCCCCTCTCCAGCTCGGGGTCGATCTCCTTCTCGCCCCTGAGGATCTCCGCGGCAAGGAGGATGCCCTCGATGATCTTCTTGTAGCCGGTGCAGCGGCAGACGTTGCCCCTGATGGCGACCTTGACCTGGTCCTCGCTGGGATTGGGGTTGGACCTCAGGAGGGCGGCCCCGCTCATTACCATTCCGGGGATGCAGAAGCCGCACTGCACGGCGCCAACCGCCCCGAAGGCATAGACGAAGCTCTCCTTCTCCCGCTCGGTGAGGCCCTCAACGGTGAGGACCTCCTTACCCTGGGCAAGGGCGGTGGAGATGACGCAGCCCTTGGTGGCGACGCCGTCCACCACCACGGTGCAGGTGCCGCAGGCGCCCTCCGAGCAGCCATCCTTGACGGAGGTGAGGCCAAGCTCATCACGGAGGAAGCGAAGGAGCGAGACGTTCTCGTCGGTGCTTATCCCCTCGCCGTTGACGGTGAAGCTGTACTTTCCCATGTCCTCCCCTCCCTAGAAGCTCTTGGCCAGGATGCCGTGGGCATCGCGAATCACGCCGCGCGGGCACTTTGTGGCACACATGCCGCAGGAGATGCAAAGCTCGACATCGGTCACGGCGCAGTTGTCGATGACGTGCACGGCATCTGCCGGGCAGGCCCTCTCGCACGCCCCGCATGCGATGCAGCTCGAGTCGCATATCTTGCGGGCGAGGGAGCCCACGTCAGGGTTGGAGCAGAGGGGCAGAATGGCCGCCTCGCGCGGAACGACCTCTATGACGTCCTGCGGGCAGGCCCTGGCACAGAGGCCGCAGCCAACACATGCCTCGCGGTTGACCTGGGCGGTGTTGTTCTCGTTGAGCTCTATTGCGTTGACGCGGCAGGCAAGGACGCAGGCCCCGCAGCCCATGCATCCGTAGTTGCAGTACCTGCTGGACCCTCCCCAGCAATGTACGACAGCTACCATGTCCCTTCTCTTAGCCACTCTGGCACCTGGCTTCCCCTGGGTTTGGTGTCGGGGGCACTGCGACGCGCGCACTGCCACCCGACACCCGGCTGACGTGTAAGGGCGCAGTCTGAAGCTAGCCGACCGTGAGATAGGCGTAGTCGCTCTGCGCTGCGGCGATCGTGGCACGGACCGCCTCGGGTAGGCCACAGTCCTTATCATTCACATCGTAGACCTTTTCGGAGCCATCCAGACGCACGAGCATGCCGCCCTCGACGGGAAGGAAGCCCTCGTTGGTGCTGTTGTCGAAGTCCTCCTTGCTCCAGAAGAGCGTGAGCTTGTCCTTGTAGGGGCGGCCGCCCTGATAGGGGCAGAAGACGGCGCAGTTGCCGCACTCGTTGCACATGCCGTCCACGTGCACGATCTGGCGCTGCCTCATGCCGGGCACGCGGATTGCCACGTTGGCACGGTTGGGGCAGACCTCGACACAGGTCTCGCACACGGTGGCGCAGCCCAGGCAGCGGGTCTTGTCGCAACCCTTGAGGCCGAGGCAGAGGTCACCGCGCTTGGCCAGGGGGGCCTCGTAGTCCTCCTTGACGTTGGACTCCGCCTTGGAGTTGAAGTTGAAGCCCGAGATGGCCACGGTGACCATGGCCGCGTCGGCAATGCCCTCGACCACGGTGGCAGGCCCACGGCGGGCGTCGCCGATCGCGTAGACGTGGTCCACGCTGGTCTTGTGGCTTGCGTTGACCACGGGGCGTCCCTTGCGGTCGAGCTCGATGCCGGAGGCCTCGAAGAGATCGCCCTCGACGTTCTCGCCCACGGCGGCGATGACGGCGGTGGCGGGAATGGTGACGGTCTCGCCCGTTGCGACAGGAGAGCGGCGACCAGACTCGTCAGGGGCACCAAGCTCCATGACCGCGCAGGTCAGAACGTTGTCAGAGAGCGTTTCGGGCGCAAGGAGCTCCATGAGCTCCACGCCGTCCCCAAGGGCGAGCGTCAGCTCCTCCTCGTCTGCGGGCATGTAGCGACGAGTGCGACGGTAGACCAGACGCACGTTCTCGACGCCCTTGATGCGCTTTGCGGCACGGGCGACATCCATGGCGGTATTGCCGGCGCCGATGACCACGACGTCGCTGCCCAGCTCGAGAGAGTCGGGGTCGCTCTTGGCGGCCACGAGGAAGTCGATGGCGTCCATCTCGGCGCCAGACTTGAGGGTGGCACGCCCCGGCGCCCAGGCCCCGATGGCGATGACGACGTCGGTGTAGCCCTGCTCCAGCAGCTCGCCCGCAGACTTGACCTCGCGGCCCAGCTCGAACTTGGCGCCATAGGCACGGCAGAGCTCGATGTCGCGGTCTATCGCCTCGTGGGAGATGCGAAACTCCGGGATGGCGTGGCGAACGATGCCACCGAGCCTGTCGGTGCGCTCGATGACGGTCACGTCCACGCCGGCACGAGAGAGGAAGGAGGCGGCGGACAGGCCGGCCGGACCGCCGCCGATGACGGCGACCGTCTTGCCCTCCCGCTCTCCCCTGCGGGCAAGCGTGGGCAGGACCTTCTCGGCTGCGGACTCCGCGGCCTTGAGCTTCGCCTCACGGATGTGGACGTGCTCCTCGTAGTAGTTGCGCATGCAGCCGTCACCGCAGTGGTGGGGGCAGATGGTGCCGGTCACGAAGGGCAGGGCGTTGCGCTCCAGGATGATGTTGAGCGCGTCCTCGTAGCGACCCTCGTCCACGGCCATGAGGTAGCCGGGGATGTCCTGGTGGATGGGGCAGTCGTGGCGGCAGGGTGCGGTGAAGCAGTCCGTGAGGGGGAGCTTGGCCGCAACATGGCGCTCGGGAAGCGGCTTGATGGGCTTGCGATAGGCATCGCCGCTCACGGCCTCCTCCACCAGGCCGCGCACGGCCTTGGCGTCAACGCCGTCGAACGCCTTGGCGGGAACCGCCTCCAGCACGCTCACGATCTGGCCAAAGCGCTGGTATCCACCAGGCTTCAGGATGGTGGTGGCCACGGTGACGGGCCAGATCCCGGACGAGACGAGGCCGGCCACGTTGTTGGCGTCGGCCCCGCCGGAGTAGGAGATGCGAAGCCTGCCGTCGAACTGCTCGGAGAGGCGCGCGGCCAGGGTGAGGGACAACGGGTACAGGGAGCGCCCCGACATGTACATCTCGTCGCTGGGAAGCTCGCCGCGGGTGACGTCCACGGGGAAGGTGTTGGTCAGCTTGACGCCAAACTCCAGGCCCCTCTCCTCGCCCAGGGCCATGAGGCGCTCGAGCATGGGAACGGCATCGGACCACTGGAGGTCCTCCAGGAAGTGGTGGTCGTCGAAGGCGATGTAGTCGAAGCCCAGCGAGTCCAGGGTGGTGCGGGCGTACTCGTATCCCAGGAGCGTGGGGTTGCACTTGACGAAGGTGTTGAGGCCCTTCTCGCCCATGAGGTAGGTCGCGATGCGCTCGATCTCTGCGGGCGGGCAGCCGTGCAGGGTGGACTCGGTGATGGAGCGGGAGACCTGCGGGGTGATGGAGTCGACGAAGGCCTCGTCCACATGCTCGAAGCGGTCGAGGTTCGCCTTTGCCCACGCGATCGCCTCACGGAAGACGGGCGTGGCGGAGGCGTCCTTCATGTCATTGATGTACTTGTCCACCTTGGGGCTCTTGATGCCCTCGAGGTCGTAGCCCACGGACATGTTGAACACGAAGCCGTCGGCGTCACCCAGGCCAAGCTCGCGGGAGAGCAGCTTGCAGGCGACCCATGCCTTGACGTACTCGTCGAAGGCCTCGGGAACGGTGAGCTCGGTGGACCACTCGCAGTTGTATCCCTCGTCACCCGCAAGGATGCAGGGCTTGTTCACGCAGGCGGAAAGCTCCTCGCCGTCCATGACCTGGACGGTCTTGAGCTCGAAGAAGCGGGCGCCCGTGACGTAGCTGGCGACAATGTTCTGCGCGAGCTGCGAGTTGGGGCCGGCGGCGGGACCCACGGGGGTCTCGATGCTCTCACCGAAGATGCGGCGCGTGCCCTCCTTGGTGCCCTTGGCCATGCGGGACACACCGAAGATGGTCCCCTGCGTGCGATGCTCGTCGATGATCCAGTTCATCAGCTGGTCGAACGGAATGGGGCGCATGATGTCGCTCATATTGGTCCTCTCCTAAAACCAAAAGCGGATTATGTCCCCCGCATTTATTGCGTCCGCGGGCGACGCAGGTGCATGCGACTTAGTACTCGCGGCCGTTGAGCTCCCCCCAGAGCTGCTTGGAGGCGGCGAGGATGCGGGCGTTGATTGCCTCCTCGTCCACGCCCGTGAACTCGCGGTCCTTGTACAGGACGCGACCGTTGATGATGGTGGTGCGGCAGGACTTGCCCTCGAAGCCGAAGAGGATGTGGCCGTCGATGTTCTCGTCAGAGAAGGGCGTGAAGGGCTTGTAGTCGAAGATCGCGATGTCTGCCGCGGCGCCAGGGGCAAGGATGCCAAGGGGCTTGCCCGCGGGCTTGGACGAGAAGTACCTCTCGGCGATGGCGCGGTTGTTCTTGAAGAGCATGGCCATGTCCTCGTCCCAGGCGACGTTTGGCATGCAGCTGTTGTGGCGCTGGACCATGATGAAGGTCTTGAGGCTCTCCAGCACGTCATGGGTGTAGGCGTCGGTGCCCATGCCCACGGTGATGCCGCGCTTGAAGAACTCGAGGACCGGGGCGCAGCCCACGGCGTTGTTCATGTTCGAGCCGGGGTTGTTGACGATCATGGTCTTGGTCTCGGCAACGATGTCCATGTCTGCCGGCGTCACGTGGATGCAGTGGCCCAGCATGGTCTTCTCGCCCAGCAGGCCATGGTCCAGCAGACGGTGCACCGCGGTGCAGCCGTGCTTGCCCAGGCTGTCGTATACGTCGTCCATGCCCTCGCAGACGTGGACGTGGAAACCAGTGAGGCCGTTGTTCGCCTCGACCATCCTGTCCAGCGTCTCGTCGGAGAGCGTGAAGAGGGCGTGCCCGCCGAACATGGCGGCGATCATGTCGGAGTCCTGCTCGGCAGCCCAGCGCGCGAACTCGGCATTCTCGGCGATGGCCTGGTCGCGCTTCTCCTGGCCGTCACGGTCTGAGGTCTCGTAGCAGAGGCAGGAGCGCATGCCCATCTCCTCGGCGACGTCCTTGATGGCGAAGAGCGAGCCGGGGATCTCCCGGAAGCTGGCGTGGTGGTCGAAGATGGTGGTCACGCCGTTGCGGATGCAGTCGAGGATGGTGGCATAGGCGGACGCGCGGGTGCCCTCCATGGTGAGGTTGCGGTCTATCTTCCACCACTGCTGCTCGAGGTTCTCGAGGAAGTTGGTGGGGTTGCAGCCCTTGATGGCAAGGCCGCGTGCCAGGCCGGAGTAGATGTGGGTGTGCGCGTTAATGAGGCCCGGCATGATGACGCCGCCCTGGGCGTCGAGGAACTCTGCCCCCGGGTACGCCTGCTGAAGCTCAGTGCGATCCCCCACCGCGACGATGGCGCTCCCGTCCACGACAACGGCACCATCTCCGAAGTATGCATGCTCGTCATCTCGCGTGATGACCCTACCGTTACCAACAAGCAGCATGTGACCCTCCCCCTTCGATGCGCCGCAGATCAGCTACGGCCAGACAAGGAAAAAGCACACGGCCCTCTCCGACCATGTTCCTATCCGAAAAAATGATAGGATGAATGACGAAAAGTAAGAATCCATCAGGGCGCGGACGGTCGATATCGCCCCATCGGCGCGTTGTACTTTCATATATGCAACGCTAGGGTGGTATAAGGACCCATGCCGTTGGCAGGAGTTTCGCTGCTAAGCACCGAAATTTAGTTATACCATCAACCGCAGGGAAGCCGCACGGACCTATCCCGAACAGATGCCGATGTGGTATATCCAGCATCTGTCATTTTTTCCGATACCTCGACTCACTCATCGGCGGAGGAACACATGCGTGGCCGCGACATCGAGTTCTGCAAGAGCCTGGCACATGGCATCGCTGCCCAGTTTGGACCAAACTGCGAGATAGCGGTGCACGACATCTCCTCGGGCGACCTCACGAGCACCATCGTGGTCATTGAGAACGGCCACGTCTCCGGGCGCAAGCTGGGAGACGGTCCCTCCCACGTGGTCCTCGAGGCTCTTCACGACCGAAGGAAGGCGCCCAGCGACCGCCTCGCCTATCTCACCAAGACCGAGGACGGCAAGATCTTGAAGTCCTCGACCATCTTCCTGCGCGGGGACGACGGCGAGGTAGACGGCATCTTTGCCATCAACTATGACATCACCATCCTCCTGGCCGCCCAGACCGAGATGGCAAACATGATCTCCGTCTCAGGCGGGCCCACGGCCGAGCCCGAGCCCATTCCCCAGAGCGTGACGGAGCTTCTGGACGAGCTCATCGAGCAGAGCGTGCGCATGGTTGGCAAGCCCGTCACGCTCATGACCAAGGAGGACAAGGTCAAGGCCATCGGCTTCCTCAACGACTCCGGCGCGTTCCTGGTCACGAAGTCCGGCCAGAAGGTCTGCAGCTACTTCGGCATCTCCAAGTACACGCTCTACAGCTACATGGACGAGGCCAAGGGCCAGCCGAAGGAGTAGCCGACACCAGGCCCCATTGGGGAGGTTTCCATGAACGATCTTGAGGCGGGCCCGCTGAGCGAGGCGGCGGTCCTCACGCAGGCGCTTGTGCGCATTGATAGCAGCGACCCGGGGGCGTGCGAGGGAGAGGTCGAGTCCTTCGTGCGTGACTGGCTTGCGGCGCAGCTTGAGGAAGCGAAGCAGCGGGCCGTCTCTGGCGAGGCCAGACTGCAGCTGGGACGGGTCTTGCTGGAGGAGCTCGAGGCGCTGCCGGGGCGACGCTGCCTGAGGCTGCGCATTCCCGACCACGAGGAGGGTGCGGGCGGCATCTGCCTGCTTGCCCACATGGACACCGTGGTTGCGGGCGAGGGCTGGCCTGCCGAGACGGGCGCCTTTTCCGGCGTGGTGCGCGACGGGCAGCTGTATGGCCGGGGGTCCTGCGACATGAAGGGAGGACTTGCCTGTGCCATGCTGGCCTTTGCCAGCGCCCTTGGCCGAGTCGCCGAGGGAGACGGCCTCCCCTCTCGCAGCCTGAGCCTCGTCTGCACGGTGGACGAGGAGGACTTCATGCGCGGCATCGAGGCGGCGATATCTGCCGGATGGGTGGGCGCGACGGACTGGGTGCAGGACATCGAGCCAACGGGTGGGAGCATCCGCATGGCTCACAAGGGCCGCACCTGGTTCGAGCTGGACGTGAGCGGGGTCACGGCGCACGCAAGCACCCCTTGGAAGGGGGCCGACGCCATCGCTGGCATGGCCGAGGCGATCTGCCGGATCCGCAGACGCGTGGGAGAGCTGGCAGAGCACCCCGCCCTGGGCCGCTCGACCGTCACGTTTGGACAGGTTGAGGGAGGATATCGACCCTACGTGGTGCCCGACTCCTGTCATGCCACCGTGGACATGCGCCTGGTGCCTCCGGCAGGCAGCGAGCTGGCTCGGCGGATCGTGCGCGAGTCCATGGCCGAGGCCGAGGAGGCCGTGTCGGGAACGAGCGGAAGCTGGCGCGTCACGGGAGACAGGCCGCCCCTTGAGGGGCATCCCCTCTCGCCGTTCCTCGCGCGCCTGCAGCGGGCCTACCGTGAGGCAACGGGGCATGAGGCCGAGATGGACGTCTTCACCGGCTACACCGACGGCGCCGTGGTTGCCGGGCTCTGCCACAACGACAATTGCCTCTCGTATGGTCCGGGCGAGCTTGAGATGGCGCACAAGCCCAATGAGCACGTGGCACTTGCGGACCTCGAGCGCGTGCAGGGCGTGCTGGTGGCGCTTCTGCGCAGCGCCTGGGAGGAGTAGGCGCACGCACGGGCGCGCCGTGGCACCGCCAGCCGAACCCATGCCGCGCAAAACGGCGATGTGTGTAGCTTTCTCGCCACTACAGCTGTGATGTGTGTAGCTTTCTCGCCAAAAAAGGGGCTCTGGCTACACACATCTCAGCTCTCGTGGCGCGCACCCACGGCGCGAGATACCCTCTCGCCGTGAGCCATGTAGACATATGGTGTCGTCCCACACCACGCGCCCGGCTCCCAAGCGAGGGCTGCTTCGGCATGCACCCACCCTTGCCTGGGAATTCATGAATCTCACAAGCGCTTCTGCCGGCCAGGGGCTTGCAGAAAGAGCACCCTCCGCAAGTTTGGCCTGATAGCCTCCCGGCATGCCAACTTTCATCTCGCATAACAGCTCTCTGGCGTACTGGCTCACATGCCAACACGCCATCCATGGGCTGCCCCCTGTTCACAGGGCGGACCTTGGGGACGCAAGCACTTCCGTTGACGCCGTCAGGCATGACATGGCGGAGCTGAGGCCCGAGGATGCAGCCCGCCTTCTCCACGACGGCAAGCTTGACGTTCTTGTGCCTTCGCCCACAAGTCGAAATGTGAGCGGGGGCGTCATCAGGCACCTCTTCTCCCACGGCCTGCCGGAAGGCTCGCTCAGGATGCTTGCGCCAGATGTGCTCATTGCATCACCTGAGCTCTGCTTTCTTCTTATGTCTGACACGCTGGGCATGCCGTGCAAGATCGTGGAACTGGGATTTGAGCTGTGTGGGAGCTATGCGTTTCAGCCAGATGGAAAGCAGCCCGCAGGCAGTCGCCCTCCCCTCACGAGCGTTGGGGGCCTCTCTGCCTACCTTGACCGATGCCCTGGTCTTCGGGGGTATGCAAAGGCGCGGGCAGCCCTGCGCTGGGTAATGGACGGCTCCGCCTCCCCCATGGAGACCCTCCTTGCCATGGAGCTTGGCATGCCCAAGAAGCTGGGCGGCAGAGGATTTCCGCCCTTTGCGCTCAATCGGCGGATAGCCCTCCCCGACATGCACCTGAGGCGCCTTGCCCGACGCTCGCACGTCTACGTTGACCTCCTCTTTGAGGGAGCTGGACTCTGCCTAGAGTTTGACAGCTACGAGCATCACGCCGGACGAGTTGAGTACGACAACACCCAGGCGCGGGCCAATGCCCTGCGCGCTCTTGGGTATTCCGTCAACTCGATCACCTTTGGGCAGGTGAGAACCCTCGGCCGCTTCGATGACCTGGTGTGGAGTCTCGAGACGCAGCTGGACCTGCGACATCGCTCCTGCTCGGATAAGGGGCGCGCACGCCAGCGCGAATTGCATGCGCTTCTGGTCAACACCTCTCGTCGCAGGTTCTAGTGCCCTGAGGGCGGCTCTCTTCCCCTCGCTCCACTGACGCAAAATGCGAGATGTGTGTAGCTTGGAGGCCCATTTTGGGCGAGAAACTACACACATCTCAGCTGTGGTGGAGACAAAGCTACACACATCGCCGCTTTCGTGGCATGGGTTCGGCTGGCGGCGCGGGTGCGAGACGGCGGGGGAGACTGGCTAGTCGACGTCGATCTTGTGGACCCAGCCGAAGCGATCCTCGACCTCGCCAGCCTGGATGCCGGTCAGCGTCTCACGCAGGCGACGCATCACAGGGCCAACCTCGTCCATGCCGAACACGACCGAACCATCGGGGCCATCCACCTGGCCAACCGGGGAGATGACCGCCGCGGTTCCGCACATGCCGCACTCCACGAACTCGCCTATCTCGTCAAAGCGCACCGGACGCTGCTCAACGGTCATGCCCAGCATCTTCTCGGCCACGTCCACGAGCGAGCGGCGCGTGATGGAGGGCAGGATCGAGTCGGTCGCAGACTGGGGAACGACCAAGCTGCCATCCTTCTTCACGAAGAGGAAGTTGGCGCCACCAGACTCCTCCACGAAGCTGCGGGTCTCGGGATCGAGGTACATGTTGTCCGCGTAGCCCTCGGCATGCGCCTCCACGCTGGGATAGAGGGACATAGCGTAGTTGAGGCCGGCCTTGATGCCGCCCGTGCCATGCGGGGCAGCGCGGTCGTACTCGGAGACGCGCAGCTTGACTGGCTTGACGCCACCGGAGTAGTACGGGCCCACCGGCGTCACGAGGATGCGGAACTGGTACTCGGTGGCAGGTGCCACGCCGATCACGTTGCCCGTGGCAACCATGAAGGGACGCACGTAGAGGGCCGCCCCAGAGCCAAAGGGCGGCACCCATGCCGCGTTGGCACGCACGACCCGCTCGACGGCATCAACGAAGCGCTCCTCTGGGAAGGGCGGCATGACGATGCGCCTGGCGGAATCGGCCATGCGCTCGGCGTTCTGGTCCGGGCGGAAGCAGACTATCTCGCCGCCCTTGGTGGTGTAGGCCTTGAGCCCCTCGAAGACCTCCTGGCAGTAGTGGAAGATGCCTGCGCACTCGGAAAGCGTGAGGGTGTGGTCAGACGTGAGGCAGCCCTCGTCCCATGCGCCGTCCTTGTAGTTGGACACGTAGCTGTAGTCGGTTGGCAGGTAGGCAAACGAGAGCTTGCCCCAGTCCAGGTCCTTCTTCTCCATGACGCTCCTTCGCACGTTGCGGGCCTCGTTTCACCGAAGTGTACACGCGTGCCTTGGGGCACTTCGGCAAGCGAGACATTCCCGAAACATGGATACGGCAGCCCCCTCTGGTGCCAAACCGAAACCGGAGCTCTTGGGCTCGTCGCAAACCCGCCCGATGCCGAGCGTTGAGACGTGACGCGGCCATGAAAGCCTCGGCTCTGCCGTGACAAGTGAGTTGATGCGGGCCATGTGCGACTGTGACAACGACCGTCACCCATAGGTGAGGCGCCTCCTTTGGTCAGATACTCCCGCCTTGGTGTCCAGACCTTGAGTGCGGCTCCGTCCTAGACTCTGCAGGCCGCAAAAGACAGGACGCCTGCCGCAGGCGGAGACTCATAATCCATACGAGAGAACAAGGACGACAAGGCAGGGGGAATCTCATGCGCATGTTCAAGAACGACTACTCCGAGGGAGCGGCACCAGGGATACTCGAGGCGCTCGTGCGCACCAATGGCGAGCAGTGCGTTGGCTACACCGAGGGAGACCCCCACTGCGAGCGTGCCCGCGAGCTCATCCGGGCAGAGGCTGGGCTTCCCGAGGCGGACGTCGAGTTCTGCATCGGCGGCACCTCCACCAACATCGTTGGCGTCACCGGCATGCTCCGCGACTGGGAGGGTGTCATCTGCACCAAGGACGCGCACATCAACGTGCACGAGACCGGCGCCATCGCCGCCTGCGGCCGCACCATTCTGGCCACTCAGGACGAGGACGGCTTCCTCTCGCCCGACCGCGCCGAGCAGGTCTTCCAGAGCCAGACCATGACCGGGCGGCACATGACTCGTCCCAAGATGATTTACATCACCAATGCCACGGAGTTCGGCGGCGCGTGGGACCGCACGCGCTTCGACGCCATCTGCGACTGGGCAGAGAGCCACGACCTCAAAGTCTTCGTGGACGGCGCGCGCATGGCCTGCGCGCTGACCTCCGAGGGCTCAGACCTCACGCTGCGACATCTCGCAAGCCGTGCCAGCGCCTTCTACCTGGGCGGAACCAAGAACGGAATGCTCTTCGGCGAGGCCATGGTCATAGCCGACCCCGAGCTCAAGGAGAGCTTCCCCTACCTGGTGAAGGAGCGCGGTGGCCTCATGGCCAAGGGACGCCTTCTGGGCGTGCAGTTCGAGGCGGCCTTCGAGCGCGACGGGGACGGCGAGGCGCTCTACTGGAGACTGGCGAGGGACGCCAACAGGTGCGCCGCCCGCCTGCGCGCGGGCATGGTTGAGCTGGGTTTTGCGCCCTACCTCGACTCCCCCACCAACCAGCAGTTCTTCGTGGTCTCCCCTGCCGTTGCCCGCGCGTTCGAGGAGGCCGTGGGGTCGGAGGCCTTCGCGCTGCTGCCCGACGGCAGCGAGGTCATCCGCTTCGTCTGCTCCTGGGCCACGAGGGCCGAGGACGTGGACGAGCTGCTCGCCCTCGCCCGCACGCTGCGCTAGAAAAAGCGCCTGGCCCACCGGGGCCAGGCGCTTCTCTCTCCAATTGTGACGCTCTGCCCCTACGCGCTCTTCATGACCACGGAGCGCACCACGCCGGCAGCATGGTCGCAGGCATCCAGGCAGCCCTCCATGCGGTCGAAGACGCGCATCCAGCCCACCACGTGCCCACGACGCGCCTCGTCGAGCGTGTCGTCGTGGAAGAGCTGGCGCAGGCCCTGCTCGTAGACCTCGTCTCCCTCGTCCTCGATGTGGCCCACGGCAATGGCCTTCTCCATGACCACGGGATCGTTCTTGTAGTCGGGCAGGTGGTCGAACATCCCCACCAGCTCCTTGGCCGCCTCAAGGGCGAGGCCTGCCATCTGGCGGGCCTCCACGCGGGTGCCGCTCATGTTGAAGAGGTCAAGGCCCGTGCAGACGCCCTCCATGTAGTCAACGATGTCATCCAGCCTGAGCGCCAGGTTGGAGATGTCATCGCGGTCGAAGGGCGTGATGAAGGAGGTGTAGAGCTCCTTCATGATCTTGCGCACGAACTCGTCAGAGCGTGCCTCGTGCAGCTTCATGACGGGAATCATGGCAATGCTGCCGGGGTAGCCCTCGACGAACTTCACATAGTCCTCGCCCGTTGCCTTTATCTCTGCGGCGAACTGCTTGAAGAGGGTGTAGAACGGGTCTTCCTTCTTGATGCGTGCCATCTGTCTTCTCTTTCTGCGAGGGGGACGTGACTGCGTGACGGGCGCGAGGCGAACGAGGCGCCCCGACGTTTAGAACAGGACCAGGAAGATCTTTGCGAGCACATAGCCGATGAGGCCGCAGCCCGGGAAGGTGAAGATCCAGGTGAGCACCATGTCCTTGGCGATGGCCCAGTTGACCGAGCGGACGTTCTCTGCGGCGCCGGCACCCATGATGGCGGCTGTCTTGGTGTGCGTCGTGGAGACGGGAAGGCCCGTGAGCGTTGCCACCAGCAGCGAGGCGGTGGCGCTGATCGAGGCGGCAAATCCCTGGTACT
Source organism: Olsenella urininfantis (assembly GCF_900155635.1). GTDB lineage: Bacteria > Actinomycetota > Coriobacteriia > Coriobacteriales > Atopobiaceae > Olsenella_G > Olsenella_G urininfantis. Next base: position 1,342,812 of record NZ_LT732540.1, read on the forward strand.
TGTCCAGCTGGACCATGTTCATGCCCACGGTCTTGATGATCTTCTTGCCACCAACCGCCGTGCCCAGGGCCATGATGCCGGCGCAGAGCACCTCTATCCAGAGCGGGAAGCCGCCCACGTCGGACACGCCCATGTTGGCTGCCAGGGCGATGGCCATCATGGCGGTTGACATGAACTTCTGGCCATCCTGGGCACCATGCATGAGGGCCACGCCCGCGGCACCCACCACCTGCATGCGACCGAAGAAGTCGTTGGCCTTCCTGCGGTCTGCGTGACGGCAGAGGCGGGGAATGGCCTTGGCGATGGCCCAGCCGGCAAGGAGGCCCAGCGCAGTCGAGAGGACCAGGCCATAGATGACCTTGACCCACTCGCCCATGTTGACGCCATCCAGGCCGCCGGAGACCGCGAGCGCCGCTCCCGTGAGGCCGGCGATGAGCGCATGGCTCTCCGAGGTGGGGATTCCGAAGATCCAGGCCCCGACGCCCCAGGCAACGATGCCCACGGTCGCCGCCGCCAGGGCAATGAGGGCGGCGTGGGTGTCCCCGCCGAAGTCCACCATGTTGCTCATGGTGTCAGCGACTGCCGTGGAGACGAAGGACATGGCCACCAGGCCCACGAAGTTGCACACCACGCTCATGACGATGGCCTCGTTGACGCCAATGGAGCGTGTGCCCACGGGCTCCGCGATGGCATTGGCCGCATCGGTGGAGCCGTTGACGAAGATGGTCCCCAGAACGAGGACCATCACTACAGCAAGGAAGGGGTTAGACGCAAGGATGGAGAGGAACTGCTCGAAGCTAATCATGTTCCGCCTTTCTCGGGGTTGGACAATCATAGCGGAACAAATGCCTGACAAGCATGGAAGCTAGAGGGTATCCAATGCGATTTGCCTGAGCCCCACGCCTCCGAAGCTGTCGTGGGCAAGGATGTTGACATGCGTGAACTCGCATTCCATGGCCGTTCTCACCGCCTGGTCAAAGCCACCGTTGAGAAGCTCCTTCTGGTGTGCATCCGCGCTGATGAGTATCTCTCCCCCAAATTCATGCAGCTTGTGCAACAGCTCGCGACGGGGGTAGAGCTCCCTCTTCCTCCCCCGGTTCACCGCCCCGCAGTTGATCTCGAAGGGGACGCCCTGAGAGACCAGGTGCTCCATGGCATCGAGCGCCGGACCCAGGTAGCGCGGGTCCCGCTCGTCGAAGCTCGGGTTCTGGTCATTGAAGCGGGTGACGAGGTCGAAGTGCCCCACGAAGCTGCAGTGCGTGCGGTCGAACACCTGGGCCTCGAAGTCAAAGTAGGCTCGGGCGAGCGCGTACCAGTCTCCTCCGTAGAACTCCTGGCAGAGACCCTCAAGGCCCTCGAAGGTATGGTCTACGCTCTCTGGCTCCTCCTGCTGGAGCGGCAGGAAGTGCGTGGAGCCTATCGCGTACTCCGCTTCCGGGCAGCAGCCCGGGTCCATGGCGTTGTCCAGCTCCACGCCCAGAAGTATGTCCAGCCGGCCGCGGTAGAGCTCCCGCACCCGCCTGACCTCTGCCACGTAGGCCGGCCAGTCCATGTGGATGTGCGGGTCCATGTGCCCAGAGAAGCCCAGTTGCTCGAAGCCCAGCGCGGTGGCGTGCGCGGCAAGCTCCTCTATGGTGTCCGTGCCGTCGCAGAAGCGGCTGTGGGTATGGAAGTTCGCCTTGAGCATGCCGTGTCCTCTCGCCTTGCGGGAATGCGCCTACTGGCGATAGAAGCTGAGAAACTCCGCCAGGTTGTGCATGGCGTCGCGCAGGATCTCGACGCGCGGCAGGTAGACGATGCGAAAGTAGCCCGGCGTCTCCCAGTTGAAGCCCTTGCCGCCCACGACGAGCACGCGCTTCTGCTTGAGGAGGTCAAGGGCGAAGCGCTCGTCGTCGGTGATGTTGAACCTCTTGGGGTCCAGGTGCGGGAACATGTAGAAGGCGGCATCGGGCTTCTGGACCTCAACGCCGTCGATCTCCTTGAGGGCGTCGTAGACGAACTCGCGCTGCTCGAAGACGCGCCCTCCCGGCACGATGTAGTCGTTCACGCTCTGGTGACCGCCAAGCGCGGTCTGGACGATGGACTGGGCGGGGACGTTGGAGCAGAGACGCATGTTGGAGAGCATGTTGATGCCCTCCATGTAGTCGCGGCCCAGCTCCTTGTTGCCCGAGATGGACATCCATCCAATGCGATAGCCCGCCACCATGTGAGACTTGGAGAGGCCGTTGAAGGTCACGCAGAAGAGGTCGCCGGCGAGGCTCGCGATGGAGACGTGCTGCTTGCCGTCCATGACCAGACGGTCGTAGATCTCGTCGGCAAAGATCATGAGCTGGTGCTCGCGGGCGATGTCAACGATCTCCTGCAGGACCTCGCGCGGGTAGAGCGAGCCGGTGGGGTTGTTGGGGTTGATGACCACGATGGCCTTGGTGCTTGCCGTGATCTTGGAGCGGATGTCGGCCATGTCCGGGTACCAGTGGGCCTGCTCGTCACAGACGTAGTGCACGGGCGTGCCGCCCGCAAGCGTCGCACAAGCCGTCCAGAGCGGGTAGTCGGGGCTGGGAATGAGTATCTCGTCGCCGGTGTTCAGCAGGGCGGACATGCTCAGGTTGATGAGCTCGGAGGCGCCGTTTCCGGTGTAGATGTCGCTCATCTCTACGTTGGGGATTCCCTTGATCTGGTCGTACTGCATGATGGCCTTGCGAGCGGAGAAGAGCCCTCGGCTGTCGGAGTAGCCCTCGCAGTCGCGCAGCTGGCGCTTCATGTCGTGGATGACCTCGTCGGGCGTGCGAAAGCCAAAGGGCGCGGGGTTGCCGATGTTGAGCTTGAGGACGTGGACGCCGTCCTCCTCCATGCGGTTGGCCTCGTCCACCACGGGACCGCGGACGTCGTAGAGAACGTTGTCGAGCTTGGAGGACTTGGTGAACTGTCGCATGGCCGATCCTTTGCGTTTGGGGGTCTTGGTCTGGCGTGCGGAGGGGGACTCAGTTGCTTGGCTCGTGGTACGGGGCGCAAGGCCCTTGGCTGCTCGCGTCGTGCCGCGGGCGAGCCATGCCGGCTCGACGCGCAGGAGGTCGGCCAGCAGGGCAAGGACGTCCGGGCGGGGCTGGGTCTTCCCGCTGAGGTATTGGCTCATCTGGCTCTTGCCCAGCTTCTTGCCCCTCTCGGCAGCGAGGCGGATGAGGTCGGCCTGCTTGAGCCGGCGCTCGCCCATCGCCTGGCCAAGGCGCAGCGCGAAGCCGTTGCGTGAGACGTTCTCGTCAGTCATCATGCTCCAAAAAGTTCAATTTAAAGCAGAAGTTCAATGCATGCTTCGTTAAATTGAACGAACTATAGCACACCGCAAGAACGACTTTGGCAAAAAGTTCAATTTTTGTCTCCACTGCGCTGGGGCGGGGATGATGCGCCTACTCCACGTCTCCCTCGAGGAAGCCGCCCGTCTGCCTGTCCCAGAGGCCCGCGTACTCACCCTTGGCCTCGACCAGCTCATGATGGGTCCCATCCTCCACGATCTGCCCGTGCGAGAGGACCACGATGCGGTCGAGGGCCGCGACGGTGGAGAGTCGATGCGCCACCACGATGGAGGTGCGGCCACGCATGAGGTTCTCCAAGGCGTCCTGGACCAGGGCCTCGGACTCGGAGTCAAGGGCGCTTGTGGCCTCGTCAAGCACCAGTATGGGGGCGTCGACCAGGATGGCGCGGGCAATGACAACTCGCTGGCGCTGCCCACCCGAAAGCTTGACGCCCCTCTCTCCCACCATGGTGTCAAAGCCCAGCGGCAGGCGCTCGATGAACTCGAGCGCGTTTGCGTCGGCGGCTGCCGCGCGAATCTCCTCCTCGCTGGCATCGGGCCTTCCGTAGGCGATGTTCTCGCGGATGGTGCGGTGGAAGAGCAGCGCCTCCTGCGGCACGTAGGCAACCTGCTGCCGCAGGGACTGCTGGGTGGTTCGGCTCACGTCCTGCCCGTCCACCAGCACGCGGCCCTCCTGCACGTCGTCCAGGCGAAGCAGCAGCTTGGTGAGGGTGGTCTTGCCGGAGCCCGAGCGTCCCACAAGGCCCATGCGCTGGCCTGCGGGGATGTGCAGGTTGAGGTTGTCGAAGACCTTGTCGTCCGCCTGGGCGTCCGCGTAGCGGAAGCCGATGTGCTCGAAGTCGATCCTGCCCTCGCTCACCCTGAGCGGGGAGGCGCCCTCGTCGTCCGCCACCAGGGTGGGCTCGTCCAGGACGCGGGTCATCTCGGCCGCGTCCCCCAGAGCGCGGTTGATGCGCTGCATCATGGAGTTGAAGTAGTTGAAGCGCATGGTCAGGTTGTAGGTGTACGTGAACATGACCACCAGCGTGCCCGCGCTGATGCCAAACCAGGCGTTGCCTCCGGCGACAAAGATCGAGACCACGAACATGATCACCGTGATGAGGAACGACGTGGTGAAGCTTCGCCACATGGTGGCGCGCATGTTGGAGTTTGCCGCGAGCATGGCATCTCGGTTGGACGTGGTAAAGGTCTCGCGCTCGAAGTCCTCGCGGCCGTAGGTCTTTACCGCGAGGATGTTCGTCACGGCATCCGAGAGCACGCCCGAGAGCTTGTTCTGCGCGGTGGAGGCGGCTGCGGAAAGAGGGAGGATGCGCTTGTACATGCGATACGCCAGCGCCACATAGACCACCATCATGACCAGCAGGATGGCTACGAAGCTGGGAGAGACCGGCGCCAGCAGGCCAACCGTCAGCACGATGGATGCCAGCGTGGGGTAAAGGGCATAGGTCAGGACGTCAACAAGGCCCGTGTAGCCCGAGACGAAACGCGAGGTCTGGCTCACGAGGCTGCCGCCGAAACGGCTGTTGTGAAAGGTCATGGACTGGTTGGAGAGGGTGTCGAAGCACAGGCGCGAGAGCTGGTAGTCACCGTTTATCTCGAGCTTGTAGACGGAATAGTCCTGCAGCTTGGAGAGGGTCTGACCCAACGCGTTCACCACGAGGAGCGCCAGGATGTAGGGACCAAAGACGGAGAAGACCTGCTCTGCCGCAACGGGAGAGGCCTGGACCCTGTCAACGATGAGTCCCATGACGTAGGTGTTGGCAAAGGTGAGCAGCGCTATGTAGCCGACGGAGCTGACGATGGACAGCGCGAATGCGCCGGGCTTCTGCTTGGTGACCCACCAGAAGTAGTGCAGGGTACGACGGATGGTCTGACGATCGTTCTTGTCGGTGGTGCTGCGCATGCTCATTGCGTGGTGCTCCTCAGGCCTGGCCGGGCAGGTGCAATGCCCCCGTTTCGGTGCTAGACACCCTTTGATACCCAAATGGCGCCGTGATATGCCATGCAAGCTGCCACAATTGCGCAGGGCGCACCTGGATGAGGTGGGTGAACGCGCAGGTTGGGGCTTCTCTCGGCCGAAAAGGACGTGTTCACCCACCTGGAGACCCTGTATTGGTGGGCGAATGCAACGTTTTTGTCACCGCATGGCTCCACAAGACGCGTTCGCCCACCAAACCAGACACGTCAGGTGAGCGAACACGAGAGAAAACACTGACCGAAGCAACAAGCGTCACATCTACCCACCGGGGCGGACGGGGCACCTGCCGAACTACCAGATCCCCAAGACGTGCTGGGCGAGCAGGCTGGTGGCTATGATGCCCAGCCAGCAGCAGAATCCCAGCGCGATGGGCTTGCCACCCGTGCGCACCAGCCTGACGACATCAGTGTTGAGGCCAATGGCGGCCATGGCCATCACGATGAGGAACTTGCTCAGGGTCTTGAGCGGGGCGAACGCCGCAACGGGGATGCCTGCCGCAGTAGCGAGGGTAGTCGCCAGGGAGGCAAGCACGAACCAGAGCAAAAACATCGGGAAGGCGCGCCTGAGCGAGAAGCCGCTCCCCTCGCCACCCTTCTCGCGACGTGCCCTCAGCAGGGCCAACGCCAAGGTGATGGGGATGATGGCCAGGGTGCGCGTCAGCTTGACGGTCACGGCCTTGTCAAGGGTCGCCGTGCCCAGACCCCAGAGCGCATCCCAGGTTGATGCGGTTGCGGTCACGGAGGAGGTGTCGTTCACTGCGGTGCCCGCGAAGATGCCAAATGCCTCGCCGGAAGTGGTGCTGAAGCCCAGCAGGCTGCCAAAGGAGGGAAACACCAGGGCTGCCACCAGGTTGAACAGGAAGATGACGGACATGGCCTGCGCCACCTCGGAGTCGTCGGCATCCACCACGGGAGCCGTGGCCGCGATGGCAGACCCTCCGCAGATGGAGGACCCCACGCCCACAAGGGCAGAGATCTTGGTGGGCACCTTGAGAAGGCGGTGCATGAGGTAGGCGACAACGAGCGAGGAGCTGATGGTGAGCACGATGATGGGCAGGGACTGAGCGCCCGTCTGGGCAACCACACGCAGGTCGAGGCCAAAGCCCAGCAGCACCACGGCAGTCTGGAGCAGCTTCTTGGAGCTGAACGCTATGCCCGCGTCAAAGCCCGCGCGCCTCTCGCCCTTGAGGAAGAGAGCCACCACCATGCCCGCGACGATGGAAAGCACGGGGCCACCCACCACCGGAAATGCCGTTCCCACAAACCAGCACGGCACGGAAATTGCCAGGCAGAGCAGGATGCCCCTGCCCCTCTCGCCCACGAAAGAACCCATCTTGCCTCCCCATTGCATGAATTTGCGCAGGTGAGACTATAGACCCCTCTTGCCCCAGTCCGCAACCCCGTCAGCAGGTGGCGTCATTGGGGGCCGCTTCGCGGGGTTCGACCAAAAAGGCCCGCAGCCCGCCAGTTGGTGGCGGGCTGCGGGCCCAAGGGAATCCACGGACCCTATCGGCAGGCGTCCAGGGCCTGGGAGAGGTCGGCGATGAGGTCCTCCTTGTCCTCCAGGCCGCAGGAGAGGCGAATCATGCCCGCAGGCACGCCCGCGGCGACAAGCTCCTCGTCGCTCAGCTGGCGATGCGTGCTGGTGGCCGGATTGAGGCAGCAGGTGCGTGCGTCGGCCACATGGGTCTCGATGGCAGCCAGGCGCAGCGCGGCCATGAACTTCTCGGCCATGGGACGACCCCCGGAGAGCTCGCAGGAAACGACGCCGCAGCCACCCTGGGGAAGGTACTTCTGTGCCAGCTGGTAGTAAGGGCTGCTGGGAAGTCCCGGGTAGTTGACGCTCGAGACCAGGGGATGCCCCTCGAGGAACTCCGCCACGGCCTGCCCGTTCTCTACGTGACGCGGCATCCTCACGTGCAGGGACTCCAGCCCCAGGTTGAGGTAGAACGCGCTCTGCGGAGATTGGGTGCAGCCAAAGTCACGCATGAGCTGGGCCGTGGCCTTGGTGATGAACGCCCCCGCCTGACCGAAGCGCTCGGCATAGACGATGCCGTGATACGAGTCGTCGGGCGTGGTGAGCCCAGGGAACCTCTCGGCATGGGCCATCCAGTCGAACGTGCCGCCATCCACGATGGCGCCTCCCACGGCCACGCCATGGCCGTCCATGTACTTGGTGGTGGAGTGGGTCACGATGTTTGCGCCCCACTCGAGGGGCCTCAGGTTGACCGGCGTGGGGAAAGTGTTGTCCACGATCAGGGGCACGCCCTTCTCGCCTGCCACGCGGGCGAACTTCTCGATGTCCAGCACCGTGAGAGCAGGGTTTGCGAGGGACTCGCCGAAGAGCGCCTTGGTGTTGGGCTGGAAGGCGGCGGCAAGCTCCTCCTCGCTCGCGTCCGAGGGGACGAAGGTGGACGAGACGCCCATCTTGGCCATGGTGACCTTGATGAGGTTGTAGGTGCCCCCGTAGATGGACGACGAGGCGACGATGTGGTCGCCTGCCTCGCAGACGTTGAAGAGGGCGAAGAAGTTGGCCGCCTGGCCCGAGGATGTCAGCATGCCGGCGACGCCACCCTCCATCTGGGCGATCTTGGAGGCGACGTGGTCGCAGGTGGGGTTCTGCAGGCGAGAGTAGAAGTAGCCCTGCGCCTCGAGGTCGAAGAGCCTCCCCATGGCCTCGCTGCTGTCGTACTTGAAGGTGGTGGACTGAATGATGGGAACCTGGCGCGGCTCCCCGTTTCCTGGCGTGTATCCTCCCTGCACGCAGCGCGTGCCGATTCCCTGACCCGTCATGCGGCCTCCCTCTCGTGTGTTCGTCCCTTGGCAGGCTTTTGGTTATAGCATCTGGGTCCCCGGCGTGCCTGTCGTTAACATGGCTGCCACACACCGGGCACCTTCCGGCGGCGCGGCTAGAACTCCGCGTTGCCCACGGTGCGTGGGTGCGGAAGCACGTCGCGGATGTTGTCGATGCCCGTGAGGTACATGACCAGCCGTTCGAAGCCCAGGCCGAAGCCCGCATGGCGACAGCCGCCGAAGCGGCGCAGGTCGCAGTAGTGGCGATACTGCTCGACCTCCATGCCCAGCTCGCGAATGCGGCCCTCGAGCAGGTCGAGGCGCTCCTCTCGCTGGGATCCGCCGATGATCTCCCCTATGCCGGGCACGAGGCAGTCGGCGGCGGCGACGGTCTTGCCGTCATCGTTCAGGCGCATGTAGAAGGCCTTGATGGCGGCGGGGTAATCCGTCACGAAGGTGGGACGCTTGAAGTGCTGCTCGGTGAGGAAGCGCTCGTGCTCGGTCTGGAGGTCTGAGCCCCAGCTCACGGGGTACTCGAAGCTGGCGCCAGACTCCTGGGCGGCCTCGAGAATCTTGATGGCCTCCGTGTAGCTCACGCGCGCGAAGTCGGACTCCGCAACGTGGCGCAGGCGTTCGACCAGCCCCTTGTCCACGAACTTGTTGAGCATCTCGAGCTCGTCGGGGCAGGTGTCAAGGACATGCGCGATGACCCCCTTGAGCATGTCCTCGGCAACGTCCATGTCCTGCTCGAGGTCGCAGAAGGCCATCTCGGGCTCCACCATCCAGAACTCGGCCGCATGCCTGCGGGTATTCGAGTTCTCGGCACGGAAGGTGGGGCCAAAGGTGTAGACGTCACCGAAGCTGAGGGCGAAGTTCTCGGCCTGGAGCTGGCCCGAGACGGTCAGGCTCGTGGGCTTGCCGAAGAAGTCCTGACTCCAGTCCACCTTGCCGTCCTCGGTGCGCGGCGGGTTGTCGGGGTCGATGGTGGTCACGCGGAACATCTCGCCCGCGCCCTCTGCGTCGCTGGCCGTGATGATGGGCGTGTTCACGTAGACGAAGCCACGGTCCTGGAAGAAGCTGTGGATGGCCATGGCCGCTACGCTGCGCACGCGGAACACGGCACGGAAGAGGTTGGTGCGGCTGCGCAGGTGCTGCTGGGTGCGCAGGAACTCGCGGGTGGCACGCTTCTTCTGCATGGGGTAGTCGGGTGCGGACGCACCCTCCACCACGACCCTCTGAGCCTGCAGCTCGATGGGCTGGGGGCGGTCGGGCGTGAGGGCCAGAACGCCCTCGACGGCCAGGGCAGCCCCCACGCCCTGGGAGACGATGAGGTCATAGGGCTCGTCGCCCAGGGACTCGCGGTTCAGGACCACCTGCAGGTCCTTGAAGCAGCTGCCGTCATTGAGCGTGACGAAGCCGAAGTTCTTCATGTCGCGGATGGAACGGACCCAGCCTGCGACGCTTACGCTGCCGCCTGCCAGCTGGTCCTTCTCGGCATGGAGCGTGGCAATCCTCGTACGGTTCACGTGGGCTTCCCTTCGTGGGGATAGAAGTTGACGTTTTACCTGCAACACGATAGCGCAACAGCCACGCGGCTCGCAGCACATATAATGCCCGAGACCGCAAGAGACGTGGAGGGACCATGACCAAAGAAGCTGACTTCGACCTGCTAGCCGCCCAGGTGAGAGCCCTGACAGAGGAGGGCGGGCACTGGCTGCCCGTGCTTGCCAACGCCTCGGCGCTGATCATGGACGCGCTTCCACAGCTCAACTGGGCGGGCTTCTACCTTGCGAGCCAGGGAGAGGGTAATCGGCGCAGCCTGGTGCTGGGCCCCTTCCAGGGCAAGGTGGCCTGCACGAGGATCGCCTGGGGCAGGGGTGTGTGCGGCACCGCCGCCGAGAGGGACGAGCCTCAGCTGGTGGCCGACGTCCATGCGTTCCCCGGGCACATCGCCTGCGACAGCGCCTCGGCCTCTGAGGTTGTGCTGCCGCTGCACGACGGCAGCGGCTCCGTAGTGGGGGTCCTGGACGTCGACTCGCCCGTCCAGGGCCGCTTCGACGAGAGCGACCTTGCGGGGCTGGGGCTGGTGGCCAATGTCATCGAGGGCTGCTGCGGCTTCGATGGACCGCCCCTGTAGCGGCGCTGCCCCCAGAGGGCCAGGGGCCGGCCTCAGCGGGCGCTGCCCTTGCCCATCACGCGCCCCAGCTCCAGGACCATGACGGAGGTCTTGTCCAGCGCCGCCTCCATGTAGCGCACGCCCGCCTCCATGTGCTCGGGCGAGTACTTGCGCAGCAATGCCATCAGGCCCGCGCGCTTCTCGTCATCGTCCGCGACTCCTTGCGCATCTTGAACTCCATGGCAACCTCCCGTGCGATGCCTAGCGCAGCTCCGTCTCTGGATGCTTGCGGGTCAGGAAGTCCTTGTTGGTGACGATGCCGCCCAGGATCTCCTCCGCGAGCCTGGCCATCTCCTCGATGGCCGCATGCAGGTCCTTGGAACGGGAGGGGTCCACGTTCTCCATGATGAACATGCAGTGCGGGGTCTCGTCCGTGGCCTCGGTGCGCTGGCCGTCTCGCCAGTTCCAGCAGCGACAGATGGCTCCCGCGTCATCCAGGTAGGCGATCTCGCCGGGCAGGGTGGGGTCGTTCTCCTCCTCGCCGATGGGCAGGAAATAGTCTCCGCCCTCGGTCTTGGCAAGGCGGAAGGTGCCCTCTATGGCCTCGATGTTCTCCACGCCGATGGGCAGGGCGTACTTGAGCGAGATGGCGTTGGACACGTCCACCGAAGGAACGATGTGACGCACGGGGTTGCCCTTGGAGATGCGCTTGATGAGATTCTCCACGGAGACGCGGGCGCCCTTCTTGGTCTTGAACTTCTGGTAGGCCTTGCGCCACACCGCTACGACCTCGTTCTCGCTGATGGTGTTGCTGGTGATCCACTTCTCCGCCGAATTGTTGGCGTGATCGAGCAGGCGGGCCGCACGCTGGGTGGCCTCCTCACCAATCTTGTCGGGGGGAAGGATTCCGTCCACGCAGACGATGCCTATTTCTACCTCGGGAAATACCTCCCAGAACGAGTCCTCTACCACGAATTTCCTCATTGCCGCCTCCCTGCAGCCGTTGCCGGAAATGCGTCACTATCATGCTCCCCAGGCACATCTTCACTGGAAAAATAGTAGCAACGCACCACGCAAACGCGGACAGGCGAAACCGAGGGGGCGCACGTCGCGTGGGCGGGGATGCACGCGGAGCGGCAAATCGTGCGCCGATGCGCCAAAAGTATGCAGGGACCGGCCATCATACGCGAACGGCGCATACATCTGTGCGTCTCGTGAGCGCAGGGAAAAATTTGTCAACGGTACCTGCCTGGGTCTCGCCAGTTGGAGCCAGCTATTCTCATATACTTTCTCTCATCCATTTTTTACGCATTTCGAAAAGGGAGCACCCATGGAGAACGTTCGCGTCATCGAGGTGAAGGAGAACGTCTTCGCCAGCAACATTCGCAATGCAGACGAGCTGCGCGCACGCATGAGGGGCGAGGGCTGCCTGCTCATCAATCTCATGTCCTCCCCTGGCAGCGGCAAGACCACGTTGCTCTCGGCCACCATCGATGCCCTCAAGGACGAGATGGGCATCGGCGTCATCGAGGCGGACGTTGACTCTGCCGTGGACGCCAAGACCATCCAGATGCACGGAGCCCGCGCGGTGCAGGTGCATACCGGCGGCATGTGCCACCTGGATGCCGGCATGTGCGACCAGGGTCTGGCAGAGCTCGACACCACTGGGCTCGACCTGGTGTTCATAGAGAACGTGGGCAACCTCATCTGCCCCGCGGAGTTTGACACGGGAGCCGCCAGGAAGGTCATGATCCTCTCGGTTCCCGAGGGGCACGACAAGCCCCTCAAGTACCCGCTCATCTTCGAGGTCTCTGACCTCGTCCTCATCAGCAAGTGCGACGTTGCTCCCTACTTCGACTTCGACATGGAGCAACTACGCAAGAACGTAGCCGACCGCAGGCGCAGCAGCCAGATCCTTCCCCTGTCTGCCAAGACTGGCGAGGGCATGGACGCCTGGCTGCAGTGGCTGCGCGACGAGGTGGCCGCCTGGAAGCAGGCATAGCCACGCGCCCCACTGCGCCCCGGGCACGACATTAGCCAGCTGCGCGTCCGGTGGGGGCCGGGCGCGCAGACAGAGGAAGTCAGGAGAGAACGTGTCTGACATCAGCAGCCCAGACTTCGAGCGCACCGGCCAGGCAGGCTTCGCCGTTGCGCGCCAGACCATGAGCGCACGCCTTTCCGAGGCGGAGATCCAGGCAAGAAACGAGCTCCCCACCTGCGTGTCCAACGGCGACCCCTTCCGCGTGATCGCCGAGGAGGTCCAGGTGGAGCACGCGGACGCCACCCACTGGCGCCACGAGGACGAGGGCGGCGTGGGACCTGCCGCGCATGCGCCCCTCAAGCCCGGCGTGCTGCGCGAGGTGAGCAAGGTCACCGACCGCATCCCCAAGAAGCTCGGGCTCGAGAATATGAGCGAGAACGACCCCGAGTACTGGGGCATCGCCTCCGTCATGACCGAGGAGGAGGCGGAGCTCACCAAGCACATGAAGGTGCGCATCCCCGAGACCCTCTCGCAGATGGTGGAGGGCTCCGGCATGCCCGCAGGGCGCGTTCAGGAACTTCTCGACGCCCTCTGCGTCAAGGGCGTCATCGAGTACAACTGGGAGAACCTCGACGGCACGAACCCCACCCACGAGAGGCGCTTCGTGCTTCCCATGTTCGTGCCCGGCATGGCCGAGTTCACGGTCATGAACCAGCAGCAGATGGTGGAGCACCCCGAGATAGGCAGCATGTTCGAGCGCATGACCTTCCTGCCCCTCACCAAGGTCACCAAGATGGTCCCCCAGGGCGGGGCCGGCATCGGCATGCACGTCATCCCCGTCGAGCGCGCCATCACCCACGAGAACGTGAGCGCGGATGTGGAGCACCTCTCTCACTGGCTCAGGAAGTACGACCGCTACGCCGCTGGCGCCTGCTCCTGCACCGTGTCCGAGCGCGCCCGCAACAGCAACGCCGGCCGCGACGCCCAGAACTGGTGCATCGGCGTGGGCGACATGGCCGACTACCTCTTTGAGACGGGCAAGGGCCACTACATCAGCTACGACGAGGTCATCGAGACCCTCATCCGCGCCGAGAAGAACGGCTACGTGCACCAGATAACCAACATCGACGGCCAGGACAAGATCTTCGCCATCTGCAACTGCGACGTAAACGTCTGCTACGCCCTGCGCACCTCCCAGCTCTTCAACACGCCCAACATGAGCAGGAGCGCCTACGTGGCCCACGTTGACAGCGAGCGCTGCGTGGCCTGCGGCGGCTGCGTTGAGATCTGCCCCGCCGGGGCCGCCCAGCTGGGCCAGAAGCTCTGTACCGACCACGGCCCCCAGAGCTACCCGCAGCAGCCCCTGCCCGACGACAGACCCTGGGGCGAGGAGGACTGGGACCCCGACTACAAGAACAACAACCGCATCGAGTGCCACGAGACGGGCACGGCCCCCTGCAAGACGGCCTGCCCCGCCCACGTGAGCGTCCAGGGCTACCTGCGCCTGGCGGCCGAGGGGCGCTACCGTGACGCGCTTGCCCTCATCAAGCAGGAGAACCCCTTCCCCGCCGTCTGTGGCCGCGTCTGCAACCGCCGCTGCGAGGACGCCTGCACCCGCGGGACCGTTGACGACGCCGTGGCCATCGACGAGGTCAAGCGCTTCGTCGCCACCAAGGACCTCCAGTCCGAGAGCCGCTACGTCCCCGAGCCGCGCATACCCTCCAACCGTGGGCGCCTCCCCCAGAAGGTGGCCATCGTTGGCGCCGGCCCCGCCGGCCTCACCTGCGCCTACTACCTGGCGAACATGGGCTACTCCCCCGTGGTCTTCGAGCGCAACCCCCTGCCCGGCGGCATGCTGACCTACGGCATCCCCGCCTACAAGCTGCAGAAGGACGTCGTTGCCGCAGAGATCGACGTCATGCGCGAGATGGGCGTGGAGATCCGCTGCGGCGTGGAGGTGGGCAGGGACGTCACCTTGGCCCAGCTGCGCGAGCAGGGCTTTGCCGCCTTCTACCTGGCCATCGGCTGCCAGGGTGGCCGCAGGGCGGGAATCGAGGGCGAGGGGGGCCCAGACGTCTGCAGCGCGGTGGACTTCCTGCATCAGGCCATCGAGGAGCCCCAGCTGGAGGTGTCCGGCACCACCGTGGTGGTGGGCGGCGGCAACGTTGCCATAGACGCCTCGCGCGTCTCCCTGCGCTGCGGGGCCAGCTCCGTCGCCATGGTCTGCCTCGAGCAGGAGGACCAGATGCCCGCCCTTCCCGTGGAGCGCGAGGAGGCCCGCGCCGATGGCGTCGCCATCAGCTGCGGCTGGGGCCCCACGCGCGTGGAGCGCGACGAGGGCGGCAAGGTCACGGGCGTGAGCTTCCGTCGCTGCCTCTCGGTCTTTGACGAGAACGGCCGCTTCACCCCGCTCTTCGATGACTCCGACACCATGCTGGTGCCCTGCGACCGCGTGGTCATGGCCATTGGCCAGAGCGTCGTCTGGGGCGACCTCCTGGCGGACGAGTCCGTGGACCTGCGCCCCAACGGCGGGCCCCTGGCGGACTCCAAGACCTACCAGACCGCCCAGAAGGACGTGTTCGTGGGCGGGGACGCCTTCACCGGGCCGCGCTTCGCCATTGACGCCATCGCCGCGGGCCACGAGGCTGCCGTGAGCATCCACCGCTTCGTGCAGGTGGGCTCCTCCCTCACCCTGGGCCGCAACCAGCGCCACTACGTGGAGCTTGACAAGGAGCACCTTACCCTGCCCCAGAACATGTCCGGGGAGGGACGCCAGGCGCCCACGGTGGACGAGGTCACGAGCATCCTGCACAACTGGAGCGACCCGAAGCGCTGCTTCACCGAGGAGCAGATCAAGATCGAGTGCGCCCGATGCCTGGGCTGCGGCGCCTCCATCGTCGACCCCAACAAGTGCATTGGCTGCGGCCTCTGCACCACACGCTGCGAGTTTGATGCCATCCACCTCACCCGCGACAACCCCGGGTGCTCCACCATGTCACCCTCCGAGGAGAAGATCAGGAAGATACTGCCCTACGCCGCGAAGCGCGGCATCAAGATTCTGCGCAACAAGGCGACGGGCAGGGCGGGACGCTAGCCATGCACGAGCTGGGCGTGGTCTTCGCGATGATCGACACCCTGGAGGAGGTGGCGCACGAGAACGGCATCGCCCACATCAGCAAGGTGACGCTGGACCTGGGCGAGGTGAGTGGCGTCGTTGCCTCCTACCTGCTCGACTGCTGGAGGTGGGCGGCGGACAAGCGCGACTGGCTCGAGGGGGCCACCCTCGAGGTATGCGAGGTCGAGGCGACAAGCGTCTGCAACGCCTGCGGCAGGACCTACGCCACCGTGGAGCACGGACGCCAGTGCCCGCGCTGCGGCAGCGAGGACACAGAGCTCCTGTGCGGCCGGGAGTTCCAGATACGAGACGTGACGGTCTACTAGCCAGAGACGGAGCGCCGGATGGGAAAGAGTCGGGATGGTCGGGGTGACTTCAGGGCGGAGCACGACTCCCTGGGGGAGGTCCTGGTGCCCGCCGACGCCCTCTGGGCCGCTCAGACCCAACGCTCCCTCGAGAACTTCCGCATCGGCACAGAGACCATGCCCGAGGGCATCATACGCGCCTTCGCCCTGCTCAAAAAAGCCGCCGCACAGGCAAACATGGAGCTCTCCTGCCTGGACCCCCAGGCAGGAGAGCTCATCTGCCTGGCTGCGGACGAGGTTCTCTCCCATCAGCATGACGACAGCTTCCCGCTCAAGGTCTGGCAGACGGGCTCGGGCACGCAGTCGAACATGAACCTCAACGAGGTGCTCGCACGACGAGCCAACCAGCTCGCCGCCCAGAAAGGCGTCTCTCTTGAGAAGCCCATCCACCCCAACGACCACGTGAACCGCAGCCAGAGCTCCAACGACACCTTCCCCACCGCGCTGCACGTCGCGGCGGTGCTGGCCCTGACGGAGGAGCTCATCCCCGCGGCTCGCCGGCTCGCCGCCACCTTCGAGCGTCTCGAGCGCGAGAACGAGGGGGTGGTGAAGAGCGGGCGCACCCACCTGCAGGACGCGGTTCCCATTGCCTTCAGCCAGGAGATATGCGGCTGGCGCGGCATGCTCGAGGCCGGCATGGAGCAGCTGGAGGCGAGCCTTCCGGGCCTTTTGCGCCTTGCCCTGGGAGGCACCGCCGTGGGAACGGGCCTCAACGCCCCCGCCGGGTTCGACTCCCTCGTTGCCGAGAGGATCGCCGCCCTCACCGGCCAGCCCTTCGTGACGGACCCCAACAAGTTCCACGCCCTCACCAGCAAGGACGCCCTGGTGTTCAGCCACGGCGCCCTCAAGGCGCTTGCGGCAAACCTCATGAAGATCGCCAACGACGTGCGCTGGCTGGCCTCTGGCCCCCGCCTGGGCCTGGGAGAGATTTCCATCCCCGCCAACGAGCCCGGGAGCTCAATCATGCCCGGCAAGGTGAACCCCACGCAATGCGAGGCCCTCACCATGGTGGCCGTGCAGGTCATGGGAAACGATGCCGCGATCGGATTTGCCGCAAGCCAGGGCAACTTCGAGCTCAACGTCTTCATGCCGGTCATAGCCCTGAACTACCTGCAGTCAGCGCGCCTGCTCGCCGACGCCATGGAGAGCTTCAACGCCCGGTGCGCCTGCGGAATAGTTGCCAACAGGGAGCGGATGGCCCACAACCTGCACCATTCGCTCATGCTGGTCACCTGCCTCAACCCCCACATCGGGTACGAGCGTGCCGCTCAGGTTGCCCACAAGGCCTTCGAGGAGCGGCTGAGCCTGCGCGAGGCCTGCCTGGGCCTAGGCTTCCTCACGGCAGAGCGCTTTGACGAGGTCTTCAAGCCCGAAGAGATGGTCTAGCCACGAAAGAAGGACTCATGGACGAGACAAGCAGGCTCAGCCTCCAGCTGCACGAGAGGCTCCAGGGCAAAATCGAGGTCGTCTCTCGCAAGCGCGTGACCACCAGGGAGGACCTCTCGTTGGTCTACACCCCAGGGGTCGCCGAGGCCTGCCGCCAGATACACGCCGACTACCAGAGGTCCTGGGAGCTCACGAGACGCTCCAGGCTCGTTGCTGTGATCACCGACGGGACTGCCGTGCTGGGCCTCGGAGACATAGGCCCCGCCGCGGGCATGCCCGTCATGGAGGGCAAATGCGCCCTTTTCAAGGAGTTTGGCGACGTTGATGCCTTCCCCATCTGCGTGGACACCCACGACACCGACGAGTTCGTTCGCACGGTGCAGCTCATCTCCAAGAGCTTTGGCGGCATCAACCTCGAGGACATCGCCGCCCCGCGCTGCTTCGAAATCGAGCGGCGCCTCAAGGAGCTCTGCGACATTCCCGTCTTCCACGACGACCAGCACGGCACCGCCATCGTGGTGGCGGCGGCCCTCATCAACGCCCTGAAGGTCACGGGTAAGCGCATGGGAGAGGTCAAGATCGTGATCAACGGGGCGGGGGCCGCAGGCTGCGCCATCGGCACGCTGCTTGCCCACATGGGCTTCGGGAACGTGGTGATGTGCGACGTCAACGGGATCATCTGCGAGGGGGACGAGGGCCTGCACGAGGGCCAGGAGGCCCTCAGCCACATCACGAACGCCAGACACGAGCACGGCAGCCTGGCGGATGCCCTGGTGGGGGCAGACGTCTTCGTGGGCGTCTCGCGCCCGGGGCTCGTCAGCAAGGAGATGGTTGCCAGCATGAACGAGGGCATCGTCTTCCCCATGGCCAACCCGACGCCAGAGATCATGCCTGAAGAGGCGCTGGCTGCCGGGGCTGCCGTGGTGGGGACGGGTCGCTCCGACTTCCCCAACCAAATCAACAACGTCCTGGTCTTCCCCGGCATCTTCAAGGGAGCCCTGGCGGCTCGAGCCACCAAGATCACCGAGGAGATGGAGGTTGCGGCGGCGCATGCCATTGCCTCGGTGGTGCCAGACGAAGAGCTGTCCCCTGAGAACATCATTGCCTCCGCCCTTGACAAGGGTGTTGCGGACGTGGTTGCCCGCGCGGTTGCCGAGCACGTGCACGGCTAGTGGCCTGCCGTCACGGCCATACGATATAGTGTGGAGAATCACTCTCATACACTTTTCTGACGTTATCGCAGCCCAGAACCTGAGGAGGCGTACGTGATCAACAGCACGCTCGTTGCGCGCGCCGCGGTGGTGGCATAGCGATGGCATACCAGAGCCGAGGCGGCAGGCGGCCCGAGGGCCGCAGCGCGAGGGGGTCCTGCACGCGGGCCGGCAGAGGCGGCGTCCAAGGGCGCGGCAGACGGGAGCCCGGCGGCTCCCGCA
>NZ_LT732540.1:1361411-1738911 GCF_900155635.1 Olsenella urininfantis
CCCCTTTGTCAGGATCGCGGTGCTGTTGGCGGCCCTGCTCGTGCTCGGCATGGCCCTGCGCCTCACGCTCTGCAGGCATGCGGGCCCAAGCGTGGGCCCGCTCCCAGAGATCATCCAGCCCCAGGGCATAGACATGGGCGTCAAGGATGGCACCAAGCTCTACGAGACGCCCTTTGACTGGGACCTCCTCAACATCAAGAGCAACCACTACTCCTACGTCAGCCGCGGCAGGACCATCTCCAAGCTGGGCGTGGACGTCTCGGAGCACAACGCGAGCATCGACTGGCCCAAGGTCAAGGCGGATGGCGTCAGCTTCGCCTACATCCGCATAGGCTACCGGGGGTCCGTGGCTGGGAACATCGCGATGGACGCCAGGTTCAAGGAGAACTTCGCCGCGGCCCAGCAGGCTGGCCTGAGCATCGGCGTCTACTTCTTCTCGCAGGCGACAACCGTGCAGGAGGCGCGCGAGGAGGCGGACTTCGTGGCCAAGACGCTGGCGGGTGCCAATCTTGCCTACCCCGTCGCCTTTGACATGGAGCCCGCCACCGACGGCACGGACCGCCTGGGCAAGCTGACCAGCAGCGAGTTCACTGCGATCGCCAAGGCATTCTGCGAGCGGTGCGAGTCCAACGGCTACCGCGCCGTGATCTACGGCAACCAGTACGATCTCTCGATGTACGACCTCACCCAGCTGCGCCAGTTTGGCTACTGGTATGCGGAGTACGACTACCGTCCCACCATGGACCTGCGCTTCGGCCTCTGGCAGTACACCACCAAGGGCGAGGTTGACGGCATCAGGGGCACGGTTGACCTCGACCTCGACCTCACCCAGGTTATCACCGAGGCGGATGGTACCCCCAATGCCGCGGAGGGTGTGCAGGGATAGTCGCAGCCCAGCGTGCCAGCACCGTTCGGACAAATTCCCTTGACAGCAAAAGGTCTTGAATCCTATAGTCTCACCATATATTATGAGTAATTGCTCATATATTAAGTCATGAGGGAAACGGGACGGTTGGGGCTACGTCCAAGACGGGAGAGGTTCCATGGAGGAGAGGGAGAACCGGGTCAAGCTGGCCCGCATCATCACGTCTGCGGCACTGTTGGTGGTGGCCGTGCTCCTGAGGCGGGGCCTGGCGCCCGCCCTCTGGCAGGAGCTGCTGCTGTTCCTCCCTGCCTATCTCGTGGCAGGCTATGACGTGCTCCTCGAGGCGCTCGAGTGCCTGCGGGAGGGAGAGGCCTTCGACGAGGACTTCCTCATGGCCGTGGCGACCATCGGCGCGCTCGTCGTGGGCTTTCTCCCCGGTGGGACCGAGCAGTTTGCCGAGGCCGTGTTCGTCATGCTCTTCTTCCAGGTGGGGGAGCTCTTCGAGGACGTCGCGTCAGACCGCACCCGCCGCTCCGTCACCCAGCTCATGGACATCAGGCCAGACAGCGCCCGCCTCGAGCGCGACGGCTCGCTCGAGGTGGTCAGCCCCGGCGAGGTCCACGTGGGGGACGTCGTGGTCCTGCGTCCCGGAGACAGGGTCGCCCTCGACGGCACGGTCATCGAGGGCAGCTCCAGCCTCGACACCGTTGCCCTCACGGGCGAGAGCGCGCCTCGTGACGTTCGGGTGGGCAGCGACGTCATCAGCGGCTGCGTCAACGAGTCAGGCGTGCTGAGGGTGCGCGTTACCAAGGAGTTTGGAGAGTCGACCGCCTCTCGCATCCTGGACATGGTAGAGGGTGCCAACAAGAGCAAGTCCCGCAGCGAGAGCCTCATCCGCCGCTTCGCGCACGTCTACACCCCCATCGTGGTCTACGCCGCTTTGGTCCTGGCCGTTGTCCCGCCCATCCTGAGCGGTGACTTCATGGCCAGCTTCTCGGGATGGCTGATCCGCGCCCTCACCTTCCTGGTCGTCTCCTGCCCCTGTGCCCTCGTCATCAGCGTCCCCCTGACCTTCTTCGGCGGGATCGGCGGCGCGTCGAGACGCGGAATCCTCATCAAGGGCTCCAACCACCTTGAGGCGCTGGCGAACGCCACGGTGATCGCCTTCGACAAGACGGGCACCCTCACGCGCGGGAGCTTTGCCGTCGAGGCGGTGCATCCCTCGCTCATCGACGAGGAGGAGCTGCTCCACCTTGCCGCTCACGTCGAGAGCCTCTCGACCCACCCCATCGCCAGCGCGCTGCGCGACGCCTACGGAAGCGCGGATGACGGCTGCGAGGTCTCCGGCATCCAGGAGCTTGCCGGAAGGGGCATCAAGGCAACGGTCAACGGGCAGGAGGTTGCCGTCGGCAACGAGCGCCTGATGGACGACATCGGCTGTGGGTTCAAGCCCTGCTCGCACGCGGGGACCATCGTGCACGTTGCCCTCGACGGCCAGTATGCGGGACACATCGTGGTGGCGGACCAGGTGAAGGAGGACGCCCAGCGTGCCATCTCGGCGCTTCACGCCATCGGCGTCAAGCGCACTGTCATGCTCACCGGAGACCAGGAGAAGGTGGCAGCAGACATTGCCCGCAGGCTGGGGCTGGGCGAACACCATGCGGACCTGCTGCCCGCAGACAAGCTGGGCCACGTGGAGCGCCTGCTCGCGGAGGCGCATGGCAGCGGCAAGAGGGGCAGCCTCGCCTTCGTGGGAGACGGCATCAACGACGCGCCCGTTCTGGCCAGGGCCGACGTGGGAATCGCCATGGGTGCCATGGGATCTGACGCCGCCATCGAGGCGGCAGACGTGGTCCTCATGGACGACAAGCCCTCCCGGCTTGCCGAGGCCATCGGCATCTCCCGCCGCACCCTGTCCATAGCGCGCCAGAACATAGCCCTCGCCATTGCCGTGAAGGCCGCCATCCTGGCGCTTGCGGCCCTGGGCGTCGCGCCCATGTGGCTTGCCGTGTTCGGGGACACGGGCGTCATGGTGCTCTGCGTGCTCAACGCGGCACGCGCCATGCGCTGAGCGGGCTTGTGCCCCTCGCCCCTAGAGGAGGCCCAGCCTGAAGCAGGCGTTGTAGATGCCGCCTGAGTCCACGTCATCGGTGACGTAGTCTGCCTGCTCCTTGACCTCGGGGTTCCCGTTGCCCATGGCTACGGAGGTGCCCACCACGCCGAACATGGCAAGGTCGTTGCCGCCGTCGCCGAAGGCGACCGCCTCCTCGGGGGCGATTCCGTAGCGCTCGAGCATGCGCCTCACGGCAGCGTGCTTGCCGCCGTACTGGGGAAACACGTCCACGAAGTGCGGAGACCAGCGCGTGAACTTGCAGTGGCTCGCCGCCTCCTTGGCAATGCCCGTCTGCCCAGGGCCCAGGTAGATGTTGAGCTGGTAGACGTCGTTCTCCAGGGCCTCCCCTATGTCGCCGTCCGGGAAGACGGAGCCGCTTGCCTGCTCGATGGCACGAACGCCGTCGTCGTGGCCGCTCGCGTAGCAGCGGCCACGCTCCATGAAGACGCAGTTGTAGAGTCCTGACCTGACCTGCTCCACCACCGCCGCAACATCGCCCTTGTCCAAGCACTCGTCGTGGAAGACCTCGTCGCGCGTCAGGCAGAGCTGGCCGTTGAAGAGGATGAAGGCCTCGAAGCTGTCCACGGGAACCTCATCCACCTGATAGGGGGCGCGACCTGTTGCAAGAAAGCACTTCACACCCCTCTTTCCCAGCTCGGTGAGGGCCACGAGGGCCGTCTCGGGGATGCGGTGGTCCTTGAAGGAGAGAAGGGTCCCGTCCACGTCAAAGAACGCCGCCTTGACGGGTGCGGGGGTGCTCCATATTGATGACATCGATTGACTCCTGGTGACTGTGGGCCCGCCGCGACACGCGCCCGCTAGGCCTCCTCGTAGTAGCTCGGGTCGTACTCCATCTGGGCGAGCCGGGCAATGGTGGCCCGGGGAACGTGACAGTAGCCGTCGGGGTTCTTGTCCAGATAGTCCTGATGGTACTCCTCGGCAGGGTAGAAGTTCTCAAGCGGCTTCACCTCCACGGCAAAGCCCGGGTGGCGCGAGCGCTCCATCCCGCAGATGCGCTCCACAGAGGCGGCAATGGACTTGTCCTGCGCCCTCCAGTACACGCCAGCCTGGTACTGGCTTCCCACGTCGTTGCCCTGCTGGTTTCGAAGCTCCGGGTCTATCACCTGGAACAGCGCGTAGAGCAGGGCGTCCACGGAGGTGACCCAGGGATCGAAGTCAACGCGGACCGTCTCGCGAAAGCCCGTCTCGCCCGTGCAGACCGTGCGGTAGTCGGCGTCCCCCTGGGGGTCGCGCGTCCCGTTCGCATAGCCGCAGCAGGTGTCGGTGACGCCCGGCAGGGCCTTCATCAGGTGCTCTATTCCCCAGAAGCAGCCACCTGCCAGGTAGATGCTCCCGCAGACCGGTTCCGAAGCGCTGCTCATAGCTCCTCCTCGTCAATGCGCCGCAGCACGCGGCAGGGGTTGCCAACGGCGATGACTCCCGCGGGCAGATCATGCGTGACCACGCTGCCCGCGCCCACGACGGTGCCGCTGCCGATGCTGACGCCCGGCAGCACGCTCACTCCCCCGCCGAGCCACACGTCGTCCCCAACGCTGATGGGGAGGGCAAGCTCGAGTCCCGCGCCGCGCCTCCTCGCGTCAAGCGGATGCGCCGCGGTGTAGAAGCCGCAATTGGGGCCCACCAGGACGTTGTCGCCAAAGCTCACCGTGGCGCAGTCAAGGATGACCCCGCCGTAGTTCATGTAGAAGTTCTCTCCCACCTCTATGTTGTAGCCATAGTCGCAGTGAAAGTCCGAGAGGATCTCGAGCTGCCTGCCATGACGTCCCAGCAGCTGGAGGAGGATCTTCTGGCGCGCCTGCGCCTCCGAGGGGCGCGTGTGGTTCAGCTCAAAGCAGAGCTCGGCCGCATGAGCGCGCTCCGAGACCAGCTCCGCGTCGCTTTCGGCGTTGTACAAAAGGCCCTGGAGCATCCTCTGCCTCTCGCTCGGCACCGG
The DNA here is from genome assembly GCF_900155635.1 of Olsenella urininfantis. Lineage (GTDB taxonomy): Bacteria > Actinomycetota > Coriobacteriia > Coriobacteriales > Atopobiaceae > Olsenella_G > Olsenella_G urininfantis. Next base: position 1,366,344 of record NZ_LT732540.1, read on the forward strand.
CATGCCCGTCTCCCCTCGTGGCATTTCCACTTGTCAACAACAGGGTAGCCCTGTCCCGCCAGGACGAAAAGCGCGTCTCCCTCGTCATACCCATACACGAACACACAATTCCTACATATCTGTTTTCAGGCGCCAACTGGGACTTTGCGTGCCTCGGCGGCCGTTCACCGAGCGGACCCCCGGACACAATAGTAATGACAGTCAGAACGCGCATTTTCTACCTGCGGCTTAATGCTTCTCAACAAGCTTTGAACAGACTTATCAACTATATCTGGTGGTTAACTTATGGTTTTGCCCCAAGAACTTGTGGCATGATAGGTTCCACGTAAACATTCCTGCAGCGAGTCCAGCAGGACGGGCCAGACAGAGGGATCGCCGTGAAGATCATCAAGCGCAATGGTTCAGAGGTTCAGTTCGATCTTCAGAAGATCGTCAATGCCATCTCGGCGGCCAACGCAGAGGTTGGCGAGGACGAGCGCCTGACCGAGCGCGAGGTCCGCTTTGCCTCGGCCAACGTCGAGGACGCCTGCAAGGCCGCTGGCCACACCGTCACCGTCGAGGAGGTCCAGGACCTCGTCGAGGACCAGATCATGGCCCTCGACCGCTTCTCCGTGGCCCGAAAGTACATCATCTACCGCTACGTGCAGAGCCGCAGGCGCCAGAAGAACACCACGGACGACAAGATCCTGTCCCTCATCGAGTCCAACAACGAGGAGGTCAAGCAGGAGAACTCCAACAAGAACCCCACCGTGGTCAGTGTCCAGCGCGACTACATGGCCGGAGAGGTCTCCAAGGACCTCGCCATGCGGGAGCTGCTCCCCCCTGACGTGGTTGCCGCCCACAACGAGGGCATCATCCACTTCCACGACGCGGACTACTACGCCCAGCACATGCACAACTGCGACCTCGTGAACCTGGAGGACATGCTCCAGAACGGCACCGTTATCAGCGGTACCATGATCGAGAAGCCCCACAGCTTCTCGACCGCCTGCAACATTGCCACGCAGATAATCGCCCAGGTCGCCTCCACCCAGTACGGCGGCCAGTCCATCTCGCTTGCCCACCTTGCCCCCTTCGTGGACGTCAGCCGCAAGAAGATCCGCCGCCAGGTGTTCGCGGAGATGGAGGCCATAGGGGCAAATCCCGGCCAGGAGAAGATCGACGTCCTGGTCGAGAGGAGGCTGCGCGAGGAGGTCGCCCGTGGCGTCCAGACCATCCAGTACCAGGTGGTCACGCTCATGACCACCAACGGGCAGGCCCCCTTCATCACCGTGTTCATGTACCTCAACGAGGCTAGAAGCCCTCAGGAGAAGCACGACCTCGCCCTCTGTGTCGAGGAGATGCTGCGCCAGCGCTACCAGGGCGTGAAGAACGAGGAAGGCGTCTGGATCACCCCCGCCTTCCCCAAGCTCATCTACGTGCTCGAGGATGACAACATCCGCGAGGACAGCGAGTACTTCTACCTCACCAAGCTTGCCGCCAAGTGCACCGCCAAGCGCATGGTCCCGGACTACATCTCCGAGAAGAAGATGAGGGAGTACAAGCTCTCGACGGGCGAGACCGAGGGCAACGGCGACGTCTACACCTGCATGGGCTGCCGCTCCTTCCTCACGCCCGACCGCTCCGAGGGCGGCTACGGCAACGTGGCCAACGCCGGCAACTACGAGCCTGGCAAGCCCAAGTACTACGGCCGCTTCAACCAGGGCGTCGTGACCATCAACCTGCCTGACGTGGCACTGTCCTCCGGTCAGGACGAGGACAGGTTCTGGGAGATCTTCGACGAGAGGCTCGAGCTCTGCCACAAGGCCCTTCGCTGCAGGCACGACCGCCTCAGGGGGACGCTCTCCGACGCCGCCCCCATCCTGTGGCAGTACGGGGCCCTCGCCCGCCTCAAGAAGGGCGAGCCCATCGACAAGCTGCTCTATGGCGGATACTCCACCATCAGCCTTGGGTATGCCGGGCTCTACGAGTGCGTGAAGCACATGACGGGCCACAGCCACACCGACAAGGAGGCCACGCCCTTTGCCCTCGCCGTCATGCAGCGCATGAACGACAAGTGCGCCGAGTGGAAGGCCGCCGAGGACATCGACTACTCCCTCTACGGCACGCCCCTGGAGTCCACCACCTACAAGTTCTCCAGGTGCCTGCAGAAGCGCTTCGGCAACGTGAGGGGCATCACCGACCACGGCTACATCACCAACTCCTACCACGTGAACGTCCGCGAGGAGATCGACGCCTTCACCAAGCTGCAGTTCGAGAGCGAGTTCCAGAGGCTCTCCCCGGGAGGAGCCATCTCCTACGTGGAGGTGCCCAACATGCAGGACAACCTGGAGGCCGTGCTTCGCCTCATGCAGTACATCTACGACCACATCATGTACGCGGAGCTCAACACCAAGAGCGACTACTGCCAGGTCTGCGGCTACGACGGGGAGATTCAGATCGTGGAGGACGACGGCAAGCTGGTCTGGGAGTGCCCGCACTGCCACAACCACGACCAATCGAAGATGAACGTCGCCCGTCGCACCTGCGGCTACATTGGCACCCAGTTCTGGAACCAGGGCCGCACGGAAGAGATAAAGGACCGCGTGCTGCACCTGTAGGAGCACGCTCGGCAGGGACCCAGCTCATGAGGCCCCTCACTCGGGCAGCCTCGCGCCTTCGCGCTCAGAACTCGCGCCGGACCTCATGGGCTGGGTCCGGCGCGAGCCCATCCACAGGGGCAGCACAGGGCGGTGGACGGAGAGGGCATGAACTACTCCAACATCAAGTACTTCGACATCGCGAACGGCGTGGGCGTGCGCACCACGCTGTTCGTCTCGGGATGCCGTCTCCACTGCCCCCACTGCTTCAACGAGGTTGCCTGGGACTTCTCGTCAGGTGAGCCCTTCACCGAGGGGGTGGAGGAGAAGGTCCTGTCGTCCCTTGAGGCCCCCTACGTAGATGGGCTCTCCATCCTGGGGGGAGAGCCCATGGAGCCCGAGAACCAGCAGGGACTGGTGGGCTTCCTCGAGCGCGTGCGCGAGCACTATGGCGATGGCAAGAGCATCTGGATGTACTCGGGACACACCTGGGAGCAGTTGGCACCAGGCGGCGCCTGGAACCTGGGGGAGATCACGGACCGCATCCTGGACACCCTGGACGTGCTCGTCGACGGCCCCTTCGTGCAGGACCTGCACGACATCACGCTGCGCTTCCGAGGATCGAGCAACCAGCGGCTCATAGACGTCCCGGCGACGCTGGAGTCGCCCGAAGGCGGCGTGGTGCCCTGGCAGGACGATCCGCTCTTCTCGTCGCACGGGTTGTAGGAACGGGCCTTGCCCCGGGCGCGTTAGCGTGCGGGCCTCTCGTTTTGCAGGAAAAGCTGGTGCAGCCCCCTGAAGGTGAGGTTGGCGTCCGCCTTTGCCTCGAAGGAGACGAGCTCCGCCAGCTCATCGGCCCTCGTTCCCGTGATGACCACGGGCGCCACCTGCCCCAGCTCCGCCTGGACGCGGGCGACAAGGCCCTCCATGCGGGCAACCTCGCCCAGCACGATGCCCGAGAGCATGGCCTCCCTGGTGGAGCGGCCTATGACCGCACCGGGCCTCCCCAGCTCAACCACGGGCAGGCGGGCAGCGTCCTGGCTCAGGGCCCGGGCGCCCATGTCAAGCCCCGGGGCTATGATGCCGCCAAGGAAGGAGCCGTCTTCCCCCACTGCCTCCACGTTGAGCGTGGTGCCCAGGTCAAGGGCAATGACGGGCGCGCCATAGCGCTCTCTGGCGGCGAGGGCGTCGGCTATGCGGTCGGAGCCTATCTCGGCAGGGTCGCGATACCGCATCTTGAGGCCTGTCTTGAGGCCCGGCCCCACCACCAGGGGCCTCCTCTCGCACACGCGCGAAAGCGCCTGCACCCAGACCTCAACGAGGCTCGGCACCACGCACGAGAGAATGGCCGCACGAGGGCGTCTCAGCTCCCCCGCCCGAAGCCCGAGGTCTGACCCCATCAGCGAGAGGACCTGCAGCAGCGAGAGCCGTGCGTCGTCTGAGGTGAGCTGGGCCAACGTGCTGGACTCCCAGCGGGCCAGAGGCTCGTCCTGCGCGCCCGCGTCCCAGGCGAACAGGCCAAACGAGCTCCGGCTGTTGCCCACGTCCACGCACAGGACGAACGAGTCGCGTTCCGCGACGGAGGGTCTTTTCTCGAAGGCATCTGCTTGCATGGCTGTCCCTAGTCCCCAAACGCTTGCTCTGCGCTACACTCTAGCAAGTTTGCCGCGACCGTCCCTCTCGGCAGACATCCCAGTAACCCGACTTCTCGCCCCACGCCAAGGCAGGGGCAGCAGGGGAAGCGGATATACGCAAAGGAGCACACAATGGACAACTCACCAAGGCGCGCCTCGTGGCGCGGGCAGCTCACGCTGCGCGGAGTGATCATCGGCTGCCTCGGCTGCGCCGTCATCACCGCATCCTCCATCTACACCGCCTTGAAGCTGGGAGCGCTTCCCTGGCCCATCATCTTTGCGGCCGTCATCTCCCTCTTCTTCCTGAAGCTCCTGGGCAACGCCTCGCTCAACGAGGCCAACGTGACCCACACCATCATGTCCGCCGGGGCCATGGTTGCCGGGGGCCTTGCCTTCACCATTCCCGGAGCCTGGATGCTGGGACTCGCGGACCAGGTTGGCTGGCTGCAGATCTTCGTCGTGGCCCTCGCGGGCACCGGCCTCGGCCTGGTATGCACCGCCTTCATCCACCACCACTTCATCGTTGACTCCGAGCTTGAGTTCCCCACGGGTCGCGCCGCCGCAGAGACCTTGCGCGCCACGGAGGCTGGTGGCAAGACCGGGCGGCAGCTCTTTGGCTCGATGGGCGTCGCCGCCGCCTACAGCGTGCTGAGGGACCTCCTGCACCTGATTCCCCCGATGCTGTTGCAGCTTCCCGTCCCAGGGGTGAGCTTTGGCGTGTACAACTCCCCCATGATGCTGTCCGTGGGATTCCTCGTGGGTGGTGCAGCCGTGGCCTTCTGGCTTGCCGGCGGCGTGCTTGCCAACTTTGGCCTCATCTGGGGCGCGGGCAGCCTGGGCTGGTGGGACGTTGCCACGGGCCAGGGCATCGTCAAGAGCCTGGGAATGGGACTCATGATGGGCTCCGGCATCGCCGTGGTCATCAAGGACATCCTGCCCAAGGCCGCTGTCATCGTGCGAGGGCTCGGCGGGGACGTGACCGGCTCCGAGGAGGGCATGGCCGTCTCTCTCGTCAGCGGTAGCCTGCGCCTTGACGCGGGCATCCTGGGCCTGGCCACTGCCACCATCGCAGTCCTCGTCTGCCTGGGCCTGGGCGTCGCGCCCGTTTCCGCCGTCTCCGTGGTGCTGCTCACCTTTGTGACCACCATCATGAGCGCGCAGTCCTGCGGCCAGACCGGCATAGACCCCATGGAGATCTTCGGTCTCATCGTGCTGCTGATCGTCTCCGCGATGTCCAAGACGCCCCAGGTTCAGCTCTTCTTCATTGCCGGTGTGGTTGCCGTTGCCTGCGGCCTTGCCGGAGACGTGATGAACGACTTCAAGGCCGGCCACATCCTGGGCACCGATGCTCGAGCCCAGTGGCTTGGACAGGCCATTGGCGGCGTGCTGGGCGCCCTCGTTGCCGCTGGCGTCATGGTGGTTCTGGTGAGCGCCTACGGACCCGACGCCTTTGGGCCAGACAGGACCTTCGTCTCTGCGCAGGCCTCCGTTGTCGCCACCATGGTGTCTGGCATCCCCAGCGTGTGGGGCTTTGCGATAGGGCTGGCCGCAGGCATTGGCCTCTACTTTGCCAAGATCCCGTCCATGATGATAGGCCTGGGCGTCTACCTGCCCTTCTTCATGACGCTCACCGCCTCCTTGGGAGCGCTTGCCAAGCTCGCCTATGACAGGGCCTGTGCCAGAAGGGGCGAGGGACCCGACGAGTCCCAGGAGAGGGGGCTGGTCCTGGCGTCTGGCGTCCTTGGTGGCGAGTCCATCATGGGTGTTGTGGTGGCGTTCCTCTCCATCTTCCTCGGCGCGTAGGGAGGCGGACAAATCCTGTCTTCTCCTGACATGATTTCACCCGATTTTGGCTAATAACTCCCATTTGGCCTAAATATCCTGTCACCGCATGGCATGCGCCCAAGCCTGTAGCCAGACCCTGTCACCCACCGACAGGGTCTGGCTAACTTTTATCGTGGTGAGAAGAGATAAGCAAACATACCCTGACACTCATCGACACGATTTCTGGGCAAGCCGTTCTTTAAACGTGAATGTCCAATAGCCCATGGGGCACGTTCACGGGAAAGAGCGTGTTCTCAAGACCAACCCCCATCCTCGTTGCCCTTCTCAGTCGGCGCAGCAGTCCCTTCAGGTCAGAATCCCTGGCACAGCCACCATGCCGCTGGGGCAGCACGCTCCCCAGGAAGGATATGACCTTCTTCAGCTCTGGGAAGTATCCGATCCTCGCAAGATCAAGTGTCACTATCTGGTACCCCATGTGAGAAAGAGCTTCCCTTCTCGCCAGGTCAGAGGTTGGGTTCTTATGAAAAGCCTCGCTGTCATACTCAAGGCCTACACGGAACTCCGGCCAGGCAAGGTCAACACGGCAGGTCTTGCGCCCCGCCAGGGCCGCGGCAATTGGGTCAAGGGTCACCTCATGGTTCAATGTCGCATGTAAAAACCCCGCACCTCCCATTGATGCGGGAAGCGTCAAAGCGCATGCCACGATAGTCTCCATGGGAGATGCGCTCCCGTCTTTCACCCACTTCAAGGCCTCCCGAGCCTTATGCGTACCTCGCATCCTGGGAAACAGATCGATTGTCTTCCTCAACCGATCAACGCTGGTCAGTGCCGGGCGGCCGTAGAAACCCGAGACCATCTTTGGAAAATGGGAGTAGCAGCCGCAGAGCTCGTAGCCCAAAACAACGGTGGCACAAAGACTGTGATTTGCGGCAATCTGGATGAACGTGAGCTCGGAACCACAGAAATACTGACCCTCTCCCAACTCCATCAGAACGTCCTTAGGTATCAAAGGGGTCGAGAGGGAATGCGTCCTTACAAGGTCAGAGCGGCTGCGGCGCACGGCATCTCCAACAAGAACATGAAAGGGTGCAGAGACGCAAGATACGCCCTGATACGAGCAGGAGCCACTTGTAGGACGAAGGACCGTCGAGCACTTTTCTATCTCAAGTTCGCTCTCTAGCCTTTTTGCGATTTTCAGCTGAGGCGGTACTCCCCGAAGAAGCTCAAGCGAGCTTCCATGAGAAAAAATCACTGCCATGAGCCATCTCCCATCACGTCGTCCCCCCCTATGGGCGCGATGGTCACAGCTGAACAGAAGTTAATCAAGGTAATTACGTGTTTTATCAGTATGCCTATGCATTAAATATATAACTATACTGCAAGTTAGCTGCAATTTAAAAATTTTTTATCTATTTTATTAAAAAATAACCCTGACAGCACAAAGCCCACGGACCCTGTCATAAAGAGACAGGGTCCGTGGGCAAATTAAGAAATAACAACTGCATGGGGCCTCAATCATGCCGCCAGGTGACAGGGTTCTCTCCGTAATGGACTGGGGGGCACGTGAGGTCGAGAGAAGATGGGCCTAGGGACGGAAGGTAATCTGGCCGGTGACGGGGTCCATGGATTCGATGATGGCCAGGGAATCCACGCGATAGCCCCTCTCGCGCAGCCTGTCGCCACCAGGTTGGAAGCCCTTCTCCACGGCTATGCCAATGCCTTCCACCTTTGCGCCTGCGGCCTGGCAGATCTCTAGCAGGCCTTCCATGGCGCATCCGTTTGCCATGAAGTCATCCACGATCAGCACGTGATCGTCTTTGCCAAGGAACTTGGTGGAGACGATCACGTCATACACGCGGCCATGCGTGAAGGAGGTGATCTGGGTGGCATACACGGTACCATCCAGGTTCACGCTCTGGCTCTTCTTGGCAAACACGACGGGAACGCCAAACTCCTCGGCAACGACGGCGGCGATGGCTATGCCGCTCGCCTCGATGGTGAGCACCTTATTGATGGGAGCGTCCTTGAAGTCCTCGCACCACTGATGCGCCATGGTCCGCAGGAGGCCAAGGTCGATCTGATGGTTGAGGAAGGAGTCAACCTTGAGAACCTGGTCGCTCTTGACCGTGCCGTCATGCCTGATTCGATCTTCCAGAAGCCTCACGCACTCCCCCATCCCTCTTGGTCACCGTCAGAACAGGATACAGCTAAAGCTGATGATTCCGTCCCTCCAGGCCACGCGAATGCTTCCCTCGTATTGCTCACAGATCCTCTGGGCGATGGAGAGGCCTATGCCATAGCCTGACTGGTTGCTGTGGGCCTGGTCCGCGCGGTAGAAGCGCTCAAAGAGGCGACTGTAGTCCTGGTTGGCGCCCGCGGCGTAGCTATTGGAGACCACGATCCTCGCCCCGCGGCGGCGCGGGCCCGAGATGGCGGCCCTCCTGACGCCCGTGACGGCCACCTTGATGCGGCCACCCTCGTCACAGTACTTGGCGGCGTTGTCCACCAAGAGACGCACCAGCTGCCTCAGGCGCCCCTCGTCAGCCAGCGCGACGACGCCAGGCTGCAGCGACCGCTCGAGGCCTATGCCGCGGCTCTGCGCCACCGCCTCGTAGGGCTCGATGACATCGGCCACCACGGCCGAGACGTCCTGCTCCTGCACGGAGTCGTCGTCCCTCTCGTCCGCGCGGGCTATCTCCACCAGGTTCTTCACAAGGCCGTCGAGGTAGTCCACCTGCCTCAAGGTGGAGGAGGTCCACTCGCTGCTGCCCTGGAGGGTCTCCATGAGCTCCGTGTTTGCCCGGATGACGGCGAGCGGCGTCTTGAGCTCATGGCTCGCGTTGGTGACGAACTCGCTTTGCCGTCGGGCCGCCTCGATCTCTGGGCGAATCGCACGACGAGAGAGGAAGAGCACCAGAACGAACGCGATGAGCAGGCCCCCGCCCAGGAAGAGCAGGGTCAGCGAGAGGACCTCCCTGCCCTCCCCCAGCTCAACCGACCCATCCACAAAGGCCAGGACGGAGCCGCCGTCCGAGAGCCCCACCTGCTTGTAGTAGTAGTTGCCCACAGACCCCAGGCGGAGGAAGGACGAGGAGACCTCACGCGCCAGCACCTCCGCCTGCATGGGCGTCACCGCATCGTCGTAGGTCCCATCGAAGTCCACCATGCGGCCGCTCTCGTCGAGCGTCACCAGGAAATAGCGCACAGCCCGATACGTCGAGGGCAGGGAGTCGTTTGCCTTCTCGTCCGGGAGCTCGCCATCGTTTTGAACGATGGCGTCGAGCAGCGAGCCCATGCGGGCATGAGCAAGCCCGATGTAGGCACCGTTCACGAGCAGCGCGATGAGGAGCATGACCACGAAGAACGCCGCCAGCATGATGGCAACGATCTTGATGCGCAGGCGCTGTATGGCACGGGCACCCATGACGCCCCCTACGCCTTGTCCGGGTCAGGGCCAAGGGCCGGCCTGGAGCGCAGGCACCAGCCCTCCTCGTCCGAGCCCTCGATGCGCACGTCAGACGCCACGGAGTCCAGCTTGGAACGCAGGTAGGAGAGATAGAGCTCCAGGACGTCGGGGCCCGTCTGCCCGTCCTCGCCCCACACCTGCCCCAGGATGAAGGCGGGACCCAGGGGCCGATCGGCGTTCATCATGAGCAGGCGCAGGAGCTCGAGCTCCTTCACCGAGAGGCGCACGCTGTTCTCGGCAGAGAGCTCCGAGCTGCCGAGGTCGAGGCGGATGTCGCCAAAGCGCAGCTCGGACGGCCCTGAGTCGGCTCGCCTCTTGGTCATGGCGCGCACGCGGGCAAGCAGCTCCTTCAGGGCGAAGGGCTTTGGCAGGTAGTCATCAGCTCCTGCGTCAAGACCACGTACGCGATCATCTACCTGGGACTTTGCGGTCAGGAGCAGAACGGGCGTCTCTATGCCGCGCTCGCGCAGCTCTCGCAGGGCGCTGAGGCCGTCCTTGCGCGGCATCATGATGTCCAGGATTATGCCGTCGAAGCTCTCGCCGAGCACGCGATCTACCGCCTCCTGCCCGTCGAAGGCCGAGACCACCTCGTAGCCGCTCCTCTCGAGCAGTGCCGTGAGGGCACGGTTGAGGTCGCGCGTGTCGTCTGCCACCAGAAGCCTCATTGCTGCGCCTCCTCGCCCGCGCTGATCATATTGCGGATGGTCTGCATCGAGAGGTCCGTGGATGCCAGCTCGTCCGCGCAGCGCTTGAGCTCGCTGGTGATGAGCTCGAGGTCTCCCTTGAGGTCGCGCTTGTACTTGATCTGATGCTCGAGGGCGGCCCAGGTGTCCATGGAGATGGTCCTGAGCTGGACCTCTGCCCTCGGGCCGCCATCGAGGCTCACCACCATGTGGTAGCTGCGGTATCCGTTTGGCTTGACGTGACGGATGTAGTCCGTCTCCTCCTCTATGACCATGCCCGGCAGCGCCGCGATGCGGTCGCGCACGAGGTAGACGTCGTCCAGGAAGGCGCAGACCACGCGCACGCCCACAATGTCGGTGATGTGTCGGAAGGCCGCCTCCGCCGTGGGCTCGACTCCCTTGCGCAGGCACTTTTCGCGCAGGCTCCCAGCGGTCTTGATGCGGCCCAGGCAATGCTCCACGGGATCTTCTCCGCGCGTCTCTCGCAGCTCGTGGCGAATGGACTCGATGCTGGCTAGGAGCTGCGCAAGCGCGTCTCGCAGCGCCGGCAACCGGCCGCCAAAGATGGCGTCATCTGCGGGAGGCTCTGGCATCGTGGCTTCGGTCATGTGCGGCTCCTCGAATCGGGGACTCCCCAAGTAGATACCCAAGCCGCACGGGCGCGATTCGCCCGCGACGCAAGCTTCAGAAATCGCCAGGCCAGACGGCACGCGATGGGAGGTGGGCCAACCGAAGGTGGGCGGCCGGGAGGCCCTACTCCTCGTCCGCAGGGAAGCGCACGCCAATTTGGACACGGGCCTCGTCCATCACGGAAAGGGCGCCCAGCGTGGTCCTCTCGGCATCTGCCACGCGCGCCAGGGCGTCGGCGTCACCACGCACGGCGGCCACGAAGAGCTCCAGCTCGCAGCGCATGTCGTTCTGGGGGTCATCCGCCTTGATGAGCTGGCCCGCGCCAGCGATGTCCCCATAGATCATGCCCTTGTCCTCGTGCGGGTTGAGAGTGACGTCGCGCGGGGCGGAGGGCTCGCCCCAGTGCAGCGTGCCGGCATCACCCGCGACCTGGGACTCCAGCAGATCGTCCGCCAGCTTGCTGTAGTTGACGTCCACCACCAGGCCGTCGTACTCAAGGATCAGGCAGCCCCCCAGGTCTATGCAGGAGTAGCGCTCGTCCTCGCACCAGTTGGGACGCAGGGTGACCGCGCTTGCGCACACGCGCCGCGGCCTGCCGAAGAGCGCCACCGCCGGTTCCACCGAGTAGACGCCGATGTCCATGAGCGCGCCCTCGGAGAGCCTTGGGTCGAACTGGCTCACGTACTCCCCCGCCTGGAGGCGGGCGATGCGAGAGGTGACCTTGCCGAAGCGGAAGCTCGCCTGGCTAGGCGTGCCCAGCCTGGGAAGGCTTGAGCGGATGTTGGCAAAGCCCTGCGTGTAGAGGTTGCGCATGGCCTCGAGGCACACCACGCCAGAATCCCGGGCAAGCTCGAACACGCCTTGCGCCTCACGCTCGTTGGACGCAAAGGCCTTCTCGACCAGCACGTGCTTGCCCGCGGAGAGCATCTGGCGCGCCTGCGGCGCATGCAGTGCGTTGGGCGAGGCAACATAGACGGCATCTACGGAGTCGCTGGAGGCCAGCTCATCCAGGGAGTCGAAGAAGGCGCTGGCACCGCGTGGCCCCCCAAAGGCGCGCGCCCTCTCGAGGTCGCGCGAGTACGCCGCCGCATACGCGGCACCCTCGGTCTGCGCCAGCGCGTCCACGAATCGCTCGGTGATGGCGCTGGAGCCAATGGTCGCAAAGCGAAGCTCCCTCATCGTTACTCCTCTCGCAGTTGCGCGCCGCGCACTGCGGCAACGGTCGCGCGCATCTTATCCGGATCGTTCTCCCCGCCCGTCTCGACGCCGGAGCTCAGGTCCACTCCCCAGGGCCGCACGTCCTCGATGACCTGGGCCACGTTCTCTGGCGTGAGGCCTCCGCCCAGCATGTAGGGACGAGAGACGCCCTCGAGCACGGACCAGTCGAGCTCGCCGCGCACCAGGGGACGGCTGTCCACCAGCACGAGGTCGGCCTTGCTCTGGGCGACACGCTCCACGTCCTCGGGACCCTCCATGCGAATGACCTGCAGGATGGGAATGTCAACCAGCTCGCGCAGGAAGGTGATGTAGGGGTTGCCCTCGCTGCCGCGCAGCTCCACCACGTCCAGGATTTCGTCCGCTAGCTCGGACACGTATCCCAGGGGCTGGTCCTTGAAGACGCCAACCGCGGGGATGGTGGGGTCGAGCCTCGAGACCAGACGCCACAGCTGGTCTCGGTCCACATGCCTGTGGGAGCTTGGCCAGTTGACCACAAAGCCGCAGAGGTCAGGCCTGACCTCGTTGACCGTGGTGATGTCCTGCTCGCTGTGCATGCCGCAGAGCTTGACGCGGGTGAAGGGCTCGCTGCTGAACAGCACGTCGTGCGTGACGATGGTGGTGATCCTGCGCCCCAGCATGTCTAGTCGGCCCTTGCGGCGAGGACCGCCATGCCAAAGGCGCCCGGCCCCGCATGGCTGGCAATGACGCAGCCGGACTTGACCCACTCGACCTCCTGGACGCCGGCACGGCGCAGCAGCGTCTCCACCAGCACGCGCGTGACGCGGTCCGGCTCGTCTCCCTCGGTGTAGGTGAGGTTCACGCGCGAGAGGTCAAGCTCCTCCCGGCCCAGGAGCTCCTCCACCGTCTGGCCCACGCACTTGAGCATGGGGCCGCGCCGCTTCTTGGTGGCGACAAGCCTGCCGTCCACGACCTCCACCACGGGCTTGATGCGCAGCAGCGTTGCGCCCAGGAACGCGATGTTCGAGAGCCTGCCGCCCGCGCGCAGGTAGTCGAGGCCGCCGGGGATGAAGACGAAGCGCAGGCGCTCCACCTGGTCTGCCACGAAGCCCTTGACCTGCTCGAGGGGCATGTCCGGCTCGAGCTCTATCTGGCGTGCCAGGTTGGTGACGATGAGCCTGAGGCCACCCGAGACCGCCTTGGTGTCAATCATGGTGATGTAGTCGCGGCCCTCGGCTGCCAGATGAGCACTCTTGAACGAGATGGTGGTGGCGGCAGAGTAGGCCAGGTAGATGATGTGGGCGCTGGGCTGGGCACCGTGGATGGCATCGAACGCGTCAATGAAGTCCTGGGGCGAGCAGCCGGCCGTCTGGGGCAGGCGGCCCGTCGCGCGATAGTGCTCGAACAGCTCCTCCGAAGGGAAGCTGTCGTCCTCGCGCGACTCATCCCCGAAGTTCACGTGCATGGGCACGATGGTGAGCCCATGGCGCCGCGCGGTCTGCTCGTGGATGTCAGAGCCTGACTCGGTGACAATGACGTAGCTGGACATCTCTCTCCCGTCGTCTCGTGTCTGAAGAGCTGGGACAGGTGTGCACACAAGCATAGCAAACACGGGATTGCGCACGAATATGCATCGCGGAGCGCTGCGATAGAATCTTCTCAGCAAACAGCTGGCAGGTCATCTATGGAGGAGGACGCATGTCGGACGTCGAGCGGGACTTTGATATGGAGATTCCGGTGGCACCTGAGGTGGAGTTGGAGTTTGGCGAGGAGGCTCCCGCAGCGCCCGAGCTGACGGTCATCCCCGACGCCGGCGAGGAGGACGACATCACCTCCTCCCTCACGCCACAGGAACGCGAGAAGGTCTCGGCCTTCGTCGAGAAGATCGACATCACCAACACCGCTGGCGTTCTTGCCTTCGGCGTGGGCTCCCAGCGCAAGGTGTCGGAGTTCTCCGAGCGCGCGCTGGCCGGCGTGCGCGGGCGCGACCTGGGAGAGGTCGGCGAGGACATCAACAAGCTGGTGGTGACCCTCAGGAACTTTGACCCGGACCAGAAGGAGGGCGGCATCCTCGGCCTCTTCAACAGGGCGAAGAACAACCTAGAGTCGCTCAAGACGCGCTACACCGAGGTCGAGAAGAACGTGCGCTCCATCTCCGACGTGCTCGAGGGGCACCAGCGCACGCTGCTCAAGGACATCTCCATGCTCGACCAGCTCTATGCCCTGAACGAGGCCTACTTCAAGGAGCTCACCATGTACGTTGCCGCCGGCCGCGAGAAGCTCTCGCTGGTCAGGGCGGGGGAGCTGGCGCAGCTGCAGGCAAAGGCCCAGGCGAGCGGACTTGCCGAGGACGCCCAGCTTGCACGCGACCTGGCACAGAAGTGCGACCGCTTCGAGAAGCGCATCTTTGATCTTGAGCTCACGCGCCAGGTGGCCCTGCAGACGGCCCCGCAGATCCGCATGGTTCAGGCGTCGGACGCCGTCATGGCCGAGAAGATCCAGTCCACCGTGGTAAACACCATCCCCCTGTGGAAGAACCAGATGGTGCTTGCCCTGGGCGTCGAGCACGCCAACCAGGCCGCCCGCGCCCAGCGCGAGGTGTCCGAGATGACCAACGAGCTGCTTCGCAAGAACGCCGACAGGCTCAAGGTGGCCACCGTCGAGTCCGCCAAGGAGGCGGAGCGTGGCGTGGTTGACCTGGACACCCTGCGCCACACCAACGAGCAGCTCATCTCAACCCTGGACGAGGTGTCGCGCATCCAGGCCGAGGGCCGCGAGAGGCGCCGCCTGGCCGAGGCCGAGCTGGGCAAGATCGAGGGGGAGCTGAAGGCCAAGCTGCTGGCAGCCTCCCAGCATTAGGGGACGCTGGGGCTCGCCTCGGGTGGACAGAGACGCCACTTTCGGCCTCCGGAGGCACATTTTCACCGGTTCGCCCACCTCCAGGCGCCCTGGCGGTGGGCGAACTCGCAACTCTCGGCCCATGCGGGGCAAAATATGCACGTCTACCTACCCGAGGAGCCCCCACAGGTGGGCAAACGCAAGGTTTGGGGCGTTGGAGCGCCTTGTGGCAGGCATTGACCCACCAGGGCGCAGCCACAAGCCGGGTGGGAACAAGGGTTTCAGCCGCTAGGGCCTGAGGGTGTCGTCCCCCTCGGCAAGGCCGTCCTGCTCGAGCATGGTGCGCATCACCTTGATGTCGCCCGCTATGTCCCAGGATTGCTCCGCAAGCAGGTTGTCCAGGGCCTTGGTGAGCCCGTCGTCCACCATGTCCAGCGCCTCGCGCAGCTCGTCCTTGATGGTGGCGACGTTGCCGCCCGCCGAGCCGCTCTCCTCCAGCTGGGCAAAGGACTCCGCCAGCTTGGTGGTCTGGGGCAGGTAGTAGCTCACCACGCGCCGCAGCTGGGGGGCGCAGGCGGGATGCGACGCCAGATAGCTGGAGAGCCCCCTCACCCTGAGCACGATCCCGTCAAGCGACGACCGCACGCCATCGTCCACGATGCGCAGACGCACCTGCTGGATGCCGGTGGCGAAGCTGGCAAACGCGTCAAGCGCCTCCCGCGCGTCCGCGGGCAGCTCGCCCTGAGCCGGCTCCTGGGGCTGGGGCTGGAGCTCCCTCTGCCGGCAGGCCTCGCGATAGGCCGCATCCGTGAGGTAGAGCGTCTCGGTCCCCAGGGGGGACGACAAATGCCCTTCGGGAATGAGCCCCTTTGCTATGGCCGCCTGAAGCTGGGGGCGCAAGCGGTCCATGCTCATCTCCACGCGGACGGCAAGCTCGGACAGGGAAATGCTCTGGGCACCTCCCAGGGCTCCCGAGACGCGCGTCACGGCATCGGAAAGCTGCCTGGAGCCGCGGGCCTTGACCAGCTGCTTCCACCCCATGCGCAAGAAGAGCGCCGAGAGGGCGATCATGGGAACGAACCCCGGGAGCCCCGCGTCCCCCATCGCGGTGCAGGATGCCGGCAGCATGGACAGGCCGATGTATCCCAGGAAGAAGGCACCCACGTAGTTGCCCGTGCTGTGCTTCTTCAGGCTCTGGTCGCAGATGACGTAGGGAGAGGGGGCATGGCTCATGAGGCCCAGCTCGCGCGCCGCGCTCTTCGCGGCCCTCTCGATGGAGCTTGATATGCCCGCGAAGTCAACCTTGGAGATGGCGTCTCCCACCTGCCTCGCCACGTCCGTGCCCTTGCGCTCGAGCATGCGCCCGAGGTCGTCCAGGTCGTTGAAGTCCTTGTTGCCCATCGATGCCACGCGTGCCCTCCTCATGTATGACAGGACAAGTATACGGTCTGGGACAACGAGTGCGAGGCATTCGGTGACCTGCGACAGGGCACCGTCCAAAAACACAGACCAATGGGCGAAGCAGACACGCCGACCCCTCGGTCTTGGTACGACTACCAGCCCGCCACCTGGCGATGTCTTGCCTCGCTGCGTGCTCATGGTATACAGGAGGGGTTCATGGCACACCAACGACGAAGCGGAGGAATCGAACATGAGGCGTTGGATGGCCCGCGCGGGCCTGCTCTCGCTGTTGGCATTGATGATTACGGCCAGCCTGCAGGCCCGTCCCGCACTGGCGGCGGACGCGGCACCCTACTGGGACGAAAGCGCGAGGACATCGGCCCTCGTCCTCCAGTGCGTGCCCGCCACGGGCAACACCCCGAGCATGCCCTCTACGGAAGGACTCAACGGCGTGGTCGTCTCCCTGACCGACGCACACGGGAACACGACCACCAAGACCTCGGCCACCCTAGATTACTTCGAAGGACGGCTGGTCTTCGAGGGCCTCGCCTGGGGATCCACATACACCATGAAGGTTGAGCAGGTGCCCAACGGGTACATGGCCGTCCACCACCTCTACAAGACAGGCGATAGCTACGAGGTGAGCGTCACCGACGAGGGATGGGTACTCGTCGACGGGCTGCAGGGTAACGCGGGAACCCCTGACGCGAGCCTCCCCGGCGTCAACTACCTGATGGGAAAGACGCCCTTTAAGCTCTACTTCGGCGAGAAGCCCGAGGTCAAGAAGACCGTGGACGGCGGCCCAGAGGTGACGGCCGAGGCCGGAGACGCGCTGAGCTTCAAGCTCGCAAGCGTCCTTCCCCCAGCAGCCGCCTATAACTGCGAGTATGACCCCACGAACCTGCACCTGTCCATCGCATACGAGAAGGTCGAGCTGTCCGACCTCCTCGACGCCCGCCTCAAGGTGCAAAGCGCCACCCTCCTGCTGGATGGCTCCACCGTCACCAGCTGGGAGGCCGGCTCCGGCGCCCAGACCCCAGGCGACCTAGCGGCAATCACCGTCTCTGCCGAGGAGGGCGGCACGCGCGTGCTAGCCTCCCTCACTCCCAAGGGAATCCGTTCCCTCGCCACGAACGAGCTGTTCGGCGAAGGCAAGAGCCACGACCTCAAGCTGGTAATCAATGCGGTCATGAGCAAGGGCGTGCAGAGTGACATCCCCAACGTCGGCGTCCTGGTCGTGAACTCCCACGAGAGTCGCTCCAAGGTGGTAGTTCACCCCAAGCCGACGAGCGCGCTCAAAGTGACGAAGACGATCGTTGCGACAGACCCCACAGCCATCGCGAACCAGAAGTTCGACTTCGTCGTTACCCTGGACGACAAGGACGTGAGCGGAAGCTACGGCGACATGGCCTTCGAGAACGGTGTCGCTCGCCTCTCCTTGGCCTCGGGCCAGTCGGCAGAGGCCAAGGGGCTTCCCGTCGGCATCAACTACAAAGTGGAGGAGCTCCGTGCGAACCAGGACGGCTTCGTTACGTCCTCCGAGGGGGCAGAGGGCAGGCTCGTGGCCGGCGAGACGGCCGTTGCCGCCTTCACCAACACGCTTACACCCCCTCCCACACCTCCGACGCCCACCACACCCAAGCCAGGCGCACCAAAGTCGGCGCTTCCCCGAACGGGCGACCTCGGCCCTGTTACCGGCACTCTTTTCCTAGGAGCCGGTGCCGGGTCTCTGGGCCTCGGCCTGCGGCTGAGGGGCAGGAGGAGCCGAGGCTAGCCCTCAGGTGATCAGAGGCAAAGACAGGGGCTCCCCCGGCATCTGCCGGGGGAGCCCCTCACTCATGCGCTCGCACGGGGCGAAACGGGGCCCGCAGGCTACTCGTCGTTGTCGCCGCCGGTTGAAGACATGGCGGCGGCGCTGTTGTCCTGGGCCTCCAGGACGTCACGCCACACCCACTCGGTGAAGCGAGGGTGGTCGTAGCCGTTGTCGCAGGCAAACTGGAACGCCTCGTCGCGGAATGCGCGCCACTCGGAGATCTTGTCGGCCCACTTGCCGGCGTCCACAAGCTCCAGGGCATGCGCCGCGAGGGCCCAGCGGTCCATCTCGTTCAGGCGCAGCATGTCGTAGGGCGTGGTGGTGGAGCCCTCCTCCATGTAGCCGTGAACGTGGAAGTTGTCGTGGCCCGGACGGTCGAAGATCAGGCCATGGATGCTGTGCGCGTAGGCGTGGAAGGCGAAGAGCACGGGCACGTCCGTGCCGAAGAGCTCGGCGAAGCGCTCGTCGGAGACGGCCTCGTCGTTCTCGCTGGCGTTCTGGATGCTCAGCAGGTCCACGACGTTGACGAACTTCACCTTGAGCCCCAGGTCCTGCAGGGCGTCAGAGGCGGCCAGCAGCTCCAGGGTGGGAACGTCGCCGCAGGAGGCGAGGACCAAATCGGGCCTCTGCCCCGCCTTGACGTTGCCCGCCCACTCCCACTCGGCCACGCCCTCGGCGAGCTCGGCCTTGGCCTCGTCGATGCTCTGGAAGGTGGGAGAGGGCTGCTTGCCCGCAAAGATGGCGTTGATCTTGTTGGTGGACTGGTAGCACCTCTCGCCCACGGCCAGCAGCATGTTGGCGTCGGCGGGATAGTACATCTTGACCACGTGATCGTTGTGGAAGTTCTTGTTCAGCAGCACGTCCACGAAGCCGGGGTCCTGGTGGGAGAAGCCGTTGTGGTCCTGACGCCAGACGTGGCTGGTGAGCAGGATGTTGAGGGAGGCGATGGGCGCCCTCCAGGGGATGTGGCGCACGGTTGCCTCGAGCCACTTGGCATGCTGGTTGACCATGGAGTCAACCACGTGGATGAAGCTCTCGTAGCTGGACCAGACGCCGTGGCGGCCAGTGAGCAGGAAGCCCTCGAGAAGGCCCTCGCACTGGTGCTCGGAGAGCTGCTCGATGACAGAACCCGAGGAGCTCATGTGGATGTCGTTCTCGGGGTCCGCGTTGTGGCCGGCGTTCCACTGCTTGTCCGTGAGAGAGTAGGCGGCCTGCAGGCGGTTGGAGGCCGTCTCGTCAGGGCCGAAGACGCGGAACTTGGTGAGGTTGAGCTTCATGACGTCGCGCGTGTAGTCGCCGAAGACACGGCTGGCCTCGGTGGTGCCGAAGCCGTGGCCCTTCTCGTTGACGGGGATCTCGTAGGCGTGGATGTCCGGCAGCTCGAGGTCCTCGCGCAGGAGGCCTCCGTTGGCGTTGGGGTTGGCGCCCAGGCGCAGCTCCCCCTGGGGCATGAACTCGGTGACCTCGGGTCGCAGCGAGCCGTTCTCGTCCCAGAGCTCATGGGGCCTGTAAGAGCGCAGCCAGCTGCGCAGCACGCGGAAGTGCTCGTGGGTGTCCTTCGCCGAGACCAGCGGCACCTGGTGCGCGCGCCAGCTGTCCTCGGTCTTCTTGCCGTCGATGAACTTGGGGCACGACCAGCCCTTGGGCGTCTTGAACACGATCATGGGGTACGCCGGACGCTCGGTCTCGCCGGCGAGGGCGCGCCACTTGATGTCGCAGATCTCGTTGAAGACCTGCTCGAGAAGGGCCGCGAAGCGACGGTGGATGGAGATTACGGGCTCGTCGTCAAAGCCGGCCACGAAGGTGTAGGGGTGATATCCCATGCCACGGAAGAACTCGTTGCGCTCCTCGTCGGAGATGCGCGCGAGGATGGTGGGGTTGGCGATCTTGTAGCCGTTGAGGTGCAGGACCGGCAGGACGATGCCGTCGGTGAGCGGGTTCATGAGCTTGTTGGTCTGCCAGGAGGTGGCAAGCGGCCCCGTCTCCGCCTCGCCGTCGCCCACCACGGCAAAGGCCAGCAGGCTGGGGTTGTTGAGCACGGAGCCGTAGGCGTGGCTCAGGGTGTAGCCCAGCTCGCCGCCCTCGTGGATGGAGCCAGGTGTCTCGGGCGCGAAGTGGCTGGGGATGCCGCCGGGATAGGAGAACTGACGGAAGAACTTCTGCAGGCCCGCCTCGTCGTCAGTGATCTGCGGGTAGCGCTCGCGGTAGGTGCCGTCGAGCAGGGACTGCGCGGTGCCGGCGGGCCCACCGTGGCCCGGCCCCATGAAGAACACGACGTTCTGGCCGTGATCGTGAATGAAGCGGTTGACGTGCCCCATCAGGAAGTTGATACCGGGCGTGGTGCCCCAGTGGCCCACAAGGCGGTGCTTGACGTCCGCACGGCCGAAGTCGCGCAGCTCCCCGGTCTTCTCGTCAGCGAAGTCGGAGCGCATGAGGGGGTTGCTGCGAAGGTAGATCTGCCCGACTGACATGTAGTTTGCCGCGCGCCAGTACTTGTCTACCCAGGCAACCTCCTCTTCGGGCACGGGGGCATCGAGCTTCTTCCAGGGAGTACCCAGATCTTCTGCCATTTACTTCCCTTTCTACTACCGTTCATCAGAGAGTGCGACCGTTTGCTCAACACGCTCTTGACCTGATTGCAAAAATGAGCTCCCTCATTTTGCTCCATTTAAAGCCAAAAGAGTAAACAGAAGTCGATTTTCATGCAGAGAAATTCATTTGCTTCTCGCACGGAGGCGTATGGCGCATGGGCGTTTCCGCAGTGGGCGGGCGAGGAGGGCACATCTGACCAGGAACTCCCTGCCCACCGATGCGCAAAAGGATGCCGCCGCGGGACGTGGAGGGCCCGCGGCGGCAGGGGGCGGCAAGGGAAGGAACCGCCCCGGAAGGGAAGAAGTCGGCTTGCGCCGTGTGTGCTAGTGCCTGGCGACGTCCTGGAAGAACTCCCATGCCTCGGCGTCGGTGGCGCCCTCGTGCACGATCATGCGCACGGCCTGGGCCATCTCGACGGGGTTTACGCTCTGGAAGATGTTGCGGCCCATGTCAACGCCGCGGGCGCCCTTCTGGATGACGCTATAGGCCATGTGCAGGGCGTCGCGCTCGGCGATCTTCTTGCCGCCGGCGACGACGATGGGCACGGGGCAGGCGGCCACGACCTCCTCGAAGTCCTCGCAGTCGTAGGTCTTCACAAGCTGGCAGCCCATCTCGGCGATGATGCGCGTGGCGAGCTTGAAGTAGCGGCCCGTGCGCTCCATGTCCTTGCCCACGGCGCAGACGCCCAGGGTGGGGATGCTGTAGCGCATGCCGGCATTGATGACCTGGCTGAGGTTGTCGATGCTGGAGAGCTGGCCGTCGCCGCCGATGAAGACCTGGGAGGCCATGCAGTCCGCGTTCATGCGGATGGCGTCCTCGATGTCAACGGCGACGACCTCATGGCTGAGGTCCGCCTGCAGCATGGAGGAGCCGGAGCTCACGCGCAGGGCGACGCCCTTGGCAAGCTCGGGGGCGACGCAGCTGCGGATGGCGCCGCGCGTGCCCATGAACACGTCCACATGGGGGGCGAGCGTCGGCAGGAGGAGGTCGAGCCTCTCGAGGCCTGCCGTGGAGCCCATGAAGTAGCCGTGGTCAAAGGCAAGCATGACGGTGTTGCCGCTCTTGGGGTCAAAGATGTTCGAGAGGTGCTTCTTCATGCCCCAGTCAAGGTTGTTGGCGCCCTTGACATAGAAGCCCTCGTTGTTGGCAAAGGGCACGTCCACGTGATAGTCCTTTGCGACCTTGAGTCCGTCCAGATCAGCCATAGCGTTCCTTTCTCATGGCGAAAACAGGGCGGTGCCACGGCAGTCCCGCGGCACCGCCCACTTGTAGAACCGAGCTTAGAAGGAGTAGTTGTTCATGTTCTCCTTGGTGAAGACCAGACGCTCGGGAAGCAGGACGACGCCGTTGTTCTTGTCGCCGGTCTTTGCGCCCTGGGAGATGCTGTCGTTGGGCTCGACCTCGGCCTTGCCGATGCCGGGGATGTCGATGGTGTCGCCCACCTTGACCTCGTTGCCGGCGGCGAGATAGGCAGCCACATAGCAGCCCATGGCACCCTGGACGCCGCAGTCCCAAAGGCCCCAGTTGTGGATGGTGCCGTGCTCGCAGTAGGACTTGATGGACATGGGGGACGCGAAGCCCGTGATGGTGATCTTGGACTGGTCGTAGCCCTTGTTCTCAGCGGCCTGGAGCTGTCCGGGAAGAGCGGTGGAGTCGTTGCAGATGATCAGGTCGATCTCGGGGAAGGCGTCGAGGACGGCCTCTCCGATGGTGATGGCCTGCTCGGCATCCTGGTTGGAGTAGTAGTTCTCGTGGACGTTCTTCCAGTTGGCGTGCTTCTCCTTGATGATCTTCTCGGCGGCAACCTGCCAGGAGTTCTGGTCGGTGACGGTGGCCTGGGAGTAGTGCCAGACGTAGGTGATCTCGTCCTTCTCGGGGTCCTTGCCGCGCTGCTTGAGGCCGTCGATGGACATATCGATCAGCATCTGGCCGAGAATCTCGGGCGTGCCCTGGGAGACCATGAGGGTACGGTCCTCGGGGTTGGCGTCGGAGTCCCAGGTGGCGACGACGATGCCGGCGTCCGTGGCCTTCTTGAGCGCGTCGGAGACGCCGCCCGCGTCGACCGTGGAGATGCAGATGGCGTCCACGCCGTTGGCGACAGCCTGGTTGATGACGGAGACCTGGGCGGACACGGAGGCGGTGGCGTCACCGATGTAGTCGACGGTGATGCCCCAGTCCTTTGCCTTCTCCTGGGCGCCGTTGTTGGCGGACTCGAAGAATGCGTTGCCGGTCACCTTGGGGATGAACGCGACGGTCTTGCCCTTGATGTCGCCTGCGGTGGCAGCCTCGCCACCAGCTGCGGGAGCCTCCTCCTGCTTGCCGCCACAGCCCACTAGGCCAAGGCCGGCAACCGTTGCCGAAGCACCCATAACCTTCAGGAAACTACGACGAGACACGTTCTTCATAGCGCAACCTCCATCTTCCCTGGCCTGTTCTAGGCCTTGACATTGGGGCCATGGCCCACCTTGCTTGCAAACAGCGCCCGTAGCATAGGCACGAAGCCCGTGTTACTAGCCGCAGAACGCCCAACGATGACGGCGACGAGCAGGATTCCCACCGGGATGTTCAGGTACTGGGTGCCCACCTTGAAGCAAAGCGGCAGACCAAACTTGAGGAAGGCGATGGCAAAGGACGCGAGCGCCGTTCCGATGATGGACCCCTTGCCACCCGTGGAGAGGGTGCCTCCCAGAACCACCGCGGTGATGATGTCCATGGTGAGGCCGCCGCCCAGGTCAGACTTGGCCGTGCCAAGATATGCCGTGAGCACGATGCCGGCAATAGACGCCGCGGCGGCGCTCAGCACGTAGGTCGACATGATCACCAGCCTGCTGTTGATGCCGGAGTACTCCGCGGCCTGGGCGTTCACGCCGGTGAGGATCACCTTGCGACCGTACTTGGTCTTGTGCAGCAGGACAAAGGCGATGGCAAACAGGGCCACGTAGATGAGCAGCTGGAAGGGAACGGCCCCAAGCACCTGGTGGCTGGCGATGAACTTGAACTCGTCGGGGAAGCCTCCGATGCCCTGGTAGCTCTCCGTGCTCGAGAGCGTGGAGACGAGCAGGGCGATCCCCGAGTAGAGGAAGCTGCCGCCCAGGGTGACCACCATGGCCTGCACCCCGCAGTACGCTATCAGGAAGCCCGAGAAGGCGCCGCAGACGATGCAGATCGCCACAGCTAGGGCGACCGCCGCCCAGATGGAGAAGCCAAAGTCCTGCCAGGCGACGCCAATGGTGATGGACGTGAGGCCCACGAGGGACGCCACCTGGATGTCGATGCCTCCGGTGACCATGACCAGGGTGACGAAAAGCGCGATCATGAACACGGGCAGGTTGTCGTTGATGCTGGTGAAGAGCAGGGCGGGGCGCAGGAACTTGGGGTTGGCCGCGCCGAACACCACGAACTCGAGCACGAGCAGACCGATGAGGATGAGGTTCCAGCTTGCCTGGCCCCTGGTGAGAAGCTGCTTGATGCGCGACATCTATGCCTCGCCTCCTTCCTGGTCCTTACCCTCCGCGGCCGTGGCAGCCTCCGTGCCGGAGGAGACGCGGGCGGCAAGGCGGGCGTGACGGTTCTTGACGATGGCCCGACGCTGCAGGAGCGCATCCACCACGACGATGACGATGAGGATGATGCCGGTGATGGCGTTGTCGTAGTTGGACGAGAAGCCCATGAAGACCAGCAGGTAGCTGATCGAGGCCATGATGACGGCACCGATGGCGGACCCCACGACGGAACCCACGCCTCCCAGGAGGCTGATGCCGCCCAGAACGCAGGCCGCGATGGCCTTCATCTCGTAGCCGTTGCCGCTGGCGGGGGTGACGAAGCCGATGCGGCTGCAGAAGATGATGCCCCCGACGGCGGCCATGACGCCGCAGATGACGTAAGCGAGGATCGTGGTGCTGCGCGTGGGCAGGCCGACGAGGGTAGCGCCCTGCGCGTTGTCTCCCACGGCGTGGAAGTAGCGCCCACGCTTGGTCTTGGTGAGCAGGAAGTGGACCACGGCGACCAGGACAAGGGTTGCGCAGTAGTAGACGGTCAGGTCACCGACGGCGGTCACGGACGAGAAGTCCTTGAAGCCCTTGGGCAGGTTCTCAACCCAGGCACCATTGGTGTAGACGTAGATGATGCCGCGCAGGACGCCGTTGACGCCCAGGGTGAAGATCAGCGAGGGCGCCTTCATGATGGCCACGCCCCAGGCGTTGATGAGGCCGATCAGGGCACCGATGACGACGCCCACGATGATGGCCAGGCCCAGGGACTGGCCATCGCGCAGCATGCTGCCCACGACCGCGGCAACCAGGCCGAGGTTTGCGCCAACGGAGACGTCGATCTCTCCGATGAAGAGCGTGAAGGCCATGCCCACGGCAACCAGGGTGTAGACCACCGAGGTGTTGAAGCAGGCGGAGACGTTGGAGGGCGTCAGGAACGCCGGGTTGATCAGGCCAACCACCAAGAAGAGGATGACCAGGAACACGAGGCTGCTCATGCTGCGCGCATGGAGAAGGTTCTTGATGCGTCCCATTACTCGGTCACCGCCTTCGCTTCTGCCTGATACACGCCAAACGCCGCCGCGGTCAGGTTCTCCTGGACTATCTGGTCCCTCTCGAACTCCTGGACAATGCGGCCCTGGTACATGACCAGCGCGCGGTCGGAGAGCTCGACGACCTCCTCCATGTCGGAGGAGATGAGCAGGATGGACACGCCCGTGTCCCTGAGCTCCTGCAGGACCGCGTAGACGTCCCCACGGGCCGCTGCGTCGATGCCGCGGGTGGGCTCGTCGAGGATGACCACCTTGGGGGAGGTGGAGAAGGCGCGGCCGATGACGATCTTCTGCTGGTTTCCGCCCGAGAGTCCGCCAACCTCCTGGTCAAGCCCCGTCACCTTGGTGCGGAAGCGGTCCACGTAGCTCTGGGAGACCCTCTCCTCCTCCTTGGCGTTGAGGAAGAGCCTGCCCATGCGGCTGCTGGAGAGCAGCGCGCTGGTGGTGTTCTCCGCGACCCCGCGGATGCGGTAGAGGCCGTCGTTGAAGCGGTCCTCGGGAACGTAGTTGAGACCCATGGATATGACCTGGCGGGTCTTGCGGCCGGTGATGTCCTGACCGTTGAGAAGCACGCTGCCGCCCAGGGCCTTGTCCATGCCAAAGATGGTGGTTGCCATCTCGGTGCGGCCGGCGCCAACGACTCCCGCCAGGCCCACGATCTCCCCGGGATAGATGTCAAAGCTGATGTCCGAGAAGCCGTAGCCGCAGAAGCCCTGAACCTTGAGGACGGGATCCTGGGAATAGTCGATCTTTCGCGCGGCGCCCCTGGCCTTGCCGGAGGACAGGCTGGCATCCGCCGGGAGCAGGCCGCGCACGAGGTCGTCACGGGTGAACTCGAAGACGTTTCCCTGCGTGGTGACGATGCCATCACGCAGTATGGCCACCGTGGTGCCGATCTCGAAGACCTCGGCCAGGCGGTGGGTGATGTAGATGATGCCTATGCCCTTGTTCTGCAGCTCCTGGACGCAGGCCAGAAGGCTCTGGACCTCGTCGAAGGTGAGGGCGGAGGTAGGCTCGTCGAGGATGAGCACCTTAGGGTTGCGCATGAGGCCGCGCAGGATCTCCACCATGCCCTGCTCGGCGATGGAGAGGGTGGACGCCTTGCGGTCGAGGTCGAGCGACCAGCCAATCTCGTCCATGACGGACCTGAGGCGGCTCTCGAGCTCCGAGGCACCCTCGTCGAAGCCGATGACTATGTTCTCGCGCACGGTCATGTTGGGGAAGAGCATGGGCTCCTGCGGCACCATGTAGATGCTGTGCGCCAGGGCGGCCTTGGGGTTGGAGATGTCCACCTTCTCGCCCGCGATGGTAATCTCTCCCCTGTCCGCGGAGTAGATGCCCATGATGATCTTCATCAGAGTGGACTTGCCCGCTCCGTTCCCTCCGATGAGCGCCAGCACCTGGCCCTTGCAGAGGTCGAGGCTGATGCCCTTGAGCACCGCGTTGGAGCCGAAGGACTTGTAGATGTTCTGCACCGAAAGCAGCGTGTTGGGAACCTGATAGCTGATTCCCGACCCATCCTGCTTCGCAGCGTCTTGCTGACTGCCGGCAGCTTCCACGTGGCCTCCCTTCCCTTGTGACGAGAGGGACTGGCCCCCCAGGGCCCATCCCCCAAACAGGACGATAAAACGCACGCGCCCGGCCGGCCACCGCTTGTGACACGAGCGGTAGCAAAGCGTCAACGAGTGGCAAATTGTTTCAACAAATGACGTTTGTTCTATCGTTTGATTTGTAGCACAACGAAGGCAGCCTAGTTTCGACTTTCGCCCAAAAGGCCCCAGACACGACTTGGACTATATTTGTTTCATGTCTTCTAACTGCTTTTTTGTTAATCTTTCCTTGATATTTCCACGCCGAGGTCAGCTTCCACTCGCACGAGTTGAAATTGACATGCCCCCGCTGTGGTTGTATATCTGTTTATGAACTACTGTCATGTCATTGGACATTTGTTCCAATTTCTCTTAGCTGGGAGGCGAGCATCTTGTCTGAGTCCGAGTACTCTCTCACTCTCAAGGCTGCCTGGTACTACTACATGGAGAGCTACACGCAGCAAGAGATCTCGTCTCTCATGGGCATCTCGCGCGCCAAGGTCATCCGCCTGCTGGACGAGGCCCGCCAAGGCGGGATCATCCGCTTCAGCTTCCGGGAGGAAGACCAGGTCCGCATGGACGTGGAGAGAAGGCTCATAGAGGGCTTCGGCCTCGACGACGCCATGGTGGTCCCCACCCCCGTTGACGAGTCGTCGCTTCTCGACAGCATCGCACGGGCCGCGTCGATGTATGTCACCTATCACCTCAAGCCCAACGGCTACCTCAACATCGGCTACGGCGACACCATGGGCCTCACCCTCAGCCACCTGGCCAACAGCGGCCGCAAGGACTTCAGCGTGGTGAGCCTCACCGGCGGCGTGAGCTACTACCTGCCCAAGGTGCCTCTGGGCTCGCTGAACATGAAGCTCTACCTCACGCCCACCCCGCTCACGCTCTCTTCGGTGGAGCTCAAGGAGGCCCTGATGAGGGAGCCCTCCATCCAGAGCATCAGCCGGATGACGGCCCTGGCGGACATGAGCGTGATGAGCCTGGGCAGCCTCACCGAGGATGCCACCACCATGCGCAACGGGATCATCGACGCCAACGACCTGGCCCTCCTGCGCATGGAGGGCTGCGTGGGGGACATCCTCAACCACTTCATAGACAGCAGGGGCGAGGTCATCCCCACCAGCATCGACGACAGGTCGGTGAGCACCAGCCTGGAGAGCCTCTGCTCCATGAAGAACGTGGTGGGGGTCGCCGGAGGAGCCGCGAAGGTCGCCGTGCTTCGCGCGGCGCTGGCGCATGACTACCTCAACGTGCTCATAACTGACGAGCAGACTGCGCTGGGCCTGCTTGGAGACTGACGGACACACGAGCTAGGGGATGATGGCATTGGAGAGGTACCTGCTGGCAATGGACGCGGGAACGGGCAGCGTGCGCGCCGTCCTGTTCTCGACAGAGGGCGACCAGGTTGCCGTCGCCCAGAGAGAGTGGGAGCACCGGGAGGACCCCCGCTGGCCGGGGAGCATGGACTTTGACTGGGCACACAACTGGGACCTCGCCCGCAGCTGCGTGCGGGAGGTCATAGAGAGGTCCGAGGTGGACCCCAGAGACATCGCGGGGGTCTCCACCACCTGCATGCGCGAGGGCATCGTCCTCTATGACGAGAGTGGCGAGGAGATCTGGGCCTGCGCCAACGTTGACGCCCGCAGCACCGACGAGGTGGGGGAGCTCATCAGGATGAACCCCGAGCTGGAGCGCGAGATCTACCGCGAGAGCGGCCAGACCTACGCCCTGGGGGCGCTGCCCCGCCTCCTCTGGGTGAAGAGCAAGATGCCCGAGGTCTACGAGCGCTGCGCGCGCGTGGGCATGTTCAACGACTGGCTCATCTACAAGCTGACCGGCGTCCTTGCGGTGGAGCCCAGCAACGGCAGCACCACGGGGATGATGAGCCTGGAGAGGCGCGACTGGGACCCCAGCATCTCACAGCGCTGCGGCCTCAAGGCCGACATCTTTGGCCCCGTGCTCGAGTGCGGCTCGCGCGCGGGGGAGGTCAGCGCCTGGGGCTCCGAGCAGACCGGCCTTGCCGAGGGCACGCCCGTGATCGTGGGCGGCGGAGACTGCCAGCTGGGCATGATCGGAATCGACGCCTGCGAGCCGGGGCAGGCGGGCGTCTTTGGGGGCAGCTTCTGGCAGTACGAGTTCAACACCGCCAGCGCCGCCACCGACCCGGACTGCCGCGTGCGCGTCAACTGCCACGCCATCCCCGAGGTCTGGCAGTACGAGGCCCTGGCCTTCAAGCCGGGACTGGTCATGCGCTGGTACCGGGACGGCTTCTGCCAGGCCGAGAAGGCCGAGGCGGCAGCCCTTGGCAGGGACGTGTACGACCTCATGAACGAGAGGGCCGCGAAGGTCCCCGCCGGCAGCCATGGCATGCTCTGCTGCTTCAGCGACGTGATGAACTTCATCCACTGGACCCATGCCAGCCCCACCTTCACCAACTTCGAGCTGGACCCCGAGCGCTTCGACAAGTACTGCTTCTACCGGGCCATCCTGGAGAACACGGCGCTTCTCGTGCGCGGCCACATCGACCTGGTGCGCGAGGCGACGGGCAACGAGCCTGACGAGCTCATCTTCGCCGGCGGGGCCTCAAAGAGCCCGCTCTGGGCGCAGATCGTGGCGGACGTGTGCGGCAAGGCGGTCAAGGTCCCGCAGGTCAAGGAGGCAACGGCACTGGGAGCTGCGGTGCTCGCCGGCTACGGCGTGGGCATCTACCCCAGCATCGCCGAGGGCGCGCACCGGGTGGTCAAGTGGGACCGGAGCTACACGCCCAACGAGCAGAACCGCGCCGTCTACGACAAGCTCTATGCCAGCTGGCGCAGGCTTTACGCGGAGCAGCTCCGCCTCAGCGAGGAGGGCGTCACCAAGGGAATGTGGAGGGCCCCGGGCATCTAGTGCCGGGGCAGGAAGGCCGTCACGCGGCATCGCGGCATATCAGAAGGGACAACGCCAATGTTTATCGTCAACGAGAACGACTTCGAGTACCGATTTGGCGACTCCGGGCCCAAGTACCTCATGAAGGGCCCGCGCATGAACTACGCCCTGGTGCAGTTCCAGCCGGGCCAGGACTTCCAGGCCCACTTCCACAACGTGATGGAGGAGAACTTCTTCATCCTCACCGGCAAGGTGGACATCGTTGTTGACGGCGTGTTGCACACGCTCTCCGAGGGAGACTTCATCCACATCGAGCCCAGCGAGGTCCACTACGTGCGCAACCCCTACGACCAGGTGGTGAAGATGGTCTCGACGCTTGCCCCCTACCAGGAGGTTGACAAGGTCGAGGCGGAAAACCCCGTCTACTAGGCGACGGTCGCAACGCTCGCGAGGGCCTTCCGCCTTGGGCGGGAGGCCCTTTTGCCACATGTCCGGCGCGCTTGCCGCTAAGATGGAGAGCCAGCATTAGCTTGGGCGCTGGGCGCCCCAGACGAGAGGGACCACTCCATGGCCATCACGCCCGAAGAAGTCGCCGAGACCCTGAGCATGGTCTCCCAGCAGAACCTCGACCTGCGCACCATCACCATGGGCATCTCGCTCTTCGGCTGCGCCGACGAGGACATGGGTCGCATGTGCACCAAGATCTACGACCGCATCACGCGCACGGCAGAGCGCCTCGTGCCCACGGCCCAGGGCCTGGAGCGGGAGTACGGCATCCCCATTGCCAACAAGCGCGTCTCGGTCACGCCCATAGCGCAGATAGCCGCGGCCTGCCCCGACGAGGACCTCTCCCCCATTGCCCGCGCCATGAACCGCGCGGCCGAGAGCCTGGGCATAGACTTCATGGGCGGCTTCTCCGCCCTGGTGCAGAAGGGCATGGGCTCCGCCGACCGTCGTCTCATCAACTCCATCCCCGAGGCCCTCGCCTCCACGGAGCGCGTCTGCTCCAGCGTCAACGTGGCAAGCCTGCGCGCCGGTATCAACATGGACGCCGTGCTGCTCATGGCCCAGAAGATGATCGACGCCGCGCGCCTGACCACCGACATCGACTGCTACGGCGCGGCCAAGCTCGTCGTGTTCGCCAACATGGTGGAGGACTCGCCCTTCATGGCCGGCGCCATCCACGGCGGCGGGGAGGGTGACGCCGTGCTCAACGTGGGCGTATCCGGCCCTGGCGTCATGGCCGCCTCCCTGGAGCAGCTTCCCCAGGACGCAGACCTCACCGAGGTTGCCGAGAAGATAAAGCAGACCGCCTTCAAGATCACCCGCGCCGGGGAGCTCATGAGCCGCGAGGCGGCGCGCAGGCTTGGCGCCCAGAAGGGCATAGTTGACCTGAGCCTGGCACCCACGCCCGCCGCCGGCGACTCCGTGGCCAAAATCCTGGAGATCATCGGCGTTGGCGAGTGCGGTGGCCCTGGCACCACCTGTGCGCTGGCGCTGCTCAACGACGCGGTGAAGAAGGGCGGGGTCATGGCCAGCTCCAGCGTGGGCGGGCTTTCCGGCGCCTTCATCCCCGTCTCGGAGGACGCGGGCATGATCCGCGCCGCGCGGGACGGGGCCCTCTCCCTCGAGAAGCTCGAGGCCATGACCTGCGTGTGCTCCGTGGGCCTTGACATGATCGCCATCCCCGGAGACACGCCCGTGGAGACCATCGCCGGCATCATCGCCGACGAGATGGCCATAGGCGTGATCAACGCCAAGACCACGGCCGTGCGCCTCATTCCGGCAATCGGGCGCAGCGAGGGGGACATCCTTGACTTTGGCGGGCTCTTTGGCTCGGCACCCGTCATGCCCGTGAACGCGTTTGCGGGAAGCGTCCTGGCACACCGAGGCGGCCAGTTCCCGGCGCCCCTGAACTCTCTGAAGAACTAAGTCCCTGCCACAGGGGGCGAGCGGCCGCCCGGCGCTGGGAACCCCCACGCCAGGCGGCCGATTTCCTATCCCCGGGAAGGCGGGCCTACAGGAAGCGCACCTCTGGCTCGAGGCGGACGCCAAACTGGCGCTCCACCTCGTCCTGCACGTGCTCGATGACGGCATGGACATCGGCTGCGGTGGCCTCGCCCAGGTTGACCACGAAGCCCGCGTGCTTGGTGGAGACTGCCGCGCCCCCACTCTGGTACCCCTTGAGCCCCGCGTCCGTGATGAGCTTGCCGGCAAAGTGCCCCTCAGGCCTCTTGAAGGTGGAGCCGGCGCTGGGATGCTCCAGGGGCTGCTTCTCCTCCCGGCGCTGGGTGAGGTCGTCCATCTTGGCGCGGATGCCCGCGGGGTCGGCCTCGCGCAGGGAGAAGGTCGCCGAAAGCACCACCAGGCCCTCGTCACGCACGCGGCTCTTGCGATAGCCCAGGTCGAGCTCGCCCACGCCCAGGGTCTGCACGCTGCCGTCCGGCATGAGGCAACGCACGGACCGCAGGACGTCGGCCATGCAGCCGTCGTAGGCGCCGGCGTTCATGAAGCAGGCGCCGCCAACCGAACCAGGTATGCCACAGGCAAACTCCAGGCCAGAAAGTCCCAGCTCGCAGGCCATCTCGGATGCCTCGCGCAGGGGAACTCCCGCCTGGCAGCTCATCTCCTCGCCGTCAACGCCCACGTTCACCAGGCCGTCCGACATCGAGACGATCACGCCACGGTACCCCTCGTCGGCAACGAGCAGGTCGCTTCCGCAGCCCAGGGGGAAGTACGGCGTCTGGGCGTCCTTGCACGCGCGGACGATGTCGGCGACCTCCTCGACGTCGTCAGGCGTCACGAAAAGGTCTGCGGGGCCACCGATCCTGAAGGTGGTGTGCTCGCTCATGGGCTCCATCTCGCGGACGTTGTCCTCGCCCACGATGGTCCTCAGACTCCAGGTCAGCTCACGTAAGTGGTCGGCACTGCCGGACATGCCCAGGTCACTCTCCCCTCGCGCCGAGGCGCAACGCGGCTGGCCCCTCGCCAGCCTCACGGATCGCTTCGGCCGCTAAGTATATCAGCCTCAGGCGAGGCAGCCCTCCCCTGTCCCCATGCCCAAGTATTTTTGCCCCTTACGCTCCCTGCCCGCGCCCAAGTGCTATATTTTGAGTATCAGTTTCGGGGCGGGGTGCAAATCCCCACTGGCGGTGACGCGGGCCATGGGGGACCCGCCAAGTCCGCGCGCCGCAGATCGCGGCTGACCTGGTGGGATTCCAGGACCAACGGTAACAGTCCGGACGGAAGAAACGGGGCCACCATGGCACAGGCATCATCATCCGCGCGTCACGACATCCACTCCACCACAGACCAGGCCAACGGCTGGTCAACGAAGCGCATCGCCGTCACGGCCCTCTTCTGCGCCGTGGCCGCCATCGCCACGCTCTTCCTGGAGTTTCCCATCCTGCCCGGCGTCGCGTGGCTCAAGTACGACCCCTCGGGCATCGTTGCCCTGGTCGCCGGCTTCGTCTTCGGCCCCGCAACCGCGGCGGTCGTCTCGATCCTTCCCTACCTGGTGCACTTCGCAACCTCGTCCGGCGTCTACGGCGTGATAATGGCCGTGCTGGCCACCTTCTCGCTTGTCATGCCCGCCTCACTCATCTACCAGCGCAAGACAACCCAATCGGGCGCCATCCTCGCCATGGTGGTGGGGGCCGTGGTCTGCCTGGCCGCCTGCATGGTGGGCAACCTCATCATCACCCCCCTCTACACGGGCATGCCCGTGGCGGACGTGGCGGCGCTCATCGTCCCCGCCCTGCTCCCCTTCAACCTGCTCAAGATCGGCATCAACTGCGTGGTGTGCGCCCTTGTCTACAAGCCGGTCACCAAGGCGCTGGGCAACTAGCGCGTCGCCGGCCATGCCCATGGGCACCCCCTTGGTGGCAGAGCTCTCGCACGTCTCCCTCGTCTACGAGGGAGACGTGCGCGCGCTTGACGACGTGAGCCTCACCGTTGCGGAGGGGGAGCGCCTCTGCATCCTGGGCGCAAACGGATCTGGCAAGTCCACGCTGGCCAGCGTGCTCTGCGGCCTTCTGGCGCCCGACGAGGGAGACGTGACCCTGCTGGGCGAGAGGGTCCTCGCCGGCGGGAAGGTGGACTTCGCCGCCTACGGCAGGGCGAGGCGCAGGCTGGGCCTGGTCTTCCAGAACCCCGACGACCAGATAGTCACCTCCGTGGTGGAGGAGGACGTCGCCTTTGGCCCCGAGAACCTGGGCGTCACCCCCCAGGAGATAGGCCAGCGCGTAGAGCAGGAGCTCAGGCGCACCGCCATGGGGGAATTTGCGAAGGCGGATCCCACGCGCCTCTCGGGCGGGCAGAAGCAGCGCGTCGCCATTGCGGGCGCCCTTGCCATGCACCCGCGCGTGCTGGTGCTGGACGAGCCCGGGGCCCTTCTCGACGTGCGCGGGCGCAGGTCCGTCATGAGGGTCATGGCACGGCTCAAGGAGAGCGGCACCACCGTTGTCCACATCACCCACTTCATGGAGGAGGCCCTGGCAGCAGACCGCGTCATCGTGATGCGCGCGGGCAGGGTGGCGCTCTCGGGCACGCCGGCCGAGGTCTTCTCGCACTCAGGGGAGCTCAGGTCCCTGGGCCTGCACGAGCCCTTTGCGGCCCGGCTCGCGGGACGGCTGCAGGAGCTGGGGCTGGGCGTTCCCTGGACCACGGACGAGGAGGAGCTTGCGCAGGCCATCTCCCACCTCGCCGAGGGCGTGGGCCCCAAGCGGGGCGCGGGCGGCCGGGAGGAGGCCCCGCCTCGTGCCGCCGCTGCCGACGAGAGGCCCCTTGCCGTCGAGCTCAGGGAGGTCTGCTACTCCTACCAGGAAGACCGCAGGTCCGCCCAGGCAAGGCGAGCCCTCGAGGACGTCTCTCTGTGCATCGCCGCGGGGGACAGCCTGGCGATAGTGGGGCAGACCGGCTCGGGCAAGTCCACGCTGCTGCGTCTCGTCTGTGGCCTCGAGCTGCCTGACTCCGGAAGCGTCCGCGTGCTGGGCGTCAACACCGCCAGGCGCAGGGAGCGCCGGCTGCTGCGCGGTCGCGTGGGCTACGTGATGCAGCACCCCGAGCGGCAGCTCTTTGCCGAGACCGTGGCGCTGGACGTTGCCTTTGGGCCCACCAACCTGGGTCTTCCCGCAGACGAGGTAGAGAGAAGATGCCAGCGGGCGCTCGAGCTGGTGGGGCTTCTCGGCAAGGAGGGATGCTCCCCCTTCGAGCTCTCCGGCGGTCAGCAACGCATGTGCGCCATCGCGGGCATCCTTGCCATGCAGCCCGAGCTGCTCGTCCTGGACGAGCCCATGGCGGGCCTCGACCCGCTCGGGCGAGAGAGGGTGGCGGAGCTGCTCGGGCGCATCAAGGGGCGCGGCTGCACCATCGTGCAGGTAACCCACTCCATGGACGGTGCGGCGCTGGCAGACCGCGTCTTCGTGCTGGACCGTACGCGCGTGCTGGCCGAGGGGCGACCCGAGGACATCTTCTGCGCAGAGAACGAGGACGCGCTGCACGACGCCGGCCTGGGGCTCCCCACACCGCTCGCCTGGGCACTTGCCCTGCGAGACAGGGGCGTCAACCTGCAGGCCCTCCCTCTGACCGCCGAGGGGCTGGCACGTGCCATCGCACGTGCCTGCCAGGCCGGGGAGGTGCGCTGATGGCACTGAGACTCACCCTGGGGCAGTACTACCCCGGAGGCTCCCTGGTGCACCGCCTCGACCCGCGCACCAAGCTTGCCTGCTCGCTGGCCTGCACCCTCGCGGTCTTCTTCATAGGCACGCCGCCTCAGCTGGCGTTTGGGCTTGCGGGCGCACTCGCCGCCACGGCGCTGGCCCAGCTTCCCGCGCGCAAGGTCATCGCCTCGATACGCCCGCTGGTGGCGGTGCTTCTGGTCCTCTCCCTCTTCAACCTGCTCTTCGTGAGAGGTGGCGAGACGCTGCTGAGCTGGCGGTTCCTCACCGTCACCACGGCTGGCGTGCATGCGGCGCTCATCTTCAGCATGCGTCTGGTGGTTGCCGTCATGGCCATGGCGATACTGCTGCTCACCACCACGCCCATGCAGCTCACGGACGCCTTCGACGCCTTCTTGGAACCGCTTGCCAGGCTGGGGCTCCCCGGGCACGAGCTTGCCATGGTCTTCTCCCTGATGCTGCGCTTCATCCCCACGCTGGCGGACGAGACGCAGGCCATCCTGGACGCCCAGTCAATGCGCGGGGCGGCCCTGGGCGAAGGCTCGCCCGCCCGCAGGCTGCGTTCGGTGGTGCCTGTGCTGGTGGCGCTTCTGGCCAGCTCCATACACCATGCCGAGGGGCTCTCGCGCGCGCTCGACGCCCGCTGCTACGCAGGCGGCGCTGGCCGCAGTCACTGGCACCCGCTGCGCATGACGGGACGAGACTGGCTGGCGCTTGCGGTGGTCGCCTCCTGGATCTTTGCCCTCATCCTCCTGGGGCATGCCCTCTAGCCAGGAGCGGCACCTAGGCCTCGCGCATCTCCACCAGCTCGACGGTGCGGTCCATGCCGTAGCGGTCAAGCCCCCTGCCGTCCACGCTCATCTCGCCCAGCTGGTTGTCGAAGGGGTCCTCGCGCAGCTCCTCGTCCTCGGGGACGAAGGGCGCGAAGAAGGCGGAGTTGGCCACCATGCGCCAGGGGTCTACGTTGCCGAAGTAGAACTCGCGGCGGCCCTCGTCCCCCTCGCGGCGCGCGGAAGAGCCGAAGGAGCAGTCCGCCCAGAGCCAGCCCTCGGGCTCGATGTAGAACTGGGCCCAGTCGTGGCAGCCCACATGACTGGGCCTGACCACCAGACCGCTCTGCCAGCGCGCAGGGATGCCGCTGATGCGGCAGAGCGTCACGAACAGGAGGGCAAAGAGCCCGCAGTCCGCGCGCAGGGACTTTGCAACGTTGTCAGGGATGCAATCGAGCAGCAGGTACGGCGGCTGAAAACGGTAGTCGACGTTCTGCGTGACCCAGTCGTAGATGGACCGTGCCTTCTCAAGCGGAGAGGTGAGGCCGCCCGTGATGCGTGCCGCCAGCAGCCGCAGGTAGGGCGTGAAGACGATGTGCGGCTCCTCCTCTCCCAGGTCGAAGGTGGGTTGCAGGCCCTCGCAGCGGATGTCCTGCGAGGCGCGGTAGGGCACGTCCACGCGAAAGCGGTAGCTGACCTCGAAGCGGGAGCAGCCGCGCACGGACCAGGAGATGGTGCGCTGCGGGGCGTCCTCGGGAGCGACCATGGCCGCCGCGGTGGCGTCCAGGATCTCTATCTGCGACTGCTGCGCGCAGGCGGCAGGGATCGGCAGCCACGCGCGCACCCGCTGCTCGGGGGTCACCGCCTCCTTGGCGCTGATGCTGGCGCGCAGCGTTATCAGCCGAGAGGCGCCTCCCCTCTCGCGCATCCCGTCCAGAAGCTCCGCGCGCTCCGCCCGGTCTGGGTCCTCGGACGCGGCAAGCCCCGGGACCTCCTGGGCGTACAGGCGCAGCGAGCGCAGGAAGCCCCGCAGAAAGCGCTGCTCGCCGTTGACGAAGCGCCAGTCGATGCGACGGCGCTCGATGAGGCGCTCCAGGTCCTCCTCCGAGAACTCAGGCACCTCGGCCCGGATGCCCTCAAGCACGTTCTCCCTGGTGACACAGTATTCCATGGGGGTGCGCAGCATGCGGGCGCGCTCCGCGCGCAGCACGGGCGCAAGGGTGGGCTGGACGCCCTCATCAAGCATGCGGTCGATGAGCGAGACCGCTCGCTCGAACTCCCCGGCAAGGCGCAGGCGCTCGAGCTCGGCGGGAAGGCCGTCCCTCAGGCGCGCAAAGTCCCTGTTCTCGTTGAATGCCATGCGACCTCCCTCGATGGAACCTCTGCAAGAGCATAGCGTGTCCGGCAAACGCCCCCTACATGTATTTCTCTTTTCGCCACACAAAGGCAACGGCCAATAGACGCCAGGGCGGCATATCATGTGGCTGTGCGCCACGATGGCGCCCCCACACAGCCAAGCCCCAGCTCAGGAAAGGGACAACCGCCCATGGTCTCACGCGTGTACGTAGAGAAGAAGCCCGGGTTCGATGTCGAGGCGCGCCAGCTGGAGGTGGAGCTGCGCGGCATTCTGGGAATCTCGTCCCTCACCGGACTTCGCCTGGTGAACCGCTACGACGTGGAAGGCATCAGCCAGGAGCTCTTCGAGAGCTGCGTGCCCACCGTCTTCAGCGAGCCGCAGTCGGACCGTGTCAGCTTCGAGCTTCCCGAGGCCAACGGGGCCGCCCTCTTTGCCGTGGAATTCCTGCCCGGCCAGTTTGACCAGAGGGCCGACTCGGCAAGCGAGTGCGTGCAGCTCATCAGCCAGGGCGAGAGGCCCCGCGTCCTCTCGGCCAAGCTCTACTACCTCGAGGGCGAGCTCAGCCAGGCAGACGTGGACGCCATCAAGCGCTACGTGATCAACCCCGTGGAGGCGCGCGAGGCTTCCCTCGCGGAGCGCGAGACCCTCAAGATGAGCTACCCCGAGCCCGAGATGGTGGAGACCCTCTCGGGCTTTCTTTCCCTGGACGCGAAGGGCCTGCAGGCCCTCATCGACGAGCGCGGCCTTGCCATGGACCTGGCGGACATCAGCTTCTGCCAGCAGTACTTCGGCGAGGAGGGCCGCTGCCCCACCATCACCGAGCTCAAGATGATCGACACCTACTGGTCCGACCACTGCCGCCACACCACCTTTGGCACGCGCCTGGAGAACGTGACCATAGACGACGCGGACGTGAGGCGGGCCTTCGAGACCTACCTCGAGATGCGCCACGAGCTGGGCCGCGACGAGAGGCCCCTCTGCCTCATGGACATGGGCACCATTGGCGCCAGGTGGCTCAAGGGCCAGGGGACCCTCACGGGGCTCGACGAGTCAGATGAGATCAACGCCTGCACCGTGAAGGTGAAGGTCGACGTGGACGGCCACGACGAGGACTGGCTCTTCCTCTTCAAGAACGAGACCCACAACCACCCCACCGAGATAGAGCCCTTCGGTGGCGCGGCCACCTGCATCGGCGGTGCCATCAGGGACCCGCTCTCCGGCCGCAGCTACGTGTACCAGGCCATGCGCGTCACTGGCGCGGCAGACCCCCTGGCGGGCGTGGGTCAGACCATGGAGGGCAAGCTACCCCAGCGCAAGCTGGTCACCACGGCCGCCGCGGGCTACTCCTCCTACGGCAACCAAATCGGGCTTGCCACCGGCCAGGTGAGCGAGCTCTACCACCCGGGATACGCCGCCAAGCGCATGGAGGTGGGCGCGGTCGTGGGGGCCACACCGGCCAGCCACGTCAGGCGCGAGTGCCCCGCCCCCGGCGACAGGGTCGTGCTGCTGGGAGGCCGCACCGGTCGCGACGGCATCGGCGGCGCGACGGGATCTTCCAAGGCACACAACGTGGAGTCCCTCGAGAAGGACGGCGCGGAGGTCCAGAAGGGCAACGCCCCCGTGGAGCGCAAGCTCCAGCGCCTCTTCCGCCGCGAGGACGCCTGTCGCATCATCAAGCGCTGCAACGACTTCGGCGCCGGCGGCGTGAGCGTTGCCATCGGCGAGCTGGCCGACGGCCTCTCCATCGACCTCGACCTCATCCCCAAGAAGTACGAGGGCCTGGACGGCACCGAGCTTGCCATCAGCGAGTCCCAGGAGCGCATGGCCGTGGCCCTGGCGCCAGGGGACGTGGAGGAGTTCCTGGGCTACGCCCGCGAGGAGAACCTCGAGGCCACGGTGGTGGCGGAGGTCACCGCCGAACCCCGCCTGCGCATGAGCTGGTGCGGAAGGGACATCGTGGACGTGAGCCGCGCTTTCCTAGACTCCAACGGAGCCCCCAAGCACCAGGACGTGCATGTGCTGCCACAGGAGTCCTGGCAGCCCAGCTGGGAGGGCGCGACGCTTGCCGAGCGCCTGCGCTCCCTGGTCACCGACGAGAACGTCGCCTCCAACAAAGGCCTCTCGGAGCGCTTCGACTCCACCATCGGCGCGGCCACGGTGCTCATGCCCTTCGGCGGCAAGACCCAGCTGACACCCGCCCTGGCCATGGCCGCAAAGCTGCCCGTGCTCGGCGAGACCACCAGCTGCTCGGGCATGGCCTGGGGCTTCAACCCCTACCTGATGAGCGCCAACCAGTACACGGGCGCGTACCTCTCGGTGGTCGAGAGCGTCTGCAAGCTCGTGGCCGCAGGCTTCGAGCACCGCAAGGCGTACCTCAGCTTCCAGGAGTACTTCGAGAAGCTGCGCGACGTGCCCGAGCGCTGGGGCAAGCCCGTGGCCGCCGTGCTGGGCGCCCTCATGGCCCAGCGCGACCTGGGCGTGGGCGCCATAGGTGGCAAGGACTCCATGTCCGGCTCCTTCGAGGACCTGGACGTGCCCCCCACCCTAATCTCCTTCGCCTGCGCCGTGGGCAAGGTGGCAGACGTGACAAGTCCTGAGCTCAAGGGGGCTGGCCACCTCCTGGTGGAGCTTGCCCCCAGCTATCGAGAGGATGACGTCACCCCTGAGGCGGCGAGCCTGCTCGAGGTGCTCGACCAGGTGGAGGCGCTCATCCGACAGGGCGGCTGCCTGGCCGTCAGCACGCCCGGCTACGGGTGCGCCGCGGAGGCCCTCTTCAAGATGTGCCTGGGCAACCAGCTGGGAATGAGCCTCGACGCCAACGTCACGGCAGACGAGCTCTTCCGCCTGGCCTACGGCAGCTTCGTGGTGGAGCTGGCAGATGGCGCGGAGCCCCCCACCAGCACCAGCGGCTGCCACGTGCGCCGGCTGGGGCGCAGCACCGAGGGCTACCAGCTTGAGCTTGCGGGCGAGAGGATCGAGCTCGCGGAGCTGCAGGAGCTGTGGGAGGCGAGGATGGAGCCCGTCTTCCCCTACCGCTCCGGTGGCGAGCAGGTCGGCCTGCTGAGCTTCGACGC
Organism: Olsenella urininfantis; assembly: GCF_900155635.1. Taxonomy (GTDB): domain Bacteria; phylum Actinomycetota; class Coriobacteriia; order Coriobacteriales; family Atopobiaceae; genus Olsenella_G; species Olsenella_G urininfantis. Next base: position 1,406,826 of record NZ_LT732540.1, read on the forward strand.
CGCCAGGCAGGGCATCTCTCGCCCGGCTCCCCTCGTGAGGCTGGCCCGGCCGCGCGTGGTGATTCCCGTGTTCCCGGGCAACAACTGCGAGTACGACAGCGCCCGCGCCTTCGAGCGCACCGGAGCCGACGTCAGCACCCTCGTCATCAACAACCTGACGCCCGAGGCCGTGGCCCAGAGCACCCAAGACCTGGTTGACGAGATCGGCCGCTCGCAGATCGTCATGATCCCCGGAGGGTTCTCTGGCGGCGACGAGCCCGACGGCTCGGCGAAGTTCATCACGGCCTTCTTCCGCGCCCCCGCCGTCACGGAGGCGGTGCGCGAGCTGCTGCAGGGACGCGATGGCCTCATGCTGGGAATCTGCAACGGCTTCCAGGCGCTGGTCAAGCTTGGGCTGGTTCCCTTCGGGGACATCCGGCCCATGGACGAGAGCTGCCCCACCCTCACCTTCAACCGCATCGGCCGTCACCAGAGCCGCCTGGTGCGCACCCGCGTGTCCTCGAACCTCTCTCCCTGGCTGTCAAAGTGCCAGGTGGGAGACGTGCACACCGTTGCCATCAGCCACGGGGAGGGCCGCTTCGTTGCCAGCGAGGAGCTCCTCTCGCAGATGGCGGCAACCGGCCAGATTGCCACGCAGTACGTGGGCGAGGACGGTTGCGCCAGCATGGGCCTGGACGTGAACCCCAACGGATCCGTCTGGTGCGTGGAGGGCATCTCCAGCCCCGACGGCCGCGTGCTCGGCAAGATGGGCCACAGCGAGCGCAGCACCGCGGGCACCTTCAAGAACGTGCCCGGCAACATGTTCCAGCCCCTCTTCGAGGGTGGCGTGGCCTATTTCGAGTAGGGGGCTAGGGCAGGGTGGCGCGGTAGCTGCGCCGTCCTGCCCCACTCACTCGGGGAATGTAACGACGAACACCGTCCCCCGGGGCTCGTTGTCCTCGATGTGAACGCTCGCTCCGTGGCGGACGAGTATGCTCCTGACCAGGGAGAGGCCTATGCCTGCCCCCCCGAAGGCCCTCGATCGGGACTTGTTCACCCTGTAGAACGGATCGAACACCAGGTCACGCTGGTCGGGAGCTATCCCCTCCCCCGTGTCGGCAACTGTCACCACGACCTTCCCGCCACGATGCGAAAGGGCCAGGGCCACGCTGCCTCCCTCGCGGTTGTAGCGGATGGCGTTCTCCACAAGGTTGGAGAACGCCCGGTGGAGCAGGGCCGCGTTGCCCATGACCCTCAGGTCGTCGCAGCCCTGAGTGGCACCCTCCAGCACGAGCGAGACCCCCCGTTGCTCTGCGAGGGGCTCGAGTCCCTCGCAGACGCCGCCCAGGAGGGCATGGAGGGGGACGGGGGAGCTGTCGGGGAGGTCACCGGTCTCCGTCAGCTCAAGCAGGTCCCCCACCACGAGAGAGAGCCTCCTCGTGTTGGCACCCACCATCTCGACCAGAGCGTCGTACTCCTCCTTGGTCCTGGGCTTCTTGCGGAACACGTCGATCTTCGTCTGCAGCACGGCAAGCGGGGTCCTCAGCTCGTGCGCGGCGCTGGCGGCAAAGCGCCCCTGCGCGGCAAACGCCTCGTCGAGCTGCTCGGTCATCTGGTTGAATGACCTGACCAGGTCCTCTATCTCCTCTCCGCGCCCCACGGGCTCCATGCGCTCCGAAAGGGACTCTGGTCCCGTCTGGCGCATGCGGGCGGCAAGCCTGCTGATGGGCCTCGTGTACCTTCCCACCAGCACGTACGCGACGAGGCCGCCCAGGACGAGCACCACGGCAAGATAGGTCAGGGTGTCGGTGAGGATGGCGTTCTTGATTCCCTCGACGTCGAAGACGATGGAGAGGTTGCTCTGGCCCGCAAGCTGGATCTCTGCCGTGTCCAGCGTGAGCGACGTCGAGTGGTTCACGAGGAGGACCAGGATGACGCAGTTGGCCACGATGAGGGCCACCACAAGCGCCGTCAGCTGGGTCCTGATGGAGCGGAATCCCAGACGCGTGCTCATGACTCCTCCCCTTCCCGCAGGAAGTACCCCTCGCCGACCCTGTTGCCTATGGGGTCGTAGCCAAGCCTTGCCCCAAGCTTCTTGCGCAGGGCATGTATGTGGACCCTCACCGAGTTGCTGAACAGGTCCACGTTGCTGTCCCAGGCGTGCTCGAGAAGCTCCTCGCTGCTCACGGCCCTCTCGGAGTTTCGCAGGAGGTACTCGACGATCGCCGTCTCCTTCTTCGTGAGCGCGATGGGATCGCCCTTGGCGCGCAGGGTGCGGGAGACGGTGTCGAATGACAGGTCCCCCCTCAGGATCACGCTGCCCCCCTGCCTGTACTCACGGCGCAGGAGTCCCCTGACGCGCGCCTCCAGCTCCTCGAAGGCGAAGGGCTTGACCAGATAGTCGTCGGCGCCCGCATCGAGGCCGGCGACCCTCTCCGAGATGCTGGACCGGGCGGAGAGGACCAGAACCTTGCTCTGGGAGAGCTGCCCCCTCAGGGCGGAGAGGACGTCCAGGCCGTCCATGCCCGGGAGGTTGAGGTCGAGCAGGATGAGGTCGTACGGCTCGACCTCGGCGGCTGCGAGGGCATCGGTGCCGTTGTCGCACAGGTCTACGTAGTAGCCATCGAGCTCGAGGCCCTCTCCTATGGACTCGAGCAGGTCGCGCTCGTCCTCGACGACCAGGATCTTCATGTTGGGAGGACCTCCTTCGCCAACCAGGGTGCCACGACGATTTCCCTCTGAAAGGATACCAGCCTCTCCTGCACTTAATGCGGACTTAACGCCCAGCCTGCTGTACTGGCACGGAAGGGGAGGTATGCCACATGGAAAAAGGATTCTCAATAGTCGCCCTCAAGGGGTCAAGGAGATGGGCGAGCCTGGCGCTGCTGCTGCTCTCCGTCGCGTTCGTCTGCTACGGGGCGTGGCGCGGGGAGGTCGAGACCGTGTTCTCAAAGGCCGTCAAGCTGTGCATGGAATGCGTGGGGATTGGATAGGTGGGCAGCATGAAGAGATCTCCGTCGAAGTTTGCCGGCCTCATCAAGAGGCGCGGGGCCGTGCAGGCCCTTGCCACGTTCCTCACCAACCCCCATCTGCCGAACTTCCTATCCGGCACCATCTACACGGGCCAGGCGAAGGCCGCCTGCGTCCCTGGGCTCAACTGCTACTCCTGCCCGGCCGCAACCGGCGCATGCCCCATCGGCTCGTTCCAGGCGGTCGTGGGGTCATCTAAGTTCAGCTTCTCCTACTACATCACGGGAATCCTCATCTTCATAGGGGTCATCCTGGGAAGGTTCGTATGCGGCTTCCTCTGCCCCTTCGGGTGGTTCCAGGACCTTCTCCACAAGATCCCGTTTCCCAAGAAGCTCAGCACCAAGCGACTCAAGCCCCTGCGCTACGTCAAGTACGCGATCCTGATCGTCATGGTGTGGGCGCTTCCCGCCCTGCTCAACAACAATGCCGGGCTTGCCAGCCCCTACTTCTGCAAGTACGTCTGCCCCCAGGGCATCCTGGAGGGGGCCATTCCCCTCTCCCTTGCCAGCTCCGGCATCCGTGCCGCCCTCGGCAAGCTCTTCACCATGAAGTTCAGCATCCTGGTGACTGTCGTCCTTTTGAGCATCATGTTCTACCGGCCGTTCTGCAAGTGGATCTGCCCCCTTGGCGCGTTCTACTCGCTGTTCAACAAGGTCTCGGTCCTGCAGTACCACGTTGACAAGGAGGCCTGCGTTTCGTGCGGAAGGTGCGCACGCACCTGCAAGATGGACGTGGACATAACCAAGGACTCCTCGCACCTGGAGTGCATACGCTGCGGCGAATGCCTGAGGGCCTGCCCCGTCCACGCCATCGACATCCGGCTGATCGAGGCCGAGCGCAAGCTCTCGAAGGCGGAGGAGCCTTCCACGCAGCGGCCATAGGACGGGAGAGGGGGTGGCTTCATATGCCGCGCGCATACGCACGGCACCGGCTCAATCCCTGAAAAGCAAAGGGCCTGACCCCTGAACGTCTCAGGGGTCAGGCCCTCTTGTTGGCTGGGCGGCACAACCAATGCGCCTTACCTTTGCCCGCGCTTCTTGAGCAGCGCCCCTCCTGTCACCGTGAGCGCCACTGCTCCGAGCAGCAACGCGCCAACGCCACCATTGCGGTCCCCTGTCCTGGGGAGAGCGCTCACCTTGGCGACGTCCTTCACCACAAGCCTGACCACGGCGCCATGCTCTTCGATCTTCACGGACGAGGACGTCCGATTAATCTCATATCCCTCAGGTGCCCTGGTCTCCACCAGCTCATAGGTACCATACGCGACGCCGGCAAAGCTCAAGGTGCCATCGGAACCCGTTGTGCCCCTTGCAACAACCTTGTTGTCTTGCCTGAGCTCAAACTCGGCGCCAGGAAGAGCCTTGCCCTCGTTTTGGGCATCAACCTTGGACACCAAAACCGAGCCCTTGATCTGCTCGTCGCCCACCGTCAGAGAGGCAACTTGGCCCTGCGTGGCAATGGTTACCTCATGTGGGGTCGCATCAAGCACATAGCCTGTTGGCGCGGCAGTCTCCACAACCTCATACGTACCATACGGCACGTCGGCAAACGAAAGCACGCCAGAGTCATCAGTGACCCCCTCGCGCACCTTCTTGCCATCGAGCCTCAGCTCAAAGCCCGTGTTCGGCAAAGGCTTGGTGGCATCTGCCTTGTCTACCTTGGACACCTTGATGGTGCCGTGGATACGAGTGTTGGTGACGGTTGCGACGGTATGAGAGCCAACTACCTTACCCTGCGCATCCCTGTCATCCTGCTGTCTGTACGCATAGGAGGCAACATATCCCTCAGGAACGTTCGTTTCCTTGACGGTGTACGTTATGGGCACGCCAGCAGAAGGGCTGTTTGCCAGCAGGTTGCCGTACGTTCCCTTCCATGGTGTTTCGCCCATGCTTGAGAGATTGGCCGCGGGCACTGCCTGCGCATCGATGTCTTTGGCTGCCGCGCCATCGGCAAGCAGCTCAACATTGAGCGCGTCATGGCTGATGGTGCCACCTTCGGTGCCGTCTGCGTTCTTGCCTTCCACCCAGACCTTCTCGACATCCACCCTTGTTACCCGCGTGAGGCCTATGTTGAGCGCCATGGCATTAGCGGACTCTATGGTTACCCCTTGCACCGATGCGGACGACTGGCCATCGGCGGCAGTCATGGCCATGTCATTCTTCGTGGGTGAGAAGCGCACAAAAGTACCCATGTCCGTGGAGGTGGGATCGGTAGGGTTGTATGCCTTTACGGTATACGCATCAAGCGTGCCGTCAGCATTGGAGGACCAGTCCTTGAGGCCCCTGAACACATACGAGCCGCTTGCGTCGGTTGTTGCAGTATCCACCAGCTTATTGCGGGCATCATAGAGCTCGATCTTCATGCCGGAAATGACATCGGCCGCTTCGCTCTTGTCAATCCTGCCATCGTAGTTGGCGTCTACCCACGCCACGCCCCCAAGCACGCCAGGGGTTGGTGTCATGGCAACGGGCTGTCCGTAACGATAGCCCTTACCAGAGCCAAGGTCGCGCAAATAGGTAGGTGTATACACGTCAATGAGCTTCTTCTCGAAGTCCTCTTTGGAGACGTCGCGCAAGGCGAGGTTGAACTTGAACTCCTGGCGGCTGCCCGCACCGAACACGCCACTTGCTGGGGAGGAGATGCGCACGAAGTTTACCGCATCCCAATCCTGCTGCGTCCATGCGGAAGTGTTGTCCTCGTCAGTCCACTCAAAACTGCCCCAGTCAAGCGCTTGGCTGGTGGGCGTGGCGTTCCTTGCGTAGGAGATGGTGTAACCAGCGGGTAACGCGCTCTTAAGGCCACCGTTCAAGAACATGTCAAACTGAAACGCCCCGTTGGGTTGGATTGCCCGACCCCAGTCTTGTCCCTTCTTGGGCACTGGCCAATAGGTAATGAATCCGTTGGCGTCAGTCTTTGTGGGGTTGCTTGCAACCAGGCGATAATCCACCGTGCTGTTAGCGCCGATGAGCGTCTTTGAGAGGCCGTCGTAGGTAATGTATTGGGAGTCCGGCTGCGTTGCCATCTTTGCGGAGGACTTCACGACAAGGTCCGTAGGCGCCTTAATCTCCAGGGAGCCCATGGGACGACCGATTTTGTCAGTTGTGCTGCCATTGCCATTGAGGTCCCACTTATCGTCAGCAAAACCGCTGCCATAAACTAAGTCTTCTTTGGTTGCGGTATCAAACTCATACCAAATAAGTTGAGCCCAAATACCGCCAGGCTGATCTTTTTCTGGATCAGAAGCATAGTTCATAACAATCGAACTACCACCCGTATAGGCCCAGTAAGAAGGGTTAATAGCATAGGGGACTACTTTTGCTCCTTCCCGCCATGCTACGCTGGGACCAAAAGTGCGCATGTCATAAAAATCATCTGCAGAAGTAAATTTTGAAAAATCAAGCTTATACACACGGGCCTGAGGGTACTCTGCCTTCAGCGCGTCGGATGCTGGCACCTCATAGATGTCTGGCTGCTTGGCAAGGTTGGTGTAATCATCCCACTTTCCTGCCACTCCCCAATACTCTTTACTCAAAAGAGATCTATATGCCACAGAAAGCGACATATCACTTCCGTACGGACTTACTACGTAGATTGCCTTATAGCTCTGGATACCACGGCTTGAACCATCCCACGTTGGGGTGAAATAGTCAAAAAATTGACCTCTTTTTTGCTCGCCCAAAACCAACGACAGGGGATAAGCGGTTCCTTCATGCCAACCCGTTGTAGGTCCATGACCTTGGATGAAGCTTTTCCCGGTAAACGCGGTAAAAGTATCTCCGATAGTTACATGATCTGCCGACCGTCCGGGGTATTTGAGGACCACCTCGCCCTTACCATCATTAAAGTCCCAGGTTTTCTGGTTACGATGGTGCCAATTTGGCTCTTCGTCACCCGTGTTCTCTATGCGAATGCGGGTCTTGAACAGGCTGGGGTCATCACCCCACTTGCCCTTCTCGCGCACCTCATTGGTGAGCACCTGCCCATAAAACCCAAATGAAGCATCCTCGACCTTGCCCTCAAATCCGGCGTTGCTCGTACCACTCCAATCTGTCTCATAAGCCGTAAAAGCTGTTTTTGCGGGAATGGTGTCTATCTTGTACTCGATGTGCTTGAGGTACATGCCATCTATATGCTTGCCTAACACGTCTTCTACGCGAAAGCGCTGCTTAAGGGCAGCGGCATCCAGAGTGTAGCTTGAGGTTTCCCCAGTCTTGCTGTTCCAGAGCGTCACCTTAAAATCACTTATTTTTGTGGGCTGCGTTCCGTCTGCCTTGGCACGAGAGATAAAAGGCAGGGATTGGGCGGTGACACCGGCAATCTTGGTGTCGTTTACATCATAGTCAATAAGAATGGTCTTCTTTCGGCTATCTGCAGTACCACGATTGCCAACCGTGAAGTACCCAAGGGTACGCTCCTGTGTATGTTCAAACCCTGGAGCGCCGAGGTAGACCTCATTATCTGTAATATAGCCCTCCCACAGAGGCCAGTCCTCACCGCTACCATACATGGTGGTGTTGACATACACGTCTTCTTTGGGCTCGACGATCTCATAGCGCATGGTCCTGAGCCGCTGCGCGTCATACGGCATGTAAGAGCTAGGACCATACGGGTTGTAGTACTTCACCCCAACGTCTATCTGGCTTATTTCTGCCACGCTGCCCACAGGAAAATCCGCCTGGGGGAAGCGCCACATGGGATTGAAGGCGCCTTCATAACCGCTGACGGGGATGGTGCTGTTGTCTGAGCGGCTCCATACATACAGCTTTTTGCCTGCGGGAACGGCATACTCTTCCCCGGTGCTTAGGGTAAGTCTCTCGCCTGGGCCAAGAACCTTGAGGTCGGCCTCTTTGACGCCGCTGTTGCCCTCCTTTGAGTAGCGTCCCAGATACTCCGCCTTCTCGGGTGCCAGCATGGCGTAGAAGTAGTCTTCGAGCATGCGACGCTCATGATTAACCCCACTCAGAGATGCCACCCAAGCGACATCATGACCGGTGGAAGAGTCCAGGCCAACCTCCAGGTTGCCTGCCTTGTTGAGAAGGTTGGCATAGTTACCTCCGAGCCCAATGAAGCCAAGCGTGTCTAGGTTAGTAACCTTGATATCCGTGGCAATCTTTGACGCCGTGGCGGCAGTCCCGGGCTCGATGTAGTTTTGTGTCACCGCAATGGCATTGGGGATATGGGTGAGTCCCGTATCGAATCCAAAGGCGACGCCCATGGGAAGGTCAAACGTAACCTCTTGCGTAGTGTCTTGGAAACGCAAGGTAAGCGCACCCGCAGAACCAATCCCATATACGCTTGCGGGCTTCTTGTCCGCGTCGGTCTGCTGACTTGGCGCAACGACGCCATCAGCCTGAAGCTCGCCAACCCACCCTTGGGTTTTGTCAAACGCGAAGTCGGTGTCCCATTGCATGCCATAGGGCAAGGCAACCTCGATGGATTTCTCCGTTGCAGAGGGGAACACGGCATGAACGCGCAGCTTGAACCTTGTGCCCTTTGCAAGGGAAAGGGTTGCCTTGGGATCGGACAGGGTCCCATAGACCGTATTGCCATCGCTGGAGACAAGGGTTGACTCGATAACTGCCTGACTTGCAGGATTCGCTGCCTTTGGTGCAGCCTGAGGGTCTGCCGTTTCAGCTGGCTCGCTTGCCGCCAGCGTGCTTGCGGCCTTGTCCTCATCTGCCTGCGAGGCTAGAGAAGACCCCTCCCCTGCAGGTTGCTCCGCAGCAGCAACAGCACTTGGCTGACCTTCCGCCCTGGCAATACCTGCCTGGGGAGCAAGCTGTAGGGTAAGTGACAGGGCAAGCATTACCGCAAAGAATCGTTTTGCCTGTGACATTGGTATCCCCAAAATATAGTTAGCTTATTTTAAGGATAGTATACACCAAAACCACACACGCAAGGTGCGCGCCGCACGGGCTCGAGCCTCGAAAAAAATCCCGCACCCCATGGGGTGCGGGATCTCGTGCCACGCAATGTCCGGCAGCGTCTTCCTTATGCGGCCTCGGGCACGCCTCGGTGGCGGGCGTCTGGCCGGACGTCGGAATCCCCGCCCCTCACCATCTTGTACAGGACGTAAGCCGAGGGCACGATCATGGCCACGGTGAATATGTCAGGGATGGGCGCGAGCGCGGCGAATGCGGGAATGACCGACAGCATGCGGAAGGCGTTGCTCACGATGTGGATCAGGATGGGCCAGCGCAGGTCGTGGGTCTTGTGGTACACGAGGGCAAGGATGATGCCCATCGCTGCGGCGGAGACGCCCTGCACGAACAGGCGGTTCCAGATGCCGAACAGCAGGCCCGAGACGACGACGGGAACCCACGACACCTTGGTGACCCGCTCCAGGCAGCCGCATATGATCCCACGGAAGAGCAGCTCCTCCATGATGGGGCCGAGCACGCAGACGGTGAGGACCGAGAGGGGCAGGATCCCCATGGTGAGCGACTCGTTGCCCTTCTCCATGATCTTCAGGCTCTCGGCAATGAAGTCGATGCCCGAAAGGGCGTTCTTCGCAAGGACGAGCCAGAGATAGGAGATCCCGCTCACGCCAAGGCCCAGTACCGCGGCGGACGCGGCGCCCTTGCCGAGGGAGACGTCCATCCTGGGCCCAAGCTTGCCACGCACCATCAGGTGGTAGATGACGCCAAACACCAGAATCTGGCCGACATAGGATGCCAGATCCGTGTATTCGAGCTCGAAGCGCACTCCCAGCTGCCCAAGCGCCAGGTATATCAGCATGCCGAACGCATACGGGAGAATGGACGATGCGAGGAACGATACGATCGCCACGGCCAGTGGCGGAAGTGCATGAAGTAGCTTCTTCACGAGGCCATCCCTTCTTCCCTTTGGCTTCTCGGCACCTATGCCTGGCTCTTGGCGAGGGCGTCGTTCACGCGCTGGAGGAGCTCGCTGCCCTCAAGCTGGCCGATTCCGCCCTGCATGGGCTCGCCGATGACGTTGCCGTTCTGGTCGACCAGGAAGGTGGTGGGGAAGGCCATGATTCCGTTTCCGACCTTAGCGCCCTCGGAGCTGGGGTCGATCATGAGGTTGCTGTAGGTCACGCCCTGCTTGGAGAGGATCCCCTTGGCCTCCTCGGCAGCACTGTCCCCCTCGGCGTTCACGCCAAGGACGCCCACGCCCTTGTCCTTGAGCTGCTTGTTCAGCTGCTCGAGGATGGGCATCTCGTTAACGCACGCCGAGCACCCGTTGAACCAGTAGGAGACGACGGTGACCTTGTTCTGCTTGAAGACGCTCTCGTCAACGGACTTCCCGGTGGCGATGTCGGTAGCCTTGAAGCTGGGGAACTTGTCCCCATCCTTGAGGGCGGCCTGGGGCGCCGCGACCTCGGCGGCGGTGGTGGTCCCCCCCTGTCCTGCGCCCGCTGCGCCGCAGCCCGCAAGGCCCATCACCAGGACGGTGCCGAAAACTGCTGCCATTGCCTTGTTGCCGATCTTCATTGTCTGGTCCCTTCTCGAACCCTACGGCATCGTCCGCCACGGGCGGCATGCCCTAATCTCTAGTGCGGGACCAGTACAGCAGCAAAGGTGTTAAGACCCCGTTAAGCGCGGAAATGACATGGCTTCCGAGGCCCCGTCCGCTGGATTTCTCCCGAATTCGACCATGTGGGGCCCAAGGGCCCCGTGGCTTTGCCCCCGGAGTCGCGCTATGCCAGCAGGCTGAGCAACGCGTAGGCGAGCATGCCCGCCACGGCGCTCCACACCAGCGACCCCGTCTTCCTCGCCACGAGCGCCACCACTGCGGCGGCCGTCAGCCGCAGCGCGAACATGAGGGGCTGGGTGGCCATCTCCGAGGGAGCGAGCAGGTCGTTTGCCACAAGGGCCGCGAACGCAGCGGCAGGGATGAGCCCCAGCGCGTCGCTCACGCGCGGCGAGAGGGACCTGCCGCGCAGCAGGAAGAGCGGGGCCACGCGAAACACGAGGATGGCCGCAAACAGAACCGTCAGCACCAGGGCGAGCGTGCCTGCCTCCAGGGTCATGCGCGCACCTCCCCTCTCGCCTGCGCGAGAAGGCCTGCCAGCACGCCGCAGACCGAACCAACCAGCACGGCCACGCCCGCAAGCCCCAGAAGCTTGCAGGCGAAGACGGCTCCCACCGAGACCAGGGCCGCCACACGGCTTGGCCGAGCCTTGAGCTGGCCCACCATCAGGCAGATGAAAATCGAGGTCATAGAGAACGACATGATGGTCACGGGCATGCTCACGAGCCCGCCCACGACGACCCCGACGGCATTTGCCGTCGCCCAGCTGAGCATGCAGCAGACGTTGAGGGCAAGGGCGTCTCGTGCGGACCAGCCAGCCTCGTGCGCGAAGCAGTCCAGGTTGACGCCGAAGGACTCGTCGGTCATGGTCGCGGCGAAGAGGAAGTTGGTTGGGGCGGCGCCCTCGGCGACGTAGGGTGCGACGCCCGCCGAGTAGAGCATCTGGCGCGTGCTCACCAAGACGATGCTGGCCAGCGTGGATGCCATGGGCATGCCTGCGAGCAGCATCTGCGGCAGCATGAACTGGCCCGCGCCGGAATAGAACGTCACGGAGCAGAGGAAGGCGAGCGGGGCCCCGAAGCCGATCTGCGCCTCGAGCACGCCGCAGGGAATGCCAATGGCCAGGTATGCGAACATGACCGGCATGGCATGCGGCAGCGCACGGCGCAGGGCCGAAAGGGCATGTGGGCCCACGGGCGGCTCCCCCCCTTGGCGTGAGTTCGACGACGTCAGCTAGACTAGCGCGTATGGGCGACGGACGGAAGGGCGGCGCGCGATGTCTTCTCGCGGCGTTCGCCTGGAGCCCCTTCCCACGGCAGAGAGGCCCCGTCACGCCCCACACATCCGTCCCATGTATACTTCCGAGAGCCATGCGCCCGTTTTGGGCCATGCCAGGCGACAGCAAGGAGCAGATATGAGCCAGAAGAGGGACCCCCAGGACAGCTGCATCCTCGTCACCGGCGGTGCCGGCTTCATCGGCAGCCACACCGTCGTGGAGCTGCTCGAGAAGGACTATCAGGTCGTCATCGTGGACGACCTCTCCAACGCCTCCGAGAAGGTCCTCGACCGCATCGACGCCATCGTGGGCGAGGAGCGTGCGGCGCGCCTCTCCTTCTACCGCGCGGACGTCGGAGACCGAGACGCCCTCGAGGCGATCTTCGACGACAACCAGATAGACGCTGTGATCCACTTCGCCGGCTACAAGGCCGTGGGCGAGTCCGTCAAGAAGCCCATCGAGTACTACGGCAACAACATCGGCAGCACCCTCGCGCTGGTTGACGTCATGCGCGAGCACGGGTGCAAGTCCATCATCTTCTCCAGCTCGGCCACCGTCTACGGCGATCCCGACAGCCTGCCACTCACCGAGGCAAGCCCCAAGAAGGCGTGCACCAACCCCTACGGCTGGACCAAGTGGATGATCGAGCAGATCCTCTCGGACCTGCACACCGCAGACCCCGAGTGGAACGTGGTGCTCCTGCGCTACTTCAACCCCATTGGCGCGCATCCCACGGGCCTCATGGGCGAGGACCCCAAGGGCATACCCAACAATCTGCTTCCCTACGTGGCGCAGGTGGCCGTGGGCAAGCGCGAGAGCGTCCACGTGTTCGGAAGCGACTACGACACCCCTGACGGCACCGGGGTCCGCGACTACATCCACGTGATGGACCTCGCGTCAGGGCACGCCGCGGCGCTTGCCTGGATGGGCGGCCGCACGGGCGTGGAGATCTTCAACCTGGGCACCGGCAAAGGCACCTCCGTGCTCCAGATCATCGAGGCCTTCTCGAGCGCCTGCGGCAGGGAGCTGCCCTACGTCCTGGAGCCCAGGCGCGCCGGAGACGTGACCGCCAACTACGCCGACTGCTCAAAGGCCAGGGACGAGATGGGCTGGGAGGCGCGCTTCGGCATAGACGAGATGTGCCGCGACTCCTGGAAATGGCAGTCGAACAACCCAAACGGCTACGAGGGCTAGGGCCGTTCGCATGAGCGCGGGCCCCAACGCCTTCGTAGGCTACCTCCTCGAGAAGAGGCCCCTGATCGAGGCCTACCTCGCCTCTCGGCTGCCGCACCCCCTGGCAGACGAGGCGCTGGTTGCGCCGTCGCTCGAGCGCTACCTCTACGAGCCGCTCGCGCGCTTCACGGCGGGCGGCGGGAAGCGCATCCCCCCCCCCCNACGACGACATCGCCGACGAGGGCGAGCTGAGGCGTGGCATGCCCTGCCTGCATCGCAGCGACGGCACGGGGATCGCCGTCAACGTGGGCGACCTCGCCCTGGTCTGCGTCCAGACGCTGGTGCTGCGTGACGAGACCCTGCCCCCCGACCTTCGCCTCCGCCTGGTGGACAGGCTCCTCTCCATGGAGGAGCGCACCCTTGAGGGCCAGGCGCTCGACCTGGGGTGGGTGCGGGACGGCCGCTGGGACGTGAGCAGCACCGAGTACCTCACCATGGCGGCCCACAAGACCGGCTTCTACTCTGCGGCAGTCCCGCTTGCCGTGGGCGCCCTCTGCGGCGACGCCAGCCCCGGGCAGGTCGAGGACCTCTCCGCCTTCGGCATGGCCGCAGGGCTCGCCTTCCAGCTGCAAGACGACCTTCTCAACCTGGTGGGTGACGCAACGGCCCAGGGCAAGGACTTCCGAAGCGACATAACCGAGGGCAAGCGCACCCTCGTGGCCTGCCATGCCCTCGAGCACCTGGGTGCGGATGCCCGAGAGGAGCTCGTCTCGATCCTCTCGGCGCACAGCAGCGCCGAGGCCCCGCTCGCCCGGGCCGCCGAGCTCATGGAGGCCGCCGGCTCTATAGACTTTGCACGAGGCTACGCCCAGAGCCTGGCGGACGACGCCAAGGAGCGGCTGGGCGGGGCAGACATCACGGAGGGGTCGCGCGAGCTGCTCCTCTCCATGACCGACTACTTCATTGGCAGAAGCAGCTAGCGGCTGCCATAAGGACGCTGGGAGAGCAGATGGACCCAATCAGAGAGGGTGCGACGGGCGCCGCGGTGGAGGACATCCAGGAGCGCCTGGAGGCCCAGGGCTTCGAGATTGACGCCCGCGAGACGGAAGAGGGCCGCTTTGGCGGCTCTACCGCCCAGGCCGTGGCGAAGTTCCGCCTAGAGCACGGGCTGACCCTGGGCACGGAGGTCGACTCCGCAAGCTGGGCAGCCCTCGTGGATGCCGGCTACCAGATGGGAGACCGCACGCTTTACCTGCGCCTTCCCAACTTCCACGGCAACGACGTGCTGCAGCTGCAGAGGTGCCTGAACATCCTGGGCTTCTCCTGCGGCGAGCCCGACGCCTGCTACGGGGTCTACACCGAGGCCGCCGTCAAGCAGTTCCAAGAGAGCCAGGGCATGCTGGCGGACGGAATGGCCTTCCAGGACACCTTCGATGCCATAGAGCGCCTGCACCACGTGTGGACGGGCAAGCCCGCGGCCGGGCCCCACCCCATGGGCGGCATGGGCTTCGCCCGAGCGGCAGGCGTGCTGGAGAGCACCCAGATGTCCATCACCGCGGAGGACCCCATCAGCCGAAACGTTGCAGGCCGCATCTGGAACCTCGCCTCGGCAACCAGCGAGAAGAGCGGGCTTGACCTGGTGGACAACGTTGCCAGCGCCCGTCCGGACGACCAGCTCGTGCTGGTGCTTGCCTCCTCCCCCCTGTCCGAGGACAGCAAGATGTCAAACCTCAGCACCGACGACATAGACTCCCTGCCCCAGCGCCTGCGCACCGTATGCGAGGGCTCCTGCGAGAGGCCCCCCATCGTGCGCCTGGAGCTCCCCCTGGGCCTCAACTACGACGGCACCTTCACCACGGGCGACGCCCAGACCTTTGCCGTCATGCTGCTGGACGCCGTCTGCTCGGCCTTTGACCTCTAGGGCGGGACTGCGGTGCTTGGCCCCAAGGCGCGCATACTCCTGGTGGAGGACGACCCCGGCATAGTGACCACCCTGGGCGAGCTCCTGGGCGCGGAGGGCTATGCCATGTGTCATGCCGCGACGCAGCGGGAGGCGGTGGACCTCCTGGGGCAGCAGGCCTTCGACCTCGCCCTAGTGGACGTCACCCTTGCCGAGGGCAACGGCTTCGCCGTCTGCAGGGCCGCCAAGGACCTCTCGCCGCAGACCGCCGTGGTCTTCGTGACCGCCTCGGACGACGAGCTCAACACCGTCTGCGGGCTCTCTCTCGGCGCAGACGACTACATCGCCAAGCCCTTCCGCCCCCGCGAGCTCCTGGCCCGCATAGAGGCCGTTCTCAGGCGCACGCACCATGTGGCGCGCTCGCTGGGGCTGGGGTCGCTCGAGATCGACCTCGAGCGCGGCCGGGTGGTGCTGGAAGGACGCGAGCTGGCCCTCTCCGCCGTCGAGTACCGTCTCCTGCTGCTCTTTGCCACGCACGCCGGCGGGATAGTGACCCGCGACGCCATGCGCGAGGCGCTCTGGGAGAACGCCGGGAGCTACATTGAGGACAACACGCTCTCCGTCTACGTCAAGCGCCTGCGCGAACGCCTGGCCGAGGGCGACCCCGCCCGCACCCCCCGCATAGAGACGGTGCGCGGCATGGGGTACCGCCTGCACGAGTAGCCGAGAGGAGCGCGGCGTGCTGTTCAGGAACCGGCAGCTTCTCCTCCTCGCCCTGGGATGCGTCGCGACGTGCGCTGTGGCAGGCCTTTGCGCCTGGCGCTTCTCGGGTCCCGCTGCCGCCGGCTGGGCGCTCGCCGGCAGCGCTGGCGCCTCCCTGCTCTACCTGGCCTCCACCATCTCCCGGCTGCGTGACATAGCACGGCTCGCCAAGCGCATGGACGACGCCCTGAGCGAGAGCGGCCCCCTCTCGCTGGACGACATGCGCGAGGGGGAGCTGGCCGTCCTCGCCAGCCACAGCGAGAAGGCGCTGCTGCGCCTCAGGCTGGCAAACGAGAACCTCGAGGCAGAGAAGCGCAGCCTGGCGGACTCCCTGGCGGACATCTCCCACCAGCTGAGAACCCCGCTCACATCCCTAGGACTCGACCTGGAGCTGCTGCGCCGCCAGACCAGCGACCGCGAGCAGCTGGAGCGCCTGCGCAGGAGCGAGGCCTCTCTCGAGCGCACGCAGTGGCTGGTCTCGGCACTGCTCAAGCTGGCCCGCATCGACGCCGGCGTGGTCAGGCTCACCCAGACGCCGCTTGACGCGGCGGCCCTTGTGAGGGAGGCCTTCGCGCCCCTTGCCGTCCCCTACGACATGGCGGGGGTCGGCTTCTCCTGCCACGCCAGCGCACCCGAAGGCGGCAAGCGCCAGGCACCCGGCTTCCTGGGCGACGGCGCATGGTCACGAGAGGCCATCGGCAACATACTCAAGAACTGCCTGGAGCACACTCCGCGCGGGGGGCTTGTGCAGGCCAGCGTGAGCGAGGACGCCCTCGCCTGCCGCATTCGCATACAGGACAGCGGGGACGGCATTGCCGAGGAGGACCTTCCCCACATCTTCGAGCGCTTCTGGCATGGGCGCGGCGGCAGCTCGTCTGACCCCAACCCCAGCGGCGTGGGCATCGGCCTCTCGCTCGCACGCGCGCTGGTGGTGGCCCAGGGCGGGCAAATCAGGGCAGCGAACATTCTGGTGGATGGGCGGGTGGCGGGTGCCTGCTTCGAGATCGTCTTCTTCAAGGCCACGGTCTAGCGCCGCCGCCCCTCTCGCCCCTCTCGCATACCCGCCATCTTGCTTTTTGCCGCAGATTCCATGGCATAAGGGGCCAAATCTGAGGCGAAAAACAAGATGGACCGCATGGGAGGTTGCCAACATGACCAGGTGACAAAAGAGTCACCTCCTGGTCATGCCCTGGCAAGACGCCCATAGCAGGATGATGATGACAGGGGTTTCATCCCACAGGCGCTACCAAAGGGGCTGCCATGGACATCATCTCGGTTGAGCACCTCAGCAAGGAGTACCGCGAGGGAGAGGGGGTAGTGCGCGCCCTCGACGACGTGAGCCTGACCATCGGCCAGGGCGAGTTCCTTGCCATCATCGGCTCATCCGGCTCGGGCAAGTCAACCCTCCTGCACCTCATGGGCGGCGTGGACCGCCCCAGCTCGGGAACCGTGCGCGTGAACGGCGAGGACATCTACCAGCGTAGCGACGAGCAGCTGGCCGTGTTTCGCCGCCGCGAGGTTGGGCTGGTGTACCAGTTCTACAACCTCATCCCCGTGCTGGACGTGGTGGAGAACATCACCCTTCCCGCCCGCCTGGACGGGCAGGAGGTCAACGAGAGGCGCCTGGCGTCCATGCTTCGCTCGCTGGGCCTGGAGAGGCAGGAGCACCTCCTGCCCAACCAGCTCTCCGGCGGCCAGCAGCAGCGCGTTGCCATCGGCCGTGCATTGCTCAACAGCCCCTCCATCGTGCTGGCGGACGAGCCCACCGGAAACCTGGACAGCAAGAACTCGGCCGAGATCATGTCCCTGCTGCGCGCGTCCAACAGAGACCTCAGGCAGACCCTGGTGGTCATCACCCACGACGAGAACGTGGCCCTCATGGCCGACCGCGTTGTCGCCATCGAGGACGGGCGCATCGTCTCCGACGAGAGGAGGGCATGATGGCCGGCATACTCTCGCGCTTCACGCTTCGCTCGCTCAGGCGCAACCGCACGCGGACGATCGTCTCGATCGTAGGCATCGTGCTCTCGTGCGCCCTCATAACGGCGGTCTTCACCACGGTGAGCAGCCTCGAGAAGGCCATGGAGAGGGCCACCGTCCTGACCGAGGGCAGCTGGACCGCCTTCGCCCTGCAGGAGGGCGAGGCCGACCTTGACCCGCTGCGGGCAGACGAGCGGGTGGGGGCCATCTCGGTTGCGCGCGAGCTGGGAGAGGCGAAGCTGGGAGAGATGCAGGAGGCCCACCTGGGAAGTTGGCTTGCCCTGCGCGAGCTTCCCGTTGCGGCAGGCGGTGCCAACGAGGAGGCGCAGAGGCTCTCGGTTCCCCTCAAGCTCAGCGAGGGCAGGCTGCCCACGGCCGAGGGCGAGCTGGTCCTCTCGTCCAGCATGCGCGGCCTCAAGCCCGAGGGAGGCGGCGTCCGCGCGGACGAGCCCCTGGCCCTTGGCTCCCGGCTCGAGCTTGACCTGGGGCGTCGGACGCGTGACGGCAGGGTCGTCTCGAGCCTGAGCGATACCATCCTGGCGCGCGATCACGACGACCCGGAATTTGTCTCTGTTGAGGATGACCAGCTTTCCCAGGTCCTGACCAGGAGCTACACGGTCGTGGGCTTCTACGAGACGGGCTACGGAGGGTTGGGCACAGACGTCGGCGCCTCCTACGACGACCAGGTGGCCTTTGTGTCGCCAGGCGGCCCTGGCTCCCCCACGGCAAGCCTCGTCTGGGCCAGCGCCTCGGGCTTCTCCAACATCGACGAGCTTGAGTCCTGGGCGAAGGGTGCCCTGGGAAACGACGTCTACCTGCACAACAACCTTCTTCGCTACCAGGGCGTCTATGGCACGGGCGTGGTCTGGAAGGCGCTCTGGGAGTTTGCCGCCACCCTTGCCTGCGTCATCGCCGTGGCCTCCGTCTCGCTCATCTACAACGCCTTTGCCATCTCCGTGGCCGAGAGGACCCGCCAGTTTGGCCTGCTCTCCTCCATGGGGGCGTCACGCCGCCAGCTGAGGCGCGCCGTGTTCGGAGAGGCGCTGGCACTGGGACTGGTGGGCATACCCCTGGGCGTTCTCGTGGGCATCGCAGGCGTGGCGGTCACGCTCCGCTTCACGCAGGAGGGCTTCGACGCCCTGCTCAACGCCAAGGGCGTCATGGGGCTGCACGTGTCCGCGCCGGCCATCCTCGCCACCATTGCCTTCTCGCTGCTGGTGCTCGTGGTGAGCGCCTGGCTGCCGGCCCTGCGCGCCAGCCACGTGTCGGCGATCGACGCCATCAGGCAGACCCAGGACGTGCACGTCTCGCGCGGACTTGCCCGCAGGCTGCGCGAGGGGCGGGCGGGCAAGGGCCCGTTTGGCATGCCGGGGATCCTCGCCAGGCGAAACCTCACGCGCAGCAGCTCGAAGGGGAGGGTCATCGTGGCCTCCTTGGCCGTGAGCGTTGCCCTCATGGTGACGGGAGGATACCTGGCGCAGTCCCTGAGCGTGATAGTCTCTGGCGGTGCGGGGGGAGTGGACGCGGCCGTGGGCGAGGCCGACCTCATCGTCAGCTACTACGGCCAGGGCGGCAGCGGCACCCTGGCCGAGATGGATGGCTACCTGCGCGAGAGCCAACTGGTCTTCGACGCGGCACGCGGGGTGGAGGGTGCCAGCGACGTGCGCTCCTATCGCTCGTTCTCGACCGGCATCCTGCTGCCGCCCAACAGCCTGCGCACGGACCTGCGACCGGAGGGCGGAGCCGACGACGGCGTTGGCGGCCTGCAGGTTGCGGCAGACGGGTCCGGAGCCGGCTGGGCGAACGTCGTCGTTCCCGACAGCGAAAGCTGGCGGCTCATCTGCGAGGCCGCGGGCGTGGACGAAAGCTCCGAGTCTATCGCGCTGAACCGCTTCACCAGCTACAACGAGGACGGCAGCAGCACGGTGAGCTCACCGCTCGCCACCAAGGGGGAGGCAGTCCTCGTCCTGGCCGAGCGCAGCGAGCAGAACCTGCGTCCCAGCCTCTCGCTGGACAGAGACGGCAAGCCCGTGGCGGTCTACTACCGTCCGGCACAGGGCGGCGACGAGGCCAAGGCGGACAGGCACACGGTTCCCCTGGACGAGGTCAGCCAGCAGCAGGAGCCGCTGCGCGTGGCGGCCCTACTCGACGAGATGCCCGAGGGCCTCAGGTGGATGCACGACAGCAGCAGCTTTCCCACCTACATAGTCTCGCCCAGCGCATACGAGCGAATCGCGGGCGTGATCTTCCCCAGCGCCGCACGCGTTGGCCTGAACGTCGCGGACTCCGGGCAGGCGGCCAAGAACCTCGACGAGGCGATGCGATCCGTGTCCCTCAGCGGCGACTATCATGTCGTGGACATCGCTGGAAACGCCCGCAGCACGCGACTGGCGCTTGAGACCATGACCCTGTTCTGTCTGCTCTTCTCGCTGATACTGGTGCTCATAGCAATAGCCAACGTGTTCAACACGCTCTCTAACAGCATGCTGCTGCGCACGCGCGAGTTCGCCATGCTGAGGTCCGTGGGCATGGGGCCGTCGGCGTTCCGCCGCATGGTGGTGTGCGAGTGCGCAAGCTACGCCCTGCGCGGCCTGACCTGGGGGCTGGCGCTGGCCCTGACCGTCTCGTACTTCCTGTACCGCGCCACGGAGCTCGTGCAGCGGGGCATAGGCTTCAGCCTGCCCTGGGCGGCAATGGGGGCGGCGTGCC
This sequence comes from Olsenella urininfantis, assembly GCF_900155635.1. Taxonomy (GTDB): domain Bacteria; phylum Actinomycetota; class Coriobacteriia; order Coriobacteriales; family Atopobiaceae; genus Olsenella_G; species Olsenella_G urininfantis. The sequence goes on from NZ_LT732540.1 coordinate 1,427,132, forward strand.
TGGCGTCCGCGGCGGTGCTGGGCACCTCGGTGGCGTTCGCCCTGCACAAGGGGCATGCGTCCAACGTGGTGGAGGCGCTGCGCACAGACGCCATCTAACTGCGGGGAAAGCTCGTCTTGGCCCTAGCCGTCACGGGACTCAAGATGGGTTCCCGGGCTAACGAAGGCTCAAAGAGGGCCATGGCATTCTCTTAGGCTGTCAGAACGGATTTCTCCTGCTACACTATGCCTGCTTGGCTGAGGCCACCTCCGGCCCAGCGCGGTGATCGCACTGGGGTATCGTCCAATGGTTAGGACACGGGTTTTTGGTGCCTGGAATGTGGGTTCGAGTCCTACTACCCCAGCCACAGCACAGCATGCCGCCTGGCCGTGCGCCAGGCGGCTTTTCTCTTGCACGACCGTTTGCGGGCCCTTGTCGCCACACCCCGTAAAGACGATTTGAGGGCGGTTCAAAGGCCGATGGCTGCGCTATGATGGAGAAGGTATGCCTCCCCTGGCCCATGTCGGGGCGTGAGCTGCCGGCAAGTCATCTGGGACGAACAAGGCTCACACATACACTGGAGGCCATACATGCCCGTTACCGCGATCATCCTTGCCGCAGGCGAGGGAACGCGCATGAAGTCCCGCCATCCCAAAGTCATGCACCAGCTCCTTGACCACCCCCTGGCGTGGTGGTCCGTTCGTGCCGCTCGTCAGGCGGGTGCCCAGCGCATCGTGCTCGTCGTTGGCAGCGGCGCAGAGGAGCTGCGGGAGTACTTCTCGGATGATGCGGACATAGAATTCGTCGAGCAGGCCGAGCGCCTGGGAACCGGGCACGCCGTGCGCGTTGCCTGCGAGCAGGCCGGCCCCTTCTCTGGCCCCGTGCTCCTCATGTACGGGGACACGCCGCTCATGAGGGCGGAGACCATCTCCTCGCTGGTGAAGGAGGCCAAGGCTCATCACAACGCCTGCACGGTGCTCACCATGTCGCCCGTCGACCCCACGGGCTACGGTCGCATCCTGAGCGAGGACGGACAGGTCAAGGCCATCATCGAGCACAAGGACTGCACGCCCGAGCAGAGGGTGGCCCTCACGGAGTGCAACTCTGGCCTCTACTGCTTCTGCGGGCGCAGGCTCTCCGAGAACATCGGCAGGCTCAGGAACGACAACGCCCAGAGCGAGTACTACATCACCGACATGGTGGGCGTCTTCGTGGGCCTGGGAGAGCCCGTCTCGGCGCTGCGCTGCGAGGACGACCAGGAGCCGCTGGGCGTCAACAGCCGCATCCAGCTGGCCCAGGCGAGCAAGATCATGCAGAGGCGCATCAACCAGTCCCTCATGGACTCCGGCGTGAGCATGCTGGACCCAGACCAGGTCTGGGTGGGCCCCGAGGTGCGTGTGGGGCAGGACAGCGAGCTTCTGCCCCAGACCTTCCTCTGGGGCAAGACCGAGGTGGGCGCTGACTGCGTGATCGGTCCCAACAGCCGCCTGCGCAACGCTCGCGTAGGAAACTCCTGCGTGGTGGACGAGACCGTCATAGAGGAGTCCGCCATCGACGACAGGGTCAAGTGCGGCCCGCGGGCCTACCTGCGCGGAGGGGCCCACTTCATGGAGGGAGCCAAGGCCGGCACCCACGTTGAGATCAAGGGCTCCGAGGTGGGCGAGGGATCCAAGGTCCCGCACCTCTCCTACATTGGTGACGCACGCCTGGGAAAGGGCGTCAACATTGGTGGTGGCTCCATCACCTGCAACTACGACGGCAAGCACAAGAGCCACACCGAGATAGGCGATCACGTCTTCATCGGCTCCGACACCATGATGGTGGCCCCCGTCACCATCGGCGACGGCGCCCTTGTTGGCGCGAGCTCGTGCATCACAAGCGACGTTCCGGCGGGTGCCCTCTCCCTGGAACGCTCGCGTCAGACGACCATCGAGGGCTGGGCAGACCGCTACTGGGAAGAGCTGGGGAAAGAGGACTAGATGTACGAGAACCTGTGCAAGCCGCTCAACGTCGTAAAGGAGATCAAGCTCTACACCGGCACCGGTAACCCAGAGCTAGCCCACAAGGTGGCAGACATCCTCCATCTCGAGCTGCAGGGCCTGAAGCTCGAGAAGTTCGCCAACGGCGAGACCTACGCGCGCTTCGACGAGTCCGTCCGCGGCGACGAGGTCTTCTTCATCCAGACCCTTGCCGGCCCCAACGTCAACGACCTGCTCATGGAGACCCTGATCGTGGCAGACGCCGCGACCCGCGCCTCCGCGGACAGCTTCACCGTGGTCATCCCCCACTACGGTTACGCGCGCCAGGACCGCAAGGCCGCCCCGCGCGAGCCGATCACCGCCCGCCTGGTGGCCAACCTGCTCGAGGCCGCCGGCGTTGACCGCGTCATCACGCTGGACCTGCACTCCAACCAGATCCAGGGCTTCTTCGACATTCCCGTGACCCACCTCACGGCGCTCTACCTCTTCGGAGACTACTTCAAGAAGAAGGACTTCGACTGGGACAACACCGTGGTGGTCTCGCCCGACATGGGCCGCGCCAAGGTCGCCAAGAAGCTCTCGGACTACCTGGGCTGCGAGGTAGCCATTGCCCACAAGAGCCGTCCGAAGCACAACGCCGCAGAGGTCATGGGCATCATCGGCAACATCAAGGGCAAGACCTGCATCATCAACGACGACATGATAGACACCGCCGGCACCCTGGTGGGGTCCATCTGCAAGCTCAAGGAGATGGGCGCGGGCGACATCTACATCAGCGCGACCCACGGCATCTTCTCCGGCGCCGCCATCGAGCGCCTCGAGGGTGCGCCCATCGTTGAGTGCGTGGTCACCGACGCCATCCCCTGCCCCGTGGCCGACCAGCCCGGGTCCAAGATCAAGACCGTCTCGGTTGCCAGCGAGCTTGCCGACGCCATCCATGCCGTGTTCGTCCACAGCCCGGTTTCGGCGGTCTACGGCGGCAACGCAGAGATGTAGGCAGCTTCCCGCTGCAGAGCCTGTCGTTTCGGGGCGGCCGTCGTCAGGCGGTCGCCCCTCCTGCACATGCGACGTACCTGGAGGACCCATGGCCGGACATAACTTCTGCACCCATTGCGGCAACCCCTTGGACGAGGACGCCCGCTTCTGCACCAGCTGCGGGCAGCCCGTCGAGGCGGAGGACGTAACCCAGCCCATGCCCGAGGCGGACGAGACGGTCGTTGCCCCCCATCCCTCGCAGACTGCCGGCTTCACGCCCATCGCTAGCCCCCACCCCAAGGAGGGCGAGAACCCCTATGCCGCCACCCCAGACGTGCGCAGCGACCACAGGGAGACCCTCGTCATCGCCCTCGTGGGCCTGCTTGTTGCCCTTGTGACCGGCATTCTGCTCTACCTCTTCGTCTTCTCTCGGGGCAGCCAGAATGCCGAGATGAGGACCCAGCCCCAGGAGGGTCAGGCCGCTCAGCAGCAACCGGCGGAGACCACCGGGGCAGACAAGCCCAAGCCGGACGCCTCGGACGGCAAGGGCTCGGCGAAGGCGGACGAGGGAGCGAGCCAGGCGGTGGCGGACGAGAAGTTCCACTCCGACCTGAGCGAGTACTACGGGCGCCTCCCCTCCTTCGACGAGCGCATCCGGGAGCAGGCCTCCCACTTCAACGCCTCCTTCCTGGACAGCAGCATGAGCACGAGGACGGACTACGCCTTCGCCTGCAGCGCCCTCATGGGAGAGGTCCAGGAGCAGCTCCGCGGCCTGGGTGCGCTCGCGGCCCCCGCCAACTCGAAGTGGGCGGGGCAGTACGAGCTCGTCAAGCGCTGCTACGCCGACCACCTGGCGCGCATCTCCTGCATCAACGACGCCTGGCAGATCGACATCCAATACGGTGACCCCACCGCCCACAAGGACGAGATCCTGGTGCCCATCGCCGCCCAGAACGGCACTGACGGCAGCATCCCCCTCGCGGACTACGAGAAGACGTACCCCGCCATCTCGCTCTAGAGTAGCTCTTGGGGGGCGGCGCTCCAGCTGGAGCGCCGCCCCCCTCATTCAGCCACGTGACCTGTACGCAGGGACTAGTGCGTGGCTCCCATCGAGGCGCTCGTGTCCTCCTTGCCGGCAAGGGCCACCTCCAGGGCGAGCTGGATGCCGGCTGTCATGTCCGCAAGGGACATGCTGGGAGTGGCGGAGGGCAGGCGGGTTGCCTGCACGGGAGCGAAGGGCACGTGCATGAAGCCGCCCGCCACGGCAGGGTGCTTGGTGGCAAGGCAGTGCATGAGGCGGTAGAGCATGTCGTTGCAGACGTAGGTGCCCGCAGTGAACGAGACCTCGGCGGGAATGCCCGCCTCGTTCATGGCCTTGGCCATGGCGCGAACGGGAAGCGAGGAGAAGTAGGCGTCAGGGCCGTCCTCCACGATCCTCTCTGCCAGGGGCTGGTTGCCATCGTTGTCGGGGATGCGGGCGTCTGCGCAGTTGATGCCCACGAACTCGGGAGACAGCTTGGCACGGCCTCCCGCCTGCCCTATGCAGAGCACCAGGTCTGGGGAGCACTCGTCGATCTTCTCCTCCACGGCCGCAAATCCCGCCCCAAACACCACGGGAACCTCGGCCTTGACGACCTCGGCGCCTGCGATGACGTCGGGAAGCGCACGAACGGCCTCCCACGCGGGGTTCATGGGCTCGCCGCCAAAGGGCTGGAACCCGGTCACGAGGACCTTCTTCATGACCCTCTCCTTTCGCTGGGAAACCTCGGCTAGAGCACGAGCGCGATCATCATCACGACCTGGAAGGCCAGCATGACGAGCGCGGGGACGACCTGCTTCTTGATGACGCCGTACTCGTCGCCCATCTCGAGGATGGCAACGGGAACGATGTTGAAGTTCGCGGCCATGGGCGTCATGAGCGTGCCGCAGTAGCCGCAGGTGAGCGCCAGGGAGCCCACGATGGTGGGATCTGCGCCCAGTGCCAGGACGAAGGGCGCGCCGATACCCACGGTCATGACCGTGATCGCCGCGAACGCGTTGCCCATGATCATGGTGAAGATGGCCATGCCCAGGCAGTAGACGACGATGCCCGCCACGAGGTTGCCCTGGGGGATGACCATGCCCACCAGGCCCGAGATCACGTCGCCCACACCGGCCGCCGTGAAGGTGGCGCCGAGGATGGCGAGGAGCGTGGGGAGCATGACCAGCGGGCCCACGATGTCCAGCATGCGGCGGGAGTCCTCGAGAAAGACCCTCACGCCGTTTGCCTTGGGGCGAAGCACCATGAGGAAGACCGCGCCCAGCAGCACTCCCACGGCGATGCCCACGAGGGAGCTGATCTTGGTGAACAGGGCGAAGACAAGGGCCACCACGCCGATCGAGAAGGCCGGCACGAAGATCTTCGCCCCCAGGGCGGCAAAGCCCTCCTGCATCTCCGCCTCCGTGGGCTTGGACCCATCCGCCCCCATGCCAACCTGGCCAATGACGGCCGGAATGACCATGACCAGGACGAGGAGGCCGGCGGCCTCGGCGGGAATCCACTTGCCCACAACGAAGAGCAGGCCCAGCACGCACCAGAAGGCACCGGAGCCGATGCGCCTGGCGTTCGTCTCGTCAAAGAGGTTGCGCACGCCCGCATAGATGCAGACGAGACCGGTGACCAGGTAGACGATCTCGAGGAGCTTGGCGGAAAGCGTCACGTCGGCGCTCTGGAAGAACTCGGCGATACCCATCTACGCCACCTCCCCATTCTGTGCGTCGCCCCTTTGGGCGTCCGCCTCGGCCTTCAGCTGCGTCTCGTCCTCGCGGCAGAGCTTCCTGTCGAGGAGGAAGTAGTAGCCGGCAGTGACCAGGACCGCCACTATGGCAACGGGTATCTGGATGGCGGCAAGCTGGGGCAGCTCCACGCTGTAGCCCAGGTCAGACATGGTGCCCTGGACGAGAAGCATGCCAGAGGTGCCCACAAAGAGCACCTGGCCGAAGAACCAGGCGACGTTCTCCATGCCGGAGGCCATGCCCTTGAGGGCGTCGCGGTGCCTCTCGGAGATCTTGTGCCCGCCCGTCTCGTCAGATGCCTCGGCCATGGGCATGACCACAGGCTTCACGAAGCCTGCCACGCCACCAAAGCCCACGTTGAAGGCCGCGAAGATGACACGGAAGATGCCGTAGGCACCCAGCACCATGCCAGCGGAGGCGTTCCTGACCTTGTCCATGACGCCACGGGCCGCATAGCGCAGGCCATTGCGCTCGAGCGTGCCGGTGAGCAGGAAGACCACCACGCAGATGAGCATGTTGCGGTTGGACACGAAGCTGGTGCCAATGGTCTGCAGGAACACCAGGGGATCCATGCCGGCGATGAGCGCCGTCACGATTGACGCCGCCATGATGGTGAGGATGGAGTCCCACTTGAGGGCGAAGCCCACCACCACTATCACGATGCCCAACAGTTTCAGAAGTTCCATCTGACCTCCTATCGTCGCGTGAACGCATCCGACGGCAGACGCGCCGACGCCTTGTGCAGGCAAGGAAAGTATTCTAAAGGGTCAAGAGCGCGCGAGACGCGAGGAGGTCAGGACTCGTTCGGGTCGAGGCGCGGCAGCACGGCGAGAGGAGCCCCATGGGCAACGCCCCCAAAGACATACGCCTGGTCTGCGGCTTGGGAAACCCCGGCCCCGAATACGCCAAGACCCGCCACAACGCCGGCTTTGCCACGGTGGACGTGCTGGCCGAGCGCCTGGGCATCAGCTACTGGAAGAGCGAGGCCGGCTGCGACGTCGCCCGCTCGAGGCGCGTCTGCGCAGGCGAGCCGAGGGAGATCGTGCTCGCCAAGCCCCAGAGCTACATGAACACGAGCGGCGGACCGATCTCCAAGCTGGTAAGGCAGCTGAGGCTGAGCCCACAGGAGGTCCTGGTGGTGCATGACGAGGTGGACCTCGCCCAGGGGCAGGTGCGCGCCAAGTTCGGAGGGGGCCTCAACGCGCACAACGGCCTGCGTTCCATTGCCGACAAGCTGGGCACGCGCGACTTCGCCCGCGTGCGCTTCGGCATAGGCCGCCCTCCCGGGAGGATGAGCGTCGCAGACTTCGCGCTCAGGCAGCTCAAAGGCGGCTTCCTCGAGGAGTTCGAGCTCACGGCCCAGGATGCCGCAGACCTGGTCGAGGCCTGCCTCGACGGCAGGGCGGACTGGGGCTAGGCCTGGGCCGCCCGCTAGCCCGTCTCGGATGGCCGACCTTATCTGCAGAGACCATAACCATGGGAATCCAAGCTAATTTGGCAAGACAAAACGCATAAAATAGTGCGCATGTGCCGCGACTTTGGGGGAAGCGGACACATCTGCACGGCACGACGAACGAGTGCTCTAGGAGAGGAGCGTTAGTCTATGTACAAGATCCTCGAAAAGACACAGTTCTCTGAGAAGGTGTTCAAGTTCCGCATCGAGGCGCCCGAAATGGCCAAGCACGCCCATGCTGGCCAGTTCCTCATGGTTCGCCCCAACGAGACCGGTGAGCGCGTGCCGTTCACCTTTGCGGACTGGAACGTCGAAGAGGGCTGGGTCGAGTTCATCTTCATGGAGATCGGCAAGACCACCCAGATGCTGTCCGCCTATGAGGCTGGGGACTCCCTGCTGGACGTCACCGGCCCCCTGGGCCAGCCCACCGAGATGGGCGAGGGCACCTGGGCCGTCATCGGCGGCGGCGTGGGCCTGGCCATCGCCTTCCCCGTGGCGCGCCAGCTTGCGGCCACCGGCCATGAGGTTCACGCCATCATGGGCGCCCGCAGCAAGGACCTCCTCCTCCTTGAGGACCAGTTCCGCGAGATCTTCGACGACGAGCACATCCACATCACCACGGACGACGGATCCTACGGCGAGAAGGGCGTCGTCACCGCTCCCCTGGAGCGCCTGCTCCAGGGCAAGAAGGTCGACCACGTCTTCTGCGTCGGCCCCGTCCCCATGATGAAGTTCTCGACCCTCACCGCCGAGAAGTACGACACCCCCATCATCGCCTCCCTCAACCCCATCATGGTTGACGGCACCGGCATGTGCGGCTGCTGCCGCGTGGAGATCGACGGCCAGACCAAGTTCGCCTGCGTCGATGGCCCCGACTTCGACGCGACCAAGGTCGACTGGAACGACCTGCGCGCCCGCCAGGCCGCATACCGCACCGAAGAGGGCCAGTCCCTCAAGGCCTTTGAGGAGGCGAACTGCGCATGCCACAGGTAAACGGCCGTTGGGTTGCCAACATGAAGTCGCCCCGCACCGCAGACAACGAGGAGCCGGCCGCGGAGCGCGCGCTTGACTTCCGCCCCGTTGACAAGGGCTTCACCGAAGAGATGGCCGTGGCCGAGGCAGAGCGCTGCCTGAGGTGCAAGAAGCCCCTCTGCGTCCAGGGCTGCCCCGTGAACATCGACATCCCCTCCTTCATCGAGGCCATCTACAACCGCGAGTTCGGCCGTGGCCTCGACGTCATCCGCGAGTCCTCGATGCTGCCCGCCATCTGCGGCCGCGTGTGCCCGCAGGAGAGCCAGTGCGAGGGCGTGTGCATCCGTGGCAAGAAGGGCGAGCCCGTGGCCATCGGCCAGCTCGAGCGCTTCCTGGGCGACCAGCCCGAGCTTGCCAGCAAGCCGCAGATGGCCCCCAGGAACGGCATGAGGGTCGCCGTCATCGGCTCCGGCCCCTCTGGCATCGCCTGCGCCGGCGAGCTGGCGCGCAACGGCTTCGACGTCACCATCTTCGAGGCCTTCTTCACCGGCGGCGGCGTCCTTGTCTATGGCATCCCCGAGTTCCGCCTTCCCAAGGCGGTCGTCAAGCGCGAGATCGACGGCCTCAAGGACATGGGCGTGAAGTTCGAGTTCAACTCCGTCATGGGCCGCCTGGCCGACGCCGAGGAGCTCCTCGGCGAGAAGGGCTTCGACGCCCTCTACGTGGCAACCGGTGCCGGCCTGCCCAAGTTCCTCAACATCCCCGGCGAGAACCTGCCCAACGTCTTCTTCGCGAACGAGTACCTGACCCGCGTGAACCTCATGAAGGCGAACCAGTTCCCCGAGTACGACACGCCCACCAAGCACGGCAGGAACGTCGTCGTGTTCGGCGGCGGCAACGTGGCCATGGACGCCGTGCGCACCGCAAAGCGTCTGGGTGCCGAGCGCGCAATCATCGCCTACCGCCGCACCGAGGACGAGATGCCCGCCCGCAAGGCCGAGCTGCACCACGCCAAGGCCGAGGGTGTCGAGGTCATGCCCCTGGTCTCGCCTCTCGAGTTCCTGGCCGGCGAGGATGGCACCGTGCGTGCGGTCCGCGTGCAGAAGATGGAGCTGGGCGAGCCAGACGCCTCCGGCCGCCGCCGCCCCGTGCCCATCGAGGGCGCCATCGAGGAGATTCCCTGCGACGTGGCCATCTCCGCCATTGGCACCAACGCCAACCCCTTCGCCAAGCTCATTGGCGGCATGGAGCTCAACAAGTGGGGCTACATCGATGCCGACGACAACGGTCGCACGAGCAACCCCAGGATCTGGGCCGGCGGCGACATCGTCACCGGTGCCGCCACGGTCATCCTGGCCATGGGCGCCGGCAAGAAGGCCGCTGCCGACATGACGGCCGTGCTGACGGGGGCTGATGCGTAAGCGCTTCCCGGACTCGCAACGGTTTCTCACACGAACGCCCCGGCCGGCACCGCGCCAGCCGGGGCGTTCTTCTGTCTGGGCGTCTTTCCGGGACGCTTTTGCGGCCGACTGACAACAAAAACGAGCCGCTCCTCTCTCGACCTGCGGTTTTGTTGGAGTGCAATCGTCTTGTTGTCGGAAAAGGGCCCATTTCCGACAACAAGACGAGAGGCCCAGGATGTGACCTGGGCCTCTCTGGAACGGCGCGCGTCTTGTTGACAGAAGCCTAGGCGTGCATCCAGCTCTCGTCAGAGGGGTCGTCACGGAAGGCCAGCAGGCGCTGCTTGTCGCACGGCTGGATGTAGCCCTCCCCCACGGCCACGTCAACCAAGGTGTCCAGGTCGCACAGGCTCGTGTTCCTCACCTCGGCGGCTGCCAGGCGCTCCAAGCCCCTCTGCATGCCATAGGTGAAGATGCTCACTACGCCCAGGACGTTGGCACCGGCCTCGCGCAGGGGGCTCACGCAATCCAGGACGCTGCCGCCCGTCGAGACAAGGTCCTCTATCACGACGACCCTGCAGCCAGGCTCGAGCCTGCCCTCGATCTGGTTCCTGCGGCCGTGGTCCTTGGCGGAGCCCCGGACGTAGCCCATGGGAACGCCCAGGCGGTCGGCCGCGATGGCGGCATGGGCAATGCCTGCGGTCGAGGTACCCATGAGCATCTCCGCCTCGGGATACAGCTCGCGGACCCTCTCGGCCAGTGCCTCGTCGACGAGGGTGCGCACCTCGGGATAGCTCAGGGTGAGCCTGTTGTCGCAGTAGATGGGGCTCTTGATTCCGGAAGCCCAGGTGAAGGGCTCGTCGGGCCTGAGGAAGACGGCCCTTATGGAGAGAAGCGCCCTTGCGACATCCTGCCTGCTTGTCATGTGACCTCCCGTTTCCTGGGACCGCAGCTGGTAGCCCGCAGCCGCACCAGCCTATCTGTTTGCCTTGAGCGTGGAGAAGACCCTGGTGCTGTGCCTCTTCACGAAGGAGATGAAGCTGCCCTCTCGGTAGCACAGGCCCACGTTCTGCGCCTTGATCGGGGCGATCATGGCGCGCATCATCTTGGTGCGCGGGCGCGCCATCACCGCTGCCGTGCGGGCCCGCTCGGACGAGATCATCTCGCGAATCTGGGAGAGCTTCTCCCTCTCGCTGAGCGTGCACTTGGGATTGCACACGTTCTCGATGCAGCCGACCAGGCGCTCTATGTAACGGCGCTGGACCATCTCCATGCTCGCCGGGTCCCCGTCGAGCCCCCAGTGGCGGTAGATGTCCAGCATCCAGCCATGCTCCTCCTCGCGCTTGGCATACATGTCCGGCCGCCAGCGGGCGGTCTCGGACTCGCCGCGCTGCCTGATGAAGTGGTAGTACGGGCGAGACATGACGCCCACGCGCTCCACGTCGCGGATGAAGTCCAGCACGTAGGGAAAGTCGTCCCAGAAGGTAGGGCGGAAGCGCAGGCCCAGCTCCTCGATCCTCTCGCGCAGGAAGAGCTTGTTCCAAGGGGAGTAAAGCTGATTTGCGTCGAAGAGCCGCCAGGCATCCGAGCGGAACTCCTGCTGGGTGGCGTAGACGCTATCGGCGCAGGCCTTGAGCTCGGTGTTGTGCTGCTCCGCGTCACCATAGTAGGTATCAATGTAGAAGCCCGAGATGGCGAGCTCCAGGTGGTTCTTCGTCGAGAACTCGTACATGTCCTCGAGCATCGTTGGCTCGGTCCAGTCATCCGCGTCAAAGAACAGGACGTATTGGCCGCGAGCACGGTCAAGGGCATAGTTGCGCGCCGCGGGGGCACCGCCGTTGGGGGTGTGGAACACCGTGACCCGGATGTCACGCTCGGCTATTCCGTCCAGGATCTGGCCGGTGCGGTCCGTCGAGCCATCGTCCACGACCAGCAGCTCGAAGTCATCAAGGCTCTGGTTCTGAATGCTCTCGACAGCACGCCGAACGTAGCGGTCGACATTATACGCAGGCATGATGACGGATATCTTGGGCAGCTTGGGGGTCATACCCTCTAGTCTCCAGACCACGATGTCGCTACAGGGCGCCAGGGGAGCAAGGCCGCTGTCCTGGCACACGTCGTATTATCGCCCAGGCCCCGCCAGGCATTGTGTGCGCCACGTGTGCTGGCTGTGAATCCAGCAGATTCACAAAGACCTGCTACGGCTGGGAATTTACACGGGCATCCGCATATGGCGCGGCATCGCTACTCGGCGGGAACCAGGATGCCCAGGGCCACGCCCAGCTGCGTCTGGTCCAGCACGCTGCGCACCCCGCCCGAGCCGTCCTCCTCCTGGGAGGCCACGGCATCAGCGCGCGAGATGTTGTCCACGCCAATGGACTGTATCAGTTCGGCCAGGTCCAGCAGCTGCCCCGTTCCCATGTCGGTGTTGATGGTGGTGAGCACGCTGGGGGCGGAGCCCAGAATGGCCGAGACGCCACGCCCCTTCATGCCCTCGAGGCGCTCGGCGGTGCCGTCAGGCGCCACCAGCACATGCCCCAGGGAAACGTTTGTGGCAGCCGAGAGCGGCGCCGGCAGCGCAGAGGGCCCCGCCTGTGCGAAGAGCGCCTCCAGGGTGGTGTCGCCCGCGTCACCGGCCAGCTTCGTGTTGAGCGGGAGGCTCACAAGGCTTCCCGTGCCAGCGGTCACGTTCAGCGAGAGGAGCTGCGCGGCATGCAGGGTGGGCGATGTCGCGCTCGCGTTGTCCACGGTAAGGACCAGCAGGTTCATGAACCTGTCGTCAGAGACGCGGTACCCCTCCTCGGGGTCGCGCACGTCGGCCTGGCTGCCGAGCGAGGCCGTGAGCCTCTTGTCGTTGAGGGTTGCCGCGTCGTTCGCCTTCTTCCAGAGGCTGCCCACCAGCACCACCAGAAATATCGCGATGGCAAGCAGCACGCCCACTGCGATGGCGTTGCTGTGAGGGCCGTAGCTTGGGACGTCAGTTCGCTCGAAGCGCTCCCTCTTCCTCAGCAGCATGCGAATCCCCTCCCTTACGACGCCCCCGCCTGGGAGGCGCCACCTTGTCCAGTGAGATGACTATAGCCCCAAGGCAGTCGCTCCAGAAGGCCTGCTACCACCAACGGGCGAGGCTGGACGATGGGTAATCCACGCCCTCGAAGCACAGGCCCTGGGCGGGCGCCGTTGGGCCGGCCGCGGCGCGCGACCGCGCTTCGAGCGCTGCCTCCAGCCAGTCTGCGTCCCTATGGCCCCGGCCGATCTCCACAAGGCTTCCCGTGATGGCGCGCACCATGTTGTGCAGGAAGGCGTTGCCCGTGACGTCCACCGCCACCAGCCCCTCCCCGGCCTCCACAACGCGAGAGACGCGCAGCTCGTCGAGGCGGCGACAGGTGGAGCGCCCGTCCGCCTCCAGAAGCTGGGCCGAGGAGGCCTTGCAGAAGCTTCGGAAGTCATGCTCGCCCAGAAGGCGAGACGCACCCTCGTTCATGGCATCCAGGTCAAGCCCATCCACGCCCCGCAGCCACCAGCAGTGGTCCCAGCCCATGACCGGTCGGGGCTGTCCGCAGGCTATCCGGTAGCGATAGTGGCGCCTCAGGGCGTCAAAGCGCGCGGAGAAGCCTGGCTGGGCCTGGTAGAGGGCGACTATGGAGAGGTCGTCCGGGGTCAGCGCGACAAGGGAGGCGGCAAGCCTCCTTCCCTCGAGGCGGCGCTCCTCCCCCCGCAGCGGAACGCTCACGAACTGCCCCAGGGCATGAACCCCCGCGTCAGTGCGGCCCGCGACCTCCATCTGGACCTCACGGCGCAGCGCGCACTCAAGCGCCTGCCTGAGCTCGCCTGCGACGGTGCGCTGCCCGGGCTGTTCGGCATAGCCCGAGAAGCCCGCACCCCTATAGCCCACACGGACCACCAACGTTGCCGTCGGGACCTCTTCCCCCTGCTGCTGACCGCTCATCTGTCTCCTCGATTCCAAGGCGTGCGCAACCAACCCTAAAGCAACGACAGCAGAAGGGAAAGGGCCAGGGCGAGCAGGGCCAGGGCAACGTCACGCGGGGCAATCGGCCCCGGCACGCTCAAGGGGGCGCCCGGCCTGAAACATCGGTCGCGCATGGAGCGCGCAAGCTCCTCGGAACGCCTGAACAGCGCCACCACCAGAGGGATAAGAACCGATGCCCAGCGCCTCAGCCGTTGGCCTGGCCCACCCTCGTCCAATCGCACGCCACGGGCCCTCTGCGCCATCTCTATGCGGTCGAACTCCTCCACCGTGACCGGCAGCAGGGTCAGCGACAAGGAGACTGTCAGGGAGAGGTCGCCCACGGGAAGGCCCAGCCTGGCCAAGGGAGCCAGCGCCGAGGAGATGGCTCGCGCGAGCTCGGGGGCGGTGGTGCTCGACGAGACCACGGCGGCAAGCATCACCAGCACCACCACCCTCAGCACGGCCACGAGGGCGCGCCAGAGCCCGGCGACGCTCACGCCGAGGGCGGGCGAGAGCTGCAGCCCATTGGCCGCAAGCGAGAACAGAAGCACCAGGAGGGTTGGTCGGAGGGCGCGAAGGAACTGCGCCGGACGCATGCCGGAGCCCAGGCCCAGCACCAGCGCGAGCGCCAGCTCGAGCAGGAGGGGCACCATGCCATGCGCCAAAAACGCCGCCAGGCTCAGGGAGGCAAGCGCCAGCAGCTTCACGCGGGCGTCGAGCTCGTGCAGCCAGCCTTTCTCGGCACTCCAGCTGCCAAGGGGCGAAGACTTACTCCTGTACATGGAGCGCCTCCTGAAGCTGGAGCGCAAGCGGCAGCTCGAGGCCCGCCCGCCGAAGGCCGTCCCTGGCCTGCGGCAGCTCCTCCATCGTCCCCTGCCAGACCAGCCTGCCCGAATCCAGCAGCGCCAGGCTGTCTGCCACCCCCAGCCAGTCAGACAGGTCGTGAGTGATGACCAATATGGCCCTTCCCTGGTCTGCCAGGGAGCGGAGGAGGGACGTCAGGTCACGAAGGGCCACGCCGTCAAGCCCCGCGCCCGGCTCGTCAAGCACCAGCACGTCCGGCTCGAGCGCAAGGCTTCCCGCCAGGGCAACGCGGCGCCTCTCCCCGCCGGAGAGGGCGAAGGGGTCCCTGTGCCACAGACGCTCGCCCACGCCCATGAGCGTGAGCGCCTTCCCGGCAAGGGCCTCGCTCTCTTGCGAGCCAAGCCCCATGCCCAAGGGGCCAAAGGCCACGTCCTCAAGCACGCTGGGCGCAAAGAGCTGGTCCTCGGGTCGCTGGAGCGAGAGGCCCACCCGCCCGGCCCGAACTGCCTCGCCGCCAAGGGTGGCCTCTCCCGAATCCGGCGCCAACAGGCCGGACGCCACGCGCGCCAGGCTCGATTTGCCGGCGCCTGAGCCGCCGACGAGCAGCGCAAGCATGCCGGGACGAAGCTCGAGCCCAATCCCATCGAGCACGCGGGCATCCCCATAGCTCAGGGACACGTTCCTCAGCCGCAGGCAGTCCTCTGACGGGGCCCTCTGGGGACGTTTGACGGCAAGTCTGAGGGGGTTAGTCCCATTTTCCGCCACGTGACCTCGGCGGACGAATTCGGCCATCACAGACGCCCAGGAAGACATGTCCGACGAGGCAAGGGCGCCCAAGTCAAACCCGCTGGCCACAAGACCGTGCAGGCTGCGGGCCAGCCATGAGCGCTGCTGCGCCACGCGCAGGGCATCCCGGCTCGCAAAGAGCTCCTGGGGCGTTCCCCTCCATGCCACCCTTCCCGCCGAGAGGACCACGACCTCGTCGGCCGTGACGACGTCCTCGGTGAGATGGGTCGCCTCGAGCATACCCACCCCATCCCGCAGAAGGCCCCTCACGACCTCCCGCAGTCGCTGGCGGGAGGCGGGGTCGAGCTGGGAGCAGGGCTCGTCCATGACTAGGTAGCGCGGGCCCATGGCCAGCACCCCAGCCAAGGCGATGCGCTGGCGCTGCCCGCCGGAAAGCGTGGCGACATTTCGCCCCGCAAGGCCTGCGAGCCCAACCTGGCGCAGCGCGTCCTCGGCGCGCGACATCGCCTCCCCGTACCCAAGCCCCAGGTTCCTGGGGCCAAAGGCAACGTCATCCAGGACCTGCGGGCTCACGAACTGGGCCGATGGGTCCTGCCTGAGATATCCCACGCAGCGCGCAAGGCCGCGCATGCCCTCGGCGGAAAGCTCGTCGCCGTCCAGGAGCAACGAGCCCTTGTCCGGGAGCATGGATCCGTTTGCCATGCGGGTGAGCGTTGTCTTGCCCGACCCGTTGGCCCCCAGGAGCACGACGCGCCTTCCGGGGCGCACGCACAGGGACACGCCATCCAGGGCCAGAGGTCCGTCGTGCGCATGGCGCTTCGTCAGGCCCACCATCTCAAGCACGCTGGCTCACCTCCTGGTCGTGTCTCGTGGCTTAGAAAAAAGAACTCCGCAGCAAGCGCTCTGCTGCGGAGTTCTTGTGCTGGCGAGTGTGCGGAGAGGCTACTCGGCCTGCTCCTCGGCCTCGACGGTCTCCTCAGCCTCAACCTCGGCGGCCTCCTCGGCCTCGGCCGCAGCCTCCTCGACGGTCTCCTCGGCCTTGGGCTCCTCGACCTTCTCGACCTTCTTGACGGAGGTCTTGGCGGCCTTGGGCGCCACGGGCTCGGTCACCATCTCGATGATCACGACCTCGGCGGCGTCACCCTTGCGGGGGCCAAGCTTCATGATGCGGGTGTAGCCGCCGTTGCGGTCGGCCCACATGCCCTGGGCGGCCTTCTCGAAGACCTCGCGCACCAGCTCCTTGTCACCGAGCTTTGCAATCGCGAGGCGACGAGAGTGCAGGTCGCCCTTCTTGGCCCAGGTGATGATCCTGTCGACCTCGGGACGGATGGCCTTGGCGCGGGGCTCGAGAGTCTTGATGCGGTCGTTGCTCAGCAGGGCGTTGACGAGGCTCTTCTTCATTGCCTTGGTATGAGCGGCATCGGTGCCGAGCTTCATACCCCTCTTCTTGTTGTGTCTCATGGTCTAGCTACTCCTCAGTAAAACGTGCGACGTGTCCTAGGCCTTGAGGCCAAGACCCATAGTCTCGAGCTTGTCCTTGACTTCCTCGATGGACTTGACGCCAAAGTTACGAATGTTGAGCAGGTCGTTCTCGGAGAACTCGACGAGCTGGCGCACGGAGTGGATGCCGGCGCGCTTGAGGCAGTTGTAGGAGCGGACGGAGAGGTCCAGGTCCTCGATCTGCTTGTCAAGCTCGGTGTTGTCCTCCTCGACACCCGTAGCGAAGATGGAGGCGTCCTCGGCGGGCTCCTCCACGTCAGCCAGACTCATGAAGGCGCTCATGTGCTGGTTGACGATGTTTGCCGCCTCGACGACGGCGTCACGCGGGGAGATGGAGCCATCGGTCTCCACCTCGAGGACGAGACGGTCGTAGTCGGTGTGCTGGCCCACGCGGCAGGGCTCGACGGCCTTGGCGCAACGGCGCACGGGCGAGTAGAGGGAGTCCACATGGATGATGCCAATGGGATCGCTCTCGCGCTCGTTGTCATCGCCGGAGACGTAGCCGCGGCCGACGCCGATGCGCATCTGCATGGTGAGGTGAGCGCCCTCGCCCAGGCTGCAGATGACATGATCCTTGTTGACGAGCTCGAACTCGGCGGGGACCTTGAAGTCACCGCCGGTCACCGTGCACGGACCATCGATGGAGATGGAGGCCGTTGCCTCGTCGGCAGTGCCCATGGAGCGGAACACGAGACCCTTGACGTTGAGGACGATGTCGGTAACGTCCTCATAGACGCCCTCGACCGTGGTGAACTCGTGCTGAACGCCATCGATCTGAATGGCCTCGACTGCCGCGCCCTCAAGAGAGGAGAGCAGCACCCTGCGCAGGGAGTTTCCGAGGGTGTCGCCATAGCCACGCTCGAGCGGCTCCGCGGAGACGCGGGCGAGGTTCTCGGAAATCTCCTCCACAGACACTTGCGGTCGGATGAATTCTGACATGAATGCCTCCTACCGTTTCGTGCTTACTTGGAGTAGAGCTCGACGATGAGCTGTGCATCGATCTCGAGATCGATCTGGTCGCGCACGGGAGCCTGCAGGACGGTGCCACGCAGCTTCTCGATATCGACCTCAAGCCATGCGGGGACGGCCATGTGCTCGGAGGAGACGATGGCCTCCTTGATGGGGAGCAGGTCCTTGGCCTTCTCGGCCACGGCGATGACGTCTGCGGCCTTCACCTGGTAGGAGGGGATGTCCACGCGCTTGCCGTTCACGGTGATGTGGCCGTGGCGAACGGTCTGGCGGGCCTCCTTGCGGGTTCGGGCAAAGCCAAGGCGGAACACCACGTTGTCGAGGCGGGACTCAAGCAGGCTCATCAGGTTGTCACCGGTGATGCCCTGGGTCTTCATGGCCTTGTCGTAGTAGCCGCGGAACTGCTTCTCGAGAACGCCATAGATGAACTTGGCCTTCTGCTTCTCGCGGAGCTGCAGGCCGTACTCGCTCTTCTGACGGCGAGTGCGCCTGGGCTGACGGTTGGACTTCTTGTTGATGCCCATGACGATCGGATCGATCTCAAGCTGGCGGCACCTCTTGAGGACAGGGGTCCTATCAACTGCCATTGCTACTGTCCTTCCTTACTACACGCGACGACGCTTGCACGGACGGCAACCGTTGTGCGGGATGGGGGTCTTGTCCTGGATGCCCGAAACCTCGAGGCCGGCGGCCTGGAGGGAGCGGATTGCGGTCTCACGGCCGGAGCCGGGGCCCTTGACGAACACAGCCACCCTGTGAAGGCCGTGCTCCATGGCTGCCTTGGCGCAGGCCTCGGCCGCGACCTGGGCCGCGAACGGGGTGCTCTTGCGGGAGCCCTTGAAGCCGACGGTGCCACCGGACTGCCAGGCGATGACGTTGCCCTGAGGGTCGGTGATGGAGATGATCGTGTTGTTGAAGGTGCTCTTGATGTGGGCCTGGCCCACGGCGATGTTCTTGCGCTCGGCGCGGCGGACGCGCTGGGTACGCTGATTCTTCTTAGCAGGCATGTTTTACTCCCTAGCCCCTCTTCTTTGCACCGATCTGACGCTTCTTACCCTTGCGGGTACGAGCGTTGGTGTGGGTGCGCTGGCCGTGGACGGGGAGGCCCTTGCGGTGGCGGAGGCCGCGGTAGCAGCCAATCTCCATCAGGCGGGCAACGTTCTGACGAACCTCACGACGGAGGTCGCCCTCGGTGGTGAAGTTCGCGTCGATGTAGTCGCGAATCTTGGTGACCTCGTCCTCGGTGAGATCCTTCACGCGGGTGGCGGGGTCAACGCCAGTCTCGGCGCAAATCTTCTTTGCGCTGGTGGCGCCAATGCCATAAAGATAGGTGAGTCCGACCTCAGCGCGCTTCTCGCGCGGAAGGTCGACGCCGTTGATACGTGCCAACTTCGAGCTCCTCTCTTAGCCCTGACGCTGCTTGTGGCGAGGGTTCTCGCAGATCACGTAAACCTTGCCATGGCGACGGATGATCTTGCACTTGTCGCACATCTTCTTGACCGAAGGACGTACCTTCATCTTACTTTCCTTCCGGTTGCTCTTACACGAACTGGTGTTGCACCGGCAGAGCCAGGTGGAGCTGACCTGCCTTATCTACTCGCCCAGCCGCAGGCGTGAAAATCCCAGCTGAAACGCAGAGCGTGACTACTTGTAGCGATAGGTGATTCGGCCCCTGGTGAGGTCATAGGGGGATATCTCCACGACGACCTTGTCTCCAGGGAGGATGCGGATGTAGTTCATGCGAATCTTGCCCGAGATGGTGCAGAGAATAGTCTTTCCGTTCTCAAGCTCAACGTTGAACATCGCGTTGGGCAGCGGCTCGACTACCTTGCCCTCGAGCTCGATTCCATCCTGCTTGCTCACCTTGCCTACTTTCTCTATGCTCGTCACAGCGACTGATAATCATACAGAAAATCACAAATTCCGTCCATGGTGCACCATTTGCACATAGACATGCGCGGGGGGAGGGGCTGAGCCCTCCCCCCTACGCTGGATTCAGTTCTCGCCGCCTTGCATGGAGCACCACGGACCTTGTTCGTCCTGGGTAAGGACGACAGGGCCGTCCTGCGTGATGGCAATGGTGTTCTCGTAGTGGGCGGCGGGCCTGCCGTCGTCCGTGACAACCGTCCAGCCATTGCTGAGCACGTGGTTCTCGTATGTTCCCAACGTGATCATGGGCTCGATGGCAATGACCATGCCCGCCTGCAGCCTCACGCCGCGGCCCTTCTTGCCATAGTTGGGTACGTTCGGGTCCTCGTGCATGACGTGCCCCACGCCGTGCCCCACGTACTCTCGCACGACACCGTAGCCGTTCCTCTCGGCCAGCGACTGAACCGCGTAGCCGATGTCTCCCAGATGGTTTCCGGGGACGGCCTGCTCGATGGCCGCCTTGAGGCAGTCGCGGGTGACCTCGCAGAGCCCCTTGACCGCCGCGTCGGGCTCGCCCACGTAGAAGGTCCAGGCGTTGTCTCCGACCCATCCGCCAAACGTGGCACCGGTGTCGATGGAGATGATGTCGCCTTCGCTCAGGAAGACCTCGGGCGAGGGGATGCCGTGCACGATCTGCTCGTTTACCGATGCACAGATGCTCCCCGGGAACCCGCCGTACCCCTTGAAGGTGGGGACGGCTCCGTGAAGGCGGATGAAGCTCTCCACGGCATTGTCGATCTCCTTGGTGGAGACGCCAGGGCGCACCAGGGAGCCCGCCAGGCGAAGAGCCTGCTTGGAAAGCGAGCCCGCGCTCTTCATTTGTTCGATATCAGTTTCTGACTTGATGTGGATCATAGTCCGAGGAGACTCCTGACGTCGGCATAGACGTCGTCGACAGGCCTGTCTCCATCAACCTCCTTCAAGATGTCGTGGCCGCGGTAGTACTCGACGAGCGGCGCCGTCTGGTTTGCATAGGTGTCAAGCCTCTTGGCAATGGTCTCTGGCTTGTCATCATCGCGCTGATACATCTCGCCGCCACAGCGTGGGCAGGGGTCCACGCCAGCAGTGGCCGTGTAGTTGCAGCTATGGCAGGTGCGTCGGGAGCTAAGGCGGTCGATGATTATTTCCGGCTTCACATCGACGAGAAGGGCGGCCTCGAGCGCTATGCCCATGCCCGCGAGCTCTGCATCGAGAACCTCTGCCTGCTGGAGGTTGCGTGGGAAGCCGTCGAGAATAAAGCCCCTTTGGGCGTCATCCTGGGCAAGGCGCTCCTTCACCAGCTTGACGACGAGGCTGTCAGGCACGAGCTGACCTGCGTCCATATAGCTTTTTGCCTCTTTGCCCAACTCGCTTTGAGCCTTGACGGCCGCACGGAGAAGGTCGCCCGTTGAGATGTGGGCCACCCCGTAGTCCGCAACGAGCTTCTGGGCCTGCGTGCCCTTGCCCGCGCCAGGCGCGCCAAGAAGAACGATGTTCATGTGCTCCCCCGCCTTCCAACCTGAGTTACCTGTCACCAACGCACGCTGATCGCACGCATGCCTGCTAGTCTACCCGCAGAGTTTGTGTGAGTGAACGTCGGATGAAAAAACCCATGCTCAGCGGGCTTCTCGTCAGTTTTTCGGTCGAGCTTTGTGGGTGACGAGCTTCCAGGTACAACAACGTGATGGATTTGGTGCCTCGCCTGGGGCGATTAGGTTCCGCATCATGTCTTGTTGTCATTTTCGGGCGTATTTTGACAACAAGATTCTCGCTGCAGTAGGCATGCAGGACGTGCTTTGGCCGATTCGAGCGTTGTTGTACCATCCTTTTGCCCACGCAATCGCTCTGCCCCGCAAGCCCCCGACAGCTTTCGCACCGAACAAAAATGGCCCGGGGCCACCATATGGCAGCCTCGGGCCATTGCTCAAAAACGGTTTCGAGCGGCTACTTGAAGAAGCCCTCGTAGTTGTGCATCTTGAGCTGAGACTCCAGCTGCGAGATGGTGTCCATGGCCACGCCAACCATGATCAGGACCGAGGTGCCACCGAATGCCTGAAGCAGGCGGTTGCCCGTCAGGAAGAAGAGTATCGATGGGACAACGGCGAGCGCCGCCATAAAGAGGGCCCCGGGAAGGGTGATGTGGTCAAGAACGGACTTGATGTAGGCGGAGGTGGCGCTGCCGGGACGAACGCCCGGAACGAAGCCACCGGCCTTGCGCAGCTGGTCTGCGGTCTCCTCGGGGTTGAACACCATCGCCGTGTAGAAGTACGCGAAGAAGACGATGAGGGCGACCGAGAGGACCCAGTTGATCCAGCCGGACGAGAGCGCGTTGGCAAAGGCCTGAATCCACGCCACGTTGGGGAAGAAGACGGCAAGCTGCGCCGGCAGGTAAAGGAGCGCGGAGGCAAAGATGATGGGAACGACTCCTGCGGTGTTTACCTTAATGGGAAGATAGGTTGCCTGCCCGCCCATCACCCTGCGCCCAACGACCCTCTTCGCGTACTGCACGGGAATGCGACGCTGCCCGCGCTCGATGTACACGATGACAGGGATGATGGCAAGGATGACCAGCAGGGTGACCACGGTAACGACCGCTCCCGTGGAAGAGGTCCTCACCGAGGAGGTGAGCGAGGAGGGCAGGCCGGCCATGATGTTGGTGAAGATGATCAAGGACATGCCATTGCCCACGCCGCGCTGGGTTATGACCTCTCCGAGCCACATGATGATGATGGCACCCGTGAGAAGAACGCCAACGATGACGAGGTCCTCGATGAACTCGGGGAAGCCCATGCCAGAGAAGTCGATGCCGTAGCTCTTGAAAAGGAAGAGGTAGCCGATGGCGTTGATCAGGGCCAGGGCAAGGGTCAGGTAGCGCGTGTACTGCGTGATCTTGCGCTGGCCGCTCTCCCCCTCACGGGCAAGCTCGGCAAGGGACGGAATGACCGCCTGGAACATCTGGAGGATGATCTGGGCGGTAATGTAGGGCATGATTCCCAAGCTGAAGACGGAGACGCGAGAGAGTGCCCCACCAGAGAAGAGGTTGAGCACAGCAATCGCGCCACTGTTGGACGCCGCCGCCTGGAAGGCCTGGAGCATGGCCGCGAAGGGTACTCCAGGCGCAGGAAGGTAGGCGCCAAATCTATACAGAAGAAGGATCCCGACTGTGATCAGGATCTTCTTCCTAAGCTCAGGAATGCGGAATGCGTTTGCGATTCCAGTTAGCACGCCTGCTCGACCTTTCCTCCGGCCGCCTCGATCTTTGCCTTGGCAGAGGCGGAGACCTTGTCAACCTTGACGGTGAGCTTCTTGGTGATATCACCGTCTCCCAGGACCTTGACGAGGATGTAGTCGTGCTTGATGACACCCTTGGCCACGAGGGCCGCGGAGTCGACCGTCTCGCCGTCCTCGAAGAGGCCCTCGAGACGGGAGACGTTCACGGGCGCATACTCGACGCGGTTGTGGTTAGTGAAGCCGGGAAGCTTCGGGAGGCGCATGGCGAGGGGCTGCTGGCCGCCCTCGAAGCCTGCGCCCTTGCCGCCGCCGGAACGGGACAGCTGGCCATTCATGCCGCGGCCGGAGAAGGTGCCGCGACCAGAGGAGTTGCCGCGACCGACGCGCTTGCGGTTCTTGCGCGAACCCTCCGCGGGACGAAGATCATTGAGCTGCATTTGGATGACTCCTAGTTCTCTTCAACCTCAACAAGGTGCTTGACCTTGAAGATCATTCCACGGACGCTCGGGTTGTCGGGGAGCTGCGAGACGTCGCCGATCTTGCGAAGGCCCATGGCAAAGCAGGTGCGGGTCTGGTCCTCCTTGACGGAGGCAACCGCGCTGCGCACGAGCCTGACGGTGAGCTTCTTCTCGTCTGCCATGCTTAGTCCTCCTTCCCGTTGAACATCTCGGAGACGGTCAGGCCGCGACGGTCCGCCGCCTCCTGGGGGCTGGAGAGGGCCTTGAGGCCCTCCGCGGCCGCCTTGATGATGTTGAGTGCGTTGTCCGTGCCGAGGGACTTGGACAGCACGTTGGTGATGCCGGCAAGCTCGAAGAGGGGACGCACGGGACCACCGGCGATGACGCCGGTACCCTCGACTGCGGGCTTGATGAGAACGCGGCCTGCGCCGTAGTGTCCCTCAATGGTGTGAGGAATGGAACCGCCCTCGGTCACAGGGACCTTGAACATGTTCTTCTTGGCGTCATCGACGCCCTTCTGGATGGCCAGGGGCACCTCGGCGGACTTGCCCATGCCGATGCCCACGTTGCCCTTGCCGTCGCCCACGACAACGAGGGCGAGGAGGGACATGCGGCGACCACCCTTGACGGTCTTGGAAACACGGTGGATGTAGACTACGCGCTCCTGAAGATCGGAGTCATTCTGGCGCTTACGATCACGTGGCATTCAAATTCCTCCTAGAACTTCAGGCCCGCGTTGCGGGCACCGTCTGCCAGGGCCTTCACGCGGCCGTGATAGATGTGACCACCGCGGTCGAACCTGACCTCGGTGACGCCCTTCTCCAGCGCGCGCTCGGCAACGAGCCTGCCGACGACCTCGGCGGCATCCTTGTTGGAGCCCAGCTTGCCGGTGGCGCGGAACTCGGCGCTCAGCGTTGAGGCGGAGCAGATGGTCCTGCCGTCGGCGTCATTGACGACCTGTGCGTAGATGTGCGCGTTGGTGCGGTGAACGCTCAGACGGGGACGCTCGGCGGTACCGAAGATCTTGGAGCGGACGCGGCGCTGGCGGCGCTTGAGCCCCGCTCGCTTTGCCTGGTTCTTGTTCATTCCTTCTCCTTCAACACGCCATCACCTGACGGGGTGATGGTCTTTCCTATTGGCTAGCGAGGCTTACTTGGCAGCCTTGCCGAGCTTCCTACGGATGTACTCGCCCTCGTAGTGAATGCCCTTGCCCTTGTAGGGCTCGGGCGGACGCTTGGAGCGAACCTCCGCCGCGACCTGGCCGACCTGCTCCTTGGAGATGCCCTTGACAACGATGTGGGTGTTGTCGGGAACCTCAAAGGAGATGCCGTCGGGGCAGCTGTAGATGCAGGGGTGAGAGAAGCCGAGGGAGAGGTCCAGGTCCTTGCCCTTGAGCGCGGCACGGTAGCCGACGCCGGTGAGCTCGAGCTTCTTCTCGAAGCCCTCGGAGACGCCGACGACCATGTTGTTGACGAGGGTGCGAACGAGGCCCTGCTGGGCGTTCGACTCCTTGGACTCGTCGTTGCGGGTGACGAGGATCTCCTCGCCCTCCTGCTTGATGGTGACGAGCTCGGAGAACGTGCGCTCGAGCTCTCCCTTGCCGCCCTTGACAGAGACGTGGGTGCCCTCGATGGTCACAGTTACCCCAGCGGGAACCGTGACAGGCTTCTTACCAATACGAGACATTGTCTCCTCCTTACTTCCTGTCGCGGTTTACCAGACGTAGCAGATGACCTCGCCGCCAACGCCCAGCTTGCGAGCGTCGCGGTCGCACATCATGCCCTTGGAGGTGGAGATGATCGCGGTGCCGAGGCCGCCCAGGACGCGAGGGAGCTCAGCTGCGGGAGCGTAGATGCGCAGGCCGCACTTGGAGATGCGCTTGATGCCGCGAATGATGCGAGCGCGCCTGGCACCATACTTGAGAGTGATGTGAAGGGTCTTCTGAGGCTTGGTGTCCTCGACCTCATAGCCCTCGATGTAGCCCTCCTCGCAGATGACGCGGGCAATCTCGACCAGGACCTTGCTCGAGGGCATGGAGACCTCGGACTTGCCTGCAGAGTTAGCGTTGCGGATGCGCGTCAGCATGTCTGCGATGGGATCAGTAACCTTCATTGATTCCTTCTCCTTCGTTAGTGATGAAACTGCGCGCCTGGTTCATGGGAGCCCATGGCCCTCATGCCTTTGCGCGAGAGCCCTGGCCTACCAGCTTGCCTTGCGGACGCCAGGAAGCTCGCCCTTGCTAGCCAGCTCGCGGAAGCACACGCGGCACAGCCCGAACTTGCGATAGACGGAGTGGGGACGCCCACAGCGCTGGCAACGGTTCTGGGTGCGCGTCGAGAACTTCGGCTCGCGGTTAGCCTTGACGATCATCGATGTCTTAGCCACAAATCCTCCTTCAGGAAGAGGCCCCGGCACCCTGCCGGGGCAACTTACAAGCGATTGGTTAGTTCTTCTTGAACGGGAAGTGGAAGGCGTCGAGCAGTGCCTTGCCCTCCTCGTTGGTGTTGGCGGTGGTGACGATGGTGATGTCCATGCCACGGGTGTGATCGACCTTGTCGAAGTCGATCTCGGGGAAGATCAGCTGCTCCGTGATGCCCATGGAGAAGTTGCCGTGACCATCGAAGGACTTGGGGGAGATGCCGCGGAAGTCGCGGATGCGGGGGATGGCGATGGCGATCAGGCGATCGAGGAACTCCCACATGCGGTCCCCGCGAAGGGTGACCTTGGCGCCGATGGGCATGCCCTGGCGCAGGTGGAAGGTTGCGATGGACTTGCGCGCGTGGGTGACCATGGGCTGCTGACCGGTGATGGTGCGAAGGTCGGCCACGGCGCCCTCGATTGCCTTGGAATCGGTTGCGGCCTCGCCGACGCCCATGTTCACCACGATCTTCTCGATCTTGGGGATCTGGTTGACGTTGCCGTACTCGAACTTCTTCATGAGCTCGTCGCGAACAGTGGAGCTGTAGTGCTCCTTGAGACGAGGCACGTACTTGTCTGCCATGTGACTCTCCTTAACTCATGGGGTTTTAAGCGCGGGGCCTGTCCTCGCGCCTCCTGGAGCTGGCGGTTCCAGGAGCCGTGCGTCTGACTAGCTGAGACATAGCTCTCCATCTAGAGACGCAAGGTAAAATAGTACGCCCTTGACACCCGAAAGGGCGCCAAGGGCTGGAATATCCACAATTACTTGCAATCTACAGACATCGGGGCACGTCCCTGGCGAGACGAGCCCCTCTGACGCTATCTCGCGGCCTGCCTTCTCAGAGCCAGGCCGAGGGTCGCCACGACCGATGCCCAGGCGGACCAGGTGCCGTCGTCACCCGTGCGGGGCAGAGTCCCTGCCTTGCCCCTCTCCCTCGCGAACGGGCGCTGGGGCGTGGTGGGGTCGGATGGATCTGGGTAGACGTTCGCGAACACAGCACCCACGGCATCGCCGCTCTCGCCCAGGTCGACGTCCTCAGTCGCGCCGGCGACGGTCCTTTTCATGGCACGCGTGGCCTGCAGCCTGCCTTGGCCGTCATCAGTGACGACGTAGGCCAGCGTGTAGGTGACGGCACCCGTCTGGCCGTCCCTCACGGAGAACGTCGAGACGGCTACTATCTCGGACGCCTGGTCAAAGGTCACGCCGCGCCCCTCGGAGAGCGAGGCCATGGTCTTGCCCGAGTTGACCTTGTCACCGAAGAGGTCCGTGTACTTCTTGGTGTTCCAATTGCTGTGGTCCCACTTCTTTGCCTTGATGACCGCCCCGATGTCCTTGAAGTCCTTGGTGGTGAGGCCGACGAAGTCGTTGATGTGGCACACGCCCTTCGCCGCAAGCTCGTTCGTGCCGACGGTCATGGACAGCCCCATGCTCTTGATGGAGAAGTCCGGCTGGTACTGCCCGCGCGTCTCGCTGCCCACGTCGATGGTGTACTTCCAGACCTTGACCTTGGTCCCGTCCTTTGCGTGAGGTTCGGTGACAGAAAAAGGGCGCCCCACGTTTCGCGGGGCGCCCAAGGGTAACGCGCGCAGTCTGGCGACTAGAGCTCGGCGCCGGACTTCTTGGAGTAGCGGACCTTCTTGCCGTCCTCGTTGAAGCGGTAGCCAACGCGGGTGGGCTTGTCGGTCTTGGGATCGATGAGGGCCACGTTCGAGACGTCGATTGCGGCCTCCTTCTGGATGATGCCACCCTGCTGGCCCTGCTGGTTGGCACGCTGGGCCTTCTTGACCATGGCAACTCCGCGGACAACGACCTTGCCCTCCGCGGGCATGGCCTTGATGACCTCGCCGCGGGCGCCCTTGTCCTTGCCAGAGAGGACCTCTACCTGGTCACCCTTCTTGATCTTCATCTTAGGCATGCGCACTCACTCCCTACAGCGTCTCGGGTGCGAGCGAGACGATCTTCATGTACTTGTGGTCGCGCAGCTCACGAGCGACGGGCCCGAAGATGCGGGTGCCCTTGGGCTCGCCATCCTTGTTGACCAGGACGCAGGCGTTCTGGTCGAACTTGATGTAGCTGCCGTCCTTGCGACGGGTCTCCTTGACGGTGCGGACGACGACGCAGCGCACGACGTCACCCTTCTTGACGGAACCGCCCGGCGTAGCCTCCTGCACGGCGCACATGATGACGTCGGCAAGACCGGCATAACGACGCTTGGAGCCACCAAGAACCTTGATGCACTTCACACGCTTGGCGCCGCTGTTGTCAGCGACGTTGAGCATGGTCTCCATCTGAATCATTGCAATTCCTCCGAACACTCACCCCAGCAGAGGTGCGACCACACGAGCGTCGCACGTGCATGGGCGCGGGTTGAATAGATCGTTACTTGGCGCGCTCCACGATCTCCTCGACACGCCAACGCTTGGTCTTGGACAGCGGGCGGGTCTCCATGACGCGAACGGTGTCGCCAAGGCCGCACTCGTTCTTCTCGTCGTGGCAGTGGAGCTTCTTGTTGATGGTCATCATCTTGCCGTACTTGGGGTGGTGCTTGCGGTAGGTGATCTGCACGATGATGGTCTTGTCGCCGGAGATCGAGATGACCTCACCGGTGCGGACCTTGCGTGCGTTCCTGCTTTCGGTTTCTGCCATTTCTGAATTCTCCTGCGATCTACTTCTGCGCAGCGGTCTTCTCCGCTGCGATCTGACGTGCGCGCATCTCGGTCTGGACGCGAGCGATGTCACGCTTCACGAGCGTGACGCGGGCGGTGTTGTCCAGCTGGCTGGTGGCCATCTGGAAGCGGAGGTTGAAGAGCTCCGCACGGCCGTCCTCGAGCTTCTGGGCGAGCTCCTCGTCGGAAAGCTCACGGATGTCCTGATACTTCATGTTACTTGGCCTCCCCGTCCTGCTCGGCGCGGGTGATGATCTTGGTCTTGATGGGAAGCTTGTGCTGGGCGAGGCGCAGGGCCTCCTTGGCAACCGCCTCGTCGACGCCATCGATCTCGAACATGACGCGACCAGGCTTGACGACGGCCACCCACTCCTCGGGGTTGCCCTTGCCGGAACCCATGCGGGTCTCGGCGGGCTTCTTGGTGATGGGCTTGTCCGGGAAGATAGTGATCCAGACCTTGCCGCCACGCTTCATCTGGCGGGTCATGGCAATACGGGCGGCCTCGATCTGGCGGTTGGTGATCCAGTGCGCCTCGAGGGCCTGGATGCCCCAGGAGCCAAGGTGAAGCTGGGTGTTGCCCTTGGCGTGACCCTTCATGGAACCACGCTGGACCTTGCGGTGAAGGACGCGCTTAGGTGCGAGCATTAGCGGCCCCTCCTCTCGTTACGACCACGGCGGGGACGGCTCGAGCCCTCGAGCTCGGGGTGCAGCGCGGGCTGGCCGGGAAGCTGCTCGCCGAGGTAAATCCAAACCTTGATGCCGCAGGCACCCATGGTGGTGCGGGCGGTTGCCTGGCCGAAGCCGATCTTGGCGCGCAGGGTGTGCAGGGGCACGCGACCCTCGCGATACCACTCGCGACGGCCCATCTCGGCGCCGTTGAGACGACCGGAGCACTGGATGCGGATGCCCTGTGCGCCGGCCTTGCGAGCGGACTGGACGGCCTTGCGCATGGCACGGCGGAAGGCGATGCGCCCCTCGAGCTGCTCGGCGATGGACTGGGCAACCAGCGCGGCGTCGAGCTCGGGACGCTTTATCTCGATGACGTCGACACTGATCTGGCCCTTGTCGACGCCCGCGATCTTCTCGAGGTCGGCACGCAGGGCATCGATCTCGGCGCCCTTCTTGCCGATGACGATGCCGGGACGGGCGCTGTAGATGGCAACCTTCACCTTGTCGCCGGCACGCTCGATCTCCACGCGGGAGAGAGCGGCGGAAGCGAGGCGCTTCTCGAGGAACTTGCGAATCTCGAGGTCGTTGCCGAGGTTCTTGGCATAGTCCTTCTTATCGGCGTACCAACGGGAACGCCAGTCCTCGGTGATGCCGAGACGGAAGCCGGTAGGCTGAACTTTCTGACCCATGTTCTCCCTACGCCTCCTTTCCAGGTGCGACGACGATGGTGATGTGGCTCGTGCGCTTGTTGATGCGCGAGGCAGAGCCCTTGGCGCGAGGACGGATGCGCTTCAGCGTGGGACCCTCGTCGACGTAGGCATACTTGACCACAAGGTTGTTGGCGCGAAGGCCGTTGTTGTTCTCGGCATTGGCCACGGCGGAGCGCAGGACCTTTGCCACGGGCTCGGAGGCCGCGCGGGTGGAGAACTGAAGCAGCTCGAGAGCCTTCTCGACGCGCTTGTTGCGAATCTGGTCCACGACCATGCGGACCTTGCGAGGAGCCATGCGCACGTACTTGGCGGTGGCGGAAACCTCGTTGTTTGCGTTGACAGCCATTATTCACGTACCCCCTTACTTTGCCTTGTGACCGCGGAAGGTACGAGTCTGGGAGAACTCGCCCAGCTTGTGCCCGACCATGGACTCGGTGACGTACACGGGGACGTGCTTGCGGCCGTCGTGGACGGCGATCGTGTGTCCGACCATCTCGGGGAAGATGGTGGAGGAGCGCGACCAGGTCTTGATGACCTCCTTCTTGCCAGCCTCGTTCATTGCGGCAACACGCGCGAGGAGGCGAGTCTCCACAAACGGGCCCTTCTTGAGACTTCTGCTCATTCTTAGGATCTCCTATTACTCGTGTTCCGGCTACTTGGACTTGCGACGACGGATGATCAGGTGGTTGCTGGCCTTCTTCGGGTCGCGCGTCTTGTAGCCCTTCGTGGGCTTGCCCCAGGGGGTGACGGAGGGACGGCCGGAGGTGTGGTTCTTGCCCTCGCCGCCGCCGTGCGGGTGGTCGACGGGGTTCATGACCGTGCCGCGGACGGTGGGACGAACGCCACGCCAACGCTGGCGTCCGGCCTTGCCGATCACGATGTTGCCGTGCTCGGCGTTGCCAACCTCGCCGATGGTGGCACGGCAGGTGAGGAGAACGCGACGGAGCT
Organism: Olsenella urininfantis; assembly: GCF_900155635.1. GTDB lineage: Bacteria > Actinomycetota > Coriobacteriia > Coriobacteriales > Atopobiaceae > Olsenella_G > Olsenella_G urininfantis. The sequence continues at coordinate 1,457,664 of NZ_LT732540.1, forward strand.
CGGAGGAGGGCATGCGCAGGACCGCATAGCCGTTGTCCTTGCCCATGAGCTGGATGGAGGTGCCGGCGGCACGGGCCATTGCGGCGCCCTTGCCAGGCTGGAACTCCACGGCATGAATCAGGGTACCAACGGGAATCTCGGACAGGGGCATGGCGTTGCCAGGCTTGATGTCGATGTCCTTGGTGCCGGAGATGACCATGTCGCCGACCTTCAGGCCCTCGGGGCAGAGAATGTAGGCCTTGGCGCCATCCAGGTAGTGCAGCAGGGCGATGCGCGCGGAGCGGTTGGGGTCATACTCGACCGTTGCGACCTTGGCGGGCACGTTGTCCTTGTTACGCTTGAAGTCGATCCTGCGGTACTGACGCTTGTTGCCGCCACCCTGGTGGCGGGTGGTGATGCGGCCGTTGTTGTTGCGGCCGGCCTTCTTGGGCAGGGGCTCGAGAAGGGACTTCTCGGGCTTGCTGGCGGTGATCTCCTTGAAGTCGGAGACCGTCTGCCAACGACGGCCTGCGCTCGTCGGCTTGAGGTGCTTAACTGCCATTACTTCTTTCCCTTTCTTCCGTTGGCCGTCACGTGCAGGGATTGACGTGACGACACCGGATTACCACGGTACCGCGCGTATCCATCACGCGCGGCATGCATGCCCGCACCCCCCTTGGGAGGCACGGGCGAGTTGCCTACTCCTCGACAGCGACCTGCTGGTTGGAGAAAACCTCGATCTGCTCACCATCGGCGATGGTGACAATGGCCTTCTTCCAAGTGCGGGTCTTGCCGGTGACGTAACGCACGCGCTTGTTCTTGGGCTTGACCCAAAGGGTGTTGACCTTGAGCACGTGAACGTTGAAGAGCTTCTCGACGGCAGCGGCGATCTCCTCCTTGGCGGCCTGACGGGCAACCTCGAAGGTGTACTTGTTCTGCGCCATCTGATCAAAGGAACGCTCGGAGACGACCGGGCGGATGATGACCTCGTAAGCGGAGTTCATTATGCGAGCACCTCCTCGAGCTGCTTGGCGATGGCGAGCGGCATGACGAGGACGCCATTGTCGATCAGGTTGCGGGTGTTGGCCTCGGAGACAGCGATGATGCTGACCTTGGGGAGGTTCCTGAAGGAGAGGTAGGTGACGACGTCATCATCGGAGACGACGAGGGTCACGCGCTTGTCCTGGATACCCAGGGCGCTCAGGACGGCCTGGGCCTGCTTGGTGGAGGGAGCCTCGAAGGTGAGCTGGTCGAGCAGGATGAGCTCGGCGTCAGCGAGCTTGCCGGAGAGGACGGACCTCATGGCGAGCTTCTTCTCCTTGTTGTTGGCACGCTTGGCGTGGGAGCGGGGGGTGGGCCCGAAGACAACGCCGCCACCAGTCCAGTGAGGCGCACGAATGGTGCCCTGGCGAGCGCGGCCGGTGCCCTTCTGACGGAAGGGCTTCACGCCACCGCCGGAGACGGCAGAGCGGTTCTTGGTGGAATGGGTGCCCTGGCGCAGGGACGCCTCGTATGCGACGACGACCTGGTGCACCACGGGGATGTTCGGCTCAATGCCGAAGACGCTGTCGGAAAGCTCGACCGTCTCGGTCGCCTTCCCCTCAACGTTCTTAACTTCGATCTTGGACATCGTGTCCTCCTTGGTAGCCTTAGGGTTTCTCTACGTGCGGGCCCTTAGGCCATGCGGATCGAGACGAGAGCGTTCTTGCCGCCGGGGACCGCGCCCTTGATGAGCATGAGGTTCTGCTCGGTGTCGACGCGGACAAGCTTGAGGTTCTTGACGGTAACGCGCTCGGCGCCCATGTGGCCAGCCATGTGCAGGCCCTTGCGGACGCGCGCCGGATAGGCGCACTGGCCGATGGAGCCCGGGCGGCGCTGGTTGCGGGAGCCGTGGGTCATGGGACCGCGGGAGAAGTTCCAGCGCTTGACGGTGCCCTGGAAGCCCTTACCCTTGGAGGTGCCGGTCACATCAACGGACTTGACCTCGGCGAAGTCGGCAACGGTGACCTGGTCGCCACAGCTGTGCTCCTCGCCGTTCTCGACGCGCACCTCGCGAAGGTAGCGCATGGGCTCGACGCCATGAGCGTCGAAGTGGCCCTTGAGCGGCTTGTTGATGCGGTTGGCCTTGACGTCTCCGAAGCCGATCTGGACGGCGTCATAGCCGTCGGACGACTTCGTCTTCACCTGCGAGACGGTGCAGGGGCCGGCCTGGACGACGGTGACGGGGACGACGTTGTCGTTCTCGTCCCACACCTGCGTCATCCCGATCTTGCGGCCAAGAATCGTGCTGACCATGCTCTTTCCTTACCCTCGGTGGTCATGGGACCTAGACGGGCGACCCATCGCCCCTCCCCAGCGGACCACATCCGACTGTTGCTGCCTGAAGGCATAGCTCTCCCCTCATTAATGCAGCTTGTCTACATTACAACTTCAAGGACGCATTCACAATCTTTTCGCAGAATTTTCGATGTACTCTAGCTGCGCTTTGTTTTTCCACTGTGCCGGGCGTTTCCTCTGTTGCGACAACACGGCGCGCTCGCTTCTGCTTTGCACGATAGTCTTCCTGTTTTGCTCATGAGCGCACGATAGTCGTCCCAATTTTGAGATTTCGAGGAGCTCATTCGACTATCGTGCAGGCGGCATGCCCCCCTGGGGACAAGCGTGGTCCCTATCTCAGAGCGCTCGCTCCGGGACGCGCGAGCAACGCCTGAAAATCCGTTAAAGTCCTGCTCGTTTGCTGCAAGCTTGAGCAAAAAATGCATTTCTTTCTCGGCAGCGCATCGTCTCCTTGAGCCTATGAATGGAGTGACAAACGCTTCGACGAGACGGGGATTCGATGAGGTTCGTCTGCAGCCACGAAGACGCCCTGTGGTACTGGTATCGGATAGGTCCGGAACGGCTTCGTCGTTCCAAGCGAGTGCTCAACCCCAGCCTAGATGACACGACCCTCTCCCTGAGGCGTCTGTCGAGCCTGGACCTTGCCGGCGTGGGCGTGGAGAAGTGCCCGCGGGCGGTCCTGGGACAAAACGCCTCTTCTCCCCCTGAGCTGCGGTGCATAGTCAAGCCCAGCCTCGGCGGCAGAGCCCCTGCCGGCATCCGCTCCGCACGCTGGTACGACAGGCTCCCCGAAGGGTCGCTGTTCCATATTGGATCGGGCGCATACGTCTGCTCGCCAGAGTTTGCCCTCCTCCAGCTATCGTATGAGCTGGGGGAGGTTGACCTAATACGCTTGTGCTGCCATCTCTTCTCGGAGTACTTCGTAGACATGAGCTCGGGCCAGCTCGTCTCAAGGGAGGCAATCTGCAGCCGCAAAACCATGGAGGGATTCCTTGGTCTCTGCGAGTTCCGCCGCGGACGCCCCTCTCTCGCCCGCGCCATGACCCATGGCGTTGAAAGGGCGGCATCCCCAAGGGAAATTGAGCTCTACCTTCTGACGAGTCTCCCGCCGCGGCTGGGCGGATATGGGCTCTCGGGCTGCAGCCTCAACCCCGAACGCCTCATTTCTCAGCAGGACAGTGCGATTCTGGACAGGCCTGACAGGAAGTGCGTGCGCATGGACCTGCTCTGGGAGCGGCGCCGAGTCGCCCTAGAATACCAGGGAGCCCATCATGCCAAGCACCTCTCGGAGGATCGCGGGCGCATCAACATGCTCTCTTCCATGGGCTACACCATCCTGCAGGTAGACAACGAGCAGATGCGCAGCGCCAGGAGATTCGACGCCCTGATGGAGCAGCTGGCGAAGAGCTTGCGCAGGAGGCTCCCTTCGCACGATCAAGAGTGGCTCCGGAAGAACTCGGCCCTGCGAGAGAGGCTGTTGGGCCCTGGCAGAATGCGCCTTTGACAGGTGGGCAGCGTTTGCACGATAGTCAGCCGCCTTCTGCGAAATTGGCAATTTCACGCGACTATCGTGCAGCCAAGGCGGGGCGACCTGCAGGAGCAGGCAATCAGGGCGGAGACAGAAAAGGGGACCCGGCGCTATGGCCGGGTCCCCTGAAGAGCGTGAGATAAAAGCCTAGAGCTTGATCTCGATGTCAACGCCAGCAGGGAGGTCGAGACGCATCAGCGAGTCGACCGTGGAGGAGCTGGGGTCGAGGATGTCGATGAGGCGCTTGTGAGTGCGCATCTCGAACTCCTCACGAGAGTCCTTGTCCTTGTGCGGCGAGCGGATGACCGTGTAGAGGTTGCGCTCGGTGGGCAGGGGGATGGGGCCGGAAACGCGGGCGCCGGTCTTCTGCGCGGTGTCGACAATGAGCTTCGAGGACTGGTCAACGACCTCGTGATCGTAGCCCTTGAGGCGGATCCTGATCTTCTGGCTTGGCACGGTACTTACCTCCATCAATGAGCGTGATGCTCGTTGTCAATTACTTAAGAAGCGCTTCCGCCGTTCTTGGAGACGATCTCGTCACGGATGTTCTTGGGAACGGCCTCATAGGAGTCGAACTGCATGGTGTAGCTTGCACGACCCTGAGTCTGAGAACGGAGGTCGGTGGCGTAACCGAACATCTCGCCCAGGGGCACCTTGGCGCGGATGAGCTTGGTGTTGGCACGGTCCTCCATGCCCTCGATCTTGCCACGGCGGCCGGAGAGGTTGCCCATGACGTCACCCATGTACTGCTCGGGGGTCTCGACGACAACGGACTCGATGGGCTCGAGGAGGACGGGACCGGACTCCTGAAGGGCCTTCTTGATGGCCATGGAGCCAGCGATCTTGAATGCAGCCTCGGAGGAGTCGACCTCGTGGTAGGAGCCATCGACGAGCGTGACCTTGATATCCTGAACCGGATAACCAGCGATGACACCGGTCTCCAGGGCCTCCTGGATACCCTTGTCGACAGAGGGGATGTACTCCTTGGGGATGGAGCCGCCGACGGTGGCGTCGACGAACTCGTAGCCGAAGCCGGGCTCCATGGGCTCGAGGTCGATGACGGCATCGCCGTACTGGCCGCGACCGCCAGACTGACGGACGAACTTGCCCTGGACGTGGCTCACTGCCTTGCCCGCGGTCTCGCGGTAGGCAACCTGAGGCTTGCCCACGTTGCAGTCAACGTGGAACTCGCGACGCAGGCGGTCAACGATGATCTCGAGGTGCAGCTCGCCCATGCCGGCGATGATGGTCTGGCCGGTCTCGTGGTCGGTGTGCACGCGGAAGGTCGGGTCCTCCTCGGCGAGCTTGGCCAGGCCTACGGACATCTTGTCCTGCTCGGCCTTGGACTTGGGCTCGACGGCAACGTCGATGACGGGCTCGGCGAAGTCGATGGACTCGAGAACGATGGGGTTCTTCTCATCGCAGAGCGTGTCGCCCGTGGAGGTGTTCTTGAGGCCGACGCAGGCGACGATGTCGCCGGCGGAGCACTCCTCGCGGTCGACGCGGTCGTTGGCGTTCATCTCGAGGATGCGGCCCAGACGCTCGCGACCGTCCTTGACGGAGTTGTAGACATAGCTGCCGGACTCAGCCTGACCGGAGTACACGCGGATGTAGGTGAGCTTGCCGACGAAGGGGTCGGTCATGATCTTGAAGGCAAGGGCGCTGAAGGGCTCCTTGGCGTCGGCATGGCGGACATCGTCGTTGCCCTTGAGGTCGGTGCCGTTGATCTCGGTCACGTCAAGAGGGCTGGGGAGGTAGTCGATGACCGCATCGAGGAGCTCCTGGATGCCCTTGTTCTTGTAGGCGGAGCCCACGAAGACGGGGTTGAGCTCGCCGGCGAGGACGCCCTTGCGGATGGCGCGCTTGAGCTCGTCAACGGTGAAGTCCTCCTCCATGAGGATCTTCTCCATGAGCTCGTCGTCGAAGTTGGAGACGGCGTCGAGCAGCTCCTCGCGCTTCTCAGCGGCAATCTCGCTGAACTCCTCGGGAATGCCATCCATGACCTCAGGATAGATCATGCCCTTGGCGTCCTCCTTGAAGTCCCACGCCTCCATGGTGACGAGGTCGATGAGGCCCCAGAAGTTGGACTCGGCGCCCATGGGAACCTGGGCCGCGATCGCATTGGCGCCCAGGCGGTCCTTCATGGTCTCGATGGCGTGGAAGAAGTCCGCGCCAACGCGGTCGTACTTGTTGATGAAGGCGATGCGGGGAACGCCGTAGTTGGTGGCCTGGCGCCAGACGGTCTCGGACTGGGGCTGAACGCCTGCGACGGAGTCGAAGACGGCAACCGCGCCGTCGAGGACGCGGAGGCAGCGCTCGACCTCGGCGGTAAAGTCAACGTGGCCGGGGGTGTCGATGATCTGGATGACGTGGTCCTTCCAGAAGCAGGTGGTGGCTGCGGAGGTGATGGTGACGCCGCGCTCCTGCTCCTGAACCATCCAGTCCATGGTGGCCGCGCCATCGTGGACCTCACCGATCTTGTGGGTCTTGCCGGTGTAGTAGAGGATGCGCTCCGTGGTGGTGGTCTTGCCGGCATCGATGTGGGCCATGATGCCGATGTTGCGGAGGTCCTCGAGCTTGTACTTAACCTTTGCCATTCGCTACTCCTCGATTCCTGGACTAGAAGCGGTAGTGCGAGAAGGCGCGGTTGGCCTCTGCCATCTTGAAGAGGTCCTCGCGACGCTTGACGGAGGCGCCGACGCCGTTGGCGGCATCCATGATCTCGTTGGCAAGGCGCTCGGCCATGGTCTTCTCCTTGCGGGCGCGGGAGAAGTTGACCATCCAACGGATGGCAAGCGTGGTGGCACGGCGGGAGTTGACCTCCATGGGCACCTGGTAGGTGGCGCCACCGACGCGCTTGGGCTTGACCTCAAGGGTGGGGCGGACGTTGTCCATAGCCTTCTTGAAGATGGCCAGGGGATCCTGCTCGGTCTTCTGCTGGACAAGATCAAAGGCACCGTAGACGATGCGCTCCGCGGTGGCCTTCTTGCCATCGAGAAGGACCTTGTTGATGAGCTGGGTCACGAGACGGTTGTTGTAAACGGCGTCGGGAGTGACCTCGCGACGGTTTGCTGCTGCACGACGCGGCATGTGTTTCTCCTAAGAACTGGAATCTAATTCGACGGAACGCGGAGGCCTACTCCTTGGGGCGCTTGGCGCCATAGCGGGAGCGGGCCTTCTTGCGGTTCTGAACTGCCGCGCAGTCGAAGGCGCCGCGGATGATCTTGTAACGGACACCGGGCAGGTCGCGCACGCGGCCGCCGCGGATCAGGACGATGGAGTGCTCCTGCAGGTTGTGACCCTCACCAGGAATGTAAGCCGTGACCTCGATGCCGTTGACGAGGCGCACACGTGCGACCTTGCGCAGTGCGGAGTTAGGCTTCTTGGGGGTGGTGGTGAAGACGCGAGTGCAGACGCCGCGCTTCTGAGGGTTGTGCTGGAGGGCGGCGTTCTTCGACTTGGCCTTGTGCGAAACACGGCCCTGGCGAACGAGCTGGTTGATAGTAGGCAAAACTCTTCTCCTTCGTGAGAAACGTACGGTGGTTGGTGCGCGAGCACCTATGCATCAAGGACGGCGCAGCACCGCAGTCCTGGATTGGTATCCACGAAACAGATGCGTTGGTGAACATTACGCTCACATTGCGCTGTTGTCAAAAGCCCACGGTACCGGGCGTATCCCTATTTCACTGCATGCCCACATTGTTTCGTGATGGGAATGTCTCGCAGGGTCGGGCGGTGACGACAAAATGGAATTGAGCGTGATCCGCGCCTGGTGGCGCAGGTTCAGACCTGCCTTGTTGTCACATAGGGACCCCTTGTGACAACAAGGCGATAGAAATGCTGCGTTCCCCCCAGATGAGAGGAGCATTGTTCTTCTTTTTGTTGTCAGCTGGCGCATGGGGCGCAAGCCGAACGGCACGACGTGGTGCGACGAGGGGTCTAGTCCTCGCTGTCGCCCGGCTCGGCCTCGGCAGCATGGCTGAGACCGACGCGGATGAGCACCGCCACGTGCTCGTCTGTCAGGCGATAGAACACGCGCTGCCCCCTGCGACGAGACGTGACCAGGCCTCGGTCCCTCAGGAGACGCAGCTGATGGGAAATGGCGGATTGGGACACGTGGCAGACCTCCTGCAGGTCGGACACGCTCCTCTCCCCCATCACAAGTGAGCTCAGAATCTGAAAGCGCGTGAAGTCCGAGAGGGCGTCGAAAATCTGGGTCGCGCAATAGACCACGTCGTCGCTTGCCAGGCAGTCCTCCAAGGATGCTTCGCTCCCATGCGATCCGATCATGCTCCCCCCCTCCCGCTTCCGGCTTTTTCGCAGCGCTATTGTAGTTCACATGTTCACAGGAAGGCGCCCCGCCGCGCATGCGGCGGGGCGCCATGACAGCTGATGGGAGGAGCTACTCCTCGTCCTCGCCATCCTCGCTTCTCTCGACCTGAGAGAGGAGGTCGTGCAGGGAGCCAAGGTCCTCGTTGATGACCTGGTCGTCGCCCGCCTCGCTTGACCCTCCGATGAGCTCGTCGTCGGAGAACTCATGCTTGGAGGGGGCGGCGGTGCCGAGCATGATGTCATTGCCTGCGTCAGGCGAGAACACCATGTTGAGCAGCTGGGAGAGGTCCTCGCTGTCCGCCTCGTCCTCATCGGGCTCGAGGATGTAGAGGAGGTTGCGGGCCTCAAGGCCGTCACGAAGCTCCTCGATGGCCTTGGCGCCGATGCCATCGATGCGCAGGAGGTCGTCCTCGGTCTTGCCGATCAGGTCGCCCACGGTCTCGATGCCCACCTCGCTGAACTTGTTGGTCCAGCGCTGCGACACGCCGAGGTCGTCAAAGAGATAGAGCTTGGCGTCCTCGTTGGAGAGGGTGCGGCCGTTCTTGGAGTAAACTCCGCCGAAGCCGTAGTCGTCGCCAATCCAGTCGAGCTGCTTGGGCAGCTGCTCCTCGATCCCCTTGAGGCGCTCGGGGGCCCACTCGGGCAGGCTCTTGGCCATGGGGGAAGTGGGACCATCGATGCGCTGGCCGTGGTAGGTGAGCTTGACGTCGTCGTACGCCTTGAGTCCGGTGCCGGCGGGGATCTTCTTGCCCACGATGACGTTGGACTTGAGGTCGAGCAGGTGGTCCACCTCGCCCTTGATGGCGCTCTCGGTAAGAACGCCAGCGGTGCGGATGAACGACGCGCTGGACAACCAGGAGTCGATGGAGCTCGCGACCTTGAGGGTGCCAAGGATGACGGGCTCCGCCTCGGGGGGCGTGCCCCCTGCCAGGGCGATGTTGCGCACCGTGTCCGCAAAGACATAGCGGTCGACGTACTGCCCCAGCAGATAGGTGGAGTCGCCGGGGTTGGTCACCTGGACGCGACGCAGCATCTGACGGGCGATGACCTCGATGTGCTTGTCGTTCAGGTCAACGCCCTGAGAGGTGTAGACGTCCTTGACCGACTTTACGAAGGTGTGCATCGTCGACTCGATGTCCGTGAGCTTGCGAAGCTTGCGGAAGTTGACGAAGCCGCTGGTGATCTGGTCGCCGGCACGGACGGGGGCGCCATCCTCGACCTCGGGCATGAAGCGCACTGAGGTGGGGACCCTCCACTCCGCGAGAATGCGGGTGGAGTCGTCCGCGTCCAGGATGCGCAGCAGGTACTCGGTCTGCTCGGGCGTGATCGAGAGGGTGCCGGTGTACGGGGCAAGGTCCGCCTCGCGGCCCAGGATCTTCTCGTTCACGTTGCCGACGACGTCGAACATGCGGGCGACCGTGGGGAGGCCCTGCGTGATGTCGTCGGCGCCCGCGACGCCGCCGGAGTGAATGGTGCGCATCGTGAGCTGGGTGCCAGGCTCGCCGATGGACTGGGCCGCGATGATGCCCACGGAGGTGCCGATGTTGACCGGGCGCCTCGTGGAGAGGTCCCAGCCGTAGCACTTCTGGCAGACGCCGTACTTGGACTTGCAGGTGAGCAGCGCGCGGAGCTCGACCTTCTTCAGGCCATGCTCGACCAGCATGGTGAGGTCGTCCTTGGACTCGATGTATCCGTCCGCGGAGATGAGCACCTCACCAGTCGCGGGGTCAACGATGTCGTTGAGCGCGCAGCGGCCAATGAGGTCCGTGTCCACGTCGTCCTCGCCGGGCTTGATGATGTTGTAGAGGACGCCCTCGTCTGTGCCGCAGTCCTCCTCACGCACGATGACGTCCTGAGCGACGTCGACCAGGCGGCGGGTGAGGTATCCGGAGTCGGAGGTGTGCGACGCGGTGTCGACCAGGCCCTTACGGGCGCCATAGGTGGAGATGAAGTACTCCAGGGGAACGAGGCCCTCGCGGAAGTTCGCCTTGATGGGCAGGTCGATGGTGTCGCCGGACATGTCGGCCATGAGGCCGCGCATGCCTGCGAGCTGGCGGAGCTGGGTCTTGGAGCCACGGGCGCCGGAGTCGGCCATCATGTAGATGGGGTTGTCCTCGTCGAAGCCCTCGAGCATCTCGGAGCCCAGGGTCTCGGTGCAGCGCGTCCAGGCCTTGATGACCTCCGCGTGACGCTCTCGCTCGGAGAGGAAGCCGTCCTCGTAGTTCTCGTTGATCTGGTCGACCTGGGCCTGGGTCTCCTCGAGGAGCTGGGGCTTGTCGTCAGGGATCACGGCATCCCAGACCGAGATGGTGAGGCCGGCGCGCGTGGCATAGTGGAAGCCGCTGTGCTTGATGGCGTCCAGGATGGGCTCGACCTCCGCGGTGCTGTAACGGTCGCAGCAGTCGTTGACCAGGCTGCCCACGTCGCTCTTGACCATCTTGTAGTTCATGAAGGGATAGTCCGCGGGCAGGCACTGGCGATTGAAGATGACGCGGCCGACCGTGGTCTCGAAGCGCACGGCATGGTCGGTGACGTCAAGGTCCTCGAAACTCGCCTTGCCGGTCTTCACGCGGAAGAGCTTTCGGCCGCCCCGCTCGAGGTTCGCGTCCTCGGCAGACACGCGCACCTGAATCCTCGCCTGGATGTCAAGGCTGTTGCGGCAGTCGTAGGCATACATGGCGTCGTCGAAGTTCGAGAAGATGCGTCCCTCTCCCTCGGCGCCGTCCTTTGCCATGGTGAGGAAGTACACGCCAAAGACCATGTCCTGGGAGGGAACCGTGAGGACCTTGCCCGACGCGGGGGAGCGCAGGTTGTTGCTCGAGAGCATCAGCACGCGAGCCTCGGTCTGCGCCTGCGTGGACAGGGGCACGTGGACGGACATCTGGTCGCCGTCGAAGTCTGCGTTGAAGGGCGCGCAGACCAGCGGGTGCAGGTGGATGGCCTTGCCCTCTACGAGCACGGGCTCGAATGCTTGGATGGAGAGGCGGTGCAGGGTCGGCGCTCGGTTGAGGAGCACCAGGCGACCCTTGATGACCTCGTCAAGCACGTCCCAGACGGCAGACGCGCCGCGGTCGATGGCGCGCTTGGCGCTCTTGATGTTGTCGACCTTGCCCAGCTCGACCAGGCGGCGCATGACGAAGGGCTTGAAGAGCTCGAGCGCCATGGCGGAAGGCAGGCCGCACTGGTGCAGCTTGAGGTGCGGGTCAACGACGATGACCGAACGGCCGGAGTAGTCGACGCGCTTGCCCAGCAGGTTCTGACGGAAGCGTCCCTGCTTGCCCTTGAGGGACTCGGCCAGGGACTTCAGGGGCCTGCCACCGCGCCCGGTGACGGGGCGGCCGCGACGGCCGTTGTCGAAGAGGGCGTCAACGGACTCCTGGAGCATGCGCTTCTCGTTGTTGACGATGATCGCGGGGGCGTCAAGGTCGAGGAGGCGCTTCAGACGGTTGTTGCGGTTGATCACGCGACGGTACAGGTCGTTGAGGTCGGACGCCGCGAAGCGGCCGCCATCGAGCTGCACCATGGGGCGCAGGTCGGGCGGAATCACGGGAATGACGTCCAGGATCATGTTGGTGGGGTCGTTGTCACCCTTGAGGAAGGCGTCAACCACCTCGAGGCGCTTGACGGCCTTCTCCTTCTTCTGCTTCTGGGAGTCCTCGGAGGCGACAACGGCGCGCAGGCGCTCCGCCTCAGCGGGAAGATCGATGGTGGCGAGGAGGTCACGCACCGCCTCGGCACCCATGCCGCCCTTGAAGTAGATGGAGTAGTAGCGCTTCATCTCGGTGAAGAGGCCCTCGTCGGAGATGAGCTCGCGCTCCTCGAGCTGCAAGAACTTGTCGTAGGCCTCCCTGCGGAGCTGCTTCTCCTCCTCGTACTCCTCCTCGAGGTCGGCTATGCCGGCACGAATCTCATCGGCAGAGAGGGGCTCGATGTCTCCGAACTCGTCGCCCTCGGACTCGCCCTGGGCCTTGAGGCGCTCGATCTCGTCGGCAAGCTCGGCGTCGAGCTCCTCGAGGTCGGCGGCAAGCTCTTCCTTGAGGTCGTCGGCGTCGGCCTCGCGAGCCTCGCCGTCCACGCTGGTGATCACGTAGCTGGCGAAGTAGAGAACCTTCTCGAGGTCCTTGCTCTTCATGTCCAGCAGACGTGCCAGGGGGAAGCTGGTGGGGCTCTTGAAGTACCAGATGTGGCTCACGGGGGCCGCGAGCTCGATGTGGCCCATGCGGTCGCGACGGACCTTCGCGCTGGTCACCTCGACGCCGCAGCGCTCGCAGACGATGCCCTTGAAGCGGATGCCCTTGTACTTTCCGCAGGAGCACTCCCAGTCCTTGGTGGGCCCGAAGATCTTCTCGCAGAAGAGCCCGTCCTTCTCGGGCTTCAGCGTGCGGTAGTTGATGGTCTCGGGCTTCTTGACCTCTCCGTGCGACCAGCCGCGGATCTCATCAGCGGAGGCAAGCGAGATCTTGATGGCGTCGAAGTCTGCGGTATCGAAATCTGCCACGTTCGCTACTCCTTATCGTTGTCGACATCGGCTGCAAAGACGGCCTGGGCGCCCTCGCCGGCGGCGGGACCGCCGATCAGGACGTCTGCCTCGTCGGCGCTGGCCAGGATGTCCACTGCGTCAACCTCGACCGCCTCCTCGGCGGGCTTGGCCTCCTCGCGCTTCTTGTAGGAGATGGGCTTGATGTCAAGAGCAAGCGAGCGAATCTCCTTGACGAGGACCTTGAAGGACTCGGGGATGCCTGCGGAGGGCACGTTCTCGCCCTTGACGATGGACTCGTAGGTCTTGACGCGACCGTTGGTGTCGTCGGACTTGACCGTGAGGATCTCCTGCAGGACGTTGGAGGCGCCGTACGCGTAAAGCGCCCAGACCTCCATCTCGCCGAAGCGCTGGCCGCCGAACTGGGCCTTGCCGCCCAGGGGCTGCTGCGTGACGAGGCTGTAGGGGCCGGTGGAACGGGCGTGAATCTTGTCGTCCACCATGTGGCCGAGCTTCAGGATGTACGAGGTTCCCACCGTGATGGGGCTCTTGAAGGGCTCGCCGGTGCGGCCGTCGTACAGGGTCGTCTTGCCCATCTCGTTGAGCTGGGGCACGAACTCGGACCTCATGTGATCGCCATACTGGCGCATGGCCTTGTTCATGAGGTTGGTGTTGGCGCGGCGCAGGGCCTCTGCGACCTCGTCGTCCGTGGCGCCGTCGAAGACGGGCGTGGCGACGGGCATGTTGCCCTCGACGACCTTCTTGGAGTCGGCCTCCTCGATGTCCCAGCCGTGAGCCGCCGCCCAGCCCAGGTGGCACTCGAGCAGCTGGCCCACGTTCATACGGGAGGGAACTCCCAGGGGGTCGAGCAGCACATCGACGGGGGTGCCGTCGGACATGTAGGGCATGTCCTCCACGGGCAGGACGTTGCAGATGACGCCCTTGTTGCCGTGGCGGCCGGCGACCTTGTCGCCCTGCTGGATCTTGCGGCGCTGCGCGACGAAGACGCGGACGAGCTCGTTGACGCCAGGCGGGAGGTCGTCTCCGGCCTCGCGGCTGAAGCGGACGACGTCCACGACGCGACCGTAGGAGCCGTGGGGCATCTTGAGGGAGGTGTCGCGCACGTCATGCGCCTTTGCGCCGAAGATGGCGCGGAGCAGCCTCTCCTCTGCGGTCAGTGCGGTCTCGCCCTTGGGCGTGACCTTTCCGACGAGGATGTCCCCGGGGCCGACCTCCGCCCCGATGCGGATGATGCCGTCGTCGTCGAGGTTGGCGAGCATCTCCTCGGACTGGTTGGGAACCTCGCGGGTGATCTCCTCGGGCCCGAGCTTGGTGTCGCGGGCATCGATCTCATGGCGGGAGATGTTGACGGAGGTCAGCAGGTCATCCCTCACGACGCGCTCGGAGACGATGATGCCGTCCTCGTAGTTGTAGCCCTCCCACGGCATGTAGGCGACGGTGAGGTTGGTGCCCAGGGCGAGCTCGCCGTGATCGACGGAGGTGCCGTCGGTGAGGGGGTCTCCCGCCTCGACCTTCTGGCCCACGCGCACGACGGGACGATGGTTGATGCAGGTGCTCTGGTTGGAGCGCTCGTACTTGGGAAGGTCATAGCGCTCGGGACCCTTGGCGGTGTCGACCACAATGTGGGAGGCGTCAACCTCTACGACCACGCCGGGATTGGAGGCGAGGATGAGCTCGCCGGAATCGTAGGCGGCGATGCGCTCCAGGCCCGTGCCCACGAGGGGCGCGTGGCTCTTGATCAGGGGTACGGCCTGACGCTGCATGTTTGCGCCCATGAGGGTTCGCTTTGCGTCGTCGTGCTCCAGGAAGGGGATCAGGTTGGCCGCCACGGAGAGCAGCTGGCGCGGCGAGACGTCCATGTAGTCAACGGTGGACACGTCTACCTGGGAGGGGGCGCCGAAGGAGCCGTCGAAGTTGCGCGTGCGCGCGACGACGGTCTCTGCGACAACGACCTTCCCCTTGGAGTTGACGCGCACGAACTCGCCGGTCTTTGGATCGACGGGGACGTCGGCGGGGGCGATGACGTGCATCTCCTCCTCGTCGGCGGTCATCCAGTCCACGTCATCGGTCACCTTGCCGTCGACGACCCTGCGATAGGGGGATTCGATGAAGCCGTACTCGTTGACGTGGGCATAGAGCGCCAGCGAGCCGATGAGGCCGATGTTGGGGCCTTCGGGCGTCTCGATGGGGCACATGCGGGAGTAGTGGGAGTTGTGGACGTCGCGCACCGCGGTGGGGACGTTGGTGCGGCGGCTGGAGCCAGACTTGTGGCCCGCAAGGCCGCCAGGGCCCAGGGCCGAGAGGCGACGCTTGTGCGTGAGGCCGGCAAGCGGGTTGGACTGGTCCATGAACTGCGAGAGCTGGGAGGAGCCGTAGAACTCCTTGATCGCCGCCACGATGGGGCGGATGTTGATCAGGGACTGGGGCGTGATGTCGTCTGCGTCCTGGGATGCCATGCGCTCGCGGATGACGCGCTCCATGCGGCTCATGCCGATACGGAACTGGTTCTGGACCAGCTCGCCCACGGTGCGCACGCGGCGGTTGCCGAAGTGATCGATGTCATCGAGCTTCTTGCTGGCGTCGCCCTCGTGCAGAGCGAGCAGGTAGCGAAGGGCGCTCACGATGTCCTCGTTGGTGAGGACCTTCTCGCCGCTGTCAACGTCCAGGCCGAGCTTCTTGTTGATCTTGTAGCGGCCGACGCGAGCAAGGTCGTAACGCTGGTTGTTGAAGAAGAGGCCGTCGAGGAGGGAGCGGGCGTTGTCCACGGTAGGCGGCTCGCCCGGGCGCTGGCGACGGTAGATCTCGATGAGGGCGTCCTCGCGGGTGGTCGCGACGTCGCGCTCCAGGGTGGAGCGAACGATGTCGGAGTCACCCAGGAGGTTCATGATCTCATCGTCGCTCTCGGCGATGCCGAGGGCGCGCAGGAGGACCGTTGCGCTCTGACGGCGCTTGCGGTCGATGGAGACCACGAGATGGCCATGCTTGTCCACCTCGAACTCAAGCCAGGCGCCACGGGCTGGGATGAACTGCACGTGGTGAACCTGGACACCATTGTCCATCTCGGAGGAGAAGTAGACGCCGGGAGAGCGGACGAGCTGGGAGACCACGACGCGCTCGGTGCCGTTGATGATGAAGGTGCCACGGTCGGTCATGAGCGGGAAATCACCCATGAAGACGAGCTGCTCCTTGATCTCGCCGGTCTCCTTGTTGACGAAGCGGACGTCCACGAAGAGAGGCGCCTGATAGGAGATGTCCTTGGCGCGGCACTCGGCGATACTGGTTGGGGCATCACCAAACTGGTGCTCGCCAAACGAGACCTCCATGGTTCCCGCCGAGTTGCCTATGGGCGAGAATTCGGCGAACGACTCGGCGAGGCCGTCGGTCATGAATCGCTCGAAAGACTCCTTCTGCACGGAGATGAGGTTAGGCAGCTCCATCGCGTTCGAGATCTTGCTGAAGCTGACGCGTTCGCGCTGCTCCACTGGTACGGTGTGGGAAGACTTTGCGGTAGGCACCAGGCACTTCCTCCTTCAACGAGATAAAAAGCGGCAGTTGTCGCAATCTAATAAGGTAACGAAGAGTCCCAGGCCGGTCAAATGAAAAGTCTTGACATCTGGCTTCTTTTTTTATATGGGACAAGCCAGCGCGTTTACCTGCGGATGCGTGAAACTGATTGTGTATTAGCTGTGTGGCGTTTTGTTTCCCCTCTTGGGCGCGGGTTTCTGCCGCACAAGAAGAGGGGCCGGACCTACGGTCCGACCCCTCGGGCAATGCCAGCTTGAAGTAGCGAGTTACTTCAGGGTGACGGTTGCGCCGGCCTCCTCGAGCTGCTTCTTGGCGGCCTCGGCGTCGTCCTTCTTGGCACCCTCGATGATGACCTTGGGAGCGCCCTCGACGGCCTCCTTGGCCTCCTTGAGGCCGAGGGAGGTCAGAGCGCGGACGACCTTGATGACGGCGATCTTGTTGTCGCCGAAGGCGGTCAGCTCGACGTCGAAGTTGGTCTTCTCCTCCTCGGCGGCAGCGGCCACGGGAGCGGCAGCGGCGACGGCAACGGGGGCGGCGGCGGAGACGCCGAAGACGTCCTCCAGCTCGTGAACGAGCTCGGAAAGCTCGAGGGCGGGCATCTCCTTGAGGGCCTCGATGATCTCATCCTTGGTGACAGCCATGTCAATTCTCCTTCTATAGCGGGCGCCCTTCTTGGCACCCTGTCAGATGTTCTGGGTGGTGCGGATGGTGCGAAGGACGCCTACGCGGCGCTCTTCTGCTCGGCAACCTTGTCGAGCACGGTCGCGAGACCCCTGGCGGGACCAGCGCAGACCTGCGCAATGCCCGAAAGGGGGCTTGCGATGACGTAGACCAGCTGGGCCATGAGCTCGTCGCGGCTTGCCAGATCGGCGTAGGCCTTGGCCTCGTCGGCCGAGAGGGCCTGGCCATCGGCGATGGCACCGACCCACTCGATCTTCTTGAGGGACTCAGAGACCTTCTTGATGACCTTGGCGGCCTCCACGGGGTCCTTGTCGTAGAACACATAGGCGCAGGTGCCGACGAGACCATCGACCTCCGGCAGCTCAGCGTTCCTCAGCGCGATCTTGACGATGTTGTTCTTGTACACCTTCATGTGCGCGCCGACCTCAGCGAGGGAGCGGCGAAGCTCCTGGGTCTCCTTGACGGTAAGACCGCGGTAGTCGATGAAGAAGACACCCTTGGAGCTCTCCAGGGACTCGGCGACCTTGTCGAGCATGGCAACGTTGGACTTGTTGGGCATGTTGTTACACCTCCTCGTTCACGTTCGGGCACGAGCCGCCGACGCGGGCGGGCCTTCACGCAAAAGACCCCGCTTGGCGCAGCCAAAGCGAGGTCTTGGAAGATTCTTCCTTGAGACCACCTCGGCAGGCGGGATTTCCCTTTAAGCCCCTGGGGGCGCCGGCTGTCTTTGGCAGCGGACGTGCATGCTTGTCAATCTGCTCCTGAGAGCTTTTTGATTATCGCCCCCAGGACGGCACGCGTCAAGCGATTCGTCGTAGCCTGACGCATGCCCTTCATCGCATGGCCACACACGGTGGCGTGAGAAGAAAAGGCCCCGCCCGAAGGCGGGGCCCACTCAGCCTGATGCAAGCCGCAAAAGCTTACTCGGAGAGGAAGCCGCGGGTGATGGAGCCGTCGATCTTAACGCCGGGGCCCATGGTGGAGGAGACCACGACGGACTTGACGTAGCGGCCCTTCGCGCTGGAAGGCTTCACGCGAAGGAGCTCGGTGAGGAGGGCACCGTAGTTCTCGGCGAGCTTCTCGGCCTCGAAGGACACCTTGCCCATGGGGACGTGGCAGATGCCATAGCGGTCGGCGCGATACTCGACGCGGCCGGCCTTGAGCTCCTTGACCATCTTCTCGACGTCCATGGTCACCGTGCCCAGCTTGGGGTTGGGCATGAGGCCGCGGGGGCCGAGGACGCGGCCGAGGCGGCCGACCTTGCCCATGAGGTTGGGGGTGGCGATGACGGCATCGAAGTTGATGTTGCCGGCCTGGATCTCTGCGAGCAGGTCATCGGAGCCGACGATGTCGGCGCCTGCAGCCTCCGCCTCGCGGGCCTTCTCTCCCTCGGCGAACACGGCGACGCGCACGTCCTTGCCGGTGCCGTTGGGCAGAGAGATGGAGCCGCGGACGTTCTGGTCTGCCTTGCGGGTGTCAACGCCCAGGCGGACGGAGACCTCGACGGTCTCGTCGAACTTTGCGCTGGCGAGCTCCTTGACGAGGCTCATGGCCGCAAGCGGGGTGTAGAGCTTGCCAGCCTCGAGCTTGGAGGACGCCTCCCTGTAGTTCTTTCCGTGCTTCGGCATGTTCCTACCTCCTGTGGTAGTCACGTGGTTTGACGGGCGCCGTAGGCCCTCCCACATTGTCTTCAGCCCTGCGGGCGCGGGACTGCTGGAACGCTCGGCGCTACTCGGCGATGGTGACGCCCATGGAGCGGGCGGTGCCGGCAACGATCTTCTTGGCGGCGTCGATGTCGTTGGCGTTGAGGTCCGGCATCTTGATCTCCGCGATCTTGGTGAGCTGCTCCTGAGAGAGCTCGCCGACCTTGTCGCGCTGGGGAACGCCGGAGCCACCCTTGAGGCCGAGCTCCTTCTTGATCAGCTGGGCCGCGGGAGGGGTCTTGGTGATGAAATCGAAGGTGCGGTCCTCGTAGACCGTGATCTCGACGGGGATGATGTCACCCATCTTGTCCTGCGTAGCGGCGTTGAACGCCTGGCAGAACTGCATGATGTTGACCTGGGCGGCACCCAGCGCGGGTCCAACGGGAGGCGCGGGGTTGGCCTGGCCGGCGGGAATCTGGAGCTTGATGAAGTGCGTGATCTGCTTCTTGGCCATGATCTCTTCTCCTTGTGCTGAGCGTACATGCTTATGTGCGCCTGGCCCGAGAAGCAATCCTCACCGATTACGGGCCAAGCCGGGGTTTCTAGGCTA
Source organism: Olsenella urininfantis (assembly GCF_900155635.1). Classification (GTDB taxonomy): domain Bacteria; phylum Actinomycetota; class Coriobacteriia; order Coriobacteriales; family Atopobiaceae; genus Olsenella_G; species Olsenella_G urininfantis. Next base: position 1,476,797 of record NZ_LT732540.1, read on the forward strand.
TGGTGACAACCTGATCGAGAGTGAGCTCGACCGGAGTCTCGCGACCGAAGATCATGAGCATGACCTTGACCTTGCCCGCCTCGGGCATGACCTCGGACACCTGGCCGTCGAAGTCCGCAAGGGGACCGGAGACGACCTTGACGGACATGCCCGGCTCCAGGCTCGTGGTGGTGTGCTTGGCGACGGGGACGTTCTGGGGATTGGTGCGACGCATGATCTTGTTGAACTCGGAGCGGCGCAGGGGCGCCGGCTTGCCGTCCACGCCAACGAAGCCCGTGACGCCAGGCGTGTTGCGGACGACAGCCCAGCTGTTGTCGTCAAGCTCCATGCGAACGAGGACGTAACCGGGGAAGACCTTGTTCTCCTTGGTCTCCCTCTTGCCGCCCTCCTTGATCTCGGTCACTTCCTCGGTGGGAATCTGGATGTCAACGATCTGACGCTCCATGCCGTAGGTCTCGATGCGGTGCTCGAGGTCGGTCTTGACCTTGTTCTCGTATCCCGAGTAGGTGTGGACCACATACCAGCGCTTCGCCATATCCCGCTACCCCCTCAGTCCGGTGAAGCCGACAAGGAGCGCGACGAAGCCCGTGTCAACGAGCCACACGGCAAGGCCCACGACGACCAGGGCGACGATGACGGCGACGGAGTAGTTCTTCAGCTCCGCCTTGTCAGGCCATACGACGCGGTGCATCTCCGAGCGGACCGCCGAGAGATAGCTGCGCAGGCGTCCAGGACGCCTGGCGGCCTTCTTGGTGGGCTGGGAGGAGACGAGCGCGGCCTTCTCTTTCCCCTCTTCGGAGGAAGTCAGCTGGGTCTCACGCTCAGCTCGCTCCTGTGCGCGGGCCTGGCGTGCGCTACGCTTCTGACGCTCTTTTTTCGCCATCCTTCTCAAACCCCTCTGGGGCAAAGCCCCTTTTCATAGAAACCGGCTAACCCCGAAGGGATAGCCGGTGGTGTAAGCTGGCACGCCAGGAAGGACTCGAACCCTCAACACTCGGTTTTGGAGACCGATGCTCTACCAATTGAACTACTGGCGTGTATGAAACCTAGTTTAGCGGGTTTCCTTGTGCAGAGTGTGCTTGTGGCACCACGGGCAATACTTCTTCAGCTCCATACGATCAGGGTTGTTGCTCTTGTTCTTGTCGGTGGTGTAGTTGCGACGCTTGCACTCCGTGCATGCGAGGGTAACCATTGTACGCATGAATCCTCCTGTTGATAGTCGCCGCCGAAATAATCTCGATGGCGACGCGATGGAATACGCTATCACCCACCACCCCAAACTGTCAACTTCCTTGGGTAGCGAATGTTCGCCTCAACAAAAACGTCAAATGCATTCCCGCATGCACGCCATGGAACACACAAAAAGCTCGGTGCCCTCCTGAGAGGGCACCGAGCCCGTTAGCACGAGAGAGCTTGCTGGAAGCTACTCGATGATCGTGGAGACACGACCATCGCCGACGGTGTGGCCGCCCTCGCGGATGGCGAAGCGGAGACCCTGCTCCATGGCGATGGGGTGGATGAGCTCGCAGGAGACCGTGATGTGGTCGCCAGGCATGGCCATCTCGACCTTGCCGCCGTTGGCGTCGGTGAGCTCCTGGATGTCACCGGTGACGTCCGTGGTGCGGAAGAAGAACTGGGGGCGGTAGCCGGAGAAGAACGGGGTGTGACGGCCGCCCTCGTCCTTGGTCAGGACGTAGATCTCGCCGGTGAACTTCTTGTGCGGGGTAACGGAGCCGGGCTTGCAGATGACCTGGCCGCGCTGGATGTCCTCGCGCTTGATGCCGCGGAGGAGCAGGCCGACGTTGTCGCCAGCCTCGCAGAAGTCCATGGTCTTGCGGAACATCTCGATGCCGGTGCAGACGGTGCTCTGGTTGTCCTTGATGCCGACGATCTCGACGGGCTCGTTGAGCTTGAGCTCACCGCGCTCGACACGGCCGGTGGCGACGGTGCCGCGGCCGGAGATGGTCATGACGTCCTCGATGGCCATCAGGAAGGGCTTCTCGTTGTCACGGGCGGGCGTGGGGATGTAGGAGTCGACCTGGTGCATGAGCTCCACGACGGAGTCGATCCACTTCTGCTCGCCGTTGAGGGCGCCGAGGGCGGAGCCGCGGACGATGGGGAGGTCGTCTCCGGGGAAGTCGTACTCGGAGAGGAGGTCACGGGTCTCCATCTCGACGAGGTCGATGAGCTCGTCGTCGTCAACCATGTCGCACTTGTTCAGGAAGACGATGATGTAGGGCACGCCGACCTGACGGGCGAGCAGGATGTGCTCGCGGGTCTGGGCCATGGGGCCGTCGGTGGCGGCGATGACCAGGATGGCGCCATCCATCTGAGCGGCACCGGAGATCATGTTCTTGACGTAGTCGGCGTGGCCGGGGCAGTCGACGTGAGCGTAGTGACGCTCCCAGGTCTCGTACTCGACGTGAGAGACGGAGATGGTGATGCCGCGCTGACGCTCCTCGGGAGCCTTGTCGATGTTCTCGAAGGCAGTGAAGTTGGCCTTGCAGCCCTCGGTCTCGGACAGGACCTTGGTGATAGCGGCGGTAAGGGTGGTCTTACCGTGGTCAACGTGACCAATGGTACCAATGTTTACGTGCGGCTTGGAACGATCGAACTTCTCCTTGGCCATTGCCGTCCTCCTTAAGAAACAACCCTCGGGCCATCTTGCTTCTACTTATATTTCAAAAGGCGCCGAAGCGCCTTAAGAATTCTGGTACCGGTGACTGGATTCGAACCAGTGACATCGCGGGTATGAGCCGCGTGCTCTAACCAGCTGAGCTACACCGGCAAGGTGCCTGCCTGAAAACATGGAGCCCGCGACCGGATTCGAACCGGTGACCTCTTCGTTACCAACGAAGTGCTCTACCGACTGAGCTACACGGGCGAATGGTGGGGATACCTGGACTCGAACCAGGGAACCCAGAGGGAGCGGATTTACAGTCCGCCGCAGTTGCCGCTGTGCCATATCCCCATTCACGCTTTCAAGCTGCTCGCTTGGGAGTTCCCTTGCAAGCGGGGGAAATATTACGACTCGATAAACCCATTGTCAACGTAATCCACGCAGCCGGGCGTATCTTTCCCACGAATCCTGCACAAAGCGAGGTAGACGCCACTTTTTTGCTCCTGCCGAAGGCAGAGTCGGCTTCTTGGCCATAAAATTCCCGGCAAGAAAAAGCCGGGGATGTTCCCCGGCCGGCTTGGTCTCTGGAGCTGGTGGCCGGACTCGAACCGGCGACAACTAGTTTACAAGACTAGGGCTCTACCAACTGAGCTACACCAGCGCCTGCGCATTGCAGCATGATAGCGCCTCCGTCACCGGCGCGCCAGCTACAGCTGGGACCTGCCGAGAAGCGCATCGAGCCTTGCGCGCGTGCCCGGGTCGAGGCGGTCCTCCAGCGTGAGCTTGCGCGCCGTCCGATCCTGGAGCTCGCGCTCGATGTCCGCGTTCATCTGCGCCACGTCCGTCACCAGCACGTCGCTGGAGATGCGTGTCACGGGGACTCCCCCCACCGTCGCCCTGATCGCGTTGTCGGAAGTGATGACCGTGACCTCCCGGGGCTGAAGGCGCGCACCGGTCACCAGGCGCTCGATGACCTCGTCGGCGCTCTGCCCCGCCTCCGAGAAGATTACGCGGATCCCAGCCTTGCCCAGGTTCGGCCTGTCGGGGGAGACGTTCCCGGCGGCGTCGAAGACCACAACCGCCTCGTAGCGGCCCTGGGCGTAGGCGGCGACGTCTGCGATGAGCCTCTCGCGCGCGCTCTCGAAGGGGTCCGCCCCGTCTGCCTCGCCCATGAGGGACATGTAGCTGGGCGACTTGAAGATGACGTTGTAGCCATCCACGACCAGCAGCTCTCCGGAGCGGCTAGGCACGGCTCCCCTCTCCCTGGCCCTGGCGCCTGAGCCACTCGTAGCACATGACGGTTGCCGCCTGGGCCACGTTGAGCGACTCCACGCGCCCGCGCTGCGGCAGCCGGCGCTCGAAATCGCACCTCTCGCGCAGGAGACGGGAGATGCCCTCTCCCTCTGAGCCCATAACCAGGCAGAGCCTGCCTGCCAGGGGGGCCTCCCACACGCTCTGCTCGGCGTGCTCGGTGGCGCCGGCGACCCAGAAGCCCGCGCGCTTGATCTGGTCTACGGCGCCGGCCAGGTTGGGCACCTGGGCGATGGGCAGGTGCATGACGGCGCCAGCGGAGGTCTTGTAGGCGCCCACCCCCACGCTGGCGGCGCGCGCCTTGGCAATGACCACGCCCGCGGCCCCAACCACCTCGGCAGAGCGCACGATGGCGCCAAAGTTCCCCTCGTCGGTCACATGGTCAAGCAGGACAATGAGGCCGTCGCCGGGCCCGGCTGCGGCGATGACCTCCGAGAGGTCGCTGTAGGCAAAGGGCCTGGTCTGGGCGACGAGGCCCTGATGGGCCCCATGGGAGCTCAGCGCGTCCAGGCGAGGCTTCGGCACGAATTCGATGGGAACGCCCGCCGCGGAGGCACGCTCCACCAGCCGTGCGAGGGTCTGGTCCTGGCCGTCGGATCCCGCCTGGACCAGCACGCGCCTCAGGGGGAGGCCGCTCTCGAGCGCCTCGGCGAGGGCGCGCCTGCCCTCGAGCAGGCCGACCTCGTGGCCCTCGGAGCGAGGGGCGCGCCCATGCGCCGCAGGTGCGGACCTGCCGGCGTGGGCGTTGCGGCCGCGAGACCCTGCCTGGCGCTGCCCCCTGACCTGCTGGCCGGGCTGGGGGGAGCCGCCCTTCCTTCCGGGCTTGGGCGGTTGGGGGGAACGGCCCTGGGCGCGCCTTCCCTGTCCCTTGGGCATGCCCCTCACCTACGCCCTCTTGCTGCGCAGGCGAGCGCCGGCAGCTGTGTCCTCGACCATGAGCCCCAGGGCGGCGATGCCGTCGCGAATGGCGTCGGCAACGGCCCAGTTCTTCTCGGTGCGGGCAACCTGACGCGCGGCGAGGAGCGCCTCGGCCGCGGCGCTCGCGGAGCCGCCCTCGAATCCCGCCTGCTCGCGCGCCAGCTCGACCAAACCGGCAGGGAGCTCGTCCTCCTCATTGGCGGCGCTGAGCTCCAGGCCCAGGACTGCGCAGAGCTCCTGAAGGGTGTCCGCGGCCCTCAGCGTCACGGCCGCCGCGGCGGCGCCTGCCACCTGGGCGAGATAGGTGTTGGCCGAGGTCACCAGGCCGAAGAGGGCGGCAAGGGCGCCGGAGCTGTTGAAGTCGTCGTCCATCTGACGGGCGAACTCTGCCTGCGCCTCCTGGATCGACGCCGAGAGGGCGCGGTCGGCCTCGGTGAGCTCGGAGCCCATCGGGGAGTTCTCCGCAGCCCAGCGCAGGTTCTTGATGCAGCTCGCAAGGCGCTCGGCGTTGTTGGTCGCGCCATCAAGCAGCTCGAAGCGGAAGTCGAGCGAGGAGCGGTAGTGGGTCTGGAGCATGAGCAGGCGCACCGCGTCTGCGGAGTACTTGTCCAAGACCTCCTTGAGCGTGTAGAAGTTGCCCAGGCTCTTGGACATCTTCTCCCCGTCAACGCGCAGCATCCCCGTGTGCATCCAGCAGTTGGCAAGCGGGGCGTGCCACGCACAGCTTGCCTGGGCGCACTCGTTCTCGTGGTGGGGGAACACCAGGTCCTGGCCTCCCCCGTGGATGTCGATGGGGGTGCCCAGGTAGTGATGAATCATGGCGCAGCACTCGGTGTGCCAGCCGGGGCGACCGTCGCCCCAGGGGCTTGGCCAGCTGGGCTCCCCGGGCTTCGCCGCCTTCCAGAGGGCGAAGTCGAACGGGTCGCGCTTGTCCTCATTCACCTCGACGCGCTCCCCCGCGCGCAGCTGGTCGAGGTCGCGGCCAGAGAGAACGCCGTAGTCGCCGTCGGAGCGGACGGAGAAGTACACGTCCCCGTTGTCCGCGACATAGGCGTTGCCCTGCTCTATGAGGGAGGAGATCATCTCCTGCATCGCCTCGATCTCGCGCGTGGCGCGCGGGCGGACGTCCGGGTCCATGATGTTGAAGCGATGCATCTGCTCGATGAACGCGCAGGAGTACTCCTCGGCGACCTCGGCGGCGCTTCGGCCCTCCTCGTTGGCGCGCTTGATGATCTTGTCATCCACGTCCGTGAGGTTCTGGGCAAAGGTAACCTGGTAGCCCTTGTAGATGAGGTAGCGACGAATCACGTCGAACGAGAGGAAGGTGCGGGCGTTGCCGATGTGTATCTGGTCGTAGACGGTGGGCCCGCAGACATACATGCGAACCTTCCCCTCCTCCACGGGCACGAGCTCCTGCTTGCGATGGCTCTGGCTGTTGTATACGAGCATGGGGCGTTCTCCTTTTTGCGCATGCGCGGTCAGACGCTACCTTACACGTTTTTTGCGCCGACGAGGGCAGCGGGCAGACGAGAGGGCGCGTAGGCAGAGGCCCTCGGCTGACTGGGGCGCGCGAAGGAGCTCCCTGACACGCGCAGGGCCGCGCGACCGCGCGCTCGCCCACCCCCACGGGTGACGACGGTGGGTCAAAGCGTCATCTGAGGTGTTCCGCCACCAAAAAGCACGCATCTACACGCCTGCGGGAGCCCATGCGGTGGGTAGATGCGCGGGTTTCCTCCGAGAAGGGGCTTGGGTCGCGCGTTCGCCTACCGATTCGGGGCGCGGGGGGGGTGGGCCAACAGGGAAGTTCTCGGGCTTTTGAGGCGAGAGGTGCGTGTTTGACCACCCGGCAGGCGCCCGGAGGAGGGGCGCCGCAGCTCAAGCAGCCGCGCTGTGGCCTAGATCCTCTCGAGCAGGCAGACGGCCCACGCGGCAATGCCCTCTTCCCTGCCCACGAAGCCAAGGTGCTCAGTTGTGGTGGCGGACACGCCCACGCTCGAGGGGTCCACGCCCAGGGCAGAGGAAAGGCGCTCCCGCATCGCCTCCCGATAGGGAGACAGGCGCGGTGACTGGGCCGCCACGGTGCAGTCGCAGTCCAGGATCGCAAACCCCCTCTGGCGCACCAGAGCAGACACCTGGCTCAGCAGCCGGCAGGAGTCAGCATCCCTGTAGGCTGGGTCCGTGTCCGGGAAGAGCCTCCCTATGTCCCCCTCCCTCAGGGCGCCGAGCAGGGCATCCATCAACGCGTGCGCGAGAACGTCGGCGTCAGAGTGACCCGCGAGCCCGCGAGCGGACTCTATGCGCACCCCTCCCAGGACGAGGGGTCGCCCCTCGGCGAACGCGTGGACGTCAAACCCATGCCCTATGCGCAGCATGCTAGACCCCCTCTCCTTGGCGATCATCCATGCCGCAACCCTCGCACATGAGACGCCTCTCGAGGAGGGCGCGCGCGATGACGTAATCCTCGGGCACGGTCACCTTGATGTTCTCGCGCGGCGAGCTGAAGCAGGCGACGCGCCCACCGCAGCGCTCGACCAGCGAGGCGTCATCGGTCCCCAGGTAGTTGTCACGCCTTGCCGCGGCATGGGCCGCCCTCAGCCTGCGCGCCCAGAACACCTGGGGCGTCTGGGCGGCCCAATAGTAGCTGCGGTCTGGCGTGGCGATGACCTGCTCGCCCTCGACCAGCTTGAGGGTATCCGTGGAAGGCGTGGCGCAGATGGCGCCCGCCAGCTCCCTGTCCGCGCGCACCCGGGCAACGCAGCCCTCGATGACCTCGGGCTGGATCAGGGGGCGGGCAGCGTCGTGCACGGCAACCAGCGGAAGGCCTGCCGGCACCTGCGAGAGGCCAGACCAGACGGAGTCCTGGCGCGTCTCGCCCGCCTCGGCGAGGCTCACGGGGGTGCCCAGGGAGATGCTCTTCAACACCTCGTCGAGCATGACGTCCCGGCGGTCTGGCGCCACGACCACCACGATGCGAGCCACGGACGGCGCGCGATCGAGGGCCATGAGGGACCAGCAGGCCACCGGGAGCCCACAGAGCTCGACGTACTGCTTGCCCTCCGGCGCGCCGAAGCGCTCGCCTGCGCCCCCCGCGACCACGATGGCGCAGCAGTCCCTGGGTGTCCCGCCCTCCTTCAGCCGCTGGGGCGCAGCGCAGGCGCTGGGGGCGCCGGCGCTCATGCGCGCTTGCCCCACATGCGGTAGAGGCTGTCCGCAAGGATGCCGGGGTTGGCCACGCCAACGCTGTCCAGGCGGGAGGGGTTGCGCTCGATGTCGTCCAGCAGCTGCTGGAGCGAGCCGAACTCGCCCACGATCTTGTCGGCCATGCCCTTGCGGACCACCGACACGTTGGAGAGCGTGCGCAGGCCCAGCGGGGTCATGATGGAGTCCTCGCCACGCTCCTCGTACCCCAGAAGGGATGCCACGCGCTTCGAGGAGTGCAGCTGGGCGTTGGCGGTCTCGTGAAGGCTGGCACGCACCTTGAGCGCGTACTCCTCGGAGGAGTCCAGCGCATAGTCGCGCAGCAGCAGGGTGTACTCGTCAGAGGTGTCGCCCATGAACTCGTCGCGCTGCATGGCGATGGTCTTGCCCTGGCTGCCCAGCTGCAGGATGAGCTTGTCGAGCTCCTCGGAGACGGTGGTGAGCACCTCGAAGAGGTAGATGGTCTCGGTGATGTCGGCAAGGGTCACGTAGTTGTCCAGCTCCAGCGTGGTCAGGCGCAGGAGGCTCCGGTCAAGCTGGGTGCGGGTGCTCTGCATGGAGACCAGCAGCTGGTTGACCGAGCTCATGATGTCGGGCACGGACTTCAGCTGATGGCCGCGCCCGTCCACGAAGACGGTGACCACCTGGCGCCTCTCGGAGACCGAGATGACCGTCGCCTCGGTGAGCAGGCTCATGCGGGCGGCGGTCCGGTGACGCATGCCCGTCTCGGAGGTGGGCAGGGACGGGTCTGGGTTGAGGTGGTAGTTGGCGCGCAGGATCTGCGTGAGCCCCTTGTCGATGACGATGGCGCCGTCCATCTTGGAGAGCTCGAAGAGCCGGTTGGCCGTGAACGAGATGTCGAGCTTGAAGCCATCGTCCCCGGCGCCGATGACCGACTCGGTGTCCCCTATGCAGATGAGCGCGCCGAGATGCCCGGCAATGATCATGTCGAGGGCATGGCGCAGGGCCGTGCCCGGTGCCGTCTGCTTGATGGCATACGACAGGCGGCTGGCGCTGTCCGCCTTCTCGGCCTCCGCGTTTGCTGCGTCCATGTTGCCCTCCCCCATGATGCGGCCGGCCCGCAGCGCGGGTCGGCCGATGTTATGGAACAAGTATATGACGCCCGGACGGGCGCGTGCGCCGCGGAGGTGCCTACTCCGCCGAAGCAGCACCGCCCTGGGGCGCGGGGCGCGCGGGGCTCCAGTGCTCTCGGGCACGCGGAAGCTCCATGTGCACGCGCTCCTCGATGGCAGGGATCTCTCCCTCTCCCCTTGAGAACGAGAGGGCCTCGCCGGCGACGTCCACGAGAACGATGTCGCCGGCATGCCACCTGCCCTGGAGGAGCTCCTCGGAGAGGGGGTCCTCTATGTGCGTCTGAATGGCCCGGCGCAAGGGACGCGCGCCGTAGATGGGGTCGGTGCCCTCCTTGGCCAGGAAGTCCTTGGCGGCGTCGGTGAGCTCGATCGACATGCCCTGGGCCACCATGCGACGGCGCAGGTCCCCGACCATGAGGTCAACTATGCCCCTGAGCTGCTCGCCCGTGAGGGACTTGAAGACCACCACCTCGTCCACGCGGTTGAGGAACTCTGGGCGGAAGAGCCTTTTGAGCTCACTCATGACGCGGGAGTTGATCTCCCTGTCAGAGAGGCCGCCCGTGCCTTGCGAGGAGAAGCCCATGGTGTTGGTCTGTGCGATCTCCCGGGCACCGACGTTGGAGGTCATGATGACGACCGTGTTGGAGAAGTCCACCGTCCTGCCCTGGCCATCGGTGAGACGGCCCTCGTCCAGGATCTGCAGCAGCACGTTGAAGACGTCGGGATGCGCCTTCTCTATCTCGTCGAAGAGAACCACGGAGTATGGCTTGCGGCGGACGGCCTTGGTGAGCTCGCCGCCCTCGTCATAGCCAACGTATCCGGGAGGCGCTCCCACGAGCTTGGAGACGGTGTGCTTCTCCATGAACTCGGACATGTCGAAGCCGATGAGGGCGTCCTGGCTGCCAAAGAGGAACTCCGCCAGCGATTTGGCCAGCTCCGTCTTGCCCACGCCCGAGGGGCCCAGGAAGATGAAGGAGCCGCCGGGGCGGCGTGGGTCCTTGAGGGGCGAGCGGCTGCGACGGATGGCCTTGGCCACCTTGGTGACGGCCTCGTCCTGGCCAACCACGCGCTGGTGCAGGGCGTCTTCGCAGCGCAGGAGCTTGCTGGCCTCCGCCTCCGTGAGGTTGGAGACGGGGACGCCCGTCATGTCCGAGACGACGTCGGCGATGTCCTGCTCGCCCACCACAACGACGTTCTCGTCCGCCTTCTTGCGCCACGCCGCCTCAAGCTCGTCACGCCTGGCAGCAAGCTCCTTCTCGCGGTCGCGCAGGCGGGCGGCCTCCTCGAACTCCTGGGCGCTTGCCGCCTTGGCCTTCTCGTCCTTGATGCGCGCCAGCTCCTCGTCCGCCTGCGCGAGCTCGGGCGGCAGGCTCATCTTGTGGACGCGCGTGCGGGCGCCGGTCTCGTCTATGACGTCGATGGCCTTGTCGGGCAGGAAGCGGTCCTGGATGTACCTGGTGGAAAGGGTCACGGCGGCAGCCAGGGCCCCCTCGGTATACCTGACGTGGTGATGCCGCTCGTAGGCCTCGCGCAGGCCGTGCAGGATCTGGAGTGCGTCCTCGGGGGTGGGCTCGCCGATGTTCACCGGCTGGAAGCGCCTCTCGAGGGCGGAGTCCTTCTCGATGTGCTTGCGGTACTCCTCGGCGGTGGTCGCGCCTATCACCTGGATCTCTCCGCGCGAGAGGGGCGGCTTGAGGATGGAGGCCGCGTCAATTGAGCCCTCCGCCGACCCTGCGCCGATGATGGTGTGGATCTCATCGATGAAGAGGATGTCCTCCTTGGACTCCATGACCTCCGCGATGACCTTCTTGAGGCGCTCCTCGAACTCGCCGCGGTATTTGGACCCTGCGACAAGGGACGCGACGTCCAGGGTCCAGAGCTGCCTGCCACGCAGGATGTCAGGCACGTTGCCAGAGGAGATGAGCTGGGCCAGCCCCTCGACGATGGCCGTCTTTCCCACACCGGGGTCTCCCAGGATGAGCGGGTTGTTCTTCTGCCTGCGCGCCAGCACCTGCATCACGCGCTCCACCTCGCGGTCGCGCCCGATGACGGGGTCGAGCGCGCCATCGGCGGCGAGCTTGGTGAGGTTGCGGCCATACTGCTCGAGCATCGACCCCTCGTCCTGCGAGGACTGCTGGCCCATGCCCCCCATGAACTGGGGGCCAAAGCCGACCCCCGCCGGGGCCTGCTGCTGCCCGCCGTCCTTGTCGATGTTGCGGTCCATGAGCTCGCTCACGGCGTTGCGCACCGCGTCCGCTGAGACGCCCATGCGCGAGAGGGCGACCATGGCCTTGTCGTCTGACTCCGTCACTATGCCGAGGAGCAGGTGCTCCGTGGCAATGTAGGTCTGACCGCGGGCCATGGTCTCGCGGTACGCGTCCTCCAACACGCGCTTGGCGAGAGGCGTGAAGGGGATGTGGCCACCAGACTGGAGGTCGGAGTCGTCGGCAGAGATCTCCTTGACCGTGAGCAGCGTCTCCTCGTAGGTGACGTCCAGCTTGGCGAGGGCCTGGGCGGCGATGCCCTCGCCCTCCTTTATGAGGGCCAGCAGCAGATGCTCGGTCCCCACGTACATCTTGCCGAGGCTCTTGGCCTCGTCTTGCGCGAGGCTCATGACCCTGCGCGCCTTGTCTGTGAACTTCTCGAACATGAGGGAGCCCACGCCCCTTCCCTGTACGCGCGCCCTCCGTGCGCGACGAAAGGCGACCCTGGTTTGCTGGTGTCACTTGTACCCCGAAGCGACCGCCGCGATTCTTGGTGCGGGAGACGCGCAAGGAGGGCGGAGCGGGACGTCCCCGCTCCGCCCCAGGGGCAGGTCTTGTGTCTGGGTGCCGCCTATGCCTCGGGGTGCTCGGCGAGCCACTCCTCGCGGCCGGGGTCGGTAAGCTGGGTGGCCTTGATGACGTCCTCGAAGAGGTCGTCCAGCTCCATCTCCATGAGCTCGGCGCCATGGGCGATGACCTCTCGGTCGCAGCCGGCGGCGAACTTCTTGTTCTTGAACTTCTTCTTGAGGCTCTTGGTCTCGAAGTCCTGGACCGAGCCAGACGGACGCATGCGCACGCAGGCGTTGATCAGGCCGCTGAGCTCGTCGATGGCATAGAGGACCTTCTCCATCTTGTGCTCGGGGGCAGGAAGCTCCTTGTTGAGGTCGTAGTTGTGGGTCTGGATGGAGTGGGCGAGCGCGGGGTTGGCGCCGGCCTCGGCGAGAAGCTCCGCCGCCTTCACGGTGTGGAGCTGATCGTCCTGCCACTTCTCCCAGTCGAGGTCGTGGAGCAGCCCAACCTGGCCCCAGAACTCCACGTTCTCGGGGTCGAACTGGGTGGCGTAGTGGCGCATGAGGCGCTCCAGGGTCTCCGCGTGCTCGATGTGGTAGGGATCCTCGTTGTATTTGCTCAGCAGGTCAAAGGCCTGCTCGCGGGTGAGCCCGCTCTCGAGCCCGTCTGACGCGGCACCACCCTCCCGGTCCTTGCCCGCCGCGGGACCCACCGCGGAGGAGGCGACGATGGCCTCGGCGGATGCGGAGGCATCGTCCGTGAGCGCTCCGCCCACCTGAGCCTCTATGTCCGCCCTGCTGACGGTCTCGGGCTTCATCTGCGGGAAGAGCAGAACGTCACGAATGGCGGGCTGGTCGCAGAAGAGCATGATCATGCGGTCGATGCCGTAGCCGATGCCGCCCGCGGGAGGCATGCCGTACTCGAGCGCGCGGACGTAGTCGTAGTCGTAGCCCATGGCCTCGTCGTCGCCGAAGTCCTTGGCCGCGACCTGCTCGGCAAAGCGGACGGCCTGGTCGATGGGGTCATTGAGCTCTGAGAAGGCATTGGCGTACTCGTGGCCGCAGATGACCAGCTCGAAGCGGTCCGTGAGGCGCGGGTCCTCGTCCTTGCGCTTCGAGAGGGGGCTGACCTCCTCGGGGTAGTCGCAGACGAAGGTGGGGTTGGTGATGGTCTCCTCGCCTAGCTCGTCGTAGAGCTCGAAGAGGAGCTTGCCCGCGCCCCAGTTCTCTGCCCACTCGATCTTGTGCGCCTCGCAGAGCTCGCGCAGGCGCTCGATGGGCGTGTCCATGTCGACGTGTTCCCCCACGACCTCGGAGGCGATCTCGGAGAGGGGCCTGGATGCCCAGCTGCCGCTCATGTCCACCTGCTGGCCCTGGAAGCTGATAACCTCATGACCCTCCTCGCAGCCGCACACCTCGCGCGCGATGGCCTTGAACATGCCCTCGGTGAGCTCCTTCATGCCCTTGAGGTCTGAATAGGCGCAGTAGGCCTCCATGGAGGTGAACTCGGGGTTGTGCGTAAGGTCCATGCCCTCGTTTCGGAACTGGCGGCCGATCTCGAAGACGCGCTCCATGCCGCCCACGATGAGTCGCTTGAGGGGCAGCTCGGTGGCGATGCGCAGGTAGAAGTCTGAGTCGAGGGCGTTGAAGTGGGTGACGAAGGGCCTGGCGTTCGCGCCGCCCAGAATCTGGTGCATCATGGGGGTCTCGACCTCAAGGTAGCCCTGGGCCTCCATGAAGCGGCGGATGAGCGAGATGATCTGGCTGCGCTTGCGGAACACGTCGCGAACCTCGGGGTTCATGATGAGGTCGACGTAGCGCTGGCGATAGCGGACCTCGCGGTCGGTCAGGCCGTGAAACTTCTCGGGCAGGGGGCGCACCGACTTGGAAAGAAGCGTCAACGAGCTGGGCGTGAGCGAGAGCTGGCCGCGGCGCGTGCGCATGATGGTGCCGCGGGCCTGGATGATGTCGCCCAGGTCGAGCTGGCCGAGAAGCTCCCAGTCCGCCTCGCTCAGCGCGTTGACCCGACAGAAGAGCTGGATGCTGCCGGAGATGTCCTCGAGGACGATGAAGCAGGCCTTCCCCTGCTTGCGGTAGGCGCGGATGCGCCCGGCGATGCTGTAGACGTCCTCGGTGTCCTGCCCATCCTCCAGCGAGGCGTAGCGCTCCTCGAGCTCCTTGGCGTGGGCGTCGACGTCGCTCTTGATGGGATAGGGGTTGACGCCCGCATCGATGAGCGCCTGACGCTTGGCGCGACGGACGGCACGCTCGTCATTGATGTTGGTCTCGGGGGTGCTGCTCTGCTCGGCCATGATGTTGGTCCCTCTCTGCCCTTCCTCGGTTTTGCCTGCGCCCGCGCGGGAGCAGGCGCCTCTTACAAGAGCGCCCCACGTCCGCGGCGCGGACACGGGGCGCAGAGCCTTCCTGTTTGCGAGCAAGAGGAGGCTTAGGCCTCGTACTTGCCCTCGCGCTCTTCGCGCGAGATGCCCACGAGCTTGTACTTGCGGGTCTTGCCCGTGGGGGTGACGTAGGAGATGGCGTCCCCCACGACGCGACCGATGAGGGCGGCACCCAGGGGTGACTCGTTGGAGATCTCGTTCTTCAGGGAGTCCGTCTCGGTGGTGCCGACGATGGTGAAGGAGCGCTCCTTGCCCTTCTCGTCCTCGAGCTTGGCTGTTGCGCCCACGCCCACGGCAAGGTCTGCCCCTGCCTCGACCACGCGGGCGGAGGCGAGGATGTGACGGATCTCGTTGATGCGGGACGCGTTCTGGGCCTGCTCCTCCTTGGCGGCGTCAAACTCCGCGTTCTCGGAGAGGTCGCCGAAGCCGCGTGCGTCCTTGAGGCGCTCGACTATCTCGTCGTTCTTTGCGCCCTCGCGGAACTCCAGCTCCTCGACGAGACGCCTGCGGCCTTCGGGGGTGAGGATGATTTCGTTGTTATCCATGCTGTGCCTTCTGTCTAGTGCCTGGCCTGGCGTGTCTTACTCGGAGACGTGAAGCTTGGCGCCGCACTTGTGGCAGAACTCGTCCGCCTGAGCGTTCTTCTCGCCGCACTTGCTGCAGAAGACCATGGGGGCGTCAGAGTCCCCGTCGGAGGCGACCTTCTCCTCCTCGACGTCCTCAGCGGGCTGCTCGGAGGCGGACTCGTCGTCTCCGTCCATTCCCTCTCGGATGTTCTTGACCGTCTTGCCGAGGGACTTGCCCAGCTTGGGGAGGTTCTTGGGTCCAAAGACCAGAAGCGCAAGACCGAGGATGATGAGAAGTTCGAAGGGACCGAGTCCGGCGATCATAGATAGCCTCCAAGTGTGTCGTGAGCAGACGCTCTCGCCATAATGCGCAATCTCGCATCCGCTAGTATAGCCGAGGCTTGGTTTTACTCACAATCTCTACCAGCATATTGGCAAAAACATGCGGCTGGGACGCCTGCGCGCGGCCTTGCGAGGGAGAAAAAGATGTCGGTACGCCTCGTTGTTCTGCTGGCGGTGCTGGGCTGCGCAATTGACGCCGCCTTCCTCATGATGCCGAAGCTCCTTACCAGGCGAGGCGTCACCACGCGACGCACGCGCTTTGGGGTGGCCCTCGTCTTTGACGGGGAGAGCGTCGAGGGCGATGAGGTGCGCATGCTCAACGTCAACGGAACCTTTCAGAGCGTCAGCTACACGGCGGCGGGACGGCAATGCGACCTGGCATGCCTATACCACCAGTACTTCGCGGAGGTCATTGACGTTGCGGGGCTGCGCGCTGGAGGCGGGGAGGGCCTGAGCGCGCTGGTCATAGGGGGCGGGGGCTTCTCGTTTCCCAAATGGATGGTAAGCAGTCTCCCCTCAGCCCAAGTCGAGGTGGCAGAGATCGACCCCAAGATCATAGAGATTGCCCGGGAGTTCTTCTTCCTGGACGAGCTCGAGCGGCGGACCCACGCCGAGAGGGACGGACGGCTGCGCGTGAGCTGCTGCGACGGCTGGGCGCGCCTCGCGGCGGCGGGTGAGCGATGGGGGCTGGTCGTGAACGACGCCTTCTCGGGAAAGAGGCCGCTGGGACCGCTGGGGACCGTGACGGGAGCGCGGGCCATTCGCGAGCACCTGACGGATGATGGCATATACCTGGCAAACCTGATATCGCCGATGGAGGGCCGCAGGTCGCGCGTCATGCGCGAGACGCTTGCCGCATTTGGCCGGGAGTTCCCCTATGCGTACCTGATTCCGGAACGTCCCGAGGAGCCAAGGAGGGCCGGCGACAACACGCTGGTGGCATCCATGCGCCCCCTGGGAATCGCCGCGCGCTATCGCGTGGGGGCGACAGGGGCGACGGTGGGGGGCTCGGTGGACTAACGTGATGGTTGGCGGGTTTCTCGACCGAAAAGCGCGCGTTGACCCACCTGTAGCGGGCTTTCGGGTGGGCGAATGCGATGGTTGAGGAGCCTCTCGGCCGAAAAGCGCGCGTTGACCCACCCGCAGGGGGGTCGGAGCTGGGCGCTAGCGCACGGAGAGCACGCGCAGCTCGGGGTCCGTCGACACCTCTTCGGAGTATGAGAGGACCACGTTGCGGGCCAGGTAGACCACCTCGCACTGCTTGAGCAGGGGTCGGCCGATCTCCACGTCAAGGAGCTTCGAGATGCGCGCGTCGGCCACAAAGGGGCGGATGGAGCGCAGGCTGTGACTCATCGCATAGCCGCACTCATGCTCGATGTAGGAGAAGACTGAGCGCGTGAGGCAGGCACTGTCGAAGTCTTCGAACAGGCGCCTGGGGAGGTATGCGCTGTCCACTATGGTGGGTTCACCATCCACCAGGCGCTGTCGCTCGTAGTGGATGAGGGTCTCCCCCTCCCCCAGGCGGAAGATGTCGGACAGCTCGTTTGCCGGCACCTCCTCGAGGCGCAAGACCTTGCTCTCCACGGTCTTCCCGGCAGCGGCGTAGCGCTCCGTGAAGGACTGGATGTTGTACTGGCTGAAGAACTCTGGCGGGTTCACGAAGACGCCCGAGCCCTGGCGGCTGTGCACCAGCCCCTCCTGCTTGAGGCGGGCAACGGCCTTCTGGAGGGTGGGGCGACTCACGCCATAGCGCTCGCAGAGGACGCACTCGTTCTCAAGGGCGCCCCAGGAGGCATAGCTACCCGAAAGAATCTTTCCCCTGAGGTCCTGGTAAACGGCGTCTTGCTTGGTCATTTGTGAGAGCACCCATCCTTGTACGAGAAAAGTAGTCTTATCAAATATAGGTGGGTGGGCCTTTTGCGGGCCGATCGGCTCGACCAGCGCGGCCGGATGCCATACGAACGGACGTCGTTTGGGCATATGCGGGTCCCGCACGCCAGATGGTAAAAGGCCGCCGGCGTAACGCCGGCGGCCTTCTCGAAATCAGATGGTCGGGTTGACTGGATTTGAACCAGCGACCTCTCGGTCCCGAACCGAGCGCTCTACCAAGCTGAGCCACAACCCGTAGCGGGAACACTCTAGCAGATGAGGGCATCCAAACCAACAGTCTCGCAGGAACTTGACCACCAATCCCCCACCGCGCGTGCCGCGCTGGCGATTCGCCTCGCCGCATGCCCATCCTCGCAGATGGCAAAGACGCAGCTTCCGGACCCAGTGAGCTGGCAGCCACGGACGCCACGCTGGCCCAGCAGCCACTCCTTCACCCGGGCGCCCTCTCCCACCAGTCGAAACGCTGCCGGTTCAAGGTTACTGTAGAGCAGGCTGGGTATCTCTTCTCGCCTTCCGGCCGCGAGCGCCCGGCAGATTGCCTCCGGCGAGCGCGGAGCCGTGGGATGGCGGTCGAACTCTGCATAGGCCTCGGGCGTTGAAACTCCCACGGACGGCATCACGAGCACCACGGGAAGGCCGCTCATGTCCGGAAACGCCCGCACGAGGTCATCGCCCGCGCCCGCAAGGTAGGAGGGCCGGGGATCGAGAAAGAAGGGGACGTCGGCACCCACCGAGCGCGCGACGCGCACCACGCGCTCGTCTCGCACGTCCTCGCCCCAGAGCGAGCAGAGCGCGCGGATGACCGCGGCGGCATCCGTAGAGGAGCCTCCCAGCCCGCCCTGGGCGGGCACGCGCTTCTCGACGAGAATCTCGTAGCGCTCCTCTCGGCCGAAGTCCGAGCAGAGGCGGCGCGCCGCCACCAGGGCAGTGTTCTTCTGGGGACTTGCGCCCACGTCCTGGGTCATGGACACGCTCAGGCCGGGGCAGCCCTCGCGGACGCGCACGACATCGGCCAGGCCGACCGCGATCATCACGGAGTCAACCCGGTGGTAGCGCCTCTCGTCCAATTGGTCATGGATCCCCAGGTGCAGGTTGAGCTTTGCCGGAGCGGCAAGCGTGACCTCGCGGCCCATTGCCGGCGCTACTCCTCCACGGGAAACTCGAGCAGGCGCTCGCCCGTATCGAGGTCATAGAGCTCGACGGTGGAGGTGAGCACATCGACGTACTGATAGGACTGGCGAGCGGTGCGCCCGCGCCTCTCCTCGACCTCGACCACGAAGAGGGAGGGATGGGTGCCAACCAGGGTGCCCGTGCGCTCCACGATGCGAGAGCGGCCCATGTTGGCACGAACCTTGATGCGCCTGTCCTTCAGGCTGGCGAGCTCCTCGCGAATCTGGTCTATCCTGTTGACGGACGGGACTTCGGTCTCCATTGCAACCTCCAAGCAACGGCTGCAGACGCATGGTTTCCGCAGCCTGTCTCCATGCAACCGAATATTGTATGGCAGAGAAGGCGCATTCACGAAAGATAGATACGATAGCACCCCTTAGCAGGCAACATGTGCCGCCTTAGGCACTCGTTGGAAAGGAGCGAGCATGCATGACGATAGGGTCCAGAGGGTCCTTGACCAGCTGGATGTCCACGGCCTGACCCAGGCCCTCATCACCGACCCACTCTCCATCTGGTACCTGACGGGATACTACACCGAGCCCTACGAGCGCTTCCTGGCGCTCTATCTCTCGCAGGGGGATGGCGAGAGGCGCAGCGTGCTCTTTGCCAACCGCCTCTTCCCCGACGCGAGCGGGGCCGCCCAGGAGCTGGTGGGGTTTGATGACACGGACGATCCCATCGCGCTGGTGCTCGCGCACGCGCAAGGCGAAGGCGTGCTGGGCGTTGACAAGGCGCTGAGCGCGCGGTGGCTGCTGCCCCTCATGGAGGCGGGGGCGGCCTCTGGCTATGCGATCGCGTCCGACGCGGTTGACGAGGTGCGCTCCATCAAGTCCGCACGCGAGCAGGAGCTCATGCGCCAGGCGAGCGCAGTGAACGACCAGGCGATGGGCTGGCTGGTGCAGCAGCTGCGCGAGGGCGTGACGGAGCAGGACATTGCTGAGGGCCTGCTGGGCGCCTACCGAAGCCTGGGGGCGCAAGACCACTCCTTCTCGCCCATCGTGAGCTTTGGCGCGGCGGCAGCGGACCCGCACCACGAGCCTGACCAGACCACCTTCCACAAGGGCGACATGGTCTTGTTTGACGTGGGATGCAAGCGCGACTGGTACTGCTCGGACATGACGCGCTGCTTCTTCACCGCAAGCCCCACCGCGCGCCAGCTTGAGGTGTACGAGGCGGTGCGGCGGGCCAACGAGGCGGCCGAGGCCGTCGTGCGCCCGGGAATGACCTTCTCGGAGATAGACCTCACGGCACGCCGCGTGATCGAGGAGGCAGGATTCGGCCCCTACTTCACGCACAGGCTGGGGCATCAGATCGGCCTGCAGGACCATGAGCCGGGAGACGTGAGTGCCACCCACCACGAGGCGGTGCGCCCTGGCCAGTGCTTCTCGATAGAGCCCGGCATCTACCTTCCTGGCGAGATGGGCGTCCGCATCGAGGACCTGGTCATTGTCACTGAGGACGGCTGCGAGGTCATCAACCACTACCCCAAGGAGCCCACGGTCCTGGAGGTCTAGGGCACCTCGGTCGCACGCCAAGGGGCCGCCCGCACCATCGTCGGGTGCGGGCGGCCCCTCTTGTTGCCGGGGGATGCGCTGAGCTCGCAGCCAGTTAGAGCCCCTCGGGGCACTTGGACAGCGCCGCCTCGTCCGCGATGACGATGCAGTCCGGGTGCAGGCGCAGCGCCGAGGCGGGACAGCCCGGCTCGACGGGCCCGTAGCACATGGCGCGCACGGCATCCGCCTTGGCCTCACCGCTGGCGAGGACCAGCACGCGGCGGGCCTTCATGATGGTGCCGACACCCATGGTGTAGGCCTGGCGCGGCACGTCCTCCTCGCGCTCGAAGAGGCGGCTGTTCGCCCGGATGGTGCTCTCGGTGAGGTCAACGCAGTGCGTTCCCACGGGGAAGTCCGAGCAGGGCTCGTTGAAGCCGATGTGCCCGTTGTTGCCAATGCCCAAAAGCTGCAGGTCAACGTAGCCGGCGTTCTCGACCATATGGTCGTACTCCGCGCAGGCGGATGCGGCGTCGGGGTTGGAGCCATCGGGCACGTGCGTGTTGGCGGCCTTGATGTTCACGTGGTTGAAGAGCTGGTCTGCCATGAAGTAGTGGTAGCTCTGGGGGTCGTCGTGCGTGAGGCCGCGATACTCGTCCAGGTTGTAGGTGCTGACCTCGGAGAAGTCGATGGCCCCCTCACGGTTCAGCTCGATGAGGCGCTGGTAGCAGCCCACGGGCGTGGTTCCCGTGGCAAGGCCCAAGACGGTCTTGGGGTCCAGGATGAGCTGGGCGGCGATGACGTCCGCGGCACGGCGGCTCATCTCCTCGTAGTTCTTGCAACGAATGGTCCTCATGAATGCCTCCGCTACCTTTTGGCGTTGATCGTCTCGTGCTCCGCTATTTCCTCGGCACAGAATTATACGTCAAATATGTATTTACAATTTTGCCGCAAGGTCCTGAAGGGCGTGGAATCGGTGAGAGATTGCGTTCTTCTCCTCGGGCGAGAGCTCCGCCATGGTCCTTCCGGGAACGTCCGCGAGCTCGAAGAGGGGGTCGTAGCCAAAGCCGTTGCCGCCGCGGCGCTCGAAGCCGATGCGCCCCTCGCAGTCGCCCTCGCCGGCGATCGTCTCCTCACCGTCCTCGTCGCGCACCACAAGCACCACAGACGAGTGGAAGCGTGCGCCGCGCCGCTCGACGGGAACGCCATCCAGCTCCCGGAGGAGCTTGTCGTTGTTGGCGTCATCGTTACCGTGCTCGCCGGCCCAGCGCGCCGAGAAGATGCCGGGAGCCCCGTCCAGGGCGTCAACGCACAGGCCGGAGTCGTCTGCAACGGCCATGGAGAGGCCCGTCTCGTCCAGCGCCGCGCGTGCCTTGATGAGGGCGTTGTCGAAGAAGGTGTCGCCGTCCTCCACAGGGTCGGGGTAGTCACCCAGCTCGCTCAGGGCAACGAAGCGCATGCCTCCCAGCGAGCGCGAGAGAATGGCCTCTATCTCGATGAGCTTATGGGCGTTGCCCGTTGCGACCACCACGGTGCGGGCGGGGTCGAGGGAGCCGGCGTCAGCAGGGGACATGGGGTTTCCTTTCTCGCGTCTTCGCTGCAAGGCCCTAGACGCCAAAGCCCGTGAGTTCGGCCTGGGCCTGGATGAGTTGGCGGATGCCCTGCTCGCCTAGGTCGAGCAGGGCATTGAGCTGGTCGCGGCTGATCGTGGAGCGCTCGCCGGTGCCCTGCACCTCAACTATGCCGCCCCCGCCGGTTGCCACCAGGTTCATGTCCACGTCGGCATGCGAGTCCTCAGGGTAGTCGAGGTCAAGCAGGGGTCGGCCGGCGACCATGCCCATGCTGATGGCCGCCACCTGGTCCGTGAGCGGAAGGCGCTTTATCTTGTCCTGGCGCACATAGGACATGAGGGCGTCGTGCAGGGCCACCCAGGCACCCGTGACGGAGGCAGTGCGCGTGCCGCCGTCCGCCTGGATGACGTCGCAGTCGCAGGTGACGGTGAGCTCCCCCAGGCGCCTCAGGTCGACCACGGCGCGCAGGCTGCGGCCAATGAGGCGCTCTATCTCCATCGAGCGTCCCTTGCGCCCCTTTTGCTCACGGCGCGAGCGGGTGCTGGTGGAGGCGGGGAGCATGGCGTACTCGGCCGTGACCCATCCCGCATGCTGCCCCTTGCGCCAGGAGGGAACGCCCTCCTCGATGCAGGCGGTGCAGAGCACACGCGTGTCTCCAAACTCCGCGAGGCAGGAGCCGTCCGCGTTCTTCATAACGTCGTTGGTAAGCTTGACGGGCCTGAGCTCGTCTGCGGCACGACCAAATGAGCGCTGTTGCCTCGCGCCGCCACACTCCTGAGCAGACATGGCGCCCTCCATACAAAAGAGGGCCCCGCGTGGGGCCCGTCACGGTGACAATGGTGGGCGATGAGGGGTTCGAACCCCCGACCTTGTGCGTGTAAAGCACCTGCGCTAGCCACTGCGCCAATCGCCCAGGGTGCAGAGAGTGTAGCACGTACGCCCCAGGGGAGAGGGGCGGGTCGTATACTGTACGCATGAATACGACACTTGCACAGCTCATCGAGCTCCTCATGGCCGCTGGCATCACGCCCCGCTGCCACGCCCTCCCCAAAGACCCCGCAGCCGTTGGCGTGAGCGGGGCCGACTGCGACTCCCGCTTTGCCGCCGCAGGACACCTGTTCGTGTGCAAGGGGGCGGCCTTCAGGCCCGCCTACCTCACAAGCGCCCTGGAGAGGGGCTGCGTGGCCTATCTCTGCGACGAGGCCCGCTCCGGCGAGCTTGCGCAGACGGCACCTGGCGCCTGCGGCATGGTGGTGGAGGACGGGCAGCTCAGGCGTGCCATGGCCTTGGCCTCTGCCGAAGCGTGGGGGCATCCCGACCAAGGCCTGAGCGTGGTGGGCGTCACGGGCACCAAGGGCAAGTCCACGGTGGCATACATGCTGCGTCACATCCTGGATGCCGGGAGCGCCGCCCCCCGCGCCGGCATCATGGGTTCCATCGAGACCTTTGACGGCATGGAGCGCGCGGAGAGCGTGAACACCACGCCCGAGGCGCCGGACCTGTGGCGCCACGTTGCCAACGCGCGCGAGGCGGGGCTCTCGCACCTGGTCATGGAGGTGTCCAGCCAAGCGCTCAAGTACGACCGCGTGGTGGGCCTGGGGCTGGACGTCGCCTGCTTCCTCAACATCGGCCGCGATCACATCTCCCCCGCCGAGCACCCTGACTTCGAGGACTACTTCGAGAGCAAGCTGCGCATCTTCGACCAGGCCCGCACCGCCGTGGTCAATCTTGACTCAGCGCATGCCGAGAGGGTCCTGGAGCGGGCCAGCTGCTGCGGGCGCGTCCTAACGCACTCCTCGGCCGGCGACGCACGCGCCGACGTATGGGCGACAGACGTGCGGCCCGTCGAGGGCGGAATTCGCTTCGTGGCACACACCCCCAGCTGGGAGGGCGGGCTGCTCCTCTCGATGCCCGGCCTCTTCAACGTGGACAACGCCCTCAGCGCCATTGCCTGCTGCGAGCTGCTGGGCATAAGGTCCGAGCAGATACGCGAGGGGCTCTCGAAGGTGAAGGTCCCCGGACGCATGGAGCTTCTGCCCGCACTTGCCCCCAAGGTGGTGGGCATCGTGGACTACGCACACAACAAGTTGTCCTACCAGCGCTTCTTCGCTTCCATCACCAAGGAGTTCCCAGGCCGGCGAATCGTGGCGGTCTTTGGCGCGCCCGGCGGAAAGGCGCACGAGAGGCGCCAAGAGCTGCCTGCGGAGGCCTCGCGGTGGGCGGACTGGCTGATCTACACCGAGGAGGACCCCGCGCACGAGGACGTTGGTGAGATCTGCGCGCAGATGGCCGCGGCCACGCCGGCGAGCCAGAACTTCGAAGTCATCCCCGATCGTCCCAAAGCAATCAAACGAGCCGTTGACCTGGCCCTTTCGTGCGACGAAGGTGCCGTGGTGTGCCTTTTGGCCAAGGGGGACGAGACCCGCCAGCACGAGGGGGACCTCTTCGTCCCCTGCGAGACGGACGGCAGCATCTACGAGCGCGTCCTGCGCGGCCGCCTTGGCCTGGAGGACGCCCCGAAGCCCTCAGGAGCCTAGCGCCCGCGACCCCGCAACCCCCGAAAGGACGGCAATGCCCGCACTCTCGCTTCCCACCTTCCCCGTCGACGCGGCCTCCCTTCCCGACTTCCTCGCCGAGAGGCTCTCTCGCATCAAGTACGTGATCAGCGACACGGACAACACCATGGTCAGCCACGGCCAGGCCCTCGCGTCAAGCGATGGGACCCCCTCCATAGAGCTGGCCCAGACCCTGGTTGACCTGCGCCGTGCCGGCGTGCAGGTCATTCCCTGCACGGGGCGCAACCGCGCCATGGCGCGCGAGGACGTGCGCGTGCTTGGCCTGGGCGGATGGATCGGCGAGATGGGCGGCGTGCTGTGCCTGCACGAGGGCACCGAGAGCGACTGGCACTACTTCACCGCCGAGATGCCCTACGACGAGGGGTGCGGCAAGACCCCGCACGACGTGATCGTGGAGACCGGCGTGGTGCGGCGCATGCTCAAGCGTTGGTACGACTGCCTCGAGACCTACAACGACAACAACATTGGCTACCAGTACCGCGAGGTGACGGTGGCGCTGCGCGGCGCCGTGATCGAGGACGAGGCCCAGGCCATGCTCGACGAGACCGGGCTCCCGCTCTACCTGGCGGACAACGGCTTCGTAGGTCGCATCACCGGAAAGACCATCCTGCCCACCTTCAAGGGCGGCAAGGTGGAGGATGTGCACACCTATCACATCACGCCGCGCGGGCTGAACAAGGGCTCGGCGGCCAGGCGCTACATGGAGCTCATGGGCTGGGATCCAGCGGAGGTGCTGGCCAGCGGGGACTCTCCCGCAGACTGCGAGATGGCGGCGGAGGTGGGGACCTTCCTGCTCATGCGCAACGGCATCGACAACCCCAAGACGCAGGCGGCGCTGGCCACGGCGGGAAACGCGTTCGTCTCGGCGAGCAACTCGACTGACGGCTGGTGCCAGGCCATGCGCACCCTGCTGGCGGTCAAGCGGGCGAGCTAGGCGGGGCGGAGCCGGGTCTGGCGGGGCCAGGCCCCGTTACACCGTCAGTAAGTGACGGTCAAACGGACCGTTCGGACCGTTTTTCTCGGTTTTGGGCCGTTACTCTGCCAGTCAGTGACGGCGTAACGGCCCCACCCCCGCCTCAGGCCTCCTTGCCACTCGCACGCTTTCGGGGAAGGCCTCCGAGAGGCGCGCGAAGGCCGCAAGCACGTCGTCGGGGATGTCCACGTGCGCCAGGTAGTCCCTGCCGTTGGGGCCGTAGCCCGCCGCGTCATCGCGCAGGCGGGGAATCTCGCCCATGAGCAGGCTGAGGTAGTGGCCAGGTGCCCACATGCCCCATGGCTCGTCCTCATAGCGCAGCTGGGCGAGAGGATCGCCCGCAGCCCCCTTCGCCGCCACCACGCGTGCGGCATGGCAGGCATAGCTCACGGGCACGACATCCGGCAGCTCCTTGCGCGCGACCGCCTCCACGCGCAGCTGCATGCTCGCGTCGTGGACGAGGATGAGGGAGCGGCAGCGCATACCCCTCTCGGCGAGAAGGTCACGCAGGCAGGTGATGTTGTTGCCACAGTTGGTGGACCCGCGCTCCAGCAGGTCCACCTCCAGGCCGTGGCGGCTCCTCAGGTAGGCGGCGAAGACGTCCGCCTCGCAGGCGTCGTCGGCAAAGCGCAGGTCGGGGCAGAGCTCGCGGATCTTCTCGCGGAAGGCCTGGGTGGTGTGGCCCGCCCCGCCCACGATCGCGTAGGCGCGGGCCACACCCGCACGCATGGCCTGGGCCATAACGTCCCCACCAGCAAGAATGCTTCCGCCCACAAGTGCCATGACGTCCGTCCGGGCAAAGCCGAAGCGCAGCTCGAGCGCCTCCTGCGAGAGCTCCGCCACATCCCTCCTGCCGAGAAATGCCGCCAGCACGTTCATGTCATGCGCAACGTCCGCAGCGCGCATCGCAACCTCCCTGGAACAAGAGCCGACGTCGCCTACTCCTCGGGGAGGATGTGGAAGTTGAGTGTGGCGATGTCGGCAGCAAAGCCGCGGACGGTATCGACGGAGAGGTCAAGCGCCTGACGACCGCGCTTGAACCACTTCTCCAGCACGTCGTTGGGCACGGTGATGATGTCAACGCCCAGCTGCTCGGCCTGGATGATGTTGTAGACCTCGCGGGTGGAGGCCCATAGGACCTCGGTCTGGGGGCGGTCCCTGGTGAGCTCGACGGCGTACTTGACCACAGGGATGGGATCGTTGCCGGCATCAGACAGACGTCCGGCAAAGATGGAGATGTAGCCGGGGACGTTGGGGTTTAGGGCCTCGGCGACGGCCTTGACCTGACCCTCGGTGAAGACGGCCGTCACGTTGACGTGCACGCCGGCGTCGGAGAGCTTCTTGATCAGACCGTAGATGGGGGTGCCGTCGGTCCTGACGCAGGGAATCTTCACGAAGACGTTCTCGCCCCAGGTCTTGATCTCGTTTCCCTCGACCTCCATCTGGGCCTCGTCGTCGGCAAAAACCTCGAAGGAGAGGGACTTGTCGGGGATGGCCGCCAGCGCCTTGAAGGCGAAGTCACGGTAGTTCTCGACGCCACCCTTCCTCATGAGCGAGGGGTTGGTGGTGAAGCCATCGACGCCCCTCTCGTTCATCTCGAGCATGCCCTCGAGGTTGGCGCCGTCGGCAAAGATCTTGATGGCCATGACTCTTCCTCCTTGTGCCGTGCGACGCGCACGGCCTCCACTCGGGTGCGTTTCGTGAAACGGCCCGTCAGCCCAGGTCATATGTCCAGGTCATATGTAAGGTCTAAAGCATGCGTGCGTCGAGCTTGCGGATGGCCCGGCCCCTGTGGTTGACCTCGAGGCCAGGAACGTTCAGAGGCTCCTCGCCCAGAAGTCGCTCCAAGATTTCCATGGCAGGGCCAAGAAGGTCAACTGACGCAATTCCGTGCTCCTCTGCCTCCTGACGCACGGATGTGCGGAGCTGCTGGTTCAATATCGTGTGGTAGACGATGGTCTCTTCCCCTTTGGGAACATAGCGGTCAAGGTACCTGCGAACTTGACCTGCGTTCTCCACATTGGAGAGCTGAGAGATGCCCACCCTCCCCCATCTGAACTGCGCGGCGGCTGCCTCGGCGAGGCGCACCGCAGTGTTGCCAGTTGCGTCCGATAGAACATGCACGACGATAGGGACGCTCGAACGCTCCTCTCGGCCCTCCTGCTTGACAACCTGGTTGATCACCTGCTCGCTAGCATCCATGGTCGTTCCCCTCCAGAATGGGGGCGGCCCGCCCGCGCGGGCGGGCCGCCCCCAGCTTTTCGACCAACAAGGCCCACCGTCCGGCTGCCGCCCTGGGGCTAGGCCAGCCTCCTGGCCTCCTCGGCGGTCATGCCCAGGACCACCGGGGTGGAGCGGTAGCCCACGCCCATGCGGTCGATGCCCATGTCGATGAGCTCGAGGAAGTGCTCCCTGGTGCGGATGGCACCCGAGCCCTTTACCTTGATCTTGCCCTCGCCGGCCTCCATCATGGCCGCCACGACCTCGGTGGTGGCGCCCACGCTGGGCACGCCCGTGACGAAGCCCGTGGAGCTCTTGATGAAGTCCGCGCCGGCAGCAACGGCGCAGCGCGTGCCATCGGCGATCTGCTCGGGAGTGAGGAAGTCGGTCTCGATGATGACCTTCACGAGCGTGCCGTACTTGTGGCACGCGTCCACGACGGCCTTGATGTCGCGGGTGACGTAGTCCAGGTCTCCGGAGCGCAGGCGACCATAGTTGGCCACGATGTCCAGGTCCTCGATCTTCCACTTGGAGCAGTACTCCTCGGCGAGCATGGCCTTCGCCTCGGTGGTGGCGAGGCCGAAGGGGAAGTCGCAGACCACGCAGAGGCCCGTCTCGGTGCCCTCGACCATGGGGGCGACGATGGGCAGGCTGGCAGGGTTGATGCAGATGGTGGCACAGCCGAAGTCGATGCCCTCCTGGGCGTACCTCTTGATCTCCCCCACGGTGAACTCGGGCTTGAGGACGGACTGGTCGATGTAGCGGGCGAGCTCGCGCACGGTCATCTCTGCTGCCTTCTTGGCGGGGTTCATGGCGCGTCCTTTCTCTTGTCTGTTTTGTACGGTATTTACCGTACTTTTGCTGATTGCAAGATAGCATCCTGGCAAATGGGACTACCATGTGCTGGCCGCAAAAGTTCGTATGTACCGTACATTACCGTCAAGGACGCCCATGGACAGCCTCTCCGCCATAGCGGCCCAGCCGCTCGAAGCCGAATCGCAGACCCCCCTCTACCAGCAGCTCAAGCAGCGCATCCTGCAGCTGATCGCCACGGGGGCGCTCGGCGCAAGCACGCCGCTTCCCACCGAGAAGCAGCTCTGCGAGCGCTTTGGCCTCTCGCGCGCCACCGTGCGCCGTTGCTTCAAGGACCTGGTGGACGAGGGGCGGGTCACTCGCAGGAGGGGACAGGGGACCTTTGTGCAAGACCCTGCGAAGGGCGATGGGAGGTCGGGGGCAGAGCTGAGCTTCTCGTCCGAGATGGAGAGCGCCGGGCGCACGGCCGCCTCGCGCGTGCTGGGTCTGCGCAAACGCGAATCCAGCAAGGGCGTCTCCCGCCGCCTGGGCCTTCCCGACGGCACGCCCGTGTGGGAGGTGCGACGCCTGCGCCTGGGGGACGACGTGCCCATGCAGCTCGCCACGGCATACATTCCCTGCACGCTCTGTCCCGACCTCACCGAGAGGGACCTGGAGCAGTCGCTCTACGCCCTGGTCGCTGAGGCGTCGGGCGCGCTGCCCGCGCGGGCGGAGGAGGCGTACGAGGCGGTGTGCCTGGACGCGAGCGAGGCAAAGCTGCTGGGCGTGAGGCCTGGCAGCGCCGCCCTGAGGGTGCTTCGCACCTCGTTTGACAGTGCGGGGCGGCCCTTCGAGGCATCCGTGCTCATTGAGCCGGGCGACAAGAGCCGCCTGGTGGTGACCCTAAGCACCGAGGGGACCGAGCTCCGCCGCGTGTGGGAGTAGGCCCCTGTCGCCTGCTGCACGGTCAGGCATGGCCGAGAAACCCACACAGAATATTCTCCTGTAGGTCTCTCCTACAAAAGCCCAGTTGAATTGTGAAGACGCCACAGGAAATTTTTTCCTGAGGGGATTTCCGCAAGCTTTCAGCTGCGACGGGGACGAGAGAGAAGTGTGGGGCGCGAGACGAGGGGCGCGTCAAAGCGAGGGAGGCCCCCCGGGCGAACCCGAGAGGCCTCCCTGCAAGAAGGCGTGCCGTGGGAAACGGGGCTTAGAACTCCACGGGGAGGTCGTAGTAGACGCACTTGAGGAGCTGCTCCATGTCCTCCTGAGACGGCTGGCGTGGGTTGGCGCCAGTGCAGGCGTCGGCAATCGCGTTGGCAGCGACGGCAGGGAGCTTCTCGAGGAACTCTGCCTCATCGATGATGGAGATCTCGGACTTCACGCCGCCCTCGCCGTAGTACTTGATGGCCTGGGGGATGTCCAGGGTGTCGTTGAGGTCGCGGATGTACTGCACGAGAGCGGCGACGAGCTCCTCGTTGGTCTCGCCCTCAAGGTGCAGGATCTCCTTGGCCACGAAGGCGTAGCGCTCGGCGGCGCGCTCGTCCTTGGCGTTGTACTGGATGACCTTGCCCAGGTACATGGCGTTGGCGCAGCCGTGGATGATGTGGCCGCCGGAGAAGGCGGCGCCGGTCTTGTGGGCCATGGAGTGCACGATGCCCAGAAGGCCCGAGGAGAAGGCAATGCCGGCGATGCACTGCGCGTCATGCATGTGCTGGCGGGCCTCCTTGTCCCCCTTGTAGGAGGTGGGCAGCCAGGTGGTGATCTCACGGATGCCGTGGAGGGCGGGGCCGTCGGTGTAGGCGGAGGCGACGGTGGAGACGTAGGCCTCCATGCAGTGGGTCAGGGCGTCCATGCCGGTGTGGGTGCAGAGCCTGGCGGGCATGGAGTAGGTGAGCTCAGGGTCGACGATGGCCACATCGGGCGTAATCTCGAAGTCGGCGATGGGATACTTGATGCCCTTGGCGTAGTCCGTGATGATCGAGAACGCGGTGACCTCGGTGGCGGTGCCGGAGGTGGAGGAGATGGCGCAGAAGTGGGCCTTCTTGCGCAGCTCGGGCAGGCCGAAGACCTTGCACATATCCTCGAAGGTGCACTCGGGGTACTCGTACTTGATCCACATGGCCTTGGCGGCGTCGATGGGGCTGCCGCCGCCCACGGCGACGATCCAGTCGGGGCCGAACTCGGACATGGCCGCAGCGCCCTTCATGACCGTCTCGACGGAGGGGTCGGACTCGACGCCCTCGAAGAAGGCGACCTCGAAGCCGGCGTCCTTGAGGTCGGCCTCGATCTCCTGCAGGAAGCCGCCGCGGCGCATGGAGCTGCCGCCGGAGACGATCATGGCCCTCTTGCCCTTGAGGTTCTTCACCTCGTGACGAGCGCCCTCGCCAAAGTAAAGGTCACGCGGATTGGTGAAACGTCCCATGTCTCTCCCCTTTCTGGCCTGCGCCCCCAGCGCCGGCCACAAGTTTTAGAGGGGTTTTGGCCCAAGGCCTGATGCCCAAGGCCCGTGCCCCCTCAGCTCTGTGAATTCGAGCTGGCATGGGGGTCGGGCGCAGGTGCGCGCCAGCTTCCATGCCATCGACTAGGATACCGTTGGGAAATATAAGCTGTATATACAAAACCATTTACCTACAAAAAGAGTGTATTGACTGAATAATCTCAGGTAAAGCATTGACATTATTGAATGAATAGTAATTACTGTACAACTTGGGGCCCACCTTCGGCGGGGGCGCAAAGACGCCGCTGCGGCACATGGCCCCACCAGCCCCCTCCTGCATCGGGTACGATACCTGCATATGAACCACGTTGCCCTTTGGTGTGGCACAGGGAGAGGAGGCGGCCATGGCGTTTGATCCAAACAGAGAGGACTACCAGCGCCTGGGGCTCCGCTTCGCCCGCTCGCTCGATGGCGAGGGCCCCATCGCCGCGGCACGTGCCTTTTCCGGCTTCGGCAGACGCTTCACCCAGGAGCGCGACGGCCTCCCGCAGACCGATGCCGATCGCGCCTTCCACCTGGTTGCCCTTGCAACAGAGCTCATAGACTACCGCCTGCCCTTCGCTAACGAGGACACGGGCGACAAGATCATCGGCAGGGCGCACGCCCTGCTGGACGAGGCCCTGCAGCTGGACCCGGGCTGCCCGGACGCCCGTCGCATGAAGCGGGCGGCGGACATCCCCTCCTTCGAGGGCTACTACGACTATCTCCGCCAGGGTGCCGACGAGGTGCGCGCGCAATGCGAGGGGCAGCTCCTCAAAGAGGGACCCAGGTCCTCAGTCGAGCGGGGCGGTCTCCTCTCCGAACTGGCGCTTCGCCCCTACCTGCGCTGGCTGGCGGCACTGGCCTCCAAGGCCATCGTCTGCGGCCACAACCGCGAGGCGCTGCGCGCGGGCGAGAGGCTTCTCGAGCTTGACGGGGAGGACAGCGCCGACGTGCGCTTCACCATGGCCATCGCCCATGCGAAGCTGGAGGACGAGCAGGGCCTCGAGGAGCTTGCGCGGCGCTGCTCCCAGATGGACTGCGTGAGGCAGCGGGGCGGGGAGGACGCCTGGCTGCTCCTCTCGCGCTGCGCCCTCGCGCACAAGCGCCGCGACATGGACGAGGCCCGCCGGATCGTAAGGCGCCTCTGCGAGAGCTACCCCCATGCGGCGCTCACGCTCCTCGCCCAGCGCGAGCTGCCCGACGGCGTGTTCGCCCGCCTGGCAATGCCGCCCTTCAGCGAGGACGAGCTCATCCTTGCGGTGTCGGAGTGCACGGTGCTGCTGCAGGAGGGGAGGGACGTGAGCGGCCACGGGGCGTTCGGCGCATGGGTGAGGAAGGAGGCGAGCCTCCTCGTTCCCGAGGAGGACCGTGCCGAGAGCCTGGAGATCCTAGCGCAGGGGCCTGGAGGCGACGCAGACGAGCAGGGAGGCAGGCACTGATGGGCCTACGTGACGAGTGGGTCCAAAGGATCGCCCGCAAGCGTGGCGAGAAGATGGGGCTTTCCACCGCCGGTCACTCCGAGCTGCTGCTGGCCGTTCGCGAAAAGCCCCAGGACTTCGTGGACGACCCCGCCGAGGAGGCCTTTGGCCTCATGGTGAGCGCGCTCGAGCGCTACGAGAGCTCGCGCGGCGATGACGACCTGCTGGACGACGACGAGTTCCTGGAGACGCGCGCCCAGCGCATGAGGCGCATGCGCGCAGACTGCAACGAGGCCCTGGCGCTGGACCCCAGCTGCGCCCAGGCACGGCTCTGCCTCTGCATTGCAGCAGACACCCATCCGGATGCCACGCTTGACCTCCTCTTCGACGTCGAGAGGGGCTGCGAGGCGTCCCTTGGCCCCCTCACCCCAGACGCCGCACATGACGCATGGGACGACGTCTTCGTGCGCCCGCGCCTGCGCGTGAAGGCCGCCATCGCCCGCAGCTGCCTCGAGTCCGCGCGCTACCGCATGGCAAGCGCCGTGAGCTCGGAACTTCTGGGGCTCTCCCCCGCCGACGAGCTGGGCGCGCGGCACAGCTGTGCGCTCGCGCTCTCGCGCCTGGAGGACGAGGAGGGCTTCGACGCCCTGGACGCGAGGGTCTCTCGCCGTGGAGACTCATGGGCGGCGCTGGGCCGCGTCATCCTGCTGTTCAAGCTGGGGCGCCTGGCGGCGGCGCGACGTGCGCTCAGGGGCTTCGACAGGCTGTGCGAGGGTGGCGTCTATGCGCTCCTGAGGCCCGTTCTCATTGACACCTACATGCCCGACCGGCCCCTCTTTGCCCCCTACAGCTTCGAGGAGGCGACCCTTGCCGTGCATGAGGCGGACCCGATCATCGTGGACGTGCCAGACCTGCCCGCCTGGGTCGAGTCCCAGCAGGACATGCTGGCACGGGCCAAGGCCTTTGCGGACCGCTCGGGCTTCGACTGGTAGGCCGGGCGTCGGGCGCTAGGGCAGGCGGGACAGACGCTCCTCGACGCTTTGCGCGATTCCCTCGGGGCTCAGTCCCGCACGGTCAAGCAGGGCGTCCCTGGTGTCTGCCTTGAGGTAGGCGTCCGGCATGCCCAAGCGCAGGAGCGGCGTGCCGTGGCCGGCGTCCGCCAGCCACTCCGCCACGGCGCTTCCCAGGCCGCCCATGCGGGCATGCTCCTCGACGCTCACCAACAGCCTGCAGCCGTCGGCAACGCAGGCGTCGCAAAGACCAAAGGGCTTCAGCGTGGGAAGCGCGACCAGCTGGCAGGGAACGCCCCTCCTGCCAAGCATGCGGGCGGCATCCAGCGCGCGCGAGCCGATGGTTCCGCTGGAGAGCAGGGTCACCCCCGCCCCATCGCGCGCGCACAGCTCCTGTGGGGCGCCGACGCCTGCAGCGGGTATGCCGTCAGGGTGGAGGTTGCGGCCGTCGCCGTCGTTCATGCAGACGTAGGCCGGCCGGGGGTTGCGGGCAAGCTCCATCAGCACTGCTGCGAACTCCGCGCCGTCCGCGGGACTGATGACCGTCATTCCCGGAATCTGGCGCATGTTGCCACGGTCCTCTATGGCCATGTGGCTGGGTCCCAGGGCACCGGAGTCGCACCCGCCGCTCACACCCACCAGGATGGCCGGCGACCCCATGATGCCCAGGCTCACGCGCACCTGGTCAAGGGCGCGCGCCGAGAGGAACGAGGCGTATCCCACCGCAAAGGTGGTGAGGCCCTCGTTGGCAAGGGCCGACGCCACCTCCACCTGGTTCTGCTCGGCAATGCCGCACTGCACGAAGCCCTCGGGCAGCGTCTGGCGGAAGCGCCCCAGGTTGAGGCGGCGTCCGTAGTCTGACACCACCACGGTGAGGCTGGGGCCCTCCTGGGCGAGGACACCCATCACCTCTCCGAAGATCTGCCTGTGGCCCATGCATGAGAGGCGCTGGGCGTCCTCTGGGCTCACGAGCATGTCATCGCTCATTAGCGAGCTCCCTTCCACGCCGGTCGAGCTCGTCTGTGATCTTGCGATAGGTCTCCTCGTCGAGCGCCTTGTCGTGCCAGGCGATGTCGTTCTCGACGAAGGAGACGCCGTAGCCCTTCACCCCGCGAGAGACGAGGGCGAGGGGCCGTGCTGCGTGGGGCCGGGCGGCCAGCGCATCCGCCAGCGCAAGGACGTCGTGGGCGCTGACCTCCTGCACGTCAAAGCCAAAGGAGGCGAACTTGCGCTGGATGGGCCCATTGTCCAGCACCTCTGACGTGGGGCCATCCAGCTGCATGCCGTTTGCGTCCACGATCACCGTGAGGGCCGAGAGCCCCAGATGCCCCGCCAGCGCGGCGGATTCCCAGATTGAGCCCTCGTCGCACTCGCCATCGCCCACGATGCAGAACACCCGGGCTGCCGACCTGCGTCTCCTGAGGGCCAGGGCAAGCCCCACCGCATAGCCCAGCCCCATGCCCAGGCTCCCGCCAGAGACCTCGAGCCCACGCGAGGGGTCGCGGTCGGGATGTTTGGCTATCACCGCGTCGGGGCCAAAGATCCCCCGGTCAAGGTCCTCCTGCGAGAGGAGGCCCGCCTGGAGCATCGCTGGATAGAGGGCGATGGAGGCATGCGCCTTCGAGAGGACCAGACGGTCCCTCTGCTCCCATGGGGTTCCGTCCTTGCCCGTGCGCATGACGTGGCCGTAGAGCACCGAGACGAGCTCCGCCATGGAGAAGGCTCCCCCGAAGTGGAAGGGAACGCCCAGGTAGCGATGCGCGAGCTCAGTGACTCCGCGGCGCACGTCCAGAGCGCCGCGCTCGAGCCTCAGCGCGAGGGCACGCCTCTCGGGCGTGGAGCGTGGCTCCGATGCCTGGCGCAGGCCCGCCCTGCCCAGGGCCAGCTGGTCCTCCAGGGAGACGCCCACCACGGACTCGCCGGGGCGCAGCCAGGTGAGGCTCCATTCGATGGGCGTGCCGTCGTCCAGGGAGATGCGCTGCTCGAGCGCCAGCACGGGGTCGTCTGCGCCACAACCCAGATAGGACGCGTGCTCCTCCCCTGCCCTCACGGAGAGGTAGTGGACCGTGGAGGAGGTGATCCTCCTGGCAGAGCAGCGCTCCACGGCGTCGAAGAGCGACTCGCTCTCGAAGTCCGCTTGGTCAAGGCCGGGGCAAGCGAGGAGGTTCGACCAGCTCTCCTGGCAGACGACGGGAGAGCCCCCCACCGAGCGCACACGGCGCATGAACATGACGGGAGACCCCTCGGCCACGCTCAGCTGGCGAGCCACCTCGCGCGTGGCGGGCAGGCTGCTCCGCGCGAGGACCTTGGTGCGGAAGTCAAGCCCGCGCTCACGCAGGAGGGCGGAGAAGGAAAGTGGGCGGCGGGTGGCGGGGCGCACCAGGCCGCCTTCTGCCACAAAGGTCCCACTGCCCTTGACGGAGCGCAGGTAGCCCTCTGCGACCAGGGTGCGGATGGCATGGCGCACCGTCCCACGGCTGATGCCAAAGTTCCTCATGAGCTCGGTCTCGGAGGGGATGGCCGTCCCCTCCAGCCACTCGCGCGTGTCTATCTTCTCGCGAATGACGGAGGCGAGCTGCACGTGCAGGGGGCTGTCTGAGTCGGGAACGATTGCCAGGCGCACCGACGCGCCCTCACCCATAGGGGCATTGGGCGTGGGGAAGAAGACTCCCTCTGGCGACACGAGCAACCACCTCGCTTATGGATAACTTCTATACAGGACATCCTGTGTACAGGAGTATCCCATGGTAGGAATCCCTCGGCCGAGGAGTACCTGCACAGGCGATTCGACACAAAAAACTTCCGTTCGATTTGATATATACTTGCTCCCGCGTCCCCATCGTCTAGTGGTTAGGACACCGCCCTTTCAAGGCGGCGACACGAGTTCGAGTCTCGTTGGGGGCACCATCGAGCGCACAGGGCGGCTGTCCAAGGTCTGGACGGCCGCCTTTCTCTGCCGCGGCGCGTCGCGTGCGTGGTAGGGGCGGTGGGACTCGAACCCACAATCCTTTCGGCCGCGGATTTTAAGTCCGCTGCGTATGCCAATTCCGCCACACCCCCGTGCGAGAAAAGCCTAGCACACCTACCGACGGCCTTAGGCTACAAGAGCGGGCGCATCCGGGGCGTCCAGCCCAGCCTCGAGGCAGCTCCCGCAAGCGCGTCAGCTGCACAAAGCGCCAGGCCAAAGAGCAGGTCGCTCTCGCTCACCGTGAGCCGCCCGAAGCCCGAGAGGCGCATGAGCTCCGCAATGGCGAGGGCCCCTCCCAGGATGACCTCGGCGCGCTGGGGCTGGAGCCCCGGCAGCTGGGCACGCTTCGCCATGGTAAGGCCGGAGAGCCTCTCGCAGAGCCCCTCCACCTCCTCGCGGGAGAGCTGCGCCAGATGCACCTGCGCGGGATCATAGGGCACGAGCGCCTTCTTGACGGCAACGAGGCTGGTTGCCGTCCCGCCCGTCACCACGAGGACGTCAGGGCGCAGACCACGAGCGGCGCGCGCAAGGCCCGCGTCTTCCAGCGCTGGCGCAAAGAGCCCCTCGGCAAACCCCCGGGCCACAGCCACGTCCTCGGCGGAAGGGGGGTCTTGCACGGAGAGGAAGCGCTCCGTGATGCGCCTGCAGCCCACGTCCGTGGAGCGCACGAGATCAAGCCGGAGCCCCTCGCCCAGGCCTCCCACGGCAAGCTCGGTTGACCCGCCACCATTGTCCGCCACCAGGATGCGTTGGCCCCTGAAGTCTTGCGCCACGCCCAGGAAGGTGAGAGAGCCCTCGACCTCGCCGGAGATGACCTGAGGCTCAAGGCCGCGGATGCGCAGGCCATCCAGGATGACCTGCACGTTAGAGGCATCGCGAGCTGCGGAGGTGAGGGTGCAGCAGGCGTGGGTCGCGCCCAGCTGGCGCGCCATCTGCAGATAGGCGTCAACGGTCCCCAGCACGCGTCCGCACGAGGCGCCAGAGATCGCGCCCGTGGCGCCCAGCCCCTCGCCCAGGTTGCAGATGACGGAGCGCTTGGCGAGCCTTCCCACGCGGCCGCCATCCACCTCTGCCACCGCAAGACGGCAGGTCACGGTACCTATGTCTATGCAGGCTACGAGTTCCATGTCTCCACCGGGTCATAGCGGAAGAGCGCGTCGAGCAGTCGGGTGAGCTCGTCTCGCGTGTCCTGGTACTCGTCTGCGGCAGACGGGTCGCGCCTCTGCTCCTCAGGAAGGCCCTTCACCGTCACGCTGGTCTCCCCCTCGCTCACATATCCCCGCCTGCGGGCCTCGTCCTCTATGCCCTCGCGGGACTGGAGCCGGTTGAGGTCGCCCGCGAGCGAGGCGTTCTCTCGAGAGATGTCATCGTACTTGGCCTGCAGGTCCTGTCCCGTGCGCATGGCGGCGTAGTATTCGCGCACCGGTCCGTAGAGCATGGCCAAGAGGGCCAGGACGATCACGACGAAGCCGGAGATCAGCTTGTGCGCCCCTGCCCACGAGGCGATGCCGGAAAGCCCGTCCGCACAGACGGACAAGGCTGACCTGGCTTTTCCGCGCCGCGCGGCGGCATTCGTCTCGCGCTTGTCGCGGGCGCGTGCGGAGGGGCGTGGCACCCCCCCTGATGTCTTGGGTGAACCTTGGCTCATGCTGCTTCGTCTCATCTTCGTCTTGGCCAAGCGCCGCGCCTTAGGAAGCGCGGCTCCTGCCTCAGTTATACCAGAGCGTCCGTCCCGGAGCCCGCGCGCTCCTCAAGCTTCACGAGCTTCCAAAGCTCCTCGAGGCGCTCAGGGGAAAGGTCGTCCACGCGCAGCCCCTCTTCGCACGCAAGGGCCTCCATGCGGGACCAGCGGCGCCGGAACTTGCGATTGCTGCGTGCAAGGGCCTCCTCGGCATCGATGTGCTCGTGACGAGCCACGTTCACCAGGGAGAAGAGGATGTCTCCGAACTCCTCCGCCGCAGAATCGCTCCCGCGCTCCTCGGCCTCGAACTCCCTCCTCTCGGACTCCACCTGCAGCCACACGTCAGCCACGCTCGGCCACTCGAAGCCCACCTTCGCCGCACGCCTCGAGATCTTCTGGCACTGCATGAGCGCGGGCAGGGAGGAGGGCACGCTGTCGAGGAGGCCCTGCTTCGGCCCCTCGTCATCCGCACCCTCGCGCTCCCGTCGCTTTACCGCGTCCCAGATGTCCAGGACCTGCCCGGCAGAGTCTACCGCGCACGCGTCCTCCGCGTCCCCAAAGACGTGCGGGTGGCGGCGGACAAGCTTCTCGTTGAGGTCGCGGCACACGTCGTCCAGGGTGAACTCGCCCGAGTCCGCGGCGATCTGGGCGTGCAGGAGCACCTGCTCGAGCACGTCTCCCAGCTCCTCGCGCAGGTGGACGGAATCGCTTGCCTCGATGCAGTCAACCGCTTCGTAGGCCTCCTCTATCATGTTGCGCGTGATGCTGCGATGGGTCTGATCCCTGTCCCAGGGACATCCGTCCGGCTGGCGCAGCCGCCAGATGGTGCGTGCCAGGCGGTCGAACTCGGGATGGGCCGCAGGGGCGCCCGGCCTCGCGGCGGTCTCTGCGTCCACCTGCGCGGCAAGCTCCGCCACGCGCTCTTCCATGGCCTTCTCGCCCATGCTACTCGTCCCCCTCGTCGTCTCCGCCCACTTCCTCCAACACGCCCAATGCCGCCGGCAGCAGCTCCTCCCTGCCCGCATGGAAGGGGTAAGAGAGCTTCCTGCTGGTGGCGTGATAGATGCCGCGCCTCTCCTTGAACTTGAGCGCCAGCTGGCGCGCGAGCTCCAATCCCTGGTAGGTGATTCGCCCGTTTGCCAGCGAGATGGACGTCACGCCCAGGCGCTGGGCCCGGATCCTCACGCGGGCGCGGTCGAAGAGGTTCCTCCCCGCCAAAGGCAGGGCGCCAAAGCACTCCTCGAGCTCCATCTGCAGCTCGTCCACCTGGATCAGCTCCGTGGCCGCGGCCAGTCGGCGGTACGTCAGGACGCGCCTGTCCACCTCGGGCAGATACTCCTCGGCCAGGTAGAAGTCCGCGGGCAGGTTGATGGTGGCCTCCGGCAGCTCCACCTCGCCCGTCTCCCCGCGAGCCTCCGCCACGGCCTGGCCCAGCATCTGGGTGAAGAGGTCGAAGCCCACGCTGGAGAGGTTGCCGTGCTGCTCTCCGCCCATGAGCGAGCCCGCCCCGCGAATCTCCAGGTCCCTCATGGCTATGCGCATGCCGCTGCCCAGGTCCTGGTACTCGTTGATCGCCGTGAGACGGTCGGTTGCCTCGGGGGTGAGCGGCAGCTCGCCTGGGAACATGAAGTAGGCGAACGCCTGGGTGCGCCCTCGGCCCACGCGACCCTTGAGCTGATAGAGCTGGGCCAGGCCCAGCCTCTGGGAGTCCTCGATAATCAGGGTGTTGGTGTGTGGGTTGTCGATGCCGCTCTCGATGATGGTGGTTGCCACCAGCACGTCGATCTCGTGCTCCTGGAACTGCAGCATCACGTTCTCCACCTGGGCGGCGCCCATCTTGCCATGCGCTATGCCCACGCGGGCCTCGGGCGCCGCCTCGTGCACGCGGTCCACCGCGTCGTCGATGGTGGTCACGCGGTTGGAGACGTAGTAGACCTGGCCCCCTCGCTCGAGCTCGGCGCGGATGGCCTCGGAGACCACGTCCGGGTCCCACTCCCCCACCGTCACCTTCACGGGCAGTCGTCCCGGCGGAGGCGTGAGGATGAGGCTCATGTCGCGCACGCCGCTCATGGACATCTGCATGGTGCGCGGGATGGGGGTGGCCGAGAGGGTCAGCACGTCCACCTGCTCGCGCATGTTCTTGAGCTGCTCCTTGTGCTGCACGCCGAAGCGCTGCTCCTCGTCGATGATGACCAGTCCCAGGCTGTGGGGGTTCACGTCGGCCGAGAGCAGCCGATGCGTGCCGATGAGCACACTCACGCTTCCGTCCTGGAACCCCTCCAGCGCCCGGCGCTGCTGGGCGGACGTCACGAAGCGAGAGAGGACGGCGACCTTGAGGTCGAAGGGGGCGAAGCGAGAGAAGAAGGTCTCGAAGTGCTGCTGCGCCAGGATGGTGGTGGGGCAAAGCACCATGACCTGGCAGCCGTCCTGGCAGCACTTGAACGCCGCGCGCAGCGCCACCTCGGTCTTGCCGAAGCCCACGTCTCCGCAGAGCAGGCGGTCCATGGGCTTGGCGGCCTCCATGTCCGCCTTGATGTCCGCCAGCGCGCTCGCCTGGTCGGGCGTCATCTCGTAGGGGAAGCTCGCCTCCATGTCCAGCTGGGCGGGGCCGTCCAGGGAGAAGGGGTGGCCCGCCACGGCCGAGCGCCTGGTGTAGAGGTCGACCAGGTCGAACGCCAGCTTCTTGGCGCTCTTGCGGGCCTTGCCCGTCGCGCGCGACCAGTCGGCCGTGTTAAGGCGGGTGAGGCGTGGGCTGCTGCCATCCGGCCCCACGTAGCGCGTGACGCGGTCCACCTGCTCCAGGGGCACGAAGAGCTTGTCCGCGCCGGCGTACTCGAGGAGGAAGTAGTCCCTCTCGCGCCCCGCCACCTCCTGCCGCACGATCTGCGAGAAGAGCGCGATGCCATGAGTGGCATGGACCACGTAGTCTCCGGGCTTGAAGGGGAAGGTGACCGTGGTGGGGTCCACGCGGCGGCTGCGGCGATGCTTAGCCATGCGCGCCGTGAGGTCTGACACGGAGAGCACCGCCAGGCTCGCCGAGGGGACCACGATGCCCGCCGGCACGGGGGCGTCGAAGAAGGTCACCTTGCCACGGTCCAGGGGCTCGGGGGCCCTTGCCGCGTCCTCCGAAGTCACGGGAACGTTGTTCTCGGGCGCGCTTCCCAGGGACTCGCGCAGCGCTATGCCCTCGTCAGTGAAGCTGAGCTCGAGGGCCTCGCGGGCGGCGCGGTCGGGCACCGCGAAGACCACGGAGGAGTTGCCTGCCAGCAGCTGGCGCACACGGCCCAGCAGCTTGCCGTCCGATCCCGCGATGCCGGGCTGGCGCACCTCGAGCTCTGCGGTCGCGCTGCCTCCCGCGCGCAGGATGGAGGAGAGCGAGAGTCGCTGCTGACTGCCGAAGTCAAGTTCGCGCGGGGAGGTGAAGAGGCCCTCGGGACGCACGCGGGCCGCCTGCGCGGCGGCACCTATCTCGTCGTTCGCGCGCTGGCAGTCGTCGAAGAGCGCCCGCGGCTCCGACAGCATGACCAGGGTCTCCCTCGAAAGGTGCTCTATGGGGCTCGCCGTTGCCCCATAGAGCTCCGCCAGGTACTTGTCCAGCACGGGCGCTGCGGAGGCCTGGCGGATGAGCTCGAGGTCGGCGGCAAGCCTCGAGGAGTCCTGCGCACGGTTGAAGAGCGCGTCCTCCGCGCGGCCTATGGTCTCTGGCGTGAGGGCCATCTCGCGGCAGGGAGCCACGGTGACGCCCTCGAGATCGCCGATGGTCTGGCCCGTTGACGGCACCATGCGGCGGACGCGGTCAACCTCGTCTCCGAAGAACTCTATGCGCACGGGGAAGGATGCCTGGGCAGGAAAGACGTCCACGGCGTCCCCGTGCACGTGAAAGCTGCCGGGAGCGGTCACGCTGAGGGCGTCTCCCGCATCCGCATAGCCCATGCCCACCAGTAGGCGGCCCACGTCCTCGAACTCGAGCTGGTCTCCCACCGAGAGCGTGCAGGCGGCAAAGTAGCCGGAGCCCACAGGGGGGACGCGGCGCAGCAGCGCGCGGGCGCTGGCAACGACCAGGCACCTCTCCCCTGCCGAGAGGCGCGCGACGGCGTTGCAGCGCGCCCCCACCACGGAGTCATCCGCTGGCTTGTCAGACCACGGCCAGTCTCGGCGCTCGGGATATCGGCGCACCACGTCCATTCCCAGCCACGCGGCGATGGAGCGCGCCATGCGGTCTGCGGCCTCCTCGCCGGGCACCACCAGCAGGCAGGGCCTGGGGTCGCGCGCCCAGACGGCAGCCGCCAGAAGGGGGCGGGCGCTTTGGGCGACGGCCAGGTTGGCGTCTGCGCCCTGGTCGAGCTCGTGAAGAAGAGGCTGCAGCTCAGGCGCGGTAAAGAGCTGCTGGGCAACGCGGTTGATGAACATGAAGCAAGAGTCCTAACGACGGGGCTGCAACAGGAAATGTTCCTGTGCTCCTCTCGATTCTAGGCGTAGCGCCATGGACGGTGGCACGGGATTCTGGGACCTGCGCTCAGGCGGCGCTTCCGCCCCCGAGCCTCCCGCTCCTTCGGGCAAGGCCCACCAGCCTCGCGCCAGCCTCCTCCAGGGAGCCTGGCCCCGCCTGCCACCTCCAGTTGCCCTCTGCCACCCCCGGCACGTTCATGCGCGCCTCGGCGCCAAGGGACAGCACGTCCTGCAGCGGCACCATGACCACCTGCGCCTCGCTTGCGAGACAGCTCTCCAGCAGCTTGCCCGCCAGATCGCGCGCCTGACCCGCCTCTTGCCCATAGCGCTCCTCGCACCAGCCCAGAAGCGTGTTGGTGTCATGCGTGGAGCTGTACACGAGCTTTCCGGGGGCGGGACGGTAGCCCTCGCGCACGTCTCCGTCGCTGAACTGGATCACGTCCATGCCAGGGAAGCCCGTCGCGGAAACCAACGCTCGCACGGCGGGCGTGATGCTGCCCAGGTCCTCGGCAACGACTGGCAGGGGACCCAGCTCCTCTCTCGCGCGCTCGAAGAGCTCCAGGCCGGGGCCGAAGCTCCAGGATCCCTCAGGCACCGTCTTGCCCTTGGGAATGGTGTAATAGGACGAGAAGCCCAGGAAGTGGTCCAAACGCACGTAGTCATACAGCTCGAAGGCGCGCCTGAGGCGGCGCAGCCACCAGGCGTAGCCCTGCGCGCGCATGAGGCGCCAGTTGTAGGTGGGGTTGCCCCAAAGCTGACCGTCCCTTGCAAAGTCATCGGGCGGCGCCCCCGCCTGCAGCGCCGGCGCGCCGGCCTCGTCCAGCACGAAGAGCTCTCGACTTGCCCAGACGTCGGCGGAGTCCGCCGAGACGTACATGGGCATGTCGCCTATGATCCTCACGCCACGCTCGTTGGCATAGCGGCGCAGCTCCCCCCACTGGCGCATGAAGGCGTACTGCACGCCGCAGGCATGCCTCACGCCGGCGGCAAGTTCCTCCTGGGAGGCAAGCGCCTCGTCCCAGCTGCGCCAGGCCTGCGGCCACTCCTGCCAGGGCAAGCCGCCCAGGCGCCCCTTGATGGTCGCGTAGCAGGCATAGGGCAGAAGCCAGTCCTCGTTCTCCTCGAGGAAGCGGCGGTACTCCGGCGTTCCCTCGAAGTCGGCCGAGAAGGCCGTGGGGCCCTCCCCCTCGGACCCGCCCCACATGAGCCCCGCGTTGCCTGCAAAGGCCGAGTTGCCCGCATACGGAGAGCCAAACGCGTCCGTGGGGTTCACGGGAAGCACCTGCCAGTAGCGCTGCCCCGCGGCAGCGAGCATGTCCACAAAGCGGTAGGCGGGCTCGCCCAGGGTGCCCGGCTGCCCAGGCCGGTGCGGGTTGGGAAGGGAGCTGATGTGGCAGAGCACGCCCATCCCCCGCGCGAGGGGGGCCTGCAGGCGCAGCCCCTCGTGGAAGCTGATAACCGAGCTTCCAAGCGGCCAGAGGAAGACCTCGGCCTCGCCCCCCTCGAGGGGGCACGCGCGACCCGAGACCACATCGTCCGCGCAGGGGCCGGCTGCGGGTATGCGCACCGTATGGGAGCTTTCGAGCGAGGCGTTCACCAGCACGCACACCTTGCCGCCCTCGCCCGTGCGCCAGAAGCCGAAGACGTCCTCGCCCACGGAGAAGGGCACCGCATCTCCATCGACCAGGACGGGAAGGGCCTTCCTCAGGGCGATGGCGTTGCGGTAGATGTCGAGGCAGTCGTGATCCTCGGCTCCCCAGGGGAAGCTGCCACGGTTGAAGGGGTCTGCGTAGCCCTCCAGCCCCGCCTCGTCGCCGTAGTAGACGCAGGGCACGCCGGGCAGCGTCATCTGCAGAAGCGCCGCGATCCAAAGGCGACTCACGGCCAGGCTGCGCTGGTCGTCTCCCAGGCGGAACGCCGCTCGCCCCTCCTCCGAGAGCCCGTCGGGGTCAGGGGCGTCCCCCAGCAGCGTGAGCAGGCGCGCGCGGTCGTGGCTTCCCAGCATGTTGAGCTCGCACATGAGGTTCTCGCGCGGATAGTTCTCCTGGAGTGATTCGAGGGTGCCTGCCAGCGCCGAGGCGGGGGCCTTGTTGGTGAGGTAGTCGAGGATTGCGCCGCGCAGGGGGTAGTTCATACTGCCGTCCAGCTCGAGACCCTGGAAATAGCGCCTCAGCCTGCCATAGGCGCGCTTGTTCGACGCGTCCTCCCACACCTCGCCGATGACCACGGCGTCAGGCCGCTCCGCCAGGGCGGCGGCCTTGATGTCCTCTATGAACTCGTCGCTCAGCTCGTCAGCGACGTCCAGGCGCCAGCCTCGCGCGCCCAGGCGCAGCCACTTGCGCACCACGCCGTCGTGCCCGCAGATGAGCTCGCGGAAGGAGGCGCTGTCCTCGCGCACGGCAGGCAGGTCGTCCACCCCCCACCAGCTGTCGTAGCTGCCGTCCTCCTCGAAGCTGAACCACTCGCGGTAGGGGGAGTGCTCGTCCTGGCAGGCGCCCGAGCTGCCGTAGTTGCCATAGCGGTTGAAGTAGCGGGAATCGGCGCCAACGTGGTTGAAGACGCCGTCCAAGATGATGGATATGCCATGTGAGGCGGCTTCCAGGCACAGGGCCCTGAAGTCCTCCTCGCTGCCCAGCATGGGGTCTATGCGCAGGTAGTCCGCCGTGTCATAGCGATGGTTGGAGGCCGCCTCGAAGATGGGGTTGAGGTAGATGACGCCAATCCCCAGGGCCTCGAGGTAACCCAGCCGCTCCCTGATGCCCCCCAGGGTCCCCCCATAGAAGTCCCAGGCCGCGATGCGCCCCTCCTCGGTGCGCTCATAGCGCGGCGAGAGGGACCAGTCGTCCACCAGCCTGCGCGCAGGCCCCCTGCGGGGACGCGAGA
This sequence comes from Olsenella urininfantis, assembly GCF_900155635.1. Lineage (GTDB taxonomy): Bacteria > Actinomycetota > Coriobacteriia > Coriobacteriales > Atopobiaceae > Olsenella_G > Olsenella_G urininfantis. The sequence continues at coordinate 1,521,591 of NZ_LT732540.1, forward strand.
GCCCCGTCTCGACAAGCCCCTGCCAGCCCTCGCCGCGCGCGAAGCGGTCGGGGAAGATCTGGTATGCGACGGCCCCCTTGAACCACTCGGGTTGTTTGGTGCGCCTGCGCTCGTACACGGTGAGCTGGAACGAGGGGGGCTCGCCGAAGGCAAAGGCTCCCTCGCCGTGCCCGTGCTCCGTGGCAGCTCCGTAGCGCCACACGGCACCATCCGCCGCCGTGACCTGGAAGCTGTACCAGACGAGCTCGGCCTCCTCCGGCACGAGGCTCAGCGAGAAGCGCAGGTGGTCACCCTGGGGCTCGCCGCGCATCTCCAGCAGGCGCTCTCCCCTGTCATCCGTCCAGAGCCGCAGCCGGGCCGTGGCATCGGGCTCGTCCCAGACGTCTATGGACAGGAAAACGGCGCCTCCCACCTGGATGGCGCCGAATGGATCTCTGTACTGGCTATCGGAAGTAACGTGCCTGGCCCTCAAGAGCTCTACCTCTTCTTGTTGTACCTGATGATCTCCGGGTGCAGGTCGTGGTAGATGTCGAGGTACTCGTCGGCGGCTCGGTCCCAGGAGAAGTCGCCTCCCATGGCCTGCCGCTGTAGCTTAGACCAAGCCTTGGCGTCCGTCCAGAACAGCTCGCAGGCCTCGAGCAGCACGTCCGCCATCTCGTCCGCATTCATGTTGGCGAAGCGGAAGCCCGTCCCCTCCCCCGTGAACCTGTTGTAGGGAACAACGCTGTCCTGCAGCCCGCCCGTCTCGCGCACCACGGGAAGGGTTCCGTAGCGCATGGCGATCATCTGGGAGAGGCCGCAGGGCTCGAACTCGGAGGGCATGAGCAGGATGTCCCCACCCGCGTACATGCGGTGGCTGAGCGCGTTGTCGAAGGCGATGCGGGCGCACATCTGGTCCCCGTAGGTCCAGTCGAAGTACTTGAACGCGTCCTCCTGGTCCTTGTCGCCCGTGCCCAGGACCGCCACCTGAACGCCACGTTCCATGAGCCTGCCCATGGCATAGCGCACCAGGCCCAGGCCCTTCTGGTTGGTAAGGCGGCCGATCATGACCACCAGCGGGCGCGTGGGGTCCTCGGCAAGGCCCAGCTCACGCTGGAGCTGGCGTTTGTTCTCGGCCTTGCCCGCAAGGTTCCTGACACCATAGGGCCTGGCGATGAAGGGGTCCGTCTTTGGGTTCCAGGCGTCCTGGTCGATGCCGTTGAGGATGCCTCGCAGCACCGATGACCTGCGACGGAAGATGCCGTCCATGCCCTCTCCGTAGAAGGGCATCTGAAGCTCGCAGGCGTAGCTTGGGCTCACCGTGGTGATGAGGTCCGCATAGCAGAGCGCGCCCTTCATGAAGTTGACGGAGCCGTCGTCACAGTAGAGCTGGCCGGCTGCGGTGGGGTTGTCGGCAAGGCCCAGGACGTCGCCCAGGACCTGGTCGGAGTACTGGCCCTGGAACTTGACGTTGTGCACGGTGAAGATGGTCTTCACCTTACGGCAGGCCTCGGAGGAGCCGTAGAACTCGCGCAGGAAGACCGGGGCGAGGGCGGTCTGCCAGTCGTTGCAGTGGAGCACGTCGCACTGCAGCTCGGGCAGGCGCATGATGGCCTCGCAGATGGCCTTCGAGAAGAACGCGAAGCGCTCCCCGTCGTCGAAGTAGCCATAGATGCCGTCGCGCTTGAAGTACGCCTCGTTGTCCACGAAGTAGAAGTCCACGCCCTGCCAGCTGAGCCTCTCGATGCCGCAGTAGACGCTCCTCCAGGAGAGCGGCACGTAGAAGTCCGCCACGTGCCTCATCTTCTCCTGGTACTCCTGGGGGATGGATCCGTACTTGGGCATGATGACCGCCGCTTTCGCGCCGGCCTGCTTGAGCGAGCGCGGAAGCGAGCCCGCAACGTCTCCCAGCCCGCCCGTCTTCACGAAGGGCACCGCCTCGGACGCGGCGAAGAGCAGCCTGATCTTTCTCCTGACCCTGTCTGACATGCGAAGCCCCTACTCTGCCGCCTTCTCCTTGATGAACAGCGCCTCAGGCGTGCCCCTGAGCTCGGTCCCGGCAGGCACGACGTTGTTGCGGTCGACAATGGCGTTCTCGACGCGTGCGCCGCTCTGGATGACGCAGGACTGCATCACGATGGCGTTGTTGACCGACGCGCCGCTCTCCACGACCACGCCGCGGCCGAGGATGGAGTTGGACACCACGCCAGAGATGCGGCAGCTGCCCGAGATGCGGGAGTTGGTCACGCGGGAGCCGCGCTCGAACTTTGCCGGGGCGTTGTCGTGGGCCTTGGTCCTGATGGTGCGACCCTCGGGGAAGAGCTCGTCGGAGACCATGGGGTCGAGCAGGTCCATGTTGGCGCGGAAGTAGGAGTCCTTGTTGAAGATGGCCGCTGCGTAGCCCTCGTAGTTGTAGGTCTGGACGTTCACGCGAGCGTAGTCTGCCGCCATGGCCTCGAAGAGGTCGAGGTAGTCGGTCTGCTGGTACCACTCCAGCATCTGGAGCAGAAACTCACGACCGACGACGAAGCAGTCCAGGAAGGCGGTGTCTGCGAACTCGACGCCGTGCTTCAGGCTCTTGACCCTGCTGCCGTCCACGTTGAAGCCCGTGACGTCAACGTCCTTCTCGGAGGCGCGCTTGGTGAGCACGGTGATGTCCGCCCCGGAGGCGCGGTGCGCGGCAACCAGATCGGAGTAGTCCATGTTGTAGACGAAGCTCGCGGAGGAGAGGATGGCAAGGTCACCCTCGCCGCGCTCCAGGAACGCCTTGTTGTGCACCAGGTCTCGCAGGAGGAAGCGCGAGCCCGTGCGCGAGGTGCCGAACGCCGAGCCAGGCAGGATGAACAGGCCTCCCTTCTTGCGGTTGAGGTCCCAGTCTCGACCGGAGCCGACGTGGTCGATGAGGGAGCGGTAGTTGTAGGGCATGACCATGCCCACGGTGCGGATGCCGCAGTTGACCATGTTGGAGAGCGCGAAGTCAACCACGCGGTAGCGTCCCAGGTAGGGCATGGACGCAACGGGGCGTGTCTCGGAGAGGGCCGTTGGATACTTGGTGGAGTAGTTTGCCGTGATGAGGCCGACAATCTTCTTCATGTCTACTCCTCCCCCTTCCCTACGACGACGTTGTTTCCGATCACGGCGGTGTCACGCGTCTGGTCAACGCTGCCCAGCACCACGTTCTCCTCGATGACGGAGTGCTCGCCCAGGATTGCGCGGGCAACGTGGGCACCCGCCTTCACACAGGCGCCGGGCAGGAGCACGGAGTCCTCGACTATGGCGCGCTCTCCCACGTAGGAGTCGGTGGAGATGATGGAGTGGGCCACGCGCCCGAAGATGCGGCTGCCGTTGCCCACCAGGCAGTCGTCCACGGCCCCGTTGGGGCCGATGTACGCGGGCGGCTTGGTGGAGGAGTTGCTCATGATGGGCGCCTGGATGTCAAACAGGTCGAACGCCGGCTTGGCGCCCAGGAGGTCCATGCTCGTCTCGTGGTAGGACGATATGGTGCCCACGTCACGCCAGAAGCCGTTGTACTCGTAGGTGTAGAGGCGCCTGCCGTCCGCCAGCAGCTTCGGGATGATGTTGTTGCCGAAGTCGTGCTCGGAGGTCTGGTCGATGGCGTCCTCGTTGAGGGTGTCCACCAGGAGCTGGGCGTTGAAGATGTAGATGCCCATGGAGGCGAGGTTGCTGTCCGGCTTGTTTGGCTTCTCGGTGAACTTGACGATGCGCTCGTCCTCGTCCTGGGTGATGATGCCGAAGCGCGAGGCCTCCTCCCAGGGCACGGGCATGACGGCCACGGTGAGGTCTGCCCCATGGCGCTTGTGGCTCTCGAGCATGGCCTGGTAGTCCATGCTGTAGAGCTGGTCTCCCGAGAGGATCAGCACGTACTCGGGGTCGTTCTGCTCGATGAAGCCGATGTTCTGGGTGACGGCGTCTGCCGTGCCCTCGTACCAGGCGCCGCCGGTCTGGGTGGCGTAGGGGGGAAGGATGGAGACGCCCCCATCGCTCTCGTTGAGGTTCCACGCCCCTCCCGTGCCCAAGTAGGAGTGCAGAAGGTAAGGCCTGTACTGGGTGAGCACGCCCACCGTGTCGATTCCAGAGTTTGCGCAGTTGGAAAGCGCAAAATCAATGATGCGGTACTTGCCGCCGAACGAGACCGCCGGCTTGGCGACGTCCTTCGTCAGGACACCGAGACGGCTTCCCTGACCGCCGGCAAGAAGCATTGCGATGCACTCCTTCTTGCTCATGACCTTCTCCCCTCTCGACTTTGACCCCAGCTATTTCCCAATATGCCAAATATCCGCAGCGTACTCGCCTATGGTTCGGTCGCTGGAGAAATACCCCGAGCGCGCCGTGTTGTGAATCGCCGAACGGTTCCAGGAGCGCCTGTCCCCGTAGGCCTGGGTGAGCTCCTCCCACGCCTTCACGTAGGAGTAGAAGTCCGCAAGCACGAGGTCGTGGTCGTTGTTGACCATGAGCTCGTCCCGGATGCTCTCGAAGTTGCCCGAGAGGTGCGCGAGCGTGCCGTCCGTGAGCTCGTCGATGACGCGGCCCATGCGCTCGCGGTCGCGGTTGTAGAGGTCCCAGGCCCAGCAGCCACCGGATGCCCTGAGCTGGTCCACCTCCTCGGTGCGCAGGCCGAAGACCTTGATGTTCTCCTCGCCCACCAGCTTGCAGATCTCGACGTTGGCGCCGTCGTAGGTGCCCAGCGTGATGGCGCCGTTCATCATGAGCTTCATGTTCGAGGTACCCGAGGCCTCAGACCCCGCCCACGAGATCTGCTCCGAGATCTCTGCCGCAGGGTAGATGAGCTGGGCGCTTGAGACCGCGAAGTTGGGCACGAAGGCGACGCGGATCTTGTCGTTCACGCGCGCGTCCCCGTTGACGGCCTCGGCCACGGAGTTGATGAGGCGGATGACCTCCTTGGCAAAGGTGTAACTCTGGGCCGCCTTGCCCGAGAAGATGAAGGCGGTGGGACGGGGGTCGAAGCTGGGGTCCGAGAGAATCCTGTTGTAGACGTCCATGATCTTCATGACGTTGAGCAGCTGGCGTTTGTAGGCGTGGAAGCGCTTGACCTGCACGTCAAAGACCATGGAGCAGTCGAGCTCTATGCCCGTGGTGCGCTTGACGTAGTCCGCCAGGCGCCTCTTGTCCCAGGCCTTCGCCTTCTCGAACTCGTCGAGGAAGGAGGGGTCGTCCTCGAAGGCCTCGAGCTTTGCCAGCTCACGGGCGTCCTTGAGCCAGCCCGTCCCGATGGCCTCGTTGACCAGCCTTGCGTAGGACGGGTTGGCGTTGCCCAGGAAGCGGCGGTGAGAGATGCCGTTGGTCTTGTTGTTGAACTTCTCGGGACTCAGCTCAAAGAAGCTGCGCAGCGTGGTGGCCTTGAGGATGTCCGTATGCAGCGCCGATACGCCGTTGACGGAATGGGCGAAGATGACCGAGAGGTTGGCCATGCGTACCTGGCCGTCCCAGAGGATGGCGGTCTGCTGCAGGAGCTCCTGCCAGTTGGGCGCATCGTGCGAGAAGCCCTCGCGGTAGCGGCGGTCGATCTCCTCGATGAACATGTAGGTGCGCGGAAGCAGCGCGCGGAAGGTACTGATGGGCCACTTCTCCAGGGCCTCGGGCATGACGGTGTGGTTGGTGTAGGAGATGGTGTCGAAGGCGATCTTGTAGGCGAGGTCGAAGTCGACGCCGCGCTCGTCCACCAGGATGCGCATGAGCTCGGGGCCGCACATGGCGGGGTGGGTGTCGTTGGTGTGGATGGAGACGTGGTCTGCCAGGTGCTCCCAGTCGGGCCCGTGGTCCTTCTCGTAGCTGCGCAGCACCGTCTGCAGGCCGGCGCTCACGAAGAGGTACTCCTGCTTGAGGCGCAGGAGGCGCCCGTGCTCGCCCGAGTCGTTGGGGTAGAGGATCTGCGAGATGGCCTCGACGTCCGAGCGGAACTTCATGGCCTTCGCGTAGTCGCCGGCATTGAAGGCGTCGAGGTCGAAGTCCTCGGCGGCGGGCTCGGCGCTCCACAGGCGCAGGGTGTTCACCGTCTTGCCGCCGTACCCCACGATGGGCACGTCATAGGGAACGGCCTTGACGAGGTCGCCGCCCTCCTGGGTGAACCAGAACCGGCCGTTCTCCTCGTGGCGCACCACCTGGCCGCCAAACTGGACGATGACGGCCGACTCGTTCTTGCGGGTCTCCCAGGGAAACCCGTGCTCGAGCCAGTTGTCCATCTTCTCGACCTGGCGACCCCCCTCGATCTCCTGGCGGAAGAGGCCGTAGCGGTAGCGCATGCCATTGCCGTTGCCGTTTATGCCGAGGGCTGCCATGGAGTCCAGAAAGCAGGCGGCAAGGCGGCCCAGGCCGCCGTTGCCCAGGCCGGGGTCTGCCTCATGCCGGGAGAGCTCGTCCAGGGAGTCCCCCAGCTCCTCGCAGCCGGCGCGCACCATGTCATCGACGCCCAGGTTGAGGACGTAGTTCTCCAGCAGCGGCCCCAGAAGGAACTCCAGCGAGAAGTAGTAGACCTCCTTGTCACCACGCCTGAGGCCTACCTTGAGGTTGTTGGCCTTGCGCGCGATGAGGCCCGCAAGAACGTAGAAGCGCTCCTGCTTCGTGAGTCCCTCGTACTTCTTGCCCAAGGACATCTCGCACGCCTCGCGGTACTGGGCGACGAAGTCGTCCTTGTCCTTGAACAGCTCGCTGCTGGGTGCTTCCTTTGCCATGTTCTCGCCCCTCCGTTCACATGAGACGCCGCAGGGGGGCGCCTCGGTCAATGATGTGTGCTACCTGGCCGTCCCCTTGCCCTTGGGGCCAGCCTTCTTGGGGGCCGGCCGCTTCCTTGCTGCGGGCCTCCTGGGCAGCTCGCCGTCGAAGCTCAGCACCACACCTGCCAGGGGGGGCAAGCGCAGCTCGATGGACTGCTCGCGCATGTTCCAGGGCTCCTCCTCGGAGGCAAAGCGAACGCCCTCGTTGGTCACCCCCGAGCCCCCGAAGCGCACCTCGTCAGAGTTGAGGGCCTCGACCCAGTATCCGGCCCTGGGGACGCCAACACGAAAGCGCTCGCGGGTGTTGACGTCGAAGTTGATGAGAACGAGCAGGTCATCCTTGGGGTCGTCCCCATGGCGCACGAAGGAGATGACGGACTGGTCGCTGTTGTCTGCGTCCACCCACTCGAACCCCTCGCTTGCGTAGCCACGCTGCCAGAGGGCGGGGTGGCTTGCGTAGAAGCGGTTCATCTCCGCAACGAAGAGCCGGTGGGCCGCATGGCTCTCGTACTGTTCGGCCAGGAAGTACTGGATGCCCTCGTAGTAGCGCCACTCGATGAACTGGGCGATCTCGTTGCCCATGAAGTTGAGCTTTCCGCCCGCGTGCGTCATCTGGTAGAAGTCCAGCGCGCGCATGCCGGCGAACTGGCGCCAGTAGTCGCCTGGCTGGCGGGTGATGAGCGAGCACTTGCCATGCACCACCTCGTCATGGCTCAGCGGGAGCACGAAGTTCTCGTTGAATTGGTACATGGTGGAGAAGGTCAGCAGGCGGTGGTTGCCCGGGCGGAAGGGGAAGTCGGTCTGGCAGTAGTGCAGGGTGTCGTTCATCCAGCCCATGTCCCACTTGAAGTGGAAGCCCAGGCCGCCGTCGGAGGCGGGATAGGTGACCAGGGGCCAGGCCGTGGACTCCTCGGCAATCATCATGACGTCGGGGTAGTAGCGGCCGATGCTCTCGTTGCACTGGCGGATGAAGGAGATGGAATCCAGGTCCTCCTCGCCGCCCCTCTCGTTGAACCTCTTCTGGCCGGGGTCGTCCACGCCAAAGTTGAGGTAGAGCATGGAGGTGACGCCATCCATGCGAATGCCGTCCGCGTGGTACTCCCCCACCCAGTAGAGCAGGTTGGAGACGAGGAAGCTGCGCACCTCCCCGCGTGAGAGGTCGAACTTGAAGGTGCCCCAGTTGGGGTGCTCCTCCTTCTCGTAGAGCTTTTCGCCGTTGAAGTGGACGAGGCCGTGCTCGTCCCTGCAGAAGCCTCCAGGAACCCAGTCCAGGATGATGCCGATGCCCGCCCGGTGGCAGCTGTCCACGAAGTGCTTGAACTGCTTGGGAGTGCCATAGCGGCTGGTGGGGGCAAAGTATCCGGTGATCTGGTAGCCCCAGGAGCCATCGAAGGGATGCTCCATCACGGGCAGGACCTCGATGTGCGAGTAGCCCATGCTCTTGACGTAGTCCACAAGCTCCTCGGAGAGCTCGTCGTAGCTGAGGTAGCTGCCGCTATGGTCGTCCCCGTCCGGATCGCCGTTTCCGGCCAGGCCGTCATCATGACGCTTCCAGCTGCCCAGGTGCAGCTCGAAGATGTTGAGCGGGGACTTCATCATGTCTCGCTTGGCACGGGACTTGAGGTAAGGGGCATCCCCCCACCTGTAGCCCGTGATGCCTGCGATGCGCGAGGCCGTGCCCGGGGGGCACTCCGCGTAGCTTGCGTAGGGGTCCGCCTTGTAGAGCAGGTCACCACGTGCGGTCTCGATGACGTACTTGTAGAGCTGGCCCTCCTTGGCCCCTGCCACAAAGCCGCACCAGACGCCGCCCGTGGCGGTGGGCTCGAGGGGGTTCGCCTCCTGGTCCCAGCCGTTGAACTCTCCGGCGACGCGCACGCTCAGCACGCCGGGGGCCCAAACGGCAAAGTGGCAGCCCTTGGTCCCCCCCTGCACGCAGAGGTGGGCACCCATCTTCTCGTAGCTGCGGTACCAGTTGCCTTCCGCCATCATGTAGAGATCATCGTTGGTGATGGCAAGGTCAGAAGCCAGAACGCCCATGCGCACCCTCCCAGACGTGAGGTCATTGGCTGTCTCGCGGCCGCGAAGGGTCTCCGCGACACATCACAACTCCCACACATTCTATTTCATATGGGGCCGAGCGGGAGGACATCTCGCGAATGGGCGCGGGCGAGGTGGATGGATGGGCGGGCGTGCAAGGCACTTGCGTGGCTTTGCGCTGGTATCATATGCCGAGCGTGCAAGGGAAAGGGGGACGCATGCCTCGGGAGTCGAAGAGGGCCAGGCGAGAGCGGGCCGTCGAGTTCTGTCGGCGCATGGGAGAGATATACGCCGACGTCCAGAGCGCCCTGGATTTTGACAACACGTTCGAGCTCGTGATCTGCGTGCTTCTCTCGGCACAGACCACCGACGCTGCCGTCAACAAGGTGACGCCGGAGCTGTTCTCCCGCTGGCCCACGCCAGAGGCGATGGCCGGCGCAAACCCGGCAGAGCTGGGCGAGGTGATTCGCTCCATTGGTTTTTGGAGGTCAAAGGCGCAGCACTGCGTGGAGTCCGCGCAGATGATCGTCTCCGAGCATGGCGGCCAGGTCCCTGGGAGCATGGAGGAGCTCACGAGGCTTCCGGGCGTTGGGCGAAAGACCGCGAACATCGTGCTCAACAAGGCATTTGACGTGGTGGACGGCATTGCCGTAGACACGCACGTGTATCGCATTGCAAGCAGGCTCAAGCTCACCGGCGCGCCCACGCCGCTGCAGGCCGAGCAGGACCTTCTGTCCGTGATTCCACGCGAGCTCTGGGGCCCCGTCAACGAGCAGTGGATACACTTTGGCCGCGAGACCTGCACCTCTCAGCGACCCAAGTGCGAGGGTTGTCCCGCCGCTGACATCTGCCCCTCGGCATTCAAGGCAAACGGCAAGCCACGGGCCCACTCCAAGCGCAGTGCCAAGACGCAGGGATAGGGAAGCCATGTCTGACGGAGGCAAGCACTTCTGCACCTGTGGGGACACCAAGTGCCCCCTCAATCCCAACAACCCCAATAACGCCTCCACCGGCAACGGGTGCGATGGCTGCATCAGAAAGAACATCGCCTTGGGTGAGGTCCCCACCTGCATCTTTAAGGGGTCGGGGTCGATTGACGGCTGGGACGACTTCTCGGTCGAGGGCTTTGCGCGCTTCGTTGCGCTACACCCGAGGAGCCTCGAGGAGCGAGAGCGCTACGCGCGCCTGGCGGCAAGCTTCGAGGCAGCCCACGCAAACGAGTAGCGTCTGCAGCTCGACTCAACCACAAGCCAGCCAGGTGGGCAGACGCGCGCCTTTCTCGCCGAGAGGGGCGCCTGGGCCACACCCACCCACCAAAACCGGGCGGTAGGGTGGGTGAACGCGCCGCCGTGAGTCGCTTCCTGCCGAGAGGTGCGTGTTGACCCACCGGCGCGAAGGCTTTCCAGAAGTCGTGGCAGAATTGCGGCACCAGGTTCGCGGCGGGCCCCATGGCAGCAAACAAAAAAGCCCACCTCCGAAGAGGTGGGCCAGGCAGCTCTTGGGATACGCACCCAGAGAGACTAGTAGTTGACCGACTGCTCCTCGAAGTAGGACTGAGGATGAGCGCAGACGGGGCAGAGCTTGGGAGCGGCGGCGCCCACGTGCAGGTGGCCGCAGTTGAGGCACTTCCAGACCTTGACGCCTTCGCGCTCGAAGACCTCGCCGTTCTCAACGCGCTCGGCGAGCTTCTTGTAGCGCTCCTCGTGGGCCTTCTCGATGGCACCGACCATGGCGAACTTGGCGGCGATCTCCTTGAAGCCCTCCTCCTCGGCGGTCTTGGCAAAGCCTGCGTACATGTCGGTCCACTCGTAGTTCTCGCCAGAGGCGGCGTCCTTGAGGTTGGTCACGGTCTCGGGCACCTCGCCGCCGTGGAGATACTTGAACCAGATCTTTGCGTGCTCCTTCTCGTTGCCAGAGGTCTCGGTGAAGATGTCGGAGATCTGGACGTAGCCCTCCTTCTTGGCCTTGCTGGCATAGTAGCCATACTTGTTGTACGCCTGGCTCTCGCCCGCGAAGGCGGTCTCGAGGTTCTTCTTGGTCTGCGAGCTCTCGAAATCCACTGCCATGGAAAACTCCTCTCCGGAAGCGCGCCCGCAAGCGGCCGCGCGCCACCACTTCAAGCCATGCCCCCTAGCACGGCCTCATACACTAAGAATAGCACTCAGCTGTGCCAAATGCCCCCAAAGCAATGGCAAAAGCCCTCCCTTTCCAGCTCCTCAAGCAACGCAAGGACGTCACCTTCCGAAAGGGGCGGACGGCCCGACTTCACCTCCGCGTCAGAGAGCTCTGTCGTCAGGGCCTCGAGGCTTCCGCCCTCTGACTGGCCGTCCTGGGCGAGCAGCAGGCGCAGCAGCGCCGCACGCTTCTGGCGATGCGATCCCTCGAACCTCGACTGCCTCACGTGAGAGGAGGAGCGTCGCGACGGGTTGGGGATGGTTCTCTTCAGATGGGCGCCGTAGTCGAGCAGGGCATAGTACCAGCTGCGCGGATCGTCTTCGGGGTTTCCGTCATCAGGAGGGCAACAGCGCTCGACCAGGGGAACCAGGTCCTTGTCAGAGACGCCGTCTACCCCGGGGAAGAGCTCGTGGATGAACACGGAGCGCACGTTGGTCTCGAGGTAGACGCCTGGGAGCGAGAAGGCGAAGGCGCGGATGCCCGCGGCCGTGGCAGGGCCTATGCCGGGAAGCTCCAGGAGGTCACGATACGCGCAGGGCATCTCGCCACCGGCCGCGGAGACCATTGCGGCGGCCTTCCAGAGCGAAAGCGCACGGCGGTTGTACCCCATTCCCTGCCACTCCTCGAGCACGTCCGCGGAGCTGGCCGCCGCAAGCGCGTCCGGGCTGGGGAAACGCTCGCACCAGCGCTGCCAGCGCCCGTCGACGCGTGCCACCTGGGTCTGCTGAAGCATGACCTCGCTGATCCAGATCTGGTAGGGGTCACGCGTGCGCCGCCAGGGCAGGTCCCTGTAGAGCTCCCGGCCGCGCTCGAGCACGCGAGACCGGAAATCGGAAAGGTCCTCCTCTGAGGCAATGAGGGACAAGCTAGCCCTCCCGCTCAAGATCGTGGGGCCCCACCAGCACGAAGCCGTTTCCCTTCTCCAAGACAGGGTGCTTGTGCTCCATGACCACCTCGTACAGGCTCACGGAAGAGAAGTACCGGCGCAGGAGGCGCTCGGCCTCGCACCAGATGGGGTTGAAGTGGCACTCGGGACGGAGGGGGCAGGGGCCGCCGTCCTCGCCGGCGCTTCCGCAGTTCGATACGGCTATGGGACCCTGCATGGCCTCCACGACCTCCACCACGGTGGTCGTCTTGGGATCAACCACCAGCCTCATGCCCCCGCGCGAGCCACGAGTGCTCTCGATGATCCCCGCATGCGCAAGGTCATGCTGAATGGACCGGGCAAACGAGTAGGGCACGCTGGTCCTGTCCGCCGCGGTGCGAACAGAAATCACCGCGCCGTCGTTGCGCACCAGCTCGGAGAGCATGCGCAGCGCATAGTCGGTCTTCCTAGAGATATCCATGCCAACGTCCCTTCCAAGGACAGCTCTACTTCCAGTCGAGCACTTCCCAGTGGCGGCGCTTCGCTGCGGACTTGAGCATCTTGCCCGGGCTCACCGCATAGGCCTTCTCCGAGGCGGCAAGGAGGTCCTTGTCCGAGTGATGGTCGCCATAGGAGTAGGCGATCACCCAGCCGTCAGGGCCAAAGTGCTCGTCCGCCCAGCGGCCGACGGCCAGGGTCTTCTCTGGCCCGGCCACCACGGTGCCGTTCACCTTGCCGGTATAGAGGCCTCTTTCGTCACGCTCCATGTCCGTGGCAACCAGGCCGTCCACGCCCAGCCTCCTTGCGGCGGCCTCGGCGATGTCTTGGAAGGTTGCCGAGACAAGCAAGGTCACGCAGCCCTCCTCCTTGCGCTTGCGAACCTCGTCAATGGCGTCCTGGCGGTAACGCCTGAGCAGCTCGCTGTTGTGGAAGTCGAGCATGATCCGCGAGATCTCCTCCGGCGTGTGCTCGTTGAGCGCGCCAAAGACCTGCTCGCGGGCCTCGTCCTGGCGGTATGGGAGGTGCAGGACATAGCGAGCCCCCCACCAGAACAGACGCAGTGCGCGGATGGGGTTGAGGTAGCCATGCCTGAGCAGGTAGCGCGAGAAGAGGGCGCCCGACTGGCCGCTGATGGCAGTGCCGTCATAGTCGAACACCGCGATGCGCTGCTTTCGCTGCTGCGAGCTGGGGTCCATGTTCGTCCTCGTCACTCTTCCAATAAGGCCGTCCACATATGGTACTGCGAAATGCTCATTTTGCGCAGGGCACGCCGAGAGATGTTCGGACCATGAAAAAAGGGAGCCTCGAAAGGCTCCCTGGGCATTCAATGGCGGGATGTAAGGGACTTGAACCCTCGACCTCCGACGTGACAGGCCGGCGCTCTAACCAGCTGAGCTAACACCCCGTGCACCAAGTGCGAGGGCTATTCTACACAGAAGCCCTTCTTCTTGTCCAGCGCGAACGAAAAATAATTTCGTACACCCGCGCTCCACAAAACCTATCCCTAGGCCAGGGAGACTGCCGTCACCTTGCCTGCGTCATCTGTGACGAGAAGCTGCGGGTCCCTGAGCTCCACTGAGACGATCTTCCCCTGGCCCACCACCGGGCTGCCATCCGCGTCCACGACCTGGCTGGCCTCGCTGCCGCCGCCTATGGTGTAGGCGATGACGTCCCAGGCGCCCTGGTCCTCGAGGTTCTCGGGGAGGATGATCGCCCCGTTGTAGAGCACGAGCTGGGTGGGGGTGCCGGCAAGCTCGAGGTACGGAGTGGGGGAGCTTGAGCCTTCGGAGCGGCCCATCAGCGCAAACTTGCCGTTCTCCCGCTTCTCCAGCGTGAAGGTGGTACCACGATACTCTATGCTGCCCGCGCTGCTGGTCTGGGACTGCTCGACGACCCCCTCCACGGTACTGCCGCGCTCGCCCATAAGGGCTCCGCGCAGGGCGAACATGCCTAGGGCCGCAATGGCAACGGCGACCAGGGCAAGGGCAGCGAAGATTCCCCTATGCGCACGGGAGGCCTCCTCTCGGCTTGCCACCTGGGGCCTGCTGGCTCCCGTGAGGCGCATGCCCGCGCCATAGCCCGTGCGCTTCCAGGAGGCAGTGGAGTCGGCGGAGATGCGCCCTATGTTGTCGCGCGTCTCCACCGTTGCGCCCTCCCCCGCGCCGATGCGACGGAAGGACCCCGTCTCCGCAGGGTCCACGCCAATGGGGCGTGGCGAGTCCTGCTCGTCGGGGGCCCCCACCAAAGGAACGCTCTGCGAGAGTGCCCGCCCGCGGGATGCGGCGGCTCCTTGGGCGGTGGCGGCGTGCCTGCCGTGACGTGGCATGAGCGTCGGGTTGCCTTGCTGGTCCATCTCAGACCTCCAGTCTGGTTCGTTCCGTGCGCCCTAGAGCGAGCGGCGCTCCTCGATCGCACGGCCAAGCGTGACCTCGTCTGCATATTCGAGGTCGCCGCCCACGGGAAGGCCGCTTGCGAGCCTTGACACCGTGACGCCCAGGGGGCGGATGACGCGAGAGAGGTAGGTTGCGGTGGTCTCTCCCTCGACGTCAGGGTTCGTTGCCAGGATGACCTCGCTCACCTGGCCGTCGGCAAGGCGCGAGAGGAGCTCGCGCACGTGAAGCTGGTCTGGGCCTATCTTGTCCATGGGAGAGATGACTCCCCCCAGGACATGGTAGAGGCCATGGTAGCTGCCTGTGCGCTCGATGGCCGAGACGTCACGCGGCTCAGAGACCACGCAGACCTTGCCGCGGTCTCTCGAGGAGTCCGCACACACGTCGCAGGTGTCTCGGGTGGCGTAGGAGAAGCAGATGGGGCAAAAGTGCACCTGCCGCTTCACCTGCACGATGGCGTCGCTCAGGCGGCGGGCGGTCTCGTTGTCTGCCTCAAGCAGCCAGTAGGCGATGCGCTGGGCGGACTTCGGACCGATTCCGGGCAGGCGGCCAAGCTCGTCCAGCAGGCGCTGCAGGGCCCTGCCGTCGTTGGCGTCGAGGGCCATGCCTAGAACAGCCCCGGGATGTTCATGCCGCCGGTGACGGAGCCCAGCTGCTGGCTTGCGGCGGCCTGGGCGCTGGAGAGGCACTCATTGACGGCGGCGAGGATGGAGTCCTGGAGCAGCTCGACGTCCTCGGGGTCGACGGCCTCGGGGTCTATGGTGATGGAGGTCAGGACCATGTCCGCGGTGCCGGTCACCTTGACCATGCCGCCGCCCGCTGAGGCAGAGACCTCGATGTCAGAGAGCTTTTCCTGGGCCTCAGCGAGGCGCCTCTGCATCTGCTGGGCCTGCTTCATCATCTGCTGCATGTTCATGAGCGCTTCTCCTTGCTCTTGGTTCGGAAGGTACTAGCTTAGGCGTCCCGGGGTTCCGTCTGCCGCTCGACGCTCAACGTCACCCCATCGCCAAAGACCTCGGTGAGCATGGCGAGGACATCCTGCATCTTGGAGCTCCCCGGTTGGCCGGAGGGCTTGGGGGCTGGCTTGGGCGACGGCGCTGGGGTTGGGGCGGGGACGGGCGACGGCGCCGGACGTGGAGGGGGATCTGGAGCCGGAGCCGCCTTTGGGGCGGGGGCGCTGGGCGCAGCCTCTGGGACCGGGTCATCCCAGGGAGCCGGGTAGCTCTCCTCTGCCGCGGGCTCGGCATATGCCGAGAGGGGCACGTCCTCAGCGGGGGGCTGAGGGACGGGGGCGGGGTGCGATGGGGGCACCGGGGCAGGACGTGGGGCGGGGGCGGGGCGGGGCGCCCTCTCGGCGCGCGCGATGTCCGCCCCGACAAGGCTCGACTCCACGTAGATGAGGGTACGCCTACCAAACACGGCCTCAACGGCGGGGTCGATAATCGCCCGGATGTCCTTGCGGTCGAGCATCATGCAGGCAAACGAGGAGCCCGTGGGGAGGCTGATGGTCAGGTGGGTGCCGTCATCCTCCTGGGCAGACGAGCTCATGAGCAGGGACCCCCGGGGAGGGTCACTCTGGAGGAGGCCGTCCACAATCTGGCGCCGCCTGCGCTGTAGCTCTCCACCATCGGTGACGGCGGAGGCCGCAGGGGTAGCGGCAGGCTGGGGCACGGGGGCCGGGGCAGGCTGGGGCTCCGGAACGGGGGCCGAAGCGGCCGCCGGGGCGGTCTTGAGCGCCGGAGCCGGGGCAGGCGCCGGCTCGGCCGCGGCGGCAGGGCTGGGTGCCGGGACGGGTGCCGCCGGGACAGGGGCTTGCACGGGCAGGGAGGCTGACAGGACGGCTACGGGAGTGCCCGGGACGCTCATCTCGGCAATCTGGCGCTCAAGCTGCGCCACGCGATCCGCCAAGGCGTCCAGGCTCATGTCTGACTTGGGGCGCGCAATCTTGGCAAAGGCAAGCTCCAGCGAGAGGCGCTGGTTGGTGGCCGTGCGCATCTCGTTTGAGGCGTCGCCTATCACCGTAAGCGCCCACGAGACGCGGTCGGGAGAGCCGAACGCCAGGGCCTCGTCCTTGAGCTGCCGAAACTCCTCGGGAGCGGAGCCCACGGCCACCGAGTCCGCCCCAACCACCGCGGCAACGTAGACGTCGCGCAGGTGCGCGGCAAGCTCGCGGGCAAACTGCAGCAGGTCTCGCCCGGAGTCAACAAGTTCTCCCACCAGCGAGAAGAGCGTCGGGACGTCCCTTGAGGCAAGGGCGCAGGCAACGTTGACCAGGGTTGACGCGGATACCTCGCCCAGGAGGTCGCGCGCGGCGTCAAGGGAGATGTCTCCGTCACCAAAGACGGAGAGCTGCTCCAACGTGGAGAGCGCGTCTCGCATGCCGCCGCGGGCGTGGCGGACCACCAGCTCGAGGGCGGCGTCGCTGCAGCTGAAGCCCTCGGACTCGCAGACCTTCCCGAGATGGGCCTGGATGTCGTCGTTGCCGATGGCGTGGAAGTCGAAGCGCTGGACGCGGCTGAGTATGGTCTCGGGAACCTTCTGTGGGTCCGTGGTGCAGAGGATGAAGACCACGTGCGCGGGAGGCTCCTCAAGGGTCTTGAGCAGCGCGTTGAACGCCGCCGTGGTCAGCATGTGAACCTCGTCGATGATATAGACCTTGTACGCCCCGCGCACGGGCGCATAGCTCACGCGGCTGATGATCTCCTCGCGCACGTTGTCAACGCCCGTGCGCGAGGCGGCATCGAGCTCGTAGACATCGGGGTGCTCGCCCGCCGCGATGAGCTGGCACTGCTCGCAGCTGCCGTCGGGAAGATGACCGGCGCCTTGGTCGCAGAGGAGCGCCTTGGCAAGAAGGCGCGCCATGGTGGTCTTGCCCGTGCCGCGTGGGCCGCAGAAGAGGTAGGCGTGGCTGGTCTTGCCCTCCAGGACCGCGCGCTCGAGGGTGGAGACCACATGCCGCTGCCCCACCACGTCGGCAAACGTCTGTGGTCGGTACTTTCTGTAAAGGGATTCCATCTGACCTCCGCAGGGACTGGCTCGAATGCTCAGTATAGCTGCGACGGAAGCGCAAGTGCGTACCGAGCGTGGCGCTTCGGTCCTTCT
Organism: Olsenella urininfantis; assembly: GCF_900155635.1. Taxonomy (GTDB): domain Bacteria; phylum Actinomycetota; class Coriobacteriia; order Coriobacteriales; family Atopobiaceae; genus Olsenella_G; species Olsenella_G urininfantis. The sequence continues at coordinate 1,538,891 of NZ_LT732540.1, forward strand.
CCACCGCCCTCCATTGACATTAGTTCAATGCGTCTCACCATACGAACGGACAATCAGACAAGAACGAGACGCCCGCGCCTCAGCTCAGCCAAACCCGAAAGCCTGCCAGCCTACCTCCTCCCAAAGCGCTTCGAGAGGGCCTGGGCGACCCTGCCCTTGGGACGCCCCGCCCCGCGCCAGCGCACCATGGCGGCATGGCGCCTCCAGAGGTACAGTCCGAAGAGCCCCACCGCCACGATGGCAGCGACGCACAGCGCCGCCACGAACGGATACGGTCCGTAGACTGCCGTCTCGAGCGCGTTGCTGTTTGCCACCATGTACAGGATGTTGTGGCTCGCCCTGCGCAGCGCCTTGCCCTCCTTCACGGCGATCTCGAAGCCGCGCAGGTAGACCTCGCGAAGGGTCCGCTCGTTGAGCCAGGTTGCCAGGCCGCCGTTGGCGCGGTTGGTCTCCTGGTCGTTTGCCGCGAAGTGCTTGAGGTAGGTGTAGATGCCGTGCTGGCTGATCCCCTTGAGCTCGGCCGCCACCATCTGACCAGAGATCAGGCCGTCCTCGGAGACGTACTCGTAGTTGCGCCCGCTGAAGGGGCTGCGGTGGATGTCGACACCGGGAGCATAGACGCCGGCCACCCCGAAGGCTTTCATCTCGGCACCGAAGGTCTCGCCCATGCGCTGGGCAAGCTCCTTGTTCCAGGTGTAGCCCAGAGCGCTCTGGCCCGTGAAGTTGTTGCCGTACATGCCGGCGAGGAAGCTGTTGATGCCGTTGGGGCCATCGGTCTCCAACAGCTGAGGCTTGCCCACGGAGTCAACGGCGAAAACGCGACGTGCGGCCTGGCCAGAGGGCCAAGCCGCACGTCACGAGGAAGTTGTGGGGAACGCCCGGGAAGGGAAGAGGGCGTCCCCCAGGAGTGCACGCCGTCCGCCGCGAAAGCAGGAGACGGAGCTCCGCGGCGGCCCGAACGTCGGAAGAAGCTAGTCCTCGACCTCCTCGCCGGCCTCGGAGGAGGGCTCGGGCTGGGAAGCGGCGCCGGCAGTGGCGGCCTTCTTGCGCTTACGCGCGTCATGCGCCCACCCGCCGGCCACGGCAGCGGCCACCAGGGCGCTCGCGCCCCAGACGCCATACTGCCAGGGAGCCACACCATACTTGACGCTGGAACCCGGCACCATGTTGTTCATGGCGTTTGAGTTGGCAACGGTGTAGAGCAGACGATGCATGGACTCGCGCAGGCGCGCCACCACGGAGGGGTCGTTGGTGTGGGGGAAGTCCCCGGTCATGGCGGAGTAGGTGAGCTGGAGGTCAGTGCCGCCCACCAGGGCCTGCGCCTTGTTCATGTAGCCGTAGAGGTTGAAGTCGGTGATGACCATGCCCCTGAAGCCCCACTCGTCGCGCAGGACCTCGGTGCAGAGGCTGCGACGCCCGCCAGACCACTCGGCACCCACGTAGTTGAAGGAGCTCATGAGGGCGGTGCAGGCGTTGATCTCCTTGGTCTTGACGGTGCCCTTGTCGTCCGCGATGTACTTCTCCTCGCAGCGGGCCTCCTTGACCGTGATCTCGAACGGGCGCAGGTAGACCTCGCGCGCCGTCTGCTCGGTGGACCAGGTGCAGATGTGCTGGACGCGGTAGGACTCCTGGTCGTTCATGGCGAAGTGCTTGACGTAGGAGTACACGCCATTGCTGGCGGCGCCAGAGACCACGGCGGAGCAGATCTTTCCCGCAAGCAGCGGGTCCTCGGCGTAGTACTCGAAGTTGCGGCCGCCAAAGGGGCTGCGGTGCGTGTTGCAGGCGGGGGCGTACCAGCCGCTGTAGCCGCTGGCGAGGGCCTCCTGGCCAATCATCTCGCCCACGCGGCGCATGAGCTCCACGTCCCAGGTCTGGGCCATCAGGAACTCGGAGCACCAGGCGCAGTTGCCCGTGGAGCCGGTGAGCGAGGTGAAGCCGGCGGGGCCATCGGGCTCCGCAGTGACGGGCTTCGAGATGGATGCCAGCTCCGCGGTGTTGTAGGCACCGTCGTTCAGGACGGTGGTCATGTCGCGAACGCTCAGCTGGTCGAGCAGGTCGTCCCAGGCGCCGTCGTCGTACTCGGCGCCGCGAAGGTCAATGAGGGAGAGGCCGTTGTTGGCACCGGTCGTGGGCATGGGCACGCCGGAGTCCAGGCTGCTCTTGGGGTCGTACTCGGCGAAGCTGATGCCGCAGGACTCAGCCGTGCGGTCCTCGGCTGGCTTGGGGAAGGTGCCGGCAAAGTTGGCGCGCGAGAGGTTCTCGCAGTTCTTCTCCATGTACTCGGTCATGTCGGCGAAGCGGTTCTCCACCTCGGTGCCCGTTGCGGAGTCCGTCTTGTAGATCTGCGCGTCAAGTGTCAGGGGACGCTCGGCGATCACGGTGTGGGAGTCGCTGCGCAAGCTGATGACACAGTCGCCCGCGTCAAGCACCCAGGCGCCCTTGCCTCCGTTTGCCTTGGAGTCCCACGAGGCCATCTCGCGCACGGGGAAGCTCAGCTCGAGCGTCTGGGAGGCGCCAGGGGCCAGTTCCTCGGTCTTGGCAAAGGCCGAGAGGACCACGGCGGCCTTCTCGACGCCGCCCTTCTTGTAGGGGGCACTGTGGTAGAGCTCGACCACGTTGCGGCCGGCCACGCCACCGTCGTTGGTGACGGTCACGCTTGCGCTGACCTTGTCACCCGAGACGACCACGTCGTCCAAGGTGCTCGTGAAGTTCGTGTACGAGAGACCATAGCCAAACGGGAACACGACGGCCTTGCCGTAGTCGAAGCCGCTGTAGTTGCCGGAAGCCGCCTCAGCCGCGGCAGTCTCGTAGTAGCGGTAACCGTAGTAGATGCCCTCCTCGTACTCGACGAAGTAGGCGGTGCCGTCAGAGGGCGTGCTGTTGGCGTTCTTGGTGTAGTAGCCGCTCACGTCGGTGTAGCGCTTGCCGCCGAAGTTAGCGAAGGTGGGGTCCTTGGTGAAGTCCGCTGCCCAGATGTCGCAGGTCCTGCCCGAGGGGTTCACGGCACCCGTCAGCACCTTGCCCACGCCATTGGCGCCCGAGGCTCCAAGCGAGCCAATGGAGAGGATGGCGTCAACCTCATGCTCGCCGCCCTCCTCCATGAGGGGCCCAAGCTCCATGGTGGTGGAGGCGTTGACCAGGACGACGACCTTCTCGCAGGCTGCCTTCGCGGCGGCGATGAGGTCGAACTCCTCGCGCGTGAGCTCAAGCTCGTGCTGGCCCTCAGCGTAGTTGGCGGTCTCCTCGTTGGGAGTGAAGTTCTCGGAGACGCCGGAGTTGAGGGTCTCCAGAAGGTTGGTGGAGAGGTCGCCGCCCTCGCCGCCGCCGCGGCCGATCACGACGATGGCGGTGGTGCCGGAGATGGAGGACTGGGCCTCGGAGCTGTACTTGCCCCAGGGGATCTCGCCGATGTAGTAGCTCGCCGTGCGCGGGTTGTCCATGGTGATGTTCGCCTTGGGGTAGTCCTTGTAGTTCTCGGCGATCCATCCATAGGCGGTCTCGTTGATGGACAGGCCCGCATTGGCAAGGCCATCGTGCAGCGTGATGCAGGAGTTGGGGTCAACGGTGCCCGATCCGGCGCCGCCGTACACGGGGTCCGCCGCATAGCGGCCGATCAGGCTGACATTTGCGCCGGACGACAGGGGCAGGGCGCCGTTCTTGTTCTTGAGCAGCACGACGCCCGCGGCCTCGACCTCGCCAACCAGCTCGTTGGCGGCGTTGGTGGCTGCGTTGCGGCCACGGAACTTGGGTGTGTAGTACTCGCTGTCCCAGTCCTCGGAGCCGGCGACGGTCTCCACGGTGTAGGGACGCCCGCCCAGGTAGTGGTCGAGAAGCGAGCTGAACTTGTTGGCTGCGACGTTTGCGCCCACGATGGCCGCCCCGCCCACGGCGGTGCCACCAACAAGGAACCTGCGCCTGGTGATGTCCTTCATGCAATGTCTCCTTTGGTCATCTGGCCAAATGCCAGACAGATGGGCGCGCCACCCGCTTTCTTGGATGGCGCGCTCGCGTAACGCTGGCCTAACTTTGCGCGAGGGCGCGTTTCAAGCTCGTTATGCCTCGAGCTTGGTCAGCGCGGGCACGCAGTACTTCTTGGTGCGCTCGTCGGAGATGGCTCCGCTCCAGTTCAGGCCGAAGCCGAAGTCGTACTCGTTGCCATCTGCGTCGGAATAGCAGTCCATGTCGCGGTAGAGGTCCTCCTGCTGCTTCTCCACGGCAAGCATGTCCTTGGGCATCTGCATGGGGAGAAGGCCGCTGGGCTCGTCCTGGCCGGCGACGATGCGGCAGGCAGCCTCGGTGGAGCCGGACATGCTGATGAGGATCGCGTCGACCTTGTCCTCAAACTCGTGCACGCACATGGGCTGGGTGATGTCCAAGATGACGATGCAGGGCTTGCCGGCCTCATGTGCGAGCTCTGCCGCCTCGAGGATCTGGTCAAGCTGCGCCTCGTTGGTGATCATGGACGTCTTGCCGTAGTAGCTGCGGTTCTCCTTGCTGCCGTCAGGCAGGGTGTCGCCGGCGATGGAGGTCTGACGCACGAACTCGTTGTCTGCGGTGTAGGGACGGTACTGGACGGACAGGGGGATGAACTCGCCGTTCTCGTCCTGACCGCGACGGGAGGAGGCGTTGTTGGGTGCCACGGCGCAGACAAGCACGGCATCGACGTCGGCGATGTCTGCGGCGGTGAGACGGGTGAGGTCGTCCGTCGTGGGTGTGGGGTTACCCGTCTTGGCATCGGCGGGGCCGGTCAGGCTCTCGGACAGGGTGTCAGTCTTGAAGTCGAAGTACTTCTCGAGGGTGCCCTTGGTGAGCGGGAGCTCGCACTTGGAGGAAGCCTCGGTCCACTTGACGGCGCCCATGCGCGAGACGGTCTTGGCTGCGGCGGTGTAGCGCATGGGGACGTAGACCTTGGGCTTTGCGCCGTCGGCGCCCTTCTTGATGACGCCATCGTGGTTCTTGATCATGACGATGCCCTTGACCTGTGCGTCAAGCGCGGCCTTGGTCACATCCTCGGGGGCGCCGTCAACCTCCTTGCGGGCAACGTCCACGTCCACGTAGGGATTCTCGAAGAGGCCCGTGTTGAAGTAGCCCAGCAGCAGGCGCTTGGCGGAGGCGCGGAAGTTCTCCTCTGCCTTCTCCTCGCCGAGGTTGGCCTTCATGTCCTCGTAGGCAACCATCAGCTGAGAGGGATCGTTCCATCCGCCCATCTGGTCGACGCCAACCTCAACGGCCTTGGAGGCGCGCTTGGCGGAATCCCACTTGCTGCCGTCCTCGAGGCCCCAGCAGGTCCAGGGTCCCTTGGAGTCAACGTCCATGAGGACAGCCCAGTCGGTGCAGGCAGAGCCCTTGAAGCCAAAGCGGTCGCGGAGCAGGTCCTGGACCTTGTACTTGGAGAATCCGGAGCCCACCAGCTCGCCATACTGCTTGTTCTCGTCGTAGGCGATGGTGTAGGAGGTCATGATGGAGCCGGCCTGGCCGGTCTTGCCCTCAAGCTTGAAGGCACCGTCCACAAACGGAATCATGAGGGGCTCGAAGTTGTTGTTGGGATAGACGGCGAACTTGCCGCCGTCGGTGTGACCCTCGCGACCACCCTCGCCGGCGCCCTCTGCGGGCCAGTGCTTGACCATGGCAACCAGCGAGCCGGTGCCCCAGCCCATGTCCTCGCCCTTCTCGTTGACCGTGGACTGCAGGCCGTCAATGAGGGAGCGGCACATGTCGCGGGAGAGAGCGGGGTCCTCGCCGAAGGTGCCGTTGAAGCGCGCCCAGCGGGGGTCGGAGGCGATGTCGGTCTGGGGGCCGAGGAACATGGTCACGCCCATCTTGCGCATGTCGGAGGCAATGCCGGCGCCGGCCTCCTTGGCGACCTTAGGGTCAAAGGTGGCGGCCAGGGCGAGGTTGCCGGGCCAGTTGGCGCAGTTCTTGCCGCTGCGAGGATCGGAGGAGAAGTTGATGGGAATCTTGTTGGAAGAGCCCTCGACGTAAGCCTGCATGTGGTTTGCCCACTGGGCCTGCTTGAACGCGGGGTAGCCGGAGGCAGCGTTCAGCACGGCACGGACGTGGCCGTCCAGGAAGGCCTTCTGCTCGTCGTTGACGACGCCCTCGTCCTCGATCTTGTGCTGGTGCATGGAGAAGCACATGAGGCCGGCGATCTGCTCGATGGAGACCCTCTTGGCGAGGTCCTCTGCGCGCTCCTCGGCGGGGAGACGCCAGTCCTCGTAGGGGACGAGCTCGCCGGTGCCCTCGAAGTCCTTGAAGCCAAAGCCGTCGACCTCGATGATCTTCAGGCCAGACTCGGGAGAGTAGGAGAGCTTCGCACCGTCGGTGCCGTTGTCAACAATGGTGTAGCCAAAGTCGGTCGCGGTCTCGGTGAAGCCCTTGCCCTTGCGCTTCTTGGGGTCGCTGCTGCAGCCCGCAAGGCCAAGAAGCCCGGCGGTAATGGCAGAACCTGCGATAAAGCTCCTGCGAGAGAGGTTGCTCATGGTGGCTCCGTTCGTGAGAGGTTTTAGTGAGGTGTCGGTGCGAATGGCGTCCTTGGACGCGCGGTCCTAGCCGTAGAAGTCGAACTTGATGGTGTCGAAGTCGGCGATGCCGAAGTCGGACGCCTTGCCCTCAAGAGCAGCGGAACCGGACACCTTGAGCTTGATGTCGCCCTTGGAGAGGTGCAGGGTCAGCTCGTCCTCGGCGCCCTCCCAGGTGCCCTCGTCGGTGAGGAGGTCAGCGTGGGCCTCGAGAGGCTTGACGTTGCACTTACCGCCCTCCTCCAGGTTGACGTCGAGCATCTGCTCGTTGCCGCCGGCGGTGCCGTAGACGGTCTGGCCGGTGATCTCAACGGAACCCCTCCACTGGCCCACATAGAACTTCTCGGCGTCGAAGGCCTTGGAGTCTGACTTGGCGCTCTGCTGCTGGGCAGGCTGGACAGCCTGCTGCTGCCCACCGCAGCCGACGAGCGGCATGCCCAGGACCAGTGCCAGCGATGCGGCCATGACGATCCGTTTCTTCATGACAAACCTCTTTTCCTTCTCGGGCCAACGAGAGGCCCGCTCCCCTTACCCGGCACCCCAAGACGAGAGGCGCCTCTTCTGCACCAAAAAAGTAAAGCGCGAGACGAAAGAGCTGCGGAATTTGTCCCGAAGGCGTGTTTTTTCGCCCCGTGGGGAACGTTCGGGGAGCACGCGGTGTGGGCGAGCGGTCGAATATGGCGGCGAGTGGTAGTCTCGTTGCACCAGGACGGTGCGTGAAACGCAGCAACACCCAGAGAGGAACGCCATGCACCACGTGCTCATCGTAGACGACGAGCCCAGGGAGGCCGAGCGCCTGAGCGAGCTCATACGCCGCTATGGAACCGCCCGCCACGAGGAGTTCCAGGTCACCTGGATCAAGTCCGCCATGGACCTGCTCTCCGACAAGAGCCACTATGACCTCTTCTTGCTCGACATAGACCTCCCCGGCATCGACGGCATGGAGGCGGCCCGTCTCCTGCGCACCTACGACGAGCAGACGCCCATCATCTTCGTCACCAACCTGGCGCGCTTCGCCGTGAAGGGCTACGAGGTCGACGCCCTGGGCTTCATCGTGAAGCCCGCCACCTACGGCAGCCTCTCCATGAACCTGGACCGCGCCCTCAGGGCCATAGGCAACAACCTCGGACGCTCCGTGATGGTCTCCACCGAGGACGGCACGCGCGTGGTCAAGTTCAGCTCGATCGTCTACGCCGAGGTCAACGGGCACCGCCTGAGGTATCACCTTGACGGTGGCGAGATGCTGGAGACGCGCGGATCCCTGGGCCAGCTCAGGGAGGAACTTGCCAATGCCCCCATTGTGAGCGTCTCGAAGAGCTGCATCGCCAACATGGACAAGGTCGTGCTCATCAGGAACGACTCCCTGCAGATGTCCAGCGGGGAGCAGCTGCACATCTCGCGCACCAGGAAGCGCGAGGTCACCGAGGCGGTCACCGACTACCTGGGCGGCAGGCGATGAGGGCGTTCTTCGACCACTGGTGGTCGCTCGAGATCGTCATCCAGCTCATGGTGCCCATCTACCTGCTTTCTCGGAGGCTCCCACGTCGGCCGGGCACCACGCCCAGGCTGCTCCTCTCGACTGCCGCGCTGGGCGCTGCCGCCGTGCTGCCCCTGGCGGCGGGAATCGTGCGCGGGCTCAACGCAGGCCAGACCTTCTCGGCGTTCAGCACCCTTCTGGCCGTGTTCGCCCTGGTGATCATGTTCTGCTACGAGGTCGGCCCGTGGGCCGCCCTCTCCTGCGCCACGGCGGGCTACACCCTGCAGAACATCTCCAGCGGTGTCTCCCTCCTGCTCCAGATGCTGATCACGGGGCGTGCCCTTGCGCCCCTGGGCGAGCCCCTTGCCACCCTGGTGAGCTTTGGCACGCCCCTCGTGGTGTACGCGGTAGGCTACCTGGCGTTCGTCCGTCGTATTGGCAGGAACGGGCTCTCCGCCGTGGAGAACAAGATGATGCTCCTCATGTTCGTGGTGGTCATCTTCGTCATCATCGGCCTGGACGTGGTCATCAAGGCGCTCACCCTGAGCGGCATTCCCTTCCGTTACCTCATCCTGCTCAGGCTTGCCCATGCAAGCATCTGCTGCTTCGTGCTCTTCGCCGAGTACCAGATCCTCTACGCAAAGCGCATGAGCGACGCGAAGGCCGAGACGGAGCACCTCCTGGCGGAGCGCGAGCGTCAATACCGCCTCTCGCGCGAGAACATCGAGGCCATCAACCTGAAGTGCCACGACATCCGCCACCAGATCCGCCATCTCGCCGACAGGAAGGAGGTCGTGGACGGGCAGGCGCTGGTTGACATAGCACGTGAGGTCAAGGTGTATGACTCCGTGGTGGAGACGGGAAACGAGGCCCTGGACACCATCCTCACAGAGAAGAGCCTGGCCTGCTCGCAGGACAACATCGTGCTCTCGTGCATTGCCGATGGCCAGGCGCTGAGCTTCATGGCGGCCTCGGACATCTACTCCCTCTTCGGAAACGCCCTGGACAACGCCATCAGGGCGGTGAGTCGCATGGAGGACCGGGAGCGCCGCAGCATCACGCTCACCGTGCGGCAAAGAGGACAGATGGTTGCGCTGAGCATAGAGAACTACAGCGAGGTCCTGCCCAGCTTCCGCGATGGCATGCCACTTGCCGACGAGGCGGGAGACGCCGACTTCGGCTTTGGCACGCGCGCCATGCGCTCCATCGTGGAGCGCTACGACGGGATCTTGCACATGGGGGCCTCTGATGGCATCTTCTACCTAAACGCCCTCCTGCCCATGCCGGAGGAAAAGAGCTAGGGCGCGCAGACAAAGCCGCGTCGCAGGCACCTCTCAGACCTGCGACGCGGCATGCGGAGTCGCGCAGGCGCGCGAGGGACTCGTCGCTTCCGTGCTCCTTCTCGTACAGGGCGTAGTCGTCCGTGCCAATCTGTGGCGCCCAGTCGCCGCCCACCTGGCCCACCGTGGCCTCGAGCAGCTTCTTGAGGCGCTCGGGCTCGCTGTACTGCTTCACGCCATGGGCGCGGTCGCCGAAGTCGGTGGCGCGAAGAATCTGCCAGTCCGTGGTGATCATGCCGTCCCAGCCGGCGTTGCGCAGGATGCCGATGTTGCGCTTGTTGTAGGCGCCACCCACGTTCTCACCGAGAGACTCGTCGTCCGTGCACGCGATGCCGTGGTTGGGCATCGCGGCAGCCATCTGTCCGGTCTTGGAGTCCAGGCGCAGGCCTCCGTCCAGGAATGGGATGAGGTGCGCCTCGAAGTTGTTCCCATCATGCTCAGCATCATCTTGGACCTGGTGGTGAAGGACCTTGGCGTCCTGAGCATACCCGGACGCTATCAGGTGAGCCTGAGCATCATCAACCGGCGCGCGCACGATATGAGACGCCTGGTGAACACCCTGCGGTCAGAGGGGTGGGATGCCGTGGGGAACCTGGACGGCAAGCTTCTGTCCAGCGCCTCTCGAGAGCTGGACGTATACGATTCCGCCGTTGAGACGGGAAACACTGCCCTCGACACCATCCTCACCGAGAAGCGCCTGCTGTGCGCCAGCCGTGGCATCGTGCTCTCGTGCATTGCCGACGGCCAGTCGCTGGGTTTCGTCCGCCCGGCCGACTTGTACACGCTGTTTGGGAATGCGCTGGACAACGCAATCAACGCCGTTGTCGGCCTGCACGACGACACACGCCTCAGCATCTCGTTGGTGGTGCGCCGTCACGCCGACGTCGTGTCCATCCACATGGAGAACTACTGCGACCCCCCACTCAGCCACCCCAGAGACCGATGGCCTGGGGCTGGGTGCGATGCGCGTGATCGTCGAGAGCTACGGCGGCACGCTCTCTACCTCGACCAAAGAGGACGTCTCTCACCTGAACGTGCTGCTGTCCGTGCCAGAAGGGCGGCCCTAGGCCGGGCGGGCCAGGCGAAACGTCCCTTGTTGCCTGGCCCCCTACTCGGCCTTGCCCTCCGACGGGGCAATCCAGAACTTGAGCAACGGGAAGCTCACCACAACGGCAAGCAGCGTGTTGACCACGGACGCCACCGTTGCGGCAAGGCCACTCGCCATGCCCAGCGTATTGATGCAGAAGTCCTGCACGTAGCCAGGAAGCACCAGGTTCACCACCACGATCAGAACCGCAAGCAAGGCATACTTTGGGCCGGACTGGGCCAAGGCGGCATCAGACTTGAAGACCAGCTTCATCTGGACGAAGAAGTTCACGACCTGGGCCGCCACCTCGGCAACTAGGAAGGTGACGAACGCTCCGAGACCGCCTCCCGAGGACGGGTAGTTGAAGATCAGGAAGTGGAAGTCGGTGGTGAGACCGGCCAGCGCCGCCGTTCCCACCCAGGTGCAGGCGAAGCGCGTGATGGTGGAGATGTTGGACAGCAGGTTGAACAGGATGAACTGCCAGAGTCCCTCGTTCTTCTTCGTCCAGTCCTTGAAGCTCATGTGTGGTCCCTTCCTGTTCGCCTACGCCAAGGCGCTAGGCGACTTCCTTTTCCAGCTTGGAGGCCTGGACCGCGTTGCGACCCAGGTTTGCCACGATTCCCACCAGCATGCGCAGCAGGCCAACGACCAAGAATCCCTTGGCCTCCATGACCAGGCCGTCCACTGCCTCCATCGAGAAGACCCCGCCCGCGTTCTTGGCAAGAGCCCTCAGGGGCATGTTCCAGATGAACAGCACGTTGAGGTTGGGCGTGCCCCTGCGCTCCCCGGACTTGCGCATGCCGTTGAGGACGGCCCAGAGCAGCCAGAAGAGCGGGCTGCGTCCATGTATGAGGTCGCAGATGCACATGTTCCGGTCTATGGTGGCCCTCTCCTGCGGGACGGGCCGGCCAAGGAGCGCCTCGAACTCCGCGTCGGTGACCTCCTTGATCCTGCCCGACTCATAGGATCGCAGCTCAAGACCCTCATAGGGGTTCTCGGCGTCCGTGCCCGCAAGCTCGACCCGCCCCCTCAGGCGGATGTCCTCGCAGGATGCCCCCACGCGCAGCTCGTAGGCGCCTCCCTCAACCTCCCAGGAGCCGGTCCTCACGTTGAAGTAGCGGAAGGCCTTGTCGTCCAGGGCAATGGTGACGTCCTTGGTCTCGCCCGGCTCAAGAAAGACCTTGGCAAACCCCTTGAGCTCCTGCTCGGGGCGGAAGACCTCCCTCTCGGGCTTCGACACGTAGAGCTGTACGACCTCCGCCCCGGCGCGCTGGCCCGTGTTGGTGACGCTCAGGGTCACGACGTCCGCGCCGGCCTTGAGCCCGGAGTACTCGAAGCTGGTGTACGAGAGCCCATACCCGAAGGGGAAGGCCACGCTCACCCCCGCGGTCTGGTAGTAGCGATAGCCCACGTAGGGCCCCTCGCGATATACGGCCATGTGACCCTGTGCGGGGAAGGTCTCGGCGGTTGGCGTGTCGGCAAGGCTCCTCGCCCAGCTCTCCGAGAGCTTGCCCGAGGGATTCACCTTGCCCATCACCACGTCCAAGGCCGCGCTGGCACCGGCCTGGCCGCCCAGGCAGAGATAGACCAGCGCCCGCGCCTCAGAGGCCCATCCGCACTCCATGGGAGCGCCACCCACGAGCAGCACCACGATGTTTGGGTTCACCGCCCCCAGCTGATGAAGGAGCTCTATCTGGTTCTGGTTGACGGACATGCCGGGACGATCCATGCCCTCGGACTCCGCCTGTTCGTCCAGCCCCATGCACAGGAGAACGACGTCCGCGCGTCTCGCGAGGTCAACGGCCGCTGCCGCCTTGGAGGGGCTGGGCGCCCCGTGGCGCTCGAAGCCCGGCTCAAAGCCCACGCAGTCCAGTCCAGCGGCCATGACGCAGTCGAGCAGGCTCTCGAGCTTGGTGGGGTTCACCATGGAGGAGCCCGCGCCCTGGTAGCGCGGCTCGTTTGCGAAGTCCCCGATCAGCGCGACCTTGGCTCCCACAGACAGGGGAAGAATGGGGCCAACCTGGTCCGTCGCCTCGTTCTTCAGCAGGACGATGGAGTTGGCTGCGACCTCGCGCGCCACCGCGTGGTGGGCCTCGACGTCGAAGCTGCTGCCGGCAGCCTGGGTTGCTGCGGTGGTCGGCAGGATGACCTGCAGCGCCTCACGGACGCGCGTGTCTACGTCACCCTCGGCGAGACGCCCGGACTGCACGGCCGTCATCAGCTCGCGCACGGGCGAGAGGCCAGGGTCGGGCATCTCGAAGTTGGAGCCGGCGCGCACGCCGTCCACGTGATCGTTGGAGCCGCCCCAATCGGTGACCACGGCTCCGTCGAATCCCCAGTCCCTGCGCAGGATGTCCGTCAGGAGCTGGGGGCTCTCGTTGGCATAGGTGCCGTTCACGCGGTTGTAGGAGCTCATGATGCACTTGGGATCGCTCTCGCGGACCACGATCTCGAAGGCGGTGAGGTAGATCTCTCGCAGGGTGCGCTCGTCGAGCACGGAGTCCGATGCCTGGCGCCTCGTCTCCTGGCTATTCACTGCAAAGTGCTTGGGGCAAGCGGCGACACCAGTGGACTGGATGCCGCGCACATATCCGGCGGCCATCTTCCCGGCAAGGTACGGGTCCTCGGAGAAGTACTCGAAGTCACGGCCGCAGAGAGGGCTGCGCTTGATGCAAAGGCCTGGCCCCAGGACCACGTCCACCTTCTCTGCCAGGCACTCCTCGCCCAGGGCAAAGCCAAGGGCCTCTCCCATGCCGGGATCCCAGCTGTTGGCAACGGTTGCTGCCGTGGGGAAGCAGGTGGCCGGGAGACTCCCACCAATGCCCAGGTGGTTGGCACCCTCTCCCTGCAAGCGCAGGCCATGGGGGCCGTCCGAGAACTGCAGGGCGGGAATGCCGTGCCTGGGCATCGCGCGCGTCTTGAACGCGGTGCCCCCAGAGAGCAGCGCGCACTTCTGCTCGAGCGTCATCTGCGAGACGATGCTCTCTATCTTCTCGGAAAGGCTCTGCTGGGACATCTTGCTTCCTCTCGGACGAGCGGCACGAGGCGGCACGTTACGTTGTCACAGAGCTTAGGGGCAACACCTGCCGCTCGCGGGCAATATGACGCAAGTTGCCGTTCTCCCGACACGAATGGCAGCACAGCCGTTCGGCGCGCGGCATGCGAGACTGCATAACATTCTGCGATGCCAACACCCTTTGCGCCCATACCGTAGTTTCAGTACCGCATTTGGCCATCAGTCGCACCGAAAAACGGTACTGAAACTACGGTATGGGAGGCCTTTGATCAGAGCTTGCGTGTGGTATGCAAGGCATCGCATACATAACGATAGGTATTCGTATTGAACCAGGCTATCAGGAAACGTTGCTCATGGCGGCTCATTTGCTAAGGTTGGTGCACGGAGAGCGAGCGCAAGGGGCTGCGGATGCATCACATTCTGATAGTGGAGGACTCCGCGGACGAGGCGCGGGCCCTAGGAGAGCACCTCCGCCACTATGCCCACGACCATGGACTTGAATTCAAGGTGGAGCGCCTTAGCTCCGCGGCGGAGCTGCTTGAGGGAGGGCCGCGCGCGGACCTGGTCTTCATGGACATCAACCTTCCCGGCACGAACGGCATGGAGGCCGCCCGCCTCATGCGCGCCCGCGGCTGGAAGACCCCCCTCGTCTTCGTCACCAACCTCGCGCAGTACGCCATGCGGGGATACCAGGTAGATGCCCTGGGCTTTGTGGTGAAGTCATCCTCCTACGGCGACTTCTCCCTCTGCATGAACCGCGCGGTCAGAGCGCTCTCCCGGAACGAGCAGCACACCCTGAGCATCCCGACCCAGGACGGCCCGCGCATGCTTGCCATCTCGGAGCTCGTGAGCGCAAGCGCGCAGGGGCGCGACCTCGTCTTCCGGCTTTCCAGCGGCGAGACGCTCTCTGCCCACATGCCTCTGGCAGACCTGGAGAGACAGCTGAGTGCCAACGAGGCACCCGTGTTGCGCATCTCCCCTTCCTGCCTGGCGAACATGTCACACATCCACCGCCTGTCCGGAAGCGATTTGCTCATGGACGACGGGAGCGTGCTGCGCATCAGCCACGGTCGCAAGGCCGCAGCGCTCTCCAGCATCGCCAGCTACCTAGGTGGTGGCGCCTGATGTTGGAGCTCTTCTGCCAGGCGACCCTCACCCTTGTGCAGATCGCTCTTGCCATCGGGCTCTTCGCGCGCAAGCTGCCACCACGAGAGGACGTTGCCGCACGCGTTGCCTCGGCGCTTATCGCCATCCTCGCGTTGGCCATCCTCGGAAGCTGGTTGGGAAACGTGCTGTACCCAGAGCTCACGGGGCGCTATGAGCTGATAACGCAGTACCTGCTGTTCAGCGCCATCCTGTTTGCCTGCGTGTCTCTTGTGATGTGGCTGTTCCAGACCTCGCTCTGGACGGCGCTCTTCTGCTGCTCCGCGGGATATACCGTGCAGAACCTCGCCAGCGGCACCAGCGGCCTGGCCCTTCTGCTGCTCGAGCGCCTCGCGGGCGTGCGACCAACGCTGCCTGTCGTGGCCGTGGTGTCGCTGGCGGCGACCATCATCGTCTATGCGTCCTGCCAGCTGCTGCTGGTGCGCCATCTCGCCGAGCGCGGCCTTGCGCGCATAGAGGACAGGGCCATGCTCGCCATGATGCTGGTGGTGGTCTTCATGGTCATCGGCTTTGACGTCATCAACAAGACCCTACAGGCCACCGACCTACGCCTCCACCTGCTGGTCATGCTCAGGCTCATACATGCCGTCACCTGCGTGCTGGTACTCAACATGGAGTACGAGCTGCTCTACAACCGGCAGCTGCAGATGGAGATGGCACTCTCGTCCAGGCTCATGAGCAGCCACGAGCGGCAGTGGCGCATGTCCAAGGCAAATGCGGACGCCATCAACTCCAAGCTGCACGACATGCGTCACCACATCTTCCGCCTGCTCTCGAAACCGGACGTCATCGTGGACCGCACGCTGCTCCAGGAGATATCCCATGAGCTGAGCGTCTACGACACGCACATGCGCACCGCAAACGACGCTCTCGACATCATCCTCAGCGAGAAGGGCCTGCTCTGCGAGCGCAATGGCATCGCCTTCTCCTGCATGGCCGACGGCACGACGCTCTCGCACGTGAGGGACGCCCAGCTCTTCCAGCTCTTTGGTGACCTGATGGACGAGGCGATAGAGGAGTCCCTGCGCATACAGGGCAAGGAGCGCAAGGCAATAGTCCTCGACGTGCGCCAAAGGGCCGGGATGGCCGTGGTGCACCTGGAGCACTTCCTCAGCTCTCCGAGCGAGGCTGACCTCGCCGAGAGGAGCGAGCGCCTCTCGGGCGCACGCGGAGTGGTTGAGCTCCTGGGAGGGACCATGGACCTACGCCTTGTGGACGGCGCGCTGCAGGTCAACCTGCTGCTGCCCGCAGCAGAGGGCTAGTTGCCGCCGCCTCTCCCGCCCATGCGGCTCTTGAACAGCCCCACGATGGTGGGAACCAGAGAGACGACGATGATGCCCACGATAAGAAGCTCGAAGTGCTCCTGCACGAAGGGTATGCCGCCGAAGAAGTAGCCGAGCAGCGTGAACAGCGTAGACCAGGTTATGCCACCCAGGATGTTGTACAGCACGAAGCTGCGCCAGTGCATGCCGCCCATCCCCGCCAGAAACGGCACGAAGGTACGGATGAAGGGGAAGAAGCGCCCCAGGAAGATGGCCAGGTGCCCCCACTTGTCCAGAAAGGCCTGGGTCTTCTCCACGCGCTCCGGCGTCATGGCCTTGACCTTGCCAGACTCGATGATCTTGCCGCCGAAGAAGTGACCGATCATGAAGTTGCACTGGTCTCCCAGGATGGCCGCCACCCACACAACCCCCAGCAGCGCCATGACGTTGAAGCCGCCATCGTTGGCGAAGAAGCCCGAGGCGAAGAGCAGGGAGTCACCGGGAAGGAACGGGAAGAACACCACTCCCGTCTCGACGAACACGATGAGGAACACGAATCCGTACGCCGCGAGGGGCCCCATGGCGATCCAGGAGGCGATGGCCGCGCGCGGGTCGTGCAGCAGCCCGATGATGAAGTTTACGAAGCCCATGGCTCTCCCCATGCATAGCCGGCGCACGAGGCGCCCTCCCTCACAAAAGCGCCTCCCGGGCGCGCGAAGCGGTCTGGGAGGCGCAAGCCAGCGTGCTCGATGGGAACGGGCGCCCGCCAGAGGCCCCTTATGGCTGCTGCCTTCCGGCCCTGACCAGGTTCGAGGTGTTGCGTCGCCCGAGCCCATCCAACACGCTTGCGGGACATACTCTACCAAAGTTGCTGGCCACACACCAAAAAGCCATCGCGAGAGCAGCGGGCGCCGGACCGCCGCACGGGGACGGTCCGGCGCCTTTGGTCAGCCGTTGCTAGACGAGTCCCAGGCTATTCCTCGCTCTTGCCGGGAAGCTTGGAGCACACGAAGATGAGGCCGGCGAACAGGGCGTAGAACACGAAGAGCAGGATGTTGCCCATGCTGAGGCCAGCTGCCTCCTCCTTCTCCCCCACAACCTCGACTGCCCGCTGGTCTACGCCCACGGGCTCCTTGACGTCCCCCGCGGCCTTCTCGGCGTCAAACGCCTCGAGCGTGCTCGCGTACTCGAGGGGAGTGACCAGGGTGCCGTCTGCGGAGAGGTCGCTTGCCGCAAAGGCGGTGGTGGCATCTCCGGCAGAGACGTAGTCGCGCACCTCGCCCAGCAGGGTGCTCACCTTGTCATAGGCCTGCGAGGAGACAACCCTGTGGGCCTCGTTGGCAAGTGCGTTGCGCGCGGTGCCCGCAGCAGTCGCCTGCATCTTGGCATCCACCTGCTCATGCTGGGCGATGACCTCCTTCTGGAGGGCGTCGAGGTAGGCATGCACCCCATCGGCCACGCTCTCGCGATGGTTGTAGGCAAGTGTGTTGAGGTCCATGAGCGCGTAGTCGAGATAGCTCACGCCGGGGTCCTGGAGAGCAATCTCCTCGTTCGCCTTGGTCTTTGCGGGGTCATAGACCTTCTCGCCGGCCTCGTTCTTGCTGTATTCCATGATGTCGCCCGCGTGGGATGTGTCGAACTGGTCCTCCTTGGGGTAGACCCTCTCGTCCACCTCGGTGAGAAGTGCGGAGTAGCTGGGTACATAGAGCGTGAACTCGCTACGAGAGAGTCCCTCCCACTGGATGGTGGCGATGTCCGCGTCCAGGCCGCTGCGCACCTGGAAGAGGTGGCTCTCGGTGGTGCGGTTGTTGCCGATGGAGTAGAGGCCGGCGTTCTTGTTGGCGTCAACCGAGCTGCCCTCGCCGCGCGCGCCAAGCGAGCGCAGGGCCATGAAGGTGTCCACCTTCTGGGACGGCTTCACGTAGAGGCTGGGGTTGGCGATGCTCACCACCGCACCCTGCCCGTCCACCTGGTAGTCCGTGCCCTCCACCAGGCTCTCCCCGAAGAAGAGGTGACCCTGCACGTAGCGGGTGTTCTGCCCTACGCCCTGGTCCTCGGAGCTGCTGCCGTAGGATGCGGCAACGTCCATCTGGCCCGCGTCCTCCACATAGCTGCCCGCCTTCTTGGCGACCTCCACGATCTTCTCGGAGTGCAGGCAGACGGAGCTGTCCCCAAGGTCAACCGAGAACTTGAGGTCGTCCATGTTGGGGTTCACGGACGCCTGTCCCGCCGACATCTTGACGGCGATCCACTGCGTTCCGGAGAGCTGGCTGAAGACCCAGGTCTCGTTGGCGTCGCCGATGAGGATCTGGTTGCAGTCCTGCGAGCCCTCCTCGTCGATCACCTTGCCGAGGAGCTCCACTCCCTCGCGTGCGGTAGTTGCCTGGGAGAGAACGAAGTCGTTGATGCTGTACTCGCCGATGCCCGTGTCAACCAGGAGGTCGGCCTCGGCCATCTTCTCGTTCATGCTGGTGGTGAGGGTTGCCGAGCAGCTCACGCCCTTCTCGTTCGTGCCCGCCTCGGAGTATGCCTTAGCGCTGGCGTCACCGTCCTCGGTCCAGTTGTCGGGCGTGTCGCGCACGTAGGTGTAGCGGAAGGTGGGACCGCTGATCCTGTAGGAGAAGCTTGCGGAAGGATCGGTGCCGTTCTCATAGCTCTGGATCAGCTTGCCACCCTCGAACGCAGGCTCGATGCCAAAGGCCTTGGGATAGCGGTTCGCGCAGTCCTCCGCGCGACCCCAGAAGGTGTCTCCGTTGGTGGTGAGCTCGGAGCCGACGTAGACCTGGGTGCACGCCAGCGCCACCCCAGGGGCGAAGGCCAGCGAGAGCGACAGCCCGGCTGTGAGGACGGCCCTGCCAACCCTGGTGAGTCCAAACTGCTTCTTCATGCACATACCCTTCTCGCGGATGTGGCCCGATAAAACCCAAGCCGCCAACAGAGCTGAAAAACGAGTTCAGCCTATCGCAACGAGATGGAAATATATGCTGCTCTTATTGGATAAGGCGGCGAGCGGAGCGCAATTGCAGACAAGCGAGGGAGAGGGCGTTTACCCCCTCCCTCGCGGCACCCTCACAGGCGCGGGCGGCTAGCGGCGATGTGCGCGATAGTAGGCGATGAGGGACTTGGTGGATTCGTCCTGCCCCGCAAGGGCGGAGTCGTCGTGGAAGGCGGGAGTGATCTGCTTGGCCAGCTGCTTGCCCAGCTCAACACCCCACTGGTCATAGGAGTCCAGGCCCCAGACCGTGCCCTCGACGAAGGTGATGTGCTCGTAGAGAGCGATGAGCTCGCCCAGCGCGTGGGCGTTCAGCTCGTCTCCGAAGATCGAGGTGGTGGGTCGGTTCCCCTCGAAGCAGCGTGCGGGAACCATCCACTCCGGTGTGCCCTCGGCACGAACCTCCTCGGCGGTCTTGCCGAAGGCCAGGGCCTTGGTCTGTGCCAGAAAGTTGCCGAGGAAGAGCTCGTGAACGTCCTGCTCGCCGTCGCGCGTGGGGTTTGGCGTGTTGGCAAAGGCGATGAAGTCCGCCGGGATCAGACGGGTCCCCTGATGGATGAGCTGATAGAAGGCGTGCTGCCCGTTGGTGCCCGCCTCGCCCCAGAACACCTCTCCCGTCTGGGAGGTGACGGGCGTGCCGTCCCAGCGCGTGCTCTTGCCGTTGGACTCCATGGTGAGCTGTTGCAGGTAGGCGGGGAAGCGGTGCAGGTACTGGTCGTAGGGAAGCACGGCATGGGTCCCGGCGCCATAGAAGTTCACGTACCACACGTTGAGCAGGCCCAGGAGGGCGACCACGTTCCGCTCAAGAGGCGTGTCGCAGAAGTAGCGGTCCAGGTCGTTGAAGCCCGCAAGGAACTCCTGGAAGCGCCTGGGGCCAAGCGCGATGACCAGGGAGAGGCCCACCGCGGCGTCCACAGAATAACGTCCCCCCACCCAGCTCCAGAACCCAAAGGCGTTCTGAGGGTCGATGCCAAACCCTGCAACCAGGTCCAGGTTGGTGGAGACGGCGACGAAGTGGCGGCGGATCGCCTCGGCAACGGACTCATCTCCGCCATCGATGGCGCCCTGCCTGCGCAGGCCGCCCAAAAGCCAGCTCTTTGCGCTGCGCGCGTTGGTCATGGTCTCAAGGGTGGTGAAGGTCTTGGAGACGACCACCACCAGCGTCGTCTCGGGGTCGAGGTCGCGGGTCTTCTCGGCAAGGTCGCTGGGGTCGATGTTGGAGACGTAGCGCACGGAGATGCCGGCGTCCGCATAGGGCCTGAGGGCCTCGTACACCATGACTGGCCCCAGGTCAGAGCCACCGATGCCAATGGAGAGCACCGTCTTGATGGACTTGCCGGAGGCACCCTTCCACTCCCCCGAGCGCACGCGCTCGGCGAAGGCGTACATGCGGCCCAGCACCTCGTGCACGTCCGTCACCACGTCCTGCCCGTCTACCATGAGCGTGCCGGCCTCGGCCGCAGGGCGACGCAGGGCGGTGTGGAGCACGGCCCGGTCCTCGGTCGTGTTGATGTGCTCGCCCGCAAACATGGCGTCGCGCCTCTCCTCGAGGCCCACCTCCCTTGCGAGGTCCACCAGAAGCCCGAGCGTCTCGTCGGTCACCAGGTTCTTCGATAGGTCAAAGTGAAGGTCGGAGAGGTCGAACGAGAGCTTCCTGACGCGCTGGGGATCGTTGGCGAACGAACGCTTGAGGCTGAACCCCACGGACTGGAGCTTCTCGTGGTGCTCCTGCAGCGCCCGCCATGCGGTGGTCTTGGTGGCGTCAACGGGAGAGGGGATGCTTGCCATGCCATGCTCCTTATTATTGGGTAGCAGAAAGCCATTCGCCTACATTTTAGCGCTACTCGCCGATAGGACCTCCCCTAGAACGGCTCCCCCAGGGGCGGAAGCTGCTTGAGACGCGCCCACATGAGCTGCTTCTGGCGTGCATCCGCAAGGGAGGCGGCAAAGCCGCCCAGGTTCATCACGCGCATGCCCAGAAGCTGGACCACAAGCCCAGGCTCGAGCATGGCCTGGCGAAAGTCTTCCAGGGCCACGAGCTCCTGGGCCAGCGCCTCGCGCAGGCAGGCGGCGGCAGGCTCGTCGCAGGCGACGAGGGTGGCGGGGTCCAGGGCAAGGACCGCCTCGAGCAGAAGCGGGGCCGACAGGGGCTCTCCTGAGCGCGAGTCCAGGACGGAGAGGGCGCACCAGTCCTCCGGCGCATATCCGAGGGCCGCCAGGGAGGCCCTCAGGGCATCGCCGTCCTCTCCCGCCAGCAGCCTCCCCCCATCGCGCTCGGAGGCAGAGAGCTCCCCCTTGAGGAAGAGCACGCTAGAGAAGGCGTTGCCCCCCATGCTGACGCCTCGGCCGGCAAGCCCCGAAAGCTCCGCGCGGGCCTTCTCCACATACGCCATCCTGCGTTCCTCGCGCAACGACGCCATCAGTCCGCTCCCTCCAACTGAAACTCCACGAATCATGATTCTACCGCTGCATAAGGGTGGCCTTCTGGGTATAAGCCTTGCAGCGACAGACGCGCGCCACCGGGCGCGCTCGTTAAAGGAGAAGGCCATGGCAAGCGCAATCACCACCGCTGACTTTGACAGCATCATCAGCTCTGACAAGCCCGTCCTCGTCGACTTCTGGGCATCTTGGTGCGGTCCCTGCCGCGCCCTGGGCCCCGTCGTCGAGCAGGTGGGCGAGGAGATGGCCGACAGGCTGAGCGTCTACAAGTGCAACGTCGACGACGAGAGCGAGCTCGCCCAGAGGTTCCAGATCGTCTCCATCCCCACCCTCATCCTCTTCAAGGGCGGCAAGGCGGTCCACACCATGGTGGGCAACATGCCCAAGGCAGACCTCGTCAAGGAGCTTGAGGCCAACCTCTAGCCCCCCTCAAATCCATCTGCAATGCCCGCGCGTGCGATATGCTATGCGCAGGCAGCCAGGGCCGGGCGTGCCTGCGTCCGGCCCTGGCTTCTGCATAAGGTCACCATCCGACGAGGGGAGACCCGTTTGAGCCAGCACCTACGGGAGGTCCGCCGCACCATGCTCGACCTCATGAGGGAGAACCTGCACGCCATGGTGGCCGTGGTGGCCACCATCATGTTCGTGTGGCTGTTGGGGGAGGTGCTGGAAGGAGAGGCCGTCAAGCTTGACACCTGGGCCTACCAGCTGGTTGTGGTCTACATGCGCCGTGAGTGGCTCACGCCCGTCATGCAGTCCATATCAGAGCTCGCCCTCCCCGTGGTGCTCCTGGTCATGCTGCTTGCGGTTGAGGCCTTCGCACCTGGCCGCAGGCCGGGAATGTGCGCCGCCGTCAACCTTGCCCTGGTGTTCGCTCTCAACATAGCCCTGAAGGAGATAGTCCACCGCCCACGCCCCGAGGGCTTCCGCCTCATCACCGAGACGGGCTACAGCTTCCCATCCGGCCACTCCATGGTTGCCATGGCCTTCTACGGCCTTCTGGCCTGGATGGTCTGGCACTACGAGCGCGATCGCTTCGTGCGCGCCCTCTGCGTCTCAGGCTTCATGCTGGTGGTGGTGGCCGTGGGTCTCAGCCGCATCTACCTGGGGGTCCACTATGCCACCGACGTGATGGCGGGCTTCTGCATCTCCCTCGCCTGGCTGGGCTTTTACACCAAGGTGGTCGCACCCCTCTTCATGCCAGACGGCAGGCACCCAAGCAGGCACGCCAGGGCGCAGTCTGCGAGCTAGCCCTCGAGCATCACGATCTCTGCCGAGACGATCCGAGCGTCCTCCACGATGATCCTGCCCATGCTGGGGCCCAGGGCCCTGGGATAGGTGGGGCTGCCGGGGTTCATGATCAAGGTCCCCGTGCGCCGGTCCGTCTCGGTGAAGGGCCTGTGTGTGTGCCCGCAGATGGCGATCTCGCACACCTCGAGGTCCAGTCGCTCACGGTAGTGGCAGACCTGCCAACGGAGCCGGTCCGCATAGAACCGGCAGTCCTTCCTGACGAAGGGCCCGTACTGGTCTGCATAGTCATTGTTTCCCAGGCACATCTTGAGCTCGGCCATGCCCGCAAGCGTCTGGTAGTCGGAGGTCGAGCACATGTCGCCGGCATGCACTATCACGTCGGCGCCCTCAAGCTCCCTCAGCAGCTCCCGCGAAAGAAAGCCGTGCGTGTCAGAGACTATGTCGTAGCGCATGCTGTTCCTAGAGTCCAAGAGCCCGCTTCAGGGCGACGACGCGGCGGCGGGAGACGGGGATCTTCTTCTCGTCCACGCCCTTGAGACCAAGCTGGAGGATGCCGCTGGAGATGACCTCCACATCCTCCACGTGGTCAAGGTTCACGATGTAGCCACGGTGCACGCGGAAGAAGCCGTGCGGGCTGAGCTTCTGCTCAAGCTTTGCCAGCGAGATGGTGGAGAGGTAGCGGTCGATGTCCGTGTAGATGCAGGAGTAGTCGTCCTTGGCCTCGATGTAGCGGATCTGGTCCACGGGAACCAGGACCTTGCGGCCACCCTTCTCCACGGGGATGCGCTCCACGGAGGCGTGGCTGCTGGTGCTGGGGACTGGCTTTGACCTCTCCTCCACCTTGTCGAGGGCGCGCATGAGGCGGTCCGTCTCGACGGGCTTCATGAGGTAGTCCACGGCGTCCACGTTGAAGGCATCAAGCGCGTACTCGCTGTACGCGGTGACGAAGACGATCGCGGGAGGGTTCTTGAGGCCATGCAGGGCCTCGGCAAGCTCCATGCCCGAGGTCTTGGGCATGGAGATGTCCATGAAGAGGACGTCCGTCCCCTTGTGCCTGTCACCACCCTCCTTGCTCCTCACCAGCGCCTCAACCGCCTCGCGGGCATTGGACGCCTCCTCTATGGAGCCGATGCGACCCGTCTCCTCGAGGAGGAACCTCAGCTCGGAGCGCGCGGGGGCCTCGTCATCCACGATCAGAGCGTTCAGCATGTGGGATCACCCAACTTCCTCCGCCTGAGGCGGCGGCTCGTATGTCCTGGCGCCACTCGCGCGGGGTGGCGAACCCGTCAAAGAGACTCCTTCTACGTATCACTTTATCTTACTCTTGGGGCATCTCCACTTTGGGCGCAGCTCCCACAAGGCGAAGCGTGACCGCGGTCCCCTCCCCCGCCTTGGACATGATCTCCACGCCAGACCCGGGCCCGTAGAAGCGCTCGATGCGCTCGGCAACGTTCTTGAGGGCAACTCCGGTGCCCTTTGCGCTGGGGGACGAGACCTGCGAGGAGCCCTCCAGCAGGCTGCGGGCCGCCTCCTTGCTCATGCCGACCCCATCGTCCGCCACGGCCAGCATGATGTCGTCCCCATCGGTCACAACCTGGACGTCCACATGCAGCGGGCCCTCGTCACGCATGGCATGGCGCACCGCGTTCTCCACTATGGGCTGCACGATGAACCCCGGAACCATGACGCCCTCGCAGCCAGGCTCGACGTCCTCGGTCTCTATGATGCGGTCGTCCCCAAAGCGAGCCCGCTCGATCTTGAGGTAGCGCCTGGTCTGGGCAAGCTCCTCTCTCAGGGGGATGAGCGACTGGGAGCTCTCCAGGGTGCGCCGGTAGTACACAGAGAACTCGCGCAGCAGCTCGCGGGCGCGCACCGGGTCCGTGCGCGTGAGGGAGGCCATGGTGTTCAGGGCATTGAAGAGGAAGTGCGGGTTGATCTGCGCCTGAAGGGCCTTGACCTCGGCCCGTGCGGTGAGCTCTGCCTGACGGTCCAGCTCGTAGGCGGAGAGCTGCGTGGAGAGCAGCTCCGCGAACCCACGCGCGATGGTGAGCTGCGTGCGGTCAACCTGGCGACCGTGTCGGTAGCAGAGCTTGAGGGTGCCCACCACGCGATCGGAGAGCTTGAGGGGAACGATGATGCCAACCGGAAGGCGCCGTTGGCTCGGCTCGCCCCTGCCGGAGGCCTCCGTCTCCCCGAGCTCGCCCAGGCCGAGGTTCGAGAAGGTCTGCATGCGGCCAGAGGAGATCACCTCCTGAACGGGGCCGGAGTTGGGAGCGCCGCCCTGGTAGCCCATCACGTCCTCGCCCACATAGGCCAGGCAGCGCTGCGTGTCCGTCAGCGCCATGGCAGACGCCTTCGTCTCGGGGAGGAGCAGCTGGCAGATGGCGGCTGCGTTCTCGGGGGTGAGCCCGCCGGACATGTGGCTCAGCGTCGAGGAGGCGACCCTCAGGGTGCGCTCGGTTGCCTGGGAGCGCAGGTCGTCCGGCGCGAGCATCACAGACCCTGCCATGGCGATGTCGATCGCAAGGCCCGCCCCGGCGACCATGGCCGCGACGAGGTTGCTCTCGGCGATGCCCCACGAGAGCAGCGTCAGCAGGCACAGGGTGCCCGCCAGCAGGAGCGCCCTCACCAACAGGGCAAAGTGCGATGAGAGCCATCTACGCATCCGCGCGTTCCTCTCCTTGGGCGACGGGTCGCGGCACGCCGGACGCAAGCAGCCTCCCGGCGACGAGCTTGTTCTCCCACAGGCACCCCATCACCTGGGGCCAGTACGTCTCGAAGGCAAAGTAGCTTGACGCCATGTCCCTCGCCCAGCGCCTTGCCCTGTGGCGGCCCCTGAGCAATATCTTGAGGTACGCCAGGCGCTCGGGACCAAAGATGGCGCGCAGGAGCGAGGTGAGGGCGATGCGCGAGCGAACTCCCTCGGAGACCCAACGGGCGGGATAGGGCATCAGGGACTCGGGGCGGACCTGCCTCAGGCCTATGGTCGCGTTGGCGACGGCCAGCTTTGCAAGCTCGTACTCCCAACGATACACGTCCTGCAGGAAGCGCGCCGCGCGCGAGGGGGACCTCGGTGGCAGGTGCAGCACTCTCCAGGCGTTGTCAAACCAAACGTCATAGCCCCTCATGCGCAGGTTGAGAAGGTAGTCGAAGTCCTCCCCGCGTGTGATGACCGGATCGAAGCCAACCTGCGTGAACGCCTCGGCGGCAACCACGAAGCAGCCCCCACAGACGTAGTTCGAGCGGGAGATGCGCGTGGAAGTGAGCGCTCGGTGCATCCACTCGTTGAATTCCACGCGCTTCGACCAATAGCGGTCCCTCAGGCGCGGGCGACCCACGTTCGCGTAGGGAGAGTTCTCTCGGTCAAGGTAGTAGCCGCTCTTGGCCACGATGGGAAGGCCCTGCCGGGTCTTGTTGCCCAGGGCGAACACCCCGTCTATGAGAAAGTCTTCATCAAGGGCCAGCTCGTCGTCATCCAGGAACACCACCACATCATGTCCCAGCGCGGCGGCAACCGCCAAGCCCATGTTGTGTATGGCACCATAGCCGCGCAGCGAGACCGGGTCGCCCTCCAGCCTGGGGGCGAGCCTCTCCACGACCTCCCCGACGAGGCACGCCTCCCTCGAGCCGACGACCAGAGGGCTCAGGGCCTGGTGCATGCGGCAGATGCCGTCCACCCGTGCGCGCGCGGCCTCCTCGCATCCCGGGGGGGAGACCAGGAGGACCACCACGCGAAGGATGCCTCGCACCCTCTCCAACGAGTCCAGGCAGCGCGCAAGCTCGGGCACCGGCCTGGTCAGGGGGGTGGCATGGTCATAGCTCCCCACGCGACCCGTCCGAGCGGTCTCGCTGCGCTCCGTCCAGTAGGATGGGATGACGACTACGGGGTTCACTCCCTAGGCCCTCCCCGGCTCATGGTCCTCGCCGCCCTCGCCCGCAAGCATCTTCGGAAGGCCGCTGCGCTCAAGTGCGCCCAGGAGCGGAAGGCCGAGCGCGTAGAGCACCACCGCCTCGCCTATGCCAGTCGCAACCAGCCCAAACAGGTACATGAGCGGGTACATGCCGTCAAGGGAGACGTCCGTGAAGGGGATGGTGTAGAAGCCGAGCCCTTGCAGGAGCAGGGGGAGGTAGGCCGGCACTATGACCGCGTTGGCGACGACGGGCCCGAGCACGGCCAGGCGCGGCCTTGCGCGCAGGCGCCAGCTGATGGTGGCGCCCGTCAGCGTGGCGAGAGACCCAAAGACGACATCGAGCATGCCCAGCATGCCCGTGCCGGAAAGAGCTATGTTGGCGACGTTCGCTATGACGCATCCCAGCGCCAGGCCCGGGACGGCGTCCGAGCTGAGGATGGCGAGGACGCACAGGGCCTCGGAGATCCTGAGCTGCACAGGTCCCCAGGCAAGCCCCCCCAGGAACAGGAGGCACACGAGCGTCAGCGACGCATAGAGCGCCGCAACCGTGGCGATGCGCGTGATGGAGCCGATGGAAAGCTGCTTCTTAGTTGAGTTGGCAGAAGCGAACAACGTGAAAACCTCCTTGCGTCTGGCGCCCCGCAGGACCCAGGACTTGGCAAAAAACAGGGCTCAGGGTCATTCTAACCCGCGGCCCACCCGTTCGTGGGCCCAAGCAACCGCATGGCCCGAGAAGGATTGACATTGGCAAAGGGGTAGACCATGCTCTTTGGGCCTGATGTCCAACGAGGGGGAGGCAAGGGGATGCAAGGCCTCGAGGAGCAGCTCACGCCCGAAGAGATCGTGGAGGCGCAGGACATAGTACGCTTGAGGGAGCGCCCGCGCGGACTGCGCTTCTTTGGCCTTCTCAATGCCGGCCTCCTCATCACGGCCCTGGGCATCGTCGCATTCAAGACCCCCAACCACTTCGCGCTTGGTGGCACCTCGGGGCTCTCCATCATCCTCTCCACGCTGTTCCCCAGCCTCCCCGTTGGCGCCTTCATGTGGTTCGTCAACGGAATCCTGGTAACCCTGGGGCTCGTCTTCCTCGACAGGCGCACCATCGGCTGGACCATCTACGCGTCGTTCGCGCTTTCCGCCTTCGTCACCGTTCTCGAGATCCTGATCCCCCTGGCACGGCCCATGACCGGAGACACCCTCCTCGAGCTCGTCTTTGCCGTCTCGCTGCCCGCCGCGGGCAGCGCCATCGTCTTCAACATCGGTGCCTCGACGGGCGGCACGGACATCCTGGCCATGATCTTGCGCCAGCGCAGCTCCCTGGAGATCGGCAAGGCGCTCATGGTCGTGGACGCACTCATCGTCTGCACAGCGGCGGCGATCTACGGTCCGCGCACGGGCCTCTACTGCGTGCTGGGCCTCGTTGCAAAGGCCTTCGTGGTGGATGGCGTGATCGAGGGTGTCAACACCCGCAAGGTCTGCACCGTGGTGTGCGAGCACCCTCAGGCGGTGCTCGAGTTCCTGGTGCACGAGCTGCACCGCACAGCGACCATCCGAGACGAGCGCGGCGGGTTCTCAGGCAAGCCCGAGACCGTGCTGGTCACGGTGCTCACCAGGCGTGAGGCGGCGCGTCTGCGCCTCTTCCTCGGCACCCTCGACAAGGACGCCTTCGTGACCATGGTCAACAGCTCGGAGATCTTGGGCAGGGGCTTTCGGGGGATATAGGCATCTCGTCAGTGCCGCGACGCCTTCTCCTGCAGCCTCTGATACGCCTTGAGGAAGCGCTCGCCCTCAGCGCCTCGGGCGTCTGCCGCGCACACCACTCCGTGCTCGTCCGAGACGAGAAACGCCTCCGAGAGCGGCAGCTCCGAGCCTGCGAGGCGCCGCTCCAGACCGGGACACCTCTCGATGGGGGTCCCCAGGGTCCGGGCAAGGTCCTCTATGAGGGAAGCGGAGCCGGAGGGGGCGCAGCCCTCCTCGATTCCCCAGAGCAGCCTTCCCTCGCTCACAACCCAGAGAGACTCCGGGGCGACTCCCGTCGAGTCCGCCTCCTGGCGCGCTACGCCGGCGCGCCCCATCAGGTCCGTGACCCTGCACCTGGCAAGCGACCTGTAGGGCCCCACGGTCATGGCAGCCCTTCCCTGGCCGTCGATGACCAGCATGAGCACGCCATCGGGATGCTGCGCAGACCCATCCCGCAGGGTCCACTCGACATGCTGCTTGGTCCAGGCGAGGAGCGGCGCCGCAAGGTGGCCGTCCATCACAAGCCTCCTGCTCAGGGCCCTTATGTGGCGGTTCTCCAGCATGAGGCTGCCACCAGCCAGCCTCCACCTGCAGACGAGGGCTGGGTCACCCAGGACGAAGCTCTCTTCGCTCTGCGCGGGCACATCCATATGGGTCTCCTCCGAACTTCGCAACGAAAGCACCATTCTAGTCGGCCGGCCGGCGTTGACGCACCGCGAGAGGGCGGGCGGGCGCGGGATATCCCTACTCGGCCTGACGGGCCTCCTGCTCCAGGCGCTCCGCAGCGATCTCTGGCGTGAGGCCACCAAACTCCTCCGTGCGGCCTCGAGCCGAGACCACACGGGTCAGCTCTCCGGCGGCCACGAATATCAGCACGCCCAGGAGCACCGGGATCTTGTTGGGCACGTCTGCCGCCGAGAGGGGCACGCAGGTGGCGACGATGGCCAGCACGAGCTCGATGGCGGGAACGGCGAGGGCCACCCTCATCGCCCTGCCGCTCAAGGGGAAGCTGAACACACGCCTGCGCCTGGGGTCAACCTCGCGGAGGCGCAGGAAGGCCGGGAAGATGGGGACATAGCTGATGAGCAGGCAGACCACGTTGGTCGAGAAGAGGATCCAGAACACGCTCTTGGTGAACGACTCGATGGGGATGAGCTGAACGCACAGGACCAGGGACGCAACGACCCCATCCACGACGGCGGCGCCATTGGGCATGCCCGTACGTGCGGACTCTCGCCCAAACACCGCGGGCATGTTGCCGTGCTTTGCCGCGTAGTCGGCAACGAAGTTAACGCCGAAGCTCCAGGAGGCCATGTTGGAGAACAGGGTGACCAGGAACACGAGGGCGATGATGGAGAAGAGAGGCGAGTCTCCCACCATGGTCCTCACGGCAACGATCATGCCGAAGTCGGGGTCTATCTGGTCAACGGGGATCGCCGCCCCGATGCCAAAGGACGCGAACAGGCAGATCGAGGCGATGGCGACGCCACCCACGACGATTGCCTTGGGGATGTCTCGCGCGGGGTCTCTCATGGAGCCTGCGAAGGTGCAGACCACCTCGAACCCCATGAAGTTGAAGAGGATGACCGAGAGGTTGGTGATGGCGCTGGCGTTGCCAAGGTCGGGCAGGAAGCTCATGGGATCCAGGCCGCTGGCAAAGCCATGGCTGCAGGCATGCCAAATGCCCAGGCATCCGACGGCCAGGGCGATGCCCACCTTCAGCACGGCGCCGCCGTTGAGCATCCACTCGGAGTCAGAGATCTTCGAGAAGGACATGAGGACGACCACCCACACGAAGGAAAGCTCTATGAGCAGCCTCTCCGCGACGCCCATCTCCCAGCCAAACACCATGCCAAGGATGGTGGGGAACAGGGTCGCGCAGGAGGCGACCCAGAGGGGGTAGTTCACCCAGTAGTGCCACGCGACGCGCGATCCCCACCTGTCGCCGAAGGCGTCGCGCACCCAGTCATAGAGGCCGCCGTCCGAGTCATAGGTGGTGCCCAGCTCGGCAACCACCATGCCGTAGGGCAAAAGGAAGGTGACGATGAGAAAGCACCACCAGAAGAACTGGGCGTTGCCTATTGCTGCCGCAGGCGCTGCGGCCTCGGCCACGAACACCACGCAGATGACCGAGAGGATGACGCTTGTGAAGCTGAACTTCTTTGCTGGCATCTCTCGACCTCCTTTGAGGGCTGGCGCGGGCCCTTGGGCGACAAGGGCATGCCAAGGGCCCTTCGGCTCTCTTGTGCCCTGACGTTCGGGCAAGAAGACTAGCAGATAACAACCTATGCGCCCCCGAGCCGGGGCCGCCCGAGCAATAATGCGCACAAATGCCAGGTGACAAAAAGGCACCCGCCACGAGAACGTGGCGGGTGCCTTTGACGTGCCTTGGGACCGGCGTCTACGCGGGGATGCGGGTGCCAGAGAGGCCAGCCATTGCCTCCGCGGCCCTCTCGAGGGAGCCGATGATGCAGACGCGGCCGGGGCGGCTCTCGGCGAACTTGATGCCAGCCTTGACCTTGGGCTCCATGGAACCCTTGCCAAACTGGCCCTCCTCGACGTACTGCCTTGCCTCGTCGACGGAGATGTCCTCGAGGTCCTTCTGGTCGGGCTTGCCGAAGTTGATCGCAACGTGATCGACGGCGGTCAGCAGGACGAGGACGTCGGCGTCGCAGTCCTCGCCGAGGAGCTCGCCGCCCATGTCCTTGTCGATGACAGCAGCCTGGCCCTTGTAGGCGCCCTTGTCACTGTAGTCACGCACCACGGGGATGCCGCCGCCGCCGCAGGCGATGACAATGAAGCCGTTGTCGAGAAGGTTAAGGATGCTCTCGTACTCAACGATCTTCTTGGGCTCGGGAGAGGCGACGACACGACGGTAGCCGCGGCCGGAGTCCTCGACGAAGACCATGTCGGGGTGGGCGGCCTGCTCGGCATCCGCCTGCTCCTTGGTCAGGAACGCGCCGATGGGCTTGGTGGGGTTCTGGAAGGCGGGGTCATCGGGATCGACCTCGATCTGGGTCACGACGGAAGCGACGTGCCAGCGCTTGTAGGCCTTGTGCATGGAGGCACCGATGGCCTGCTGCAGGTGGTAGCCAATGTAGCCCTGGGACATGGCGCCGCACTCGGGGAGGTCCATGGCGGGAATCTTGGAGTCAGTCTGGTTGGCGAAGGTGAAGGCCTTCTGGATCATGCCGACCTGCGGACCGTTGCCGTGGGTGATGATGATCTCATTGCCCTGCTCGATGACCTTGAGCAGCGTGGGGGCAGCCTCGCGGACGCGACGGATCTGCTCCTCGGGGGTGTCGCCGAGGGCATTGCCGCCCAGCGCGATGACAACGCGGTTGGGCTTACCGGTGGCCTTGGACATGTTGTCCTCCTTCTTGGTGGATTCCTCCGGGCGGGGTCCGCCCGCCTCTTGTTGAACGCAAGACCAAAACTATATTCCAAGCTGCGATATGTTGTCGAGATTATTGATACTTCTATAAACGGGCGTTTTTTTGTTTCTAAAGGTAACCGCTCTATTCTTCTGGACAATTGGAGCGTTTTATTCTTCTTTTGTTCCAATATTAGGCATCTTGCGCCCAGCTAATCCATTTTCATTTTTCTCCTCGCCCCAAGCATGCGACGCCACCGCCCGCGGAGTAGCATGGGCACATGGAAACTCATGCCGGTGCGCAAGGCGCGCCACCACTCCACAACGGCAGGAGGGACGATGTCGTGGGCCGTTTTGCCCCCACGCCCTCGGGCCGCATGCACTTGGGCAACGCCTTCTCGGCCCTGATGGCCTGGGCGTCCGCCCGCTCCTGCGGCGGGAGGATGGTGCTGCGCATAGAGGACCTTGACCCGCGCGCCCAGAGCAGGAAGGACAGCGACCAACTCATGCTTGACCTGCTCTGGCTTGGCCTGGATTGGGACGAGGGGCCGTTCTACCAGAGCGAGCGGCGCGACGTCTACGACGCGGCGGTCGACAGGCTTTGCGACAAGGGCCTCCTCTACCCCTGCTTCTGCAGCAGAAGCGAGCTCCATGCCGCATGCGCGCCCCACGCCTCCGACGGCAGCTACGTCTACGCAGGCACCTGCCGCGACCTCTCCCGAGAGGAGGTCGCGGCCAAGAGTCGCGCGCGCAAGCCCGCCCTGAGGCTTCGCGTTCCCAGGCCGCAAGACGAGGGCGACCTCGTTCGCTTCGAGGACCTCGGCTATGGCTGGCGGCAGGAGTCGCTCTCGGGCGAGTGCGGTGACTTTCTCGTGCGACGCAGCGACGGCGTCATCGCCTATCAGCTCGCCGTCGTGGTGGACGATGCCCTCATGGGCGTTACCCAGGTGGTCAGGGGCCGAGACCTTCTTGGGTCTGTTGGGCGTCAGCGCTATCTGGCTCGGTTGCTTGGCTTCGAGCCTCCTTGCTGCGGGCATGTTCCCCTGCTTGTTGCCGCTGACGGAAGAAGGCTCTCGAAGAGGGACAATGACCTTGACCTTGGGGCCTTGCGCGAGCGTGGGGTCAGACCCGAGCAGGTCGTGGGCTTGCTCGCCAGCAAGCTCGGCCTGGCGGCCGAGGGCGAAGAGATCTCTGCCCAGGAGCTTGCGGCGCGCTTCGGCTGGGATGCGGTCAGGGCCCATCGGGCCGACATAGTCGTCGGGGACGGGCCCTGCCCCTGGAGGAGCTGCCCTGATGTGCGCAACAGCCCCCGAGCATCACGCCCCGACCATGAGACCAATAATTTGAGTTAGTGTTGTGAGCACTCTGTTTGTGGGGTATCATGCTCTAGCACGATATACGGAGAGCTGACCGAGAGGCCGAAGGTGCTCGCCTGCTAAGCGAGTATAGTCCCAAAGACTATCTGGGGTTCGAATCCCCAGCTCTCCGCCATTTGCGATTCAAGCGGGCCAGCCGAAGACGATGCGGCTGGCCCGCTTTCTTTGCCCTCTCTCTTCATGCAGATCTTTTTGGCTTTTTAACTGGGAAAACTATCTTTTGCTAAGAAATCCTCCTTTTTTTGCTTGACTTAGGCTGGTGGGGATGGCATTCTAATTCCTGCAACGCGGCGTTACCTCAGCTGGATAGAGGGTCTGACTACGAATCAGAACGTCACAGGTTCGAATCCTGTACGCCGCACCATTGCAAACCAAGAGCCCCGCAAGGGGCTCTTTTTCTTAATCTCGACACATCAGGCCGCACAGGTGTCCCGGCTGAGTCCCTCGGGGCGCCAGCAGATGCCTTCGCGCGAAGAGGCGCAGAACGCGTAGCCAATGCCTCCTGCATCGAGCATGTCCTGGAAATCTACCAGGCGCCAACCGTCCTTCTCCATGAGGGCGGCAAGCATCATGGGAAGATCTTCCTCACGCGCCGAATCCATGCCCAAGGAGCGCAAGAGGTGCCCGACCGCCACCGCGCGCAGCGTCAGGCGCTGGCGGTACTCCTGGGCCCCAAAGGCAAGCAGCGCCGCGGGGCCAAGGCAGCGCTCCTCAATCCACACTCCCCCACCAGGCTCCTCCGCCATAAAGCACCTACGTCCGTCCCCCTCGCAACCCTCCTGCCACAGAAGCACCTCGTCCATGGATGACCTCCTTCTCCCCTTGCGGCTCTGCCGTAATAATAGAACATATGTTCTGTATTTGCAAGACAAAAAGGGCCGGCTCCCGTTTCCGGGGCGCCGGCCATCAAAGGGGGTGCGGGAAGGATTAGTCCTCGGGCTCGATGCGCTCCATGCCGCGCATGTAGGGGCGCAGGGCCTCGGGCACCGTAATTGACCCGTCCTCGTTCTGGTAGTTCTCCATGATGGCGGCCATGGCGCGGCCAACCGCCAGGCCAGAGCCGTTGAGGGTGTGCACCAGACGCGTGCCCTTGAACTCCTTGGGGTCCCTGTAGCGGATGTTGGCGCGGCGCGCCTGGAAGTCCCAGCAGTTGGAGCAGGACGAGATCTCCTTGTACGCGCCATAGCTGGGCAGCCACACCTCGATGTCGTAGCACTTGGTCGCCGAGAAGCCGATGTCTCCGGTGCAGAGCGTCACGACCCTGTAGGGAAGGCCCAGGAGCCTCAGGCACTCCTCCGCCTCGGCAACCATGGACTCGAGCTGGTTCATGGAGTCCTCGGGCTTGGCGAACTTGACCATCTCCACCTTGTCGAACTCGTGCACGCGGATGATGCCGCGGGTGTCGCGGCCGGCGGAGCCCGCCTCCTCGCGGAAGCACGGGGTGAAGGCCGTGTAGAGCAGGGGGAGCTTGTCGACGTCCAGGATCTCGTCGCGATGGATGTTCGTGAGCATCACCTCGGCTGTTGGGATGAGGTACATGCCGCCGCTCACATGGAAGAGGTCCTCGTCGAACTTAGGGAGCTGACCCGTGCCGAAGAGGGAGTCGTGGTTGGTTATGACGGGGGGCCACCACTCCTTGAAGCCCGCCATGACGTGCTGGTCGATGAAGAAGTTGATGAGGGCGCGCTCCATCAGGGCGCCAGCGCCGCCAAGCAGGTAGAAGCGTGTCCCCGCCAGCTTCACGCCCCGGTCGAAGTCGATCATTCCTGTGGAGGGGCCAAGGTCCCAGTGCGCCTTCGGCTCGAAGTCGAAGGCCCGCGGCTCGCCCCACTTGCGTTGCTCGGGGTTGTCGGAATCGTCCTTGCCATAGGGGACGGACTCGTGGGGGATGTTGGGGATGGCGGCAACCAGGTCAAACAGCTCGCCCTCAACGGCCGCGCGCCTCTCCTCGAGCTCGGAGATGCGGCCCTTGTTGGCTGCGACCTCCGCCTTCGCCGCCTCTGCCTCCTCGCGCCTGCCCTCGCGCATGAGAAGGCCGACCTGCTTCGAGATGGCGTTGCGCTCGGCCTGGAGGCGCTCCACCTCAGAGATGGTCGCCCTGCGGCTCTCGTCCAGCTCGAAGAATCGGTCGCGGTCCCAGTGCGCGTTCTGCCGCGAGGCGCAGGCGCTGTCGACCGCGTCAGGGTTCTCTCTCACAAACTTGATGTCGAGCATTGCAATTCCCCTCGAATAGGATTTACTCCGTCAAGCGCGCGGCCAAGGTGGCTGCGTGGGCCGCCTGCGTTGCTCAAGTATATACTTGTGCGGACGCGCGGCCCTTTGCCACGCATCTTCGACAGAGCGAGGCGCCAACCCAAAGATGTGCCGGCGCCACACAAGACAGGGGGAGCGGCTGATGGTTGGCGATGTTTTCGGATGGCTCTTTGGCACGCGTCCCGGTGTCCTGGCGCTCGTCCTAGGCGGCATAGTGCTCTTCCTGATCATCTCCTTTGTCCTTGAGCGCCGCACGCGCGCGCAGTACAAGAACCATGAGAGGGGCGAGGGCGACTGGAGCCTCTTTGACGATGACGACGAGAGCGGCTGGAGCGACTTCGACGAGGACAACAAGTAGCCCACCCTTCCTAGCCGACAAAGCAGAAAGGGCCCCCGGCATGATGCCAGGGGCCCTTTTGAGTTCATGGTGCGGGCGAAAGGACTTGAACCTTCATGAGATTGCTCTCATACGGACCTGAACCGTACGCGTCTGCCAATTCCGCCACGCCCGCGTGCAGGATGGCATCTTACTACTATTCCACCCTTCTGCGCAATGGAAAGTTTTGCAGCGGGGCGGGTAAATGTGAACGCATCATAAACATGGCCAAAGCACGCTAGAATAGCAGCAGAAACAGGCACGAGCTCACGCAAGACGCAGCTGAAACGAACAGGACGAGCCGTGATTGACAGCATGCCCCCGTCGGCGCTGCCGACAAGCCCCTCATATGCACAGACCTCGCACCAGGCGCTCCTGCTGGGTCGCTACCGCATCATGGAGTCCTGTGGGACGGGCGGCTTTGGTGACGTGCTCACCTGCTGGGACACGCGCCTGCAGCGCAGGGTCGCCATCAAACGCATGCCACTGGTGGCGCAGGCGGGTCACGCGGGCATGGCGTCAGCCCTCGACGAGGCGCTCAAGGAGGCTCGAACCTCCAGCATGCTGGCGCATCCCAACATCGTCACCGTGTTCGACTTCGAGGTTGACCATAGCTATGCCTACCTGGTGATGGAGTACGTCGACGGGCTCACTCTCTCGGAACTCCTCGCTCGGGTGGAAGGCGGGACCCTGACGGGAGACGAATGCTCCTACCTGGTCGGATCCGTTGCCAGGGCCCTTGAGTACGCGCACGAGAACGGCGTCCTGCACCTGGACATCAAGCCCACCAACATCATGCTCGACCGCTCCGGCAGGGTGAAGCTCTGCGACTTTGGCATGGCCACCCTGGCATCCGCCACGGGATACGGCGGCGCGCGAGGAGGAACCGTTGGGTACATGCCCCCCGAGCAGATCGTGGGGGAGCTCGTGGACGAGCGCAGTGACATATTCTCGCTCGCCGTGGTCACCTGGCAGGCCCTGACGGGAGAGAACCCCTTTGCCGCCGACGGCGCCGAGGAATCGCTCAGGAAGATCGAGCGCGGCCCCAAGCGCAGCATATCCAAACTCAGCCCCTGTGCGACGGGCATGGCCGAGAACGTCATCATGCAGTCCATCCAGCCCAGCCAGGCATCACGTCTCCCCAGCGTGGCGGACTTCTCCAATGAGCTGTGCTTCGCCCTGGGGGATGCCGACGAGGGAGCCGCCTCCCTTCGGGCGCTCATGGGGCAAACCCTGGACGGGGAGGCACAGGACGGCGAGCTGAGCATGAGGGAGCGCCTGCCGCTCGCCTATAGGTACCCCTGGCTCCTGGGCGCTCTCAGAAGGGCCTCGAGCGCGGTGGTGGCGACATGGGCGTCGTACCCCGCCATGAGCGAGCTCCTGCAGGGACGGCCGCGCATCCTGCTGGCGGGCCTCTCTGCGGTGGCAGCCCTTACCGCCGCATGGACCCCCCTGGGTCCGGTGCTTGCCATGTGCTGCCTGGTGGTGGCGCTGTTCTCTGGCCCCGAGGGGGCTGCGACCATCATGCTCCCCGGCTCCCTGCTGCTCCTGTTCGCCTGGTGGTGGGCGCGCCTTGGCAGGAGGGACCGCCTGTCGAGCCTCTCGACCCTCGCGGGCGCCTGCGTCATGCAGCCCTTCGCCGCCCCCGCGCTGTCCTCTCTTGGACTGCCCCCCCTTCGCGCTGCCGCCACCAGCGCCTGGGCGTGGGTTGTGGCGACCCTGTTCCCGCTCTGCTCCCAGTACGAGTTCAACGCGAACGCCATCGTGCCGGAGCTGCCCCGGGGCCTCCTCTCCCCCGACCCCCTCGCCTCGCTCGCGGCCTGCTTCCTCGCGGCGTTCACATCCTCTGCAATTGCCCGCTGGCGCCCCAGCGTTGGTGGCTGCATAGCAGGTCAGGTACTTTGCGCGGCCATCCTCGTCGCCTCCAGGATCCTTGCCGTCCAGCTGGGCATTAGCGACAGTTTGGTAGGCGACAGCTGGGCCTCCATGACCGTTGCGCTACTCTTAGGTATGCTTGCGGGCATTGTGACCGTCCTTAGAGGACCCCTGCCCGCAGACGAGGAGGCTGAAGAGTACGATGAATTTGCTTAAGACGTTCGAGGGTCGCATCGCTGACGCCTTTGGTGCCGCGCCACAGGGCTTTGCCGCGCCGTTCTCCTTCAAGAAGCTCGCCAAGCGCGCCACCCGCGAGATGGAAAACGAGACCTTCGAGGTGGACGGCGTGGATACCGCGCCAGCGCTCTACACCATCCTCGTGTCGGCGGCGGACGATTCCGTCATGCGACCCCTTTACGGCCAGCTCACGAAAGAGATCGTCTCCTTCGTCGAGGCGCAGGCGCAGTCCAAGGGATATGTGTTCACGGGCAAGCCGCTCACGCGCTTCATGGTAGACCCCGCGCTCAAGGGCGGTCGCTTCGCCGTCTTTGCCGAGAACGTCGATGCCCTGACCCTGGGGCGCCTGCGCGAGGAGGAGGAGGCCTTCCTCACGGGATCCGCGGGGCTGGGCGGTGCCGCATCCCAGCTGCGCGCTGGCGCGGGCCGCACCCCCTCTCCCAGGCAGGCCGACCCCGTTCCCGTCACAACCCTGCGGCCCGTCGAGGAGCCCTCAAGGCCCTTTGGCCCCGATGCGCAGGAGTTTGCGCCATTGGTAGGCCCCGCTCCCCTTGACGCATCCGCCGGCCTCAGCGTGCTTCCCGAGAGCATCGTGGACGACGCCCTCCAGGCGGCACCTCTCGTAGAGTCAATGGACCCCCTGGTCCCCCTGGCTCCGCCAGAGCCCGCTGCGGCAGCCCATGGGTCATCTCCCGAGACGCCCCTCACCCAGCGCAGGAACGTCCCCCTCGTCAACCACCAGAACCATGCCATGGGCCGCGGCCAATCTGCCGACGAGCCCAGCTGCCTGCTCATAGATCACCAGACCGGCAAGACCTACACCGC
Organism: Olsenella urininfantis; assembly: GCF_900155635.1. GTDB lineage: Bacteria > Actinomycetota > Coriobacteriia > Coriobacteriales > Atopobiaceae > Olsenella_G > Olsenella_G urininfantis. The sequence continues at coordinate 1,577,403 of NZ_LT732540.1, forward strand.
CCATGCCCCCGCAACTGTCATGGGGCGCGAGCGCATGGCGGGAAGCATAGTCTTGCGTGACCCCAACGTCTCGAGACGCCATGCCAAGATCAGCTATGACGGGCGCGTCTGGCATATCAGCGACCTTGGCTCGACCAACGGAACCCTGGTCAACAACGTGGACGTTGACTCCGTTGCCCTGCGCAGCGGCGACATGATAACCGTGGGGCTCACGAACCTTGAGTTCCGGGAGAGCGAGTCATGATCGATCTCATCCTGTTTGCAGGGAGAGTCGTCCTCATAGTCCTCCTCTACGTCTTTCTCTTCTCCGTTACCAAGACCGGCATCGGCCTGGTGCGCGGGCAACGCAAGGACGGCGCCATCTGGTCCGTTGACGTCGAGAAGGGCGCACGTTCCCTGCGCGGCCTCCATGTGGACATGCTGGGGCCCGTGGTCATTGGCCGCTCGCCCTCCTCGGACATCGTCATAGACGAGCCCTTCGTCTCGGCCACGCATGCGCGCTTCACGCTCCAGGGCCCGGCCCTGGTGCTCGAGGACCTCAACTCCACGAACGGGACCTTGGTGAACGGGCATCCCATCTCGCAGCCCGTCACGCTGCGCGACGGAGACGAGGTGCAGGTAGGTGACGCCATCATGCGCGTGAGTCGCCGATGAGCGCGCCGGCGGAACATGCCGAGGGGCTCGGAAGCGAGCTGGGCGAGGAGCTCCGGGCAGAACCCGTGAACAGCCCGGGCCATGACACCATACCCGTAGACGCCCGCTCGGGGGCGGAGTCCAAGAGCGGGTCTTCGTTTGCCCTCGCCTGGGGATCGCGCAGCGACGTGGGCCTGGTGCGCACCCACAACGAGGACTCCTTCCTGGTGCAGCCTCCCGCGTTTGCCGTCTGCGACGGCATGGGCGGGCATGCTGCGGGGGAGGTGGCCAGCTCCATTGCCGCCGCGACCATCGGCGAGAGCGTGCCCGTGCATGCCGACGACGTCCTTTTGGGCGTTGCCGTGGAGGCTGCCAACGCCGCCGTCATCGAGGGCGCGGCCGCCGGCAAGGGCAAGGCGGGGATGGGCTGCACCGCGTCCTGCGTGCTCATCGAGGAGAGCAAGATGGCCATCGCCCACGTAGGCGACTCGCGCATCTACCTCCTGCACCGCGGCACGCTGGTAAGGCTCACGCACGACCACTCCTACGTCGAGGAGCTCGTGGACGCAGGGGAGATAACTGCGGACGAGGCCCGCGTGCACCCCTCGCGCTCCATCATCACGCGGGCGCTTGGGTCTGACCCCGACATGTATGCCGACCACTTCACCCTGGATGTGAGCGACGGGGACCGCATCATCATCTGCTCCGACGGCCTCTCCTCGATGGTGGAGGACTCCGAGATGGAGGCCATCTCCTGCTCGTCCGCCTCCCCTCAGGCCGCCGCCGACAACCTCGTCGCCGCCGCGCTGGCCGGCGGGGGGAGTGACAACGTCACCGTGGTCGTGGTGGACATTCTCGACGACGGGACCCTGGCGCGCCACCGCAAGGCATGGCATGGGCGGATCATGCGAGGCTCCTTCGCCACCCTCATAGCGCTTGCCCTCCTTGTCCTGGGAACCTTCGCCTTCATCAAGGGCTCCTGGTACCTTGCTGACAACAATGGGACCGTAGGCATCTACCAGGGGGTTGACGGCCAGATCCTGGGATTCCCCCTTTCTCGCCTGGTTGAGACCACCTCCGTAAGGCTCACAGACCTCCCCAACGCCGTGCAGCAGAGCCTGGTGCGGGGAATGCGCATGAGCGGGGAGGACGAGGCCCATCGCACGGTGGAGAGCTACCGCGACCAGATCGATGCCAACAAGAGCGCCGCCGCCGTCACCGCCGACCGCACCGCCACGGGCACGGACGTCTCGCCCGAGAAGCCCGCCGCGCCCGAGGCCAAGGCAGAGGGAGCAGGTGAGTAGCGTGTCCGGATCGAAGCTCAACACGCGTAGGAACACGGAGTTTGGCCTTCTGCTGCTCGCTGCCGTTCCTGTGGTGCTCCTCTACGCCATGTACGTGATAAACACCCAGGCCGCCATCACGCTGAGTCTTTCCTCATTGGGGGTCCCCCTGGGCCTCTTCGCCGCGTTCACCGCCGCCCACCTCGCCGTGAGAAGGCTCGCCCCGGGGGCAGACCCCGCTCTGCTCCCCCTGGTGTTCCTCCTCTCTGGCGTGGGAATCACCTTCGTGACCAGGCTTGCCCCCTCCCTGGCGGGCGGGCAGGTGGTGTGGCTCTTCGTCTCGGTCGCGGCCATGATCGCCACCCTGGTCGCGGTTCCCCGCATCGAGAGTCTTGCCGAGTACAAGTTCACGATGGGCATCGCCGGCATCGCCCTGCTGCTGCTCCCCATGCTCATTGGCAGCGAGCGTGGCGGGTCGAAGCTCTGGCTGGTGCTGGGACCCTTCTCCTTCCAGCCCGGAGAGATAGCGAAGGTGCTGGTCATCCTCTTCCTTTCGGCCTACCTCGCCGAGAACCGCGAACTGCTTTCGGCGTCCATGCGCCGCGTGGGTCCGCTGTCCCTGCCGCGCCCGCGCATGCTTGCGCCGCTCATGGTCATGTGGGGAGTCTCCCTTCTGGTGGTCGTCTTCGAGAGAGACCTGGGCAGCGCGCTGCTCTTCTTCTCCTTCTTCGTGGTGATGCTCTACGTCTGCACGGGGCGCGTCAGCTATGTGCTCATCTCCCTCGCGCTGCTGGCCGTGGGAGGGGTGGTTTGCTACCTGCTCTTCAGTCACGTTCAGACGCGCGTCCAGATCTGGCTTGACCCCTTCGAGGACCCCTCGAACAAGGGGCTGCAGATCGTCCAGTCCCTCTACTCGCTGGCCGATGGTGGCCTGGTGGGCGCGGGCATCGGCAAGGGTCTGCCCACCCTCATCCCCGTCGTCGAGTCGGACTTCATCTTCTCTGCCATCGGAGAGGAGATGGGGCTCCTGGGGGGGACTGCCGTTCTGGCCTGTTACCTGCTTCTGGCGGTGCGCGGCCTCACCACCGCGGCGCGTGCGAAGTCAGACATGGCGGCATTCAGTGCCGTAGGCCTCACGTCCGCCATCCTGGTCCAGGCCTTCGTCATCGTGGGAGGCGTCACGCGCCTGCTGCCTTTGACGGGCGTGACGCTGCCCTTCATGAGTCAGGGGGGAAGCTCGCTCCTGGCAAGTTTCATCACCCTGGGGTTGCTGCTGCGCACGGGCGACGAGGGGACGGGACATGACGCCCAGATCGAGATGACCTCTCCCTCTCGGGCCGGCGTCTCCGCAAGCGCAGGGGACGTGGTGCACGGCTCGCACGCACGCGGGCATTTCGGTATGCTCACGCCCGAGTCCGGCGTCCTGGGGCGCGTTGCCCTGGGAAAGCGGCTCACCCTCCTCATCACGGCCTTCTCGCTCATGATCGGCGCGCTGGTGGCCAACCTCACCTACATCCAGGCGATTCGCGCTGGCTACTACCAAGGCCTTCCCATCAACAACCACACCATCGCCAGGACCTCGCGCGTCCAGCGCGGGGCGATCATCAGCTCTGACGGGGTGACCCTGGCTGAGTCCGTGCTGCAGAAGGACGGCAGCTACGCGCGCAACCACCCCCAGGGCGGCCTGGCCGCCCTGACCGTCGGCTATATCTCCCCGCAGTATGGCGCCGCCGGCATAGAGTCCACGCACAACGAAGTCCTCTCGGGAAGGTCTGACCACTCCAGCTGGAGCTCGGCCCTCTACTCCATGGCCGGCATCGGAAACGCGGGGTCCTCCGTGGTCCTCACCATCAACTCGCAGATGCAGCGCGCCGCGGAGCAGGCCCTCGAGGGCAAGGTCGGCGCGATAGTGGTGCTGAACCCAACCACGGGGGCGGTTCTCGCCAAGGCGTCCTCCCCGAGCTACAGCTACGACACCCTCTCGGACGTCATGACCCAGGACTCTGGTGCCGGAGAGCTCATAGACCGCTCTACCCAGGCGCTCTACACGCCAGGCTCCACGTTCAAGGTCCTGTCGTTGGCAGCGGCCCTCGACACGGGGGTAGCCTCGCTTGACTCAAGCTACGAGGCTCCTTCCTCCCTGGACATCGGCGGGGCGAGCGTCACCAACCTGGACGACGAGTCCTGGAGCAGCCTAACCCTGCAGGAGGCGCTCGCCTACTCCGCCAACACCGTGTTCGGCCAGCTGGGACATCAGCTTGGCCCCGTCGCCCTGGTGAACTACGCCAGGGCATTCGGCTACGGGAGCAACATCGGCCAGGACTTCTCCACGTCGATGTCTCTGATGCCCGACCCCAGCGAGATGACCGACTGGGAGACCGCCTGGTCTGCCATTGGGCAGCCCGTGGGCTCGCACGCAAGCCCTGCGGGCCCCCAGGCCACCGTCATGCAAAATGCCGTGATGGCGGCCGCCATCGCAAACGACGGCATTGTCATGAACCCCTACCTGGTTGCCCGCATCCTCAACCCCGAGGGTGCCACCAGCTCCACGACGCAGCCCAAGTCGCTGGGCCAGGCCGTGTCCGTCCAGACCGCCGGCGAGGTCAAGAAGGCGATGCTCTCCGTCGTGGAGGAGGGGACGGGCGGTGCCGCGCGCGTCAGCGGCGTGAGAGTCGCGGGGAAGACCGGGACCGCCGAGGTTGGCCCCAACGTCTCCGACTCTCTCTTCGTGGGCTTTGCCCCCTTCGACCAACCAACCCTTGCCATCTCGGTGTGCATAGAGGGGTCCGAGGGACAGAGCGTGAGCGGGCAGGCGTCCATTGTCGCAGGCACGGTGCTCGCGGCCTGCCTCAACGTTCAGGCGCTGGGGGCAAGCTCATAGGACGAACCCAAGCTCGCTTGGGTGTGATTTTGCTAGCACGCGCGGCCCCAGGGGCCGCCACAAGATGGGAGAGACGATGTCAGACAGGGTTCTTGGTGGTCGCTACACGGTACAGGACAAGATCGGTACCGGAGGCATGGCCGTCGTCTACCGTGGTCTCGACGAGGTTCTCGGCAGAACGGTGGCCATCAAGACCATGCTGCCCCAATATGCCGCAGACTCCTCCTTTGCCGCCCGCTTCAAGCAGGAGGCCCAGGCGGCTGCGGCCCTGCAAAGCCCCTACATCGTCTCTGTCTATGACTGGGGCAAGGATGGTGACACCTACTACATAGTCATGGAGTACCTGCGCGGCACCGACCTCAAGAGCGGCATCCGCAGGCACGGAGCGCTCGACTGCAAGAAGGTGGCGCAGATCGGGTCGCAAATCGCCCAGGCGCTCTCCGTCGCCCACCGCCACGACATCATTCATCGCGACGTCAAGCCGCAGAACATCATGGTGCAGCCCGACGGCAACATAAAGGTGATGGACTTCGGAATCGCCCGTGCCAAGAACAGCCACCTCACCACGGACAACTCCGTCCTGGGAACCGCTCACTACGTCTCCCCCGAGCAGACGCAGGGCCGTCCCCTTGGCCCCACCACCGACATCTACTCGCTTGGCGTGGTGATGTACGAGGCGGCCACCGGAAAGGTCCCCTTTGACGGGGACGACGCCATCTCCGTAGCGCTCAAGCAGGTCAACGAGCAGCCCAAGCCTCCCAGCCAGACGAACCCCGCCGTGGACGCCGCGCTTGAGGGAATCATTCTCAAGTGCATGCAGAAGAACCCCGCAGACCGCTTCCAGACCGCGGACGAGCTCTACCATGTGCTGCGCGACTACCTCTCGGGCCGCATCCAGGCCGTGAGCAACGCCACCGCCATGCTCTCCCCCGTTGCGGGCATGGGGCTTGGCGCCACGGCAACCAACCCGCTCCCTGCCTCCAGCGCAACGGCAAACATGCCGCGCGTCGAGACCACGGGACGCACCAAGCCCCAGACGGCCACCGAGAAGGCGCGTCTGGATGCCGCGGAGCGCGAGAGGAGGCATCGCCGGCGGCTGGTTGTGGGCTCCCTTTTCGGAGCGTTGGCTCTCGTTGCCCTCATCGTTGGCCTCTTCTCCTTACTGACCCGCGGCAGCCAGACGCAGAGCGTCCCCAACCTCATCAACCTGACTCAGGAGCAGGCGCTCGACGAAATCGGCAAATCCGGCTTCCAGAGGGGCACCGTAAAGGAGGAGTACTCCTCGACCGTCCCCAAGGGTCTCGTGACCGACCAGGACCCTGACGCAGGCCTCATGAAGGATCCCAGCACCCAGATAAATATCTCCGTCTCCAAGGGGCCTGAGCCGGCTGCGACGGTGCGGGTTCCAGACCTCACCAACAAGACCCCCTCGGAGGCAGAGGCGGCCCTTGCCGCCGCAGGGCTGGTGGGCCAGGCCGGCGACTCCGTCTTCGACCACGACATCGAGGTTGGCAAGGTGGCCAAGCAGAACCCTGCGGCTGGTGTCTCGGCCAAGGCGGGGGACACCATCACCTACCAGCTCTCCAAGGGTGCGGAGAGCACGGAGGTTCCCGACGTGAGGGGCCTCGCCCAAGACGATGCGACCAACACGCTGCAGGAGGCTGGCTTCAACGTGGAGGTCACACCCACCGCAAGCGAGACCGTGGCGAAGGGCCTGGTCATCAGCCAGTCGCCAACGGGCACGGCCGAGAAGGGCTCCACCATCACCATCAGCGTGTCCAGCGGCAGCGCCACTCCCGACATCCCCAATGTCATTGGGGAGAGCGAGGGCGTCGCGAAGGAGTCTCTGACGGGCGCGGGCTACAACGTGAATATCAGCTATGCGCAAAGCGCCAGCGTGGCGAAGGGCCTGGTCATCAGCCAGTCGCCAACGGGCCCGGCCAAGCGTGGGACGACCGTCTCCATAGTGGTATCGCTGGGCGGGTCCGTGGACGGCGCCTCGTAGCGCAAGGCATCCCAAGCGCGTAGTTCGAGGGGCAGGACGCACGCTCGCCCACCCCGAACGATCAGCGCCAAAAGAAGCAGGCCAGGGACCTAAGTCCCTGGCCTGCTTTTTCTTCGTGGTGACCCCGGGCGGATTCGAACCGTCGACACCAGGTTTAGGAAACCTGTGCTCTATCCCCTGAGCTACGGGGCCGTGCGTAAGCATTCTAGCATCACGGGCGCTCCTGCGCCCGTGACATTTGGCAAGCCACCTAAACCAGTGCCCCTCCTACTTGCCCTGCCTCTTGGCGCGACGAGACTCCTTGGCCTTGGCGCGCGCCTCCTGCTCGCGGGCAAGCTGCTCGGCATCGGCCTTGAGCACTTGGTGGACCTTCTTGTCGGTCATGCCCGCCACGACCCTCTCGGCCTCCTTGCGCATGGGACGAATCACACGCCAGTCGTACACGAAGGCGGAGATGATGAGCGCATACGCCAGGACGATGGTTGCGGCGACCGCCATGCCGGCGGGCGTGTCAAACCTGGTGGTGGACTCCGGGTGCAGGAAGGTGATGCCCCACGAGAAGAGCGTGACGCCCAGGCCAGCAATCATCAGGCCCCAGAAGATGCGCTGCTTGCGTCGATATGCCTCGTTGCCCTGGATAATCACGCGGGAGGCGGCCGCTCGGCGGTCCTCTCGGTCGCGCCTCTCCTGGCGGCTCGCCTTGCGCTCTGCCTTGGTCATCTCGCCCTCGGACTTGCCGGCGGCGACCTGACCCGAGCCGCCGCGCACCACGCGCACCCCGGAGGCTGCCTCGCGCGCCGGGCGGGCACGCGTGACCGAGCGCCTGGAGAAGCCCCCGCGCTCAGTCGTGGGCTGCTCGGGCGCGGGTCGAGTCCCTTCCGACTTGCCGCGAGAAGGGATGCTTCCCGCTTCCTGTGCCTCCCTCTTGGCGGCCTCGATGGTCTCACGCAGTGACATGGGACTCCTTCATGGGCTTGAAATCGTTTCCTGTAATGATCTGGAACGCCTCCCGATAGCGGGCGGACGTTCCCTCGATGACCTCCTGGGGCAGGCGCGGGGCGTCGCCCGTCATGTCCCAGTTCGACTTGAGCCAGTCTCTCACATACTGCTTGTCGTAGCTGGGTTGAACCTTGCCCTCCTCGTAGCAGTCTGCGGGCCAGAAGCGGCTGGAGTCTGGCGTCAGCACCTCGTCGATGAGGGTGAGCTGACCATCGATGATGCCAAACTCGAACTTGGTGTCGGCGATGATGATCCCGCGGGTCGCCGCATAGGCTGCCGCGGCGGTATAGATCTTCAGGGAGGCCTCGCGGAGCTGCTCGGCCATGTCCTCGCCCACGATCTGGGCGCAGCGCTCGAACGAGATGTTCTCGTCGTGGTCGCCAAGCTCTGCCTTGGTCGAGGGCGTGAAGATGGGCTCGGGTATCTTGGAGGCCTCCACCAGGCCCTCGGGCAGCCTGATGCCGCACACGGTGCCGTCGTGCTCGTAGGTCTTCTTCCCCGAGCCCGTGAGGTAGCCGCGCACTATACACTCGACGGGAAGGGTCTGCGCCTTCCTCACCAGCATGGAGCGGCCCTCGAGGTACTCGCCATAGCGACGGTACTCCTCGGGGTACTCGCTCACGTCCATGGTGATGAGGTGGTTGGGCATGAGGTCGGAGAACTTATCGAACCAGAAGGCGGAGATGCGGGTCAGTATCTCACCCTTGAAGGGGATCTCGTCAGGGAGGATGAAGTCGAAAGCGCTGATGCGGTCGCTCGCAACCATGAGCAGGCTGTCGCCGCAGTCGTAGATGTCACGAACCTTCCCGTGTGAGTCCGGGCGAAGCTCCATTGAAGCCATGTCTCTCCCCTCGCTGAATGCCCTGCGCCATCGACGCAGCACTGTGATTGTAATGTAAGTGATGACCGCGCAGGGTGCTTCTCCCACGCCGTCACACCAACGTAACGGCAGGCTCCCCAGGCAGCGCTACTGCTCCTGAAGGGCCTGCACCAGCCCCTTCTTCCCATGGTCCAGGGGAAGGTGGAGCGTGAAGGTGGTGCCCTTGCCGAGCTCCGACTCCACCGAGATGGCACCGTTGTGCTTGTCGATGATCTCCTTGGTGAGGGAGAGGCCCACGCCCAGGCCGCCAGAGACGCGCTCTCGGCTGGCGTCCGACCGCCAGAAGCGCGAGAAGACGCGTGGGATGTCCTCCTTGGCGATGCCGATGCCCGTGTCGCGCACGCCGATCAGGGCCTCGCCCTTGCCCTTGTTGCGCTCGACGACAACCACCACCCAACCGCCGTCGGGGGTGTAGCGCATCGCGTTGGACATGAGGTTGGTGAGGGCCTCGCGCACGAGGTCGGGATCCACATCGGCGTAGAGCTCGTGGTCTGCGGTCTTGTCATCGAAGCGCAGGCGCAGGCCCTTCTCGATGAAGAGCTGCTCCTGCATGGAGACCAGGCTCTTTGCCAGGTAGACGAGGTCGGTCCGCTCGGTCTTGAGGGCGGTGGTGCCGTTCTCGATGCGCGAGAGGTGCAGCATGGCGTCAACCAGGCGCGAGAGGTGCCTCACCTCGGCTGCAACTATCTCGAAGTGCTCGTCGTCCGCCGGGAGCACCTCGTCCTGCATCGCCTCGACGGTGGCGAGCATGGCCATGAGGGGCGTGCGGAGCTCGTGCGCGACATCGCTGGTGAGGCGGTGCTCGAACTTGATGTCGCGCTCCAGCTCCGTGGCCATGCTGTCGAAGGTCTCTCCCAGGCGGCCTATCTCGTCGTCTCCCTTGAGGCCGGTGCGGGCAGTGAGGTCACCGTTTCTGATCTGCGCCGCAGTGGAGGTTATCTTCATGATGGGGCGCGTGAGCGCGCGAGAGGCAAAGTAGCTCAGGAAACAGGCGATGACCACGGCGGCGCCGGCGGCGCCCACTATGGCGCCATAGGAGTTGGTCCGGAAGGCTGCGTCGCTCTTGGTGATGAGGGCCTCCGACCCAAAGGCCCAAAGACGAACGGACCCCACGCTTGCCCCGTCAGCCGTCACGATGCTTGCCGAGACCACGGAGTCGGCGCGCTCGGGCATGCGCCGGACGAGCGCCTCGGAGGACCCAGGCACCTCCGCCAGGAAGCCGTCGTGATGGAGGGTGGAGCTGGTGTCGTCGTAGAGCACCTCTCCGTTGACGTCCATGACCTGCACACCGATGTCACGGGAGACGTCGGACGCATAGCTGGCGTAGCTCAGAACCTCGTCGGTCCACCCGCCCGCCTCGCTGTACTTCACGGCAAGGTTGTCTGCGGCCTGCTGGGCCAGCCTCTGCATGTTCTGCCGCGTGTAGCTCTGGAACTGACCCTCCCAGGTGAGCGCCAGCACCGCCGAGAGCACCAGGGCGGTCATGATGGCGGTCAGGGAGAAGTAGAGCGCCATGCGGCCAGAGAAGGTCTTGCCCGCACGCGGGGGCCTGGCCTGGCGCGCCATGGTGTTGAAGCTTGCCTTGGGCGAGTCAGACGACTGCTCGAGAGGCTCGTCGTAGGGCTCGCTTGCGTCTTCGGGAAGGAGTGGCACCGCCGCTACTTCTTGTCAGGCTCGGAGACGGCCTTGCCGCCCTCGCCGGGCTTCTGGGCAGACTCGAAGCGATACCCGACGCCATGGACGGTATAGAGCCAGCGGGGGTTGCGTGGGTCGTCCCCCAGCTTGGCGCGGAGGTTCTTCACATGGGAGTCGATGGTGCGCTCGTAGCCCTCGAAGTCATAGCCCAAGACCTTCTCGACGAGCTCCATGCGCGTGTAGACGCGGCCCGGATAGCGCGCGAGGGTGGTGAGGAGCTTGAACTCGGAGGCCGTGAGGTCGACCTCGGAGCCCTCCACAAGCACCTTGTGTCCGGAGATGTCGATGACGAGGTCACCGAAGTCAAGCACCTCGAGCTGGGGCTCGACCTCGGTGTGGGCACGCCTCAGCAGCGCCCTCACACGGGCGACAAGCTCGCGCGGGGAGAAGGGCTTGATGAGGTAGTCGTCCGCGCCCAGCTCGAGGCCGATGATGCGGTCCTCCACCTCGCCCTTTGCGGTGAGCATGATGATGGGCACGCTGGAGGTCTCTCGCACGGCGCGGCAGACGCGCTCGCCCGAGAGCTTGGGGAGCATGAGGTCCAGGATGATGAGGTCAAAGCTGTGCTTCTCGAACTCCTCCAGGGCACTCTGGCCATCTCCCACGCCACGGATGATGTAACCCTCGCGCTCGAGGTATGCGGCAACGGCGTCGCGGATGGTCTTCTCGTCCTCAACCAGGAGAATCTTCTTCTCGTCTGAAGCCATGGCATACTCCCTTTGACATGCTGCGCCTGGGCGCGCGCTCAAGAATTCACTGATAGCTTGGACTAGTCTAGCGCAGAGTGCCCGACGGCGCATGCGGGCTAGAGGTCGAAGCTCCTTACGGCGACGGAGCTGGGGTAACCGGTATCCTGCGCCTTGACCGTGGAGAAGGTCACGAAGCTCGAGCACTCTCCCACGCGGGCGGGAAACTCGCCATAGTCAATGCAGCGGTTGGCCGACGCCAGGATGGAGTAGGTCTTGTCCGCCGTGTTCACGGCGAAGTACGAGGAGCTGGCACGCACCAGGTAGAAGCCCTCCCTACCGGCAACCGCGGCGGCAGGCTCGCGCGAGAGAACCGTGAAGGGACCCTCGCCGGCGCCAATGTAGGTGCCCATCTGGCCCAGCAGGCCGCCCGACGAGTAGTTTGCCTCGACGGAGAAGGCGAACTTGTCCGCGATGCGCACGGCGTTCATGGGGCGCACGCCCTGGGGGAGCACCAGGCGATCGACCTGGGTCTCAAGGTCGTCAGAAAGGGAGTACGCGGTGATGCCGTAGTAGGTCCCCTGGCTGGCGTTCACGCGCGGCGCAAGCGTTACGGTGTCGCCCGACACGGCCGGCTCGGTGGCAAACCTCCCTGGCGACTCCACCACGGCCCTCGCGTTGGCGTCTCCCACCTTCCAGAGGTAGCAATAGGACTTCTCGATGGTCTTGCCTCCCGAGAGCGCCGGCGCGACCTGCCAGAGTACCCTGCTCCCGCTTACGGCGAACAGGGGCGGATCCCATTGGTCGTCAGCCTCCCAGAGCGTTGAGGGAGCCCCCACCAGCTGCCCGTTCGCGAAACGGGCAGCATAGAGGGACCAGGCGTGCGTGAGCAGGTTGAGCTCGACCCACGCGTAGGCGGAGTCGGAGCAGCGGACGTCGTACACGGCAACGTTGGTCGCCTCCCTCGAGACGGGGGCCGAGACCACCTCAACCAGGGCACCGTCAGAGGTGGACAGCGCCGAGCCCTTCACCATGGGGCTCGCGGAGGAGCCAGCCGTGGTCACGGGAATCCAGGTGCCCTCAGCCGGATGCAGCACGTTTCCCAGGGCGATGTCCCATTCGGCAGACTGGCCAACGGGCAGCGCCACGTAGGCGTAGCGCCCCTCGCCCGTCTGGGGGTCAAGGACATAGTCCGCAGACGCGTCGTCCACAACGGTGGGGGCTGTCACCTGGTCGTTCTCGGGATGGGTGCAACCTGCGAGCACCGAGACGGCCGCCAGCGCCGCACCCGTGGCCGCGCCGGCGCGCAGGAAGCCCCTGCGAGAGATGCTCTGTCCGAATGGGGTGAGGGCCACGTCTTCTCCTAATCGAAGCTCAGGCGCTCGAGGCGCGCGAAGACGGCGTCGACGCGCGTGAGGAAGCTGCGGGGGTCGAAGATGGCATCGAGCTGCGCGGGCGCAAGCGTGCACGCGGGGTCCGCCTCGAGCTTCTCACGGAAGCTCGACCCCACCTGGCACTGCTGCACCTCTCGCCAGGTCTGCATGGCGCAGGACTGGACTATGGCATAGGCGTCCTCGCGCGCGATGCCGGTATCCACCAGGGCGAGAAGCACCTTCGAGGAGTAGATCAGACCGCGGGTCTTGTTGAGGTTTGCCATCATCTGCTCGCGATAGAGCACCAGGCCGTCCACGATGCGGGTGAGGCAGTGGAACATGTGGTCCAGCGCGATGAAGCTGTCGGCCTGTGCCACACGCTCGGCAGAGCTGTGGCTGATGTCACGCTCGTGCCAGAGGGCCACGTTGTCGAAGGCAACCTGAGCGTTGGCCTTCACGATGCGGGAGAGGCCGCAGACCTTCTCGACGGTGATGGGGTTGCGCTTGTGGGGCATGGCGCTGGACCCCTTCTGGCCCTTGCGGAACGGCTCCTCTGCCTCAAGGGTGTCGGTCTTCTGGAGGTTGCGAATCTCCGTGGCGATGCGCTCACAGGTCGCCGCCACAGTTGCCATGACGCCCGCGAGATAGGCGTGGTGGTCACGACTGATGACCTGCGTTGAGAGCGGGTCGTGCGCGAGGCCCAGGTGCTCGCAGACGTACTCCTCGACGCGCGGGTCAATGGAGGAGTAGGTTCCCACGGCGCCCGAGATGGCGCCAAACGCCACGTTGGCGCGGGCGTCGACGAGGCGGTCCAGGTCTCGCTTGAGCTCCCAGGCCCATGAGCCGAACTTCATGCCGAAGGTCATGGGCTCGGCGTGGATGCCATGCGTGCGCCCCACGCAGAGGGTGTCCCTCTCCTCGAGGGCGCGCCTCTGGCAGACCCTGCCCAGGGCGCGACAGTCCTCGATGAGGATGTCCGTTGCCTGTACGAGCTGGTAGCAAAGGGCCGTGTCCCCCAGGTCGGAGCTGGTCATTCCATAGTGCACCCAGCGGCTGGGCTTGGCATCCCCCTCGGGCACGTCCCTGTCTATGTAGGAAGCCATGTTGGTGAGGAAGGCGATGACGTCATGGTTGGTCACGGCCTCGATCCGGTCTACCTCCTCGCGGTCGAACGCGGCGTGGTCGCGGATCCACTTAGCCTCCTGGGGGGTGATCCCGCTCTCTCCCAGCTCGGCGTGGGCCTCGCAGACAAGGACCTCGATCTCCTGCCAGATGCGATACTTGTTCTCGAGCGAGAAGATGTGACCCATCTCAGGACGGGTGTAGCGATCGATCATGTGACCTCCCGGGGCGGCGGCGCTGTCTGTGCTTCCCAAATTCTAGCGCAGGGAGGATACGTGAGTCCGGAGGGACGGCCCGTGGCAACCCCGCCACAGGGACCCCTCCCCTGCCCTAAGGCCTGCCCGGGGGAACGGCGTCTCTCGCCAAGACCTGCCGTGCCTCCTGCAGCTGCAGCTTCACCGACGAGAGCGCGGTTCCCCCGTAGGTGGTGCGTGCGTTCGCAACGCCCACGGGGTCAAGCCCCTTTGTCACGTCCTGCTCGAAGAGCGGCGAGAAGCCACGGAACTCCTCGAGGCTGAGCTCGCCGAGTTCCACGCCCTTGCGCTCGCAGTACAGCACGAGCTCGCCCACCACCTCGTGGGCGCGCCTGAAGGGCAGTCCCTTCTTGACCAGGTAGTCTGCCACGTCCGTGGCGGCCCCGAAGCCTTTCCGCGCCTGCTCGAGCATCCTCTGGGGGTGCGTCTTCCAGGTCCTGACCATGCCCTCCACGCAGGACATGCAACCCAGCAGGGTGTCTGCCGCGTCGAAGGCCCCCTCCTTGCACTCCTGAAGGTCCTTGTTGTATGCCAGGGGAAGTCCCTTCATGGTGACCAGCAGCCCCACGAGAGACCCCACGACGCGACCCGTCTTGCCGCGTGTGAGCTCGGCGAAGTCAGGGTTCTTCTTCTGGGGCATGATCGAGGAGCCCGTGGAGAAGCCGTCCGAGAGGGTGACGAAGCCGAACTCGCCGCTCGACCAGAGGATGATCTCCTCACAGAGACGCGAGAGGTGCATCATCGATACGCTGCATGCGTACTCGAGGTCCAGGAGGTAGTCTCTGTCGCTGACCGCGTCGAGCGAGTTGGGCATGGTCGAGGAGAAGCCCAGAAGCTCGCTGGTGAGGCCGCGGTCCAGCGGGTAGCTGGTGCCGGCAAGCGCCGCCGCGCCGAGGGGGTTTGCGTCCGCCGCCTCGAAGGCGCGGGCAAGTCGGGAATGGTCTCGTGCCAGCATCCAGAAGTACGCGAGCAGATGGTGCGAGAAGAGCACGGGCTGGGCGTGCTGGAGGTGCGTGTATCCCGGAAGCACCGCTCCAAGGTCCTTACGGGCCGCCTCGAGCAGCGTCTCGCGCAGCCTGCAGTTGCCCTCCATGAGCCGCGAGAGGAGTTCCTTGGCATATAGCCTCAGGTCGCAGGCGACCTGATCGTTTCGGGAGCGCCCCGTGTGGAGGCGCCCGCCAGCTTCTCCAATCTCCCTCGTGAGCTCCGACTCGATGGCCATGTGGATGTCCTCGTCGGCCTCGTCCCAGACGAACTGCCCAGAGTCGATCTTGTCCTCGATGTCCTTGAGGCCCTGGCAGATGGCTCTGCCGTCCTCGTCGCGGATAATCTTCTGCTGCGCGAGCATCTTGGCATGAGCGATGGAGCCCGCTATGTCCTGCCTGTACATGCGCCTGTCAATGCCCAGGGAGGCCCCGAAGTCCTGTGCCGACTCGTCCACGCCTTCCTCGAAGCGTCCCGACCAAAGAGCCATGTGATGCGTCCTCTCGTCCCCAAGGCCCAGCTATGCGCTGGGCGTCCTTTTCTGATCTTCGGCGGCGAACGTGCGCAGCCCCCCCATGCCGGAGGCAGGGCCCTGCCTTGCCGACCAGATGGCGCTCGGAAGGCTGTGAATCCCAATGAATCCCGAGGCAAGGCTGCGGTCGAAGCTGTCATCGTCACCGTAGGTGGCAAGGGACGGATCGTAGAGCGAGTAGGGGCTCCTGCGACCGCACACGCTCAGGACACCCTTGTAGAGCCGAGCCCTGACCTCGCCCGTGACGTGGCGCTGGGTGTATGCGCAGAAGGCATCGAGGGACCCCTTGAGCTGCGAGTACCACTTCCCCTCATAGACCGCCGTTGCCCACCGCTGGTCAACCTGGTGCTTGCACCGCAGGGTGGACCCATCCAGGCAGAGCGTCTCAAGCTCCTGGTGCATGCCGATCAGCGCCAGGGCGGCGGGGCACTCGTAGCACTCGTGGCTCTTGATGCCCACCACGCGGTCCTCGATCATGCTCAGCCGGCCAAATCCATGCCTGCCACAGACCCGGTTGAGCTCAACAATCAGCTCGAGCAGGCGCATCTTTTGACCATTCAGCGAGACGGGCCTTCCTCCCTCGAAGCCCACGGTGATCTCCTCGGGCTCATCGGGAGCCAGCATGGGGTCCCTCGTCATGGTCCAGATGTCTGCGGGAGGTTCAGCCCACGGGTCCTCCAGGTCCCCGCATTCTATGGCGCGACCCCAAAGGTTGTCGTCTATGGAGTAGGGCTTCTCCACGGTGGCGGGAACGGGCACCCCATGCGTCTTCGCCCACTCCATCTCCTGCTCTCGGGTAAGGAGGTTCCACTCGCGCGCCGGGGCGAGCACCACGATGCCCGGGTCAAGGGCGCGAATGCTCGTCTCGAAGCGAACCTGGTCGTTGCCCTTGCCCGTACAGCCGTGGGCTATGTACGCGGCGCCCGTCTCGTGCGCGAGCTCCACCAGATGCCTTGCGATCAGGGGCCTGGAGAGTGCCGAGAGGAGGGGGTATCTGTTCTCGTAGAGCGCGTTTGACGCGATCGCCTGGGCAAGCACGGTCTCTGCGTACTCCTCGCGCATGTCCAGCGCACAGGAGCGGACCGCCCCCATGTCATGGGCCTTGCGCTCGATCCAGCCAAGATCCTCTGCGTCTTGGCCGACGTTTCCGCAGATGGCAATTACGTCAAGGTCCTTTTCCAGCTGCAGCCACTTGACCATGACGGAGGTGTCCAGGCCGCCCGAGTACGCCAGAACTACTTTTTCCTTTGTGCCTTGCTGAGACATGAGAGCCACCAATCTTCTGTTCCGCCGTGAGCTTGCGTGTGCGGGACATGCCCGCCGGAGGCTAGGCTGCGAGCGCGGGGCGCCAAAAGGAAGGGCACCCGACAGTGCCGGGTGCCCTTCGGTCCGATATGTGGTTGGAGGCCGAGCCTAGGCTCCAAGGACCGGTGACAGCGCGCACTGGCGTCGCAGCGTGATTCGTCGATCCTGGCGTCGGAGGGAGATGCCGAGCTTGAGGTTGCGGTTGTGCATCTTTCATTCCCTCCGTTCTTAGAAGAAGGCTTGATTCTCTCGCCCGTCACATTTGTTAGTGGGTCACTCTAGGTCGAATGCGTGCCCGTTGCCAGCCAATGAGGCTGCGCGTATCAGACTGGTAACAAAGGCCACGGGGCGGACAGGGAAACCCTGACGGCGCAGACGCCAAGAGCGGCTCCAAGGGCCCTCATGAAAAATTTCCTGAGGGCCTCTCCTGCAAAAGCCCAGTTGGATTATGGAGATGCCACAGGAAAATATTCTCTGTGGGTTCCTTGACCCGCGCGCGAGGGGGTGAGGCCAGGGCGGTGGGCGGGGCACGAAAAAGGCCATCGCCCAAAAATGGGCGATGGCCTGCCGTTTCATGGTGGGTCGTATGGGGGTCGAACCCATGACCTTGGGATTAAAAGTCCCCTGCTCTACCAACTGAGCTAACGACCCGGCGAGCGCAATTCTACCACGTCAGGACCTGTGCCTACCGCAGCTCCCAGGCCCACTGCCCGTTCTCGAAGACGGGGGTCTCCTTGCCGTCGGCAGACAATCCCATGATGGAGAGGTCGTCTGCTCCGATCATGAAGTCAACGTGCGTAGCGGACTGGTTTACCCCGTGGGCGAAAAGGGCGTCCTTATCCATGTCCAGGCCTCCCTCGAGGCACTCGGGGAACCCCATGCCAAGGGCGAGGTGGCAGCTGGCGTTCTCGTCGTAGAGCGTGTCGAAGAAGAGCACCCCGCTCTGGCGGATGGGCGTGTTCTTGGAGATGAGCGCGCACTCCCCCAGGCGCCTGGCGTTCTCGTCAGTCTCGAGGATGTGGGTGAGGACGTCCTTGCCCACGGCCGCGTCATACTCCACCACACGGCCCTCCTCGAAGCGCAGCCAGAAGTCGTCAACGATCTGGCCGGCGTGCACGAGCGGCATGGCCGAGTGTACGATACCCGTGGCCCGACGGCAGTCTGGCGTGGTGAAGACCTCCTCTGTGGGAATGTTGGGAAAGAAGGCCGTTCCGGACACCGTCCTGGCCGCGCCTCCCTCCCATATGTGTCCCTTGTTGAGGCCGACGAGGAGGTTGGTGCCGTTGGAGGAGCGGTAGCGCAGGCTGTCGAAGGCATCCTCGTTGAGCTGGCGCTTGTTCTTCTCGAAGGTGGCGTTGTGGGTCTCCCACGCGGCCTGGGGGTCCTCCCCGCTTGCGCGTGCCACCTGCAGGATCAGCTCCCAGAGACGATAGACGGCCTCGTCTGCCGAGCTGTCTGGGAACACCTTGCCCGCCCAGGCGCGCACGGGAACCCCCGCGATGCACCAGACGTTGCGGCCAAAGTCCATGCCGTTACGGAAGGAGCCACACTCGACGTTGCGCGCACGGGACGCCGCGGCAGGCTTGGCGGGGTCGATGCCATCAAGGGCGGATGGGTCCCTCCCCTCCAGGAAGAGGAAGCTCGCCCCCTTCTCCGCAAGCGAGTTCAGCTGCTCGACCTTCCAGCTGGGGGTGTGCTTGAAGTACTCGAGACCCACGTTCTCGTACTCCATGCGCGTCATGGCGTCGTCCGCCCAGATCACGGTCACGTGACCGGCACCACAGGCATAGGCCTCCCTCACCACACGGCGGGCAAAGTCCGCGCACTCCACGGGAGACTGGACCACCAGCTCCTGCCCTTTCTCGATGACCGCGCCTTTCCTAACCAGAAGCTCGGCATAGCCATCGATCTGGCTGGACAGGCCCTCTATGGCCCGCTGCCACTCGGCCGCAGTTGTAACAGACCCCATGGTTCCCCCTCAAGAGACTTTTCTGGTCGCAATAGCTAGATGACCATAGCAGGTTTGCCCGCAAACGGGTGCGCGCCCCGCACGCCGCAAGAGATGCGGTGCCGGGGCGCACACTTTTTCTTTGCTTCCCTACTTGATGAGGTCAAGCACCTCAGAGAGGCCCTTGCGGCCAAAGCTGACCCTCTCCCTGCCGCTGCCGTCGTCGACCACCAGGCAGGGCACGCTCATGACGTCGTACTTCTCCCTTAGCTGAGGGAAGTGGTTGATGTCGTAGACCTGTGCGGAAACCCGAGGGTTATCCGCCGCTATGCGCTGTGCGGCAAGAACCACCTCGGGACACATGGTGCACGAGAGGCCCACAAGCACCTTGAGGGACACGGGGGCGTCCAAGGATGCGATGGCCCTTCGGTCCTCCTCGTCTATGGGCTGTCCCGGGCCTGCGGCATTGTAGATTCCCAGGACGAACGAGGTGAACTCGTGACCGCCGGGAACGCCATGAAAGCCCATACCAAGGGGAGTCCCATCCATGCGCATCAGCTCCACAAAAGGCAGCTCAGATGCCTCGTCGACGCTCGCGTCCGCACGCTCCACAAGGAGCTTGTCGCTGTGCGACGCAAGCTCCTCCATATACGCGGAAAGCTCCTGCGATACGGGCCTCTCATCCAGGTGCAGGCGCAGCACGAGGTTGCTCTCGAGGCGAGAGAACACGGTCTGCAGCTGCGCCACCGTCGCGTCATCGAAGAGCGCCGAGGAGGACGTCCCCTTGGGCTCTGGCTGTGCCACGGGGGTCTTGGGAAGGCGCGTCACGGGAGCTTGGGGCACAAGCCCCGTGCGCTCCTGGGCTGCCTTCACATAGCGCTCGACGTCCGTCGCGGCCGCGGCCGCCTCGCCCACCGCCGTCGCAACCTGGCGCAGGCGCTTGACGCACACGTCGCCGGCGGCGAAGAGGCCTTCTGCGGAGGACATGTGGTTCTCGTCCGTGATGATGTAGCCCTGCGGGCTCAGCTCTGCCACCCCCTGGGCGAGGGCGGTGGCAGGCACGTAACCTGCCTGGACGAAGACGCCGAAGGTCTCTCCCTCCTCCGCGACGTGCCAGCTCTCTTCTCCCGTCCTGTTGTTGCGCCAGCTGATCTTGCGCAGGGCGGAGTCTCCCTCCACGGACGTGACCTCGCTGTTATAGAGAACCTCGATCTTCTCGTGAGACTTGGCCCCCTCTGACGCCGCGGGGGCGCAGCTGAAGTCGGCCTCGCGCACAAGGATGGTCACCTTGCGGGCGTACTTCGTGAGGAACACGGACTCCTCCGCTGCGGCGAAGCCCCCGCCGATGACGAAGACGTCCTTGCCCGTGAAGAACTCTCCGTCGCAGGTCGCGCAGTACGCAACGCCATGCCCCTTGAACTCGTCCTCGCCCACAAAGCCCACGCGGCGCGGGGAGGCGCCGGTTGCAAGCAGTATCGCATGGCATGAAAGCGTGCCCTTGGAGCTCTTTACCTGCTTGACTTCGCCCGACACGTCAAGGGATTCGACGGTCGCGAGCATGAACTCCGCCCCAAACGCCTCTGCCTGCCGGCGCATCGTCTCGGTAATCTCGGCTCCGCTGGCGCTGAGGACGCCAGGGTAGTTCACGACCTCGTTGGTGATGGTAATCTGACCGCCAAAGCGGTCCTTCTCCACGACGAGAACCCTGTAACGCGCACGGGCGAGATACAGGGCGGCGGTGAGCCCCGCTGGCCCACCGCCGACGATGACCGCGTCGTAGAGGTTGTCAGCCTCTGCCATGGACGCTCCTTAGAGCTGCCCGACGAGGTCGAGGCTAGGCTTGAGCGTCTCCGCGCCGGGCTGCCACTTTGCCGGGCAGACCTGGTCGCCATGCTCGGCCACGAACTGAGCGGCCTTGGTCAGGCGCAGGAGCTCCTCCGCGTTGCGCCCGATGCCGCCAGCGGTCACCTCATACACCTGGATCTTCCCGGAGGGATCAACAACGAAGGCGCCGCGCTCGGCCATGCCATCGGCCTCGATGAGGACCTCGAAGTCCTTCGCCAGGGCCTGGGTGGGGTCGGCGAGCATGGGGTAGGTCACCTTGGAGATGCGCTCGGAGCTGTCGTGCCAGGCCTTGTGCACGAAGTGGGTGTCGCAGGAGACGGAATAGACCTCGCAGCCGATGCCCTGGAACTGCTCGTAGAGCCCCGCAAGCTCCTCGAGCTCGGTGGGGCATACGAAGGTGAAGTCAGCGGGGTAGAAGAAGAACAGGCCCCACTTGCCAAGGACGTCGGACTTGGTGATGGTCTTGAACTCACCATTCTGGTAGGACTGAACGCTGAAGTCAGAAATCTCCTTGCCAATCAAAGACATGTTGTCTTCCTTTCTCGTTTGTCTGGGGAAGCTCTCTTCCCTTTAGGAGCTATTATTAGTAATAATTATTGATAAGTCAAGCATGAGGGGGCGTGGGATCGACGAATCGTTTGGGCATCACAAGGATTACCATTCGTGCGGAGAGGAGACGACCATAGTTAAGAGACGCAACACACGCCAGCGGCAGCTTGTGCTCGATGCCGTCTGTGCCACCCGCTCACACCCCACCGCAGAGGACGTGTATCTCGCGGTGCATGCCACTGACGAAAGAATCAGTCGTGCAACGGTGTATCGCAACCTGCACCTACTTGCAGAAGAGGGGGAGATCCTCTCCGTCAGGCTGCCGGGATGCGAGCGCTTCGACGTGCGCACCGACTGTCACGCCCATCTCGTCTGCCCCAGGTGTGGGGCCGTCAGGGACGTGCCCGTTCCGAGCGCGCTCGTGCGCGCGGCCCAGGAGAGAATCTGCGCGGAGACCGGATATAACGTTACTTCTAGTTACATGGTCTATGAGGGAGTCTGTCCCTCCTGCCAGGAAGCCGTGGAAGACTGATCACCCTTCCACTATGTGCGGCAACACCACTATTGCCAGCACCGTCAACGCAACCAAGACGAGCTTCCAGCCCAGGGAGCGGGCGTAGGGGCTCGGCCCCTTGATCGGCATGCACGTGACCTTCACCATTTCCTCCTCTATCAACTGTGCATAACTTACTTTGGGACGAAGGTAGCACTTTCAGACAAATAAGTTAGTATTGGTTTACTTATTTAGGCAAGTGGTGCCGTTTTCAGGACGAAATGCACATCTGTCGCGCGGGCCAAAAAAAGCGCCGGCCCCTAAAGACCGGCGCTTGCTCTCGATGGAGCGGGTGACGGGACTCGAACCCGCGAATGCGAGCTTGGGAAGCTCGTGCCTTACCACTTGGCGACACCCGCAACTGACAGAGGATTCTATCACAGCTTGCTACGAGCGGCGAATGACCTCCGCAACGATTTCGGCGACATCTACCACCTGGGCAGGGTTGACGTTCTCGGGCTCGTCCGCCTCGGAGCGGGAGAGCGCAAAGGACCCGTCGGAGGAAAGTCCCGCGATGGTGGCAGCACGCATGGCGGACTGCATGGCAGGGGTCGCGTCCGTCTCGTCCCAGTTGTAGCGAGAACGGCCGAGCTCGACATGCAGGTCCTGCGCAACACTACCCATAAGACGCACCATCCTGCGATCGGCCCGGCGCGTGTTGCTTGACCCCTCGCTCGTGAGAACCGTAAGGTCTCCCGCACCGACGCAGTTGAGGTTTATGACGAAGGCACCGCGGATGGCCTTCCTGAAGTCCGACAGGAAGGCGCGGATGCCCGCGTGGTCCATGGTGGAGGCGCCCGTCGCAACGAACCAGATGTCATGCGCCAGAAGCTCGTCGTCGCTCATGCTCAGTATGGCGTCTCGCAGCTCCTCGGCATCCTGGGCGCCCATATCGCCCTCGACCGGCTCGCCATCCACGAGGCGAAGATCGAATCGGCTCGTCGCGCCGCCCTTCCAGCCGTCCTTGCGAGCGCCGCTTTCCGGCTCGTCAGCAAAGTTATCCCAGCTGCCGATCTCGCGGCCGTCCTTCTTCGCGTCGAAGTCGTCTCCTACGCCCAGCCACTCGCCCAGGGTGTCAGCCTCCTCCTCGTGCCTGCGACCGAAGAGGCCGAAGCCCCTCTTGCCGGCACGGGCGGTCTGATCGGGCCTGTAGGTCGGCGCCGGCGAAGCATCCGCTCCCACAAAGCCAATGGGCTCCTGGGTTCCGCGGGTGGCCCCGTGGTCCTCGTCCTGGGCAACTTCCTCAACGGCCCCCTCCGCCGCGCGAGGAGTGGGGGCGGTGCTGTCGGGGTCGAGGGCGAAGGGATCCCTCGAAACCGTGGAGGGGTCCGGAAGGTCGAAGAGCACCGCGCGGCGGGCCACGCTTGACGCACGGGGGCGGAACTCAGAGGTTCCCCAGCTCGGGTCGTCAACGGGCGTGGGCACGGGCTTCTGCTCGGCAGGGCGGGAGACGCTGCCGTCCTCCGAAAGGTTGTCCAGCCCACTGGTGTCCTTGTCAGGGGGCTCGAACTCGATGGAATCCCCCTCGTCCAGGAAGGACAGGGCCGGGACCGCCATGGTGGCCTGGGAGTCGCTCAGGTCGTCCGTCTTTCCAAGGACATTCTCGGACTCGGCACCAAGCGCCTCGTGCCCCACTTCCTCAGGAGGCTCCGCCTCTTGGCCGGGTCCCTCGGCAAGGTCGCTCTCGGCCGAGGAGACCTCGTTGCCAGCGTCCTCGAGCTCAAGTCCCCCCACCGGCTCCCGCTCGGGGGCGCTCGGCTGAGCCAGGCGCTCCCTCCAGCCGGCAAAGGCCCTCTTCAGGCGATCGAAGACGCTATCCGAGGCCAGCGCCTCTTCGTCAGCGATCTGCTCGAACTTGGCGTCTGCCGTTTCCTGGGCAGGCGCGGCCGGCTCCTCGAACGTGTGCGAACGCTGGAAGAAGGAGGGTACGTATCCACTGCGCTGGTCCTCCTCGTCCGCCCCGGGCTCAAGGCCGGAGAGGTCGGGGGCAACGTAGAAGTCGTCAGCCGAGAACGCGGGCATCTCGGGGACCTCCGGAAGAGACGAGAGGTCAAGCTCGGGGCGGGCGGGAAGGTCGTAGACGATGTCACAGCCGTCGGGAAGGATTCCCAGAGACTCCACGAACTCCGCACCGCGACGGACGTGGCGACCATCGGTTTCCACGCGGGCGGTCACGGAGGGCAGGACGCTGGGCACGGGCTCGTTGGGCTCGAAGGTGGGCCCGTCTTCCTCCTCGGGCTCCATGCCAGACGCCGACCCATCAAGGGGGTTCGCGCCAGGAGCCTCGTCACCCGGCCTATGGGAGAGGGCTTCCCTCACACCGCTCACGCCTCCGCGAAGCCTGGAGGCAAGCCCCGAGAAGGTCTCGCTCGCCCTGTGTCCCAGCTCGCCCAGGCCAGCAGGAATCTCCTTGGGGGCGTCAGGCCCGGAGGGCTCTCCCTCGCCGTCCTCGAGCTGCGAGGCCTCCTCCGCGACAGGCTCCTTCGCCTCGAGAGGCTCCTCGTCAGCGGCCTCGCTGGCTGAGAGGACCTCCTCCGCGGGAGCAGGGCGCGCGGCGGCCCAGCGCTTCGCCTGGTCGTCCGCGGGACGGACCTTGTCCATGACGCCAAGCATGGCCGCCACGGAGGCCTTGTTGTCGTTGGCGCCCGTGGTGCAGGGAGCAAAGCGACCATAGACGCCATCTACCCCCAGCATGAGCAGGGGCAGGGCGGCGAGGATGCCGACGACCCAGAGGGCGTGGCGGGCGGCGGGAGGGATGGGCCCAACGGCCTGGAGCAGGGCGCACAGTGCGACGGCAGACACGCACCAGAAGCTTGCCCTCTTCATGATGGTCACGTACTGCGCAACCGGGGTGCGGGCAAGCAGGCTCTCGTTGGGGGTGTCATAGTGCGCAACAATGACTATGGGGCGGTTCCCCTTTACGACAAGCGGACCGCAGGCACGATGCACCCCAACCACGTTCTGGCTCTTTGACCTGGGGCCAATGCCCTGAAGGATGTCCTTTCCGCCAAAGCGCAGGGCGAGCAGGGTCACGCTTGCCAGGGCGAGCAGCAGGCCAACGACACCGACGGCGGTGCCCAAGATGCCGCTCAGCATCATGCCCAGGAAGAGCGTGACGTAAAGCGCGTCATGCGCGATAGTCCCCGCAGCGGGCGCGTCAAACTCCTGGATGGTGGTATCGAGGCCATGGTCAGCCATGAGGGACTGCAGGAGCTGTGCCGCATCAAGCTCCTCCTGGCTGTTTGCGGGCGCAATCTCGATCTGGTTGTTCAGATAGTCAAGGTAGTCACGCGTAGGTGCCATGCTATACATCCTTTGCCCGAGGCAATGAGAGTCGTCCAGCGTTTCATCGTCTGAGTATACGTCTTATCATGCATATTTGTCCGAAGGCGGCGCGGCCAATAGGCTGATTGGTCTGTCCCGCCTTCAATTACTGACGCCAGGGACCCGAAGGGGGCAGGGGTGGACGCAAGCCAGGACGAGGCGCTTCCCCGCATAAGCTCGGATGACGAGAGGGCCGTAAGGCTCGCCAGCCTGGTGCTCGCCCTCTCGAGGGCGAGCAGGCCCCTCTCGTCTGCGGAGCTGCACTGGCGCTATTACCCCGGCCTTTCCGACGAGGGCTTTGCCAGAAGCTTCCTGAGGGACCGCGAGGCCCTTGCCCTCATGGGGGCGGACGTGCAGGACAGGTGCGCCGGCAGCGGCTCTGAGGGCCATTGGTCCCTCAGGGAGGGTGAGGGCAAGGCGGCGCGGCTGAGTCGGTCCGAGGAGCTGCTCGTCATCAGCCTCTGCAGCCCGCTCGTTGGGAAGGCGGACTTCCCCTACCGAAACGAGCTTCGTGTCGCCCTGGCAAAGATCGACCGCCGCTTTGACACCCCTCCCCTAGCCGCCCAGGCGCCGGTCGTTGACGACGACGGGATGCTCGACGGCCTTCTGGGCTGCATGGCACGCGGCCACGCCGTGGAAGCCACCTACACGAACGCCGCCGGCGAGGGGAGAAGGCGCTGCATCGCCCCTTGGGGCTGCTTCGGCCTGCGCGACCACATCTACTTTGTGGGGCCGGAGCTGGTCGAGGGCTCCAGCGAGGGAGAGGCGCGGGTGTGGAGGCTCGATCGCTTCTCCAGCGCGCGCGAGACAAGGCTCTCAGTCGCTCCTCCCGAGGGCTTCCGGGTCGAGAACTACCTGCGCCTGCCCTTCCAGATGGGACAAGACTCCCTGAGCTGCCTCTTCCTCGTTCCGCAGGGCATCGACAGGGGTCTTCACGCCCTCCTCGAGAGGCATGGGTCCCTCGAAGAGAACCAGGGACGAGTCTTGTGGCGCACCACGGCCAGCAACGTCTTTGACGCAGCGTCCTGGGGCATCTCCCAAGGGCTTGCCTGCCTCGAGCCCACCGAGCTGAGAGACGCCTGCAGGCAGATACTGGAAGGCTCTTGCCATGGGCGCTAGGAAGCGAGGGAGGCGGGGAAGCGCGCAAACCGCGAGGGAGCTGGTGACGCTTCTGGGGGTGCTGGGAAGCAAGGGGGCTCGCCTCAGCGCGCGAAGCATAGCGGCACGCCTTGGCTGCAGCTGGCAGCACGCCCGAAAGCTCCTCTTCCTCCTTCTTCAACTGAGGGACGCGCAGGACTTGCCCCTGCCTCTCTCAAGCCAGGACGGCTCGCTCGACGAGCTGGAGCTCGCCTGGCACGAGGGAGGGGAGGAAAGCCCCATTGCCCTCAGCCCCTCTGAGCTGGCGGCGGTCCTCTCCGCACTGGCGCGGGCGGGTCTGGGACCTGAAAGCGGGTTCGCCCAGAGGGTCAATGCCGCACTGGGCCCCGAGGGGAAGGTTTCCCCTCCGAGGCCCACGGGGCCGGATGTGGCCGGAAACGTCGCGAGGGTGGCGGCTGCGCTTATGTCGGGACAGGGTCTGAGCTTCATGTATTCCCCTGGGGGCGGTGAGGGCCCGCAGCTCAGGCACGTGTCGCCGCAGGGGCTGCGCGAGGAGGGCTCGCTTTGGTACCTTGACTCCTTTGACCAGAACCGCGGGGCAGAGAGAACCTTCCGGCTCGACCGCATGAGCCGGCTCGCGCTGTTCGAGAAGGGCGACATCGCGGCTGGGAGCATGGCGGACACAAACGGCCGCGGCGTCCGCCTGCGCTTTGACTCACCGCGGTGGCTTGATGTGTTCCACTGGCCCGGCCTGCTCATCGAGGACGAAAGGGACGGCCAGCTCATCTGCAGCATTCCTTACTACGGTGGCACCTGGCTTGCACGGCAGGTCTGTGCCTGCGCAGGGCAGGTGCGCACGGAGGACGGGGAGTTGTCAGAGGGGGTACGGCAGTGCGCGAGGGAGATGCTCGAGCTCCTCGACGAGCGTCACGCCTCGTGACCCCGGCGCCAGATCTCAAGGTAGCGGCCCACATTCTCGGACTCGAGAAGGCTTGCCTGGGGGTTGGGCAGCGACTTCAGGAACTGGCGCCCGTATCTCTTGCTCACCAGGCGGGAGTCTGCGAGCACCAGCACGCCGCTGTCGCTTGAGCTCCTGATGAGCCTTCCTGCGGCCTGCTTCAGCGAGATGACGGCGTCGGGAAGGGAGTAGCGCCACCAGGCGCGCTCCTCCCTGAGCTCGCGCTCGCGGGCTATGGGGTCATGAGGCGAGGCGAAGGGCAGCTTGCAGACCACGACGCATCGAAGGGTCTCCCCCGTCGCATCGAAGCCCTCCCAGAACGACCTCAGGGCAAAGAGGGATGCCGACTTCTTTGACATGAAGCGTTCCCTGAGCCTCTTTGGAGACGACCCCCGCTCCTGGCAGACGAGCTCGATTCCCAGGGAGGCGAGCTGCGGGGCGAGCGCCTCGCAGCAGAGCTCCATGTCTCGCCGGTTGGTGAAGAGCGTGAGGACGGAGCCGCCCATGCAGCGATGGACGTCCAGGAGCAGGGTCTTGAGGGCCTCCAGATAGCGTGGGTCCTGCGGCTCGGGCATGTCCTTCGCGACCACAACCGACATGTTGCGCAGGTAGTCGAAGCTGGATTGCAGCTGCAGGTCCCTGTGCTGGCCTGGAGGGAGGCGGTCTAGGCCTACGGCGTGGTCGAAGCGCTCGAAGCTCTCCCCCACCGCCATCGTCGCCGAGGTGAAGATGACGCTCTCCATCTCTGGCAGCCACTTTTTGCAGAGGTCGTGCCCGATGTCGAGCTTCTCTGCCACGAGCTTTTCCTGGGGCATGTCACGTCTTCGACGCGACAGCTGGGCGGAGTAGACGTAGGTCTCGTCGCTTCCGTCCATGATCAGCCTTAGGTTGCCCAAAAGTTCCGAGAGGAACTGGGCCGACTCCGCCAGGTCCGTCACCTGCCTGGGAATCGCCTGGCCAAGCTCCACAATAGCCGCCTTGACGTCCTTTTCCGCCTCCTCGAGCCTGAGAAGCGCCGGCGATGCCACGTGTTCGAGCGACTCCCAGGGCGAGCTTCCGCGAGTCTTGGGGTCAATCCACAGGGTCAGGCTTTCGTAACCGTCGGCCTGCCGCGAAAGCGATGAGAGCTCGTGCAGGGCATCAAAGACGTCGGACATTGACGTGGCCGCTCGGGAGCAGGAGGCGCTTGCCTTGGTCAGGAGGCGCACAACCAGGCCGCTCGCCTCGTCTCCCCCAGCGGCACAGAGGGCGTCATGCAGGGCCCCCGTCTTGGTTCCGCCAAGCCTCTCGAAGGCCTCCCTCGTCAGGGAGCCAGAGACCTCTCGAGCCCACTGCTGGCGCGCCTCCGCCTCGAAGGCGTGCGCCTCGTCGACGACCCAGTGGCGCACGGGCGGGAGAATCTTCCCGTCCATGTCGATGTTCCTCAGGAGAAGGGAGTGGTTGGTCACCACCACGTCGCTGCACGCGGCGCGGCGGCGGGCCCCGTGGACAGGGCACTCGCTAGGAAAGTACGGGCACCTGCCCCTGAGGCACTCCGCAGGCGTCGTGGTCAGCATGGATCGAGGCACGTTGCGCCAGCGTACGCCAAGCGTGTCGGGCTCGGCGGCAAGCGACTGCGACGCGAGGGCATACGATACGGCCAGCGCGCCGAGCATGTCCGTCGCGACGGTGTGCCGAGATCTACCCGCCCCCTCGACCTGAGAGACCGGGAGGGGCTGGGAGGCAAAGCGATCGAGCCTGTGGGGACAGAGGTAGTGGTCGTAGCCTTTGAGGCTGGTGAAGCTGACCCCACCGGGAATCGCGCGGTCAAGGGCGGGGAGCTCGTGAGAGATCAGCTGGTCCGTCAGGGCGTTTGTCTTTGTCGCCACACCAACCGTGATCTTGTTCTGTCGGGCTAAGAGCAGTTCGGGAAGGAGGTAGGCCACCGACTTCCCCACTCCCGTGCCCGCCTCGATGGCCCTGTGGGTCGAGTCCTCGAGCGCCTGGCGCACCTCGAGGGCCATCTGCAGCTGCTCTGGGCGGCTCTCGAAGCGCTCGTACATGGCCCCCACCACGCCCTCCGGACCAAAGGCCCGCACGAGCTCCTCGGGACCTGGCGCCGTCGCCGGCGACGGCCGTGAGGCAGCGTCCTCCCGAGGGGTGTTGACCACGGCGCCGCTCAGGCCATGGCGGACGAGCTTGAGCGAGAAGGGGCCAGAGGGACGCGTCTGCGCCAGGTGGGAGAAGATGGGGCGATAGACCCATTCGATGTCCTCGTGCATGCGAGCGAGCATGGCAAGGAGGCCGTCAGGAAGGTCGCAAAGGCCCAGCAGGATGATGCGCCACATGCCAGCGAGGGCGTCCACGTCGTCTGTGGCGCGGTGGGTGACGGAATCGCAGCCGAAGGCATGCGCCATGTCCGCGAGGCGATGGGAAGAGAGCAGCGGAAGGGCTATGCGCGAGAGGGCGAGCGTGTCAATCCAGTTGTCGCTCACGTCCCTTCCACCAGGGACCATTTCCACAAAGGTGCGGTCGAAGATCGCGTTATGGGCGAGGACCGGAGATCCCCCCACGAAGTCAGCGAGGGCGCACACCGCCTCCTCTGCTGCCGGGGCGTCCGCCACGTCCAGGTTGCTGATGTGCGTGAGGGCGCTTATCTCGGCAGGAATGGGGCGACAGGGATGGACGAAGGTCTGAAAGCGCTCCACAACCTCTCGCCCGCTCAGGCGGGCGGCAGCGATCTCTATGAGCTCGCAGTCCCTGAACGAGAGCCCCGTGGTCTCGGTGTCGATGACCACCATGTCCTCCTCGAGCAGGTCAAAGGAGCTGCTCTCGGCACGCTCGGGAAGGCTGAGGTAGCGGGCGCGCAGGTCCTGGCTGACATGTGCCGGAAGAAGCGCGTCTATGTACTCTTCGAGCTGCGCGAGGCGCTCTGGGGTCAGTGGGCTCACCTGCGCGCTTCACGCCCCTCGAGAGCAAGCTCCACAAGGCGGCGGCAGAGCTCGGGAAACTCTATGCCCGCCCTGCGGGCCGAGTCGGGCAGCAGGCTCGTGCTCGTCATGCCGGGGATGGTGTTGGTCTCCAGTATCACGGGGGTCCCGTCCTCGCAGACGATAAAGTCGCTGCGGGAGGCGCCCCTGCAGCCCAGGGCCTTGTGCGCCCTCACCGCCAGCTCCTGTGCCCTGGCATACACCTCGGGCGCAAGGCGCGCCGGGATGATGTGATGCAGCTCGGATGGCTCGTACTTGACCTTGAGGTCATAGAACTCGGAGTTGAAGCTGATCTCAACCACGGGAAGCGCGACAGGGGCGTCGTTTCCCAGCACGGGAACCGTTATCTCAGTACCGCTGACGCAGCTCTCCACCAGTACGCGATCTCCTGCGGAACCTGCCAGGCGCAGGGCCTCGTCCAGCGCCCCCCTGTCGCTCACGCGCGTGACACCAAAGCTTGAGCCGTTTGCCGCAGGCTTGACGAAGAGGGGGAGCCCCAGGCGCTCTACGAGCTCGTCGGCCTCCTCGTCGCTCAGTGGCTTCCCCGGAGCCAGGTCAACGCCGGCGGGAACGGGTATTCCCGCCTCGCGATACAGGACCTTCGCAACCTCCTTCTCGGTTCCCACGGCAGACGCGAGAACGTTCGAGAAGGTGTAAGGCAGATGAAGAACCTCGAGCAGTCCCTGGATGCAGCCATCCTCGCCGTAGCGCCCGTGCATCGCGACGAAGGCCACGTCGAAGCAGCCCCCCGCCAGGTTGGTGACGAAGTCTTCTGATGCCACGTCCAGAAGCTCGACGCTGGCAAAGCCCGCCTGCCTCAGCGCCTCCTCGCAGGCTCGGCCCGAGCTCATGGACACGTCCCTCTCGTCCGACCAACCACCCGCCAAGACGGCGACTCTATATTGTGTAACGTCGGTTCTCTCCATCAGGGGACTCCTTCGTAAGCCTTGTACCTGCGCTAAACTCAGCTGGGAAAGGGAAGATGTGCTCGGTGTCGAGGATACTCCACCGTCACTTTGACACATGGATGAGGACTCAATACATGCAATTCGACAAGAACGACGAACCCGCTGGCGCGCGGGCAGACATACGCTCCCTTACGCACGGCCAGCTGCTCTCCATCCTTGAGGAGCTGGGGCAGCCAAAGTTTCGCGCCAAGCAAATCGAGGAATGGATCTGGTCAAAGAACGCCCACGGCTTCGACGAGATGAGCAATCTCCCCAAGAGCCTGCGCGAGACCCTCTCTGAGCGCGTGTCCCTTGGTGCCGCCAAGGAGCTTGCCCGCCAGGTCTCGGGTGACGGAAGCCGCAAGTACCTTCTTCGCTTCCCCGATGGGGTGTCTGTGGAGTGCGTTGGCATGCCTGGAAGGGGTCGCCTGGCCGTGTGCGCCTCGAGCCAGGCAGGATGCGCGATGGGCTGCGCCTTCTGTGCCACCGGCGCTGCCGGCCTCACTCGCTCCCTGACATCCGCAGAGATCTACGAGCAGGTCATGCATGTGAGAGACGACTTCAACGAGCGCGTCACAAGCGTCGTCCTCATGGGGCAGGGCGAGCCCTTCATGAACTACGACGCCACCATGGCGGCGCTGAGGCGCCTCAACTCGCCCGAGGGAGCCGGTATCGGGGCGCGTCACCTCACGGTTTCCACCTGCGGCGTCATCCCCATGATCAAGCGCTTCGCCAATGAGCCCGAGCAGTTCACGCTTGCCGTCTCCCTTCACTCCGCCGTGCAGAAGACCCGTGATGCGCTCATGCCGGGCGTGCGTAAATACTCCCTCCTGCACCTCTACGACATCATGGGCGAGTACGTAAACAAGACCGGGCGTCGTCCGACCTATGAGTACGCGCTGATAAGGGGCGTCAACGACAGCGAGGAGGAGTTGGCGTCCCTCTGCGACTTCTGCCGAGGAAACTTGGCCCACGTGAACATCATCCAGCTCAACAACGTGAAAGGCTCGCGCTTCCAGCCAGCGTCCGCGGAAAGGGCGCAGGACTTTGTGAGGCGCCTCTCCGCAGTTGGGGTGGAGGCGACCGTCAGAAATTCCCGGGGTGCTGACATAGACGCCGCTTGCGGGCAACTCAAGCAGAATATGGACGGGGCGCAGCGAGGCTAGTCCTATTTGCTAACGCACCATTGTAAGGGACCCATATCAGAACATTTGTTCTTATATGGGTCCCAGTTTCCTGCAACACTAGAGACCCATTCTCTCCCAGCGCTCTATGATTCGTTGCTTATTGAGTTCGGCGCTACCCTCTGTGCATGCTCCCCTCCCGCTCATGCCCATTTCCTCGAGGATTGACCTGACGTCCTTGCTTACGGACCCACAGGCAGCCGATAGGTTTTTTCTGGCGTCATCAGTGAGCAGCAAGGCATAGGCTGCCGCGCAGCAGGCGGCAAGCGTTCCAAGAAAGATCAGCCTTCTCTTCAGCATCTCTCCCCTATTCCGCTCCTGCCGCAGAGAGCTGCTCTACAAGACGCACCAGGTCAGCTTCGTCATCGAATTCGATCTCGATCTTGTTCTTGTTCCTTACCCGCTTGACCTTCACCTTGGTATCCAATGCCATGCGAAGCTGCCGCGCAGCGCGCTTGAAGTACTGCGGCTGTGGCTCACGCGCCTTCTTTTCCTCATTCATGCCAGAAAACAACGGAGCAAGCTGTTCTGTCTGTCGTACGCTCAAACGCTCGTCAACAACCTTCCGCGCAAGCTTGATGCGCGCATCGGTATCAGCAACGGCAAGAATCGCACGAGCATGTCCGGCCGAAAGACCTCCCCCTGCCATCATTTCCTGTACCTCCTCAGGGAGATCAAGGAGGCGAAGAGTGTTTGCGATTGCAGAGCGTGACTTAGAGAGAACCTTTCCCAACTCCTCTTGCGTGAATCCCCTTTCTTGCAGGAGCTTTCTATACCCTCTCGCCTCTTCCATTGGATCAAGGTCAGAGCGTTGCAGGTTCTCTATCAAGGCAAGCTGAAATACCTCTTCGTCGCTGATCTCCTTGATGCTTACTGGTATCTCCTCGAGTCCTGCGAGCTTTGCCGCCTGAAATCTTCTCTCCCCTGCGACTATCTCGTAGCCCCTTCCCTTCTTCCTCACGAGAATCGGTTGGAGCACCCCGTTTGCCTTAATGGAGTCACTGAGCTCCCTGAGCTTTTCCTCGTCAAAGTTCTTTCGTGGCTGTTCCTTGTTCACTTTGATCTGGCTGAGAGGAAGCACAGATTCTCTTACAACTGCGCTGACTTCTGCGTCAGCACCCCCCATGAGTGACTCAAGGCCCTTTCCAAGGCCACCTTTTCTAGCCACGACGTGTTACCTCCTTTGCGAGACGGGCGTATGCAAGTGCACCTTTGCTCACACGCGCATACCTATTGATTGGCAGGCCATGCGACGGTGCCTCAGAGAGCTTTACACTTCGCGGTATTATGGTTTTAAACACCTTGTTGCCGAAGTACCTGCTTACCTCTTCAACAACTTGCTTTGAGAGCGTTGTCCTGACGTCATACATCGTCATGACAACACCAAAGACGTCCAGGCTTGGATTCAACCTTGATTTGACCATTTTCATTGACTCAAGCAGCTTTGTTACACCTTCCAATGCGTAAAACTCACACTGAATAGGTATGAGAAGCGCGTCTGCCGCGACGAGGGAGTTTATTGTCAGCAGGCCAAGCGATGGGGGGCAGTCAATAAATATATAGTCGAACTCATCTTTGATGGGGGCAAGGATGTTCTTGAGTATTGTCTCTCGGGCCATCTCGGAAACAAGCTCAATCTCTGCACCCGCAAGCTGTATTGTTGCGGGCACAACGAACACACCATTTTCAACTGTTGGAAGTATCAGGTCTTCGATGGGATAGTCGTTGAGCAACGCATCGTAGATGTCATGTTCCAACTCTTCTTTCTCAATCCCATATCCACTTGTTGTGTTTCCTTGCGGGTCGAAGTCAATTACAAGAACTTTCTTCTTGTTGACGCCCAATGCAGCCGATAGATTCACGGCAGTTGTTGATTTTCCTACACCGCCCTTTTGGTTAATTATTGCCAGTATTTTTCCTGGCTTATCGGGGAATCCCCTCTTGACATCTCGAAAGCCCAATATCATCGCCTCTATCCTGCTGTGTTTTTACTACCTTTGAGGTTCACTCATCATATCTGATTTGTTTCACGTGAAACATGTCAAATAATCAAGCCCTTTGTTTCACGTGAAACAAAGGGCTTGGATTAAGCTCTACACGTGTCACTACAGAGGTTTGTTTTTTGCCATTCCAACGGGCCTAGGTAACTTTATTTTTTCATTCCCTGTCTTTTGGAAAACGTAAATTTCCCTATGGCCAGAATCATCCGGCAACTCAAATGTTTCACGTGAAACAAGACTCAACCCACAGAGATCAGCTGCACGCTGAGCTGAGCTGAATTCAATCTCTTGGAGATGTGCCTTAGAGGCAATGAGGCATCCATTGGAAACCAGGAGGGGAGAGGCATACTCTATCAAGACGTTTAGGCTAGCAACAGCACGAGCCAAGACGAAATTGAATTGAGCCCTCCTTTCAAGAGCGAGTTGCTCTGCCCTTGTTGCCTTGCATTCGATTCTGTTGGACAAGCCAAGCTCGGCGGAAAACTCATCTACAGCCTTGATTTTCTTTCCAACTGAATCGATTAACACACCAGAGAGTCCAGTAGCAATGGCAAAAGGTATGCCGGGGAATCCACCACCTGAACCAATGTCAAGAAAAATATCACTCGATTTCAAACAGAACTTCTTAGATGCGGTAACGAACAGGAGTGAATCAAGCAGGTGAAGCCTTAGAGCTTCATTTGGGTCGGTAATCCGAGTCAGGTTGAGCTGTTTGTTCTTCTCGCCCAGGAGAACCAGATGGGAGACTATCTTATCCGCCTGCTCAAGACTGAGGTTCACCCCATAAATCTCACTTTCCCTTTGAAGCTGCGAGGTGAGTTTGGCTGCTTGCATCTGTTCCATAGCAATACGTCCTGTCAAAAGTTCTTGTCACATGGATTCTTGTCAAAAAAGGAGGAGCATTACTGCTCCTCCCTAGGATAATGCTTGTAGAAGCAAACTACCTCACATAGGTGACGACAACACGCCTTTCGGGATCGCTTCCCTCAGAGTGGGTGGTCACTGACTCATCATCCATGAGGGCAAGGTGAACAAGGCGACGTTCATAGGCATTCATGGGAGCCATGCTCACGCGACCATGTTGCTTCTTGGCACGGGAGGCAGCTGCGTGAGCGAGAGAGATAAGCTTGTCCTTGCGCCTGCTCTTGTAACCTTCGATGTCAACCACAATGGGGTAGTGGAAGTGCAGGGCGTTGCTCATGAAGGACGACACAATCATCTGAAGAGCATCCAACGTGCGACCATGGCGACCAATAAGAACCGCAAGGTCTCCGCCGCTCACGTCGAGGATGAGCTCGCCCTCATCTCCCTCATATTCATCAACCACAACCTGAGTCTCGCCGAAGTAGACCAGAAGTGACTTCAAGTACGAAATGGCAGTATCAGCAATCTTGTCTATGTCCTCGTCAAGCAGTTTTTCGCCTGATTCGTAGCGACCCTTGATTTCAGAGAACTCATTCATACCCTCTAGGGGTATCTCTACAGAGTCGAGCTGATCAGTTACGACGACCTTCTCTTCTTCCATAGCAGCCTCCATACCCATACGACCGAGAGACACGCGGCTAGCCCTTCTTGTGCTGACGAGGCTTGCGCTCCTTGCGCACCACATCAACCTGCACGCCCTGCATGGCGAGCTTTGCGTCCATCTCGGTCTTCACCTTATCCATGACACGCTGCGTCACGACCTTCTGCTGTATGACCTGCCAGATGGCGGACGTATCGTAGTAAAGAAGTACGGCACCGGGAACCGACCAACCAAACCAGAGCATCATCGCAGCCATGACGACGCCCATCATGAGCGACTGCTGGCGCTGCTCCTCGGGCTGGTTCTTCATGTTCATCACCATGGGAATGAAGGTGAGGATGCCGAAGGCAACGTCAAAGGCAAGATAGACCCAAGCGGCAGCGACACCGCCAGACGCAAAGGTGCTGGCCGCGGAGTCCGAGAGTGACGTCATGATGTTGAGGAAGTGCGCATCGGCAGGAACATTCTTCGCAACGGTGAAGAGGGCGAAGAAGACGGGCATCTGGATGAATATGGGCAGGCAGCCGCCCAGAGGGTTGAACTTATTCTCAGAGTAAAACTTCTGCAGCTCCTCGTTCATTCTCTGGGGATCGTCCTGGTAACGATTCTGAATCTCCTTCATCTTTGGCTGAAGGGCCTGCATGCGGGCCGAGGACGCAGTGGAGCGCGTCATGAGCGGCATGACGATGAGACGAATGACAAAGGTCAGGATGATGACTGCAACGCCCCAGTCACCCGTTACGCCCGCAAGCCGTGCGAGCACATTCGTCAAAAAGCTAACAAACCAATCCCACATGATTCCTCCGGGACTCAATCAAACGTCAGGGGACAGGGTCATAACCACCCTTGTGAAACGGATGACAGCGCAAAATCCTCTTCAGGGCAAGCCAAGACCCGCGAGCGGCACCATATTTCTCAATGGCCTGCACGGCATACTCTGAGCAGGTGGGGGAGTAGATGCAGCGTGGCTGGAACAGAGGGGAGACAACCCTTCTATACCACCCGATGGCAGACAAGAGCACGCGCGCGGAAGTTGAGGAGGACTCAGGCACCCTGCTTCCCATTCAACCTCTTAAGCAGCTGCAGCACGGCAAGAGAGACCTCCGCGGGGGAGCTCTCGTGAGTGAGCCTGGTGGCAAACAGGATGATTTGCGTGCCCTCAGGTGGAAGCTCACTCATGCGCGCGGCCTCGCGCAGGACCCTCTTGCACCTGTTTCTGAATACAGCGTTGCCCAAACGTCTAGGTGCGACGAAGGCGACTCTTCCCAAGCCGCCTTCGTCGCACCTAAGTACCGTCATGCGAACGAGCTTATGGCTAAGCCGTCTCCCATGGGAGAAGACCTTCTCAAATTCAAGTCTGGATTTGATGGTCTCCATGGGCAACTAGACAGTGAGCTGCTTGCGACCCTTGGCGCGACGACGTGCGAGAACGGCGCGGCCGCCCTTGGTTGCCATGCGGGCGCGGAAGCCATGGGTCTTTGCGCGCTTCCTCTTGTTGGGCTGATACGTACGCTTCATCTTCAAACCCTCCTGGGATTACCTCTTTAGAGCCAATAGCGTCAAGCCATAAGATTGTAGGGGTCACCATCATGGGCTGTCAAATAAAGCTCAGCTAGATACCACAAATCATTCGCCCAGGGGGATGCCAGATCACACACAGACGGCACGGGGCCGCTTTCGTCTACGCCCAAGATGAAAGAATAGTCCTATGAATGCCTGAATAAATAGCAGCTCATGCTAAGATTCATTCGCTGTCTGAATTTTCATTCTTATATGGTTATCAACAATAAGTCACCATTGTTGAAATCTTTCTTTCAGATGAAATTTCAGATGAATGGTTTTCATCAATGAAGGAACGTTGTCGAAAAGGGCGGCTGGACGAGGGCATGGTCAGGGACTTCTACCCCTTTGTGGAGAAACAGCAAAGGGAAAGGCAGGAGGGTGGAGAGTCCCCCGTTGGGCTCGAGGTCCACCATCCCGCGCGCATCGCGGTATACGACGACGCGGCAGCGGCGCCGCGCGTCGTTTTGATAGAGCCGCAGGAGGTCAGGCCCTACCTGGAAGAGATAACGCAGACCGTCGCCCGGCTCGCAAAGGAGCAGGGAGGGAGTATTCCCTTCATGGTCATCCGCGAAATCGTGGAGAACTTCATCCATGCGTATTTCATCCAGCCGACGATCAGCATCCTCGATGACGGAAACACCATTCGCTTCTCAGACCAAGGGCCAGGAATCAGGGAGAAGCCCCGCGCGCTTGAGTATGGGACCAGCTCTGCCACGGAGGAGATGCGACAATTCATTCGCGGGGTCGGCTCAGGGCTCCCCTATGTTCAGCAGTACATGTCCGATAAGGGCGGGTCTCTTACCATAGAGGACAACATGTCAGGCGGCACTGTGGTGACCATCTCCACCTTCGCAAAGGAGGAGGACGGGGACACGGGCGAGACGCCCTTTTCCCAGGTCCCGCAGGCGGTGCCGGCAATGCAATATCCCACCTACGCCTGGCCCGGATACACGAACGTCCACGGGTACATCACCCCAGCACCGCCCGTCCCACAGCAAATGCCAGGCATGACATACCAGCCTCGGCGGCCCCAGGCACAGCCGGTGGCCATGGCTCCACAGGCAGGCATGCATATCAGCGAGCGCGGGTTGAAGATCTTGCAGTACCTGCGCGACCACGAGAGCGTGGGCCCATCTGCTCTCCAGCGCATCTACGGTGCCTCCCAGCCAACCTGGTCAAGGGAACTGGCAATCCTCGATGAGCTCGGCTTGGTGGTCAAGAGGAAGGGCGAGCAAAAGAGGCGCCTCTCGGCTGCGGGCGAGGTCTACGTCCAATCGTTCTCGTAACCTCTTCGAGGGGCCCCGTACGCGGCCGCCGTCACCCACAATCAGGTTTTCATCATATAATGGATGAACTTTTCAACACTCCAACAATGCTGGGGCAACATGACGCAGACAAAAGACGACGCCGAGGTACTCTGGGGCGACGTGCTCGGGCTTCTCGCAGCGCAGCAGATCGCACCATCAGTTCTCGCTATGCTCAGGAGTTGTGCCGCACGGGAATTTGACGGCCAGACCCTGACCATAGCAACGTCCATGGGGTTCGCTCAGAGGAAGATTCAGCAGCAGGCCAAGCTCATCGAGGGTTGCCTCGAGATGGCGGCGTTTCAGCACGTTGACCTTGCGGTCGCCCTTGAGAAGGACGCGCTGTCAGAGCCCATCGAGACCAACTCCACCCTCAGCGAGGAGGAGCTCGGCCACCTGGCTCGCAAGGTCTCCCCACAAGCGACGCCAATCCAACGGAACATCATGCCCACCTCAGCCGTGACGCACGCCACCCAGCAGGTCAGCAGGGACTTTCTCCCGGACATCGACGCCATTGAAGACTCGAGGCTGACCTTTGACCGCTTCATAGCCGGCGAGGAGAACATGCTCGCCTACGACGCGGCCAAGCAGGTGGCGAACGGAGAGAACACCAACTACAACCCCCTCTTCATCTACGGGAAGAGCGGACTGGGCAAGACCCACCTCCTGAGGGCAATCCAGAACTACATCGTCCTAAATGACCCGACGCGTCTGTGCGTCTACCGCACCGCAGCCGAGTTCGTCGAGGAATATCGCGTGGCGTGGAACGACAAGTCTGCGACAGCGCGCTCCATCTTCTCGAACAACTACCAGAATATCGATGTGCTCATCATTGACGACGTGCAGAACATGCGCACGGCTGCCGGATCCATCAGCTTCTTCTTCGATACCTTCAACGCGCTCATGGCGCGAGGAAAGCAGATCGTCTGCGCCGCAGACCGCTCACCGTTGCAGCTGGGTATGGGCGACAGCAAGTTTGACGAGAGGGTGACCAGCCGCATGGACTCAGGTGCGAGCGTCCCCATCCAGGTGCCCGACTACGAGCTCAAGCTCAACCTCATAAACGCGTTCTACGAGCGCATGAAGCAAGATGCCGAGAGGGACCACATCCCCGGGCTGGAGGGGAGCATCCCCGACGACATGAGGAAGCTCATGGCCGAGCGGTCGGGAACCAACATCCGTGTCATCGAGGGCTTCGTCCACACCTGCCTGCTCGAGGCCGGAAGGCGACAGAAGAGGGGAGAGTCACTCGGGAGAGAGGACGTGATACGTCTGGCCACGGCGAAGTGGCCCGCAGGGCAGAAGACCATCACCGTCGAGCATATCCAGAAGGCCGTCGAGGGCTACTACGACATCTCCCACGCCGACCTCGTGGGGTCGAAGCGCAACAAGGAGCTCATGGAACCCCGTCACGTGGGCATCTGGCTCACCCGCGAGCTTACCGAGAACACCCTGGCGGACATCGGCAAGAAGTTTGGCGGACGAAGCCATGCCACCGTGAAGCACAGCATCGCATGGGTCGATGGCTCACGGAAGGAGGACCGGCTCTTCCACGATCGCGTCGAGACGCTCAAGGACGGCATCTCAAGCAGCGAGTGATCTTGTCGAATCTTCGGTTGAAAGCTTGTATCTTCCCTTCGAAAAGTCCATGCCTGCTGTAGAAGATGTTTTCAACAGACCCGACAGTGTTGCTTTCGTAGAAAGTGAAGCGAGAGAAAATTAGCGGAAAAATCAGTCTCTACCTGCATGGATGGTCAGTTGTTATCATTTCGACAGCAACTATAGATAGAAGAGTATTTATTTAAATATAAGTACTAATACTTTATAGGGAGCGCCCACATGAAGTTTTCAGTAAGCCAGTCTTCCCTCTCCAAGGCCCTCGCGGTGGTGTCGAAGGGCATGGCCTCCAACTCCACCCTTCCCATCCTCTCGGGCATCTACATCAAGGCCGAGTCCGGTGTCCTGGAGTTCCAGACCACGGACCTCACCATCTCGGTGCGGCACAGGATCGCGGCCAATGTCGAAGAGTCAGGAGCCAGCATCGTTTCGGGAAAGCTCCTGTCCAACATAGTCAAGAACCTCCCCGACGCGGCGGTGTCTTTCGAGGAGAGCGACCATGCGATGCTCATCGAGTGTGGCAAGTCACATTACCGCCTGAACACCCTCGACGCCTCAGATTTCCCCGAGTTTCCCCAGTACCAGCTCGAGCGGTCGATAGAGCTGCCCAGCGCGCTCCTCTCCGAGATGGTGGACAAGGTCTATAAGGTCACCTCGAAGGACAGCTCGCGGCCCGTTCTCTCGGGCATCCTGCTCTCCGTGGAAGAGAACACCATCCGTCTCGTGGCAACCGACTCGTATCGACTTGCCGTGTGTGACTCCAACACCGAGACCAGTTCCTCGGACGAGGCGTTCCAGGCCATCGTCGCGGGCACCATCTTCCATGACGTGCTGACTCTTCCCTCCATGACGGAGACCATCCTCATCGGCACCTCCTCCACTCAGGTCGTCTTCTCATTTGGGGACACCACGTACGTGTCACGCAGGATTGACGGCAACTTCCCTGACTACAAGGTCCTGCTGCCGCCCAGCTGCAGCAGCTCGGTGAAGGTCGACGTGGCCCAGTTCTCCGCCGCCCTCAAGCGCGTGTCCGTCATCGCCCTCACCAACCCCTCCGTGCACTTTGACATCGACGCTGACGGGAAGATGATGAAACTCTCCGCCTCGGCCCCCGACCAGGGGGAGTCTGCGGAGTACCTGCCTGTCGAGGTGGAGGGCGAGTCCGTGTCCATCGCGCTCAACTACCACTACGTCTTCGACTGCGTGAACGCTGCCTCAAGCGAGAAGGAGCTGACGCTTGAGCTGCAGAGTGCCATGAAGCCCGGCATCTTCAAATCATACTCAAAGATTAACTACCTCTACCTGCTCATGCCTGTCTGGCGGTAGTCCGTGGGACTTCTGGCAAGAAGGCTCGCACTCAGGAACTGGAGGAACTTCGGCGAGAGGTCAATTGACCTCTCGCCGGGCATGACCATTCTCTGTGGACGCAACGCAGTTGGTAAGACGAACTCGGTCGAGGCCCTCCAGCTCCTGACCGCCGGTTCGTCGTTCAGAAACCCTAGACCCCAGGAGCTGGTGCGCGAGGGATGCGATAGGGCCAGGGCGTCGCTTGCCCTTGCCGGTGACGGTCGCGTGATTGACGTGAGTTGCGACATCGCCGCCGGCCGGCGGCGCTATACCAGAAACGACAAGCCAGCGACCCCAGGCGAGCTGCCGCAGGACCTCATGAGCGTCCTCTTCAACCCCGACGACCTCAGCTTCGTCAAGCGCGGCGCCTCATACAGAAGGGACGAGCTCGACGGATTCGCCCGTCAGGCCAATGCGGGCTACTCACGGCTGCTCTCGGCCTATGGCCGCGCTGTGGAGCAGCGCAATCGTCTCCTCAGGGAAGATAACCTCGACCTCGGTCTTCTGGAGGCGTGGGACGCCTCCCTCGCCCGCGGCGGCGCGGCCCTCCTGCATGCTCGATGCCGCCTGTTCGAGAGGCTGCGACTGGTGATCGTCTCGTCCTACGAAAGCATCTGCCCAGGGGAGCGCCTTGCCTGCTCATATGAGTCCAGCTTGGGGAAGGAGGTCATGAGCCTCGGCAGGGACGAGCTCCAGGACCTTTTCCTCGCGCGACTCGAGGAGCTGCGCGGCGAGGAGCTGCGGCGTGGGCAGACCCTCATAGGGCCTCAGAGGGACGACCTTTGCTTCACCATCGACGGCCGCGACGCGCGGACCTTCGGGTCGCAGGGACAGCAGCGCTCGGTGGTGCTGGCCTGGAAGATGGCCGAGGTGGAGTTGGCGCACCAGATAGTGGGGCAGATGCCGCTGCTGCTGCTCGACGACGTCATGAGCGAGCTTGACTCCGGTCGCGGGGACAGCATGACAAGGTTCGTGCAGCGCGGCATACAGACCGTTGTCACTACCACCAACCTGGGATACTTCCCCCAGGACCTCCTGGACGCCGCAGAGGTGGTGAGCATCGGTGAGTGACTGGGCGGACATGAGAGGGCCTTCCGGCGAGAGGGGCGCTCCCGTGGCGGTGTCCGCGCTCATGGGCTCCCTCATAACGGACGAGCTTGCGGGGCGCATGGGTGCCAATCAGAGGGCCGCTCTGCTTTGGGCCCAGGCGAACGGGGACCGCGAGCGCCATCACACGACGGGCGTGTTCCTCAAGAGGGGCGCCTGCGAGGTGCTTCCCCCCGTCCTCGGGGTGTATGTGGACTCCCATCCCATGCTCTCCGACTTCAGCGCGAACAAGGAGCTCTACCTGGCGCGGCTCAATGAGGCCGGCCTCGAGCTCTCCGGCATCGAGTTTCTTCTCTCGAAGACGGGGAAGAGAGCATCTCGCCAGGTTGAACAGAGGGCTCCTCAGTCACTCGAACGGCCTCTTGGGGAGCTCACCGAGAGCGAGCTCCGTCGCGTCGAAGAGCTCTGCCAGGACCTTCCCGACAGGCTTCGCGGCCCAGCGTCCCGCGCGATGAGACTTTCTCTTATGAGGGGGAAGACGGGAAACGCCTAAATGAGCTGCTTTTTGAGAATGGCGCAAAAACTGCCCTCAGAAACGCTCAGCTAAGGTTTTGCATATCATGATTCGCCTTTTTTAATGCAGTCCGAGCAGAAGAAACCCCCAGTGGTCTACACTGAATTCGTCTCTACTTTTTTGTAAGAGAGGAATCAAGTGGCAAAGAAGGAAAGCAACTACGGCGGAAACGAGATCAAGGTCCTCGAGGGCCTGGACCCCGTCCGCAAGCGTCCTGGCATGTACATCGGAACCACGTCGTCCGCTGGCCTGCATCACCTGGTGTGGGAGATCGTGGACAACTCCGTGGACGAGGCCATGGCGGGATTCTGCAACAGGATTCGCGTGACCGTCCATCCCGACAACTCCATCTCGGTCGAGGACAACGGACGAGGAATTCCCGTCGAGAAGCACCCACAGAAGAAGATCCCCACTCTCGAGGTCGTCCTCACGATCCTCCACGCCGGCGGGAAGTTTGACAACTCCGCTTACAAGGTCTCCGGCGGCCTTCATGGTGTGGGGATATCGGTCGTCAATGCCCTCTCCAAGCGCCTGGTGGCAACCGTCAAGCGTGACGGGGGAATCTACCAGATGGAGTTCGCGCGTGGCAAGGTCACCAAGAAGATGGAGAGGATCGGAACGTCCAAGGCCACCGGCACCACCATCACATTCTGGCCAGACGACATGATCTTCGAGACCTGCGTGTACGACTTCGACACCCTGCGCGACCGCCTGCAGGAGACGGCCTTCCTCAATCGCAACCTCAAGATCTCCATCACGGACGAGCGCGAGCTCACCCCACGCAGCGAGGAGTTCTGCTACTCGGGCGGCATCGTCGACTTCGTCAAGTACCTGAACGAGGAGAAGTCCGTCCTCCCGGGCTGCTCCAAGCCCATATACATCTCCGGCGAGTCTGAGCCCGACGCCCCCATGAGCACGAAGGGCGAGGTGGAGGTCTCGCTCCAGTGGAACAGCGGGTACTCGGAGACGGTCATGTCGTTTGCCAACGACATCTACACGGACGAGGGCGGCATGCACCTCGAGGGCTTCCGCACCGCGCTGACCAAGACGGTCAACGACTACGCACGTGCGCACAAGCTCCTCAAGGAGAAGGACCCTAACCTCACGGGCGATGACATCCGCGAGGGCCTCACGGCGGTCATCTCTGTCAAGCTGCCAGATCCCCAGTTCGAGGGCCAGACCAAGGCAAAGCTCGGAAGCTCCTACATGCGCGCCCTCACCAACAAGATCGTCTCGGCGCGCCTCTCCGAGTACCTGGAGGAGCACCCCAACCAGGCCAAGGAGATCTTCAAGAAAGCATCTCAGGCGGCAAAGGGCCGCCTTGCCGCCCAGAAGGCCCGCCAGGCGACACGTCGCAAGGGGCTCCTCGAGAGCGCGGCGCTTCCCGGCAAGCTTGCGGACTGCTCGGTGCGCGACGCCCAGATGACCGAGCTCTTCATTGTGGAGGGTGACTCCGCAGGCGGGTCCGCCAAGATGGCCCGCGACCGCTCCATCCAGGCCGTTCTGCCGCTGCGAGGCAAGATCCTCAACGTGGAGCGCGTGCAGGAGCACCGAGC
The DNA here is from genome assembly GCF_900155635.1 of Olsenella urininfantis. Classification (GTDB taxonomy): domain Bacteria; phylum Actinomycetota; class Coriobacteriia; order Coriobacteriales; family Atopobiaceae; genus Olsenella_G; species Olsenella_G urininfantis. The sequence goes on from NZ_LT732540.1 coordinate 1,621,943, forward strand.
CCTCTCCTCAGAGACCATCACATCGCTCATCACTGCCATTGGCACCGGTGTGGGGCCCGAGTTCAACATCGAGAAGGCGCGCTACCACAAGATCGTGATCATGACGGACGCCGACGTAGATGGCGCGCACATCCGCATACTCTTGCTCACCTTCTTCTACCGCTACATGCGCCCCATGATCGAGGCGGGCTACATCTACGTTGCCCAGCCACCTCTCTACCAGCTCAAGCCCAAGGGCAAGAAGCGCGGAAAGTACCTCTACACCGACGAGGAGCTGGCTCTTGAGGCCGAGAGGTACGAGGATTCCTCTCGCTACACGGTCCAGCGCTACAAGGGCCTGGGAGAGATGGACCCCGAGCAGCTCTGGGCCACCACCATGGAGCCCAAGAACCGCATCATGCTCAAGGTAAACATCGATGACGCCATGGCCGCGGAGCGCGCCGTCTCGAACCTCATGGGAACGCAGGTCGAGAAGCGCAAGGACTTCATCCAGACCCATGCAAAAGACGTCCGCTTCCTCGACATCTAAGGAAAGGAAGACTCAGTGGCTGACGATTTCAACAACAACGAGGACGACTTCGAGCTGGACTCCCCCGACACGGACGAGGAGGAGCTTGAGGAGGACTACTCCGAGGAGGAGTACGAGGACGACGAGGACGACCCCGAAGGTGACCCTCACCAAGGAAGCCTGGCTGGAAGTGGTCTCGACCACACCATATCCGACGAGGCGGGCACCAGGCTTGACCTGAGCGACATACACGGCGGGGCCCTCAAGCCCATGGACCTCTCGAGCGAGATGAAGGCTTCCTTCCTAGAGTACTCCATGTCGGTCATCGTGGCGCGCGCCCTGCCCGATGTGCGAGACGGACTCAAGCCCGTTCACCGGCGCATCCTCTATGCCATGAACGAGGCTCACATCGTTCCCTCTCGCCCCCACAAGAAGTCCGCCTGGACCGTGGGCGAGGTCATGGGCAAGTATCACCCGCATGGCGACTCTGCCATCTATGACTCCATGGTCCGCATGGCGCAGGACTTCTCGATGAGGCTCCCCCTGGTGGACGGACACGGAAACTTCGGCTCCATCGACGGCGACCCCCCCGCGGCAATGCGATACACGGAGTCTCGCCTGACGTACGCCGCCATGGAGATGCTGCGCGACCTGGACAAGGAGACCGTCGACCTCCAGGCGAACTACGACGAGTCCCTTCAGGAGCCCGCCGTGCTGCCCTCGCGCTTTCCCAACCTCCTCGTCAATGGTTCCTCGGGCATTGCCGTCGGCATGGCCACCAACGTGCCCCCGCACAACCTCAAGGAGGTCACCGATGCCGTTTGCCTGATGATCGACAACCCAGACGTCACCACCGAGGAGATCATGCAGGTCCTTCCCGGACCCGACTTCCCCACGGGCGGCATCATCATGGGGACGGATGGCATCAAGGAGGCCTACGAGACCGGGCGTGGAACCATCACGATCCGCTCCAAGGTGCACGTCGAGAACATCGGCAAGGGCGGAAGGCAGCGCCTGGTCATCACCGAGATTCCCTACCAGGTGAACAAGGGGCTCCTCCAGGAGCGCATCGCCCAGCAGGTGAACGAGAAGCGCATCGAGGGCATCTCCGACATGCGCGACGAGTCAAACCGCAAGGGCATGCGCATCGTCATTGACCTCAAGTCCGGCGCTGTTCCCCAGGTGGTGCTCAACAACCTCTACAAGCGCACCCAGCTCCAGGCCAACTTCGGTGTCATCGACATTGCCCTGGTGGATGGCGTCCCGCGCACCCTCACCCTGACTGAGATGCTGCGACACTACATAGACCACCAGGTTGACGTGGTGACGCGCAGGACCAACTATGACCTCGACAAGGCGCTCAAGAGGGTACACATCCTCGAGGGCCTGCTCATTGCCGTGGACAACATAGACGAGATCGTCCACATCATCCGCTCCTCCCGCGATGACAGCGAGGCGAAGGCACGCATGAACGAGCGCTTCGGCCTTGACGAGCTCCAGGGGGAGGCCATACTCCAGATGCGCCTGCGCCGGCTCACGGGCCTTGCGCGCGACGAGCTGGCCGCCCAGATCGAGGAGCTCTACAAGAGCATCGCCTACTACCGCGACCTTCTCGAGCACCCCGACAAGCTCCTCGCGGTCATCAAGGAGGAGCTGCAGCAGATCTCCGAGCGCTTCTCCAACAAGAGGCGCACGCAGATCTCTTCCATCGAGGCCGTCAACCTCGATGTCGAGGACCTCATCGCCGAGGAGGACATGGTGGTGACCGTGACCCATTCCGGTTACGTGAAGCGCCTGCCCGTTGCCACCTACCGTTCCCAGAAGCGCGGCGGCAAGGGCATCCAGGGCCTCTCGCTGAAGGACAGCGACTTCGTCGAGGATCTCTTCGTTGCGTCAACGCACGACTACGTGATGTTCTTCACCAACAAGGGCAAGGTCTACCGCGTGAAGGTGCACGAGCTCCCCATCGGAAGCCGGCACGCGCGCGGCTCTGCGCTGGTCAACGTCCTGCCCCTCTCAGAGGGTGAGAGGGCCGCGGCGGTCATCACCACGCGGGACTTCCCGGCAGACGAGTATCTGATGTTTGCCACGGCGAACGGCATGGTGAAGAAGACCGCCATGAGCGCCTATGACAACAGCAGGCGCGACGGCATCATCGCAATAAACCTCAAGAGCGGGGACGAACTGGTCAACGTCAGGCGCGTCCGCGAGGGGGAGAAGGTCATCCTCTGCTCAGATGCCGGCAAGGCCATCCTCTTTGACGAGGGCGAGATTCGGCCCACTGGACGAGACACCTCGGGCGTGCGCGGCATCACGCTCAAGGCGGGCACGAAGATGCTTGGGATGGAGATATCCAACGGTAGGGGAGACCTGCTGGTCATCACCGAGAAGGGCTATGGCAAGCGCACCCCGGTGAGCGAGTACCCCGAGCACAGGCGCGGTGGCCAAGGTGTCTCCACCATCGCCATGACCGCCAAGAAGGGCAACCTCGTCGCCTGCCGCGTCGTTGGACCCCAGCACGAGCTCATGATCGTCTCCGAGGAGGGAGTGGTCATTCGCGTCAAGACCTCCGACATCTCACGGCTTGGACGCTCCACCCAGGGAGTGAAGGTCATGAACATGGGCGAGAGGGACAAGGTGAGCGCCGTCGCGCGCATGGTTGCCCACAAGAAGAAGGCAGCCAAGGCCGACCCCATGCAGGCCGCGCTTGACCTGGGCCTCGCCGGTGCCCGCGAGGCCGATGAGGAAGACCCTGTCGACATTGGCGGCGACGAGGAGCTCGACGAGTCGATGATCGAGGACGATGACGAGTAGCAGCAGCCCAAGATAGAGGAAGCGGGCCCCGACAGAGACGTCGGGGCCCGCTTCTTCAAGACTAGGCGAAGTCCTCCGGCGAGAGGCCCTCCACGAACTCATGGAACTCGTCTAGCTTCATGGCCTCCTCCTCGCGCTCCACGCTGTCGAAGTCGGGGAGGGTTGCCGCGCCAAGCACCTTCTCGTCGGCGAAGATGGGGATGTGGGCACGCACCGCAAGTGCGATGGCATCGGACGGGCGGGCATCTATCTCGAGGTGACGCCCGTCGCTTCCGATGAGGTCCAGCTTTGCGAAGAAGGTCTCTCCTTGCACGTCGCAGATCTCTACGGCAGATACGCTCGCTCCCAGCGCTCCTATGGCGCTCAGGAGCAGGTCGTGCGTCAGGGGTCGCCTGCGAGGAAGACCCTCGACGCCAAGGGATATGGCCGTCGCCTCGACGGAGCCTATGCGGATGGGCAGCTTCGCGCCGCCGTCCTCACCGCGCGCGGCCCTTGGCCTCAGAACCACCATGGAAGCCATGGGTCCCCCGCCGACCATCACTGTCTGAATATCCATGCGAATCAAGTGGCGCCCCTTGCGTCCTTATGCCTGTTTGTGCAGGATATGGTACCCCTGAGTATGCTAGCTACACCAAAGCGCACAAATTGGGAAGATAATTCAAATTAGATGTTGACCACCCCATCCCTCCCGTGTAGTATTTCTCCTTGCGTTGGGCCCGTAGCTCAGTTGGTCAGAGCGTCCGGCTGATAACCGGGAGGTCACAAGTTCGAACCTTGTCGGGCCCACCACTTCTTGACAATAAACGCCCCAGCGTGAGCCGAGTCGCCGCTGGGGCGTTTATTACTAAGAGGGGACGTAGCTCAGTTGGGAGAGCGCGGGCTTTGCAAGCCTGAGGTCGTGGGTTCGATCCCCATCGTCTCCACCATGATTCCAAGAGGCCACCGCTGATGCGGTGGCTTTTTTCATGGCTGCGCCATCACGCGCTCATGGGCTAACATCAGCGCAGGTGCAACGGCTTTTTGGAGGAACAGATGTCTCAGTCACACGGGGCCACGGCAAAGGATGGCGTGTCTGCCGAGCTTGACCTTCTCTCGAGCGACCTCATGGGCGTGGCCCTTGACCGCCTTGCGGACGGCGTGGACGTCAACGTCCTGCTGGTGGTGCAAGACCGGGAGGGTTGCACGGCGAGCTACGAGTTTGCCGAGGATGGCATAGAGGAGTGCCTCTCTGGGGCACACGAGAAGATTCCCATGCTGGTCAGGCAGGACGGGGACCCTGACCTTGGCCTGGCCGCGCCCGTCCGCTACGCAATCGTGTACGAGGGTGCGATAGCGGATGACGAGGGGGTCTACCAGGACTGCGTCCTCCTCGAGTTCGGCGAGAGAGGATACAGGTCGTACTCGGCGTTCTCCCTCGTTGAGAACAGGGGGGAGGGGGACGCTTTCCGTTGGAGCGACCCCGCGCCCGCAGGAGAGCTTCAGAGCCTGCTCTAGCGCAAGCGGTCCCAGAAGCAGTTTACGTGAAGCGCCCCGAGGTCCAAAAGCGGCCCATAGCTGCTGGTATACAGTTCAAAGGTTAGTTGCAAGACGACGAGACGTCGAACGAGAGGCACCTATGCTCCAAGAGCAGATAAGAAACATCGCAATCATCGCGCACGTAGACCACGGCAAGACGACACTTGTGGACAAGCTCCTGCGGGCAACGGATGCGTTCCGTGACAACCAGCAGGTCGAGGAGCGCGTCCTAGACTCGAATGACCAGGAGCGCGAGCGCGGCATCACCATTCTCGCCAAGAACATCTCCATCGAGTACCAGGGCGTGAAGATCAACGTTCTCGACACCCCCGGCCACGCCGACTTCGGAGGCGAGGTGGAGCGCGTCCTCAAGATGGCCGACGGCGCCCTGCTTCTGGTTGATGCCGCGGAGGGTCCCATGCCCCAGACCCGCTTCGTCCTGCGCCATGCCATCGACGCGGGCCTGCAGGTCATGGTTGTCATCAACAAGGTGGACAAGCCCGCCGCAGACCCCGAGAGCGCCCTGAACGCCGCTCTTGACCTCATGATGGATCTTGGCGCCACCGACGACCAGCTCGAGTTCGCCATGGAGCATGTCATATACGCATCCGCCGTCAACGGCTTCGCGCGCGCCTCGCTAGACGACGAGAACGTTGACATGTACCCCATGCTCGACATGATCGTGGACGCCCTCCCCGCCCCCGACGTGGACGTGGACGGCCCCCTGGCCATGCAGTGCGTCACCATCGACCACTCCGAGTATGTGGGCCGCATCGGCATCGGGCGCGTCTACTCAGGCACCATCCACAGCGGCGACAAGATTCTCGTGGTCAAGAACGATGGCTCCCGCGCCATGGCCCAGGTGAAGCAGCTGTTCACCTTCGACTACCTCGGTCGCAAAGAGTGCAGCGAGGTCGCCGCCGGGGACATCGCCGCCGTTGTCGGCATCGACCGCACGGACATCGGAGACGTCTACACCAACCCGGACGATCCCGTGGAGCTCGACCCCATCGAGATCGACCCTCCCACCCTTGCCATCATCTTCGAGCCCTCGACCTCCCCTCTCGTCGGCCGCGAGGGGGACATCGTGGGCGGCCGCCAGCTCAAGGAGAGGCTTGAGCTCGAGCGAGAGAACAACGTTACCATGCGCATCGAGGAGCTGCCCGACAAGACCGGAACCGAGGTCGCCGGCCGTGGCATCCTGCACCTCTCGGTGCTCATGGAGCAGATGCGCCGCGAAGGCTATGAGTTCCAGGTTGGCCGTCCCCGCGTGCTGTTCAAGGACGACGGCCACGGCAACAGGCTCGAGCCTGTCGAGCATGCCGTGGTCGAGTGCCCAGGAGAGTACTCGGGCAAGGTCATCGAGGTATTTGGCAACGTGGGCGGCACCATGATGAGCATGGAGACCGGCACCGCGCAGACCCACCTCGAGTTCAGGATTCCCACCCGAGGCATCATGGGCCTCAAGAACCGCATCCTCAACGTGACCCACGGCGAGGCGGTCTTCTACCACACCTTCCTTGAGTACGGACCCTATGCCGGCGACATCGGAAGCCGCCAGAACGGCGCGATGATCTCCATGTCCACCGAGAAGGCCGTCGCCTACGCGCTGGGAACGCTCCAGGAGCGCGGTCAGCTCTTTGTTGGCCCCGGTGTCGAGTGCTACGAGGGCATGCTGGTGGGCGAGAGGTCCAAGCCCGGAGACATGGTGGTCAACATCGCCCGCACCAAGAGCCTGGGCAACCAGCGCTCCTCGACGGCGGACATTGCCGTCCAGCTCACCCCCCCACGCTGCTTCACGCTGGAGGAGGCGCTTGAGTACATCATGGACGACGAGCTTGTGGAGATCACGCCCAAGAGCATCCGCATGCGCAAGCGCATCCTCAACGAGACCGAGCGCCGCAAGTGGCGCGTGCGCCACGGCATGGTGGACAAGTAGTTTCTAGTCCTCCCGGGCGTCCTTCTCAGGCGCCATGTCACCCATCTGCCTCAGGGCATGGCTGGCATGGCGCCTGATGCAGCTCTCGCTCTCCTTCTCGCCCCTGCCTCGGGCGTGCGTGTACACCACGCGGGCGGCCTTGCTCACGCTTGGCGTGAGGTCTACGCCTGCGGGAGAGAGGACGTTGTATCGCAGGGACCACATGCGACTCAGGACCACAAGCGCCACGCTGATGACCACGGTCCACACCCTGCTTACATGCGCCACCGATATGAGCAGGTAATAGGCTATGGACCCAAGGAGCGCGCAGATGGCGTAGAGGTTGCTTCTGCGGAAGATCTTGGGCGTCTCCCCAAGCGTGATGTCCCTCAGCATGCCTCCGCCCACCCCGGTGACGCTTCCCATGAGGAAGCACGCCCAGGGGGAGAGGCCGTACACCATGGCCTTGCCCGTCCCTGCGGCAACGAAGAGCCCCACTGAGATGATGTCCGTCCATGTCAGCAGCCTGGGGAACCTGTGGAGCATCCCCGAGAAGAGGAAGCCCATGGCTCCCGTGGCGGCAGACACGGGGATGGCAAGGGGGGAGCGAAGCATGTAGACGTCTCCCACCTGCATCACCACGTCACGGACGAGCCCGCCGCCCAGACCGCCAAGAAGAGAGAGCACCAGATAGCCAACCAGGTCGAGGTCCCTCTCCTTGCCCACCAGGACCCCGGTGAGAGACCCCACCACGACGGCGCTCAGGTCCAGCCAGGCAGGTATTGCCGCGCTGGCGTCGATGCTCGTTGCCGAGAAGAACTCTGGGATCATAGGTGTCACCATGCTCGAGCCAGGGGCCAAAATGCCCATCCATGGTAGTCATGGGCAGCCAGGCTGTCGAGGACTTGCAGGGCCTGTGGTATGTGTTGCCCCACAATTGGAGAAAAAAAGTATGTCCCACAGGGAAGGCAAGTCATGTATACTTCCCCTTGCGGTTTCAGGGAGAGTTGTCCGAGTGGCCGAAGGAGCACGATTGGAAATCGTGTATACGCCTAAAGCGTATCCTGGGTTCAAATCCCAGACTCTCCGCCAGAACTTCCAGCGGCGCCTCCGGGCGCCGCTTCACCCTTACGGAGGGGTGGCAGAGCGGTTGAATGCGGCGGTCTCGAAAACCGTTTACCCGCCACGCGGGTACGAGGGTTCGAATCCCTCCTCCTCCGCCATATGAGCCTTCTGGGCGTCCAGCAATGGGCGCCTTTTTATTTTTTCGCCTAAGTGTTTTTGGCACACATAGTTCCGATCCCGGTTGGTTTGGGAGAGGTGGCTTTAAGCTCGGCAAGGCGTTCTTTGACATTCCGAGTGGCCAGGAAGTGACCGTCCGTATCTCGGGCGTTCCCATGGGCTGGGCCCGACGTGAGTAAGGCCCAGCCCCTGCCTCTGTCTGTCCCCTGCACGGCCAGCCTCTTTCGGCTAGTCTTGAAGTGGCTTTTTGTCATCGTTGCAATCGATCGGAGCTATGCTCCCGAAGGGAGACAAGGCATGGCAGACAAGACCGGATACTTCTCGCGCTCATGGGCGCTCCTCACCAAGGACAAGGGTTGGATCAAGCCCCTGCTGGTCATGGGAATCTCCTCTATCGTGCCTATAGTGGGCGCGCTCGGCGTCAGCGGATACATCCTTGAGTGGGCGCGCCTGACCGCCTGGGGTGTCGATTCCGCGCCCAAGCAGAAGGGTGTGGACGTGGGGCAGTGCATCAAGAGCGGCTGGCGTGGCTTCCTTGCGGCCGCAGGTTGGGGTCTCGCCCTCGGCGTCATCAACGCGGCCCTCACATGGCTGTTCGACGGCAGCACGTTCGCCTCACTGATCACCCTGCCCATCGGTGCCCTCGCCGCCCCCATTCTTGCCGTGTGCTCCCTGCGTGCGACGATCTACCAGAGCGCCGGTGCGGGCTACCAGGCAAACAGGATCTTCGAGATGGTCAAGAGGGACTTCTCGGGCTTTCTGAAGGTCGTGGGCATGTACCTGCTCATCTCGGCGGTTGTCGCCCTCGCTGCCACGGTCTGTATCCTGGCGCTGCTCCTTCCTGCTATCGTGCATGTGGGCCTGCTCGCGTCGCAGTATGAGTATGGTGGGTATTCCGGCGGCTCGAGCGTCTACGTTGTCGACAGGCTCCTGTCCATGTTCACGGGGATGCTGCCCATCATAGTCGTCATGGGCTACCTCTTCTCCGTGATGGAGTCGTTCATGGCGAGCATGCTCTATACCGGCCTTGGTCTCTGGATGAGGCAATTCAACGTTCCCGCCTGGGGTGCCAGCGCAGACCCGCTGCCTGACTCCACAGAGACGCCCTCCAAGCCATGCTCGCCCGAGCCCGTGCTTCCCGTGGCCCCCTCCGTTCAGGAGGCATCATCTGCTCCAGAGGAGCCAGAAGAACAGCTGGCGCCCGAGGTGAAGCCAGTGTCTGAGATCCGTCCCGCGCCGGAGGTGCAGCCGGCCTCCGAAGTGAAGGCCGCCCCATCGCCCGCAACGGCAGACTCGGTGCCTGAGCCGGAGGACGCTGGCGTTGAGGTAATCTCCCTGAGCTCAGCTCCCACCCATGAGAAGGAGGAGCCTCCCTCCGAGGAGAACCCCAGCTCCCCACAGGAGGGCCAGGACCCTTCGACCATGTAGCGAAGATGTGATGCCCCGGAATCTCGAGATTTCGGCCCAGAGCCATGCGATAGGCCCAGTACCAGCGATAACGGCGTCCCCTTGCAAGCTGCCTGCTTGCTGGTGGCGCCGTTTCTGCAAGCTGGGGGAGCAGACTGGATATGTGGGGACTACGTGGGGAGCACGACAGTTCGCACTGAGGCGTACGGGCAGGTCAATGCTGTGTTACAGTGCAAAGTTGAACTTTCCTGCTCCGAAGGCACCTTCACCAACCGGAGCCGTTAGCCCAGAGGAGGTGACCACATGAAGGCTTATGAACTGCTGTTCTTTGTCGATCCCGCAAGCACCGAGGAGACTCGCGCGGGCGTCATGAAGCGCATTGACGTCGCTGTCACCGAGAACGGTGGCACCATCGACAACGTCGAGGACTGGGGCAAGCGCAAGCTCGCCTTTGAGATCGACAAGCTCACCGAGGGTGACTACACCCTCATCAACTTCCACGCAGATCCCACGCAGATCGCCGAGCTCGACCGAGTTCTGCGCATCAACGATGCTGTCAAGCGCCACATGGTTGTGTGCCGTACTGACAGGGATTAGTCATGGAAGGTGGGCCTATGCCTACGGATGAGAGGCTGTGAGCAACGTGAGCATCAACAGGGTGAACATTTCCGGAAACCTCACTCGCGATCCCGAGCTGAGGCAGACTCCCGCCGGCACTGCCGTGCTGACCTTCGGCGTCGCCGTCAACGACCGTCGCCGCAACCAGCAGACCGGTGAGTGGGAGGAAGTGCCCAACTTCGTGGACTGCGTTGTGTTTGGCAATCGAGCCGAGCCACTCAGCCGTTTTCTCTCCAAGGGCGCGAAGGTTGCCATCGAGGGCAAGCTTCGGTGGAGCCAATGGGAGCGCGATGGCCAGAAGCGCAGCAAGCTCGAGGTGATCGTTGACGAGGTTGAGTTCCTCTCGTCTCGTGGCGGAGCGCCTCAGGTGACCCAGCAGGCAGGCGCGCCATACCAGCCTGCGGGTGGCTACTCTCAGCCAGGCTACGCAGCGCCTGCCCCAGCACCACAGCCCCAGCGTCCTGTCGTTCAGACCCCGCCACCTGCGGACGTCTATGACGAGGACATCCCGTTCTAATGTTGAGGGTGGCCGCAGGCCACCAGAGAAAGGCACAAGACATGGCTAAGCAAAGGCAAGTCGAGCAGCGCCAGCCGCGTCGCAAGTACTGCCAGTTCTGCAAGGAGAGCGTCGAGCTCATCGACTACAAGGACGTTCAGCTCCTTCGCAAGTACATGACCGACCGTGGCAAGATCAAGCCTCGTCGCGTCACTGGCGCCTGCACGCAGCACCAGCATGACATCGCGGTTGCCATCAAGCGCGCCCGCGAGATGGCCCTTCTGCCGTACACCGTCCCCGTGGTCTCCAGCCGCGGCGGCCGTAGCCGCGGCTAGGCGCCAGCTCTCGGGTCAAGACACGTAAGACGTCGGACTGAGCACCGACAAACCGAAGGAGTTCCCATGAATGTCATCCTTCTGGATGAGCTCAGGGGCAAGGGCGGCGAGGGCGACATCGTAGACGTCGCCCAGGGCTTTGCGGAGAACTACCTGTTCCCCAACAAGATCGCAACCCCTGCCACCCCGGGCAACATCAAGCAGCTTGAGGAGCGCCGCCACAACATCGAGAAGCGCGAGGAGAAGCGCATCGCCGATGCAACCGCGACGCAGGAGAAGCTTGACGGCAAGGTTGTGACCGTTGACGCCAAGGTTGGCGAGAACAACCAGCTCTTCGGCTCCGTCACCACCTCCCAGATCGTTGAGGTCGTCAAGGAGCAGCTGGGCGTCGAGGTCGACCGCAAGCGCATCGTGCGCTCCGTGGCCATCAAGACCGCCGGCAAGCACACGGTCGAGGTCAACCTCTACCGTGACATCAACGCCACCCTGAGCGTCCTGGTGGGCGTCGAGGAGGAGCCCGAGGAGACCGTTGAGGTCGAGTCGGAGGAGCCCGCCGAGGCCACCGAGGAGTCCGCCGAGTAGTTTTTGAGGTCACTTCTGGCGCCAGGCCTGCTAGCTGCGGATATCAACAGTCGATGCAGGTCAAGAGCTTAGGGCTTGAAACAGAACAAGCGTATTGTTCACAAGGGACCCCCGAAGGCAAATGTCCTTCGGGGGTCCATTTTTCTGAAAGAATTCATTCGCATAGCAATCTACCTGCGAAAATAAAGAGACCAATACAAATATGCCGTGGTTCTTTAGGTAAAAAACCTCATGTTCCCGCTGAGGCTTTGCGTTTCTGGGTGATGTAGAAAAGTCACCGCAAAAATATTTTTCAAAATTGTAGAAAACGTCGATAAATGGTAAATCTGCCGCTCAGGGGAGATAGCTATCAACAATGCCCTGTTCATGGCAGGTTTGACAAAATCAAAGCAATAGTTTTTGAGATACGATGCCAGCACCCAAAGACCCATAAGGAGGCCTCATGCCCGAAGGCGGCTACGAAGCGGACGGCCTTGCTGCGCTCTCGAGCGGCAGCACCATGCCCCAGGACATAGATGCCGAGAGGTCTGTTCTCTCCGCGATGCTCATATCCCAGGACATCCTGCAGGAATGCCTGGTGGAGCTTGACCCCACCGATTTCTATCTCTACTCCCACAGGTCCATCTTCCTGGCCATGCGCGAGATGTTCGACAGGGGCCAGCTCGTGGAGCCCATCTCCCTGGCCGACCACCTCAAGTCATCCGGGCTCCTGGACAAGGTGGGCGGCGCGTCGTACCTGATCGACCTCAACGGGAACAGCCTCTCTCTGCCCAGCTGGCACCATCATGTCGAGATTCTTCACCGTGACTCGACCCTGAGGGCCATCATCTCCGTCTCCGCCAAGATCACGGCACTTGCCTTCGACGCCCCGGAGGACACCAAGGAGGTCGTTGACACCGCAGAGAACCTCCTGCTTGGCGTCACCAACCGAGAGATAGGGGACAGCTACTCCAACCTCGAGGATGTCATGGGGGACCTCTACACGGAGCTATCCGAGGCCTGCCTCAACCCGGGGGACGCCCTTGGCGTGAAGACGGGCTTCCCGGGAATCGACTCTAGGCTCCAGGGCCTCCGCTCGGGTCAGATGATCGTCGTGGGCGCACGCCCCGGCGTGGGCAAGACGTCGTTTGCCCTCAACCTGGCGGTGAATGCTGCGGCCTTGGGCGCCTCGGTGGCATTCTTCTCGCTCGAGATGTCCAAGATAGAGATCGCCCAACGCCTGCTCTCGGCCTATGCGCACATCCCGCTCTCGGACATCCGAGGGGCGCGCATCAAGGACAACCAGTGGCCAACCATCCTTGATGCTACGCGCGACCTCTCGCACATGGACATCATGATCGACGACACGCCCGGAACGACGGTCACGGAGATCCGCGCCAAGGCCCGTCGCATGCTCCAGGGCAAGGACCATGGCATCGTGCTGGTGGACTACCTCCAGCTGCTCTCGCCCCCCTCGGGCCGCTCGCGCGCCGACTCGCGCGCCACGGAGGTCTCCGAGATGTCACGCGGCATCAAGATCATGGCAAAGGACCTCGAGGTGCCCGTGGTTGCGCTCTCGCAGCTCAACCGTCAGGTGACGGACCGCAAGGGCCAGCGCCCGCAGCTCTCCGACCTGCGCGAGTCAGGCTCCATCGAGCAGGACGCGGACATAGTCATCCTGCTCGACCGATCCATGACCGAGGAGGAGGCCGAGAGGTCAGACCGTCCCGACGCGGGTGTCACCGAGTTCATCATCGCCAAGAACCGCTCGGGCCCGCTGGACATAGTCCCACTTACCTTCCTGCCCGGCTCCACCAAGTTCGTGGAGCTCGACCGCACGCACGCAGAGTAGCGGCGCCGCCCCCGCAGGCGAGCGCCGCGGTGGGCGCCGTCATGTGGGTGTTTCGCAGGGGCCTTGGTCGGGGGCCTGGTGCCGTATACTTGTGCGGTAACGAACGAACTCTCTGAGGGGGGAACTTCATGCCTGCATCAGTGCTGGTGGGTACGCAGTGGGGAGACGAGGGCAAGGGCAAGGTCACAGATCTCATCTCTGGTGACTATGACGTCGTCTGCCGTTATGCCGGCGGAGCGAACGCGGGTCACACCGTCATAGCGAACGGGCACAGGCTCGCCCTGCACCAGGTCCCTTCCGGCGTCATGTACTCCGGGACCTACCCCGTGATCGGCAACGGCTGCATCGTGGACCCCGAGGTGCTGCTGTCCGAGATAGACATGCTCGGCGAGCAGGGCATCTCCTGCGAGGACCTCAAGATCTCCGGCAACGCCCACATCGTGATGCCCTATCACAAGGACCTCGACGGCGCGCACGAGAAGAAGCTAGGCAAGAACCTCATCGGCACCACCAAGCGCGGTGTAGGCCCAACCTACATGGACAAGATGAACCGCACCGGCCTGCGCGTGCAGGACATGCTCGACGAGAAGATCTTCCGCGAGAAGCTCGAGGCGTCCCTCGCCTACACCAACCCCATCCTGGAGAAGGTCTACGAGCTTCCCACCTATACCGTCGACCAGATATGCGAGACCTACCTGCCCTACGCGGAGCGCATCCGCCCCTATATCGTGGAGAGCTCGCTCTTCCTCAACGAGCAGCTCGAGGCCGGCAAGAGCGTCCTCCTCGAGGGTGCACAGGCAACCATGCTGGACATCGATCACGGAACCTATCCCTTCGTGACCTCCTCCAACTGCACCGCAGGCGGAGCCGTCACGGGCTCGGGCGTTGGTCCCACCCAGATCCAGCGCGTCCTGGGCATTGCCAAGGCCTACCTCACCCGCGTGGGGTCCGGCCCCTTCCCCACGGAGCTCTTCGACGAGGTTGGCGACAAGCTCGGGGAGGTTGGCCACGAGTATGGGGTGACCACCGGGCGCAAGAGGCGCTGCGGCTGGTATGACGCGGTCGTTGTCAACTACGCCGCCCGCGTCAACGGCCTCACCGACCTCGCCATCACCAAGCTCGACGTGCTTGGCTGCCTCGACGAGATCAAGGTCTGCGTCGCCTACGAGTGCGACGGAAAGCGCTACACCACCGTCCCCGAGCATCAGAGCGTCTTCTACCACGCCAAGCCCGTCTACGAGACCCTCCCTGGATGGAGCTGCGACATCTCTGGCGTCCGCAACTTCTACCAGCTCCCCCGCGAGGCGAAGGACTACATCGACTTCCTCGAGCAGCTTGCCGGCGTGCGCGTTTCCATCATCACCGTTGGTCCCGATCGCGAGCAGACCATCGATAGGTACTGGAAGTGATGGAAGAGGCCAGGCCACCGCGCTTTGCCATAGTGTGTGACAGCGGCTGCGACCTGCCCCTCGACAACCTCGAGGCGGCAGGCGTTGCCATGGTCCCCCTTGTGGTGCGCACCGCCGGCAAGGAGCACAGGGACTGCATCGACCTTGAGCCGAACGACTTCTTCGTTCGGTTCTCGGCCATCAAGGGCCAGGTTGACTCCTTTGCCCCCTCCCAGGATGCCTTCCTTGAGGTCTACCAGCGCCTGGCGGACGAGGGGCACGAGGAGATAATCTCGCTGCACGTGTCCTCGCTCGCGCGTGACGCCTACGACATCGCCCGCGCGGCGGCCGATAAGGTCGAGGGGGCCAGGGTGCATGTCGTGGACAGCAGGTGCGTCTCCTCCCAGATGGCCCTGGTCCTCGCGCGTCTGGTGAGCGACCGTGACAACGGCGTCTGCGTCGCTGCCGCCCTCAAGCGCATAGGCGAGGCATCGCTTGCCGCCCGCATCCTGGTCATCCCCGCGCCAGACGCCAAGCCTCGCCTCAGGGGCTACACCAAGGCCCGCTCTGGCGTCCTGGGCAGGGTTGACTCCCTGCGCGCACGCGCCATCGGCGTGCGCCGCGTGTTCTGCATAGATGACGACGGCGCCGCCCAGGAGCTGTACCGCTCGACGGAGCTGCATGTGCTCGCCGGAAGGATGGCGCGCAGCATGAGCTGGTATGCCCGCAAGGTGGGGCCGCTCACCTATGTGGAGCTCACCGCCGGCGCCCCCCGCCTTTTGCCCACGCTCGAGAAGCCCCTTGACACCAACGAGTTCGAGTCCACCAGGGCAGCGGTCATCAGCACCAACCCATCCACCACCACCCAGCTGGGAATTGGTGCCGTGGGCATCGCATACGTCCCCTCCTCCCTGGTAACGCCACTGGAGGCCGCCAGGCTCATGGGGGCCGTCGAGTAGCAAGGAGTCAGCATGGAAACGGTAGACATCCTCCTTCTGGGCTCGGGCGGGCGCGAGCATGCGCTGCTCCTGAAGCTCGCGGAGTCCCCTCGAGCGGGAAGGATCTGGGTTGCCCCGGGCAACGGCGGGATGTGCCACCTGGCGCAGCCGGCGGAGCTGGACCCGTGCTCGCCCGCCCAGGTGGCGGCCTTCGCCAAGGAGCATGGCGTGGGACTTGTGGTCATAGGCCCCGAGGCGCCTCTTGTGGGCGGCGTGGCCGACGCCGTGAGGGCCGAGGGCATCGCGGTCTTTGGCCCCTCGGCCTCCGCCGCCCGTATGGAGGGGTCCAAGGAGTTCGCCAAGCAGGTCATGGTGCGTGCCGGCGTGCCCACCGCCGCCTATCGGAGCTTCACTGACGAAAGGTCCTGTTCCGACTATGTCAAGGCACTTGCCGGCCCTTGCGTGGTCAAGGCAGATGGCCTGGCCGGAGGCAAGGGCGTCATCGTTGCCCAGACCACCGAGCAGGCCCTCGAGGGGGTGCGCGAGTGCTTCCTGGGAAGCTTTGGCGATGCGGGCTCCACCGTTGTCGTCGAGGAGATGCTCGAGGGGCCCGAGTGCTCGCTCCTTGCCCTGACTGACGGAAGCACCCTGGTGCCCCTTGCCACCTCGCAAGATCACAAGCGCGCCCTCGACGGCGACAAGGGCCCCAACACCGGGGGCATGGGAGTCTACTCTCCCGTTCCCATTCTGCTTGACGGAGAGCACGAGCGCATGGTCCAGATCATGCAGCGCGTGGTTGACCAGCTGCGAGCAGACGGCATCAGCTACAGCGGCTGCCTCTACGGCGGCTTCATGCTCACCAAGGAGGGACCCAAGGTCCTGGAGTTCAACGCCCGCTTCGGCGACCCGGAGACCCAGGTGGTCCTGCCGCGTATGAAGGCGGACCTGGTCGAATGCTTCCTTGCCTGTGACAACGGCACGCTCAGCGAGGACATGGTCTCCTGGGACGACGACTGGGCGGTTTCCGTGGTGCTCACCAGCGCGGGGTATCCCGGATCCTACGAGAGGGGCAAGGTCATCCGTGGCGTCGAGGACGCCGGCTCCCTCGACGGCGTGACGGTCTACCATGCCGGCACGCGCCTCTCGAAAGACGGGAGCCTCGTCACCGACGGCGGGCGCGTGCTTGCCGTGACGGCTCAGGCCGAAACCTTCGAGGACGCTCGCAACCTGGCCTACCAGGCCTGCGACAGAATCAGCTTCGAGGGGAAGACCTATCGCCACGACATCGGCATCAAGGCCATTCGCGGCAGGGACAGGCTCTAGGGAAAGGCATGGCCAAGATGGACGGGAAGAAAGGCTACGAGGTGGGAGCCCCCCTGGAGGGAGAGCTTCGTCAGGAGATGCTGGAGGACGCCATCGAGGGGATGCGTGACGCGAACGCCGCGTTCACCCTCGACGCGGGTGACCCCGCCTCCCTCCGCAGCTCGGGGGAGCCCGAGGGGCGCGAGTTCGTGTCCGGGGGCTGCGACCCACGCGACGCGGAGCTCGAGGAGCATGTGGCTGGGGAGGACGTGGCCTGGACGGGCCGCATCTTCAATGTGGACCGCCTGCAGGTTCGTCTTCCGGACGGCCGTCACGCCATTCGTGACGTGGTGCGCCACCCCGGCGCGGTTGCCATCGTGGCGCTCACGGACGAGGGAAAGATCTGCCTGGTGAGGCAGTATCGCACGGCCTTGGGGCGCGTCACCGTCGAGATTCCCGCCGGGAAGCTCGAGCTGGGCGAGGACCCCATGGACTGCGCTGAGAGGGAGCTCCTCGAGGAGACCGGCATGAGGGCGGAGCGCATGGCTTTCCTGACGACCATCGCCTCCTCCGCGGGATTCTCGGACGAGCTCATTCACATCTACATGGCGACGGGGCTCTCGTTTGCGAAGCCCTGCCCGGACGAGGACGAGTTCATCAACGTGGACCTGGTTGACCTTGCCGACCTCGTTGACAGCGTCCTGGACGGCCAGGTTGAGGATGCCAAGACCGTAGTGGGGGCGCTTGTGTGCGACGCCGTGGCCCATCGCCTGGCGCCTCCCTCGACCCAGGACTAGCCGACCGGCCCATGGGATGGGTCCCGTGCGCACGTCTGTCGCGCCACGCGCATATACTTAGACTTGGCTACCTGCGTGCATGCCGCACCGGAGCCTTGTATCAGCTGCCGTAGGGAGAAGCCTGATGTCGAGGAAGAGGGAATTCGCCCGCATACAGAGGGGCGCCCTCTCGGCCGAGGAGGCCGAGAAGCTCTTCGCCACCGTCGACGAGACGGGACACACGAACGAGGAGACCGCCCGCAAGCAGCGCAAGCACCGCCGCGACCGCGGCCATGGCGTGGACATCGACCCCCTCTCCGACGCGGACCCCTCGGGTTCCAACGTCGAGAAGGTCATAACCACGACGGCCGTGGCCTTTGTCGCCATCCTCCTGGTGGGAGTGGTGACGCTTCAGGTGATGACCGCCGTTGCTCGCCGCGCCAGCACCGCAAACCTCGCCGAGAACGTGAACATCACAACGGTGGCGTCCGCCCTCAAGGGCGGCGTGGAATGGGGCAACGGCTTCACTCAGTTCCCCGAGGAGTACTCCGTCCAGGAGGCTGACGAGAACACCCACCGCATCGAGGTGACCGTGACGGACATCAGCTCAGGCAACGCCCTCGAGGCGTTTGCGGGCTCCCAGATCCAGGCGACGGCCTTCTCGGTGAACGCCCTCCTCAACCCCAACATCAACACCGTCATCTATCACGTGAACGTGTATGTGGACGGCAGCGGCAAGTTCCAGAACGCCAAGCTCTTCGGCCTGATTCAGCCCGGCGGAGACCTGAAGACCCTCATGACCTTCGTGTGGACCAAGACGGCAACGGAAGGCGGCGTGCGCTTCAACTGCACCATCAGCGGCGTTGACTCCGCAACGGCCGCCCAGCTGCGGGAGAGCATCACCTCCCCCTTCACGCCCAGCGCCCTCATAGGCTATGTGTTTGGCGAGGACAGCGACAGCTCCGCCGTGAGCGGCACCGCTGGGACGGATGCGAAGAAGGACGGCAAGGAGACGGCCTCCGACCCCTTGCCGTCCCCATCGGACAAGGCCGGCGAGGCAAGCCCCGCCGCACCAGGCGGCGGCAACTAGCCAAGCAGGTCCGTTACCTCCTTCAGCTTGCTCTCGAAGCTCACGCCGCGCATCTCGAAGTCGGGCTGCCGGCGGGTGACGACCATGGAGTCATGGACCAGCCGCCCCGCGAAGTCCACGCTCTCATACAGGCTCCTCCCGGCCATGACGGCCGCAAGGAGGCCTGAGGCATAGAGGTCGCCCGTGCCATGCAGCATGAAGGGAAGCTGCTCTCCAGAGAGCTCCTCGATGCTCCCGTCCTCCCCGCAGAGGAAGTTGCGGATGAGCCCGTCGCCGCGAGACACGCCCTTGAGCACCACGTTCTTCGCCCCCATGCCCCTCAGCTCCTCGAGCAGGAACCGCGCCCTCTCATCCGAGACGTCCTGCCCCTCGTAGGGCGTGCCTGTGAGGATCGCCGCCTCGGTGAGGTTGGGCGTGAGCAGGTCCGCGCCCTGCACGAGCCTGGCCATGCTCTGGCAGAGCTCGTCGGTGTAGGTTGGGTACTTTGCGCCCTCGTCGCCCATGACGGGGTCAACGACGCGAAGCGCCTGGGGGTGCTCGCGCCAGAGCCTGAGGATGACCTCGACCTGGGCTGCGGAGCCAAGGAAGCCCGAGTAGACGGCATCAAGCTCCACGCCATGCACGTTCCAGGCGTCGAGGTAGGCGTCCAGCATCTCGGTGGTGTCGTGCACGTAGAAGTGGGGGAACTTCGTATGGGCCGAGAAGAGCGAGGTGGGAACCGCACACACGTCACAGCCCGCGGCGGAGAGCACGGGGATGGCAACTCCCAGGGAGCACTTCCCGTAGCCGCACAGATCGTGCACCGCCGCCACACGCGGCACGTAGGAGCCCTTCCTCTCGTACAGGCGAAGCTGCTTTGAACTTGGCATGTGGTCCTCCTCGTAAAGATCGTCCGGCTTGAGCTCTGGGAAAGCTTATGCCATAGGCATCCGATATTGCGCAGCAATATTTCAATCGTGCTGCATGGCTATGCAGCCACCACACCGCGCTTATACTTGAGGCAAGAAGGAAGGCTATCCTGCCGCCCAGGCCGCTCGCGGACCCTGGGGCGGCCACGGAGGAGACATGTCAGATACCGCAGTGGTTGGCATCATCATGGGGTCGAAGTCGGACCTGCCCGTCATGGAGGGATGCACCAAGCAGCTCGAGGAGCTGGGCGTTCCCTACGAGTTGGTTATCGCGTCCGCGCACCGCAACCCCGCAAAGGTCCACGAGTGGGCTGCGGGCGCCGCAGACCGTGGGATCAAGGTCATCATCGCGGCCGCGGGCAAGGCCGCTCACCTGGGCGGCGTGGTTGCCGCCTACACGCCCCTTCCCATCGTGGGGGTCCCCATGAAGACCTCTGACCTGGGAGGCATGGACTCGCTGCTCTCCATGGTCCAAATGCCCTCTGGCGTGCCCGTCGCCTGCGTTGCCATCGGCGGCGCAAAGAACGCGGCAATCTACGCCACGCAGATCCTTGGGGCCACCCTTCCCGAGTACCGCGAGAAGGTGGAGCTCCTCAAGCGGCAGATGGCGGAGGCGTAGGCATGCCAGAAGGAAGCGGAAAGCACATGAGGCCCGCCCCTGACGCCCGTCCGGCGCAGGCCAGCGGCTCGCAGGCAATGGGCATGCTGCCCGTTGCCGCCATGGAGGGCGTGCGTGCATCCGGCAAGAAGCCGCGCAAGGGCGGCAAGGGGCGCCGCTCTCGCATCGTCGCGAACGTTCTCATCGTGGTGGGGATCCTGCTTCTGCTCGCCGCAGCAGGGCTCTGGGGCTTTTCCCAGTGGCGCTACCACGAGCAGGACGTGATCAACCAGAAGCTCGCGCGCTACGCGGAGGTAACGGACCGCGCCTCCGACGCCCCGCAGGTTGACTGGGAGGGCCTCAAGGCCGTCAACAAGGACGTCATCGGCTGGCTCTACATTCCGGGCACCAACGTCAACTATCCCGTCTACCAGGGCGCGGACAATGACCAGTACCTGAGGCACTCCGCCGAGGGCGAGTGGACCATCGCCGGTCAGCTCTTCATGGACTACGAGAACCGCGCCCCTGGGCTTGTGGACAACCAGAGCATCATCTATGGGCACCACATGCAGAACGGCACCATGTTCCAACAGATTGCGGCCCTGGACGACCAGGAGAACTTCGACAAGATATCTACCATCTGGTACGTGACCGAGCAGGGGAGCTATGAGCTCGAGCCCCTTCTGCTCTACTACACCAACCCGGAGGACACGAACGTCCGCCAGTTCAGCTTCGGCACCCAGGACGAGTTCCACAGCTACCTGAGCGGCCTACTGAGCAAGGCGGTAACCAAGC
Source organism: Olsenella urininfantis (assembly GCF_900155635.1). Lineage (GTDB taxonomy): Bacteria > Actinomycetota > Coriobacteriia > Coriobacteriales > Atopobiaceae > Olsenella_G > Olsenella_G urininfantis. The sequence goes on from NZ_LT732540.1 coordinate 1,643,004, forward strand.
GCTCGGATGCGTCGCAGGTCATCGCAGGCACCGACCACGTGCTCACCATGTCTACCTGCAACTACTACGACGGCTACGGCAGGACCATCTTCGTGTGCGTCCCCAAGGCCGAGGCCAGCGCCGCATCTGCGCAGAGCTCGTAAGAGCGTCGCCACAGAGTCCTAGCAGCCTTGATTCACGTTTGAGAGGGGAACGTCAGGTGAGAGAAGCTCACGGTCAGGGCCTTGGGGAGCCCTGCCTCGAGGAGGACGGTGACACGCTCCACGAGGAGTGCGGCGTGTTTGGCATCTGGGCCCCGGGGCGTGACGTCTCGCGCCTTACCTACTTTGCCCTGCGCGCGCTGCAGCACCGAGGGCAGGAGTCGGCGGGAATTGCCGTGGGGGATGGGAGCACGGTGCTGGTGCGCAAGGACCTTGGCCTGGTGAGCAACGTCTTCGCAGACTCGGACCTCGCGGCCATGCCAGGAAAGTGCGCCATCGGGCACGTGCGCTACGGCACCTCGGGAGCCCGTAGCTGGGAGGCGGCCCAGCCTCACCTCTCGATGATCGACAGCTCCATGATCTCCCTGGCGCACAACGGCACCCTGGTGAACTCCGACTTCCTCCGCGGCGAGCTGGTGCGCCGCGGCATCCCCTTCCGCTCCAACACGGACTCCGAGGTCGCTGCCAAGCTCATTGGCTACTTCACCCAGGAGACCAACCACCTGCGCGAGGGCATCAGGCATGCCATGAACATGATCGAGGGCGGCTACGCCATGGCCCTCATCCGCGAGAACGCCCTCTACGCCTTCCGCGACCCCAACGGAATCCGCCCTCTCGTCCTGGGCGGCCTTGGGGATGGCTCTTGGGTCGTCGCCTCCGAGACCTGCGCGCTTGACATCGTTGGCGCGCACTTCGAGCGCGAGGTGAGGCCGGGGGAGGTGCTGCGCATCTCAGATGACGGGCTCCTGAGCGAGGAGGGCCTCGCCCCGCGCTGCCCCGCCTCCTGCATCTTCGAGGAGGTCTACTTCTCTCGTCCGGACTCCGTGGTGGCAGGTCGTTCGGTCTACTCAATGCGCTACGACATGGGAGCCCGCCTTGCCCAGGAGGCCCCGGCGGACGCAGACCTGGTCATTGGCGTTCCGGACTCGGGCATGCCGCCGGCGGAGGGCTTTGCCGCGGAGCTTGGCCTGAAGTACGGGGAGGGCCTCATCAAGAACCGCTACGTTGCGCGCACCTTCATCCAGCCCACCCAGGAGCTGCGCGAGATGGGCGTGAGGCTCAAGCTCAACGCGCTGCGCGACAACGTTGCCGGCAAGCGCATCGTCATGGTGGACGACTCCATCGTCCGCGGAACCACCTCCAGGCAGATTGTCCAGCTCCTGCGCGACGCCGGAGCCGCCGAGGTGCATGTGCGCATCAACTGCCCTGAGGTCAAGTGGCCCTGCTTCTACGGCATAGACACCGACGTGCAGTCCCAGCTCATCTCGGCGAGCTCCACGGCAGACGAGGTGTGCGAGTTCATCGGGGCGGACTCGCTTGCGTTCCTCTCCCTCGGGGGCCTGCTCTCGTGCGTGCCCGAGGGCGGCTGGTGCTGCGCCTGCTACAACGGCCGCTATCCCGTGGAGATACCCGATAGCTTCTCGCGGGGGAAGTTCCTTCCGGGGTATCAGCCCCAGAACCTGCACAAGGCCCCCGCCTCCGCGTCACAGTCCATAGACCATGAGCTGCAAGAGCCACGAGAAGGGAACCGCGAGCGATGAGCGAAGAGCAAAGCAGGCACGTCACCTATGCCGATGCCGGAGTAGACGTGGACGAGGGGGCCCGTGCCGTGGACGCCATCAAGTCCGCAGTTGCCTCCACCGCCCGTCCCGAGGTCATAGGAGGGCTGGGCGGCTTCGGCTCCTGCTTCTCCATGGCTGGCTTCAAGGACATGGAGGATCCCGTCCTGGTATCCGGAACCGATGGCGTTGGCACGAAACTGGCGCTGGCGCAGCTCTTGGACCGCCATGAAACCGTGGGCCAGGACCTCGTTGCCATGTGCGTGGACGACGTGGTGCCCATCGGAGCCGAGCCCCTCTTCTTCCTGGACTACGTTGCCATTGGCCGGCTGCGCGCCGAGCACGTGGCCGAGGTGGTCAAGGGCATAGCCGAGGGCTGCAGGCTCTCCGGCTGCTCGCTGGTGGGCGGCGAGATGGCCGAGCATCCTGGAGTCATGGACCCTGACGACTACGACCTGGCGGGCTTTGTGGTGGGCGTGGTGGACCGTCCCAAGATGATCGGTCCCGACAAGGTCTGCGTCGGCGACGTGATCTTGGGCCTTCCCAGCTCGGGCATCCACTCCAACGGCTACTCCCTGGTGCGCAAGGTTGCCGTGGAGGGCAAGACGGTGTCAGAGCTCAACGAGCCCCTGGACGAGCTGGGAGGGGAGTCCCTGGCAGACGCCCTGCTTCGCCCCACCACCATCTATGCCGGAAGGCTGGTGCGCGCCCTCAAGGCGGGAGCCCCCATACACGCCATGGCCCACATCACGGGTGGCGGAATAACCGAGAACCTGAACCGCGCGCTCCCCAAGGACATCGACGCCGTGGTGGACCGTGGCGGCGAGGGGGGGCCAGCCTGGAAGGTGCCGCCCGTCATCACCTACTGCGTGGATGCCGCGCGGCTTACGCCAGACGAGGCCTACAAGACCTTCAACATGGGCGTTGGCATGAGCCTGATAGTGGCTGCCGAGGACGTCGGGCGCGTCCAGGAGATGCTCTCGCAGGAGGGTCTCGAGTCCTTCGTCATGGGCGAGTGCGTTCCGGGCGATGGCAAGGTGGTGTACCGATGAGCGGCTCCCCTGACGGCGAGAGGTGCCCGATCAAGCTGGGGGTGCTCCTCTCGGGCTCGGGCACCAACCTGCAGGCCATCATCGACCGCATTGCCGCGGGCACGCTGGACGCCAGCATAGAGCTGGTAGTCTCCTCCCGTCCGGGCGCCTTGGGGCTCAAACGCGCGGAGGCGGCGGGAATCCAGACGCTGACCCTCTCGAAGGAGCTCTACGAGGACCCCATCACGGCGGACAGGGTGATCGCCTCGGAGCTCAAGCGCTTTGAGGTCGACTACGTGATCATGGCGGGCTACATGCGCATGGTCCACGCACCGATTCTTGAGGGCTTCAAGAATCGCGTGGTCAACCTGCATCCGGCGTTGCTTCCCAGCTTCAAAGGGGCCCATGCCATACTGGACGCCCATGACTATGGCGTCAAGGTGACGGGCGTGACGGTTCACTTCGCAGACGACAAGTACGACTGCGGCCCCATCATTGCCCAGCGTCCGCTCGCGGTAGGAGAGGGTTGGAGCGTGGAGGAGCTTGAGGGCCACATTCACGCCATCGAGCACGAGTTGTATCCCGAGGTCATCCAGCTCCTTGCCGAGGGGCGCGTGAGCGTTGGCGAGGACGGGCGCGTGACGGTCTCCTAGGTCTGCTTGGCAGGTTTCGTTGCATCGGGCGCACGAGGGGGTGAGCATACCCTCACGCGCCCGATGCCTGTGCAGAGGGGGGGCGCTCGCCCCCCTCGCGCCACTGACCGATTAAGCCACAAGGAGTCGATACGCATCCATTGATTTCTTAAGGCTATCTTTCAGACTGCATATATTGTGTATTTTTCTGTTTCAAGGAGAAGGATTCAAGATGAGGGCTCACGTCTCGTTGCTCACCAAGCTGACCATCCTGTCCGCTGCCGTTGCGGCCCTGGCGTTCGTGGGCGCGCCCCACCTCGCCAAGGGTGCCCCCACGGCAGGCGCATAGACCATGGAAACGGAGGTCGACGCCTCGGTGCCCGTCCTGGCCCCGACGACTCCCGCCCCCCAGACCTCCACGATCAGCGACTTCAACTACGTGGACAACGGTGACGGCACCCTTACCGTCACCAACGCGGGCACCGAGCTCCCCCTGAGGAACATCAGGATCGAGGACAAGATCCACGAGGGCCTTACGGTCAGGCAGGACGCCATCACGGTGGCCTGCGAGGAGCTTGGCCTCGACAAGGCCCCCCTCTCCCAGACCACGGCGGTCTCCGCCAAGGTGGTGGACGGCAAGCTCCTTGTCGAGGTGGGCACCCTTCCCGTCGGTGCCACAATGAAGGTCTTCGTGCCAACCGCGCTCACCAGCGACCTCGTCAGAACCACGCGCTTCGAGAACACGGCGGCCATCACCTCCGTCGAGGGGCACGACCTCGACGAGCCCATCAAGAGTGAGACCACCTACCACATGGCCAGGAAGACCTACGGCCTCACGTACGAGGTCGCCGCCGACCCCACCTACGGCACCCTGGAAGGCGTTACCCCGCCGTCGCCTGTGACGGGCATCGAGTATGACACCGACCAGAGGCTGGCCCACACGCTCTCCAGCGACCAGGCCTTTGCCCTGAGAGACGGCCAGCAGGTTCGGGGCTTCTGGCGCTTCGACGGCTGGCTGCCCACTGCCTCGGCTGGCGAGGCGGTCACTTCTGTCAACGTCCGCCAGGACGCGACCGTCTACGGAAGGTGGGCCTTCGTCCCCACGACGGACCTTACGGTCACCAAGGTCTGGGAGGGTCCCAAGAAGGATGCGGCCGAGGTGGTGCTCCTAAGGGACGGCACGGAGATAGAGAAGGCCACGCTTGACGAGGCGGGAGCGTGGACGCATGAGTTCACCGACCTCGTTGCCTATGATTCCAGTGACGGTCACGAGTACCACTACAGCGTGAAGGAGACTCCCATCGGTGGCTACGTCAGTGCCGTGACGGGAAGCATGGGTGACGGCTACACCATCACCAACACCTACAAGCCCGAGCCAACGCGACATGACCCGCCTGTGGAGAAGCGCGTCGACGGCCCCGCACCCAAGACGCCAGACAGCTTCGAGTTCGTCCTGACACCCAACGACCCCGCAAACCCGGATGCCCCAGGGCTCCGTGGGCGGCAGGAAGACGGTCGTCATCCGTGGAGCGGGCTCGGCTGAGTTCGGCGACATCGAGTTCGCGAAGCCGGGAACCTATGCCTACACCGTTACCGAGACTTTCGGCTCCGCCGCCTGCAGCTACGACCGCTCCGCCTACACCATCACCTACGTTGTGATGGACGACGGTACGGGCAAGCTCCTGCCACCCACCCGCACGGTCACGGTGACCAGAAACGGAGTCGAGCAGTCTGTTGACCTCGGGCCTGACGGCAACGGCGTCGGTGCGGTCTTTACCAACGTATACCCCGACGAGCCGGCTGCCGAGCGCATCCCCAGGACGGGCGACGTCTCTCAGGCCGCGCCGCTCGCGGCCTTCGCCCTGGCGCTCGTTGCCGGAGGCGCTGCCCTGCGCAGGAGGGGATAGCTAGGCATCTCGCGTCATTCCGTTTGTTAGGACGTTCGGGGGGTGGTACCGGTTGGTGCCACCCCCTCCTCCATACCGCAAATACCCAGACGACCTGGAGCTCCGTTGACTTACACGCCTGTCGTACCACCAGCCGCTTCGGGCGGCTCTCGAAGCTTGGCATGTAAAAAATCAAACCAATGATGACTTGCGATTGAATGGAGCTATATGTATGCGCCCGTTTCGCAAAGCTCTATAGACGACCTTTGCAATGCGGAGGAGAGCCAGTACCTCGACCGCAAGAGCTCGCGTCTGAAACCCAGGGAGCTTGCGCGGCATATCGGTGCCTTTGCAAACGCTTCAGGTGGAAAGCTGATTATCGGTGTGGAGGACAATGGAGTTATAACCGGATTTCTCCGTGAGGGCGCTCGACGAGTGGAAGAGTTCGAGCAAGCCGCCCTTGTTGAATGCAATCCGGCACCCGTGGTCCAGTCGACGAGGATTCCTGTCACCAACTCTATCAGGTTGCTGCCCGCGACAGGGTTGCCACCGTCTCAACCCCTATGGTTATGGGGAACATATCCACGCTCGTAGATGGAAACATATCAAAGATTGGCTCTCGTTTGTAGGAACATATCGACTGTAATTATTTCATTTTCAAGCCTTTATCGATAGCTTCCTGAATAATCTTATGACAACAAACTCCCAACGGATTGTTTTCTTTACAATTAGAATTTTTCATTGCCCCAGTGATGGCATTTACTTCTTTTACGGATTTCGCGCCATGCTTTACAACTGCTTCAATTACCTGATTTTCTGTGACTTCGCTACAATAACAAGCATACTTAGGATCTGCATCTTTCTTAAACCAGATAGGAACTCTAACTTGGTCTTTCAAGAATTTTATTTCATTATCTAAGTTATAGTAAACAACGTCGCAGTCCTCGTTCATGCAAATCTTATATTGATCTCCGTTAACAGCATTACGATAATCATCTACCACTAGATGTTCAACAGTTACTTTACTAACGGAAATCCCTTCATTATTACATACAGGACAATTGTCTTTAATTTGATCCGGCTTTTCTGTTTTGCATCCACAACAACATTCATTATTAATCTTCATATTCTTAGCCTCCATATTCGGCCTATTTTTCTTCTCGATATTTTATATCCAATTTTCCCTAGTTCTTTTTTTATTTTGCGTGTTCCATAGTTGTTTCTACTTCTTCTGAATATTTCTTTTTCATCTATTTCTTCTATTAGTTTTCAGTAGTGCAGCTTGTTTTAAAATATCATTCTCCATTTCAACCTGTTTAGATATTATTTAAATCATTCCAAAATGCTCTAAAGCATCTTCGATTGCTTTTTCTTTTTCTTCTGGGCAATTTGGCACTCTTTGATTTTCTTTCTTACTAAAATTATAATTTTCTCTCTCTATTAGACCATGTTTCCTTTTTATTTGTGCAATATATAGGCTTGAAACTTTTAGTCCGTATTTATCTAACACATACTTTTTAATTTCTCTATAAGTTGCGTCTTTTGAAAAGTCAATTTCAGATAATTCATCTTCCCCTATTTCTATATCTAAATGATGTTCTGTATTTAGTTTGGACAACAGAGCTACCGTCTCCACGTGCTTGGTGTGGGGGAACATGTCCACGAGCTCCATGTGCGTGGTGCGCCAACCGTGCGCGCGAAACTCCCTCAGGTCCCTCAACTGCGTCTGGGGATTGCAGCTCACGTACACCACGCTGCGGGGCCTGAGCCTGGAGACGGCCTCGATGAACTGCGGGGTCGAGCCAGCCCGTGGTGGGTCCATGATGACAACGTCTGCCGAGAGGCTCCCCCTGGCGCTTCCGGCGAGGTGCTCGGTGGCGTCCGCGCACACGAAGTCGCAGCTCCCCTGGAGGCCGTTTGCCTTGGCGTTGCGTCTGGCGCACCCAACGGCGCCCCGTACCTGCTCGATACCCAGAACACGCGCGTCAGGGCAACCTCGGCTGGCGCAGATACCAATGGTGCCCGTGCCGCAGTACGCATCTAGCAGCAGCTCTTTCCCCTGCAGCCCGGCCGCATCGATCGCCAGGCGGTAGAGCAGCTCGGTCTGGGCGGGGTTGGTCTGGTAGAAGCTGGTGGGCCCTATCTCGAAGAGGCATCCCAGGAGCCTGTCGTGCATGACCCCCGTGCCGAAGAGCGTGGTGTTTTTGCGTCCCAGCATGGCGTTGGTGCGCCTCTCGTTCACGTTCTGCACGATGCTCGTTATCTCCGGGTGAAGCTCCGTGAGCTCCTGTACCAGGCGCTCCGCCTGGGGAAGCCTCTCTCCGTTGGTGACGAGGGTTACCAGCACGTCGTCTGTGGCGTAGCCGCTGCGAACCACCGCGTGGCGCAGCACGCCACGCGCGCTGTCCTCCTGGTAGGCGCTGATGCGCAACCGCGTGGCGATGCGCGCCACGTCATTGATGATGGGGCGGCCCGCCTTGTCCTCGACGAGGCACTCCTGGCACGCCACTATGCGGTGAGAGCCCGCTTCGAAGAAGCCGCAGCGCACACGCCCCCTTGCGCCTGGCGCGAAGGGAGACGCCATCTTGTGTCGAAAGCCCGTGGGCTCCTCCATGCCATGGATGCGCCCGATGCGGAAGCCGTCCGCCTCCACCAGGCCTGAGAAGAGCCGCTCCATCGCCTCCTGCTTGCGTCTCAGCTGGATGGGATAGGGGACCGCGAGCCATTCGCAGCCTCCGCAGCGCTTCGAGATGGGGCAGGTGTAGGTGCGAAAGCCCATGGGCCTCCTTCCGGCTTCTGCGGGCGTGGGTCTTGGGAATTGTACGCCACGCTCCGTACCTCGCCCGCCTTGCCGCAACGTTTCCCACGTGATAACTCCTCAGTGCCAGGCCGCCCCGCCGCATAGAATGAACCAACCAAGAGTTTGCGGCCGCGATGCAAGGAGGCAGACATGCCAATGAAGATCGGCATCATCGGAATGGGCCACGTGGGAGCGCACGTGGCAAACGCGATCCTCTCGCAGGGCCTTGCCGCCGAGCTGTACTGCGTTGACAGCATAGAGAGCAAGGTTGCCTGCGAGGTGAACGACCTGCAGGATGCCATGCCCTTCTATCCTCGCGTGGCGCGCGTCTACAACTGCCACCGGGACTACAAGGCGCTCATGGGCTGCGACATCATCGTGAACGCCGCCGGCCACGTTGCCCAGGCGGCGGGAAACCGTGACGGCGAGCTCTTCTGCACCTCGGACGAGACGAAGAGCTGGGCGCCCGAGCTCAAGGGCTACCAGGGCATCGTCGTCACCATTGCCAACCCCTGCGACGTGGTGGCGACCATCATCTGGAAGCTGGCGGAGCTCGAGCCGCGCCAGGTTGTTAGCTCCGGCACCGCCCTTGACTCCGCGCGCTTCCGCCACGCCCTCTGGGACGTGACGGGCTACAATCCCCAGTCCATCACCAGCTGGATGATCGGAGAGCATGGTGCCAGCCAGTTCGCCGCGTGGTCGCACGTCTCGTTTGGCGCAACGCCCCTCGCCGAGCTCGAGCTGGCGGACCCCGAGCGCTTCGGCTTTGACAAGGACGCGATAGAGGAGGCCGCCCGCATGGGAGGCTACGTGACCTACGCAGGCAAGCAGTGCACGGAGTACTCCGTTGCCAATGCCGCAACCGAGCTGATCAAGGCCATTGTTCAGGACAGCAAGCTCATCACTCCCGCCGGGACCCTGCTCCAGGGCGTCTACGGCGAGAGCGGACACTTCAGCTCCATTCCCTGCGTCATTGGCAAGGATGGCGTGGAGTCCACCTTCCCGCTGGAGCTCAGTGCCGCAGAGCAGGAGAAGTTCCACGCCAGCTGCAGGCACATCCAGGAGAACCTCGAGAAGGTCAGAAGCTGGTAGGGGCAGAGGTTCCTTCCCATGATCGGCCCTTCGCGCGGCGGCACCCATGAGGGCGCCGCCGCTTTTTGTCCAGCAGCGCGCCCACCGCGCGCAGGCACTCGCTGCCCGAAGCAAGCTTCTCGGCGGGCGGGGGCGTGGGTATGTTGGTTCCAGCGCGCTCTCCTGGGGGCGTGCCGCTTTTCAGTCATAGGTGCACGGTGGCCTCGCCGTCGCGTTATCTCCTCGGCGTTGCCGCCCTGCGGTGCGGCTCGAGGAGGAATCATGGCAACAAGCACCGGGACAGTAAAGAACCTCGCTCTCGTGGGCCAAGGTGGCGTGGGCAAGACCATGCTGGCCGAGGCCATGCTTCACCTGACGGGCAAGACCACCCGTCTGGGCGGGCATGCCGGCACCAAGCCCACGCTTGACTACGACAGCGAGGAGGGCAGCCGCGGGTTCTCCATCTCCACCACCATCGCCCCGGTGGAGTGGAAGGGAACGCGCATCAACGTCCTGGACGCCCCCTGCTACCCCGATTTCGTGGGGGACGCCTACGGCGCCCTCGCCGCCGCCGAGACGGCGGTCTTCGTGGTGGACGCGGCCTCTGGTCCCGGCACCATAACCACGCGCCTCTGGTACGCGGCCGAGGACCTCTCCATTGCCCGCGCCCTCTTCATAAACCGCCTGGACCGCAGCGACGCCGACTGGGAGACCGCCCTTGCCACCGCCCAGGAGCTCTATGGAAGCCGCCTGGCCGCCGTCACCATGCCCATGGGCTCCGGCGACGACTTCGCCGGCATCGTCGACGTGGTGCACCTGACGGCCCGCCACCTCGAGGGCACAAGCCCCGTCACCGAGGAGATTCCCGCCCAGTACCTCGAGGCGGCAAAGCTCGCCCACTCCCAGCTGGTGGAGCTTGTCGTCGAGGCGGACGACGAGGCCATGATGACCTACCTCGAGGGAGGGGAGATCGGTCAGGAGGAGCTCGAGGGGCTTCTCGCCAAGGCCATACGCGAGCGCGTGTTCGTCCCCGTCTTCGCAGGATCCTGCGTGCGCGAGGAGGGCGTCATCTCCCTCATGGACGACATCGTGCGGTGGTTTCCCACCATGGCGGACTACGGCCGCGTTCCACTGGTCAACGGAGAGGAGCTGGACATCTCCGCCGACGACGACCGTCCCGTGGCCTTCGTGTTCAAGTCCCTGCAGGATCAGCAGAACGGCAAGCTCTCCTTCGTCAAGATCCTGGCAGGCACCGTGACGCCCGGTGCCGAGCTCACCTGCGCGCGCACGCGCAAGCTTGAGCGTCTGGGACACCTCTACCTCATGTGCGGCCATGACATGACCGACGTGAAGTCCGTTGCCGCGGGCGACATCTGCGTGGTTCCCAAGCTGGACGCCATGACGGGTGACACCCTCTCGGTCACCGGCAAGGTGGAGGCAGCGGCGTTCCGCTTCCCCAACTCCCTCTACCGCGTTGCCATAGAGCCCGACGAGCGCGGCAGCGAGGGCAAGGTCTTCACCTTCCTCGAGAAGACCGCCGACGCAGACCCCACCCTCACCGTCGAGCGCGACGAGGACACGGGCCAGACCGTGGTCTCCGCCATCGGAGAGGCTCAGGTCTCCGTGCTGCTCGACCGCCTGGAGGAGCGTGCGGGCGTCACGGCCCACACCGTCAGGCTGCGCATCCCCTACCGTGAGACCATCCGTCGCGTGGCCAGCGCCCAGGGCAGGCACAAGAAGCAGACGGGTGGCGCCGGCCAGTACGGAGACTGCTGGCTGCGCGTGGAGCCAAACCCGGGCGCGGGCTACGAGTTTGTGGACGAGGTGGTGGGAGGACATGTCCCGCGCAACTTCATTCCCGCCATCGACAAGGGCGTCCAGGAGACCATGGTGGACGGCGTCCTTGCGGGATATCCCCTGATAGACGTTAAGGTTGCCGTGTACGACGGATCCTACCACCCCGTTGACTCCAACGAGATGGCCTTCAAGACGGCCGCCCGCATAGGATTCCAGAAGGCCGTCGGCCAGGCGGAGCCCGTGCTGCTGGAGCCCATGGCGCACCTCAAGATCACGGTTCCCGAGAGCTACGCCGGTTCCGTCATGGGCGACGTGTCCGCCTCCCGCGGACGTGTCGAGGGGATGGCCGCGACGCAGGGCCACGGAGCCCTTGCTGGCTTCACCACCATCGAGGCCACGGTGCCCTACGCCGAGGTCACGGACTACGCCACGCGCCTGAGGTCCCTCTCGCGCGGGACGGGCGAGTTCGAGCTTGAGATATCGGGTTACGAGCAGGTCCCGCATGACATCCAGCAGCAGCTCGCCCAGGAATACGCGGACAGGAGGTCCGAGGGCCGCTGATGGCCTGAGGGTCCAGGAATGCCGGGGGGCGGTGCCTATGGCGCCGCCCCTCGCCAGCTGTCTGCGGCCCTTTGTACTGATATAGTGTTCAGAACTGTTTTCACCGTTTGAGGAGGTTGCGCGCCCGCGCATGGACATAGCCCTCTCCATTAGCGTTACCGTTCTTCTGACCATTGCCAACGGCTACTTCTCCATGTCTGAGATGGCCCTCTCCACGGCGAGGAAGGTCCTTCTGGACCATGAGGCAGAGGAGGGGGACGGCAGCGCCGCCATTGCCGCGGCCGTTGCCGACAACCCCTCCGAGTTCCTTGCCGCCATTCAGGTGGCAATCACGCTCCTTGGCTTCTTCAGCTCGGCCTTCGCCGCGACGAGCCTCTCTGAGCCCCTTGGCGGCTGGCTGGCCGCGCTTGGCGTGGAGGAGGGTCTTGCCCGCGCCCTGGCAACGGCCCTCATCACCCTGCTCGTCTCGTTCTTCTCCATAGTCGTGGGCGAGCTGGTGCCCAAGAGGATCGCCATGGCAAACGCCGAGGGGATGGCAAAGCGCGTGGCCGGCCCCATCAACGCGTTCTCTCGTCTGGCGCGCCCCCTGGTTGCCCTCACCTCTGCCAGCGCGAACGGCCTTGCCCTCCTGTTGCACATCAAGGGAACGGATGACCGCCAGGAGGTCTCGGAGGACGAGATTCGCTACATGGTCACCGACTCGGAGGATCTCTCCGAGGAGGAGAAGTCCATGATCCACGAGATATTCGACCTGGGAGACACCAAGGCCCGCGAGGTCATGGTGCCGCGCGTGGACGTCACCTTCATGGAGGACGACTCCAGCCTGGGAGAGGTGCTGTCCGTCATGCGTCGCACGGGCTATTCACGCATGCCCATCTATCACGAGGACCTGGACCGCATCGTGGGGGTCGCCCACATCAAGGACCTCATAGGTCCCGCGCTCGACGACTCCGCCATGGACGCGCCCATCGTTCGCTTCATGCGCGAGGCGGACTTCGTTCCCGACACGAAGGACATCATCCCCCTGCTATCCGAGATGCGCGCCAGCCATGAGCAGATGGTCATCGTGGTGGACGAGTACGGTGGCACTGCCGGCGTCATCACGGTGGAGGACATCGTCGAGGAGGTCGTGGGTGAGATCGCCGACGAGTTCGACCCCGACAACAAGTACCTCACGCAGCTATCGGAGCATGACTGGCTGGTGGATGGGCGCTTCTCCATAGACGATGCCATCGAGCTGGGCTGGCCCATAGAGGACAGCGAAGGGTACGAGACCGTTGCCGGCTTCGTGCTGGAGACGGCTGACGGCCTGCCATCGCCGGGCGACCAGTTTGAGGTTGGTGGCTACGTGTTTCGCGTGCAGTCCATGCGCGGCAGGCGCGTCTCCATGCTGCGCGTGACGGCGCCTGCGCCCCTGGCGGTGCCGGAGCCTGCCGCCGGGCAGGAGTGAGGCCGCGCCATGTGGCCCTTCTGCCTGCCGGAAGCTGGAGTTTGTCTACAATAAGGTCACGCACGGCACGTTTGCGAGGGAAGGTTTTGCCCCATGGCACAGCTCATTGACATAGTCCGCGTCGAGGTTGGACTTGAGAACCTGACGGCACGTGTGCGCCTCAGCGAGGATGCACCCCTCATGACCAGCGAGAACCTGGTTGGCACCACGCGCGTCTACAACCTCATGCCCCACATCATTGACCATGTGTGCCTGGGGGATGCCGGCGAGACCTTCAAGGACGCCATGGGTCACACCGAGCTCGCCCACCTGCTGGAGCACATGACCGTGGAGCTCCTCTCGCAGTCCAGCGCTTCTGGCGAGGTGAGCTGTGGGCGCACGCGCCCGGCAGATGAGGAGCGCTGCTTCGACATCGAGCTCTCCTGTCCGGATGACGTGCTGGTGATCGGCGCCCTCTCGAGCGCCGTCTGGATTGCGGAGTGGGCCTTCGGCGACGGCGGCGCGCCCGAGCCGGACGTGGAGGCCATCGTCGCCGGCCTCACCAGCATGGTGGGCGGAATGGGCGAGGGTCCGGCCGAACGCTATCAGAGGCAGATAGAGGATCGGTTCACCGAGGAACTCAGGGCTGAGTACCAGCGGCACCTTCAGGAGCGCCAGCAGCAGATCGCCCAGCGCGAGCAGGAGATAGAGGAGGCTCGCCGCCAGGCGATTCGGGAGGCGCAGGAGCGTGCCGCCGCAGAGCGTGCCGCCGCCGAGGAGGAGGCACGGCTGCGTGCCGAGGCACGGGAGGCCGAGCTTGCCGCCGAGCGCCCTGGCTGGGCGGTTGACCTGGAGGCCTACGAGGCCGCCGAGGATGCCCGTCGCCAGGCGGAGGAGCTCGCGTCCGAGCAGCAGGCAGCCGAGCGCGCCGCGCTTGCCGTCCAGGAGACGGACGAGGGCGAGACGGGCGTTCTGGGACCTCTTGGAGGGGACACCCAGGCCGAGGTGGGCGAGGGGGAGCCAGGGGAGAGCCTCGGCTCCGACCTGCACGAGCTCTTCAGCTCTCGCCCCGAGCTGGAGGCGATCCAGCCCGAGGAGCTCGAGGCGATGGAGAGGGGAGACGGCCTGGGCGAGACCGCGGTCATGACCCTGGAGGATCCCGTGGCAGGGGAAGAGCTGCCGTCTTCTCCCGAGGAGGGCGAGCCCAGGGAGATGGAGAAGCCAGAGCCCGCCGCCGAGGTGCCCGCAGAGGAAGACGAGGAGCCGGAGCTCCCTTGGGACGAGCCACCCGAGCAGGAGGCCCAGGCCGAGCACATCCCGGGCCCCAGACGAGTGCGCTAAAGTGATGCGATACCGGAGCACCGCTCCGTGGATGCTGTCAACGAGCCTGGCCTGCCAGGGATGGAGGAGGAAGACATGAGCGCAAAGGGAACGTTTGGTTTCATCATGGGTAGCGTCATCGGTGCCGCCGCAGGCGTCGCCGCTGGAATCCTCCTCGCCCCGCGTCCTGGCGAGGAGAGCAGGGCCATGGCAGCCGACGCCATGAACGACGCCTGGGACAGTGCCGTTGACTCCTACGAGCGCGGCTCTCGTGCCGTGAGCGAGAAGATCAACACCGTTCGTCCCAACGTGGACGCCACCACCGACGAGCTTCGCGCCAAGGTCGATCTTGCCCGCGAGCGCATGGACCAGCTGCGTGACTCCCTCTCCGAGGCGGTCAACGCCACGTCAGCGCAGGTCCAGGATGCCGTGAGCAACGTTGCCGAGAAGGTCAGCGCCTCCGTCGAGGCCGAAGAGGCCCCCGAGGAGGCCCCCGCGGAGTCCGTGCATGTCGAGGTCGTCTTGGAGGACGAGGCCGAGTAGGTCGGCTCCTGCGCGGCGGTCGGGGGCGCGGTGCGTTGTCGCACCGCGCCCCCGACCTTAGACGAGCGAAAGGGATGTCAGATGCCCAGGGTAAGCGAGTACCTGAACGCCAAGGTCTTCCGGCTCAAGCCCAACAAGAGGGATGCCCTGCATCTCTCGCGCCTTGGGAAGGTGCACATGGCCGTCTTTGGTCCCAGCGGCCACAAGCTGGTGGGCTTCCTGGTCAGCCGTCCCGACGTGGTTGGCATGATAAAGAGGCCCGACGTCTTCGTTGCCCTCGACTCCCTTGAGCGCGTGGAGGGGGGCTACAAGGTCTCTAGCATGGAGACAGGCACGGACGCTGCCGCCCGCAAGCGCCTGGGCATAGATTGGGACAGCTGCGTCATGTGGACCGGCATGGATGCGCGCACCGTCTCGGGCAGGCAGCTGGGATACGTCAACGACGCGTCCTTCACGGCACCGCAGGGCGACGTGGAGTCCTTCTACGTGGGTGACGGGAGCGTCTCGCAGTCGCTCGTGGGCTCCCTCGAAATCCCCGCACGGCTGCTCAGGGGCTATGAGCACGGCTGCATGCTGGTGGAGAACGAGGCCTCTGCCGGCTCCCTGAGCGGCGGCGTTGCCGCAAAGGCCGGCGCTGGCTACGCCAAGGCAAAGATACAGGGCAAGGAGATGGCGCGAAAGGCCGACGCCGCGGCGTCTGACGCCGTGGACAAGGGGTCCCTCGCCCTGGGGAAGGCCCTGGGAAGCGCCAAGCGGGCCCTGGCGCCTCAGGAGAAGAAGCCTGCCAAGGGGAAGGGCTCAGGAAATGCGCAAGGCGCGGCAAAGGCCGTGGGCAAGCAGGCTCGCAAGGCAAGCGGCATGTTCGGCGCATTCATGGACGAGTACAAGAAGGCCAGCAAGTAGCTCGTCGAGTCCTTAGTAGCCTATGGCCTGGAACGCGAACATGACCACCGTGAGCACCACCACCAAAACGATGGTGAACCAGGTGAGCAGGTTCCACGTGCGGCCGTTCGCCCATCTCCCCATGATGCGCCTGTCGCTCGCTATGCGAACCATGCAGACCAGGAGCACGGGCAGCAGCATGCCGTTGACGATCTGGGCGCCCATCATGATGCCAAAGAGGTCTGCCCCCGGCACCAGCACGATCACCGCGGCCACAAGCGAGATGGCCGTGACCATGCCCCGGTAGGCGGGCGCCTCCTTCCAGCTCCGGTCGGTTCCGCGCTCCCAGCCGAAGGCCTCGCAGACTGCCCCGGCGGTGATGCCGGGCATCACGCAGGCGGCGAGGAACGATGCCCCCACCAGGCCGGCTGCAAACATCGCCGAGGCATACTGTCCTGCGAGCGGCACCAGCGCCTTGGCGGCGTCCGCGGCGTCCGCGATCTTGATGCCCAGGGGGAAGAGGACACTTGCCGTGGTGAGCGTGATGAACCAGGCTATGGTCTGCGAGACCAAGGCCCCCGAGACGTTGTCCGCGCGCTGGCCCGCGATGTCCCGCTCGCCCAGGTTCTTCTCGGAGACGTTGCTCGAGACCATGAAGATCATGTAGGGCGAGATGGTGGTGCCGATGCTCGCCACCAGGACGGAGATGTAGGACGGGTCTCCCGAGAGCTGGGGGATGACCGTGTCGTGGAAGGCGTGCGCCCAGTCTGGCTTGGCAAGGAAGCCCGAGATGATGTAGGTGGCAAAGACGCAGGAGATGGCGAGGAGCACCTTCTCGACCCTGCGGTACGAGCCGGACATGGTGAGGAGCCAGGCCGTGACGGCCGCTATGGGCACGGAGACGAACACAGGTATGCCAAAGAGCGCCATGCCCGAGGCGATTCCCGCAAACTCGGAGACCGTGACGGCGAAGTTCGACATGACGGTGGCGAGCATGGCCACCGTGGACACGCGGATGCCAAACTGCTCTCGGATGAGGGAGGCAAAGCCCTTGCCGGTGACGCAGGCCATGCGTGCGGCAGTCTCCTGCACCACGATGAGCAGCAGGCAGGTGAGGGGGTCTGACCAGAGCATGGCAAAGCCAAAGTTGGATCCCATCACGGAGAAGGTGGCTATGCCACCCGCATCCATGCCGGCAAGTGCGGTGAGTATGCCAGGTCCCATGACCGAGAGCATGGCAAGCAGGCGCGTCCGCCGAGAGGGCAGGGGCAGCTCGGGCGTCTCGTGCGCCTGTGGCTTCAGGGTCTTCTCGTCCATGGGCCCCGCCTAGACCAAGACAGCGCCGGACAGCAGCACGGTTGCCACGACGAAGACGGCAACGGCCACGACCATGGCGACGGAGGAGAGCACCTGCCCGGAGGTCTCGCGGTTGCTGGCGTCCCTTCTGCGGAGCACGCCCAGATATACGGGGGTGCTCAGAAAGGAGACGACGATGCTGATGGCCGCGGCGGCAAAGCCGACGAGGATGCCTTCCCCGTCCAGCGGCCTCCCGGGCGAGAGGACGGCCTCGACTCCCGTGGCAATGAGGATGGCCATTGCGGAGAAGAGAAGCCCCAGGCCCAGCCCCTTGAGCATGAATCCGAGGTCAGAGGGCGCATCTTCGTCCTCTGGACCAAACTCCAGGTAGAAGTTCGTGGTGAAGCTCACGGCGTCCCGCGCGGCGATGACCGCCACGGGAAGGGCCAAGGCGAAGCGCAGCGTGTGGGCGAGGCCCATCTGTGGCTCGATGATGGTGGCCAGAAGGGCGATGCCCGCCATCCAGAAGAAGAACCAGAGCTCGCTGCGCAGGAGCCAGAGGATGTTGCTTCCCGCCTGGCTGCGATCGGAGTCGCTCCTGCCCGCGCCGGCAATCTGGAGGTCCTCCTCGTGCTCCTCCTCGAGGACGTCCAGGGCGTCGTCCACCGTCACCATGCCAAGCAGGTGGCGGTTGTCGTCCACGACGGGCATGGCAAGCAGGTTGTACTTGGCGATATCCTTGGCCACGTCCTCCTGGTCGTCGTCGGGACCGGCGGTCACCAGGTCGTCGAAGGAGATGTCTGCGAGGCGCGCGTCGGTGTCGCTTGTGATCAGCGCCCTCATGCCCACCACGCCCGAGAGTCGCCCCTCCTCGTCCTTTAGGTAGACGTAGTGGACGGACTCGAAGTCGTCGTCCAGCTCGCCGATTGCCCTGATGGCGTCCGAGACGCTGGCGTCCTCGGGCAGGAGCACCACCTCGGAGGTCATGATGCGGCCCGCGGTGTCCTCGCGGTACCCCAGGAGCTGGTTGATCGCCTTGCGCTCCTGGACCCCCATGAGCCTGAGGAGCTTCTCGGCCTTGTCGTAGTCGAGCTCGCTCACCAGCTCCGCGGCGTCGTCGGGGTCCATCTCGGAGAGCATGCGAGAGGCAGCCGCGTCGTTCAGCCCGCCCATGAGCTCCGCCGCCATGGCGTCGTCGTCCAGCTCTGCGATGGCGTCCGCCGCGCGCTCCTCGTCAAGCTGGGCAAAGACCTGCCCGCGCAGGCGTGGGTCCAGCCGCTCGATGATGTCCGCGATGTCGGCGGGGTGAAGCTCGTCCAGCGTCTTGTGCGAGACGGAGAGCTTCACGTCGCTGAGATCGCGGTCGATGAGGTCCATGTAGTTCCAGGCGATGATGCGCTCGGGAACGGAGCGGCCCAGGGACTTCGCCGCGCGCAGGACCAGGCGCTCGAGCGTGGGGGAGAGGGAGCGAAGGATGCCGCGGACGCCAACCTCGGCGCCCAGCAGGCGCAGCTGGCTGGAGCTGGTGTCAGAGAGCTTGAGGTCGTTCACGCGCACGACGCGCGCGCCCCTGGTGTCAACTATCTGCTTGTTGAGCAGGTCACGGGCAATGAGGACCTCGGAGGGCTGGAGGTAGCTGAAGCGGATGTCCGTTGCCACCACCTTGAGGCGCACCTCGGACTCGCCGAAGCTCTCGACGTACTTGCGCCAGCTCACCATGAAGGGGGTCTTGCTGGGGCCCTCTATCGCCAGGGCGGTCACGCGGGGAAACACCTCGCCGGTGGCAATGCCAAGGTCGTTGACCTTGCCGATGCGCTCGCCGTTGAGGTCGAAGACGGGATTTCCCACCAGCTGGGAAAGGTAGATCATGCAGGCTCCTTATTGGTTGGACGACGCGCGGGTGCGTCATGCCGAAATCTTCTGGGGTACCCCGCGACGAGACCAACAGGAGCGTCGTGGGGTCATCGACTGTGAGGTCGAGGTTTCATCAATGACCCTTCTCTTAGGCTTGCAGGCCGCGGCCGGGGCATGCCCCGCCGTCGTTTGTGATTGTACACGCCAGGGGTCGCCAATTTGGGCGCACGCGAATCTTAGGCGAGCATCGGTTCCATGCTCACGCGCAGCACATCTCCCATCCCAGCCTCGATAAGGCTCTCTATGAGGTCCGCGTGGTAGCGGTCGTCGGTGACGAGCATGTCTATCTCCGAGACCGTGCCGAAGGCGAAGCCCGTGTCCAGACCTATCTTTGAGGAGTCGGCCAGGAGGTAGTGCGTGCGCGAGTGCTCGAGCATCAGGGCGTTCACCGCCGTCTCCTGTGGGGTTGCGGTGTTGAGCCCGCGCACCACGCTCAGGCCCGAGCATCCCAGGAAGCACTTGGTGGCCTCCACGCTGCGGATGTTTGCGCAGGCGAGCTCGCCGGTGAGGGAGGACTTCCGGGGCCTGAGCTCTCCGCCCGTCAGGAGCACGGAGACGGAGCTCGGCACCTCAACCAGCGATACCTTGCGGTTGTTGGTGATCACGGTGACGTCCTCCGCCTCTATGTAGTTGATCATCGATATGGCGGTCGAGCTGGTGTTGATGAAGATGGAGTCCCCGTCCTGCACGAGAAGCGCCGCGGCACGGGCGATGGCCTTGTTGGCGCGCACCTGCTTGGAGCCAGACGGCCTTCCCATGGGATTGAGCAGCGAGGCGGAGCCGTAGGACCTCGAGGCGATCTTGTTTTCCTCGAGGTAGTCGAGGTCTCGTCTGATGGTGAGCGCCGACACCGAGAAGTGGTGCGCGAGCTCGGCGATGCTCATGTGCCCCCTGAGCTCGAGAAGGGAGGCTATCTCGTTCCTGCGGGCGTCGATGCTCGCCTGGCTTCTCTTCATGCCCAGCTCCCTTGCGTGATGCCACAAACGAACGAATGGGAATCCTATATGATCGAGTTTAACCTTTACGGGTCAAAACGACCCCCATTCAGCTCGCAGACATTGTTTAAGGCATTTATAGAAACTCTTGAATCATATAAACGTTCGTAAAGAACATATAGGCTATCTAGCTGGCAATATTAAAAAAATAACGTTCATTTAGTCTTGCTACACGACATATTCCCCTATATAATCTGCAAATGAAATTCTGTTTTTCTTCATATGGGATGTGCTTGGAAAGGAAGGTGGAACGTGCTGAGCGATCTTGTGAGCGAGGAGCTCATCCAGCTCGACGTCGAGGCCACCAACTGGGAGGACGGCGTGCGCAAGTCCGCCCAGCCCCTGGTGGACGCGGGCAAGGTCACCCCTGCCTACGTGGACGACATCGTCAAGGGCGTCAACGAGCTTGGCCCCTACATCGTCATCACCGAGCACGTTGCGCTGCCCCATGCCCGTCCCGAGCAGGGCGCCCTTGAGCCTGCGGTGGGCATCACCGTGCTCAGGGAGCCCGTTGAGTTTGGGAGCAAGGACAACGATCCCGTGAAGTTCCTGTTCCCCCTGAGCGCCAAGGATAGCGATGGCCACATCGCCGCGCTACAGTCGCTCGTCGAGCTCCTCTCGGACCCCGAGTTCTTCACGCGTCTGGAGGCAGCTCATTCACCGAAGGATGTCATGGGCCTCATCCATGACATGGAAGGGAGTTTGTAATGGCCGATAAGAAGTTTCGTGCGCTTGTCTGCTGCCGTGCCGGCATGGGCTCGAGCATGATGCTCAAGATCAAGTGCGACCAGGTCATCAAGGAGTCCAACCTCCCCATCGAGACCGAGCACGGCAACCTCGACTCGCTCAACGGCTTCACGGGCGACCTTGTGGTCACCATGTCCGACCTCACCGACGAGCTCGCCGTCGACCCCCGCGTCCCCTATGCCGTGGGTGTCAAGAACATCGTCGACAAGGCAGAGATCAAGGCTGGTCTCGTCAAGTATCTGGCCGAGCAGGGCGTCGAGGTCTCTGAGTAGACCCCTGGCCTAGCCAGTGGCCTCAGGGCCAAAACACATAGCCATTCCCCCAGGGGCTGTGGGCTCATGATTCCAGTTGGGACCATGGCCTTGGGGTGCTCTGTCGAAAAAACCGGTTCAAAAAGGAAGGAAATGCCATGGTTAACGCAATCCTGATGCAGCTGCGCGACACAGCGGTCATCATGGGCGCCATCGCCCTCATCGGACTGCTGCTCCAGAAGAAGTCCGCCGTTGACGTCTTCTCTGGCACCGTCAAGACCATCATCGGCTTCATGATCTTCAACATCGGCTCCAGCGCCATGTCTGCCCAGGTGACCACCTTCGCCACCATGTTCAACACCGCATTCGGCGTGCAGGGCGTCGTGACGCAGGTCGAGGTCGCCACCTCCCTGGCACTCAACACCTACGGCACCGAGGTCGCCCTGGTCATGGTCCTCGGCTTCATCATGAACATGGTCTTCGCCAAGTTCACGAAGTTCAAGGCGGTCTTCCTGACCGGCCAGCACTTCCTGTACTTCGCCTGCGTTCTGGCCCTGGTCTTCATCTCCCTGGGCGCCCCCTTCATCGTCACCGTGGTTCTCGGCGGCGTGATCCTGGGCTTCTGCGGCGCCGCGCTTCCCTCCTTCTGCCAGCCCTTCATGAACAAGCTCACCGGCGCAGAGAACACCATCGCCATGGGCCACTTCAACGACATCGGCTATGCGGTCTCCGGCTACATCGGAAAGCTCTTCTCCAAGCAGCACGAGGCGGAGCTTGCCTCCGGCTCCTCCGACGACCGCGAGCTCCCCGAGTTCTTCAAGCTCTTCCGTGACTTCGTGTTCTCCGTGGCGCTGTTCATGATCGTGCTCTTCTACATCGTGACTATCGCCTGCTTCCTGACCGGCCACCTGGTCAAGGTTCCCGACGACCCCACCAACGTGAATAACGTCATCCTCAAGGCCATGGGCAACGACATCTGGTTCATCTGGCCCTTCCTCGCCGGCCTCCAGTTCGCCGCCGGCATGAGCGTCCTCATCTACGGCGTGCGCCAGTTCATCGCAGAGATCACCGCCGCCTTCGTCGGCATCTCCGAGAAGCTCATCCCTGACGCCATCCCCGCCGTTGACTGCCCCGCCATCTTCCCCTTCGCGCCTAACGCCGTCATCCTTGGCTTCATCGGCTCCTTCGTCGGTGGCCTCGTGGCAATGGCCGTGATGGTTGCCCTGCACAGCCCCACCATCATGATTCCTGCCGCCGGCATCTGCTTCTTCTCTGGCGGCACCTGTGGCGTCATGGGCTATGCTTACGGCGGCTGGCGCGGCGCCCTGCTCGGCTCCTTCGTCATCGGCATCTTCCTCTGCGCCGGC
This sequence comes from Olsenella urininfantis, assembly GCF_900155635.1. Taxonomy (GTDB): domain Bacteria; phylum Actinomycetota; class Coriobacteriia; order Coriobacteriales; family Atopobiaceae; genus Olsenella_G; species Olsenella_G urininfantis. The sequence continues at coordinate 1,665,285 of NZ_LT732540.1, forward strand.
CCGTTGGTCCTGTACCCCGCGTTCAGCGCCCTGGGAATCACCGGAGCCTCCTTCCCCAACGTCGACTACAACATCGTTGGCTCGATCATCTACGGCATCGGTCACCTCTTTGGCGCATAAGCTCGCCTGAGCAGCTTCAGGGGCCCGGCGGCAACCACCTGCGGTGGGCGTCTCCGGGCCCTTTTGCTAGAAAGGACTCTGGAGGGTCACATGTCTCAAGCAAAGCCCAAGGGATCGCCAAGGCTTCCCGACCGCGGCTCCCTTCCCGACGAGGAGATCGAGCTCGTGGTGGAGGAGGACCGCATGCATCTGGTCCTCGAGGCCTTCGCATCCTTCGCCTGCGTCCTGGCCCTGCTCCTTGGCGCGCTGGCCCTCGTGGAGGCGGCAGGCGCCAGCTCGAACATGTGGCTCGTGCTCCTGGCCCTGTTCGCCCTGACGGCGGTGTGGTTCATCTCCAGGCATGCCGGGAGGCTCTTCCGCAGGTGGATGGCCCATACCCCCGTCATGGAGCTGGGCGAGAGGCACCTCTTCGTCTGCAGGGAGTCCAAGCGGGAGCAGGCGCTCTGCGTAAGCTACGAGAGCATTGGCCAGGCCAGGGTCCAGCGCGAGGGCGGCAAGCTGCGCCTGCTGCTCAAGGGGCCTTGGGTCGAGCATCCCTCTGGCTACGAGTACGTGGCAGTCTCCCGACCCTTCGCCAAAGAGAGCCTCGACTCCCTTGAGGAGGAGCTCGTCTCGGCTCTGCGCGCCCACGGTGTGAGCGTCGCGTCCTAGCACCACGTCAGCATCCATCTCCAAGATCAAGGAGGAAACATGGCAAGCGACAAGGAACAGGTCCAGGAATTTCTGTCCATCATGAACGAGGAGGTCATGGCCTTCCAGGCCGGCATCGACATCGACGCCCTCGCCGCGGCAAGGGACCTCATCCGCTCGACCGAGAAGGCCGGCGGTCGCGTGCACGTCACCGGCATCGGCAAGCCGGGCCACGTGAGCGGCTACGTGGCGTCGCTCCTCTCGTCCACGGGAACGCCCACCTACGAGCTCCACGGCACCGAGGCCGTCCATGGCTCCGCAGGCCAGGTCCTTCCCGGCGACGTGGTCATAGCCATCTCCAACAGCGGCGAGACGGTCGAGCTCAAGGCCACCGTCAACTGCCTCAAGTCCAACGGGGCAAAGATCATCTCCGTGACCGGAAACCCCGAGTCCTGGCTTGCCCGGCAAGGCGACGTGGCCCTCATCGCCGGAGTCAGGCGCGAGGGCGACGACATGAACAAGCCTCCCCGGGCGTCCATCGTCGCCGAGATCCTGGAGCTGCAGTGCCTCTCCATCCTGCTGCAGAACGACTACGGCCTGAACCCCACCCAGTACGTCAAGTGGCATCCGGGCGGGGCCCTGGGCGCGTCCATCCGCGAGGGAAGGTAGGGCGCATGGCACTCTTCTCTGGCGTCATCGTCCCCATGGTCACGCCCTTCAGGCGCGACGAGGGACAGACCATCAACTACGAGGCCGGCGAGCAGCTCGTGGAGAAGCTCGTCGCCGCCGGCGCGAGCGGCATCTTCACCTTCGGCTCCAACGGCGAGTTCCACACCTGCACCCCCGACGAGAAGATAGGCTTCTCGAAGTTCGTGGTAGAGAGGGTCGCCGGCCGAGTTCCCGTCTACGTGGGCACCGGCTCCTGCTCTACGCGCGAGGCGTGCGAGATGTCCAGGAGGGCGGAGGCGATCGGCGCAGACGCGCTCTCGGTCATCAACCCCTACTTCATGAAGGTCTCCGACGCTGAGGTCAGGAGCTACTTCGAGGCCGTTGCCCAGAGCGTGAAGATCCCCATCATCCTGTACAACATCCCCAAGTCCACGGGCATGAACCTCTCGCCCGAGCTCGTGGGGGAGCTCGCCCGGATAGACAACGTCAAGGGCGTCAAGGACAGCTCCGGCAACATGGACAACCTCGCCGGCTACCTCCAGGCCGCAAGGGGCAACGACGTGGACGTGCTCGTGGGCTCCGACGGCAAGATCTCCGAGGCGTTCGCGCTTGGCGCCTCGGGCACCATTGCGGGCACGGCCAACCTCATCACTGACGTGGTGGTCAGGCTCTGGGAGGCCCTCGAGGCGGGCGACGCCGAGCTCGCGGCTCAGCTGCAGGCCGAGGTGGAGCCCATTCGCGACGTGCTTCACCTGGGGTCCACCCCCCAGACGCTCAAGCGCTCGCTCGAGCTCTCCGGTATCCCCGTGGGTCCAGGCCGCGCCCCCGTCTCTGAGACCACGCCCGACGTGGACGAGAAGATCAAGGCGATGCTGGACCACTACGGCATCAGTCACTCAGCGTAGGAAGAGGGGGCCATCATGCAGATGCAGAAGATGTGCGTCACCAAGAGGCTCTATGACTGCGGCGCCCTTGCCGTGGTGCGCGTCGAGACCGTGGAGCGTGGCTGCGAGATAGCCGAGGGCTGCATCAGGGGCGGCGTGCCCTGCCTCGAGATCAGCTACACCAACTCCAACGCGGGTGAGGTCATCTCCGGCATCAAGGCGAGGTTCGGCGACGAGATCTGCATCGGCGCGGGTACCGTCATGGACGAGACCACCGCCCGCCTCGCCATCATGTCCGGCGCCGAGTTCGTCGTTGCCAACATGAGCAGCCTCGCCGTCGCCGAGACCTGCAATCGCTACCAGATCCCCTACGCCCCCGGCTGCACCACGGTGACCGAGGCGGTCCAGGGCATGGAGAGGGGGGCGGCGTTCATCAAGGCCTTCCCCGTCTCCAACGTCTATGGCCCTCAGCTGGTCAGCCTCTTCAAGACCCCCACCCCCTGGATGCCCATCATGGCTTCTGGCGGCATCAACCTGGAGAACCTCGCCGAGTGGGTCGAGCGTGGCGTGGACTGCTGTGGGATGGGGAGCCTCCTCACCAAGGGGTCCGTGGACGAGATCGCCGCCAACGCCGCCCAGGTGCGCAGGATCATTGACGAGACGCGGGCCAAGATGGCGTAGTTGCCCGCCTTTGGGGTGAGCACGTCCGCCTCGTCGCCAGGCCCTCTGGCGACGAGGCGGTTTTTTTCGGGCCTTTTCTGCCTGCTGTGCCGTCACCTACTGGTGGCCTGACGGACGAAAAAGGTGAGATTCGGCCTGCCAGGCCCGCAATGCCGTCGTTTGGCGGCGGCATTGCGGGCGGGAAGTCGGGCCTCGGCCCTTCTCGGGCCACGGACCTACCGGGGCAGGGACCTCAGGGTGGGCACGCCAAGCTGCGAAAGCCGCTCCAGCAGGGCTAGATCCTCGGCATCGGTGATGACGGCCGAGAAGTCAGTGACCGAGGCGAAGCGGAAGAGCCCCGGACGGTGGAACTTCTCCTCCTCCACCAGGAGGAAGCGGTAGGAGGCGTTGTGGATGACGCGCTTGTCGCCCTCGGCAATAAGGTCGGCAAGCAGGAGGTTGGTGCGAGAGACGTCGAGGAAGATGGAGTCTCCATTGTTTATCTCGAGATAAGCGCGCTTCGCCACCGCCCTGCGCGCCTGCAGGGCGGTCTCGTCCCTCTCGCGCTCGACGGACACGGGCTCAAAGACGCGTCCCGTGCCATCCCAGGGCCAGTGGTCGCCTGAGGCGCTGGCGTGGCTTGGGGGCCTATGGCGCCCGGCGCGCTGCGCCGCCTGCGGGGCGGGTGGCCCAACGCGCCGGGCGCCGCCGTAGTAGCGCTCGCAGCGGCCCTCCCTCGAGAGCGTCTGGAGGTCCTTCCGGATGCTGTCGACGCTTACGCCAAAGCGCCGCGAGAGACCCTCCACGCTTGCCGAGCCCTCAGCATTGAGGATGGCAACGATTTGCTCCCTGCGTTCATGGCGAAACAAGCGTGCCCCCTCCCGCCGCCTGGATGCCCGGTGGTTATCCCTAGCTAGAAAAATACCCCTCGAAAGCTTGGGAAAAGGCACCGTTGGCCAAAGGTGAAGAAAAAATGTACATTTTTAGTACAAAACAGGAAAGAACAGGAATAGAATGTGCGCGTAATGAGGAGCGCCAAGGGTTTGAGCGCAGCACGTGATCGGTGCGCGCCGGCCCGGAGGTGCCTTCGCCTGTTGAAGGGACGAGGAAGCGAAGGGAGGTACTACATGAGCGCAATGTCTGACATGCTCAAGAGGGAGAACGTGCAGATCGTCGAGTCCTGCAAGGACTGGGAGGATGCCATTCATGTTGCCGTCCAGCCCCTGGTTGATGGCGGCTTCGTCACGCCCGACTACATCGCGGGCATCATAGAGAACACCAACAAGTTCGGTCCCTACTTCGTCCTTGCTCCCGACCTGGCGCTTCTGCATGCGCGCCCCGAGCAGGGCGTGGTGGAGCAGCAGCTCGCGGTGACCATCGCCCGCACGGGAGTCGAGTTCAAGCCCGGCGAGCCGGTGCGTGTTCTCGTCACCCTGGCAGCGACCGACCCAGACTCTCACCTGGACGTCATGCGCATTCTCGCGACGATGTTCGCCGATCCCGCAAACATCGAGAAGGTCGCCACCGCAGCCAGCGCAGACGAGGTCTACAGGCTCTTCATGGAGGCATAGGCCGCCCAACGCGCGCCGTGCGGCAGGTGGCGCAGGGCGCGCCGGCAATGCAAGTGGAACGAAGCACGTACATCGCAACAGAGGGAGGAAACATGGCAGTGCTCGACTTCATAGTCAACATTCTGTCAACGCCAGCCATCCTGGTTGGCCTTCTCGCGCTTGTGGGCCTGTGTCTGCAGCGCAAGCCCATCGAGGACGTCGTCAAGGGCACCATCAAGACCATCGTGGGCTTCCTGGTGCTGTCCGCAGGCGCTGGCTTCCTGCAGACCGGCTCCCTGCTCGCCTTTGGCGAGCTCTTCAACTACGCCTTCAACATGCAGGGCGTCGTTCCCAACAACGAGGCCGTCGTGGCTGACGCCCTCCAGAACTTCGGTACCAGCTCGGCCCTCATCATGGCCATCGGCATGGCGCTGAACATCGTTCTGGCGCGCTTCTCCCGCATGCCCTACATCTTCCTCACCGGCCATCACACCCTGTACATGGCGTGCATGATCGCCGTCATCCTGGGTGGCGCCGGCCACCTCGAGGGAGCTGCCCTCTACCTTGCAGGCGGCTGCCTGCTGGCGCTCATCATGGTCCTCTCGCCCGCCTACTGCCAGGTCACCTTCCGCAAGGTCACCGGCTCTGATGGCGTGGCCCTTGGTCACTTCGGCGGCCTCGGCTACTGGTTTGCCGGCCTTGTGGGCCGCCTCTTCGCCAAGGACCCCAACCGCAAGAGCACCGAGGAGATCAGCTTCCCCAAGCGCCTCATCTTCCTGCGTGACACCACCGTTTCCATCTCCATCACGATGATGATCTTCTTCCTCATCGTCGTGGCCGTCGCCGTGGCCAAGGGCCTGCTGGGCATCGTTCCCGCCGGCACCGACCCCAAGGCCGCAGCTGCCCTTCTTGAGCCCTACGGCCTGACCGTCGCCAACGTGGGCGGCCTGCTTAACATCGGCACCGAGACGACCAGCAACTGGATCGTCTGGGCCCTCACCTCCGGTATGAGCTTCGCCGGTGGCGTTTACATCATCCTGTCCGGCGTCCGCCTGATCATCGGCGAGATCGTCCCCGCCTTCAAGGGCATCGCCGACAAGCTGGTCCCCGGCGCCAAGCCTGCGCTGGACTGCCCCGTGGCCTTCACCTATGCCCCCAACGCCGTCATCATCGGCTTCCTGAGCTCCTTCGTGGGCGGCATCGTGGGCCTGCTCATCCTCAATGGCGTCAACGCCGCAATTCCCGTCGCCCTCATCCTGCCTGGCGTCGTGCCCCACTTCTTCTGCGGTGCAACCGCAGGCGTCTTCGGCAACGCCGAGGGCGGCCTCAAGGGCTGCATCGCCGGCTCCTTCGCCCACGGCCTTCTGATCACCTTCCTGCCCATGGTCTGCATGCCCGTCTTCAGCGCCCTGGGCTACGTGGGCAGCACCTTCTCTGATGCCGACTTCTCCTGGATGGGCATCGTCTTCGGCAACGCCGTGAACTTCGCCCAGGGTGGCCTGCTCGTGGCCGTCTGCGTCATCGCGTTCCTGCTGCCGATCGTCTACAACTTTGTCGCTCCCAAGAAGAACGAGGCGTAGGCTCAGCACCACGCCAGAGGTCTTTGGACCGAGACGTGCGGGGGCCGAGAACCAGCGTGGTTCTCGGCCCCTTTCTAAAGAGCGGTATTTGTTGGCGTTGTGTCATACCCAGTTTTAGCTGGGCACAAAATGGATAGACTGAACACGGCAACGACGCGGCGCAACAGGTGGGCCGCGCAGCAGAAGAAGGAGAACGCTCATGGCTATTCGCAAGATTATGTGTGCGTGCGGCTCTGGCCTTGGCTCCAGCCTCATCGTCCACATGAATACCGAGGAGGTCGTCAAGAAGCTCGGTCATCCCGAGGTCGAGGTTGACCACACCACCATCTCCGACATCAACCCCACCGCGGCTGACCTCTTTGTGGTCGGCGCCGACCTCGGTGACTTCATCTCTGGCATCCCCGAGGAGCAGAAGGTCGTTCTCAGCAACATCCTCGACAAGGCGGAGCTGGAGGAGAAGCTGAAGGCCCACCTGGGCTAGGCGTCCCTTGCCGGTTCGCGAGGCGCCCTGCGCATTGCGAGCCGTTTTGTTTGCGACATCTCACGACGTGCATTGGAGGCACAGTGAAGGAAGAGGAACTGAAGGAGGCAACGCTGCTCGCGGCCAAGGTCCGTCGAGACGTGCTGGCCATGCTGCAGCACCGCGGCTACGGCCACGTGGGAGGATCCCTCTCCCTGGTCGAGCTCATGGCCGACCTGTACACCAAGCAGCTCAGGCATGACCCCGCCAACCCCAGGTGGGAGGAGCGCGACCGCATCGTGCTCTCGAAGGGCCACGCGGGTCCGGTCGAGTACTCGGTGCTGGCCGAGAGGGGCTTCTTCCCCAAGGAGTGGCTCATGACCCTGAACGACGGAGGCACCAGGCTTCCGTCCCACACGGACCGCCTGAAGACCCCTGGCGTGGACGCCACCACCGGATCTCTGGGCCAGGGCACCTCCGAGGCAGCGGGCATCGCCATGGCGCTCGCGCTCAAGGGCTCCGCGTCCTACACCTACCTCATCGTAGGTGACGGCGAGCTCAACGAGGGACAGTGCTGGGAGGCGTTCCAGTTCATCGCCGCGAAGCGCCTCTCCAACTGCATCGTCTTCATCGACAGCAACAAGAAGCAGCTTGACGGCACCATCGAGGAGGTTCTCCCCGCGTTTGACTACGTGGAGAAGATGAGGGCCTTCGGCTTCAACACCCAGAAGGTCGATGGCCAGGACATCGCTGCCATCGATGGCGCCATCGAGGCCGCGAAGCAGAACAAGTCCTCCGCCAACTGCATCGTGCTCGACACCATCAAGGGCGCAGGCGTCCCCTACTTTGAGAACGCCGCTGCCAACCACTCCATGAAGTGGAACAACGAGGAGATCAACAAGGCTACGGACGAGGCCATTGCCGCGCTTGACGCCCAGATCGAGAGGGGTGAGGCGTAGTGTTCAGGCTTTCCGAGAACCTCGGCTCCAACGGCACCGCGTACCGCGACGCAATCTGCGACACCATCATCGAGCTGATGCAGGAGAACGAGAGGGTGGTCATGCTCGAGGCGGACCTTGGCGGCGCCTCGGGAACCTCCAAGATCCAGAAGAAGATCCCCCAGCAGTACGTGCAGGTGGGCATCGCAGAGGCCGACATGATGGGTATCGCCGGCGGCATGAGCTCCGAGGGCTTCATCCCCTTCACGCACACCTTTGGCCCCTTCGCCACCAGGCGTGCGTTTGACCAGATCTACCTTGCTGGCGGCTATGCGCACAACACCATCAACATCTGGGGGTCTGACCCCGGCTTTACCGTCGGCGCCAATGGCGGAACCCACACCACCTGGGAAGACGTTGCCCTCATGCGCACCATCCCGGGATCTGTGGTCTGCGATGCCGCCGACGCGGTCCAGGCAAGCTGGATAGTGCGAGAGTTTGCCAAGACCGAGGGCATCCACTACCTACGCACCGGACGCAAGAACGCCCCCTCCATCTATGCCGAGGGCTCTGCCTTCGAGATGGGCAAGGGCAACGTCATCCGTGAGGGCTCCGACGTGCTGATCATCTCTGCCGGACAACTGGTGGCAGATGCCCTGAAGGCCGCCGACGCCCTCCAGGAGCAGGGCGTCTCCGCCGAGGTCATCGACATGTTCTGCATTAAGCCCTTGGACGAGGGGCTCGTGCGCTCCGAGGCCGCCGGCAAGCGCGCCGTCGTGACCTTCGAGAACCACAACGTCATCGGCGGCCTGGGTGACGCGGTTGCCGCAACCCTCATGGAGGGCGGCATCGCCGTCCCATTCAAGCGCCATGGCGTATGCGAGCGCTTCGGTCAGGTGGGCACGCCCGAATTCCTCCAGGCTGAGTTCAAGCTCACTGCCTCCGACCTCGTCGAAAGCGTGAAGTCCCTGCTGGGTTAAGCTCCGCTGACGGCGCAGGCTGTACCAAGAATTAACGCCTCGCACGGGCCGGCGTCTGCCATCATGGAGACGCCGGCCCGCTTGTCTGGACCGCCTTGGAGCATCGTCTTGGGAAGCCTGGAGGGATGGCGCAGTGTTGGGTCGTGAAGCATGTGAGGCACCGGGAAAGGTTGGGGGCCGCGGCCGAAGGGCCCTGAGGGTCGCCGGCTGGACCGCCGCGGGAATCGCCCTCGCAACCGTGGTGGTGGCGAACGTCGCTACGGTCCTCTACGGGGAGACCGTTGACTCCTTCCTGGGCTCCGACGAGGTCAGCGTCTCAGAGACCGACCTCCAGGCCCAGCTTGCGCGCGATCAAATTCTCTCGGAGAGGATCGAGGGAGAGGGCCTGGTGCTCTTGCGCAACCAGGACGAGACCCTGCCCCTCTCGCCGAATGTGACCAAGGTGAATGTGTTTGGCTGGGGCTCGACCCAGTGGGTGAGCGGCGGGTCCGGCTCGGGCGGGGTCGCGGGTGGCTGCGAGGGGATCCTTGATGCCCTGACCAGCCAGGGCATCTCGTACAACGAGGAGCTCGCGGAGCTCTACCGGGGCTTTCAGGGCGAGAGGCCTCATCTTTCGGCGGGGACCCTCGGCAGCACCGCCGAGCAGTTCTGCTGCCTCTATGAGCCCAAGATCAGCGACGAGAGCCTCTATGCGCCCGAGCTGCTCGGGCGGGCGAAGAGCTACTCGAACACGGCCATCGTGGTGCTGGGACGCATGGCGGGAGAGAGCATAGACTGTCCCCGGGAGCAGCTGCGCGTGAACGAGAGGGGAGGCAGTCCCATCCGGTCCCGGGGACGCAGCTACCTGGAGCCCTCCCCTGAGGAAGAGGAGCTGCTCGCGTATGTTGCCGCCAACTACGAGAACGTGATCGTGCTGGTCAACTCGACCAACGCCATGGAGCTTGGCCTGGTGGAGGACATTGAGGGCGTCGACGCCTGCGTCTTGGTTGGCGCGACGGGGGGCACGGGCGCGCGCAGCGTGGTCAAGGCCCTCTGGGGTGAGATAAACCCCTCCGGACGGACTGCCGACACCTACGCATATGACCTCAGCACCGCTGCGAGCTGGGCAAACGCGGGAGCTGACGGCGAGGGCTCATACCTTGGCTCCAAGGGGCTCTACCCCGCCGACGGCACGGCCGACGTGAACGAGGGCTCTCCCGTTGGCTATGACAGCCTGCGCTTCGTGGACTACGCGGAGGGCATCTACGTGGGCTACCGCTGGTATGAGACCGCAGACGCGGAGGGCTTCTGGGATGGAGTCAGCAACCGCCACGGCATAGGCTACCAGGGCGTGGTGCAGTATCCCTTTGGGTTTGGCCTGAGCTACACGACCTTCTCCTGGGACATCGTCGGGCGCACGCCCCTGCGCAACAGCAGGCTCTCGGCGGATGACCGCATAGAGATGACCGTGCGCGTCACCAACACGGGAAGCCGCGCGGGAAGGGACGTGATCGAGCTCTATGTCCAGACCCCGTACACGCCGGGTGGCATAGAGAAGCCCTCCTGCCAGCTGGTCGCCTTTGCAAAGACGGGCCTGATTGAGCCCGGCCAGAGCGAGGACGTGACGCTGGGCTTTGGCGCAAGGGACATGGCAAGCTACGACTACCTCGACGCCAACCAGAACGGCTTCAAGGGATGGGAGCTCGAGGAGGGAGAGTACCTGGTTCAGCTCAGGCGAGACGCCCACACGCTGGCAAGCTGCGAGAACGCCAGCGCAAGCTACCTCGTGGCGCACGGCCAGAGATACGAGAGCGACCTCCAGACGGGCATGGAGGTCCGCAACCGCTTCACGGGAGAAGACGCCGAGGGCAAGGTCTCTATAGACGGCACCAGCACGGGCGAGGGCATACGCTACCTCACCCGTGCCGACTTAAAGTCGAGCTTCCCCCTGACGGGAGACGTTGACCGGCCCATCGCGCCTGCCCTGAGGGACATGAACCTCTACAGGGAGGAGGACGCCCTTGCCGCCGACGCGGCGGCGGGGCAGACTCTCTCCCAGGCGGGAGACGGCCAGGGGGGCGAGCCGGCATACCTTGCCCATGGGGCAACGGTCAGCAGGAAGGGCAAGCTCACCCAGCTGGGGCTCGAGCTGGGCAAAAACTACGACGACCCGCGCTGGCCGCTCCTGCTCGACCGGATCTCCCAGGACGACATGGAGCGCCTCGTCCTGCACGGCTACTCCAACTCGGCCGCCATCGATGCGGTGGGCAAGGAGAGGACCAAGGAGCTGGATGGTTCCTCCCAGATCGGGTCCTTCCATCAGCTGCGCTTCGGCGTGGCCTTCCCCAATCCCACGGTGCTCGCCCAGGCCTGGAGCCAGGAGCTTTCCCACGCGTTCGGTCAGGCGGCGGGCATGGAGGCGGCCATGCTGGGCGTCGATGGGTGGTACGCCCCGGCGTGCAACATCCACCGCACCCCCCTGGGCGGCAGGAACTACGAGTACTACTCGGAGGACCCGCTCCTCTCGGGCGTCATGGCCGCGGGCACGGTGCGAGGGTCTCGAGAGGCGGGAACCTTCACCTACCTCAAGCACCTGGCGCTCAACGAGCAGGACTCCTACCGGGACTCCCTCTACACCTGGCTCACGGAGCAGTCCCTGAGGGAGATCTATCTCGAGCCCTTCCGTAGGGCGGTGCAGGAGGGCGGCGCCACGGGCATGATGAGCTCCTACAACCGCATCGGGCCCGTCTGGGCGGGAGGGAGTCACGCCCTGATTACGGACGTGCTGCGTGGGGAGTGGGGCTTCAGGGGCTCCGTGATCACCGACTACAGCGACCACCACCAGTACATGAACGCGGACCAGATGCTGCGCGCCGGGGGAAGCCTCTATATGGACGGCGTCTTCCGTGACGGCCGCTTTGCCGTCGGAAGGGGCTCCGAGAACTATCGCCAGCAGCTCAGGCGCGCGACCAAGGACGTCATGTACGTCTGGCTGAACGCTCGGGCCAGCAACCTCTCGTACAACGAGGCCGCGCTCGAGAACGGCTGGCCACCCCTCGAGAGGCCCATCAAGACGCGAGGGCTCTCGGTCCTCTCGGCGAGCCTGGCCGCGATTGACGCCGTCACGGCGCTGCTGCTGGTGCTTGTCGTCCGGAAGCGCCTTCGGTCAAGGCGGGGCGAGGCGGAGAGGGGCTAGCGAGATTGCCGCCTGCGAGTGGGTATACTTAGCTCAGCGCCACGGGCGGCAGGACAGCTCGTGCACGGGTACGTTTCGGGACACGCCCGAGACCGGACAGAAGGAGACAGCATGATCGCCGCCATTATCGTCATCGTCATCGTCGCGGTGCTTGCCCTGATGTACATGAACATCTACAACGGTATCGTCGCCAAAGACAACCGCTGCAACAATGCCTGGCAGACCATCGATGCCCAGCTTCAGCGCCGCAACGACCTCATCCCCAACCTGGTCGAGACGGTCAAGGGATACGCCTCGCATGAGTCCGAGACCCTCGAGGCCGTCATCAAGGCCCGCTCTGCCGTGAGCTCCGCCAGCACCCCCGAGTCCAAGATGGAGGCGTCCAACCAGCTGACCCAGACCCTGGGCCACCTCTTCGCCGTCGCCGAGGCGTACCCCGATCTCAAGGCCAACGCAAACTTCCAGCAGCTCCAGAGCCAGCTCACCGATACCGAGGACAAGATTAGCTATGCGCGCATGAGCTTCAACGACTGCGTGCTCGAGTACAACAATGCCGTCCGGACCTTCCCGGGCAACCTTGTGGCCGGCGCGAAGTTCTCCAGTCGCAAGGGCTTTGAGGTCAGCAGCGAGTCCGCGCGCCAGGCCCCGGAGGTCAAGTTCTAGGCACAGGCTTTCTCATTGCCGCAAAAGAGGGGCCCCGGCTTCGCGCCGGGGCCCCTCTGCGTGTGCGTGCGCTCAAGATGGCGGAGGAGGAGGGATTCGAACCCTCGGAACGGGATTGCCGCTCGACGGTTTTCAAGACCGCTGCATTCAACCACTCTGCCACTCCTCCGGCCGAGAGCGGATATATCCTACCTCATAGCGGGCTTTGATGGCGGAGGGAATGCGAGGGGTCATGGTGGGCGGCGACGAGGAGTACATGCGCATGGCGTTGGGGGAGGCATCTCTTGCCGCGCAGGAGGGCGAGGTGCCCATTGGCGCTGTGGTCGTGTACGATCCCGCGCGCGATCCTGCGAGCCCCCACTTCGTGAGTCCGGAGGCACCGCGCGCCGCCTTGGACACCGCACCCGAGCCTCGCGTGATCGCGCGTGCCCACAACAGGCGCGAGCATGACGAGGACCCCTCCGCCCACGCGGAGTTCTCGGCAATGCTTGCCGCGGCCAGGGAGCTTTGCCACTGGCGCCTCTCGGGCTGCACGGTGTACGTGACCCTGGAGCCCTGCCTCATGTGCGCAGGCCTCATGGTCAACTCCCGCGTGGATCGCTGCGTGTTTGGTGCGGCAGACCCAAAGGGCGGGGCGCTGGGCTCCCTCTATGACCTGAGCTGCGACGGACGCCTCAACCATGGCTTTGACGTCACTCGGGGGGTGCTCGCGCAAGAGTGCTCCCAGCTGCTGAGGGACTTCTTCAGGGAGAGGCGAGCGGCACGCAGACGGGGCTAGCCCTGCCGTGCGCTTCTCTGCACGGCCGCTCGTCCAGAACTTTGGCCCCTGCCTTTCGGGGGCCCTGCGCATCAGGTAAATTGACGGAAAACCACACACACGTTTCTGGCTGGCCGCATGCAGGCGTCCGGCTTTGAGCCATTGGCAAAGAGGGGCGATCGATGCAGGGGCACTTTACGGCACAAGACGTCAAGGAAGCGCACGAGCGCATAAGGGGCCGCATCCGCATGACCCCGCTCGAGGAGTCCATCTACCTCAATGAGGCGGGTAGGCGCTACTTCTTCAAGCTCGAGAGCCAGCAGATCGGGAAGAGCTTCAAGATCCGTGGTGCCCTCAACACCATGTCGCAGCTCGGCGAGCGAGAGATCAGGCATGGGGTGGGCACGGTGTCTACGGGAAACCATGGCGTCGCGGTGGCCTACGCGGCCCGTGAGCTGGGCATCAAGGACTGCATGGTGGTGGTGCCGCTGGGAACGCCCGCATCGAAGACCGACCGCATCCGCTACTATGGGGCACGCTCAATGGCGCTGGGCGTCGGCTATGACGAGTCCATAACACTGGGCATCAACTACATAGACCGCAGCGAGATGTTCTACGTTGACCCCTACGAGTACGACCCGCGCGTCTATTGCGGACAGGGAACCATAGGGGTTGAGATCCTCGAGCAGAACCCCGACATAGACACCATCGTAGTCCCCATCGGCGGAGGTGGGCTCATCACGGGCATCGCCACCTATGCGAAGGCGCTGAGGCCTGGCATGCGCATCGTGGGCGTGCAGACGCGAGCGTGCCCTGCCATGTACCAGTCGCTGCGCGACGGCGTCTGCTACAACCGCTACCCGACCACGGGAGACACCGTCTGCGAGGCCATCGTGGGCGGCGTTGGCCAGATCGCCTTCGACATGCTCCCAGCCCTTCTCGACGAGCTGATCTTGGTGAGCGAGGAGTCCATCCGCTCCGCCTTCGGCTTCATGATCGAGAAGGAGCAGCTGAGCGTTGAGGCGGGAAGCGCCATGGTGGTTGCCGCCGTGCGAGACTATCCCGACATGGTGGGAGGCAGCAACGTCGCGCTGGTCATCAGCGGCGGCAACCTGGACGCGGGCGTTCTTTCCGATGTGCTGGGAGCGCGCCAGCCCTTGGCCTAGATCACCTGGAAGATGAAGAAGTCGAGGTAGTGAGTCTCGGGCACCCCCCAAAGGATGGGGTGGTCTGGGGCCTGCTGGAGTTCTGCGACCTGCTTGAGCTGCACGTTCGCGTTATGTGCGGCCTCGGATATGGCCTTGGCGAGAAGGTCCCGCGTCATGAAGTGGCTGCAGCTGCAGGTGGCGAGGTAGCCTCCGCGCGGCAGCAGCCTCATGCCGGCCTCATTTATCTCTCGGTACCCCTTGGCCGCATGATCGCGCGTGGCGCGGCTCTTGGTGAAGGCGGGAGGGTCGAGCACGATGAGGTCGAAGGGACCGCCCTGCTCCCTCAGGAGCTGACGGTCACGCGCAAGCGCCGGCAGGTACTCCAGCACGTTGGCACAGCTGAAGCCCATGCTTGCGTCCAGGTTGTTGAGGCGGGCGTTCTGGGCGGCAAGGTCAAGTGCGGTCTGGCTCACGTCCACGCAGCGCACGTAGCTGGCGCCCCCTGCGGCCGCGTTCAGGCCAAAGGGACCCACGTGGCAGAAGCAGTCCAGCACCCTGCGGCCGGCGGCCAGCTCGCGCACCGCCCGTCGGTTGTACTTCTGGTCAAGGAAGAAGCCGGTCTTCTGGCTCTGCGCAAGGTCCAGGTTGAAGGCGATGCCGTTCTCGCGCACCACGATGCGCGCGGTCTGGTCGGGGTCCGCGCCCCACCAGCCCTTGTACTGCTCCAGGCCCTCCTTCAGACGGGACGGGGAGTCGTTGCGCTCGTATACGCCGGGGCGGATGTCCTGGCCGTCGGACAGGAGGAGCTCGTGCAGCAGGGGGTATATGGTCTCGCGCAGGCGCTCCATGCCCACGGTTCCCACCTGCGCCACCAGGACGTTCTCGTAGCGGTCAACTATGAGGCCGGGCAGCCCGTCGGCCTCCGAGAAGACCATGCGGCAGCAGTTCGTGTCAGGCTCGCAGCCGGGAAGGGCCCGGCCGCCCATGCTGGCCTTGCGATGCTCCCAGGCCCACTGCAGCTTGCGCCTCCAGAACGCCTCGTCCGCACGGTCGTTGGCGTTGCGGCTGATCACGCGTGCGCGGATTTTTGACCTCATGGAGAGGAGTGCCAGCCCCTGCCAGCTTCCGTTCTCCTCAAGCAGGTCAACGGCGTCGCCGTTCTGGGCCTCGCGCCCGCTCGTGGGGGAGGGCTCCATGCGCAGGACCTCTCCCTCGAACACCCAGGGATGCCCCTGCCTGAGGGACCTGGCCGCCTTGCGGCTGATGATGAGCTGGGGATGGGGACGCTGCTGCCTCATGGATGCTGCTCCTCCTGGTGCGGAAAAAAGCCGGAGACGCGAGGTCTCCGGCCTGGTCGTTCGTGCGCCTGCGCTAGTAGTGCCTGCCGTACCTTCCGCCGGACATCCCACGCCCGCGGCTGCGGGAGCCGCTGAACAGCGAGCGGGTGGCCTTGGTGGCGGAGCGGCCCGGGTTGGGGACGATGCGCGTGCTGTCGTAGTCGAAGCCCTCGAGGTCCCACACCGGCACGAGCTTCTTGGTGAAGTACTCTATCTCGCGCAGGGGGCTTATCTCGTCTGGGGCGACGAAGGTGTAGGCCTGGCCGGTCGCGCCCGCCCGCCCGGTGCGGCCGATGCGGTGCACGTAGTCCTCGGGGTCCATCGGCACGTCGAAGTTCACCACGGCGTCGATGCCGCTCACGTCGATGCCACGGCTCATCACGTCGGTCGCCACCAGCACGCGCACCTTGCCCGCGCGGAACTTTTCCAGCGCCTTCTCGCGCGCCTTCTGCGGGCGGTCCGCATGCATCACGTCAACGGCCACGCCGGCCTTTCTGAGGTACCTCTCGAGGTCGTCCACGCGGTGCTTGGTACGACAGAACACCAGCACGCGATCGGGAACCTGGCCTTCGACCTCGTGCGCCAGGAGGCCCTCCAAAAGGAGGGTCTTCTGTCCCTGCGTCACGGGGCAGAGGTGCTCCTCCACGGTGTCGGCCGTCTCGCCCACGCGGGCTATCTCAACCACCACGGGATCCTTGAGCATGGCGTCCACGGTGCCCTTGATGGATGGCGGGATGGTCGCCGAGAAAAGCAGGTTCTGGCGCTCCTTGGGAAGCGCCGCCACGATGCGCCTCACGCTGGGCCAGAAGCCCATGTCCAGCATGCGGTCCGCCTCGTCCAGGACGAAGCAGCGAATGTCCGCCAGAGAGACGTGGTCGTGCTCCATGAGGTCTATGAGGCGGCCGGGCGTTGCCACGAGCAGGTCGCAACCCGCCTCGAGCTCGCGGATCTGGCGCTCGAACTTCGTTCCGCCCATCACCACCACGGCCTTCTGGCCGGTCTGCTCGCAGACCACGCTCACCACGGCCTCGATCTGCGCCGCCAGCTCGCGGGTGGGGGTGACGATGAGGGCGAAGGGGCCAAAGGGGTGGGCGTTGGGGTCTGCCGCGCGCCTCTCTGCTGTGCTGGCCTTCTCGCCAGCGGGCTTCTTCTTGCGGCGCCTCTTGCGCCTGGGCTTGTCACCCGTGGGGGCGCTGGGCTCGCCTGCGGGCTGAGACGTGGGCTCGCTCTCTGCTGCGGGCGCGCTGGCTTTCTTGTGGTGGCGACGGCGGCGCCTCTTGGGGGTGGCAATGCTCCCGTCCTCCGCCACCTCGGCCGAGAGGGACGCGCCCTCGGCCCCCTCCACGGCGTCTGCCAGAACGTCCGGCCCACCGTCCCTCTCGCCGCCCCCTGCTGCCGCCGCCTCGGCCTGCCTGGTGCGGGCGGCCTGGGAGTAGGGTGCCACCAGCTGCAGGATGGGCAGGGCGAAGGCTGCGGTCTTGCCCGTGCCGGTCTGCGCGGAGGCAAGGACGTCCCTGCCAGCCAGCACGGCGGGAATGGCCTGCTCCTGGACGGGGGTTGGAGTGGTGAACCCAAGGGCCTCGACGCCCCTGAGGATGTGCTCGTCTAGCCCGAGCTCGGCAAAAGTCTTTTCCATGCCCCTAAGTATGGCTCAACTGCTCGTCTTCTGCTTGCGCCACACAGCCTGCCCGCGTCTACGCCTCGAATTTGTCCACCATGCCGTCAGAGTCAGCCTTGAGGGCGGCGATCTCGCCGGGGATGAGCGCACGGTCGTAGGGCGTCATCTGGTAGACCCAGTTCAGCCAGTTGCGGTACAGCAGGTTGGCATGGGCGCGCCAGGTGAAGAGCGGCTGCTCCTCGGGGTCGTCGTTGGGGAAGTAGTTCTCGGGCACGCGGATGGGCAGGCCCTTCTTGAAGTCGCGCCAGAACTCGTCGCTCAGGGTGTCGCGGCCGTACTCGAAGTGCCCCGTGACGTATATCTCGTGCAGGTCGCGCGTGGCAATGAGCGCGGGTCCGGAGTTTAGGCCCTCGCTCAGCACGTGCAGCTCCGGATGGTGGGCCAGCTCGCTGGCCTCGATCGCCGCGTGGCGCGAGTGAGGCATGTTGTGCACCTCGTCGAAGCCGTTGGTGAGGAAGTTGTACTCGTCGCAGAGGCGCTGGGGGAACACGCCGAAGAGCTTGGCAGGCAGCTGCCTCTTGGGGATGCCGTAGAGGTGCCAGAGGCCGGCCAGGGCGCCCCAGCAGAGGTACATGGTGGAGAACACGTGCTCCTGCGACCAGTCCATTATCTGGCAGAGCTCGTCCCAGTAGTCCACGGTCTCGAACGCCATCTGCTCCACCGGCGCGCCGGTGACGATCATGCCGTCGTAGTTCTGGCCCTTGACCGCGTCAAAGCTGTCGTAGAACTTGACCAGGTGGTCCGCCGAGACGTGCGTGCTCTCGTGCGTGGAGACCCTCATGAAGTCGCAGTTGACCTGCAGGGGAGACTTGGAGATGAGGCGCAGGATCTGCGTCTCCGTCTCGACCTTGGTGGGCATGAGGTTGAGAATGACCAGGTTGAGGGGGCGAATCTGCTGCTCGTTGGCCACCTCCTCCTCAAGGGCGAAGATGCGCTCCTGGTGCAGGGTCTTCTTTGCGGGCAGTCCGTCAGGAATGTTGATGGGCATAGGGGCTCCGTTTCGGTTTGCAACATCGTTCAGGATAGCTCAGCTTCGCCTGGCCCGCATGGGGCCGCTTGTCTTGTCTTTCGCTTCACTTTTGGGCCGGATATCGTCGAAATGTGCGGCAAAAGACAAGATCTCATCCGTCTGGGCGACGGGCCTCTCCTTTGGCATACGGCGGGCCGTCATACCGTCTACCTGCGAATGCAACCAGAAGGTGCCTGCAGGGCACGGCAAAATGCAGCCCTAGGTTGGTGGAGCGCGCGCTTGCGCTACCGTAATCTCACAGTTGCCGGCACCACTGAATGAGACACGTACCGCAACCATGAAAAGGTGCAACATGAGCTTCCGAGACAACCTTCAACACCTGCGTTCCACCAGGGACATGACCCAGGAGCAGCTTGCCATGCTCGTGGGAGTGAGCCGTCAGTCCGTCACCAAGTGGGAGGCCGAGAAGGCCTACCCCGAGATGGACAAGCTGCTCAAGATCTGCCAGATTTTCGGTTGCAGCTTGGACGAGCTGGTCTTGGGTGACCTCACCTCTCGACAGAGAGAGGACGTGCTTGCAGTGCCCCAGGGTGCCGCACCGCAGGACGTCTGCGGCTACGACGAGCACATGCGCGGATTTGCCCTGCGCATGGCCCTGGGGATCTTCGTCATCATCGCCGGCGTGGCCCTGGGCGCGCTTTCCGAGGGCGTCAATCCCAACGGGGCCTTTGCCAGCGACGGGGCCCTTTCCATGCTGGCCCTCTTTGCCTTTATCGCCCTTGGCCTCGCGCTGGTCATCCCGTCTGTGACCTCACACGTGGCCTTCCAGAAGGCGCACCCCTTCGTGGAGGACTTCTACACCTCCGAGCAACGCCTCTCTGCACACAGGCTTGTGGGATGGGGCCTCGCGCTGGGAATCGGCGCAATCCTCCTGGGGGTCGTTCTGCCCGCACTCATATGGAACGCCGACACGGGGCTTGCCGCCATGCTGTTCTGCGTTGCCGCAGGAGTTGGCATCATCGTGTATTCCCTGATAATGGGCGGCCGCATGGACCTTGCCGACTACAACGAGGGTGCTCTGGACGAGCTTAGCGAGCAGGAGATAGCCGAGATGTTCGAGGGGGAGGAGCGGGAGCACGCGCTGGCCGTCAAGAGAGGCCGGCGCAGGCTGGGCGCCATTTGCGCGATCATCATGCTGGTCGCCACGGCGCTGGCGCTGACGCTGCTGTTCACGTCCGTCGGCCGCGATGGCGCCGCGGGAACGGGCAGCCGCCTCTTCTGGATTCCATGGCCCATCGGAGGCATTGCCTGCGCCGCTGTTGCCGTGTGGGAGCGCGACCTCAGGTCGAAGCGCTAGGCCAACGTGCCTGGATGTCTGGCTGGGGCCGTCTCGGGAGGGGCGGTCCCGCTGTCATCTCCTGTTCCATCAAGCGCCCTGGTGTGGGCCAGCTCCCCCTTGTCTGGGGCCGCGCCCCCGCGCCCTACAGCCCCCGATGGTCGAAGTGACCGTTCTCGTAGATGCCGAAGCTGTGGCTGCCGTCCTTGGGGATGCCCACGCTGCCAGGGTTGAAGCACCAGATATCGGGGTGCTTCTCGCTGGGCGCATTGACCTTCTTGTGCGTGTGGCCGTACACGATGGCAGATCCTGCGGCCAAGCGGGGCATGCGGTCCACAGAGTTGTGGATGCCGGGACCCCACACGTGCCCGTGGGTCAGGAAGAGGGCGCGCCCGCGCCCGCCCGTCGCGGGATTGGTGGCATCGGGGTCAAACAGGGTGTTGCAATCCGCCATGCAGGGGAAGTCGAGCACCATCTGGTCTACCTCTGCCTCACAGTTCCCGCGCACGGCAATGACCTTCCCGGCAATCGAGTTGAGCATGGAGATGACCTGCTTGGGGGCATAGTCCGCAGGCAGGTCGTTGCGTGGCCCGTGATAGAGGAGGTCGCCCAGCAGCACCACGCGCTCCGGGTCCTCTCTTCCTATGGCCCCCATGAGCTGCTCGCAGTATCCGGCAGCCCCGTGGATGTCCGATGCGATGAGCAGCTTCATGGGCGTTCCTCC
Source organism: Olsenella urininfantis (assembly GCF_900155635.1). Classification (GTDB taxonomy): domain Bacteria; phylum Actinomycetota; class Coriobacteriia; order Coriobacteriales; family Atopobiaceae; genus Olsenella_G; species Olsenella_G urininfantis. The sequence goes on from NZ_LT732540.1 coordinate 1,685,544, forward strand.
CTCTGGCTTCTTCCCGCCTAGTCTAGGGCAAGGCCGCGCACGAGGGTGATCCCGCCGTCCCTCTCGCAGCGCAGCTCGGTGTTTGCGGGGGCTGAGCGCTGAAGGACCGTCCTCAGGTTGGGGCCATCGTTGCTCTGGAACCAGCCCTCGGCTGCGTCCGGGCTGGTCCCCCCGCAGGCCTTGCGCGCCACGAGCCTCTCGTGCAGCAGCTCCTCTTCCGCGGAGACGAACAGGCTGTCATCGCAGAACTGCGCAAGGGAGCACCAGGGAGAGCTTTCCAGGAGAAGGTAGTTTCCCTCAAGGAGAATGACGTTTCCCCAGATAGGAAGCTGTGCGGGGAGCACGTCGTGGATGGCTCGGGAGTAGCTTGGCCAGGGCTCGGGGACCTCTGCCGAGCGCAGGTCCTGCAGATGACGCGTCAGGGAGTCGACGTCGTAGGTGAAGGGAGCGCCCTTGCGCTGGCGCATGGGCACCAGCTTGCCGCCCTCCTCGAAGAGGTGCGTGTCAAGATGGCTGTTGGGGAGGTGGAAGCCGTCAAGGGGAAGCGCCTGCAGCCTCATGTCGCCGAGGTCGTTGGACTGCTGGCAGAGCTTCTCCAGAAACAGCGAGAGGGTCGTCTTTCCGCACCCAGGGGGTGCCGCCAGGAAGACAACGGTGCGCCTGCCTAGGGACTGGTGCAGGTTCGCCCAGCGCCTGAGCAGGGGCAGAAGGATGTCGCGCACGTCTTCGCTGCGAAAACGGGCGTTGACGCGCATGCCGCTGTTGTCTATCTGGATGTCCATGGCTGCCCTCCCGCCTGTCCGGCGGCCTGCCGTGCGTTTTCCCCATGATAGGAATGACGGGAAGGTTTTGTGTGTTGTAACGACACATTCAGAAATCCTGCCACTCTTCACGCGTTGTCTCTCGGGAGCCTTTCCGCACGAAGGCTGCATCCTGGCGTGGGCGTGCGTGCAGGCGCGTCTGCTGGCTCTGCCTGACAACAAGATGAGAAACTCTGGCGTTTTTGCAGCTCCCGGGGCTTCAGGCTGATTTAGTTGTCACATAGAGCCCCATATTGACAACTAAATCAGCCTGAACGCCAAACGCCCAGTTTGTCGAGAGGGGGGGTTGGTTTTGTTGTCATTCGGAGTGCCTATTCCACAACAAAATGCCTGGCGCCTCTCGGCAGGCTGGGCGTTTGCACTCGCCAGAGCAACTTGTTGCATCTCACGCTGCCAAAATGCCGCTCGCGCAAGCCCCTTTGGCACGGCTCAAGAATCCTCATGTCAAACGTAATAAAAAATCTAATATGTAGAGACTTAGATTGTGATTAGAATCAAGGGGCTAGGGAACAATTGCTGTGAAAGCAGAAGCCGTGCGGAGGCGCGGCAAGAACGCGTGGAAACAAGCTCCTGGCCTTTGGCCAACGAGAAGGAAAGAGGATTCGCAATGGGCAAGATTCTGGGAATCGACCTCGGTACCACCAACTCTGCCATGGCAGTGCTGGAGGGCGGTGAGCCCACCATCATCGTCAACGCCGAGGGGGACCGCACCACTCCGTCCGTCGTTGGCTTCCGTGCCGACGGAGACCGCGTCGTTGGCAAGGGTGCCAAGAACCAGGCAGTCACCAACCCCAAGAACACCGTGTTCTCCATCAAGCGCTTCATGGGCCGCAAGTACGGCGAGGTCAGCTCTGAGCTCAAGACCGTTCCCTACACCGTCAAGTCCGGCACCGGCGAGCGCGCCGTCGTCGAGATCAGCGGCGAGGACTTCACCCCCGAGCAGATCAGCGCCATGACGCTCGCCAAGATGAAGGCAGACGCCGAGAAGTACCTGGGCGAGCCTGTCACCGACGCCGTCATCACCGTGCCCGCCTACTTCAACGACGCCCAGCGTCAGGCCACCAAGGACGCCGGCAAGATCGCTGGCCTCAACGTCCAGCGCATCGTCAACGAGCCTACCGCGGCCGCACTGGCCTATGGCCTCGACAAGAAGGACATCGACCAGAAGGTCCTGGTCTTCGACCTCGGTGGCGGCACCTTTGACGTCTCCCTGCTCGACCTTGCGGATGGCGTCGTGGAGGTCCTCGCCACCAACGGCGACAACCACCTGGGCGGAGACGACTGGGACCAGAAGGTCATCGACTGGATGGCCGACAAGTTCCAGGCTGAGCACGGCATTGACCTGCGTGTTGACCCCATGGCCCTCCAGCGCCTGAAGGAGGCCGCCGAGAACGCCAAGAAGGAGCTCTCCAGCGCCCAGCAGGCCGACATCAACCTGCCTTTCATCGCCATGGACTCCACCGGCCCCAAGAACCTGATGTACACCCTCACCCGCGCCGAGTTCGAGCGCATCACGCGCGACCTGCTCGAGCGTTGCAAGGGTCCCGTCACCAAGGCCCTGCGCGATGCGGGCCTGCAGCTCTCTGAGGTCAACGAGGTCATTCTGGTCGGTGGCTCCAGCCGCATGCCCGCGGTTCAGGACCTGGTCAAGCAGATGACCGGCAAGCAGCCCAACATGTCCGTGAACCCCGACGAGGTCGTGGCCGACGGTGCGGCCGTGCAGGGCGGCGTCCTCACCGGGGACGTCTCCGGCATCCTGCTTCTTGACGTCACCCCGCTCTCCCTGGGAGTCGAGACCATGGGCGGTGTCATGACGAAGATGATCGATCGCAACACCACGATCCCCACCAGCAAGACCGAGGTCTACTCCACGGCAGCTGACAATCAGACCTCCGTCGAGATCAACGTCCTGCAGGGCGAGCGCGAGATGGCCCGCGACAACAAGAGCCTGGGCAAGTTCAACCTGACCGGCATCCCCTCGGCCCGTCGCGGCGTGCCCCAGATCGAGGTCACCTTCGACATCGACGCCAACGGCATCGTGAAGGTCACCGCCAAGGATAAGGGCACCGGCAAGCAGCAGCAGATCACCATCTCCGGCTCCACTGCGCTGTCCGACGACGAAGTCGACCGCATGGTCAAGGACGCTGAGTCTCACGCCGAGGAGGACAAGAGGCACAAGGACGAGATCGAGGTCCGCAACCAGACCGACTCCCTTGCCTACAGCACCGAGCAGACCATGAAGGACCTGGGAGACAAGGTCCCCGCCGACATGAAGCAGCAGGTCGAGGATGCGGTGTCCGAGGCGAAGAAGGCCCTTGACGGCACTGACATCGAGGCCATCAAGGCGGCTGGCGAGAGGCTCCAGGAGGTTGGCCACAAGCTGGCAGAGATCGTCTACTCGGACGCCAACGCCCAGGCCGGTGCGGCTGGTGCCGGCTCCTCCGACGACGACGTGGTCGATGCCGACTACGAGGTAGTGGACGAGAACAAGTAGGTGGCTCGCCGCGGGCCTGCACCACAAGCCAAGTGAAACGGGGCGGCCCTCTCTGGGCCGCCCTCTGGGAGTTTTGAGGAGCGTGACGTGAAGGTGCCTATCGATGTCGAAGACGATAAGGTCCGGCCAGGCGGCGAGGCCCAGCCCGTGGCCGAGAACGCCCCAGCCGCAGAGCCGGAGGAGCTGGGCGAGGACGAGGAGCGCGCTCGCGTCGAGGCGGCCATCCGTGCCGGAGAGCAGGCTGCGGAAGACGAGCTCAAGGCTGATGCCGACAAGATTCGCGTCGAGCGCGACGAGCTGCAGAAGCAGCTCGATGACGTGGCGGACGAGATAGCCGCGGCAAAGCAGCAGGCGGCCGATTCCGCGGACCGTCTCGTGCGCCTGCAGGCTGACTGGGACAACTATCGCAGGCGCACGGCGCAGGAGCGCCTGGCCGAGCGTGAGCGCGCAGCCGAGAAGCTCGTGTTCAACCTGCTGCCCATCCTGGACGACATGGAGCGTGCCTGCGAGCACGCGGCCCAGAACAACGCCGAAGACGCGGGCGTGATGCAGTTCGTCGCGGGCGTGGAGGCCATCCACGAGAAGATGTATTCCATTCTCGCCAAGGAGGGCGTCGAGGTCATTGACCCTGTGGGCGAGCCCTTTGACCCCCTGGTGCATCAGGCAGTGGGGCGCGTCGAGGACGGCGGGAGCTTCGACGAGACCGTGGCCCAGGTGTATCAGCGCGGGTATCGCATGGGCGAGAAGGTCATTCGCTCGGCAATGGTCACCGTCACCTTCGGTGGGCCCAAGCGCCCGTCAGCCGAGGCGGACGCGGCGCCCGATCAGGGCGATGCCGCTTCCGAGGACGGCGAGTAAGGCTTAAGTCCATGCCCGGGCCGGTTGGTTCGGGCATGTTCGCATGAAGGGAGGCGTCAGGCTCACATGGCGGAAAACAGGAACTACTATGACGCCCTTGGCGTGAAGCGCGACGCCACCGCAGATGACATCAAAAAGTCGTTCAGGAAGCTCGCTGCCAAGTACCATCCGGACGCTGGTGGAGACGAGCAGAAGTTCAAGGAGGTCAGCGAGGCCTACACGACACTCTCGGACCCCCAGAAGCGCAAGGAGTACGACCAGCTGCTGATGTTTGGTGGCATTCCGGGTGCGGGGTTTGGCGGTGCGCGAGCTGGGCGTGGTGGCTACACCTACACGAACGCCAGCGGCGCGGACTGGTCTGACATCTTCACCAACATCCGCAGCGGCGACGGCGCCTTCTCCGGCTTCGACTTCAGCAGCTTCTTTGGGGACCAGCAGCAGGGAGGACGCCCCAGGTCCAGCCGTGGCAGGGACCTCACCCTCACCGTCACGGTGAGTGCCGAGGAGGGCTTCGGTGGCACCCAGCGAAAGGTGAGCTACACCATCCCCTCCACGGGCGAGCGCCAGACGCTCAGCGTGAAGGTGCCTGCGGGTGCGGTCGATGGTGGCAAGCTTCGCTATCCCGGTCGCGGGGAGTACGGCAGCATGGGTGGCGAGAGGGGAGACCTGGTGGTTACCACCAAGGTCGAGGAGCATCCCCTCTTCAAGCGTGATGGCGCTGACGTGCGCATGGAGCTTCCCGTGAGCGTGTACGAGGCGGCCCTTGGTGTGACGGTTGAGGTCCCCACACCCTCCGGCAGCAAGGTGCGCGTCAAGATTCCCGCAGGCACCCAGGACGGCAAGACCATTCGCCTTCGCGGCCTTGGCGTGGCGGACGTCAAGCACAAGGGTGCCGTCGGCGCGCTCTACGTGACCGTCAAGGTCCAGGTTCCCACGCGCCTCTCCGCAAAGGAGCGGGAGGCATTCGAGTCACTGCGGCAGCTCGATGAGCGCGAGTACAGGAAGGACGTTGACCGCTATGGCGCATAGCAGCGAGGAAGGCAAGGACAAGCCCCTCTACATGATCAGCGTCGCCGCCGAGCTGACGGGAATGCACCCCCAGACCCTGCGCGTCTACGAGCAGAAGGGCCTGGTGAACCCAGGCCGCTCGCGCGGGAACACCCGTCTGTACTCGAGGCGCGACATCGAGAGACTCAATCTGATCAGCAAGCTCACCGAGGAGGGCATCAACCTTGCGGGAGTGGTGCGCATCCTGGACATGCAGGAGCGTGCCGCAGAGAGAGACGCAGAGATCGACAAGCTTCGGGCCCGCGTGCGCGCGCTCGAGGACGACATCCACGAGCTGCGCATGCGCGAGAGGATCACGGCGCTTGCTCGCTATGACGGCGCTGACCCCGAGCAGGTCATGCGCGGCCTGCTCAATGGGACGATCGCCGCCGCCGAGGGGTAGCGCTCGGCGTCCAGTGACAACAAGATGACGAGACGGATCCGGCAACTGCGACGATGCCGGGTCCGTCTCGCTTTGTTCTCGCATAAGGTGGCTTTATGACAACAAGATTTGCTTGCATTATGGGATATCTGGGACAACGCCTTCTGGCGGAGTTTTGTTGTCACCCATGGCTCTCATATGACAGCTAAATCAGACTGAAGAGTGTTTTCCCAGTTGACAAGTGGGCCATTGCAGTTTTGCTGTCACCGGTGCCAAACGTCGAGTGTCGTGGCATTTCTTGCTCCTCAGGAGCATATGTGATATCACATTGATATGCAGTACCGCTAGAGTCGGGTCTTCAAGGGAGGCTTGGATGGAAGCATCGGATACCCGCTGCGGCCAGCCCGTTCTTTTGGTCAGACATTTCAAGAAGAGCTATGGCAAAAAGCTGGTTGTGCCCGACCTTTCTCTTGAGGTGTGCCCGGGAGACGTGTATGGGTTCGTCGGGCATAACGGCGCGGGAAAAACCACTTTGATACGTTCCATCGTGGGTGCCCAGCCATTTGACGGCGGAACGATTTCCGTTGCGGGATTTGACGTTGCCCGACAGCCCATCGAGTGCAAGCGTCGCATGGCCTACGTGCCGGATAATCCTGACATCTACGACTTCATGACCGGCATTGGCTACCTGGACTACGTCGGCGCACTCTTTGGCGTTGTGGGAGAGGAGAGAATCTCGCGCATCCAGCTTCTCTCCGATCGCCTTGGAATGGTCGACGTGCTGGGAGATTATGTCTCCTCTTACTCTCATGGCATGAGACAGAAGCTGGTGCTGATCTCGGCCCTCTTGCATAATCCTGAGCTCATCGTCCTTGACGAGCCCTTTGTGGGGCTGGATCCCCTGGCAATTCATGAGGCGAAGGTCCTCCTGCACGAACATGCCGAGAGAGGCGGCGCGGTCTTCTTCTCGTCGCATGTTCTTGAGGTGGTCGAAAAGCTGTGCAATAAGGTTGCTCTCATTCGGTCGGGTGAGCTTCTTGCGGCTGGACCAACTGATGAGGTCCGAGGGGATGGCTCTCTCGAGGAGGCATTCTTGGGCATCGCGGACAACGCGGGGTCCGTTTCCGCAGCGCCATCTCGGGAGGAGTGACGCGCATGGGAGCTTTTGAACTACGGCCACTACCCAAATGGGGCAAGCAGCTTGAGCTGCTTCTGGGGCCGCAGGCCCGCGCGCTTTTTGCCTCTTTTGGCCTAACGCCTGGGGGTGCGCGGAAGCCCAGGGTGGGCCTTATGGTTGGTGCTGTCGTCCTGATGCTGGTGATGTCTCTTGCCGTAATGACCTATCTTTTCGCCTTCGGCTTTGTTATGGGTCGAAGCGGCGAGGTGGAGGCCATTCCTGCGGCTGCCGTGCTCGTGGGGGCGTTGCCCGCATTGGCGATCACCATGCTCAAGGCCAATGGTGCTCTCTTTGGCCTTCGTGACTACGACCTGATCATGTCGATGCCCACGTCCACGCACATCGTTGTCTTGTCTCGAATTGTGCCTCTCTATCTGGTTGAGCTTGCGTCTGCTGTTGTCACCATGCTCCCCCTCTATTTTGCCTACGCCCTTTCAGTCCCAGTGACGGCAGGTCGTCTAGGCCTGATGCTTGCCTCGGTGCTTCTTGTCCCTCTGACCCCCACGTGCGCGGCCACCGTCCTGTCCTTTCTCATTTCGATGCTTGTCTCTCGGTTTAGGCGTTTTCGCACGCTCTCCCTTGCGCTTGGCGCGGTCCTTGTGGCCGGAGGGCTCTATGGCTACCTGTGGTTGTCGTTTTCCTTTGGCTCACCGGACTCTGACGGGATGGCGCTTCTCGCGCATGGCCTTTCTGGCTTGGTCCAAGTTCTGTCACAACGGCTTTGGCCCCTGGCGGCGTGGTTTGCCGGCGCCATGGCGGGCAGCCTGCCGGCAGGCTGCCTCTTTTTTGGCGTGTCGCTGGTAATTCCCTTTGCTAGCCTGGAGTTTCTGGCGCGTCACTTCATGGCACTGAACTCTGTATTCCTCGCGCGTGGGGGACGCCACAACCCGAAGGCCATCAAGAGAGGATGGGCTCGAAGCTCCGGCCCCTTCCGCGCGCTGCTGGCAAAGGAGCTTGGCTGCCTTGTTGGGACGCCAGCCTGCGTGTTCAATATCCTCGCATCAGACCTCATGCTCCTGGGTGCAGCACTATTCCTGGCGTTCTTTGCACCAAGAGACCTTGCGACGCTTTCGGTCAATGGCGTAGAGCTGTCGCAGCTTTCGCTCTTTGGCACGCCGAACGACCTGGTGCGTCTCGTGGCGCCTTGGAGTTTCGCCCTCTTCTCGCTCTCGGTACCCTTCGCCGCTTGCTCGACCTCGCTTGAGGGCCGAGCGGCATGGGTGATGTCTTGTGCCCCCCAGCCCGTCCGCATTATCTTGGGTGCAAAGATGCTGGCGAGTATGGTGCACCTAGTGGTAACTGCGATGATTTCGGCCGTGCTGCTGGCTCTTACGGGGCGCATCGAGCCCCTTGTTGCCTTCGAGTGCGTTCTCGCTATGGTGAGCTATGGTTATCTTGCGGCTGCGATTGGTCTGTTCGTTGATGTCAGGTCGCCAAACTATGCCTGGAGCAGTCCGGCAGAGGTGGTGAAGAGGGGGGCGCCCGTCACTGCCGCGATTCTGTCCGGCATGGCTGTCATGGCCTTGTCCAGCCTTGTTGTTGCCTCGGCTTTGTTTGCGGTGGGGCCGGACACATCAAGACTTGCGTATGTCGGCATCGAGGCGCTGATGATTGTGGTTGGCACCTTTATCTTCTCGCGAGCGTGCAGGCAGCCTCTCTACCTATAGCTCCCAGGAACACCCATCAGCTCCCTTGGAGTTCGATGCCTCTTTGCCCCGGCTGACAACAAGACAGTTCTGTTCCTTTCGCTACTCGGAACAACGCCTTCTGGCGGGATCTTGTTGTCAAATAAGCGCTCTTGGCGGCAACAAAAACAAGTGCGAGGTTTCTTCAGCTGGGGGATGCCGCTGCGCGCGAGTTTTTGTCGTCACTCTCGTCAGCATGACCAAGACTCGGTGCACTCAAAAAATCTTATATAGAGACACTTAGATTCTGGTATGCCTGTCACCCTCCGCGGGAATACTGTCCTCGAACAACAGGACGGCCCAAGGAGGCACACATGAGGTTTGACAAGTGGGCGGTTACAGCCCAGGAGGCGCTGCAGGCATCGGTCTCCGCGGCGGCGGACGCGCAGGCGGGGCAGGTGGAGCCCATCCACCTGCTCAAGGCCCTGCTCTCGTCGGGCGAGAGAAACCTGCGCGCCATCATAGAGCGCGTCGGCGCAGACCCCGCCCGGCTGGAGGCGCAGGTTGATGCAACGCTTGCCGCCGCGCCGCAGGTGACGGGCGACATGAGCCAGATGGGCATCTCGTCGGATCTTGCCAAGGTGGGAGACGCAGCCGAGAAGCTCGCCAGCAAGCTGGGAGACTCCTACGTAACCAGCGAGCACCTGCTCTGCGCCCTGGCGGACGAGCGCGGCGAGGCCGGGAGCGCCCTCAGGGCCGCCGGCGTCACCAGCAAGCGCGTGCAGGAGGCCTACGCTGACCTGCGTGGCAACGAGCGTGTGACCTCTCAGGACGCAAAGACCCAGTTCGAGGCCCTCGAGCAGTACGGTCGCAACGTGACGGACCTCGCGCGCCAGGGCAAGCTCGACCCCGTCATCGGTCGCGTGGAGGAGATTCGCCGCACCATCCAGGTGCTCTCGCGCCGCACCAAGAACAACCCCGTGCTCATCGGCGAGCCCGGGGTGGGCAAGACGGCCATCGTAGAGGGTCTGGCAGAGCGCATCGTGGCCGGCGACGTGCCCTCAACCATCAAGGACAAGGACATCGTCGAGCTTGACATGAGCGCCCTCGTCGCAGGCGCCAAATATCGCGGCGAGTTCGAGGATCGCCTCAAGAGCGTGCTCAAGGAGGTGGAGAAGTCCGAGGGCAGGGTCATCCTGTTCATCGACGAGCTCCACACCATCGTTGGGGCAGGGGCAACCGAGGGCTCCATGGACGCCGGTAACATCCTGAAGCCCGCCCTCGCCCGTGGGGCGCTCCACGCCATAGGGGCAACCACCCTGGACGAGTACCGCAAGTACATCGAGAAGGACCAGGCCCTGGCCCGTCGCTTCCAGACGGTCCTGGTGAGCGAGCCAACCGTGGAGGACAGCATCTCCATCCTGCGCGGCCTCAAGGAGCGCTACGAGCAGCACCACCGCGTGCGCATCACGGACGCCGCCCTGGTTGCCGCGGCAGACCTCTCGAATCGTTACATCAGCGAGCGCTTCCTGCCGGACAAGGCGATCGACCTGGTGGACGAGGCGGCGAGCCGCCTGCGCATGGAGCTTGACTCGATGCCCGCCGAGATAGACGCGGTGGACCGTCAGCTTACCCAGATGCAGATCGAGGAGCAGGCCCTCATGAAGGAGGAGGACGCGGCCAGCCAGGAGCGCCTCGAGTCCCTGCGTGCCGAGATAGCCACCACGCGCGAGAGGCTGGACGCCATGAAGGCCAGCTGGCAGAACGAGAAGGCCAGCGTGGACAGGGTGCAAGACCTCAAGTCCCAGATCGAGGACGCAAGGGCGGAGGTGGAGCGCTCCATACGCGAGGGGAACCTGGCACACGCCTCCGAGCTGCGCTACTCCACGATTCCTGCCCTCCAGCGGGAGTTCGGTGCGGCGGAGAAGAACCTCTCGGCCAAGCAGGAGGCGGGCGGCATCCTCAAGGAGGAGGTCACCACGGAGGAGATCGCCGAGGTCGTCTCGTCGTGGACGGGCGTGCCCGTCTCGAAGATGATGCAGGGCGAGATGGACAAGCTCAAGGGCCTCGAGGACGAGCTGCACAAGCGCGTGATCGGTCAGGATGAGGCGGTCGCCGCGGTTGCCTCCGCCGTCAGGCGCAGCCGCGCGGGGCTCTCGGACCCCAACCGTCCCCTGGGAAGCTTCTTCTTCCTTGGGCCCACCGGGGTGGGCAAGACCGAGCTGGCAAAGGCTCTGGCAGAGTGCCTCTTCGACGACGAGCGTGCCCTTGTGCGCATAGACATGTCCGAATACATGGAGAAGTTCTCCGTGCAGCGCCTCATCGGCGCCCCTCCCGGATACGTTGGCTATGACGAGGGTGGCCAGCTCACCGAGGCCGTCCGTCGCAGGCCCTACTCCGTGATACTTCTGGACGAGATGGAGAAGGCCCATCCCGACGTCTTCAACGTCCTTCTGCAGGTGCTGGATGACGGGCGCCTCACGGACGGCCAGGGCAGGGTCGTGAGCTTCAAGAACACGATCATCATAATGACCAGCAACGTGGGCTCGCAGTTCATCGCCGGGGCCGGTGGCGCGGGAGTGACGCCTGAGGTGCACGCGCAGGTCATGGACTCCCTGCGCGCCAGCTTCAAGCCCGAGTTCCTCAACCGCATAGACGATGTGGTGGTATTCCACTCGTTGGGCCTGGCGGAGATCGAGAAGATCGTGGACATCCAGCTGCGTGGCGTCCGCGAGCGGCTTTCTCGCGAGCGCATGACGCTCTCGCTCAGCGACGAGGCCCTGCAGTCGCTCGCGCTTGATGGCCTGGACCCCGTCTATGGTGCGCGACCGCTGAAGCGACTCATCCAGCGCCAGGTGGTTGACGGCATCGCAGGCCTCATAATAGACGGCAAGTTGCATGAGGGAGACGGGGTGCGCATCGAGGCAGGCAAGGACGGACGCCTTGTTGCCGTGCCACAGCCGGTCGCGGAGATCGAGTAGGAGGCAGGTCATGCCCGCAGGCAAAACGCAGGAAGCCGGCGAGAAGAAGCTGGTGGCCGAACCCGAGGTCGAGCGTAGCTTTGCGCGCGCAGAGAACGAGGACGACGACGGCTACGATCCGTATTCTGACCGGCCGGCTCCCCGCGAGCCGCTCTTCGAGGGCAACCCCTGGGACTGAGCCGCGCGATACGGCCTAGATGACCCCCGTCAGCCTCAGCACCACAAATGCCAGCGCGGCAAGGACGATGACTGCGGCGGCGCCTCCCAAGGTGGAGCGCCGCCGCTTCTCCTGCCCGCGCGAGGAGAAGATGCTGCGCCTCCCCTTGGGGATCTCGAGGTACTGGCCATAACGGCTGCCCTTGAGCTGGTCCATGGAGCTGCGCGAGCGGCGATATCCGCCGTCCGTGAAGGGCATGGAGCCCACGGCAACATTGGAGTCATGGGCGTAGCCTTGGACGCCGCCGCTGTCCTGGCCAAGGTCGTCGATGGCGGCCTGGGTCTTGTGCGGCGCGCGCGGGCGAACGAAGGGCAGGGGCTCCTCCGCCACGTTTGGCACGTCCGTCTCGGCGACTTCTCCTGCCTGCCGTGTCGCGTCCTGCTCGCGACGCTCTTCTTCGCCCATTCTGGCCCTCCGTGGCTGCGTTTGCGCGGGAGGCTGCTGCCGCGCGCTGTCATGAATGACCACATCATATGGCAGCGGCATCTCCCCTTGCCATAGCGCAGCCAAATTCTTGCGGGAACCATGCTCTGCCCGTGCACGGCCCGCGCTTCGCCCGCCCGCTGCCAACAAGATCGCCGCCACGCACCTGTTCCCTTGCCGACAACAAGACTGCTGCCCAATCGCGTTTGCCCAGCTTGGAGATGTTCAGACTGCTTTTGTTGTCACCATGGGCGCCTATTTGACGGCTAAATCACCCTGAATGACATTTCCCCAGCTGCCGAGAGGTTCTGGCCCATTTTGTTGTCAGCGGGGGCCTTGACGCTGGGGTTGCCGTCAGCCCTGGGCCGTCCACGTCGCGAGCCAGCCCGCGGCTGCCGCGACATCCCGCCCCCTGTCCAGCTTGCAAAAATCTAACAAAGTAGCGCTTAGATTTACTAAGTGCTAATTACTAATAAAATCTTCCAGACAGGTATAGATTCTTGTCAAGCGGGAACAAGAGGTCATGAAAGCCGAAGGCACCCCAAGTAGGGGAGCCACAAGACCTAAGGAGTGAGGCATCATGACCAGCATGATTCCGTACAACCGTTACGACAGGGCCCTGCGCAGGGCGTTCGATCCCTTTGACGCGTTCTTTGGCAACCAGCTCCCCACCCTTGCCAGCGAGGGCGGTTTCAAGATGAACGTCGAGGACGCCGATGACAGCTACGTAATCAGCGCCGAGCTCCCCGGCGTCAAGCGCGAAGAGATCGATGTCGAGCTCAACGAGGGGCGCCTTTCCATCTCCGTCGAGAAGAGGGAGTCGGACGAGGAGAAGGGCAAGAACTATCTGCACAAGGAGACCACCGAGTGGAGTGCCACGCGCGGCGTCTACCTCAAGGACGCGGCCACCGCGGGCCTGAGTGCCAAGCTCGAGGGCGGAGTGCTTACGGTGAACGTCCCCAAGCAGGAGGAGAAGGTCAACGTCACCAAGGTTTCCATCGACTAGGGCCAGCTGGCACGGCTCTGACCCCTGCTCGCACCGAGGCGGGCGCCACGGCAGGTGGCGCCCGCCTCTTTCTCGCTACACTTGTGAGGTACCGCCCTTGACCGCGGAGGTTGTTGATGCCCAGCGTTTTGCGTAGGTTCGCCACGCCCCAGAATCTCTTCGAGCGCCCGTCTCAGAACGATGACATGGAGATGCGGGCCCCTGTGGTGCTCATGGTCTCCGGTGGTGCCGACTCCACGGCGCTGCTCCTGCTTGCCGCGGATTCAGAGCTAGACATAGACGACGGCCGCGGCCTCTCCCGCATAGCTCGTGAGCGCCTTCATGTACTGCATGTGAATCACCAGCTCAGGGCGGGGGCGGCAGAAGAGGACGAGAGCTTCGTTCGTCGGCTCTCGGAAGACCTCGGCATCCCCTGCACGGTGTGCAGCCAGGACGTCGCCGCGCTTGCCCGCGAGCAGGCCGGTGGGTCCTCGAACGTCGAGAACGTTGGGAGGGAGCTACGCTACCAGGCCGCATCCAAGCTCGCGAACGAGCTGTGCGCCAAGGCCGCCGTCCCCCGCTCTGCCGCCCGAATCCTCACGGCGCATACCGCGGATGACCGGGCGGAGACCTTCTTCATGAACGCGATCCGCGGCACCGGAGCCCCGGGTCTCTCGTCTATCCCCCGCAGGCGCAACCGCATCGTTCGCCCCCTCCTTGACCGCACCCACCAGGAGCTTTGCGACCTCCTCCGCATGCGGGACATCCAGTGGCGCGAGGACGCGAGCAACCTGGACACCCATTACCTGCGCTCGTACGTGCGCCATGAGGTCATGCCGCCCATCAAGGCGCGCAACCCGCAGGTGGTGGGCGCCCTCTCCACCACCTGCGACATCCTGGCCGACGAGGACGCCTTCCTCTCTCAGCTCGCCGCCCGCAGCTACCGGGAGCTGGTGCGCCGAGAGGGCCCCTCCATGCTTGCCCTGGACGCCCGGCGCCTGGGGGCCTGCGAGTTGGCCCTTGCCCGGCGCGTGGTGCGCAAGGCGCTTCTCGCCGTCTGTCCCGAGGCCCGTCTCGAGGCGCGCCACGTCAACGGCGTGCTGCGCCTTGTGGCTGCCGGGCACGGCTCCCTAAGCGTGCCCGTGGCCTGCGACGTGCGCGTAGAGTACGGCCTGCTCTTCATTCGCGTCCAGGGCGACTGCCAGGGCCTGCAGCCCGCCTGGCTGGAGGTTCCTGGGAGCCTGCCACTTCCCGACGGCCGGGTTCTGTCGGCGCGCCTGCAGACCATAGACGACGGCAGGAGGGCAGACCAGCTCGCCCTGGCGCATGGCCGCGAGTGGCAGGGCAAGTCCGTGCTCCTCGATGCGCAGGCCTGTGGTCTTGACCTGCCCAGCGGAGGCAGGCTCTGGGTGGATGCGCCCACCCCGGGGGACGTGCTCTGCCCCTTGGGCATGCGCGGGCAGTCCAAGAAGCTCTCGGACCTCCTTGCGCAGGCACGGGTCCCTGCGGCGGAGCGGTCCGGGGTCGCAGTTGTCCGAAGCTCTCCCACGGGGGCCGTCGTGTGGGTGGCGGGAATTCGGCCGGACGAGCGCGTTCGTTGCCAGCCCGCAACAAAGCTGCTGCTAGAATTGAGTATCCTCAAGAAATAGCGGAGACCGCAGAGGGCGTCATCCGCCTGGGGCAGAGGAGGAATGCCACGTGGAGGAGCTTCATCAGGACATCAGTGATGTCATTCTGACTGAGGAGGAGATCCGTGAGGTCGTCTCGCGCGTCGGCGCGGAGATCTCTGCGGACTACGCAGGCAAGAACCCGCTCATCGTGGCAGTGCTGCGCGGCGCGTTCATCTTCACGGCAGACCTCATGAGGGCCATCACCGTGCCCTGCTCCGTGGACTTCATGGCGGTCAGCAGCTACGGGGACTCGGTCAAGAGCTCGGGCGTGGTGCGCATCGTGAAGGACCTTGACACAAAGGTCGAGGGACGCCACGTCATCATCGCGGAAGACATCCTGGACTCTGGCCTGACGCTCAGCTACCTCATTAAGCTGCTGCGGGCCCGCAGGCCCGCCTCCATAGAGGTCGCCACCTTCGCGGTCAAGGACATCCAGGGCAAGGAGCCCGCAATCGAGCCCCGCTACGTGGGAACCCACGTGCCAAACGAGTTCATCGTGGGATATGGCCTGGACTACGCGGAGCGCTACCGCAACCTCCCCTACATAGGGGTCCTCAAGCCCGAGGCCTACGTGTAGGCACAATCGGAACACGCGGGTGACGCGGGGGCATCGCCCTCGCGCGCCAAGGGAACGCCCGGGCGGGGCGTTCCTCGTTTACGGCAAGGAGCCATTCTGGTGACAGACGAGAAGCGGCAAGACGAGACACCCAACCAGGACGAGAGGAGCCAACCCCAGCGCCAGGGCAAAGACGGCATGCCTGAACGAGGACGCCCTGTCGCACCCGGCAGTGGGGACGGTGACCAGGAGGGCCCCCTGGGCGCAGGCCCCCTGCGTCCCGGCGGCCCCGCGCCTCGGAGGCGGCTCGCCATCAGCGCCGCCCTGATGATTGGTTTTGCGATCTATCTGGCGGTCTCGGTGTGGCGCAGCATGTTTGCCGGCCCCGCCTCTGCAGACAGCCTCACCACCAGTGACTTCGTCAAGGCGGTAAGCTCGGACCGCGTTGCGTCGGTGACCTACAGGGCAGCGGACGGTGGCCTGCGCGGCACCTACTGGCCCCCCAAGGCGGACACGGCGGACACCAACCAGCTGAGGCCCTTCACCAGCCACTATGTGGGAAGCGACAGCCTCCAGGGCCTCATGGCGCAGCACTCTTCCACCATCTTCGACATCGACACCTCAACGGACGACCTCATGCAGACCATTCTCGTCTCGGTGGTCCCCACGGTGATCTTGGTGGCCGTGCTGCTGTATTTCATGAACCAGATGCAGGGTCAGAACGGCCGTGCCATGAACTTTGGCAAGGCGAGCAAGGCGCGAACCAGCGCCGAGACGCGCCCCAAGATCAAGTTCTCTGACGTCGCGGGCATAGACGAGGCGGTGGAGGAGCTCAAGGAGGTCCGTGACTTCCTGCGTGAGCCCGAGCGCTATCACAAGATGGGCGCGAAGATCCCCCGCGGCGTGTTGCTGGTGGGACCTCCTGGCACGGGCAAGACCCTGCTGGCGAAGGCCGTGGCCGGCGAGGCGGGCGTGCCCTTCTTCTCCATCTCCGGCTCCGACTTCGTCGAGATGTTCGTGGGCGTGGGTGCCAGCCGCGTGCGCGACCTCTTCAAGCAGGCAAAGGAGGCCGCCCCCTCCATCATCTTCATCGACGAGATCGACGCCGTGGGCCGTCAGCGCGGCGCCGGCCTGGGCGGTGGCCACGACGAGCGCGAGCAGACGCTCAACCAGCTGCTAGTAGAGATGGACGGCTTCGACGACAACTCGGCCGTCATCCTCATCGCCGCCACCAACCGCCCCGACATCCTTGACCCCGCGCTTCTGCGTCCCGGCCGCTTTGACCGCCAGATCACGGTGGACCGTCCCGACGTCAAGGGCCGCGAGAGGATCCTGCGCGTCCACGCGGCGAACAAGCCCCTTGACGATGGCGTCGACTTCGCCCGCATGGCAAAGCTCACGCCGGGCTTCACGGGCGCGGACCTTGCCAACCTCATGAACGAGTCGGCGCTTCTCGCCGCCCGCCGCCACCAGGACCACATCAGCATGAGGGAGGTCGAGGAGTCCATGGAGCGCGTCATCGCCGGCCCCGAGAAGAAGGGGCGCGTGATGACGGAGAAGGAGCGCAGGACCATCGCCTACCACGAGAGCGGTCATGCCCTGGTGGGGCACATCCTCGAGAACTCTGACCCGGTGCACAAGATCAGCATCATCAGCCGCGGCCGCGCCCTAGGCTACACCCTGCAGCTCCCCGAGGAGGACCGCTTCCTCGAGACGCGTGACGGCATGCTCGACGAGATCGCGGTGTTCCTGGGCGGCCGCACCGCGGAGGAGCTCTTCTGCGACGACATCACCACCGGGGCGAGCAACGACCTCGAGCGCGCCACCAAGATCGCCCGCGAGATGGTCACGCGTTACGGCATGAGCGAGGAGCTGGGGACGCAGGTCTACGGCGAGGCCCGACACGAGGTCTTCCTAGGACGCGACTACGCCAATCACAGCGACTACGCGGCGGAGACCGCAAAGCGCATCGACGACGAGGTGGAGCGCATCATGCGCACGGCCCACGAGCGCGCCCGCGACGTTCTCGAGGCCAGGCGCGCCCAGATGGATGCCATGGCAGGCGTGCTTCTCGCGAGCGAGACCATCGAGGGGGAGGCCGTGGAGGCCCTTCTCGGCGAGCAGTGGGCCCAGTACCTCCTGGAACATCCCGAGCTGCAGCGTGCGGCTGCCGACGAGGCGGGCGAGGGAGCCACGGAGGCCTAGGCTTTGGAGTTGAGGTCATCGAGGGCACGGGGCGCAGCTTCTCCGGGGAGGCGCTGCGGCGCTCCTTGGAGCTGACCACATCCTTTATCGACCAAGATCCGTCCCACCAGCGGCACGCACGCGGAAGGCGAGGTAATGTTCATGCCAATCAACCAGCGGAGCTACGACTATGGCAGCGCCAAGTCCAGCATCAGGGAGATTGCCGCCTACGGCGCAGCGCGCAAGGCGGAGATCGGGCCCCAGAACGTCTTCGACTTCTCGCTTGGCAATCCCTCCATCCCCGCGCCCGAGGCCGTGCGCGAGTCCATAGAGCGCTCCTTGTCCCTTCCGCCCGTCCAGCTGCACAGCTATACGCCAGGGGCCGGCCTCCCCCAGGTCAGGGATGCCGTGGCAGCCTCGCTCAACAGGCGCTTCGCCTGCAGCTACAAGGCAGGGGACCTCTACATGACCTGCGGTGCCGCCGCATCCCTCTCCATCAGCTTCCATGCGCTGGTGAACCCCGGAGACGAGGTCATCGTCATCGCGCCGTTCTTCCCGGAGTACTGCGTCTGGATTCAGACGGCCGGCGCGCGCTGCGTGGAGGTCATGGCCGATCCGCAGAGCTTCCAGCTGGACATCGAGGCACTGCGAGACGCCATCACGGAACGAACCAAGGCGATAGTGGTGAACTCGCCCAACAACCCCGTGGGAGCGGTGTACTCGCGCCAGAACCTCCAGGACCTGGCGAGCTTGCTGCATGAGCGCGAGAAGGCCTTGGGAACCAAGGTCTATCTGGTTTCGGACGAGCCGTACCGAGAGATAAGCTATGGCGCCGAGGTGCCGTGGATCCCCTCGGTCTACGACAGGACCATCGTCTGCTACTCCTACTCCAAGAGCCTGAGCCTTCCCGGGGAGCGCGTGGGCTGGGTGCTGGTGCCCGACACCAACCCCGACCACGACGAGCTGGCCTTCGCAGTGGCGGGCGCCGGTCGCAAGCTGGGATTCGTCTGTGCGCCCGCGCTCTTCCAGCGTGTGGTGGCAGACTGCGTCGACGTCCCCAGCGACGTAGCCGCCTACGAGCGGAACCGCAAGGCGCTCACGGAGGGTCTCTCGGCGCTGGGATACGAGTACGTGGAGCCCCAGGGCGCCTTCTACCTCTGGGTCAAGGCCCTCGAGCCCGACGCCCAGGCCTTCTTCGAGAAGGCAAAGTCACTCGAGCTCCTGCCCGTGCCCTCGGACAGCTTCGGTTGCCCGGGTTGGGTGCGCGTCAGCTACTGCGTGGGCTACGAGACCGTCGTGAACTCCCTTCCCGCCTGGGGGAAGCTCGCCCAGACCTACCGATAGGAGCCGGCCATGCTACACATCTCCTGCGACGTGCACACGCACACGCTCTTCTCCCGTCATGCCTACTCAACCATAGAGGAGAACGTGCGCGCCGCCGCCGAGCTGCGACTGGAGCTCCTGGGGTCCACCGACCACTTCTCATCGATGCTCTATCCCGAGGTGGGCAAGACCGAGCGTGCCCAAGGGTATGACCCCCGCGACTTCCAGTTCTTCATGAACTACGGGTGCTGGCCCAAGGTCTGGCATGGCGTCCGCCTGCTGCATGCCTGCGAGGCGGACATCGTCGACCTCAAAGGCAACCTCTTCGGACATGACGTAGTGATGACCCATGAGATAAACGGCAACCCGCTCAGGAGGGAGTGCACGCTCAAGGATCGCATCCTGCGTGACTGCGATTACGTCATAGCCTCGGTCCACAGGGATGACTTCACAATGGGTGCCACCCTTGCCCAGACCACGCAGATGTACGTCTCGGCGCTCGAGGATCCCAAGGTCCTCATCCTGGGCCACATCGGTCGCGCGGGAGTGGCGTTTGACATGGACGAGCTGCTTGCGGTGGCAAAGGAGAAGGGCAAGCTCATCGAGATAAACGAGGCGACCTTCAAGAGTCATCCGGATGCCACGGTGGCGTGCCGCCGCATCGCCGAGCGCTGTGCCGAGCTGGGTGTCATGATCTCAACCGGCACCGACGCGCACATCTCGCACGAGGTTGGCCACTTTGAGGGAGTCCGGGGCATGCTGGAGGAGATTCGCTTCCCGCAGGCACTCGTTGCCACGCGCGATGCGGACAGCTTCCTTGCGGCCATTCGTGGGGCCTTGGGCTAGCAGCCCTCGCCCCACCACAGTCAACCTAAGGAGAGAATCATGAAGGCACGTTGCGTCCACCGCTGCACCCACGTTCTGGATAGGGAGAAGACCGTCGAGTTCTACGAAAGGGCCCTGGGGTTTCGCGTGGTGCGCGTCCAGGGACCGGAGGATGGCTCCTGGTCGAACACGTTCATGGTCAACGACGAGAGCCCCTTTGAGCTCGAGCTGACCTGGAACCGCGGTCGCGTCGATCCCTACGAGAACGGCGGCATGGACATGCACCTGGCGTTTCGCGTCGACGACTTCGACGCCTACCATCGGCTGCACCAGGAGATGGGCTGCATCCAGAAGGAGAACCCCAAGATGGGGCTCTACTTCATCGTGGACCCGGACGGGCAGCGCATAGAGATCCTCCCTGGCCTCTAGGGAGGCGCGGCCTGCGCTTCGCAGGCGTCCCAAGCCCTACAGTCTGATTCTCAGCTCCACGGGGCAGTGGTCGCTGCCATAGACATCCGAGAGAATGGACGCGCCCGTGATGCGGTCCGCGGCGTCGTCGCTCACCAGGAAGTAGTCGATTCTCCAGCCCACGTTGCGCTCGCGGGCACGCATGCGGTAGCTCCACCAGCTGTAGGCGTCGGTACGGTCGGGGTAGAGGCTGCGGAAGCTGTCGGTGAAGCCCGCCTCAAGGAGCTTCGAGAACCCCTCGCGCTCCTGGTCGGAGAAGCCTGCGTTCATGTGGTTGGTGTCGGGGTTCTTGAGGTCGATCTCCTCGTGGGCAACGTTGAAGTCGCCACAGGTGACCACCGGCTTGTCCTTGGCGAGGCCAACCAGGAAGTTGCGGTAGTCCTCGTCCCACACCGTGCGCTCGTCCAGGCGCAACAGTCCGTTCTTGGAGTTTGGGGTGTACACGTTCACAAACCAGTACCTGTCAAACTCCAAGGCGCACACGCGTCCCTCGTCGTCTGCGAACCTGCAGCCGATCTGGCGGATAACCTGCCTGGGCTCCTCTCGGCTGAAGACCGCGGTGCCCGAGTACCCCTTGCGCTCGGCGTGGTTCCAGGTCTGGTGGTAGCCGGGGATGTCCAGCTCCGCCTGCCCGTCCTGGAGCTTCGTCTCCTGGACGGCGAAGACGTCGGCGTCGCAGGAGTTGAATATCTCCGCAAAGCTCGGCTCCTTCTTGAGCACGGCGCGCAGGCCGTTCACGTTCCACGAGACGAGCCTCAGTTCGCGCTCCATCTCCTGGCCTTCTGTGCTGGTCAAGGGCCCTCCTCTAGGGTTCTGCGGCGGCCATTTCGCCTGTGCTTGGACGCGCAGCGCCTGAGCCTGCGCGTCTCGATTGTACGCACTCTCCCCGGCCTTGGGCCAGGATGGACAAAACCATCAGGAGGGGGGTGGGCATGCCGCAGCCCGCGAGCGGCCCGCGCCAGGCGGCCAATGCGTCTGTAGCTTTTGGTGAAGGACCCCCAAGCAGCTACAATCAAGAGCAAAAATGCGGCGCCGTGACTCCCTTGTCCCGAGCGCCCCTGCGAGAGGACCGGTTTCATGCTGCGAGAGGACTATGCCACCTGGCGTTGCGGAAGGCACGAGATATCCCTCTCCCGCCCCCGTGTCATGGGCATCCTGAACGTCACGCCCGACTCCTTCTCGGATGGCGGGGAGAACCTCGACGCCGAGAAGGCTGTTGCCCGCGCCCTCGAGATGCTCGACCAGGGTGCGGACATCATCGACGTGGGCGGGGAGTCCACGCGCCCTGGTCACACGCCCGTGTCGCCCGAGGACGAGGCCGCCCGCATCGTGCCCGTCATCAGGGGCATCCTCGCGCAGGCGCCCACGGCGGTCATATCGGTGGACACGCGCCACGCCGCCGTCGCGAAGATCTGCGTGCGGTTGGGTGCCTCCATCGTCAACGACGTCTCGGGCTTCACCGACCCAGATATGGTTGGCGTCGCTGCGGAGTCCGGTTGCGGTTGCGTGGTCATGCACTGGAACAGGCTGAGCGGCTCGAGCACCCGTCGCTCCGTCACGCTCGACTCCGCACGTCCCGGCAAGGCCGCCCGCCCGCTTCCGGCAAGCACCCGCCGCTTTACGCTGCCCGAGGAAGCTCCCATCATGCGAGAGATCATGGGCTTCCTGGGGGACCAGGCCCGCATCCTCATGAGGGCCGGCGTCGCGCATGACCGCATCTGCATCGATCCCGGCCCGGGCTTCGACAAGGCCGCAGACGCCGACGTCGTCATCCAGCGCGCCACCAAGAAGCTTGTGTCCATGGGATACCCCGTGCTCACGGCGGTCTCGCGCAAGCGGTTCGTGGGAGCCGTGTCCGGCGTCTCTGCGGCCTCCGGGCGCGACGCCGCAACGGTGGGAATGGTGCTTGCCGCAACAGAGGCTGGCGCCCGCGTGCTTCGCGTGCACGATGTGGCCGCCGCCTCCCAGGCCATCAGCGGCTACTGGGCCTGCGCCAAGGCGGATCCCCGGCAGGGCTTCGTTGCCCTCGGCTCCAACGTGGGAGATTGTCTGGACATGATCGCCTGCGCGGTTCGTCTCATAGACCAGATTCCCCTGACCTGCGTGGTCCAGGTGAGCCATGCCTACGAGACGGAGCCCGCCTACGGCATCGCGTCGCCCGTCGCCAACGCGGTGGCGGAGATACGCACCGAGCTCAGCCCGCTGGTCCTCATGGACGCGCTGCTCAGGATAGAGGAGGAGCTTGGCCGCGTACGCGACCCCAAGCTCGCCGGCCATGGCCCCCGCACCATCGACTGCGACCTCGTCTTCGTGGAGGGGGAGCAGCATGCGGGCCCCAAGCTCACGCTGCCCCACCCGCGCCTGGGCGAGAGGGACTACGTCCTGGTTCCCATGGAGGACCTCATGCACGACCCTGCGCGCTACCTGATGCACGCGGGCGTGCCGGTCTATGCTCCCGAAGACCGTGTCGGCCACGTGCTTGCCGAGCTGGGAGAGGTGAGCTGGAGCTAGTGGATGCCCAGGACGCCCTGCCGGAAGAGGCGGCGCACATCTCGCTTACGCTGCGACCCTCCGTTCCCATGCACTACCTGCAGGCGCTGCCCTGGATTGCCGCCCTGGGGCTGGTCGATGCCCTGAATGCCCAGGGGGAGGCCGACGCCGGCATCCTTTGGCCCCATGACGTGCAGAGCGCGCGCTTCGGCAGGTTGCGCCTGCGCTCGCATGGGGGTTGCGACGAGCGGGGCATGTACGTCTCGTTGCGGGTGGACGCATCGCAGGACCTCCGCCTCGGCCCTCTCCGGGACCAAGTCCTCGCGCGCGTGGGGCTCTGGGAGCGTGCCGTCGCCTCGGGGCGGAGCGCCGCGGGCCCGCTCGCCGCGGTCCTCTCGGACTACTTTGACGCCTGCGTGCTCATGGGCCATCAGGTGCAGGCCTGCTATCCCAACGGAAAGCCCTTTGACCAGGGGGAGCTTGCGGGTGTTGACGCCTGGGGCCGTGCGACCCTGCGTCGTGCGGACGGCTCCCTGTTCGAGGTCGCGCCCGAGCAGGCGACCCTCGAGGCCGTCCTCTAGACTGCGTTCCCTGAGCCCTGTCGCTGCGCCCCCTCGCGCGCGGCGCGCTTCTTCGCCCGGTGCTCCCAGATCTGGTAGATGCCCCTGATGGTGAGGTCTGGGTCAAGCGCGTCGAAGAGGTCCGTCGCCTTGGCTATCTCCCGGGACAGCCCTCCCGTCCCCACCACCGTCGCGTCTGGCTCGCCCAGCTCAGCCTTTATGCGCGCCACAAGTCCCTCCACCTGGGCCGCCGCCCCAATCACAATGCCGGACTGGACGGCCTCCTCCGTGCTGCTGCCAAGGGCGTGCTCCGGGCAGGTAAGGGGAACGCTCGAGAGCTTCGCCGCACGCGAGAACAGTGCTCCCGCCGAGAGGAGCAGGCCCGGCATGATGGCTCCGCCGCGAAAGCGCCCCGAGCGGTCAACCACGTCGATGTTGGTTGCCGTGCCAAAGTCCACCACGATCACGGGGGCCCCGTAGGAGCCCTTCGCCGCTATGGCGTTTGCGATGCGGTCCGCGCCCACCTGCGTGGGGTCCGGCATGTCAACGGCGATGCCACAGTCGCGCCTCGCGTCAACAATCAGCACGTCCTGGGCGCGCAGGAGGTTGGTGAGGAGGTACTGCCACTCCTGGGTCAGGATGGGCACCACGCTCGCCACGGCGGCGTCCGTCACGTCCTCCAGCCTGAGGCCCAGCATCAGGAAGTAGCCGAAGAGCCTCTCGTGCAGCTCGTCCGCGGTGTCGGTGCGATCGCTCGCCATGCGCCACTGGCGCGCGAGCTGTCCCCTCTCGTCAAAGAGCCCAAGCGTGGTCTGGGTGTTTCCCACGTCAACCGTAAGCAGCACGATTCCTCCTCAGGGTGGGGTGCCATCAGGACAAGTCTAGCGTCCTGCCCGCCCAATGTATGCGCCTTGTATGGGTGCCTCCTCTCCACGACAGAGACGGATCGCTTTGGTATACTTCCAAAGTTCATTTGTCTTGGTATCCTCCAAGACATCCTCGCCTGGTCGGAAACCAGGCCAAGAAAAGGAGTCCTGAAATGAAGCAAGGCATCCATCCAGAGTACGTTGACTGCACCGTCCGCTGCACCTGTGGCAACACCTGGGTCACCCGCTCCACGAAGAGCGAGATGACCGTCGATCTGTGCGACAAGTGCCACCCCTTCTACACCGGCACCCAGAAGCTTGTCGACACCGGTGGCCGCGTCCAGCGCTTCTCCGACAAGTTTGGTGGTGCCGCCGCTGCCCAGCTCGCCAAGGCCCAGGCCGCCAAGGAGGCCAAGGCGCAGAAGGCTGCCGAGGCCGCCGCTGCCAAGAAGGCCGCCGCCGAGGCAAAGGCCGCAGAGAAGGCCAAGCGCGCCGCCGAGTACGAGAAGAAGGCTGCCGCTGAGGCCGCAAAGCAGGCCGAGCAGGCCGCTGCCGAGGCCGAGACCGCCGAGGCAACCGTCGAGGCCGCCGCTGACGCAGAGTAGCCGCAAGAGCACGTTCACGTACGGCCTGGGGGCCCGTCGAGCGATCGGCGGGCCCCCTCTTGTGGGGGGGATGTCAGAAGGCCGGCCCCNCTTCTTGTGTGGGGCATGTAAGACGGCCGTCCCCGTGCCTCAGATGAAAGAAAGCAGCTCCAGGGTGGTATCCTCTGAGAGTTGAATGATATTTCGCGTGGGTGAATCCGCGTGAACGGCGCAAGGAGAAGGACCATGCGAGACAAGCTTGAGAAGCTCATCGCTGCCTACGAGGAGCTAGAGGCAAGGATGGTTGACCCCGCGGTGGTGGGGGACCCAAAGGAGTACGCGCGCATCGCCAAGGAGCACGCAAGCCAGGCGCCCCTCGTGGCCAAGGCCCGCGAGTACGTCCAGGCGCTCGATGACATAGAGGTCGCCAAGGAGATGCAGCACGAGACCTCCGACGCCGACGAGAAGGCCATGCTCCAGGAGGACATCTCCTCCAACGAGGCCAAGCTCCCCGGCCTTGAGGACGAGATCAAGATCATGCTCATCCCGGGCGACCCCAACGACGAGAAGGACACCATCGTCGAGATTCGCGCCGGCGTTGGCGGAGACGAGGCCGGCATCTTCGCCGGAGACCTCTTCAACATGTACGAGCGCTTCGCCTCCTCCCGCAAGTGGAAGATCGAGGTCCTCTCGTCGAGCCCCTCCGAGGCGGGCGGCTTCAAGACCATAGAGTTCAAGGTCCTGGGCGACAAGGTCTATTCCGTCATGAAGTACGAGAGCGGCGTCCATCGCGTGCAGCGCGTCCCCAAGACCGAGAGCCAGGGCCGCATCCAGACCTCGACGGCAACCGTCGCGGTGCTGCCCGAGGCGGACGAGATCGACATCCAGATTGCCCAGGAGGACCTGCGCATAGACACCTACTGCGCCTCGGGCCCCGGTGGGCAGTGCGTCAATACCACCTATTCCGCGGTGCGCATTACGCACCTGCCCACGAACACGGTGGTGCAGTCACAGGACCAGCGCTCGCAGATCCAGAACCGGGAGGTGTGCATGCAGATGCTGCGTGCCCGCCTGTACGAGGTGGAGCTCGAGAGGCAGCAGGCCGAGCAGGGGGCCTCGCGCCTCGCCCAGATCGGTCACGGCAACCGCTCCGAGAAGATCCGCACCTACAACCAGCCGCAGGATCGCGTGACCGATCATCGCATCGGCTTCAACGGCACCTACAACGGCGTTCTTCTGGGAGACACCCTTCCTTCGGTCATCGAGGCGCTTGCCGCCGCAGAGCGCGCAGAGAAGCTCGCCCAGGCAGTGTAAGGGGGAAGAGGTGCCTTCTGCCCAGGATAAGACTTGGACCGTGGGGGAGGTCCTCAGCTGGACCAGCGGGTACCTTAGGCGCAAGGGCGACGAGCACCCCCGCCTCTCGGCGGAGTGGCTCGTCGCTGATGTGCTGGGACTCTCTCGCGTTGAGGTCTACACTGGCTTCGACAGGCCGCTGAGCGCGGACGAGCGGTCGCGCATGCACGATGCGGTGCTCAGGCGCGCGGGTGGCGAGCCCCTCCAGTACGTCACCGGAGAGATGGCGTTTCGCCACATCGTCCTTCGCTGCGAGAGGGACGTCCTGATTCCGCGCCCAGAGACCGAGGTGCTGGTTGACGTGGCCCTGGAGGGCGTCGATCGTGCCCAGGCGGCCGGGCATGCCGGCCTGGTGCTCGAGGTGGGATGCGGCACGGGCTGCATCTCCTGCTCCATCGCCTCCGAGAGGCCCGGCACCCAGGTGGTGGCAACGGACGTCTCGCCTGCGGCCGTCTCTCTTGCGACGCGGAATCGGGACGCGCTCAACCTTGCCTTCGAGCTGGAGATCGTTGAGTGCGACCTCGCCTCTGGCGTGGACGATCGGCTCATGGGCTGCTTCGACGTGCTTGTCTCCAATCCTCCCTACATCCCCTCGGAGGTCGTGCCCGTCCTTCCCAGCGAGGTCACCTCCTGGGAGCCGGCGCTTGCGCTGGACGGGGGGGTCGACGGCCTGGACGTCTTCCGCCGCCTGCTGGAGCTGGCCCCTCGTGCCCTGCGTCCCGGGGGCCTGCTCTGCTGCGAGCTTTTTGAGACCAACGTGAGCGTGGCCGCCGAGCTCTGCCGCGCGCAGGGCGGCTGGAGCCTGGTGGAGGTGCGCCAGGACCTGACCCGCAGGCCGCGCGTCCTCGTGGCGGTGCGCGAGGGCTCCCTGGAGGAGGGAGGCATCATGGCAAGGCCCAGCAAGCTGATGGCGGTTGACCAGGACAGCCCCGGCCGCCAGCTGGTCAAGACCTGCGCCAGGCTGCTTCTGGACGGTGGCGTGCTGGTCATGCCCACGGACTCCGTCTATGGAATAGGCTGTGCCGCCATGCCGCGCAACCCCGGCCACGAGCGCATCTTCCAGATCAAGAGACGCGAGCGGAGCCAGACGCTCCCATGGCTCGTGGCGGACCCCATCGCCCTGGACGTCTTCGGCGAGGACGTTCCCGTCTGGGCCCATGAGCTTGCGAGACGCTTCTGGCCGGGTGCCCTTACCCTCGTCGTGCGAGCAAGCAGGCTGGTGGGGGAGGAGTACGTGCTTGAGGGGAAGGACGGAGGGCTAGGCACCATCGCCCTGCGCTGCCCCGATTCCAACCTCGTGCGAGAGATCGTCCGCGAGCTGGGCATCCCGCTTGCCACCACGAGCGCCAACACGCATGGGGCCCCCTCTGCCACCAGCGGGTCTGCGGTGGAGGAGCGCCTCGTCGAGATGGCCGACCTCATCCTCGACGGTGGCCCCGCCCCCATAGCCATCGCCTCGACCATAGTGGATTGCACGGGAGAGGCTCCGCGCGTCCTGCGCGAGGGAGCCATACCGGCCTCCGAGGTCCTGCAGCTGGCACGTCACGCCCAGTCGTAGGGGGAAGGCCCTTCGGATTTGCGAGCGACGACCCCTGGTCCCCTCGGGATCCCTGGTCCCCTCGGCATCGATTCTCCAACGCTTCGGTATGGCAAAAGCGCATAGCACGTGTTCAACTGTCGCATAGGGAGCGCGGAATCGCCCGAAAAAAGATAGCCTAAGGTAACTTTTTTTCTGATAATTGGAGGTCAGATTTCCGCTCGCGGAGAATAGACGTCCGCGCGCGGAGGCTTTCACGCCTTGGCCGTGAGCGGACGCTCCGCCGCTGAGGCTATGCTGCATTGGTCAATATCCTCTGCGGAAGGGAGAATCAATGTCAGACAAAGACACGGCCGCTGACGCCGGCGGGATGAAGAAGGAGCTGACGCTCTTCAACTTCTTCACCATCGGCTTCGGCGCCATCATCGGCACCGGGTGGGTGCTCCTCGTGGGCAACTGGATGGTGATGGGCGGGGGTCCCTTCCCCGCCATGATCGCCTTCGCCCTCGGCGCGGTGTTCCTGGTCCCCATCGGCATGGTGTTCGGCGAGCTCACCGCGGCCATCCCCATCTCGGGCGGCATCATCGAGTACGTCGACCGCACCTACGGCCGCCAGCTCGGCTTCCTGACCGGCTGGATGCTCCTGCTGGGCAACGCGCCCCTCTGCCCCTGGGAGGCCATCGCGATCTCGACCCTGCTCACCGACCGCTTCGCCAAGTTCCCCGTCCTGAACTGGCTCACCTCGGTCAAGCTCTACACCATCCTCGGCGCGGACGTCTACCTGTGGCCCACGGCCATCGCCCTGTGCGCCGCCGTGCTGGTCATCTTCCTGAACTTCAAGGGCGCCGGCGCAGCCGCGAAGCTCTCCAGCTTCCTCACCAAGGCCCTCCTCACGGGCATGGTGCTCGCCATGGTCATCTCCTTCATGACCGGCTCGCCCAGCAACGCCCTGCCCGTCTTCTCCCAGGTGTTCGACACCGCCGCGGGCGACACCAAGGCGACCAGCCTCGTGGGCGGCATCATGGCGGTCCTCGTCATGACCCCGTTCTTCTACGCCGGCTTCGACACCATCCCCCAGCAGGCCGAGGAGGCCTCCGAGGACCTCGACTGGAAGAAGTTCGGCATCATCCCGGCGCTCGCGCTCCTCGCGTCCGGCGGCTTCTACCTGGTCTGCATCTACGCCTTCGGCTCCATCATCGACTGGCACGAGTTCGTCGTACCCGCCGTCCCCGCCCTGGCGGTCCTCGAGCGCATCAACCTGTTCTTCTACATCGCGATGCTCGTCATCGCCACGCTCGGCCCCCTCGGCCCCATGAACGCGTTCTTCGGCGCCTCGACCCGCCTGATGCTGGCCCTCGGCCGCAAGAGGATGCTCCCCGAGGTCTTCGCCGAGATCGACCCCGTCTCCGGCGCCCCCAAGACCGCCAACGTCGTCCTCGGCGCCCTGACGCTCGTCGGCCCCTTCCTGGGCCGCAACATGCTGGTCCCCCTGACCAACGTCGCCTCCCTCGGCTTCATCTTCGCCTGCACCATGGCCGCCCTGGCCTGCCTCAGGCTCCGCAAGACCGAGCCCGACCTGCCCAGGCCCTACGAGGTCAACGGCGGCGTGGCCGGCATCGGCGCCGCCATCCTCGCCGGCCTGATCATCATCGGCCTCATGGTCCTGCCCTTCAGCCCCGCCTCCCTCAACATGATCGAGTGGACCATCACCCTGGCCTGGATCGCCATCGGCTTCGCGATCTTCTTCGCCTGCGGCGGCGCGAGGGCCAAGGCGTAGGGGCGCGGCGTCAGACGTGACACGGAAGGTTGTCTCATGGCACCTAACATTCGAAAGCTGCAGGCCCTGATCGCGACGGTTGACATGGGTAACTTCACGAATGCGGCGGGCATGCTGGGCTGCAGCCAGTCGTCCGTGAGCCGCATGGTGCAGGGGCTCGAGGAGAAGTGGGGCGTGAAGCTGCTCGAGCGCAGGGGTGGAAAGGTCACCCTGACGGCGGAGGGACAAGACCTCCTTCCCGACATCCGCGACCTCTGTGACAGCTACGCGCATCTGGGTGGCCATGTGGACAGCCTGAAGGGAGTCGAGTCCGGGGTCCTGAGCATCGCCGCTCCGGCGAGCATAGTGACGCATCGCCTTCCGAGGGCCCTGTCCCTCTTCGCCGCCGGACACGAGGGCGTCGAGATCCGCATCGTCGTGTGCACCTACGAGGATGCGGAGCGCCTCGTCGAATGCGGGGGCGTGGACGTGGCCTTCATTCCCGGCCAGCCCAGCTCGGAGCGGTTCGTGTCCAGGCTGTTCGAGCGGGACGAGATGCTTGTGGTTGGCCCGCGAGGGCACTTCTCCTCCGTCGGGGAGAGGGTCATGCTCCAGGGGATAGTCAACGAGCGCTTCGTCGTGGACACCGAGACGGCCCCCCTTCTTCAGAAGAAGCTCACCAACACCGTCATCCGATGCATCTCCTCCGATGTCACGTGCATACTCGCCCTTGTCGAGGCGGGCTTCGGCATATCGCTGCTGCCAAGCCTCGCCCTGACCGACCAGCGCTTCGACATAGACGTCAGAAGGCTGGACCCCCCGGCCTTCCGATCAATGTACATGGTCTATCCGCGCAACAGGACGCTCTCCCATGCGGCCAGGGTCTTCGTGGACTGCGCCATGGGGATGAAGGAGGGCGGCACCCCGCCTGACGCAGGGGCGTCGCGCGGAAAGAGGGGGAAACCACATGCGTCCGGTGGCGCATGTGGCAGGGAACGGACATCATCGGCAGACAAGGAGTAGCCATGGCTGAAGAAAGCCAGGTAAAGATCGTCTTGCTCACCGGATACCTTGGTGCGGGCAAGACCACGATCGTCAACCACATCCTCACCAACACGAATGGCGTGCGCGCGGCGGTCATCGTGAACGACATTGGCGAGATAAACGTGGACGCAAGCCTCATCAAGGATGGAGGGCTCGCAGATGGCGACGAGGTGATACCACTCACGAACGGCTGTCTGTGCTGCACCCTCTCGAACGACCTCAACCTGCAGCTGGGAGACCTGGCTGACTCGGGGGACTTCGACTACATCATCATCGAGGCGTCGGGCATCTGCGAGCCCATCCCCATCACCTACACCATCTCGGCCTTCTGCAACCAGAGCCAACATGCCTCGCAGCATGCGCATCTCGAGCTGGACAACATCGTCGCGGTGGTCGACTGCGCCCGCATGTGGGACGAGTTCTCTGGTGGCAAGGACCTCCTTGCGTCCGACATCGACGAGGACGACATCGAGAACCTCCTCATACAGCAGATAGAATTCTGTTCCACGCTCATCCTCAACAAGTGCGACCTGGTGACTCCCGACCAGCTGAGAGAGCTCAAGGCCATCGTCAGGGGACTTCAGAGGGACGCGGTCATCGTGGAGGCCGTCCACGGAGAGGTTCCCATGGACGAGCTCGTGAACACCGGCCGCTTCGACTTCGACAAGGCGTATCGGTCTGCCGTGTGGGCCGATGCGATGGAGCATCCCGAGGAGCACGAGGACCCAGAGGTTCTGGAGTACGAGATCTCGACCTTCGTGTACGAGCGCCGGGCGCCCTTCGATGCCGACGCCTTCGGGGACTTCGTCCGCTCGTGGCCCGAAAGCATCATTCGGGTCAAGGGGAAGGTGTGGCTGAACAGCGACCCGGACATGGGCTATGTGTTCGAGCAGGCGGGAAAGCAGGTGCAGGTTTACGAGAACGGCCTCTTTGCCCATGCCCTGCCCGAGGAAACCTACCAGGGGATGCTTGAGGACATGCCCGAGCTGCGGGCCATCTGGGACCGCGTGTATGGGGACCGCATGACCCAGCTCTGCTTCATCGGGCGCCATATGGACCGCGACCAAGTCGTTGAGAGGCTCGACGCGTGCCTCACCGACTGGCCGGGCCGGCAATAGCCGCTCGACGCCATTTCGTGGCGCGTCCTTGGACCCCTCCCGAGAGGCTTTCGGGAGGGGTCTTCTCTTGCCGGTCGCGGCCTTTCGCAAGATGCGAAAAGGGAATGGCGCCCACGCACAACACACATGCCTCGCAGCACCCTCGCAGTCCATCTGCGGGCTAAAGATGTCCGCTCGCGGCGGCCCCTTGCCATTTCTCTCCGTATGTGCATCTGGGCAGGAAAAAATTAGCCGAGGCAAACAAATTGCTGCCGGGAGGGAGCTCTCGGCTGGCATCCGTCGAGGCGGGAGGGAGGACGAAGAGGCTGCCCTGGAGGCTTGCAACCAAGGGCCTGCACATCCGTTGGCATGGCCCGCGGGTCGGAAATGGCACAGATCAGTTGGAGGTTTCACTATGAGCAAGTATGCAATCAAGAACGGAAAGCTCGTTGACGGCACCGGCGCCGCCCCGGTAGAGAACTCCCTGGTTCTCGTGGAGGACAAGAAGATAACCTATGCGGGCCCCGCCACTGAGGTCCCAGAGGGCTACGAGGTGATTGACGCCACGGGTCACAGCGTCATGCCCGGCCTGATCGACACCCACATTCACTTCTCGGGCAACCTGACCGACAACGACAACGACTGGGTCATCGAGTCCGTGGCCCAGAAGCAGGCCTGCGCCGTCAAGCAGTCCTATGACGCCCTCAGCCATGGCCTCACCACCGTCTGCGAGATCGGCCGCAACGGCATCGCCATCCGCGACCTGGTCAACATGGGCGTCATGAAGGGCCCGCGCATCTTCGCCGCAGGCCTGGGCTTCTGCCGCGTTGCCGGCCACGGTGACTCCCACCACCTCCCCCTGCAGATCTCGAAGGACTCCCACCCCTGGGGTTACCAGGCGGACGGTCCGTGGGAGCTGCGCAAGGCCATTCGCATGCGTCTGAGGGAGAACCCCGACGGCATCAAGATCTGGGCCACGGGCGGCGGCATCTGGCGCTGGGACTCCGACCGCCTGCAGCTCTTCTGCACGGAGGAGATCAAGGCGATCGCAGACGAATGCAAGATGGTCAACATCCCCCTGTGGGCGCACTCCTACAACAACTTCGACGCCGCGTATGACTGCGTGCGCTTCGGCTGCACCCAGCTGATCCACGGCTTCGAGCTTGACGACAGGACCATGAACCTCATGGCCGAGCAGGGCACCTTCTTCACCCCGACCATCGGCTTCCTGCCCACCTGGTACTCCACCTATCCTCCCGAGTGGACTCCCGAGCTTGACAAGTTCGAGGGAGACACCGTGGTGGAGAAGGGCCTTAACCGCACCTACGCCAACCTGCGTCGCGCCAACGAGCTGGGCGTCGCCCTCACCATCGGCTCCGACTCGTTCTCCTTCGTCACGCCCTACGGCTGGGTCACCATCGACGAGATCTTCGCCTTCGTGGAGAAGGCGGGCATCCCCGTGCTCGAGGCCATCAAGGCGGCCACGCTCAATGGCGCCAAGATGCTCAACCACGAGGACGAGTTCGGCTCCCTCGAGGCCGGCAAGTCCGCCGACATCCTCGTGGTCAAGGGTGACATCGTCGAGAACATCCATGACCTGACCCCCGACAACATGGACGTCATCATGAAGGAAGGCGAGATCGTCATCAAGGACGCCCTGTAGGACGTTCCCGTGGGCGGGCGTCTCCGCCTTCCCGCATCGAAGAGCCTTGAGCGCCGGGCCGAGGGATCATTCCCTCGGCCCGGTTCATGTCGTCCGGCCGCGTTCCCCGCAGGTCCGGCTTCGCGCTACACTGGCCTCGTCACGTCAGGCATGGGCCTGATTCCAAGGCATGTTCAGATGAGAGAGGACTTTGCATGAGGATCGCCATCGCATCCGACCACGCGGGTTTCGACCAAAAGCCGGCCATGGTCTCTTACCTCGAGTCCCTTGGCCATGAGGTGAGGGACATGGGGCCGGACTCTGCCGAGCGCTGCGACTACCCCGACTACGCCGACAAGGTCGCTCGTCTCGTGGCATCCGGCAAGGCCGAGCGCGGCATCCTGATCTGTGGCACGGGCATCGGCATGGCCATCACCGCGGACAAGGTCGCCGGCATTCGTGCCGCCGTCATCCAGACCCCCGAGTTCGCCGAGCTCTTCCGCGAGCACAACAACGGCAACGTGCTCTGCATCTCAGGGCGCTTCGTCAGCCTCGAGGTCAACAAGAAGATCGTTGACAACTTCCTCACCACCGAGTTTGCCGGTGGACGTCACGCTGGCCGCGTAGAGAAGATCATGCGCGAGGACGACCCGGGCTTTGCCGGCGTGGGGACCGGGCTCTAGCCTTCCGCTGCCTGCCTCCCATGCTGGGACGGTGGGGCCCTGCGGTAGAATCTGCCAGAAAGAGGGCAAGGCCCAACCTTGCCAAGCAACGCTTGCCCAGCTGAGGGAAAGGAACGCGCCATGGACTTCGACGAGAGCCGCCTTACGATAATCGACCACCCGCTTGTCCAGCACAAGCTGCACATCCTGCGCGACCAGCAGACGTCCACCAAGCAGTTCCGCGAGCTGGTCAGCGAGCTGGCCATCTTCGAGGGCTATGAGGCGATGAGGGACTTCCCGCTCGAGGACGTAGAGGTGGAGACCCCCCTCGAGAAGACCGTCTGCAAGCGCCTCGCAGGAAAGAAGGTCGCTATCATCCCCATCCTGCGAGCGGGCCTTGGCATGGTCGACGGCATCCTCTCCCTGGTCCCCTCCGCCCGCGTCGGCCATGTCGGGATGTATCGTGACCCCGAGACGCACGAGCCCCACCAGTACTACTGCAAGTTCCCCCAGGACATCGAGAACCGCACCTGCCTCATCGTCGATCCCATGCTAGCAACGGGCGGCTCCCTCACCGCGGCCATCCAGTTCCTGCGCGAGGCGGGCGTAAAGGACGTGCGCGCCCTCACCCTGGTCAGCGCCCCCGAGGGCGTCAAGGCGGTCCTGGACTTCGACCCGGAGGTCCGGCTCTACACCTGCGCGCTCGACCGCCAGCTCAACGAGACCGCCTACATCCTTCCCGGCCTGGGTGACGCGGGAGACCGTATCTACGGCACCAAGTAGGCCCTGGAAAACGCAACAGACTCGCTGCCTCTGGGGCCGCGGCCACGTGCCGCAGCCCCTTCTCGTCCCAAGCGGCAAGACAGGGCCCCTCCTGCCGCTTGGTCTTCGGCGAGCGGCGGAACGGCTCGTGACGTAGGTGGTCAACATATACTTAATTGGTTGTATTGACATGCCGCCGGGGCTACCGTCTTCTGGGAGGGGGCGCCATGACCGTCATCTTGGGCTTCAGCCATAACAACCGCACGCGCTGGGCCCACATCATGCGCCGTTGGGCCAGCGGGGGTCTGGTGGTCTGCTCCGTCATCTTGATCATGCTGCTGGTGGAGTTCTTCGTCTCGGAGCCGGACCCAACCCCGGCGGTCGTCATCATCTCCGCCATCGTCCTGCTCTGCTTCTTCTATGCCTACGTTCTGGTCATGCCGGACGACCTCACGCTCACCGCAACCGACCGCACCCTGCAGATCGCTTCCCACCTCCTTGCCTACGCGCAGCATGGGCTCGCGCCCGAGATGGCCAAGGGCATTTGCGAGACCATCCTCCCCGAGACCTTCGCCTCGGCCATCTGCATCACGGATGGCGTCCAAATGCTTGCCAGCGCCGGCAAGAACGCGGATCACTACCCCCTGGGAAGCTCCGTGAGCGAGGCGACGCTGGAGGCGGTCAAGAGCGCGTCGGCAAACATCTTCCATCGAGACGACCCGCCCGCCTCGGACCCCTTCCCCCTGCGGGCGGGCATCGTTGTGCCCCTGTCCGTGCACGAGCGCGTCGTGGGGACCATCGAGCTCTACTACACGCGCTCCAACCAGATAGACCAGCGTCAGATCGCGCTCTCCACGGGATTCGGGGAGCTGCTCTCCTCGCAGCTCGTCTCCTATGAGCTCGAGCAGCAGTCGAAGCGCTCCGCCCGCATCGAGCTGAGTGCCCTGCAGTCCCAGGTCGACCCTCACTTCCTCTTCAACACCATCGGAACCATCGTGTCAATCGTGCGAACGGACCCAGAGCGCGCCCGATCGCTGCTCATAGACTTCTCCAACTACTATCGCCAGACCTTGGGCGACTCTGGCGCGCTTGTGAGCGTGAGCCAGGAGCTCGACCAGGGCGGGCGCTACATCAGCCTCATGCAGGCGCGCTACGGCGCCGATCGCCTCGGGGTGAGTAGCGTGATCGACTCGAACACCCGCGAGCTTCTCGTCCCGCCCTTCATCATCCAGCCCATCCTGGAGAATTGCATCAAACATGGCATGCGCGAGGACGAGCCGCTGCACATCGTGGTGACGAGCAAGATCACCGGGCGGGGGCTGGAGATCACGGTCGAGGACGATGGCATCGGCATGTCCGAGGAGATCAGGGCGACCCTCTTTGACACCAACCGCAGGCAGGAGCAGGAGCAGGAGCTCGAGCACAGGAAGGGCTGCGGCCTGGCGCTCTGCAACGTGCTTGCCAGGGTAAAGCTCTTCTATGCCAGCAGCTCCGGCATCGAGGTCGAATCCACAGAGGGTGTGGGCACGAGGGTGCGCTTCGTGCTCGTGGGTCGCCCCCATGCCCCGGAGGAGGTGCCCGCTGCCGTGGCGTAGGCCCAAGGGGAAGAACTGCGATGGCTGCGGCCGTTTCTGGCGCAGCGAGATGACGTGCGGACATGCTTCGCGCACAACGGGAGAGGAGTGCGAGGATGAGTGCTTGGAAGGTGCTGGTGGTAGACGACGAGCCGCCCATCAGGGCGGAGCTTCACTATCTTCTTGCCCAGGACAGCAGGGTGGGGGAGGTGCTCGAGGCCGGTGGCGTGACTCGTGCCGTCGAGCAGATCATGGCTGGCGGCGTGGACGTGGTGTTTCTGGACATCTCCATGCCCGGCTCGAACGGCATGCGCCTTGCCGAGTTCCTGAAGAACCTCCAGACGCCGCCGGTCCTGGTGTTCGTGACGGCCTATTCGGAGCACGCCGTACAGGCCTTTGACCTTGACGCTGTGGACTACGTCCTGAAGCCCGTCGAGAGCTCGCGCCTCGAGAGGGCGCTGGCAAAGGTGGAGAACGCCATCAAGCAGCGCGACCAGCGCGGAACGGGACGCGATCTGCGCATTCCCGCCGAGCGCGACGGGAACAAGGTGTTCATCCTCGCCCGTGATATCAGCTATGTGGAGGCACGGGGGGACTACGCGGACATCCATACCCAGGATGCCTCCTATCTCGCGAAGTCCTCCATGGCCTCTCTCGAGGAGCGGCTTGCGAACGAGGGCTTCATGCGCGTGCACAAGAGCTTCATCGTCAACATAGGCAAGGTGCACGGCGTGCGGGCGCTGGGTCAGGGCCTCATGGAGCTCACTCTCGCGCATGAGGCGCGAACCATTCCTGTCTCGCGCAGGCGCACCGCCCAGCTCAAGGAGACCTTGGGCATCGCGTAGCACGTGGGTGCAGGCCACATTGAGGTTCGGGAGGGTCTGATCGCTACTGCGACAGGCCCTCCTCTCTCGTTTGGTGCGCCTGGAAGACCGTGGTCAACCTGCGAATGAGGAGGCCGAACACCATCCAGGCGGCGACAATCGCCCACTCGGACCCGCTCATGCCCAGGGGGCTTGAGGGAAGGAGCATGACTGCGGTGGAGATGGTCCCCGCCATGCAGGCGCAGAAGATGGCGAACCGCCCGCCGGGCACGCGGTAGGGTCTGGGGAGGTCAGGCTCCGTCCTGCGCAGGCGCAGGCATGAGTATGCCAGCACCGTCGAGGCGACAACGAT
Organism: Olsenella urininfantis; assembly: GCF_900155635.1. Taxonomy (GTDB): domain Bacteria; phylum Actinomycetota; class Coriobacteriia; order Coriobacteriales; family Atopobiaceae; genus Olsenella_G; species Olsenella_G urininfantis. Next base: position 1,722,683 of record NZ_LT732540.1, read on the forward strand.
GGCGCGCGCGGAGACGTTGGTGAGCGGAACCAGTATGTTGCGACCCAGGAACGGCCCCATGAGGGTGAAGGTGGCCATGACCACGCATGCCACGCGCGGCGCGCCTATCTCCTCGTCGATCTGCGCAAGCTGTAGCGGCAGCTGCTCCTTGCGCGCCATGGCAAGGATGAGACGGGTCGAGGCGCCGAAGAAGGCGTTCATGGGCCCCAGGGTTCCCAGGGTCGCAATGGCCAGGATCGTCACGTACAGGAAGAAGTTGATGCCCTCGAGGGCCGTGAGCGCCGGCATGGACGGGCCCACGAACTCATGCCAGGGCAGGATGGTGCCAAACGAGTAGATGCACACGGTGTAGAAGCCGCCCGAGGCGATGAGGGCCAACGGGATGATCTTACCGAACTTGCTCCAGTTGAGCCCCTCCGATGCCTCCTCGGCCTGCTGGGGGATGGTGTCGAAGCCGGCGTAGAAGAACGGGGTCATGATCAGCACCGCCACGATGCCCTCCATGAGGCTTGAGGCGTCGGTTGATCCCGAGGCGGTGTCCGACACCTGCGAGAAGACGGGCATCGCGTTGCTGGGGGAGCCATGCAGGAACGAGATGCCCATCGAGAGCACCATGCCTGCCAGGAGCGCCTTGGTGAGCAGGCTCGACAGCCGGGCGGCGAGCACCGCCCCGCGGAAGTTGAGGTACACCACCAGTCCGGAGGCGGCGAGCGAGATCAGGGTGGGCCACAGGTACACGTCCGCGCCGAGGATGGTGTAGAGCTTGACCGAGGTGAGCCACCCCAGGAGGGGGAGCTTGGAAAAGCGGTCTGCGAGCAGCGCGGATATGGCAATGGCCTCCCAGGGGCAGATGATGCTGTTGCTGAGCGTCAGGAGCCAGCCAGTTATATAGGAGGGGATGGGGCCAAAGCTGCGGTCCACGTACTCCACGATCCCGCCGGAGATGGGGATGGCGGCAGTGAGCTCGCCGAACACCGACCCGATGGGAACAAGGAGCGCCGTGGCTATGAGGAAGGCGATCATGGCGGGAATTGGCCCGCCGCCCATCACCATCCAGTCTCCCACGAGGAGCACCCATCCGGTGCCGATGATGGCGCCGAAGCCGATGGTGAAGAAGTTCCACAGCGAGAGGTTCTTCCTCATCCCCCTCGCGGGCTCCTCCTCGCGCGGCTGTTCGTTCTCGGTCATCACGTCTCCTGTGGTCTGCGCCTGAACCGCCTGTCGTTGCCCTCAGATGAGGATAGGACATGTGGAGTAGGGTCGCGATGAGCCTTCCGCAACTGGTAGATCAACTAAAACGGGCCTTGAACCAGCAGCGTACACAATTTGTTCAAAACCGATTGTCGTTGCTTTGCATCCGATGGTCGTTTGCGTGCTCGCGCTTGTGGCGCAGGAAATGACAGAAAACGATGCGGTTTCCTATGCTGTGCTCATCCGGAAAAGCTTCTCTGCTTCGGGTGACACATCTATAGGTTCAAATGGAAATGGAGGGGGTTCATGTCAGACAAAGACACGGCCGCTGACGCCGGCGGGATGAAGAAGGAGCTGACGCTCTTCAACTTCTTCACCATCGGCTTCGGCGCCATCATCGGCACCGGGTGGGTGCTCCTCGTGGGCAACTGGATGGTGATGGGCGGGGGTCCCTTCCCCGCCATGATCGCCTTCGCCCTCGGCGCGGTGTTCCTGGTCCCCATCGGCATGGTGTTCGGCGAGCTCACCGCGGCCATCCCCATCTCGGGCGGCATCATCGAGTACGTCGACCGCACCTACGGCCGCCAGCTCGGCTTCCTGACCGGCTGGATGCTCCTGCTGGGCAACGCGCCCCTCTGCCCCTGGGAGGCCATCGCGATCTCGACCCTGCTCACCGACCGCTTCGCCAAGTTCCCCGTCCTGAACTGGCTCACCTCGGTCAAGCTCTACACCATCCTCGGCGCGGACGTCTACCTGTGGCCCACGGCCATCGCCCTGTGCGCCGCCGTGCTGGTCATCTTCCTGAACTTCAAGGGCGCCGGCGCAGCCGCGAAGCTCTCCAGCTTCCTCACCAAGGCCCTCCTCACGGGCATGGTGCTCGCCATGGTCATCTCCTTCATGACCGGCTCGCCCAGCAACGCCCTGCCCGTCTTCTCCCAGGTGTTCGACACCGCCGCGGGCGACACCAAGGCGACCAGCCTCGTGGGCGGCATCATGGCGGTCCTCGTCATGACCCCGTTCTTCTACGCCGGCTTCGACACCATCCCCCAGCAGGCCGAGGAGGCCTCCGAGGACCTCGACTGGAAGAAGTTCGGCATCATCCCGGCGCTCGCGCTCCTCGCGTCCGGCGGCTTCTACCTGGTCTGCATCTACGCCTTCGGCTCCATCATCGACTGGCACGAGTTCGTCGTACCCGCCGTCCCCGCCCTGGCGGTCCTCGAGCGCATCAACCTGTTCTTCTACATCGCGATGCTCGTCATCGCCACGCTCGGCCCCCTCGGCCCCATGAACGCGTTCTTCGGCGCCTCGACCCGCCTGATGCTGGCCCTCGGCCGCAAGAGGATGCTCCCCGAGGTCTTCGCCGAGATCGACCCCGTCTCCGGCGCCCCCAAGACCGCCAACGTCGTCCTCGGCGCCCTGACGCTCGTCGGCCCCTTCCTGGGCCGCAACATGCTGGTCCCCCTGACCAACGTCGCCTCCCTCGGCTTCATCTTCGCCTGCACCATGGCCGCCCTGGCCTGCCTCAGGCTCCGCAAGACCGAGCCCGACCTGCCCAGGCCCTACGAGGTCAACGGCGGCGTGGCCGGCATCGGCGCCGCCATCCTCGCCGGCCTGATCATCATCGGCCTCATGGTCCTGCCCTTCAGCCCCGCCTCCCTCAACATGATCGAGTGGACCATCACCCTGGCCTGGATCGCCATCGGCTTCGCGATCTTCTTCGCCTGCGGCGGCGCGAGGGCCAAGGCGTAGGGGCGCGGCGTTTCTCGCAGAGAAGCTTGAACATCAGCACCAACACCCCCGCAAGAGGGTGAGCAAGGCAAGCAAGTTCGTAACGGTAGATTTTGGAATTGGAGGAAAGTGATATGGGCAAGTACGCATTCGCAGGTGGCAAGCTCGTTGACGGCACTGGTGCCGCTCCGGTCCTGGACTCTCTCGTGCTCGTTGACGACACGAAGATCACCTACGCCGGCCCCCGCACCGAGATTCCCGAGGGCTACGAGGTTCGCGACATCACCGGCAAGACCATCATGCCTGGCCTGATCGACACGCACCTGCACTTCTCCGGCAACCTCACCGACGACGACAACGACTGGGTCATCGAGTCCGTCGCCCAGAAGCAGGCTGAGGCTGTCAAGCAGTCCTACCAGTGCCTGATGCACGGTCTCACCACCGTCTGCGAGATCGGCCGCAACGGCATCGCCATCCGTGACCTCGTCAACATGGGCGAGTTCCGTGGCCCCCGCATCTTCGCCACCGGCCTCGGCTTCTGCCGCACCGCCGGTCACGGTGACTCCCACCACCTGCCCCCCGAGATCTCCAAGAACAGCCACCCCTGGGGCGACCAGGTGGATGGCCCCTGGGCTCTGCGTCACGCCATCCGTCTGCGCCTGCGCGAGAACCCCGACGCCATCAAGATTTGGGCCACGGGCGGCGGCATCTGGCGCTGGGACTCCGGCCGCAAGCAGCTCATGAGCACCGAGGAGATTAAGGCTGTCGCCGAGGAGTGCAAGGAGACCGGCATTCCTCTGTGGTCGCACTCCTACAACTCCGTCTCCGCTGCCTACGACTCCGTGCGCTTCGGCTGCGAGCAGATGATCCACGGCTTCGAGCTTGACGAGAAGACCATGGACCTCATGGCCGAGCAGGGCACCTTCTTCACCCCGACCATCGGCTTCCTGCCCATCTGGTACGCAACCTATCCTCCCGAGTACTCCCCCGTCCTCGATCAGTACGAGGGCGACACGGTCACCGAGAAGGAGCTGCAGCGCACCTACGCCAACCTCCGCAAGGCCAACGAGATGGGCGTCATCATCACCACTGGTTCTGACTGCTTCGCCAACGCCACGCCTTACGGTTACGTCACCATCGACGAGATGTATGACTTCGTCGACAAGGCCGGCATCTCCATCATGGACACCATCAAGGCCGCAACGATCAACGGCGCCATGATGGTCCACAAGGAGGACGAGTTCGGCTCCCTCGAGGCCGGCAAGCTCGCTGACCTCATCGTCCTCAACGGCGATGTCGCCAACAACATCCACGATCTCACGGTCGAGAACATGGAGCTCATCATGAAGGAGGGCGACATCGCCCGCCAGAAGATCGACGGCTACGACATTTACTCCCCGCTCGCTGAGTAAACAGGTGCTGTAGGTCGTGCGTAAGGGACCGGTGCCATACCGAGGTATGACACCGGTCCTCTTCATCCCCTAGCGTCTCTCTTGTCACCTAACCTTCCAGGCACGTTTCTGACTTGTGCATGAATGCCTGATATGGGAAGAGCTTGATTTTTGATTTAATTCCAGTATCTGCGCTTATGAACTACCATTCACGCACAAAGTATACCGCTTGCCTAATGATTGGTACTAAATCTCTGACATGGATGCATGATTAGAGTGGGTGAATGGTGATGGCACTGATTGTTCTCCTGGGAGCATTGTGTGGGCTCCTCGGCTGCGTCCCAACGTCGTACCTTTGCAAGAGGGTTTTGCATGAGGGACGAAACGATCTGATGGGACTTGCAGCGGCTAGCCTGTTCGCTTCGTTTGTGGTTCTCTCACTTGTGCTTGTGGTTGTTCGTATTTTGGCAAAAGGATGGATTCTCATCTTCGGCGCGTCGTTGGCAGTAGCATTCATCGCGTTTTGGTCTGTCGAGGCCATTCGGGGATGTCGATTCGCGGCCGAATCGATTCATCCAGAGGGGAAGGAAGAATAGTGGACGCCCTGTCTACTGCTTTCGAGACTGTCTCTGAGTCGATGGGTGAGCTCATTGATGGCTTCTACACCCGGGCCGTGGTTGGCAATGTGGACACGGTGGGAATCACGCCCTACCTCGTGTGGTATCTCATTGCCGGTGGGCTGCTCGTCGCTCTCGTCATGGCCTTCAAGAAGCGCTGCTCCAGCGAAGACCATGTTCCCCACGGCCCCTTCGTGAATGGCGTGGAGAGCCTGGTCGACTTCATTCGCAATGACGTCTGCCGTGGAACCTTGGGTGATACCTGGAAGAGCCACTTTCCCTTCCTGGCAACGCTCTTCCTCATGGTTCTGCTCTGCAACCTGGTGGGAATGCTGCCCACCTGGAAGCCAGGTTCGGGCTCCACGGGCATGACGGCGGGGATCGCCGCGATGTCGTTCTTCTACTTCGTGATGGTGGGAGTCAAGGTTCGCGGTGGCTGGGGCTACATCAAGAGCCTGGCGCCCAAGGGCGTAATGTTCCCCATCAACATCGTGGTCTGGGCCATCGAGGTGTTCTCCACATTCCTCAGGCTTGTCACCCTTTCGGTCCGTCTGTTCTGCAACATGTTCGCGGGCCACATGGTCATGGGAGTCTTCGCTCTCATGTGCACGATCTTCGTCGAGCCGCTCTTCGCCAGCATCACCGCGCAGACCCTGGGAGTCGCCAGTATGTCGATTCTTTGGATGGTTCTGCTAGTGCTAATCTATGCGGTCGAGCTCATGGTCGCCTTCATTCAGGCCTATGTGTTCGCGCTCCTTTCGGCCGTGTATGTTCAGCTTGCGGAAGCGGATCACTAATTTCGGCAATCTGCGGGTCTAGCCCGCATTGCATAGGGTAGAAACGCATGCGACTCGCCAGAAGGCTGGCGAGAGCGGAAGAAGGAGGAAGTCTTGGATCTCAAAATCTTCGGTTACGCACTCTGTGTCATCGGCGCAACCATAAGCATCGCACTTACCGCCCGCGCCGCCGCGAGCTCCATGGCTCGTCAGCCTGAGGTGCAGGGCCGTCTCTTCACCGTGTTCATCCTTGCCGCGGCCTTCATCGAGTCCCTCTGCCTGATTGGCTTCGTTGTCGCCATCATGTAGTCATGTGCGCGGGCCAAGCAGTGGCGCGAGGCCCGTGTGGGACGTATGGTCGTCGACTGAGCAAACATGAGGGAGTGCTCATGAACAGCAACGCAATACAGCTTGTCCGCCGAGCGTCAGTCGGCGGCATCGCGGGGGCAGTGGCCTTCCTAGTGCCGGTTCCTGCCCTCGCCAACGAGGCGGGCGGTGGAATAGCTCTGCTGATACCGCACATGGCGGAGTTCATCCCAGCCTGCATCGCCTTCGCAGCAATCTGGTTCATATTCGCCAAGTTCGCCTGGCCCGTTGTCCTCAAGGCACTGACGGACCGCGAGAACAAGATTCGTGGTGACCTCGAGGCCGCGGAGCAGTCCAAGCTGACCGCCGCCGAGGAGGCCCGCAGGAGTGCCAGCCTCGTCAGCGATGCCAATCGCGAGGCGGAGCAGATTGTCTCCAACGCCAGGCGCGAGGCTGAGGAGGAGCGCGTTCGCATCCTCGACAAGGCCCAGAAGGACGCGGCCGAGGTCCTGGCAAAGGCGCACGGTGTCGTTGACAGCGAGCGCCACAAGGCCATGATCGAGCTCTCCGGCTCAGTGGTCGACCTCGCCGTCGAGATTGCCGGCAAGATCATCGGCAACGACCTGGGCGAGGGAGAGCAGCGCAAGCTGGCCGAGAGGTATCTCGCCGAGGTGGGTGCCACCAATGTCCAATAGCTTCGAGGCAAACCGCAAGACGGAGGCGTATGCCCGCGCTCTTATCGAGGCGGGGCGCTCCGAAGGCAGGGCCAACGCGGACCTTGTGCAGTGGCAGCACTCGCGGAAGTTCTCGCTGGAGGTTCTCGAGACCCTGAGCGCCATGCTCGAGGCAGGTGACCTCGACCTGATCGACGGTGTGGCAAGGAAGTACAAGGAGATCCTTGATTCCGAGGACGAGACCGTTTCTATCACGGTGACCACTGCCGTTCCCATGGACGACGAGCTGCGGAACAAGGTGCGCAGCAAGGTCGAGGGCGACATCCAGAGGCCCGTCTACCTTGTCGAGAGGATCGAGCCGGACATCCTTGGGGGAATCATCCTCGAGGTTCGCGGCAAGCGTTTCGATGCCTCGGTTCGTGCGCAGCTCGCCGACATTCGCAAGACGCTCGCATCGACCTACGTCGGAAGTGAAGCCTAATGTCAGAGACCATCAGCTCCGCAGAGATCATGAGCACGCTGCGCTCGCAGCTTGCCAAGATCAATGCGACGATAGACCAGCAGGAGGCATCGGTCACCACGGGCGTGGGCGACGGCATCGCCCACGTCTCGGGCCTGAAGACGGCCATGGCCGGCGAGCTTCTCCAGTTCACCTCCTCCGCCACGGGCAAGAGCGTCTTCGGTCTTGCTCAGAACCTCGACAACTCCGAGGTCGGCGCAGTTCTCTTTGGTGACGTTGACTCCATCAAGGAGGGTGACGAGTGCCGCACCACGGGTCGCGTCATGGACATCCCCGTGGGTCACGCGATGCTTGGTCGCGTCGTGAACCCCCTGGGCCAGCCCATTGACGGCCTGGGCGCGATTCCCACCACGCATCGTCGTCCCATCGAGTTCAAGGCCCCTGGCATCATGGAGCGCCAGCCGGTGTGCGAGCCTGTTCAGACGGGCCTCGTGGCCATTGACGCGATGGTGCCCATCGGCCGCGGGCAGCGCGAGCTCATCATCGGCGACCGCAAGACGGGCAAGACCGCCATTGCCATCGACGCCATCATCAACCAGCGCGAGACCGACATGGTCTGCATCTACGTGGCCATCGGGCAGAAGGCCTCCACGGTTGCCGCCATCAGGGAGACGCTGGACAAGCATGGCGTTCTGGACAAGACGGTCATCGTTTCGGCCACTGCCGCAGAGTCTGCGCCGCTGCAGTACATCGCGCCGATGGCCGGGGCGGCCATCGGCGAGTACTTCATGTACAACGACGCAAACGGTAACCCCGCTGACGCAGAGCATCCGGGCGGCCATGTCCTCGTCATCTACGACGACCTCTCCAAGCAGGCCGTGGCGTATCGACAGATGTCGCTCACGCTGCATCGCCCGCCTGGACGTGAGGCGTACCCTGGCGACATCTTCTACCTGCACTCCCGTCTCCTCGAGCGTGCCTGCAAGCTCTCCGACGCGAATGGCGGCGGCTCGCTCACGGCACTGCCCATCATCGAGACGCAGGAGGGCGATGTCTCCGCGTACATTCCCACCAACGTGATCTCGATCACCGATGGCCAGATCTACCTGCAGTCCAACCTCTTCTTCCAGGGCCAGCGCCCTGCTGTTGACGTGGGCATATCGGTGTCTCGCGTCGGTGGCGCCGCGCAGATCAAGTCCATGAAGCAGGTCGCGGGAACGCTGCGCCTGGACCTTGCCTCCTATCGCGAGAAGCAGGCGTTCGCGCAGTTCGGCTCCGACCTTGATGCCGCAACGCAGTATCAGCTCAACCATGGTGCGCACATGATGGAGCTCCTGAAGCAGTCTCGCTTCTCGGCCCTGGACGTCTGCGACCAGGTTCTGGTGATCTTTGCCGGTAAGGAGAACTTCCTTGACGACATCGACCTCGCCAACGTGCCGCTGTTCCGCAACGAGCTTGCGGCCTACATGGCCGACAGGCATCCCCAGCTGCGTCTGAGCCTGCTCAAGTCCAAGATCGACGAGGACATGAGCGAGCGGCTGAAGCAGCACATCGCCCACTTCAAGGAGGAGTTCCTCAAGGCCCATCCCAACGCCGTCTCCCTGGCGGACGTGGAACTCAAGGCAGAGGACACCGAGGTCTCCGACGACCAGGTCTCCATTGACGGCGACGCGAAGGCTCGGAGGTAGCACGAGATGGCGAACCTTCGCGAGATATCGAGGCGCATGAGCTCGATTCGCAGCACCATGCAGATTACGCGCACCATGGAGATGATCTCCACCGCGCGTATCCAGAAGGCGCTTGCGCGGTCGGAGGCAGCCGCTCCCTATAAGGACGCCATCACCAACATGCTGGCGAACGTCGCCCTTGCGGGCTTTGATCAGTCCCAGCCGCTCCTCAACGTCCATGAGAGCGAGCGGCACGTGCTCTTCATCGTCATCGCCTCCGACAGGGGCCTTGCTGGTGGCTTCAACATCCTCCAGCAGAGGGCTGCCGAGCACGAGATGGCCGAGCTTGCCTCGAGGGGCATCTCCTCGTCGGTCATCACCTGCGGCCGCAAGCCTACCGAGTACTTCACCTACCGCAACATCGAGCCCGTCATGTCGTTCGTGGGCATCTCTTCCGAACCCAATCACGACCAGGCCAACCGCATAGCATCCTATGTCACGGATGGCTACACGTCTGGCAAGATCGACCGTGTCGTGCTGAAGTACTGGCATGCCAAGAACAGGGTCGACCAGGAGCAGGTGAGCGAGCAGCTTCTTCCCATCGTGAAGGAGAAGCTGCTGATGCCGAACAACCCCCGCGCCCAGGCGGCGGTTTCGGAGATCCAGGGCGAGCTCTGCTCGGAGTACGAGTTCGAGCCTTCGGCCAGGGAGGTGCTGGGCTATCTCATGCCGGCATACTTCAGGACCGTTATCTTCCATGCTCTGCTTGACTCGGCGGCGGCTGAGCACGGAGCGCGCAGGCGCGCAATGCAGTCTGCGACCGACAACGCCAAGGAGGTGCTCGGCTCGCTCAGCAGGACGTTCAACCGTGAGCGCCAGGCCAGCATAACCACCGAGCTGAACGAGATCATCGGCGGAGCTTCCGCATTGGAGGACATCTAGCAATGGCAGACGAGACTTCGCAGACGCGCTCGCTTCTTGAAGAGGCGACGCTGAAGCATCTGAACCAGAGTGTCGGAGAGGGCGTCATCGTTCGAGTCGTCGGACCCGTTGTCGACGTGAAGTTCGAAGGCCAGCTCCCCAACATCTACACGTCGCTCACCGTGGAGGCTGACACGCCCGTCGGGCACGTCAGCACCATCCTCGAGGTTGAGTCACAGCTTCCTGGCGGCATTGTGCGCACGGTCGCAATGTCCTCGACCGACGGCCTGCAGCGCGGCATTCGCGTGAAGGACACCGGTCGTCCCATGATGATGCCGGTGGGCCAGTCGACCCTCGGCCGCGTCTGGAACGTCATGGGGCAGCCTGTTGACGGGGGAGAGGTTCCTGGCGACGTGCAGTACTACCCCATCCACCACCCGGCTCCTGCCTTCGACGAGCTGACGACCCAGACAGAGATCTTCGAGACGGGCATCAAGGCCATCGACCTGCTTGAGCCCTACGTTCGTGGCGGCAAGACGGGCCTCTTCGGCGGAGCCGGCGTAGGCAAGACGGTCCTCATCCAGGAGCTCATCAACAACCTTGCCCAGGAGCACGGTGGCACCTCCGTCTTCACGGGCGTTGGCGAGCGCACCCGCGAGGGAACCGACCTCTACCTCGAGATGACCGAGTCTGGCGTCATCAACAAGACCTGCCTGGTCTATGGGCAGATGAACGAGCCGCCAGGAGCGCGCCTGCGCGTTGGCCTGGCCGGCCTCACCACGGCCGAGTACTTCCGCGACCAAGGCCAGGACGTCCTGCTCTTCATCGACAACATCTTCCGCTTCTCCCAGGCGGGCTCCGAGGTCTCGGCCCTTCTTGGCCGCATGCCCTCGGCAGTTGGCTACCAGCCCACGCTGGCCACCGAGATGGGCGATCTCCAGGAGCGAATCACGTCCACCAAGGAGGGCTCCATCACTTCGGTCCAGGCCGTCTACGTTCCCGCAGACGACCTCACCGACCCTGCCCCCGCCACTACCTTCACCCACCTGGATGCCACGACGGTCCTGTCCCGCTCCATTACCGAGCTGGGCATCTACCCTGCGGTTGACCCGCTGGCAAGCTCGTCGTCGGCACTCGACCCCTCCATCGTGGGAGAGGAGCACTATCGCGTGGCCATGGCGGTTCAGGAGACCCTGCAGGAGTACTCCGACCTCCAGGACATCATCGCGATCCTGGGCATGGACGAGCTCTCGGAGGAACAGCAGCTCACGGTGGCGCGTGCTCGCAAGATCCAGCAGTTCCTCTCCCAGAACTTTCACGTTGCCGAGAAGTTCACCGGCAACCCTGGCGCGTACTGCACGGTGGAGGACACCGTCCGCTCCTTTGCGGCCATCATTGACGGCAAGTGCGACGAGATTCCCGAGCAGGCCTTCCGCTACGCGGGCGGCATCGAGGATGTCCAAGCCCGTGCCAAGAAGATGCAGGCTGCCGCCCAGGCAGACGAGTAGGGAAGAACGATGGCAGAGCTCAACTGTCAGTTCGTGCGCCCCGACAGACTCCTCTTCCAGGGGCCCGTCGCGAGCCTCGTCCTCGTCACGCCCAGTGGCGAGCTTGGCGTATGGCCTGGCCATGCGTCCGAGATCTGCGCCCTTGGTGACGGGATTGTCAGGCTGCACCAGCGTCCCGAGGATGGCGGAGAGACGGTTCGCGTGGTCATCTCTGGTGGGTATGCCGAGATAAACGACGAGGGCGTGATAGTCCTCGCCGACCACGCGCGCCGAAGCGATGACATCGAGGGTGACGAGGTGCGGGCCACGCGTGACGCCGCGATCGAGTCTCGCGATGCGCTCCCTGAGGACGATCACAGGCGGGCGTACTACGACAACAAGATCAAGTGGTGTAATCTGCTCCTGAAGCAGCTGCCTCCCGAGGAGGCGAGCGCGTAGCGACGCGGCGGGAGGAAAATTTGGAAGGCATAAGGGTCGAGGGCGGATACCCCATCTCAGGCGAGGTTACGGTCGAGGGGGCGAAGAACTCGGCCCTTAAGCTTATGGCGGCAACGCTGGTCGCGCCAGGCGTCACGACGCTCACCAACGTCCCTAACATTTCCGACGTTCATGTCATGGGCAAGGTACTGAAGTTCCTGGGCGCGAAGATCGAGGTCAAGGGGGAGCACGAGCTCGAGATAGACACCTCTTGCGTCGACAGGTGGGAGACCCCTTATCACCTTGTCGCGCAAATGCGTGCGTCCACCGCTGTCCTGGGGCCGCTGCTGGCCCGTTTTGGCAGGGCGGTCGTTGCCATGCCAGGCGGCTGCAACATTGGCGCCCGCAAGATAGACATGCACATCCTCGGGCTTGAGGCGCTGGGCGTCAGCTTCGAGGTTGACCACGGAAGCATCCATGCCAGCACATCGGGCGGGCTTGTCGGCTCAACCGTCACCCTGGACTTCGCAAGCGTTGGCGCAACGGAGAACCTGATGATGGCGTCCGTCCGCGCAAAGGGAACCACCACCATTGACAACGCGGCCCGTGAGCCAGAGATCGTGGACCTCGCCAACCTACTCAACGAGATGGGCGCAAAGATCCGTGGCGCCGGCTCTCCCGTCATAGAGATCGAGGGTGTCGAGGAGCTTCATCCAACCAACCACCGAGTAGTGGGTGACCGCATCGAGGCGGGCACCTTCATAGCCATGGCGGGGCTTTGTGGCGAGCCTGTCACCGTCAAGGGGTTCGAGCCCGCCCACCTTGGCCTCGTCCTGAAGAAGTACGAGCTCATGGGGATGAGGGTCGTGCGTGGCCCGCACGAGTGCACCGTGTATCGCGAGGATCCGATTCGCTCCGTTGACATACAGACGCTCCCGTTCCCGGGCTTCCCCACCGACATGCAGGCCCAGACCATGTGCCTGCTTGCACGTGGCGACTCCTCCTGCGTCATCACGGAGAACGTCTTCGAGAACCGCTTCATGTTCGCCAGCGAGCTGCAGCGCATGGGCGCCAGCATCCGCATCGAGGGGCATCACGCCATAGTCCACGGCGTCAAGGGCTTCTCGGGCGCTGAGGTGAAGTCACCCGACCTGCGTGGAGGCGCCGCCCTCGTCATGGCGGGCCTTGTCGCAGACGGAATCACTACCATTTCGGACATCCATCACATCGACCGTGGCTATGAGGGCTTCGTCGAGAAGCTGTCCTCCCTTGGCGCCCACGCGCGGCGTATCGAGCTTCCCCAGGAAGACTACTTGGATATCTGAACCCCGTGTCGCCCACTCTAGGAAAATGGGTATCAATAGGGCTAGTGAAGCCGACGAAATGGAGGATGGGATGCCCAAGACGGCCGAGACCGCAGAGCGCAACCTGACCATGGCCAACGAGGACTACCTCGAGGCCATCTATCGCATCACCATGCAGAGCGATTTGGGCGAGGGCATTCGCTCGGTTGATGTGGCAGACCAGCTTGATGTCTCTAAGGCCAGCGTCAACAAGGCGCTGGCCACGCTCAAGGAGGCGGGCTACGTTGAGCAGACGCGCTATGGGCGCGTCACCCTCACCGAGGAGGGCAAGAAGTATGCCGCCCACGTCTGGCGCTGCCACCGCATGCTGCGGTCCTTCCTCGTGCGTGACCTCGGCGTCGAGCCGGAGACCGCAGATTCCGAGGCATGCCTCATGGAGCACGCGCTTTCCTATGACACCCAGAACAGGTGGCTCACGTACCTAGAGGGGCAAGGCATCACGGTCGAGGAGTAGCCTCCTCCCTGCGCCCGTCATGAGTCCGCTTGCGGATGCGTGACGGGCGCAGTCCCTTGCCGGGGCTATCCTCATATGCTGGCTGTATCGCACCATGCTTCACGCGGAGAAAGGACACGACTCATGAAGGCAGTCATTCCAGCCGCGGGGCTTGGAACCCGCTTCCTCCCTGCCACCAAGAGCACGCCAAAGGAGCTCCTGCCGGTCATCAACAAGCCGGTTATCCAGTATGTGGTCGAGGAGGCGCTCGAACCTTCCGGTGTGGACGAGGTCGTCATCGTCAACTCGCGCGAGAAGCCGCAGATCGAGTCCTACTTCAAGGTGGATGGCGGCTTTGAGGACACCCTGCGCCGTCGTGGCAAGCAGCAGGAGGCTGATGCCGTGCGCGAGGCAGGCTCCCTGCCGGTGTCATTCGTCTATCAGGATGACCCCCGCGGGCTGGGTCACGCGGTTCTCTGTGCCAAGCCCGTCACGCAAGACGAGCCGTTCCTCGTTCTCCTTGGCGACTACTTCGTTCCTGACCGCGCGATGTGCGTGCGTATGAAGGAGGTCTCCGAGAGGTACGGTGGCGCATCGGTCATCGCCGTCGCTCCCGTGCCGGCAGACCAGGTCAGCCGCTATGGCATCATTGCCGGCGAGTGCGTCGGGTCCTTCGATGGCTCCAGGCTCTCCTCTGACGAGGACGAGGGTGCCGTCTGGAAGGTCACGGGGCTTGTCGAGAAGCCCGCGGTCGAAGACGCCCCGAGCCACCTCTTCATAGTCGGTCGCTACCTGCTTACTCCGCGCATCATGGAGCTTCTCCAGACGCAGGGCGTAGGTGCGGGCGGGGAGATACAGCTCACAGATGCAATGCAGCGCCTCCTCGATGAGGAGGATATGTATGCCCTGGTGGTCGATCCCGACGAGGGCTGCGACACTGGCACCCCTGCCGCTTGGGCTGCCACCAACGCGCGTCTCGCCCTTCGTGACCCAGAGGTTCGCCCCGCCTTCCTCGAAGCTCTGGGCGAGCAGGCTCTCAAGCAGCTGAAGTAGGCAGACATGCGCATCATTCACTTTGGGGTGAATGGCTGGCGCGCTCGTTTCGATGATGGCTTTGATGCCGAGGGCGTTTGCCGTGTGGCTGACGCCCTCGCTTCTCGATGGGCCAAAACGGACGCATCAGCCCAATTCCTCGTTGGCTACGACCTGCGCCTGCGTTCGCGCGAGTACGCTCGCACGGCAGCGACGGTCCTCGCGGCCCATGGCCTGAGGGCGTCCTTGTCGTCCTCTGCCTGCCCTATCTCCGCCCTCTCCTGGTCAGTGGCTCAAAGCAGAGACTGCGCCGGCGCCGTAATGATCACGGGCTCCGACAACCCTGCCGAATACGGTGGCCTGCTGGTGAGGGGTGCGGACGGGGGTACGGTGAGCGAGGAATTCGCCTCTGACGTCGAGCGAGCCATTCCCTCCGAGTCCCCAATACTCGGGCAGGAGGCAATCAAGGAAACCGAGCTCACAAGCGAGTACCTGCATGCCCTCGCAAGGCGCTTTGCCCTGGATGCGAAACCGTTCGGTGGCACAAGGGTTGTGGTGGATCCCATGTTCGGTCCGACCCAGGGACTCCTCTGCGGCCTTCTCAGGCAAGGTGGCTGCGAGGTATTGGAAATACATGGCGAACACGGTGAGGGCTTTGGTGGGCTGCATCCGAAAACAACGGAACCCTGGGTGGACGAGTGCGAGCGCCAGGTGAGGGAGAGCTCCGCTGACCTAGGGATAGTTTTGGACGGAGATGGCGCCAGGGCGGGCTTTATAGATCATGAGGGCCAGCTCATATCATCTGCGAGCTGCATCTGCCTCATCACGGAGCACCTGGCCAGGGCTCATGGCATGAGCGGGCGCGTCGTAGCAACGCTGGCAAGCTCGGCGCGCATCCATCGCCAGGCAGAGCGTCTGGGTCTCGACTACATGGGCGTCCCCGTTGGCTTTCGCCGCCTGCACGACGAGGTCCTTGGGGGTGACGTGCTTGTGGCATGCGAGGAGTACGGAGGCTGCTGCATTCCCGACTGGCTTTTCGAGCGAGATGCCCTCCTGGAAGCGCTCTATATGGTGGAGCTACTCTCCTCAGGCAAGGTGCCGCTGCGAGACAGGGTGGCGGAACTAGAGTCGCATGTCGGCAAGATGTATTACGCCCGCAGGGACGTCAGGCTCGATGCCGCTCGCATCCAGACCTTCAGAAACTTGCTTCCTGGCCTGAACCCCCAGATCATTGCAGGCGAGAGGCCCTGCGCCACCTCGCATGCGGATGGCATGCGACTCCAGTTCCCAGATGACTCGTGGCTCATGGTGAGACCCTCGCGGACGCAGTCTCTCGTGAGAGCCTATGCCGAGTCGGGCAGCTCCAAGAAGCAGAATCTCCTGCTAGATGCCGCCTGCTCCTTCGCTCGTGGGGAAGGGGGCTCCTGGGAATAGGCTCTCCTCGCCCCCGGTTGTGTCGAGATGGTGGAGGCGCGGATCCCCGCGCCCGCCCGCCGCCCGGGCGCGTATAGTTGTTTCCCGCGCCGCGACGGGCCGGACGGCCCCGGGCGCAGGCGAACCTTGAGAACCGGATACTGCGATCGAAAGATCGACGAAAGACAGCAGATAAGCGATGTTCGAATTTTCGAGAACACGTCAATTCGACCAAGCGAATCCAGATCAGCGGGATCCGGGCTTCGGACGACCACTCATGTCAACGGGGACCGCGGGGGAGACCCCGCGTCGCTTTTGAACGGAGAGTTCG